>CAWBJO010000001.1:0-178512 GCA_963789175.1 uncultured Alphaproteobacteria bacterium
TGCAGAGTTATCACGTCAATTTTCGGGGATGAGCAATGGTGAATTGTCGTCCAATAGTGGCAGCCACTTACTACATCAGTCTTTGAGCAAGCAAATAGCCAAACGTGATCAAAAAACCTATGAGCACGCCGATGAGGAGAATCCGACTGCGATGCATCAGGGTCCTTGGCGACTTATCTCGGGTTTGGGCGGCGGTCGGTCCTCTGGCCTGCGGGATGGCTCGCTGGGTCCCTTGATTTCCGCAGCACTCGGCCGCCCCGGTCGAAGATCGCGCTGCTGTTGCTTGTACATATCTGGACCCCACAGCTGGGCGCCGCATTACTCAACTCCAAACCTCACGAGGAGGTTCCTCCTAGTGTCGATCCATTAGGTTCAGCCGTCGCGCTTGCTCTTTCATGTGACGAATGTCAGCCTCGATCGCCAGCTAGAAAACCAGTGCGCCGAGCACTAGAAAAACTACCGAAGCGGGAACTTCCAATAGCCACTGCATCAGTTTTATTCTTTGGACGCCGGGGGGTACTGGAGTGAAATAGGTTATCAAGGCTCCAAGCGATGGGCCGTGCCAGGAGCCCGTTAGAAACCAGTCGAAGCCCTGATAGACGAGACCTAGAACACCAGCTGCTATCAGAAGGCAGTCCGCTGCGCAACCCAAGGAGAATGGGTACCGGAGTTGTTGCCATCGCAGCCTCTACTAGGGCCGCTTAGAAATCACATCAACGCTGCAAATCCCCTGCCTCGGCGATCGAGACAGATCCCGCTGCAACGCCACCATGTCCCGCTGCAATGCCACCACGCCCTCCGTGTTCCCTCATAGGAAATGTGGAGACGCTGGTGGAAGTTCCGCGAGCGGACGACCTCTACTCTGAAATGCTAGTTGCCAGCCCGTAAATGGCAATCATCTTCAGGCTGAGCGCCCGTGCCCGCCGTCTCGAGCAATATGCAGGAGAGCATGCTCAATTACGTCTTTCACCGACAACCCCCGCTTTAGGCAATCCATCATCATGTGATGTAGGGCATCGAACGCATAGTCGGGTCGCAGGGTCGAATGCAGCATAGGGTTCTTTTGAATTGCTCTAGCCGAAACAGTTTCAAAAATGAGCCTGACTTTACTGTCCGTTGGTAGTGAACCGTTTGCCCGGCCGATTGTCCTTGTCTGCCACCGTTTAACCTCCTTGTGGAGTTTCCCCATCCTCGCCGCATGCAGGGTAAGGCCGCCTTGGTCAGGCGGAGCGGTCCTGAAAAGCACGGCGGTTTGCTCATAACCAGCATCGTCCGTCGTGTCCTAAAACTAATAGTAATAGCAGATCCTCGGAACGAAGAAGTGTTGCGAGGGCCAATGAACAATCGAATTCACGCGTCAGGCAGGCCAGCAAGCACTTTTGGTTAGCGTTTCTTGCCTCGAAAGGCATCTTTTATTCCGCCAACAGCGTTTTGGATTTTCCCTGCCGCTTTGTCGGCTTTTCCCTCGGCTTCTAGTTTCGAATCTCCAGTTGCTCGGCCTAGCGCCGACTTGACCGTGCCCTTTGCCTGGCGTGCCGAGCCTTTGATACGGTCCTTATCCATTTGGTCTCTCCTTGGGAGGGCTAAAATACGAAAAGAAGTAACACCCAGTAGGCGGGAAAGTTCCGGTTAGAAAAAGTCGTCGAGCTTTTCGTTCGGGCCCCAAGGCTGCCCCTGGGCGGCCCACACTTGGTGGTGCCCGACATTCTGTGGGCCTGTCTAGTCAGCCGCGGTTTCAACCTCGCCTTAGATCGAGCTTGCTGAATTTCCGAACTGATGCGCTTGTCAGAGTTTTACCGACTTGCAGCAGGAGTCGACCTTGTTTCCTTGTGCAAGGCGGGCCGGAGTTGGCCCAGGGTTTGTGGATCGGCGATAAGTACAAGGCCAGCAAAGTCTCTGCTGTGGGCGCGGTGATAAAGCTGATTTGCCAGTTGTTTTGCGAACGTGGCCTCGTCGGTCTCGCGACCCATGATTTCTTGGGGGATGCTTGCTACCCGGGCCGTCATTGACAAGATTGGTGGGCACTAACTCGCACTCAAAGGATAGGGAGAGCTTGTTCTCATCACCAGAATTGCGGAAAAATCGGGCGCCGGAGCCATCAGCCACCACAATGAGTCCGTTGCGGTATTTTTGCCCGCCTTCATTGCTCTACCCTATTTATCAACGTGAACGACATGAGTTGATCGTGCGCGTGGGATCCACATCTTAACGTTAGTCTACCAGTAGGTAGGCTAGCCGGAAACTGTGGAAGGCGACCGTGGATGGCTTTGCTAAGCTTTATAGGGAACTAAATGAACAGCACCCTTCCACAGATATTCTTCGTGCGCCACGGGGAAAATGCTGGACAGCACACTGGTCACGCTGACATTCCACTTACTGAGCAAGGCGAACGGGACGCAGAAAAACTCAAAGGGTGGCTAACGGGCCTAGATTTCGTGCAAGTTCTCACGAGCCCGCTGCAGCGAGCGCGACGCACAGCAGAATTGGCAACCACTGCATCAATTTTAAGTTTTGAGAGCTGTTTCCCGAAATCACGTCGCTAGGTCGCCCCCGTCGGTATCGCATCGATTTCAAGGCCTCTAAGAGAGCGGCGATTTATAGCCGGCAGCCTCAATCGACATTGTGACCCCTGGGCTCTTCAAGAACTCGAGCAGTGCCTTGGCTCCTTTGCTTTTCTTGGCGCGGCTAAGGAGCACTACTGACCTGCTGAAGGTTCCGCGTCGAGCCTTTAGGCAAACTACTCACTCACCTAACAGACCGCTGTTTGATCCACCGTGGTCTTGTCTTTCGCGCATCACAGTGCATGGTGCGGACCACATGAACCTATTTCCTACCCGCATTTTCTTTGAACTCGACATCCTCGGTTGCAGAGCCAGCTGAGGAGTCCTTGGATGCTTGTATATTCGCGAAAGGGCTGCCCTGCGGTCGCCGATGATAAAACCGGCCGCGCTTGGGCAGTTTTGTCACCAGGTGCCAATTGGTCTGAAGTCGACTATTCGGAATTGATTGCCACCGGCCAGTTGTTGCGCGGTCAGTCGCTCGACCAAGCATTCCCGAATTTGCCACCCCTTCCCCAAATCAAGTCTGGACAGGGCGGCGTGATTTTACGGAATGCGTTCACTTCTTGAGTTGAGCGATTATTTACCCAAACCCCCGAATAATGAGACCGGTCACTATCGGGGAATCGGATGGCATCCTTCGGCTCAAACCGCCTTCGCCGGTTGCGAGACGCCTGGCGGGACAATTCCAGTATCAGATTTGATGCCATCCTGACCTGTTCGGTATTGATCGTCGGGCTTGTGGCTGCCCTGGAGTTCGATGCCATGGACCTTCTGGTCGAGTTCATGGAGGACCATGAGTCCTGGGAACTCGATGAGATAGTCTTTCAGGTTTTCCTCCTCGCAATCATGCTGAGCTACTTTGTAATCCGTCGGCTGGTTGAACTAAACCGGGCCATTGTCGCTAAGTCCGCTGCCGAGCGCGAGGCACAGAAGCTTGCCCGGCACGATCCTCTGACCGGCCTACCCAATCGCAGAAAATTCTTTGAGGAGATGCGGCGACGTTCGGCTGAGAGCGAACTGCCGTTTGCGGTATTCATAATCGATCTCGATCACTTCAAGACGGTCAATGATTTTCATGGCCATCGCGCTGGAGATGGAGTGTTGGTTACGATCGCCCAGAAGCTCTTGGATTTGTTCCCACCTCCAAATCTAGTAGCGCGATTGGGGGGAGATGAGTTCGCCGTCCTGCTGGACAATTCGGATGGAGGAGAAGCAACCCAGCGTCTGGCCTATCGACTTACGTTCCTTCTGCGCGAACCGATAGAGCTCGCGGGTGGATCGGTTCGTGTGGGGGGCAGTACCGGAATTGCTATCTACCCGGAAGATGGATCTACAGCTGAGGAGCTCGTGCACTCGGCAGACTGTGCGATGTATCAAAGCAAGGATAGTGGCGGAGGCACCTACCATTTCTTTCAAAACGATATGGAGGAAGCTCTCAAGGAGCGAATGGCACTCGAAAAGGACCTCGAGATTGCAATCGAAAGACATGAGATTGTTCCCCACTATCAACAGATCGTGGATCTCCGCTCACGCCGCATCATCGGCTATGAGGCCTTGGCCCGTTGGAAGCATCCGACACGTGGCCAAGTGCCACCGGCACTGTTCATTCCCGTTGCGGAGGATAGCGGAAAGCTCATGTCGCTCACCCTAACCATGCTTCGCCAGGCGTGTGCGGACGCAGCTGCGTGGCCGGAACACATTTATCTTTCGATAAATGCGGCGCCCAGCCAGTTGCTCAATCCGAGCTTTTTCACGAACTTCATGGCAATTGTTACCGGCTCAGGGCTTTCGCCGCGGCGAATCCAAATCGAGATCACAGAAAGCGGTCTAATCGAGGAAGTCGCCGGAATGAAGCAGGCGCTCCTTCGCCTTCGTGGCCAGGGCATAAAGGTCGCCTTGGATGACTTCGGAACCGGATACTCCGGTCTTTATCACCTCCGTGAACTGAAATTCGATGTGCTCAAAATCGATCGCTCGTTTGTCACCGAAATGCTGGAGGATGCCGACAAGGCCAGCATTGTTGAGGCGGTGCTCAACTTGGCCAAATCCATGAAAATCAATACGACGGCCGAGGGTGTGGAAACCGAGCGCGTTTGTGCTCGGCTATTGGAATTGGGCTGTGGCGCCGTGCAGGGATATTTATTTGGGCGGCCACGCTCCGCAGCAGATGTCGCGCCTGAACTTGCCTTGAGCACTCAGTCGGAGGACAATCACGCAGCTTCCTAGAAGCCTGCCGGGCTTATCGGACCGGAGTAAGCTTTTCTCTACCAATCCCTGCCTTGTGAAAGTCGTCGAAAAAGCCCCCTCTAGAGTACCGTCCATTGCGATCTCATAGATGCCTATCCCCAGTCGCCCCGACCCGTCACACAGTGTACTGACAGACTGGATGGTGGCCAATCCAATACTCCAACTGACGACCAAGTCGCCACCTGACATCTTGGCAGCCAAAAAGGCGAACTGAGCACTTTCCGGATTCGAGCCGCTATTGCCAGAAGTATGAGTTGCTCCTCTCCAACGGCTCCAAAAGTTATTCGCAAATTCGCCGGGAAAGTGGGCACTATTTGCCCCAAAGCACTATCGAACATCGGAGTGAAGAACTTAGTGGTGGGCCCGGGAGGACTCGAACCTCCAACCGAGCGGTTATGAGCCGCCAGCTCTAACCATTGAGCTACAGGCCCCCGGAAGCGATGCCTATAGCAGAACGCCGGCGAATGCCATACCTTTCGACGCCAAAATCTGCATCGAGGCACGTTGAGGCATGAACAAAGCGGCGGAGACCGATATCCTGACGCCGGAGGCCGCCGTCGACCGCCTCGTGCTGCTGCACCGGAACGCCACGCGCAGCCTGCAGGAGGCCCTCGACACGTTCATCCGCGAGCGTCGCCGGCCGACGGCGGAAGAACGGACGCGCTTCTGCTATCCGGAACTCTCGGTCACCTATTCGCCCGACGCGCCGCAGCCGTCGCTGGCGAGGGCATATGCCAAGTTCCAGGGCGCCGGCGTCTATGCGGCGACCGTAACCCAGCCGGAGGCATTCCGTCCCTACCTCGTCGAACAGCTGACGCATCTCGTACGCGACTACGGCGCGACCATCGCCGTCGGCACGAGCGACCAGGAAATCCCCTACCCCTACGTTCTCGAGCATGGCGACGAACTGGAGCACGGCGGCGTCAGCGCGCTCGAACTCGCCCACCACTTCCCCGCCCCGCACCTGTTCGCGGTCGGAGACGAGATCGCCGACGGAACCTGGGAGCAAGTTCCAGGGCGGCCGCGGCCGCTCGCCCTGTTCGACGCGGCGCGGGTCGACTACTCCCTGCGCCGCCTCATCCACTACTCCGGAACGCACTGGCAGCATTTCCAGTCGTGGATCCTGCTCACCAACTATCACCGCTATGTCGACCAGTTCGTGAGCTTCGCCGTCGCCCGGCTGCGAGAAGACGGTCCCTATACGCATCTCCATCTGCCGGGCGGCGAGACGATCGGGCGCGGACAGGAGGCGCCCGAGATCGCGCGGCGCATCCTCGCGGCACCGTGGCATCGCTACCAGATGCCGGCCTATCACCTCATCTCGTCCAAGGGCGACGGCGTCACGCTCGTCAACATCGGCGTCGGACCGTCGAACTCCAAGACGATGACCGATCATCTCGCGGTCCTGCGGCCGCACTGCTGGCTCATGATCGGGCACTGCGGCGGGCTCCGCCAGTCGCAACGCATCGGGGACTACGTACTCGCGCACGGCTACTTGCGGCAGGACCGCATCCTCGACAGCCTGGTGCCGCCTGAAATCCCCATACCGGCGCTGGCGGAGGTGCAGGTGGCGCTGCAGCAGGCGGCGGCCAGGGTGACCGGCGAACAGGGCGAGTCCCTCAAGGCACGCCTCAGGACAGGCACCGTCGTCACCAACGTGGACCGCAACTGGGAACTTCGCTGGTCGCAGGAGAGGAGGCGCATCAACCTGTCGCGGGCCATCGCCGTCGACATGGAATCGGGCACCGTTGCCACCCAGGGCTACCGGCTGCGTGTCCCCTACGGCACGCTCCTGTGCGTGTCGGACAAGCCGCTGCACGGCGAGATCAAGCTGCCGGGGGCCGCCAACGCCTTCTACGAACGGGCCATCGAGGAGCACCTGCTGATCGGCATCGCGGCATTGGACGGCCTGAAAAGCGACCGCCGCGGCCTGCATTCGCGCAAGCTCAGAAGCTTCGACGAGCCGCCCTTCCGGTGAGCTGCCGCGATATCGTCGCAATGCCAATTCAGAACCACTCCCTCATTGGCCACGGAGTTTGCCCATGCTGAAGACCGCCCTCGCCTCGCTCGTCCTCGCCGCCTGCCTCGCCGGCGGCTCCGCCTTGGCGCAGGCCCCCGACAAACCGCTGCGGACGCTCACCATGACCGGCACCGGCGAAATGCGGGCGAAGCCCGATACGGCGATCGTCACCCTCGGGGTCATGAGCCGCGCCGACACGGCGCGCGCGGCGCTGACGGCCAACAACGCCGCGATGACGGCGATCCTGTCCAGCCTCGAGGCCGCGGGCATCGCGAAGAAGGACATCCAGACGTCCAACTTCAGCGTCAACCCCGTCTACGACTACGACAATACGGGCGCCAAGCCACCCCGGATCACCGGCTACGACGTGTCGAACCAGCTCGCCGTCACGGTGCGCAAGCTCGACACGCTCGGCAACATCCTCGACGAGGCGGTGAGCAAGGGATCGAACCAGATCTACGGCATCACCTTCACCATCGACGATCCTCGGGCGCTCGAGGACGAGGCGCGGAAATCGGCCGTCCAGGACGCCGTCCGCAAGGCCAAGCTCTATGCCGAAGCCGCCGGCGTGGCTCTCGATGCCATCCAATCGATCTCCGAGCAGGTGGCCCGGCCGCCGCAGCCCGTCTACATGAAAGCGCAGCGCATGGAGGCGGCGGCAGATGCCAGCGTGCCGGTGGCCGAAGGCGAACAGGTCGTCTCCATCGACGTGTCGATCACCTGGACCATCCGATAGCGGGCTTCCGGCACATCACGATTTGGCGAGGTCGGCCAATCGCCGCTTGCGGGACCCTTCAGGCTTGCTAGGCTCTATTCCCGAACACAGTCCGAGGCGGGCCGCCGATGCCGTTTTGCGAAGCCGATCCCTGGCGCCTGCAGTATTTCGAAAACGTCGAGTGTCCTGACGACGTCCGCATTCCGACGGAGGATGCCGACGCCTATCAATGGTATCCGGCCTACAACTGGGTCTACAACAAGCTCGCAATCGCCCAGAGCCAGGGGCTCGACGCGGGTCCGCACGGCGTGCCGCCGCAGCGCTATCCGGTGTTCTCGAAACCGATGACGAACCTGAAGGGCATGGGCGTCGGGAGCCGCATTCTCACATCGGAAGACGACGCCGGGAAGCACTACATGCCGGGCCACATGTGGATGACGCTCCTCGACGGGGAGCACGTGAGCACCGACGTCGCCGTCGTCGACGGCGATTCCCGGTGGTGGCGGCATACGACCGGCAAGGCATTCGGCGACGGCATGTTCGACTACTGGACCATCCATGCCGCGTCGCGCCCGGAGCTCGAAAGCTATCTCGGATCCTGGATCGCCGCGAACCTCAAGGGCCATACCGGCCTCATGAACTTCGAGACGATCGGCGGACGCATCATCGAGGCCCACATGCGGTTCGCCGACCAGTGGCCGGACCTCTACGGCGCCGGATGGACGCAGGCGGCCGTCCGGCTTTATGCGGATGGAGACTGGACCTACGCCGACGACGACCGGCGCGACGGCTACAGCGTCACCATGTTCGGCCGGCACGGCATCCGCTTTCGCAAACCGGGCGCCGATCGCATCAAGGCGGTCCTCGACCTGCCCTCGGTGACGAGCGTGCAGATCCCGTTCCACGAAGACAAGCGGCCGGAAGACCATGCGATGCCGCCCGGCGGATTCCGCGTCGGTATCGTCAACTGCCGGGACCTGGCGCAGGGCCTGAAGGGCCGGGCCATGCTCGCGACCGCCTATCCGCAGGGCTCGATCCTGTGGCCCGAGGAATCCCTCGCCGCAGCCGCCGGCGCCGCCTGATCTATTTCGGCTTCGCCTCGTGCAGCCCGGCATCGGGCGGCCGAAGCTCGCCCTTGCGAAGCTGCTTCACGGCATTGACGAGGGCGCGGGCGGCGTTACCCACGTCGTGGCGAAAGGCCTCGTCGGCATCGAGATCGTCGTGGCTCGTCGCATAAGGCTCGAGATATCCGACGTAGTGGCCGATGGTCGACTTGTATCCGGCCGGAATTAGACCGATGTCGTTCGCCCAGTCGGTGAGGACGCGGCGCAGCGTCTCGACGCCTGCGGCATCGCCGTGCACGACCACGGAAAAGGCGCGGCCGGCGAGATGGCGCGGATAGGGCCAACCTTTGAGCTCCAGCTCCTTCGCCATGCGCGCATCCTTGCCGGAGGTGCTGGTGACGTCGGGATTGCCGCCGTCGGCGCAGACGAGCCTGTCGATCATGAGCTTCAAGGAGCTCGGCGCCTGGTACCAGTTGACCGGCGTCACGATCATGATGCCGTGGGCGGCGACGAACATGGGATAGAGCTCGTTCATCCAGTCGTTCACCTGCCCCATGGCATGGTTCGGATAGCAGGAGCACGGCCAATGGCACAGCGGCTGCGCCGTCGACAGGCACGCCTTGCACGGGTAGATGTTTCGTCCGTACTCGGACGTCAGGCGGCTCAGATCGATGATGTCGGTCTCGAAGCCGCGCTCGGCAGCGACGACGTCGCGCGCCAGCTCGACGAGCCGCCAGGTCTTGGACATTTCGCCGGGGCAGCTCTGGTCGCTGCGCGACGAGCCGTTCACCAGCAGGATGCGCGCGGCCTCGTTCTTGTCGCGCTGGCGGCGCTCGGCATCCCTGATGCGGTCGCGCGTCTCCAGCCATTCGATGGAGGTGTCGTAGTCGGGATCCTTGAACTCCTTGCCGGCCGGGCGCGTGCGCGGGCTCTTGCGGTAGTCGTCGTAGCCGTTCCAGGCCTTGTCGATCAGGGCATCGATCTCGGACCGAAGGCCGTCGAAGGCGGGATCGTAGAATCGCCCCCTGAAGCGTTCGGCGAACTGCTCCTTCGTAAGCTGGACATCGGGCATGCCCTTCAAGACGCGGATGGGCGCCATCGGTCACCTCCTTTTATCTTCACCTCGCAATCGAGCATGCGTCGTGGCTTGCGCGTAACTCACAACGGCGTGATGCGTGGGCGGGCCTTGCAGCGGATACCGAACCTGTGAAACTCTCCGCCCGCCGGGCAGGCGAAGCAAAGGAACAGGCTCAACATGGCGCTTTCGATGTATGCCGTCACCATTCCCGTTATCCAGAAGAACCTCATCAACCTCATGGCGCTGCTCGACAAGGGCGAAGCGTATGCCAAGGCCAAGGACTTCGATCCGGCGATCCTGCTCGGCATGCGGCTGGCGCCGGACATGTATTCGCTGACCGAGCAGGTGCAGACGGCCACGCATTTCGCCAAGACGCTGCCGTCGCGGCTCGCCGGACGCGAGCCGCCGGCGTGGGAAGACGGCGAGAAGACGTTCTCCGACCTCAAGGAACGCATCCGCAAGGCGATGGAATTTGTCCGCCGGTTCACGCCCGCCGACATCGACGGCTCGGAGGACCGGAAGATCCTCGCCAGCATGGGCGATCAGAAAGTTCCGTTCACGGGGCTGAGCTACACGCTGAACTTCGCGTTCCCGAATTTCTTCTTCCACATCACCGCGTCCTACACGATCCTGCGGCACGCCGGCGTCAGCCTCGGCAAGGCGGATTTCATCGGCGCACTCGACTGAACATTACAGAGATTTAACGCCGCGGCGCACCGGCGTCGAGATAGCCTGACGAAGGGAACCAACCGAATTCTTCGAAGGAGATTCCAGATGCAGGCTCGCAACAAGAAATGGATCGCCGGCGGCGCGGTGCTGGCGCTCGGCGTGGTCGCCATCGGCGCCACCGCCTTCGCCGACCGCGGCGGCGGCCACGGCTTCCGCGGCCCCGGCATGCACTCCATGATGGAGCGCTACGACGCCAACAAGGACGGCCGCCTCAGCCAGGACGAGATCAACACCAACCGCACGACCTGGCACGCCGAGTTCGACAAGGACAAGTCCAACGACCTCACGATTACCGAGTTCGAGGCGTTGTGGCTGAAGGCGCGGCGCGAGGAGATGGTGCGCGAGTACCAGCGCTTCGACCGCGACGGCGACGGCAAGGTGACGCTGCAGGAGTACCAGGAGCCGCTCGCCACGCTCGTCGCCTCGATGGACGCCAACAACGACGGCGTGCTCAGCAAGGACGACCGGGAGATGCGGCGCCGCCACATGCGCGGCGACGACCGGCCCGGCGATGACGACGACCGCGGCGACGACAACTAGGATCCGAACATGATGGTGGAAGGGCCCCCTCAGCGGGGCCCTTTCGCTTTCCGGGACGGCGCTTTCGCACCTTCCTCCTCGTCCTCGACATCGGCGTGGAACCGGTGCAGCACGCGGTGGGCGACGGGCGCCAGAATGAAGCCGGTGATGGTGATGATGAGCAGCCCCGAATAAAGCGCGTAGAGGCCGGCGAAGATCTTTCCGCCATCGGTGCGCAGGACGGTCGCCGGTCCCATGCCGGAGAGGATCATGGCGGCGTTGAGGAAGGAATCGACGGCGCCCATGCCCTCGAAATAGTGGTAGCAGGCCATGCCGAGGGCGAGCGAGGCTGCGACGAGGGCCATCGAGAACGCGACATTGCGCGCGAAGCGCTGGACGAAGCGATGATGCGCCGCCACGGGTTGCCGGCGGTGCTCGAAATCAAGCAGCCTGTCGAACATGTTTTGTGCCCCTCTCGGTGCGCCAGTGTCGCAAAGCCGGGGCCGCTGCGCAAAGCGACGCTTTGACAGGGTGGCGCGATGTGGGGCAAAAGCCCGGCGCATGGCGACCATCGACCGGCTGTTCGTGACCAAGCTCTACCGCGCGAGCCTCGCGCGAGAACCGACGCGCGCCGTCGAGCGCGCCTGCCGCGCCATCGCCGCGGCGGACAAGGCCGGCCAGGCGTGGTGCAAGGCCAACGCCTATCAGGGCTACACATCCTACGCGTCGCTCAACGACCTGCCGTGGCGCTCGCCGGAATTCGCCAGCCTCGCCAAGCGGCTCGACCGGCACGTCGCCGCCTTCGGCCGCCGCCTCGCCTTCGACCTCAAGGACCGGGCGCTCGAGCTCGACAGCCTGTGGATCAACGTGCTGCCGAAGGGCGCGGCGCATGGCGGCCACATCCACCCGCACTCGGTCGTCAGCGGCACCTTCTACGTCCGCATGCCGCCCAAGGCAGCCGCCATCCGCTTCGAGGACCCGCGCCTGCCGCTGATGATGGCGGCGCCGGTGAAGACGGCGGCGGCGGCGCGCGAGGACCGGCAGTTCATCTACGAGACGCCGAAGGCGGGAACGCTGCTCCTGTGGGAGAGCTGGCTCAGGCACGAAGTGCCGGCGAACCCGGCGGCGTCGGAGCGCATCACGGTGAGCTTCAACTACCGCTGGGCCTAGCCGCCGATGAGATGCAGCACCACCTCGCGGCGGTGCGGGCGGGCCCGATGCTCGAAGAGGAAGATGCCCTGCCAGGTGCCGAGCGCGAGCCTGCCGCCGGCGACGGGAACGGCGAGCGAGGTCTGGGTCAGCGCCGTCTTGATATGCGCCGGCATGTCGTCGGGCCCTTCGACCTTGTGCACCATCCAGCCGGCGCCCTCGGGCACGAGCCGGCGGAAGAACTCCTGCATGTCGCGCATGACGTCCGGGTCGGCGTTCTCCTGGATCAGCAGCGACGCGGAGGTATGCCGGCAGTAGATCGTGAGGAGCCCGGTCGCGATGCCGCTCTTCTCCACGAAGCCCTTCACCTCGGCGGTGAACTCGACGAGCCCCTGCCCCCGCGATGCGACGACGATCGTCTCCTGCGACTGCCGCATGCCGTCAGCCGCCCTTCTTCTTCTTGATGACGCTGACATGGCCGTCGTCTTCCATATAGACGCGCTTCACCTCGTCCAGGCGCTCGACGCCCTGCTGGCGAAGCTCGCTCATCAGCTCTTCCTCGTTGAGCGATTCCTTGCGCATGTTGCGCCTGATCGGCTTGCCGTTCTCGACGAGGAGGAGCGGCGGCGAGCGCATGAGCTTGCGGAGCGCCGGGAATGCGGAAGCTCAGCCAATCGACCGCGAAGTCCCAGAAGACGATGGTCAGCACGAGGAGGATGCCCTCGGTGATGGAGCGGTACTCGTCCGAGAAGCCGTTCTGCGCGGCGTCGGCGATGACGACGATGAGGAGAAGATCGGCGATGCCGACCGAGCCCGCCTGGCGGCGCAGCAGGAAGCGCAGGATGGCGACGAGGCCGAGATACATGATGGTGCCGCGCAGGAATATCTCCAGCAGCGAGTGCACGGGCATGAACATGCGCTCGAGATCCAGCGCGAACAGGCTTTCCATGGGGCGGGCTACCTCGAATTGCGACAACCACAGGAACCATAGGGAATTTCAAGCCGCCGGGGAACCCTGCGGCGGCTTCCGGCATTGACGAACAGCGACGGGCGCTGCCCGCGCCTGCAATTTCATTGCCGTCCATCCGATCGGAGGTCTCCCATGGCTAAGAAGAAGAATTTCAAGGTGCCGAAGCGCGTGCTCGGCGTGAAGCTGCCAAAGTCGATGCGCAAGACCGGCAGCGCCCTGATGGCGAGCCCGGTGACGCGGGCGATGATCGCCGAGGCGCTGGTGCTGGTCGGCGCGGCGCTCGTCGCCAAGCAGTCGCGGCGCGGCTCGGCGGCGCGCAATCTCATGGAGCATCCGATGGCGGCGGCGGAGCGGATCGGCAATGCCGGGCTCAACGCGGCATCGTCGCTCGGCGGTGCGGCGGGCGGCGCGTCCGCGACGATCGGGCGGGCCATCGAAGGGCTCGTCAACTACATCCGCAGCGCCGAAGGCAATGGTGACGGCGCAGCGCGGCGCACAGTGCGCAAGACGAAGAAGCGCGTCGGCGGCAAGCGGCGCAAGACCGCACGCTCGCAGGCCGAGCACCGCGTGCACTAGTCCGCCTACGGAAGACCTCGAAAGGAGAACGACGATGAACACCAAGCCTGAGAAGCAGCCCGGCGCGGCGCCCGGCAAGACGAAGCTCGATCCGCGCGGCGACGGCCCGACCCCGCAGTCCGGCCTGACCGAGGACCAGGTGAAGACGCAGAGCGTCGGCACGCCCGGCAAGGGCAAGCCCGATGCGGAGGAAGGCGTCGGCACGGTGCAGAACCAGAAGCGGTGAGCGCGGTCGAGATCGCGACCATCGGCTTCACGAAAACCACGGCCGAGCATTTCTTCGCGCGGCTGAAAGGGGCGGACGTCCGGAAGCTCGTCGACGTCCGCCTGTATCCGTCGACGCAGCTGTCCGGCTTCGCCAAGGCGGAGGACCTCGCCTATTTCCTGCAGGCGCTGGCCGGCATCGCCTACGCGCACGAGCCGGACCTGGCGCCGAGCCACGAGCTCTTCGCGAAATACAAGAAGGGCGGCGGGGCGTGGGCGGACTACGAGCGCGAGTTCGTGGAGCTGATGGGGGCGCGCAAGGTCGAGGCGCGGTTCAAACCGGAGGATTTCGAGGGTGCGTGCCTGCTCTGCTCAGAGGCGACCGCCGAACACTGCCACCGGCGGCTGGTGGTGGAGTATCTCGCGGAGCGGTGGAGCGTGCCGGTGACGGCAAGGCATTTGTAGCTGAACTTTTCGGCCGCTGAACCTTCTGTACTCACTGTTCGCTTCTTGACATTATGGTAGAATTACCATATTGAGTACCGCAAATGCATATTGCGGCAGGCTGAATACAAGGGATACCTCTGAATTGGTTTAGCTGAATTACCATATTGGATGGCTTGTAATGAAGGACGTGTATTGGGTTGCTTCAAGTCTCAAGGACTTGAAGAGCTTCCCGACTAATGTTCGCCAGGAGGCCGGTTTTGCGGTTCGTTTGGCCCAGGGCGGCGAGAAGGCGGCAAATGCGGTCCCTCTCGTGGGATTTGGAGGCGCAAGGGTTCTGGAAGTCATCATTCCCCATGACTCCGATGCGTTTCGAGTAATCTATACGGTGAAGTTCAGGGATGTCGTCTGCGTACTCCATGCCTTCAAAAAGAAGTCGAAGAAGGGAATTGCAACTCCTCGAGCCGATTTGGAGCTGATCAGGCATCGCTTAAAGGTGGCCGAGAAACACTTTGCGAAGGGAGAAGGCAAATGAACACGGCGCGTCATCGCAAATTGGAAAGCGGAGTGATCAAGAGTTCGGGCAATGTCTTCGCCGATCTTGGATTGCCTCATTCAGATGAGGATATGCTCAAGGTGAAAATTGCCGTGGCGATCACCGGCACCGTGAGCAAACTCGGATTGACCCAGGCCCACGCGGCCGAGCGAATGCACGTGGATCAGGCAACGGTATCGCGACTCACGCGTGGCCGCCTCGAAGGAATTTCCGTTGAGCGCTTGTTGAACTTTCTTACCTTGCTCGGCCGAGATGTGGACATCAGCATCTCCAAACGACATCGCAATAGGCCCGGCCGCATTCGAGTCGTGAGCGCTGCATAATTCGATGCTTCATTTTCGATGCAGCAGCGGGTTGCATCTGTTTCTAGACACATGTAAGGATTGCAACGGAGCTGGATCTCGGTTCGGCTCCGGGGCTTTGAAAACCCCACTTCCGTCAGCGGCTGGCATCAGCCGAGAATGATGCCTCCCATGCTCGTGAAAGGCCGGGGAGGCGCTGTCGTATGTCCAAGGCGAAAGCCCAAAGGGCAGCGCAGCCGCCTGACGGCGGTTTTCAACTCCCCGGTCACCAGGGTGCGCCTCGGCGCGCCCGCCGCATTTGGGGGTTCGACTTTGTACGTCTTGAAAAAACACAATCCTCCGCAAAGCGCGACGGACTACATCGCACTGGCCATCGAGCAGGTGATGAAGCTGATCCCGGATACGGGCCAACTGCCCACGCGCGCGGACATCGAGCAGCTTTGGCAGCATCTGCACTGCGCTCGAGTACGCGACTGACGATCACGGCCGAGATCAAGCGGGAGTTGGAGAGCAACTAGAGAGCAAGCGAATGCGCCGATGCATTGAGCCGCAATGCGATCGTTAATTATCCAAAAAGCTCCGGAGCTTCCGGGAGCGGCTCGGGTGCTTGAGCTTCCGTAGGGCCTTCGCCTCGATCTGGCGGATGCGTTCGCGGGTGACCGAGAACTGCTGGCCCACCTCCTCCAGCGTATGATCGGTGTTCATGCCGATGCCGAAGCGCATGCGCAGCACGCGCTCCTCGCGCGGCGTGAGCGAGGCGAGGACGCGCGTCGTCGTCTCGCGCAGGTTCGCCTGGATCGCCGCGTCGATGGGGAGGATGGCGTTCTTGTCCTCGATGAAGTCTCCGAGGTGCGAATCCTCCTCGTCGCCCACCGGCGTCTCGAGGCTGATCGGCTCCTTGGCGATCTTCATCACCTTGCGCACCTTCTCGAGCGGCATGGAGAGCTTCTCGGCGAGCTCCTCCGGCGTCGGCTCGCGGCCGATCTCGTGCATCATCTGGCGCGAGGTGCGGACGATCTTGTTGATCGTCTCTATCATGTGGACGGGAATGCGGATGGTGCGCGCCTGGTCGGCGATCGAGCGGGTGATCGCCTGCCTGATCCACCAGGTCGCATATGTAGAAAATTTATAACCGCGGCGGTACTCGAACTTGTCGACCGCCTTCATCAGGCCGATGTTGCCTTCCTGGATGAGGTCGAGGAACTGCAGGCCGCGGTTCGTATATTTCTTGGCGATGGAGATCACGAGACGGAGGTTCGCCTCCACCATCTCCTTCTTCGCCTGGCGCGCCTCGCGCTCGCCCTTCTGCACCATGTGGACGATGCGGCGGAACTCGGGGATCTGCAGGCCGGTGTCGGAGGCAAGCGCGTGGATCTCCTCGCGCAGCGCCCTCACGGTGTCCTTCTCCTCGACGATGAAGCGCTTCCAGCCGAACTTGGCGAGCCTGCCGACGCGGCGCGCCCAGTTCGGGTCGAGCTCCTCGCCCTGGTACTCCTTGAGGAAGACCTCGCGCGGAATGCGATAGGTCTCGGCCAGGCGCATGATGCGGCCTTCAAGCGAGATGAGCTGCTTGTTGATGCCGTAGAGCTGGTCGACCAGCGCCTCGATGCGCGCCGGGTTGAGCGACAGGCTCTTCACGTCGGAGATGATCTCCTCGCGGAGCTTCTTGTAGCGGCGCTCCTGGCTGGTCGACAGCGCCGTCTTCTCGGCGACCTCCTGGTCCTGGAGCTTGCGCAGCGACTTGTAGGTCTTGGCGATGCGGTCGAAGGTCTCGAGGACCTTCGGCTTCAGCTCCGCCTCCATCGCGGCGAGGGAGACGTTCGTATCCTCTTCGTCCTCGTCGGGCTCCTCCTCGACGCGGGGCGTGTCGAAATCCTCCGGCGCCAGCACGTCGCCATATTCGGAATCGCGGTTGCGGGCGCGCATCGCCATGGCCTGGCGGCGCTCGCGCGGGCTCTCGGGCCGCCGCGGCTCGATCTTCTGGACGGGCTTGGCCGCCTCGGGCGCAGCCGGCGCGGCCGGCGCGGCGGCAGGCTGGGCCGGCGCCTGCTTGGCGTCGGGACCGGCATAGGTCGCCTCCAGGTCGATGATGTCGCGGAGAAGGATCTTCCCCTCGTTCAGCTCGTCGCGCCAGATGATGATGGCCTGGAAGGTGAGCGGGCTTTCGCACAGGCCCTGGATCATGGCCTCGCGGCCGGCCTCGATGCGCTTGGCTATGGCGATCTCGCCCTCGCGCGACAGGAGCTCGACGGAGCCCATCTCGCGCAGGTACATGCGCACGGGATCGTCGGTGCGGTCGGTGGGCTCGGAGGTGCGCTCCACCTTCACGGGAACCGCGGACTCGCTGGCCTCGGGCTCGACCGGCGCGGCCTCCTCGGCCTCCTCCTCGCTGTCGACGACGTTGATGCCCATCTCGGTCAGCATCGCCATCGTGTCCTCGATCTGCTCGGAGGACACCTGCTCGGAGGGAAGAACGGCATTGAGCTCGTCGTAGGTCACGTAGCCGCGCGCCTTGGCGGCCTTGATCATGCGCTTGACGGCTGCGTCGGTCAGGTCGAGGAGCGGGGAATCCTGCGATGCGCTCGGGGCTTCCGGCGCATCGGCCTCGTCCTGGACGTCGACGCCGCCCTGCTCTTCGGACGGCTCGCGGATCTGGGAACGCGCTGCGCTCGCTTTTGCCTTGGCCCCGGCGGGACGCGCGGATGTCTTGGCCATTCAAGCCCTCTCCAAAGTCAAACTGATTCGCAGGATCACCACGCTACGGGTTTCGTCCCATGAAGGCCATGGGCGTCCGCCGCGCATCCGATCCCACTCGATAACAAAAATAGTGCCAGTTCGCTGCCAGCAGGCGGTCAGGCCACGGGCCCCTGTGGCCGCCCCGAGGCTTCGCCGAAACCCTCGATCAACGCCTCTTCGCCGGTGGCTGAGCGCAGCTGTTCGCGGATCTCATTGAGAACCTTGAGGTTTTCGTCCGACGGATCGTGCGCCAGCGAATCTTCCGCCACCTTGAGCTCCCGCGACAACGTCACCGACTTGCGGTGCAACGCGACCATTTGACGGAAGCCGGTGCGGACATCTTCTGCCGCTGCGTCCGGTAAAGCAAACCACTCCCTGAACCGTTCGAACTGGGTCTCTATGCGTCCGAGGAGCGGCCCGAATCCCTTGCGGTCTAGGTGGTTACGCAGAAGGTCAGCGTCAAGGCTCGCCTCGAGGGCGGCGATATCTATGATTTCCCTGCGGAGGCTGTCAAGTTCACGACTTGAAAATTCGAGCTCGGCGAAGGCCTCGGCGAACTCGTCGAGAAGCCGCGGGTGGTTGACCACGGTGAGCAGGATCAGGCGTTCCCGGCGCTCGGTGGTGAGCCGGTGGGCGCCCCGCCCCGACAGCGCCTTGAGCTCGGGCGAGGCCGGCGTCACCATTTCCCAGGCCCGCGGCAGGTTCCGCCGCCCGGGCTCGAACCGGCCGCGCGACCCCGGGGCCCGCAGTGGATAGGCCCATTGGCGGCCGCGGCGCGGGGCGTTTCCGCCCCACAGGGATTGAAGCCGCGCGGCGATCTCGGCGGCGTAGTGCTGGCGCACCTTGCCGTCGTTGATGCGCTCGACCTCCCGCTCGAGGTCGCGCTCGAAGCGGGCCCGCCGCTCGGGCGTCGACCGGTCGTTGCCGGCGAGCGCGCGGCGCCAAAGGATCTCGCTCATGGGCTCGGCGGCCTCGATCACCGCTTTCACCGCCTCGGCGCCCTCGCCCTTCAGGAGCTCGTCCGGGTCCTGGCCGTTGGGGAGGAGCGCAAAGCGCAAGGATCGACCGGGCGCCAGCATCGGCAGCGCCAGGTCGAGCGCGCGGTACGCCGCCTTCAACCCGGCGCCGTCGCCGTCGAAGCACAGGACGGGTTCGGGCGCGGTGCGCCACAGGAGGGCGAGCTGGTCCTCGGTCAGCGCAGTGCCGAGCGGCGCCACGGCATTGGCCAGCCCCGCGCGCACCATGGCGATGACGTCCATGTATCCTTCGACCGCGATGATGGAGCCGGTGTCGTGCGCGGCACCGCGGGCCCGGTCGAAATTGTAGAGCACGGCGCCCTTGCGGAAGAGTGGCGTTTCCGGCGAGTTCAGGTATTTCGCCGGCGCATCGGGATTGAGGGCCCGGCCGCCGAATGCGATGACGCGGCCGCGCGGGTCGCGGATCGGGAACATGATGCGGTCGCGGAAGCGGTCGTAGGTGACGGGGACGTCCTCGCCCGTCACGACCAGCCCCGCCTCCTGCACCAGGTCCGGCGCCACGCCCTTTTCGGCGAGATGGGTCTTCAGCGCATAGCGCTCGTCGGGCGCATAGCCGACGCCGAAATCGGCCTGGACGGCGGCGGAGAGACCGCGATCGGAAAGATAGCCGCGCGCCTTCGCCCCCTTGGCCTCCTGCAGCTGGCGCAGGAAGAAGGCCTGCGCCAGGTCCATGACATCGTAGAGACTGGTGCGCTTCGTCTCGCGCTCGCGGTCGGCCTCGGTGACCTTGGGCATCGGCAGGCCCGCATCGCCGGCCAGCCGCTCGACGGCCTCGGGAAACGACAACCCCTCCTTCTCGACCAGGAAGCGAAAGATGTCTCCCGTGGCCCGGCAGCCGAAGCAGTAGTAGATCCCCTTGCGGTCGTCGGCATGGAAGGACGGCGTCTTCTCGGTGTGGAACGGGCAGCAAGCCCAGAAGTCGCCGCGCGACGGGGCGGACTTCTTGCGGTCCCACTGCACGCGGCGACCGACGACCGAGGAGACCGGCACGCGATTGCGGATGTCGTCGAGGAACTGGGGAGGGAATTTCATGTCAGCCGATGCCTTCGTCCTCACTTAACCCGCCGCGCGACCGGCTCGCGAGCCCTCATGCAGTTGTCCACATGGCCGGGACCAATTTTCCAGATTGTGTTATCCACAGAGCATAGAACAAAACGGGAACATTTCAAACGGCTCCAACGTGTGTTGCAAACGAGAAGCATTCGCAATAGCATGCCGGAAAGACACCTTCCGCTACGCTAGGCGACCAAAACCATGTTCCCCACCTTCTCCCGCCGCTCCCTTCTTGGAACGATGGCCGCCGGCGCCGCCGGCGGCCTTGCCGTGCCGCGGCCCGCCGCAGCGGCCACGACGGACCAGGCGCATCAGCACGCGGCCGGCGCCGAGACCGCGCACCAGCACGGGGCCGCCGGGCATGAGGGAGGCATCAACCACGTGGTCGGCACCGTCGACCATGCCCGAAACGACTTCAGCCCGCACGACATCCTGACGAGCTTCGACACGGGGACGCTGGTCACCGATCCCGACGGCCGCGTGGTGCGCGAGTGGGAGATCGTCGCCGTCGACAAGGAGGTCGAGGTCGCGCCGGGCATCATGTTCCCGGCCTGGACCTTCGGCGGGCGCATTCCGGGGCCGACCTTGCGCTGCAAGGAAGGCGAGCGGCTGCGCATCCGGTTCCAGAACGGCAGCCAGCATGCCCATTCGATGCATTTCCACGGCATCCATTCGTGGCGGATGGACGGCGTGCCGGGGGCGGGCCTGGTGCAGAGCGGGGAGATGTTCGAATACGAGTTCGACGCCTATCCGTTCGGCTGCCATCTCTATCATTGCCACGCCCTGCCCCTGAAGCGCCACATCCACAAGGGGATGTACGGCACCTTCATCATCGATCCCGATCCGGCGCTGCATCCGGAAGCGGCCGACGTGGCGCGCAGCCGCCTCCTCGGCACCCCGGAGAACGAGCGCATCCAGGAGCTCGTCATGGTGATGAACGGCTTCGACACCAATTTCGACGACGAGAACGAGTTCTACGCCGTCAACTCCATTCCCTTCGCCTATATCGACCAGCCGATCCGCGTGGACCGGTCACGGCCGGTGCGCGTCTATCTCGTCAACGTGACGGAGTTCGATCCGATCAACTCCTTCCACCTGCACGCCAACTTCTTCGACTACTTCGACCACGGCACGACGCTGCAGCCGACGCTGCGCACCATCGACACGGTCATGCAGTGCCAGGGCCAGCGCGGCATCATCGAGATCAACTTCGCGCGCCACGAGCCCGGGCTCTACATGTTCCACGCCCACCAGTCGGAGTTCGCCGAGCTCGGCTGGATGAGCCACTTCCTGGTCACCGACGCCATGGCGAGCGCGAGCGACTGATGATCGGGCGGCGCCCCCTCTTCTGGCTCATCCTGCCGCTCGTCGTCCTGGCGGGGATTCTCGCCCTTCTCGTCTACTTCAAGCCGCTCGACGGCCTGACCGCCTCCGCCCCGCCGGTGGAGCAGCTGAGCGTCGAGAGCACGCGGCTCGAGCCCGGCACGATCACGCTCCAGGTCCGCGCCGACGGTTCGGAGCCGGTCAACGTCGCGCAGGTGCAGGTCGACGGCGCCTATCGCGGATTCACGGTCGACCCGCCCGGTCCGCTGGCGCGGCTTTCCAAGGCGACCGTCACCATCCCCTATCCGTGGATCGAAGGCGAAGCGCACCACATCGCGCTGCTCACCGGCACCGGCGCCATCTTCGAGCATACGATCGAGGTCGCCCAGCCGACGCCGCGCTACGAAGCGCCGGCCATGACGATGCTGGCGCTGGTCGGCGTCCTGCTCGGCATCGCGCCGGTCGCCGCCGGGATGCTCGCCTATCCGGCGCTGCGCAATGCCGGCGCCGGCACGATCCGCTTCGTCCTGGCGCTGACGATCGGCCTCCTCGCCTATCTCTTCATCGACACCATCGGCGAAGGCCTCGAGGCCGCGCACGGCGCGATCGACCGGTTCAGGGCCGAGACCGCGGTGTGGGTGGCGGCACTCATGACGACGGCGGTCCTCATCGCCATCGGACGGCGGCGCGGCCGGGCGCCGGAGGGCGTGGCGCTCGCGACGTTCATCGCGCTCGGCATCGGCCTCCACAATCTCGGCGAAGGACTGGCGGTCGGGGCAGCCATCGCGGCGGGCGAAGCGGCGCTGGCGACGTTCCTCGTCATCGGCTTCACCATCCACAACGTGACCGAAGGCGTCGGGATCGCGACGCCGCTCATCGGCCATCGACCGCGCTTCATCACCTTCGTCGGCCTCGCGGCGCTCGCCGGACTGCCCGCCGTCGCCGGCGTGTGGCTCGGGGCGCAGGCGGTGAGCCCGTTGTGGACCGCGCTCTCCTTCGGCGTCGGGGCGGGCGCCATCCTGCAGGTCATCATCGAGGTCGCGGCGCTGACGGTGCGCCGGGACGGCAAGGGCGCATTCGCCACCGCCTCGGCGATGGGCGGCATCACGCTCGGGCTGGCGGTCATGTACGCGACGGCGCTCCTCGTCTAGATTGCCGGCGCAATGCCGTCTCCGTCTTTTTCCAAACCGCCCTGGCTTGCGGCCGCGCCTGCGCTGTTCCTGCTCCTGTGGTCGGCCGGCTTTCCGGTCGCCAAGATCTGCCTCCAGTACGTCGAGCCCCTGACGTTCCTGGCGCTGCGCTACGCGCTCGTCCTCGTCATCCTCCTGCCCCTGGTCGTCGCCCTGCGGCCGCCGTGGCCGAAGACGCTACTCGAGTGGCTGCATCTCGCCGTCGTCGGCTTCCTCATCCAGGTCGTCTATTTCGGCCTGTGCTATCTCGCCTTCGCCATGGGCGAAAAGGCGGGAACGGTGGCACTCATCGTATCGCTGCAGCCGATCCTGGTCGCCCTTTTCGCGCCGGCGATAACGGGCGAGCAGGTCGGGCTCCAACGCTGGGTCGGCCTCGTCTTCGGGCTTGCCGGTGCGGGGATCGTCATCCTGGTCCGGTCGGCAACCGAGGTCGCCTCGCCGCTCGGCATCGTCCTCATCTGCGGCGCGCTCCTCGGCATTACGGCGGGAGCGCTCTACGAGAAGCGCTACGGCATCCACCAGCATCCGGTGACCGCCAACGCCGTGCAGTATGCGGTGGGCTTCGCCGGCACGCTCCCCTTCGCCGCGGCTCTCGAGACGCATGCCATCCAGTGGTCGGGAGGCTTCGTCGGATCGCTCGCCTATCTGGTGATCGCCAATTCGATCATCTCGATGACGCTGCTGCTCGCCATGATCCGCTACGGCGAGGTCGCCCGGGTGTCGGCCCTGTTCTTCCTGGTTCCCCCGGTGACCGCTGTGCTGTCGTGGCTGATGCTGAGCGAGCTCATACCGCTCCTCGCCTGGCCGGGGATCCTGCTCGCCGCGATCGGCGTGGCGCTGGCGAGCTGGCCTTCACAAAAGGGGCCGCGGCGCGAGGCGATCAGATCAGGAGCGACTTCACCACCGGGCCGGCTTTCGCAAAATCCATCCGGCCCGCATGACGCTCCTTGAGCGCCGCCATCACGCGACCCATGTCCTTCATCCCCTTGGCGCCGAGCTCGGCCACCACCTTGCCGATCTCGGTCTTCATGGCATCCTCGGAGAGCTGTTGCGGCATGTAGCCCTGGATGATGTCGATCTCGCCTTTCTCCTGGTCGGCGAGATCCTTGCGTCCCGCCTGGGAATAGGTCGCAAGCGATTCCTGGCGCTGCTTGACCATCTTCACCAGCACTTCGAGAATCTGCGGATCGCTGACGCCCGCGTCGGGACCGGCGGTGCGGTTCTGGATGTCGCGATCCTTGATGGCGGCGTTGACGAGCCGCAACGTCGAGATCTTGAGCTTGTCACCGGCCTTCATCGCGTCCTTCAAGTCGCCGTTGATCCTGTCGCGCAGGCCAGCCATCGCATTCACCTTTCCATCCCGTCAGTTCGAATCCACCCATACGCCGACCCGCGCCGTCCCGCAACAAGGCCGCCATACTTGACCGGCCGCATCGGCTCCCATAGGTTCCGCGCGCCCATCGAAACCCCATCCACTGCCGAGCCAGCATGACCGCAACCAAGACCCGCACGGCGGCACGCAGCCGCACAACGGCAACCGCCGGGGACGGCGCCTGGGCGAAGCCCGCGGCGACGGGCGTGCTGGTGCTGGCGGACGGCACGGTCATCGAAGCAATAGGCTTCGGCGCGGAAGGCCAAGCGGTCGGCGAGGTCTGCTTCAATACCGCGATGACCGGCTATCAGGAAATCCTGACCGATCCCTCCTATGCCGGACAGGTCGTCACCTTCACATTCCCGCACATCGGCAACGTCGGGACGAACGAAGCCGACATCGAGACGGCGAATCTCGCTTCGGCATCGGGAGTCAGGGGCTGCATCGTGCGCGCGCCGATTACCGAGCCCGCCAACTACCGGGCGACGCGGCATCTCGACGAATGGCTTAAGTCGCGTGGCATCATCGGTCTTTCCGGCATCGACACGCGGGCGCTCACCACCCGCATCCGCGAGCGCGGCATGCCGAACGCGGTCATCGCGCACCATCCCGATGGCGTCTTCGACCTCGACGCACTGAAGGCGGAGGCTGCCGGCTGGCCCGGGCTCGAGGGCATGGACCTCGCCAAGGAGGTTTCCGTCACCCAGCGCTACGAGTGGGACGAGACCTTGTGGAGCCCCAAGGACGGTTATGGACGCCAGACGGCGCCGCGCCACAAGGTGGTCGCCATCGACTACGGCCTCAAGCGCAACATCCTGCGCTGCCTCGCCGCGGCCGGCTGCCATGTGACGGTGGTGCCGGCGACGACGTCGGCGGAAGACATCCTGGCGCTGGCGCCGGACGGGGTGTTCCTTTCGAACGGACCCGGCGATCCCGCCGCGACGGGAGTTTATGCGGTGCCCGTCATCCGCAAGCTCGTCGAGTCGGGCAAGCCCGTGTTCGGAATCTGCCTCGGGCACCAGATGCTCGCCATCGCGCTCGGCGCAAGGACGCGCAAGATGCACCAGGGCCATCACGGCGCCAACCATCCGGTGAAGGATTTCACGACCGGCAAGGTCGAGATCACGTCGATGAATCACGGCTTCGCGGTCGATCGCGACAGCCTGCCCGATAGCGTGACCGAGACCCACGTCTCGCTGTTCGACGGCAGCAATTGCGGCATCGCTCTCAAGGACCGACCGGTGTTCTCGGTGCAGTATCATCCGGAAGCCTCGCCCGGCCCGCAGGACAGCCACTATCTCTTCGAGCGCTTCGTCGCCGACATCGAACGCCAGAAAGGCTGACGGCTAGAGCGGCGGGCGCCTATCCACCCAGTCGTGGGCCCGCTCATAGGCATGGGCGGCGCGCAGCACCGTCCAGTCGTCGTACATCCTTCCGACGATATGGAGGCCGACCGGCAGCCCAGCTTTGGTGAAACCGCAGGGAACACTCGCCGCCGGCTGCTGGGTCAGGTTGAACGGGAAGGAAAAGGGCGTCCAGTTCACCCACTTTCCCGTTCCATCGTCGACGGGAGCGAGACGTCCGGCTTCGAAGGCCGCGATCGGAAGCGACGGCGTGACGAGGAGATCGTACTTCTCCATGAACCGGCGCATGTGGGTGCCGAGCTCGCCGCGCTTCTTCGACGCATCGAGATAGTCCTCGAGGGTGATGGCCATCGACTGGTCGAGAACATCGGCAAGGCCGGGATCGAGGAGGCCCCGCCTGGCGGGATCGAGCCTGGCGAAGAGGCCGCGTACGCCGGACCACCACAGAACCCGGAATACCGGGGTCGGGTCGGGAAAGCCGGGGTCGACCTCCTCGACCCTGGCGCCGAGCTTCGCCATCGACTTCACGGCGGCAGCGACGAGGCCCGCGACCTCCGGATCGACGTCGGCGTAGCCGAGGCGCGGGCTGAAGGCGACGCGCAGACCTTTCACGCCGCCCTTCAATCCCTTGACGAAATCGCGATCGTCGAACGGCAGTGCGTGGAAGTCGCGCGCATCGGGCTGCGCGATGGCGTTCATCATCAACGCCGAATCCTCGACGGTGCGCGTCATGGGGCCGATATGGGCGACGGTGCCGAACGGGCTGAGCGGATAAGCCGGCACGCGCCCGAAAGACGGCTTCAAACCGAAGATGCCGCTGAAGCCGGCGGGAATGCGGATCGAGCCGCCGCCGTCGGTGCCAAGCGACAGCGGCGCATAGCCAGCGGCGACTGCCGCCGCCGAGCCGCCGGATGATCCGCCCGGCGTGAGCGCCGGATTCCAGGGATTGCGCGTGATGCCGGTGAGCGGGGAATCGGTCACGCCCTTCCATCCGAACTCGGGCGTCGTCGTCTTGCCCAGCACGATCGCGCCGGCCTCGCGCAGCCGGGCGACCGAGGGCGCGTCCTCCTCCCACGCCTGGTTCGGATCGACGGTGCGCGAGCCCCTGAGCGTCGGCCAGCCGCGCGTGAGCAGTATATCCTTGATGAGCGCCGGAACGCCGTCGAGAGGTCCCTTGGGTTTACCCTTCGCCCAACGTTTCGCGGACGCCTTCGCTTCCGACAGCGCCGCCGCATCGTGGCGGAGGTTCACGGCATTGAGCGTCGGTTCGCAGGCATCGATGCGCGCGAGCGCCGCGGCCACGACGTCGACGGGCGAGATGCGCCGCTTGCGATACGCCCTGACCAGCGCTGCGGCCGTCATCCAGATCAGTTCGCGATCCATCTCCGTCACCTCCTGTCCGACCGAGCCTAGCAAGCGGGCGGGCGTCACGAAACCGTGATCGCATGACGGCCGCGAGCCGGGAAACCGGTTTTCCCGACGGTCCGTTACTCACAGGGTTCGACGCCACTCAAAACTTCTGGAGATGCAAATGACCGCGACACAGCTCGTTCGTGCGGCCGCCATCGGCCTCGCCCTCTTCACTCTTTCCCCCGCTATCGCTCCGGCAACGCCCGTCCTTGCCCATGGAATCAAGTCGGCATCCGACTTGAGGACGGCACTCAACATGCTGCTGGCCGAGCATGCAACCCTGGCCGCATCCGCCACGGGCGCGGCACTCGGCGGCCGTCCCGACGAGTTCGAGGCGGCGGCGGGCGCTCTCGATGAGAACAGCAAGGCGATCGCCGGCGCGGTCGGCCTCGTATACGGCAAGGGCGCGGAAGATGCGTTCCTGCCGCTGTGGCGGAAGCACATCGGCTTCTTCGTCGACTACACCGTGGCCACCGCCAAGAAGGACATGGCCGCCAAGGACAAGGCGGTGAACGACCTTCTCGCCTACACCGAAGACTTCGGCGCATTCCTGGAATCGGCGAACAAGAGATTGAAGCAGGATGCGGTCGCCGAGCTGGTCAAAAGCCATGTGCTGACGCTCGCCGCGGTGGTCGATGCGCAGGCGATGAAGGACTACGGGAAGGCCTATGCGGCCGAGCGGACCGCCTTCGCGCACATGCAGCATGTGGGCGACGCGCTGGCGACGGCGATCGCCCAGCAGTATCCGAAGAAATTCAAGTAACAGAGAGGCGGCGTCGCGGGTCTCGTGCACGCGCGCAGACCCGCGGCCGTTCAATCGATGAGAAACCTCAACCTCTTCTGCATCATTCTCGCAAGCGCCATGCTGGCCGGTTCGGCCGCCGCCCAGGACACGGCGGCCAGGATCGCGACCTTCCAGTTCGCGCCCAAGGAAATCACGGTCGCCGCCGGCAGCACGGTGACGTGGACCAACATGGACGGCATCGAGCACTCGGTCACGGCGGATGCTGCGGCGGACGGCAAGGCCGCCTTCGACACGGGCCTCTTCACCAAGGGCGAGAGCCGAACGCTCACCTTCAGCGAAGAAGGAACCTATCCCTTCCATTGCGCCCGCCATGCGTCGATGACCGGCACCATCACCGTGAAGTAGTTCAGGCGACGGGAGCACTGGAGGCCGTCCCGCATCGGGGCGGCCTCTTCCTATTCCGTGGGGATGAGCTTGCCGACGTAGACGGGCGTGCCCGACGGCTGGCCGGTCGGCGAGCCGCCCGCCGGCTCGATGGTGATGGCGAAGACGGTATCGGCGAGGCGCGCGGTTGCGAGATCACCGAGCCTGGTGGCCGGGATCTTGACGTCGGCATCGACGAGGCCCAGCGACTCCGGCGCGTCACGCCCGCCCCCGAGCGCCCACAGTTCGAAGCTGCGGCCGGCCGGGGCGTCTGCGGCGACCCGCTTGATGGCGATGGTCCGCCGTTCGAGATCGACGAGTGCAACGAAAGCGGGGCCGGTGCCTTCGGCCTGGAGCGTTGCGACGAACGATCCGGCCCGCGGCGGCGCCAGATATTGCGGGGCAAGCCACAGCAGCACCAGCGCGAGACCGGCGGCGAGCGCGCCCGTGACCATGGCCGCCGCCCGCCAGCGCCGCAATGAGCGCTCCATGGCGACGAGCCCGCCGCGGCCGAGGCCGGCGATGCGATCGAGAAGGCGAGCCTCGAGGCCGGCCGACACGGGTCGCGGCGCCAGCGCTTCGTTCAGGGGGTGCAGGCGCTCGGTCCACTCCTCGACCATGCGCTTCAAGTCGGGGTCGGTGCGAAGCTGATAGATGAAGTCGCGGCGCTCCTCCGGATCGAGCGTGCCGAGAACGTATTCGGCGGCAAGGGATTCGCGGTCCTCGTGGTCAGCGGCCGCCATCGAGACACTCCTTGAGGGCCATCAACGTACGCCTGAGGGTGGACTTGATCGTGGCCGCCGGCTTCCCCACGCGCTCGGCGAGCTCGTCGCGCGTGTATCCAAGACAGTAGGCAAGGACGACCAGGGAGCGCCGGTCCTCGGGAAGCGCCGCCAGGCACGTCTTCAAGCGTGCCAGCGCCGGGCCCCAGTCGGATGCCGCGCCGGCCGGGATCGCCAGCAGGAGATTCTCGTCCGCAACCGAGGCTCGCGCTATCCGTTCGCCCGAACGGCGCCGCAGATCGATCGCCTGGTTGCGGGCGATGGCCGCCATCCACGCGATGGGCGAGGCGATCTGCGGATCAAAGGACGCTGCGTTCTGCCAAATCCGCACATAGGTCTCCTGAAGCGCCTCTTCGGCAGTCTCCGCCTGCTGCAAGATACGGAACGTCACGGCGTTCAGTTTCGCCGCAGTCCGGGCATAGAGGGTGCGGAAGGCAGAGCGATCGCCTTCGCCGCAACGCTTGAGCAGATCCGCGATTTCCTGCCGGCCCGACACCTCGACCCCTGCATCGATTGGTTAACGAAGGTTCGGCGAAATGCGCCTCGAAGGCAAGCTTCGTCATGCCGGCAGATCGAAGTAGCGGGCGAAGGTAACGACTTCGGCGGCGGCGTCCTTGAGGAGCGGCAGGAAGCGCGGCTCCTCCTCCAGCTGGCGAAGCCAGCGCAGGATGTTCGGGAAATCGTCGAGCGCAACGCCCGATTCCACCGACCAGGCCGTGTACGGATAAAGAGCGTAGTCGGCGATGGTAACCTTCGCTGCAACGACGAACTTCCACAGATCGAGCTGGCGGTCGAGGACGGAAAGAGCGTGATACGCCCTGGGCCGCAACTCCTCGAGACGCTCCTTGTATTTCTCCGGCCCGTCGGCGAACAGGCGCAGATAGCGCATCACCGCAAGTGCCGGCTCGTGGCTGTACTGCTCGAAGAACATCCAGCGCAGGACCTCGGTGCGCTCCCGGAGGCGATCAGGCCACAGCGGCGTACCTTGCGCGAAATGATAGAGAATGGCGCCGGATTCGGTCAGCACGTCGCCATCGTCGAGCATCACGGCAGGCACCTTGCCGATCGGATTGACCGCGAGGAAGGCGGGGTGGCGCGGCTCGCCGCGCGGCTGGGCGACGTCGACCCGGCGATACGGGATCTCCAGCCGATGGAAAAGCATCGCGACCTTGTGGACGTTGCCCGATTCGAGATTGCCGAACAGCGTGATCATCACGGCTCGCTCGAACCGCCGCTCGCCGGCGCGAAGAGCTGCCGGTCGACTGCGATGGACTTGATCAGCGCCTGAACCTCGCTGCCGGGCGCGAGGCCGAGCTCGTTGACCGAGCGCCGGGTGATGCGGGCGCGCAGCGCCTGGCTGCCGCAGTCGAGGCGCAGCTCGGCGAAGGCGGAGCCCGCCTCCTCGACGATCTCGGCGACGGTGACCGGAATGATGTTCCGTATGCTGATCGCCTGCGGCCGGCCGAGGGCTATGGACACGTCGCGGGCCCGGATGCGCAGTCGGACGGCGGCGCCCGGCGTCAGGCCGAGCACCGGCACCTGCAGCGTATGGCCATCGATCTCGACCAGGCTCATCCCGAACGCGGCATCCTCACCGGCCACCGTTCCTTCGAGAATGACACCGGCCTCGAAGCGGCCGAGATGGGGAGCAAGATCGAGCCGCGCCATGATGGCACGCGCGCCGCCGACGGCCACAAGGCGGCCGGCATCCATGATCGCCAGGGTGTCGGCGAGGCGAGCCGCCTCCTCGATGGCATGCGTCACATAGACGACGGGAATGCCGAAGATCTCCGGCACCCTCTCGATGTAGGCCAGGGCCTCGGCGCGCCGCTGGAAATCGATGGCGCTCAGCGGCTCGTCCATGACCAGGAGCTTGGGGTTGGTGAGGAGCGCACGGGCGACGGCGACGCGCTGAATCTCGCCGCCCGACAGGGTCGAGGCGCTGCGCGACAGCAATTTTCCAACATCGAAAGTCCGCTCGATCAGCGCACGGTCCGGCGGCGCCCCGGCCCGCATGCGGCGGGCGGCGTAGTCGAGATTGCCGCGGACGGTGAGGTGCGGGAAAAGCCGGCCGTCCTGGAAGACGTAGCCGACGGCGCGCCGGTGCGGGGGCGCGAACACGCCCTGGGCCGTATCCATCCAGAGATCGTCGCCGAGGCGCACGACGCCGGTGGCCGACCGCTCGAGTCCGGCGATGACGCGCAGCAGCGTCGTCTTGCCGCTGCCGCTCGGGCCGATGACGACGGTGGTCCCCACGGTCGGAATCTCCGTGTCGACGGCGAGAGTGAAGCCCCCGAGGACGGCGCGCGCGGCGATGGCGAGTGTCGCCACGTCCTAGCGTCCCGCCGCCGGAATGCGGCGGTTCACGACATAGACGGCGCACAGCACGGCGAAGGAGAAGACCAGCAACCCGATGGAGAGAACATGCGCCTCCCGGTAGTTCAGCGTCTCCACGGCTTCATAGATGGCGATCGAAACGACGCGGGTCTGGCCCGGAATGTTGCCGCCGACCATGAGCACGACGCCGAATTCGCCCACCGTGTGGGCGAAGCCCAGGACGATCGCCGTGATGTAGCCGCGAACCGCCAGCGGCGAGGCGACCGTGAAGAACGAATCGAGCGGCGAGGCGCCGAGCGTGGCCGCCGCCTCGAGCGGTCGCGTTCCCGTCTGGGCGAAGGCCTGCTGCAGCGGCTGCACGACGAACGGCAAGGAATAGAGAACCGAGGCGAGGACGAGGCCGCTGAAGGTGAAGGCCAGCGTATGGCCTGTGACGCTGATCCAGAAGCGGCCCAGGGGGGCTGCGGGGCCGAACAGCACCAGCAGGTAGAAGCCGAGCACGGTCGGCGGAAGCACGAGAGGCAGCGCGACCACTGATTCGATGATCGGCCTGGCCCGCACGCGCGTGAAGGCGAGCCAATAGGCAAGCGGCGTGCCCAACAAAAGGAGAATGACCACCGTGGTGCCCGAGAGCAGCACGGTCAGTCGGACGGCTTCCCACTCCCCCAAGCTTTCACCTGTCCAGTCGATCTCTAGGTCCTGCGGCGCTTTTCTAGCATGGCGGAAGGACAGCCGGGAACCAACGCTCCCGCCGCGGGTTCAAGGTAAACGGCGGATGAACGGGATGTTCAGTCGAGGTTCGATTCGCCTTCCCTAAGTTGCGTTCACACTCGATCAAACGAGCGCACAAGACAGGTGGAGGCTCTCATGTTCAAAGGAATTGCAACAGTCGCGTTCGGGTTGTTCGTGGCAATGACGGTTGCCGTCCTCATCTCCCAGCCGCAGCCGTCGACGGCGAGCGTTTCGATGCCCAACACCACGGTCGTGCACAAGAACAGCGTATTTCCCCTGCCCGGAGACATCACGGTCGAGAGCTGCAAAGTCTCGATCTGCGCCGATGCCTAGAGGTATCGCCTGGGTCAGTAAGCGTTGACAGCGTCGGTCAGTTCGCGTAAAAGTCGAACTGCTTGGCGGTTACAACCTCCAAGATCTTCCCAAGCTGGTTCCGATCCCCTGCAAAAGTTTCGACGCCAGCCGAAAGAAAGGGCCCCTTCCGGGGCCCTTTCGCATTTCCGGCAACCGATTCGCGCCCTAGTGGACGATCACCTTGGCGCCGACCTTGACCCGCGAATACAGATCGATGACGTCGTCGTTCTGGAGGCGGATGCAGCCGCTCGAAACGGCCGTGCCGATGGTCCAGGGCTGCGCCGTGCCGTGGATGCGGTATTCGGAGACGCCGAGGTAGAGCGCCCGGGCCCCGAGCGGGTTTTCGGGCCCGCCCTTCATGAAGACGGGCACGGTCGGGTCGCGGCGGCGCATCTCGGGCGGCGGCGTCCAGTCGGGCCATTCGGCCTTGCGGGTGATTCGCTCGGCGCCGGACCATGTGAAACCCTGGCGGCCGACCCCAATCCCGTAGCGAAGCGCCCGGCGATCAGGTAGAACGAGATACAGGTAGCGCTTCTGGGTGTTGACGATGATGGTGCCCGGCGCTTCCTCGGTGGTGTAGGGGATTTCCTGTTTCAAATAGCGCTTGTTGATGGTCCAGGGCTTCGAGGTGAAGTTCGTCTTGTACGTCGTCGCCGCGGTCGCCTGCGGCATGACGACGGCGATGCCCATCAACACTGCCAAGGCTGCGTACGTCTTAACCTTCAATCCAGCCGTCATGATCTCCCCTCTTGAAAGCTGTCAGTGATTCGGTAGGAGCAGTAGTCATAGGAAAATTTCGTGAAGAAAAAGAATAAAGCACCGACAACAGTCAAGCGCGATCGCCCTAAGCCTGAACGGCAGCCAAACGGACCATTCAGGCGACATTCGTTCCTGGCTCCCTAGGGTCGGTGGATTCCTCGAATCGGACCTTCAAACCATGCGTCATCACGTCCACCCGTTCCTGCCCGCCGTTTCCGCGATGATTCTCTGTGCCGCCATGGCGTCGTCCGCCCAGGCGGCCGCCAGGAACTATTCCGGCCCGACCTATCTCGGCGACAAGATTCACAGCTGCCTCGCCAACAACGGCGCCTGCGGCAAAGCGGCGGCCGACCAGTTCTGCAAGATCGAGGGCTTCGACAGCGCTCTCACCTTCAAGCTCGAGCACAATCCGGCACGCATCAATACGGCGCGCGTCATCGATTCGGGCGAGGTGCTGCATTCGCCCCAGGCGTTGCCGTTCCTGTCGGTCAAGTGCTGGCGTCCGAACGACGAGCCGACGGCCGTCATTTTCGGGTCGACGGGCGTCAAGGAGCTCGCGGTGCCGCGGACCTGCGACATCACGGCCGACTGCAAGAAGCAGGCGGCGGACAGCTTCTGCGCCGCCAAGGGATACCAGCTCGGCGCCTCCGGCTACGACATCGATGCGGGCGAGGCCGCGTTCACCTCGATCAGCTGCGCGGCACTGTAGCGGCTGTCGATTCCGCCGTTCAAAGTCCGCTTTATCCTTGGTGATCGGCGGGCCGGTCGTGTAGGAAAGCCCGCACGTTTTCCGGGTTCCCTTTCCACATGCCGAAGCGGACAGACATCCAATCCATCCTGATCATCGGGGCTGGGCCGATCATCATCGGCCAGGCCTGCGAGTTCGACTACTCGGGCACGCAAGCGGTGCGGGCGCTGAAGGCCGAGGGCTACCGGATCATCCTCGTCAATTCCAATCCGGCGACGATCATGACCGATCCGGACCTCGCCGACGCCACCTATGTCGAGCCGATCACGCCCGAGATCGTCGCCCGCATCATCGAGAAGGAGCGGCCGGACGCCCTCCTTCCCACCATGGGCGGGCAGACGGCGCTCAACACCGCCCTCACCCTCAACAAGATGGGCGTGCTCGAGGCGTTCGGCGTCGAAATGATCGGCGCCAAGGCACCGGTCATCGACAAGGCGGAGGACCGCGAGCAGTTCCGCGAGGCGATGCGCAAGATCGGCCTCGACACGCCGCGCTCGGTGCTGGCCCACGACCTGGTCGGAGCTCTCTCCGCGCTCGAGACGATCGGACTGCCGGCCATCATCCGCCCCTCCTTCACGCTCGGCGGCACCGGCGGCGGCATCGCCTACAACCGCGAGGAATATCTGGAGATCATCGAGCGCGGCCTCGACGCCTCGCCGACGCACGAGGTTCTGGTCGAGGAGTCGGTCCTCGGCTGGAAGGAATACGAGATGGAGGTGGTGCGCGACCGCGACGACAACTGCATCATCGTCTGCTCGATCGAGAACATCGATCCCATGGGCGTCCATACGGGAGATTCGATCACCGTGGCGCCGGCCCTGACGCTGACCGACAAGGAGTACCAGGTCATGCGCAACGCATCGATCGCGGTGCTGCGCGAGATCGGCGTCGAGACCGGCGGCTCGAACGTGCAGTTCGCCGTCAATCCGGCGGACGGCCGGCTGGTGGTCATCGAGATGAACCCGCGGGTGTCGCGGTCTTCGGCGCTCGCGTCGAAGGCAACCGGCTTCCCGATCGCCAAAGTCGCGGCGAAGCTCGCGGTCGGCTACACGCTCGACGAGCTCGCCAACGACATCACCGGCGGTGCGACGCCGGCTTCCTTCGAGCCCGCCATCGACTACGTGGTGACGAAGATCCCGCGCTTCGCCTTCGAGAAGTTTCCGGGGGCCGAGCCCATCCTGACGACGGCCATGAAATCGGTGGGCGAGGTCATGGCCATCGGGCGCACCTTCGCCGAGTCGCTGCAGAAGGCGCTGCGCGGCCTCGAGACGGGGCTCACCGGCCTCAACGAGGTCAAGATCGCGGGGCTCGGCGAAGGCGACGACAAGAACGCCATCCGGGCCCGTCTCAGCCGGCCGACGCCCGATCGCATCCTCGCGGTCGCCCAGGCGCTGAGGCTCGGCACGCCCATCGACCGCATTCATGCCAGCTGCAGCTTCGACCCGTGGTTCATCGCGCAGATCGCCGACATCGTCGCGATGGAGGAGAAGGTCCGTACGGCGGGCCTGCCGAAGAGCCGCGAGGCCCTGCACGCACTCAAGGCCATGGGCTTCTCCGACGCGCGCCTCGCCGAGCTCGCCGGCACCAGCGAAGACAAGGTGCGGCAGGCGAGGCACCGGCTGAAGGTGCGGCCCGTCTACAAGCGCATCGACACCTGCGCGGCAGAGTTCGCCTCGCCGACGGCGTACATGTACTCGACCTACGAGACGGGAATCGCCGGCGACGACGGGAACGAGGCGCGGCCGAGCGAGGCGCGGAAGGTCATCATCCTCGGCGGCGGGCCCAACCGGATCGGCCAGGGCATCGAATTCGACTATTGCTGCTGCCATGCCTGCTTCGCGCTGCACGAGGCCGGCTACGAATCCATCATGATCAATTGCAATCCCGAGACGGTGTCGACCGACTACGACACCTCCGACCGTCTCTATTTCGAGCCGCTCACCGCCGAGGACGTGCTCGAGATCATCGCCACCGAGCAGTCGAAGGGAACGCTCACCGGCGTGATCGTGCAGTTCGGGGGGCAGACACCCCTCAAGCTCGCCCAGTCGCTCGAGGCGGCCGGCATCCCAATTCTGGGCACGACGCCCGACGCCATCGACCTCGCGGAGGACCGCGATCGCTTCGCGCGCCTCCTCGCCAAGCTCGAACTTCGCCAGCCGGACAACGGCATCGCCAAGTCGCCGGCCGAGGCGCGCAAGATCGCCGAGCGCATCGGCTTTCCCGTCGTGGTGCGTCCGTCCTACGTGCTCGGCGGCCGGGGGATGGAGATCGTGCGCGACCAGCAGCAGCTCGACCGCTACGTGTCGGAAGCCGTCATCGTATCGGGCAAGAGCCCGGTCCTCATCGACAGCTACCTATCCGACGCGACGGAGGTCGACGTCGATGCGCTCGCCGACGGCGAGGACGTCTTCGTGTGCGGCGTGATGGAGCACATCGAGGAGGCCGGAATCCATTCGGGCGACAGCGCCTGCGCGCTTCCGCCCTTCTCGCTCACCCCCGACACCATCGCCGAGCTCGAGCGTCAGACGGCGGCGCTTGCGAGGGCGCTCAAGGTCGTCGGGCTCATGAACGTGCAGTTCGCGATCAAGGACGGACTCATCCATGTGCTCGAGGTCAATCCGCGCGCTTCGCGCACCGTGCCGTTCGTCGCCAAGGTCGTCGGCAGGCCGATCGCCAAGATCGCCGCGCGGCTGATGGCCGGAGAGAAGCTGAAGGCGCTCGCCATGACGCCGCGGCCGCTGCGGCACGTCGGCGTGAAGGAAGCGGTGTTTCCGTTCAACCGATTTCCCGGCGTCGATACGCTGCTCGGCCCGGAGATGCGGTCCACCGGAGAGGTCATGGGGCTCGACACCGACTATGCCATCGCATTCGCCAAGAGCCAGCTCGGAGCCGGCTCGAAGATGCCGCTCGACGGGACCGTCTTCATCTCGGTGAAGGATTCCGACAAGCCGCGCATCCTCGCGGCGGCGCGGCGGCTGCACGACTTCGGCTTCCGGGTGCTCGGAACGGGCGGCACGCAGCGTTACCTGATCGAGGAAGGCGTGCCGTGCGAGCGCGTCAACAAGGTCATCGAAGGCCGGCCGCACGTCGTCGACGCCATGAAGAACGGCGAGGTGAATCTCGTCTTCAACACGACCGAGGGCCAGGCCGCCATCGCCGATTCCGCATCGATCCGACGGGTGGCGCTGATGGCGAAGATCCCATACTACACGACGGTCGCCGGCTGCATCGCGGCCGCCAACGCCATCGCAGCGCTCAAGACCGCGTCGCTCGACGTGAAGCCGCTGCAGGATTATGCGGCGGGCTGAACCGCGGGTCTGCCAGCCATGCGCCGCGCCAGCAGCGCCGCCACGATCGCGAGGCCGGCAATGGGGAGAATACCGCTTTCGCCGGCAAGATATTCGAGAGCATCCGGCTCGCCGTCGGTCATCTCGGACAGGAGCTCCCAGGCCATGTTCCAGACGGCGTGGGCGACAGCCACCGGCCAGACGCTGCCCGAGAAGAGCCGGAGCCAGCCGAACGCCACGCCCGCCAAGGTGAGCGCGAGAAGGAAGAGCGGCACGACGACGAGCGGATTGCCGGCGTTGTGGTAGTAGGTCGTGCCGAGCATGAGCGGCATGTGCCAGAGGCCGTGCAGGAAACCGACCGCGAGCATGGCCGGCAGCACACCCAGGCGCTTGAGGAGCCGCGGCAACATGTAGCCGCGCCAGCCGATCTCCTCCCCCATCGACAGGACGAGGGTGATGCCAAATCCGACCGCGATCCGTGCGACAGCCGCCGCAACGCCTCCCGAAACCTCCGGCACGGTGAAGCGGCCGAAGCCGAGCATCCAGGTGATCGCGTAGGCGGCAAGCAGGATGGCAACCGGCAGCCCCGCGGCGTACGGCCAGTAGCCCCAACCGGCGCGATGGAAACCGAGCGTCTTCCAGCCGTGCCTCGAGGCCCCTTCGCCGGTGACGACCATCATCACCATCACCGCCACGGCCGGCGTCGTCATGGTGACGAGCGGCGATGCCTCGCCGAGCCACGGGCTGGCAGCAAGGACGAGGACGCTCAATCCGAAGGCGACGGCATAGAAGCCGACAGCCCTGACAGTATCGCTCATGGACATGCCCCTCCGGCATCCTAGCACGCCTCCCCCCGCCAAGGATTTGAAATTCGGCGCTTTTGTCCGGCCCTTTCCAATCTTGAAAATCGGCCTCGGCCGGACTATCCTCTGGAGATCGGGAGGCGCCTAATCGCGCCTCCCGAGGTTGTTAAGGAAGCGGGTGCGGCTCAAGGGCCAGTCTCTATTGGTTCCGCAGACAACGAAACGAGGTCCCCGCCGGCAGACGATCGTTCCGCCGGCCGAGTATGAAGTGACGGATATGCCCATGTTGGACAAGGTTCCCATGACCTCCGACGGTCACCAAGCCATGCTCGACGAGATCAAGCATCTCAAGTCGGTCGAGCGGCCGCGCATCATCAAGGCGATCACCGAGGCGCGCGCCCACGGCGATCTCGCCGAGAATGCCGAGTATCACGCCGCCAAGGACCAGCAGGGGTGGATCGAGGCGCGCGTTGCGGAACTCGAAGACAAGGTGTCGCGCGCCGAAGTGATCGACGTCTCGAAACTATCGGGCGACACGGTGAAGTTCGGCGCCCACATCTCGCTCATCGACGAGGATACGGACGACGAAGCGGTCTACCAGATCGTCGGCGAGTTCGAGGCGGACGTGAAGAAGGGCAAGATCTCGGTCACCTCCCCCATCGCCCGCGCCATCATCGGCAAGAAGAAGGGTGATTCCGTGGAGGTGATGACGCCGGGCGGCGGCAAGAGCTACGAGATCCGCAAGATCCGCTACAAGTAGCGTCAGCCGGGCCTGCGCAGCAGGCGCGCGCCGTGGAATGCCATCCCCGCCGCCAGCCCCCAGAAGGCCGAACCGATCCCGAGCAGGGAAATGCCCGACGCGGTGACCAGAAAGGCGATCAGCGCCGCCTCGACGTCGCTGCGCTCCTGGACCATGGCGGGCACGGCCGACATCAGCGGCCCGAGCAGGCCCAGTCCGGCGATCGCGGTGACGAGCAGCGGCGGAGCGGCGAGCAGCAGATCGACGACCGTGCCCGCGAAGAATCCGAGCGCCACGTAGATGACCAGATACGGGACGGCAACGCGCCAGCGCTGGCGCGGATCGGGATGGCAGTCGGGACCGGTGCACAGCGACGCGGTGATCGCCGCCATGGTGACGGCATGGGCGCCGAATGGCGCCAGCAACACGGATGCCAGGCCCGTGGTGCCGAGCGCAGCGGCAACGGGAGGATCGTAGCCCGACTGCCGCAGAACGGCGAAGCCCGGCAAATTCTGCGATGCCATGGTCACCACATAGAGCGGGATGCCGAGCCCGATGAGAGTCGCGAGGTCGAAATGCGGAGTCGTCCACACGAGCCACGAAACGGCGATGTCGCAACAGGTGGGCGCGACGGCGCCCGTAACGGCGGCGAGCCCGAGACCGGCGCCGACCGCCAGCGGCACCGCCAGCATCGGCCGCCACAGGCGGAGCCCCAGGTAGATGAGGGCGACGGGCACGAGCAGCGCCGGACTCGCGATGATCGCCGCCGGCACGTTGAGGCAATAGCGGAGCAGGACGCCGGCGAGCATTGCGGCCGCGATGGCGGACGGTATCTTCCCGATCAGCCGCGACAGCGGGGTGAAGGCGGCCGTGAGGCACATGAGGACGCCCGCAAAGACGAAGGCGCCGAGGGCCTCTGGATACGCAATTCCGGCCGCACTCGTCGCGATGACGACCACGCCGGGCGTCGACCACGCGGTGATGATGGGCATGCGATAGTAGAGCGACAGGAGAAAGGTCGTCACCGCCATGCCGAAGCAAAGGGCGGCGACCCAGGAGACGCTCTGCTCGGGCGTCGCCCCGATAAGGCGGGCGGCCTCGATCACGAGAAGGATGGTGCTCGCAAAACCAACGACGACGGTGGTGAAGGCAGTCGCCACGGTCTGCGGCGGGGGGCGAAGGAGAGATGCCGCCGACAGGGCCGCAGGCTCTTCCGTCATGCTCCGCCGGGCCCCGCCTGACCCGACAAGGGAACGCCCGGCTCATATTTGGAGACGCGCAGCATGAGAGTCGTCTTGACGCTGTCGACGTTCGGCGCCTTGGTCAGGTCGTTGATGACGAATTCCTGGGCGGTGTGGAGGTCCTTGGCCACGCATTTCAAAATGAAATCGACCTCGCCGGACATCATGTAGCACTCGCGCACGATGGGCCATTTGCGGACCCGCTCCTCGAAGGCGACGAGGTCGGATTCGGCCTGGCTATGCAGCCCGACCATTGCAAACATGGTCAATTCGAATCCGAGGGCGACGGGGTCGAGCACGGCCCGGTAGCCGGTGATGAAACCCCGCTCCTCAAGCGTGCGGACCCGGCGCAGGCAGGGCGGCGGCGAGATGCCGGCGCGATTCGCCAACTCGACATTGGTGATCCGGCCATCCCTTTGCAGCTCATGGAGAATTTTCCAGTCCGTCTGGTCGAGCTTGAAACTGCGGACCATGGTGCCGCCCTCGTCACAACAATGGTCGGCATTGTCGCGCGAACCAACGAAACGAGCAATAAAATTTCAATATCCGCAGCGGGTGTGAACAAGACGGCAGCGCGGGTTGAGCAAGTGCGGAAATCAGCTATGCTTGCAGGACATGGATCGAACGCATCGATCCTCCCCATCTTCAGGATGGCAAATTCCCTTCCAAAGGCTCGGCAATGGCAGCGAAGCACAGCAGGGTGATCGTTCTCGGGTCCGGCCCAGCCGGCTACACCGCCGCGATCTATGCCGCCCGCGCCATGCTGAAGCCCATGCTCATCGAGGGGATCCAGCCCGGCGGGCAGCTCACCATCACGACGGACGTCGAGAACTATCCCGGTTTCGCAGACGTCATCCAGGGCCCGTGGCTCATGGAGCAGATGCGGCTGCAGGCCCAGCATGTCGGGACCGAGATCGTCGCCGACCATATCGCCAAGGTCGACCTCAAGACGCGGCCGTTCGTCATCACCGGCGATTCCGGCACCGTCTACACGACCGATGCGCTCATCGTGTGCACGGGCGCGCAGGCCAAGTGGCTCGGGCTGCCGAGCGAGGAAGTCTACAAGGGCTTCGGCGTTTCGGCGTGCGCGACCTGCGACGGGTTCTTCTTCCGCGACAAGCGGGTCCTGGTGGTCGGCGGCGGCAACACCGCCGTCGAGGAGGCGCTGTTCCTGACCAAGTTCGCACGCGAGGTCGTGGTGATCCATCGGCGCGGCGAGTTCCGGGCGGAGAAGATCCTGCAGCAGCGGCTCTTCAATCATCCGAAGATCAAGGTGTTTTGGGATACGACGCTCAAGGCCGTGCTCGGCACCGAAACGCCGAAGGGCGTCACGGGCGCTCGCCTGCAGAACCTGAAGACAGGCAAGGTCTTCGACGAGACGTTCGACGGCGTGTTCATCGCCATCGGCCACAAGCCGGCGACGGAGCTGTTCGCGGGCCAGCTCCAGCTGACGCCCACCGGCTATATCCCCACCACGCCGCGCTCGACGGCGACCACCATCGCCGGCGTGTTCGCGGCGGGCGACGTGACCGACGACATCTACCGCCAGGCGGTCACCGCGGCGGGCCTGGGATGCATGGCGGCGCTCGAGGCGGAGAAGTACCTCGCCCACCAAAGTGCCGAGTACCACGCGGCGGCGGAATGAACATCCAGAACATCCACGGCCCGATGGACTGGGACCGGCTGCGGATCTTCCATGCCGTCGCCGAGGCCGGCAGCTTCACGCATGCGGGGCACGAGCTCGGGCTGTCGCAATCCGCCGTGAGCCGCCAGATCAGCGCGCTCGAGCAGGAGCTGCACGTCCCCCTCTTCCACCGCCATGCACGCGGCCTGATCCTCACCGAACAGGGCGAGATGCTCTACCGCACCGCCCACGACGTGTTCACCAAGCTCGCCGCGGCCCAGGCGCGGCTCATGGACTCGAAGGACAAGCCGACCGGCGAGCTCAGAATCACGACGACGGTGGGGCTCGGCTCCATCTGGCTGACGCCGCGCATCGCCGAGTTCATCGAGCTCTATCCGGAAATCAGCGTCGTCCTGCTGCTCGAGGACCGCGAGCTCGATCTCGCCATGCGCGAGGCCGACGTCGCCATCCGCCTGCGCCGGCCGGTGCAGCCGGACCTCATCCAGCGCAAGCTGTTCACGGTGCACTATCACATCTTCGCCTCGCCGGACTACATCCGCCGGCGCGGCCTGCCGAAGTCGCTCGCCGACCTCGACGACCATGCCATCCTCTCCTTCGGTTCGACGACGAACTTCTTCACGAGCATCAACTGGCTCGAGACGGCGGGCCGGCAGGACGGAGCGCCGCGGCGCCCGGCGCTCAAGGTGAACAGCGTCTACGGTCTCAGGCGCGCGGTCGAGACGGGGGTCGGCATCGCGTCGCTGCCGGACTATATCGTCGGCAAGGAGTCGCAGCTGGTGCAGATCGCCATTCCGGCGGAGACGCCCGAGTTCGACACCTACTTCGTCTATCCGGAGGAGCTGCGCGACTCAAAGCGCGTCGCGGTGTTCCGCGACTACCTGGTGTCGAAGGCAAAGGAGTGGGCGTTTTGATGACGGCGTTTTGACACCACCATGCGACATCCGCATGGCTCCTATGTACCTCTCCGTCTTGCTCCAGATGTTCACGTGCAGCATCATGCTTGCACCCGGTTTCATAGCCGTGGTCTTCGGGCCGGAAGTTACTCCCACCCCCTTTGTATCTTCCCGGTATGACCGTTCGTGCCTCACCCTGAACGGTTGCGAATGGCCCTCTCCGGAGGGCGAAATCAACTCAAGCCGGGCTGCTCACCGCGGCCCGGTTTTTTTCAGGCCCGGCTCGCCCTGAAAGGCGTCGTTCGCGTCGGCCTCGATCTGGGCGATCCATGGGAAGGCGCGGCGCATCTCGTCGTCGTAGCCGAGATTGCGCACGGTCGGTGAGCGCGGCGGCAGGGATCTCTCGTCGTAGCGGGTTCCAAAGACACGATCGCTCAGATTATTGGTGATGCCGTAGTTGCCGCCCTCGGCATGGAAGTGGTGCAGCACGTGGCTTGTGCGGATGCTCTTCAGATACGGATTGGCGGTGGGGAACGTCGCGTGGCACACGGAATGCGCATACTCGTAGGCGACGATGAGGATGTTGCCCACCGCCAGGCAGGCGGTGAAGGCGACCCAGGTACCGTACAGAAGCCCGAGCCCGGCGGCGATGACGGAGACAGCGCCGAGGATGGTGTACGGCGCGGCCAGGATGACCGACTGGTCGCTGGGCTTGGAGTGATGGCGATAGTGTATGCGGTACCAGAGCGGCGAGGTCGACTGCCAGCGCGCCAGGAAATTCGCATGCAGCAGGTAGCGGTGCAGGAGATACTCGGCGGCCGGATAGAAGACGAGCATCGTGACGGCGGGCAACAGCGCGGCGCCGATGCTCGGGGCATGCCACAGCGTCCAGGCGCCGAGCGCCACGGCGAGGGCAAGATAGAAGAGGATCTCCGGGGTCCGGAAAAACAGTCGGTGGAAGGACGCGGCATCCTTCACCTCGAACATCGATTCTTTCATTGCGCGTTTGCGTCCGGGCTCGCTTCAGAGGGATCGGCGGGCCTCGACGCGCCGCCGCCGGCAGTATAAGCCGGCCCGGGCCTGCTGTTCAAAGGCTTCGCATGTCGCAGGGCATTCCGCTGCGACAAGTCTGCCGTCACATGTAGAGCTTCTCGCCGTCCAGGCCCTTGTAGAGATCGGCCACGAACTCGCCGTAGCCGTTGAACAGCTGGGTCGGGACTTCGTCGCCCGTGCCGAGCACGCGTTCGTGGGCCTGGCTCCAGCGCGGGTGAGCGACCTCCGGATTGACGTTCGCCCAGAAGCCGTATTCGGCGCCCTGGATCTGTTCCCAAAGTCCGACCGGACGCTCGGCGACGAAGCTGACGCGCACGATCGACTTGATGGACTTGAAGCCGTACTTCCACGGCAGGTGCAGGCGGATCGGCGCACCCATCGGCTTGGGCAGCGGCTTGCCGTAGGCGCCCGTCACCATGAAGGCGAGATCGTTCATGGCCTCGGCCATGGTCAGGCCTTCGACATAAGGCCAGGGATAACCGCCGCCGAACAGGCCCGGCTGCTGCCCGGGAGCGAAATCGGGCCGGTTGAACGTCTCCATGCGCAGGTACTTCGCGCCGGACGCGGGCTTGGCGAAATCGACCAGCGCCTTCACCGGGAATCCCGTCCACGGAACCACCATGGACCAGGCCTCGACGCAGCGATGGCGGACGATGCGCTCTTCGAGAGTCACCTTCTTCAGGAGATCGTCGATGGCGATGGTGAACGGCTTCTCCACGAGTCCGTCGACGGCGATCTCCCAGGGACGGACCGGCAGCGCCTCGGCCGCGGCATAGATCTGCTTCGAGGTGCCGAACTCATAGAAGTTGTTGTAGGTCGTGTTGTCCTTCTCCGGAGTTACGGGGCGGCCGGCATCCTTGAACGCCGGGTTCGGGGGTGCCGGATAGAGCCCGGCGGAGGGGTCGGCTTCTGCCGCGGCGACGGCGGGGATCAGGCCCGCGGTGCCGAGCGCGGTTGCCGCCGCGAGGAACTTGCGTCGATCGAGCACGGCGCGCTCCGGCGTGACGAGGCGCTCCGGAATCTCCCAACCACGGCGTTTGCGGATATGCATGGTCAACCTCGGCAGAGACGGGATTTGTCGCAGCCTTAAGGGTTAGCGCTGCCGGGCGGCAATCGCCAATCACACAAATGCACAATCGCGTGACGGGATAGTTGCGGCCCGGGCCACCAGGTCCGAGCCGCAGGTTTGTTCATGCCGCGTGGGCCTTGCGCGCCGCGAGGACCAGGTCGGCGCTGCGCCCGGTCAGCTCGACCATATGGTCGTGCCGGAAGTTGAAGGTGCCGACCCCGGCGGTCGCCGAGCGGAGCTCGATGATGAGCGTGCCGATCTCGCTTTCGGGAAGATGCGCCTCGATGGTGTCCCAGCCCGGCCATCCGTCGCGTCCGTCGTAGCCCAGGAGCTGGCCGCGATGACCGGTGACGATCTGATTGATGCGCGACGTCGCCTCGTTCGGCACGTGGATGCTCACATGCGAGATGGGCTCGAGGAGCACGGGCGAGCATTGCGGCAGCCCTTCGCTCATGGCCAGGCGGGCGGCCAGCTTGAACGCCATTTCGGAGGAGTCGACCGTGTGGTAGCTGCCGTCCGACAGATTGACGGTGATGTCGACGACGGGGAAGCCGAGCGGTCCCTGCACCATGAAGTCCCGGACGCCATCCTCGACGGCGGGAATGTACTGCTTGGGCACGACGCCGCCAGTGATCGAGTCCGTGAAGGTGAAGCCGGAGCCGCGCGGCAGCGGCCGGATGTCGATGACCACGTCGCCGAACTGGCCGTGGCCGCCAGACTGCTTCTTGTGACGGCCGCGCAGGCTGACCGGCTTGCGGATCGTCTCCTTGTAGGAGATGCGGCGCGGCTTCGACTGGGCATGGACGCCGAACTTGCCGGCCAGGCGTTCGAGCGCGACGCGCAGATGCATCTCCCCCTGCCCCCAGAGCACCATCTCGTGGGTGTCCTGGTTGTGCACCAGGGACAGCGAGGGATCCTCCTCGACGAGCTTGGCGACGGCGGCGGTGAGCTTCACCTCGTCCTTGCGGTCGGCGACGGAGATGGCCATGCCGTAGACCGGCGCGTTGACCTCGATCTTGATCAGCTGCTTCGTCGAGCCCTTGGCAAGCGACACGGTTTCACCCGAGCCGATGCCCTCGAGGCGTCCGAGCGCGACGGTGTCGCCCGCCTTGCAGCCCTGGAGCTTCTTCGGCTCGGAGCCCATGAGCTGGAAGACGCCGGCGATGCGCGCTTCCTGACCGCGGCCGCCATAGAGCGTCTGGCCCTCGTTGAGGCTGCCGGTGAGCACGCGCGCCAGGGTCAGCTTGCCGCCGTGGGCGGTGTGATAGGTCTTCAGCGTCTGAACGAACGTGCCGCCATTCGCGACTCCGAGACGCTTCGCCGTCTCCTCGACGTTGGGAGACTCGTGGCGGAGCGCCTTGAGCAGGCGCAAGATGCCGTTGCCGTTCTCGGCCGAGCCGACGAGCACCGGGGTGATGAGGCCTTCCCTGAGCTCGCGCGCCAGATCGGCGAAGACGCGGTCGCGTTCGGGCTCGGCGTCGGACAGAAGCTGCTCCATCAGCGCGTCGTCGTAGTCGGCGAGCTTCTCCAGCATGGCGAAGCGGGCCTCCTTCTCGCGATCCTGGAGGTCGCCGGGGATGTCGATGACTTCGCTCTGACCGTGCGGCCGGTAGACGAAGCCGCGTTCAAGCGCGAGGTCGACGCAACCCACCACCTGCTCTCCCTTCCAGATCGGGATCTGGCGCAGGACAAGGGGCGTCGGAGACGCGGGCTGCAGGTAGGCGAGCACGTCGCGAACACGCACGTCGGTGCGATCGATCTTGTTCAGGAACAGGAAGCGGGGAATCTTGAGCTTGTCGAGCTCCTTGAGAATGAGCTGCAGAGCGGCGACCTTCTTGTCGTCGGGCTCACAGACGACGATGGCAGCGTCGCAGCCGGCAAGAGCCGCATGGGCCTCCTGCATGAATTCGATGGATCCGGGGCAATCGACAAACGTGTACGCATCGCCGAGGAAATTGGCGGTGGCGGTGTTGATCTCGACACTCATGCCGTGGGCGCGCGCTTCCGGCGCCGCGTCGCCGACGGTCATGCCGTCGCGTACGCTGCCCTGCCGTTCGATCGTACCGGTTCGATGAAGAATGGCTTCAAGTAATGTGGTCTTGCCGCTCAGATAGGGGCCCACCAGCGCAATACACCGTGGACCCGAAGCTCGTCTGCCCGCTGAAGCATCCATGGCACTGTCCTCCCATGACACCGTTGCCGCATGAGGACCGCCCGACTGATGGAACGCCAAGGGCGGTTCCACAATTCCATCCTCTCTCTTTCACCGCGCCAGCGCAAGCGCATTCAGGCAAACGGTGAACAGAGACGTGGAAAGCCGCGCCCCGGTTTCCCGAGACGCGGCGTTCGATGTTTGCAAATTTCGGCGGTTAACCGCGGCGAAGCGTCAGCGAGCCGAAGCCGGCGGCGACGTTAAGGCCGGTCTGGCCCTGAATGCTCACCGGCTGCAGGTTGATGGACTTCCTGAAACCGCCGACGAGGATGTTGGCGCCAACTCCGGCACCGAGGGTCGCTTCGGCACCGGCACCGACATAGCCGCCGGCGAGCGAGCCGCGCTTGATCTTGCCTGGCGCGAAGACGGCCCACACGATGGTCGCCTGCTTGGTGACGCCGATGTCCGCACCGATGCGGCTCAGCGAACCGAGATAGCGCTCATCCCATCCGTAGCGGGAACTGAAGCGGCACACGGCGCTCTTGGTCGAGCCGAGGATGAGGCCGACGCCGCCCTTGACCTTACACGTCAGGACACCGACCCGCACGCCGCGCTCCGCAGCTTGCGCCGACATCGCGGGCATCGCCAGGGCGAGCGACGCGACAATGGCAGTCGCTAGGATCTTCTTCATACATCTCTCCTTCTTACAACCTTAAATTTACAGTTTTAACGAAGCGAAACACCGTCGGAGTCGTGCATGGCCCCGCCGACCATCATAACGGTTTCGCACTGCACAGGGTTCCGGAAAGGATATTTACCGTAACTCGGCGCAGAACTTCTGAATCCGCTGGCACGCGTCCTCGAGGGCCGAGGTGGCGGTGGCATACGAGATGCGGAAATGCGGCTCCAGGCCGAAGGCGGAACCGTGAACGACGGCCACCCCTTCGTGCTCGAGGAGCTCGGTCGCGAAATCCTCGTCATTGGCGATGGACTTGCCCGACGGCGACGTCTTGCCGAGCACGCCGGCACAGGACGGATAGACATAGAAGGCGCCCTCGGGTGTCGGACAGGTCAAGCCGCGCGCCTGGTTGAGCATCGAGACGACGAGATCGCGGCGTTCCCTGAACACCTTGTTGTTCGCGGCGATGAAGCCCTGGGTTCCGTTCAACGCCTCCACGGCCGCCCACTGGCTGACGGAGCTCGGGTTCGAGGTCGATTGCGACTGGAGCTTCGCCATCGCCCTGATGATCGTTTCGGGTCCGGCACCGTAGCCGATGCGCCAGCCGGTCATGCAATAGGCCTTGGACACGCCGTTCATGGTGAGCGTGCGCTCGTAGAGGCGCGGCTCGACGGCGGCGGGCGTGGCGAACGTGAAGTCGTCGTAGACGAGGTGCTCGTACATGTCGTCGGTCAGGACCCACACATTCGGATGGCGAGCCAGCACGTCGGTCAGCGCCTTCAATTCCGCATGCGTGTAAGCGGCTCCGGACGGGTTCGACGGCGAATTGAGGATCACCCATTTCGTCTTCGCGGTGATCGCCCGATCGAGGGCCTCGGGCTGCAGCTTGAAACGGTGCTCGAGGGTCGCGGGAACGAAGACCGGCTTCCCGCCGGCGAAGAGCACGATGTCTGGATAGCTCACCCAATACGGCGTCGGGATGACGACCTCGTCGCCGGGATTGAGCGTCGCCACGAGGGCGTTGAACAGCACCTGCTTGCCGCCGGTGCCTATCGTCACCTGCGACGGCTTGTACTCGAGGCCGTTCTCGCGCTTGAACTTGGCGGCGACCGCCTTCTTCAGCTCCGGGATGCCGTCGACGGCGGTGTATTTCGTCTCGCCGCGGCGGATGGCGGCGATCGCCGCCTCCTTGATGTTTTCCGGCGTGTCGAAATCGGGCTCGCCCGCCGACAAGGCGATGATGTTGCGCCCGGCAGCCTTGAGCTCCTGGGCCTTCATGGTGGCGGCGATGGTCTGCGACGGCTTGATGCGCGACAGCGAGTCGGAAACGAATCCCATGCGATGCATCCTTCGAAAGGCGGCGCAAACTAGTCCGGGCCCCCCTGCGAGGGCAAGGGAAAACCGGGGCGGCGCAATTGACAGCTGCGCACGCGTTGGAAACGATGCCGGGCATGGACGTCATCGTGGCAGGCGGAGGAATCGCCGGGCTCGCAGCGGCCCTCGCCCTTGCCCGACAAGGCCACCGCATTCGGGTCGTCGAGCGCGCCGAGCGGATCGAGGAGCGCGGCGCCGGCGTGCAGATCGGACCCAACGGCGCGAAGGCGCTCGACCGGCTCGGCATCGCAGCCGAACTCGCGCCGCGACTGTGGCAGCCGGAAGCGATCACGGTGATGGACGGGCGTACCGGCGCCATCCTCCGGCGCTTCACGCTCACGGGCTTCGCGCAGCGCTTCGGGGCGCCGTACCGGGTCGCGCACCGCAGCGATCTTGTCGCCGCCCTGCTCGCCGCGGCGCGCCGCGATCCTTCGATCGAGCTCATCACCGGCAGCGAGGTGGCGGGGCTCGAGACAGGGCTCGACCGCCCGCGCATCCGATTGAGGTCCGGCATCGGATTCACGGCCGACGCCGTGATCGGGGCCGACGGCATACACTCGGCGGTGCGGGCGGCCGTCATCGGCGACGGTCCACCGCACCGGCATCGCAGCGTGATCTACCGGGCGCTGGCGAAACGCGACGAGATGCCGAACTTCGACGGCGACGTGGTCCTGTGGCTCTTCCCCGGCGGCCACGCCGTCCACTATCCGGTGCGCGGCGGCGACATGGTGAACCTCGTGGCGGTGACGGCGGGCAGCTCGGAGAGCGACGACTGGAACGCGCCGGTGGCGCGCGCCGAGATCGAAGCGGCATTTGCCGGGGTCGCTCCCGCACTCAAGCGCATACTCGCGGCGCCCGGACAGTGGAGCAAGTGGGGAGCGGCCGATCGGCCGCCGATTCCCCGCTGGAGCAGCGGCGCAGTGACGCTCATCGGCGATGCGGCCCACCCGATGCTGCCTTACCTGGCGCAAGGAGCGGCGGCGGCGCTCGAGGATGCCGTCGTGCTCGGCCGCGTCCTAGACTCGACCCGGCCGGTTGCCGACTCGTTTCGCCTTTACGAATCGGAAAGACTTCAGCGCACGGCGCGCCTGCAGCGCGAATCACGACGCCAGGCGCGAATCAGCCATGCGAGCGGTGTCGAGGCGACACTGCGCAATCTTTATTTGCGGCTCGTACCCCAAACTCTGTTCTTCGCGCCGCTGGCGTGGATCTATGGGTGGAATGCCTAGGAAATCTGCCACAAACGACGCGTGGCGACGGGCACGCGGCCGAACCGGCGCGATGTCCACGCCTTAGTTCCGCCACGCTTAATTCGCTTGCGATCCTTAATTTGCTCCCGCCGCTGACTTTATTTGCGGCGATAGTCCGTACACGACTGAATGGGGCGCGAAAAATGGTCATGGAGTTGCGAAGGCGGGCGAGTGAGTCAGAGTCCATTCGGAGTACCGGCCGCGATGCGCAGATGCGCAACCTTCGCAACCTGTCGGGTTTTGCCTGCGCCCTAGGACTGGCGCTCGCGATCGCACTCGTTTTGCTCGGTGCGTCGGCCGTTCAGGCTGCCGGGTTGGTCTAGTTAGGGGAGTAGCGTCAAAAATAACAATGCGCCCCGGGCATGAACCCGGGGCGTTTTTTTTCGGGTAGCCTAGGGGGTCGACCCGTTCGGGTTGCGACCGCCGCCGCCACGTTCGCCGCCATCCTCCTTCTCGTCGCCGCCGCCCTTCTTCAGGTACAGGATCACGGTCGTCGGAGGCGGCGGGGCGCATTCGGTGTCGATGCAAACGATGACGAGCTTGCGCTCGTCGCGGCAGCCGAACTTCTCGAGCCGCTTGTTCTGCCAGAACTCGAGCTGCTTGCGGTAGCACAGCTGCTTGATCGTCTGCGGCGTGCCGGAGAAGCCCTGCGTGGCGGCCCGGGCTTCGGATTGAGGCGCTATCAAAGCAATGAACAGGCCGGCGCCGAGGACGGCCGATGCTGCAATGCGGAAGTTGCGATTGTTAGACATGTCTCCCTCCATCAATTGCCGGCGAATCGCCGGCCCATGACCCGGAGGTTCGGCCTTTGGCCTTGAGGGTGCCCTGAACGGCCCGTTCACAATTCGTTCAACTCGGCCGGCCGACGCGCAATCGCCATCTTTTTCATGCTAGGGAAGTAACGAGGCGCCGCGCACGTAGATGACGGCAGGCGCAACGCCCATCACTCAACAGGAGAGAGACGATGCGAACATTCACGGTGCTTGCCGCTTCTGCCGCGGCCCTGATCATGACCTCCGGCTTTGCCCTCGCGGCAGGCGGCGGCAACTCGGGCGGCTCAAGCGGGTCCGACGCAGTACCTGCCAAAAGGGCTTCATGTGGGACAAGAAGTCCAAGAAGTGCGTGCAGCAGGATTCGATGATCCTTCCGGATGCCGACCTCATCCAGCAGGCCTGGGCGCTGGCCCGCAAGGGCGAGTTCGATGCCGGACGGGCGCTGTTCAGCGCCGTCGCCGACAAGCGGAACCCCGAGGTGCTGAACGGTCTCGGCTACACGAACCGCAAGCTCGGCCACTTCGGCGACGCCATCGCCTACTACAAGGAGGCGCTCGCCATCGACCCGACCTACGCGCAGGCGCGCGAGTATCTGGGCGAAGGCTACGCCACGATGGGCAAGATCGATCTCGCACGCGAGCAGCTCGCCGAGATCGGCAAGATCTGCGGCGCGACCTGCGAGGAATATGTCGACCTCAAGGATGCGATCGACACGGCGGTGAAGCAGGCGGCGCAGTAGCCCCTCCTCAGCCGACACGCTCCGGCGAAAGCCACGCCAGGTCGCTCCCGGCGTGGCTTTCCTGCTTCAGGCGGTCGGCAAGCGCGGGAAGCAGGAGGCCGAGCTCCGCATCGAGCCGCCAGGGCGGATTGACGATGACCAGGCCCGAGCCCGCAAGACCGCCGTCGGCAACGACGCGGCGGACCTTCAGCTCGATGCGCAGCGTCTTCGGCATGGCCTGCTTGCGGATGCCGGCCAGGAGCTTGTCGGGTAGGCGATCGCCGGTCAGCGGATACCAGACCATGAAGGTGCCGGTCGCGAAGCGACGATGGCCGTCGGCCAGCATGCGGAGCGTCGCATCGAGTTCGCCCGGCTGCTCGTAGGACGGATCGATCAGCACGAGGCCGCGCCGCTCCGGGAACGGGAGCGTGACACGGAGGGTTGCGGCGGCGTCGCCCCTCAGTACACGGACGGCTTTCTGGCCGGCGTAGCGGCGGGCGAGCGTCCGGTGATCCTCGGGGTGCAGCTCGTTGAGGACGAGCCGGTCGTGCGGCCGAAGCAGGCGGCGCGCGACCTCGGGCGACCCTGGATAGCGGGCGAGCCCGGCGCCGCGATTGAGGGCGGCGACGACGCGGCGCCAGGGGCGCAGCAGCGCCTCGGCTTCGGCGGCGAGCGGCAGCGGCCTTCCATCCGCATCGTAGAGGCGGCCGACCCCGTCACGCCATTCACCCGTTCGGGCGGCCTCGGGCGCGGCGAGGTCGTAGGCACCGGCGCCGGCATGGGCGTCGAGGACGGCGAACGGCTTGTCCTTGCGCTTCAGATGCTCGATCGCCAGGGCGAGCGTTGCGTGCTTCATGACGTCGGCATGACTTCCGGCATGAAAGGCGTGGCGATAGTTCAAGGGCCTGAGACTCCGTTCCCTAGGCTTGCGGTCAGGGAGTTCTATAGCGTAGGACGGGCGAGGTGAACGCAATGGGAAAGACGTCCACGAAGTCAAGAAAGGCCGGCGCGGCGGAAGCGGCCGCGACGAAGGCGCAGCCGAGAGCTTCGAAAGCGCGCAAGGCGAAGAAGCCGGTGCTGCTCTCAGGCGGCAATCCGCAGATCGCGAAGGGCTACGGCGAGGCGCCGGTGAAGGCCTACATCGCCGCGATCCCCGGCTGGAAGCGCGACGTCGCGCGCCGTCTCGATGCGCTCATCGCGCGCACCGTCCCCGGCGTTCGCAAGGCGGTGAAATGGAACTCGCCGTTCTACGGGATGGCGGACGATATCTGGTTCCTGAGCTTCCACTGCTTCACGAAGTACGTGAAGGTGGCGTTCTTCCGCGGCGCGTCGCTCAAGCCCGTGCCGCCCGTCGCATCGACGCACAAGCAGGTGCGGTATCTCCACATCCAGGAGGACGAGGAGATCGACGAAGCGCAGCTTGCGGAGTGGATCAGGCAGGCGAGCGCGCTGCCGGGCGAGAGGATGTGAATCAATGCCAAACGTGTCAAAGACCCCGCCGAAGAGCCCGAAATCCGAGCCCTCCCCCGCCCGCCTGATCGACGCGCGGATCAAGGAGCTCGGCGACTGGCGCGGGGATGTGCTCGCCAAGGTGCGGGCGATCATCAAGGCGGCCGATCCCAAGATCGTCGAGACGTGGAAGTGGCGCGGCGTCCCGGTGTGGGAGCACGACGGCATCATCTGCACCGGCGAGACGTACAAGGCCGTCGTCAAGCTGACCTTCGCCAAGGGCGCGTCGCTCAGCGATCCGTCCCGGCTCTTCAACTCCAGCCTCGACGGCAACGTCCGGCGCGCCATCGACATCCACGACGGCGACAAGATCAACGCGACGGCGCTCAAGGCGCTGGTCCGCGCGGCGGCAGAGCTCAACGGCTCCAAAGCCTCAACTGCCCGTCCGGCTCGCGCCGCGAAGACGCCGAAACGCGGCTGAGCCTCCGCGCCATCCTCCGTGCTAGGATTGCACCGGACGAGAAGGAGCCGCTGCCCATGGACACATCCGAACTCAAGGCGCTGCAGGCGCCGCTGAAGCAGCGCTACCGCGACGATCCTGCCGCCGCGCTCATCACGCTCAAGGCGGAAGGCGAGCTCGGCGAAGGCGTCACCTGCTCGGTCGACACGGCGAAGGCCGTCGTCGAGGCGGGACTTCATCCGGCGACGGGCGGCTCCGGCGCCGAGTTCTGCTCGGGCGACATGCTGCTCCAGGCGCTGGTCGCCTGCGCCGGCGTCACGATGAACGCGGTCGCCACCGCCCTCGGCCTCACGATCCGCGCCGCCAAGGTCAAGGCGGAGGGCGATCTCGACTTCCGCGGCACGCTCGGCGTCGACAAGACGGCGCCCGTCGGCTTCCGCGCCGTCAGGCTCTCCTTCGACATCGACGGCGAGCTGACGGAGGAAGAGCGCGCCAATCTCCTCAAGCTCACGGAACGCTATTGCGTCGTCTACCAGACGCTCGCCAGCACTCCGGCGCTCTCGGCGCGCATCGCCTGAGGCGGGCTCCTGACGCCCGATGTCAGGAGTAAGGGGTTCCGCCGGCCCGCTTCGATACCTATATTACGCCGACCATGGGACATTCACGACAGGACGGCGGCTTCGCGGAGGCCCCCTCGCCCGCCCTCGAACCGGCAGAGGAGGTCCGCGGGCTTCGCCCCGATCCGCGCGCCGGCATCTCAGGGCCTCGCGACGGTCTCGGATTCCTGAGGCCTGAGCTCGGCTCGCTGCCGCTCTTCACGCCGCACCGGCCGACCCGCCCACAGAAATCGGAGGGCGGACGGCGGCTCGGGATCGTGAGCGACCTCGAGCCCAAGGGCGACCAGCCGCAGGCCATCGTCGAGCTCGTCGCGGGGGCCAACGCGGTCGAGAAGGACCAGGTGCTCCTCGGGGTGACGGGGTCGGGCAAGACCTTCACCATGGCGAAGGTGATCGAGGCGACGCAGCGGCCGGCGCTGGTGCTGGCGCCCAACAAGACGCTGGCCGCCCAGCTCTACGGCGAGTTCAGGAGCTTCTTCCCGGAGAACGCGGTCGAATACTTCGTCTCCTACTACGACTACTACCAGCCCGAGGCCTACGTGCCGCGGACCGACACCTACATCGAGAAGGAATCGTCGATCAACGAGCAGATCGACCGCATGCGCCACTCGGCGACGCGGGCCCTGCTCGAGCGGGACGACGTCATCGTCGTGGCCTCGGTGTCGTGCATCTACGGCATCGGCGACGTCGAGACCTATTCGGCGATGACCTTCGCGGTGAAACGCGGCGAGCGGCTCGATCAGCGCCGCCTGCTCGCCGACCTCGTCGCCCTCCAGTACCGGCGCAACGACCAGAACTTCGTGCGCGGCTCGTTCCGGGTGCGCGGCGACACGGTGGAGCTCTTCCCCTCGCATCTCGAGGACCGCGCCTGGCGCTTCTCGCTGTTCGGCGACGAGATCGAGAACATCGCCGAGTTCGATCCGCTGACCGGCCACAAGACGGCGGACCTCGAAGGCGTCAAGATCTACGCCAACTCGCACTACGTGACGCCGAAGCCGACGCTCGAGCAGGCGGTGCGCGGCATCCGCGAGGACCTCAGGATCCGCCTCGACGAGTTCAACCGCGCCGGCCGCGTGCTCGAGGCGCAGCGGCTCGAGCAGCGCACGATGTTCGACATCGAGATGATGATGGCGACGGGATCGTGCGCCGGCATCGAGAACTACTCGCGCTACCTGACGGGCCGCCGCCCGGGCGAGCCGCCGCCGACGCTCTTCGAATACCTGCCCGACAACGCCCTCGTCTTCGTCGACGAGAGCCACGTCACCATCCCGCAGATCGGCGGCATGTTCCGCGGCGACTTCAACCGCAAGGCGACGCTCGCCGAGTTCGGCTTCCGCCTGCCTTCCGCCATCGACAACCGGCCGCTGCGCTTCGAGGAATGGGAGGCGATGCGGCCGCAGACCATCCACGTCTCGGCGACGCCCGGCCCGTGGGAGCTCAACCAGACGGGCGGCGTCTTCGCCGAGCAGGTCATCCGGCCGACGGGCCTCATCGATCCGCCGGTCATCATCCGGCCGGTGAAGACGCAGGTCGACGATCTCGTCGCCGAGTGCCGCGAGGTGGCGCAGGCGGGCTACCGCGTGCTGGTCACGACGCTCACCAAGCGCATGGCGGAGGACCTGACCGAGTACATGCACGAGCAGGGCATCCGCGTGCGCTACATGCATTCCGACATCGAGACGCTGGAGCGCATCGAGATCATCCGCGACCTGCGGCTCGGGGCCTTCGACGTGCTCATCGGCATCAACCTCCTGCGCGAGGGCCTCGACATCCCGGAATGCGCCCTCGTCGCCATCCTCGATGCCGACCGGGAAGGCTTCCTGCGCTCGGAGACGTCGCTCGTCCAGACGATCGGCCGGGCGGCGCGCAACATCGACGGGCGCGTCATCCTCTATGCCGACACGATCACCGGCTCGATGGAGCGCGCCATGGCCGAGACGAGCCGGCGGCGCGAGAAGCAGGCGGCCTACAACACGGCGAACGGCATCACGCCGGAGAGCATCAAGAAGCGGATCGGCGACATCCTCTCCTCCGTCTACGAGCGCGACCACGTGCTGGTCGATGCGGGCCTCGGCGAGGACGGCGAGCCGATCGTCGGCCACAATCTCGAAGCGGTGCTCAAGGACATGGAGGAGCGCATGCGCGACGCGGCCGCCAACCTCGAGTTCGAGGAGGCGGCGCGGCTGCGCGACGAGATCAAGCGGCTGAGGGCGGTCGAGCTCGCGGTGATGGACGATCCGCTGGCGCGCTCGCCGGAGCTGAAAGACGGCGACGACGAGAGCCGCATCAAGCCCGCCACCGCATACTGGCCGCAGCCCCCGGACGGCGCGCGGCCCTCACGCTCGACGGCCGGCAAGCCCGGCACGCGGGCGATCAGGGGACGGAAGAGGTAGGGATCGCTGCGACAAGAGGCGGATGCCTATCGCGAGCAGACCTAGATGGCCGGGTGATGAAACATTTCGGTCAGCCGCGACTGCAGATTTGCGATGTCGGACTTCAGGTTCCTGAAGAGTGGCACGACGAGCACCCCCGCCAGGAAGCCTAGAACGCTCGAAGGAGACGCAAAGAACAGCACGCAGGCAAATGCAATCAACACGAACAAGGAGCCGGCGGCCGTGTAGACCAGCAAGAGCCGGCGGAGATAGCCGATCGTCGGCCACGGCCTCGTGTCACCTGCCATTCAAGCCTCCCCGGATTGCGACGACGCCTTTGTAGTGTTCGGAAACGCCATGCTTTTTGAAAGATTGAGTTGAATATGACGCCGGATCACCCCTGGTACACGCCTCTTGGTCGGGGACTGCGCGCGGGAGCCTTCTTCGTCGCGCACCTGGCCGCCAAACAGGCGCGTGAAAATGAACGAACGCTCCGTATACGGATGGCGTATCGTCAGAACATCGGCAGGTGTCTCACTGGTGAAATTGTTTTAGCCGGAGGAAATGTTCAGTTCATTCTTTGCCCTCCCATGCACTCTTTTTTGGGGCCACGAAGCTCGATGGGAACTGCCGCTAGACGCGCGGTCGACGTTTCGCAAATTGACTTGCTGGCCCCATCCATGTCAAGTTGCACGCGGGGTCGTGCACGACCCTGGGGTGTGATAGCCTCTCATAGGCGGCTAGGCATTAGCCGGTAATATGCCAATCCGGTTCGCACCCTCGGGCCGGGGAGGCGCTGTCGCATGTCCAGGGCGAAAGCCTAAAGGACAGCGCAGCCGTCCTATGCGGCTTATCACCTCCCCGGTCACCGACATCCCGTTGGTGACTTTCACTCATGAAGGGAGGCGACGCCCATGGACTATCCGGATTTTCCGCCCAAACATCCGTTGACCGACGCGATCCACTACGTGGTCGAGGCCATCGTCATGGCCAACCGGCACCTGCACGAGCGCCACGGCAGGCTCACCACGCAGGACATGCATCTTTTCGACCGCCTGCGCGAGACCATGTGGATCCAGTATTTCCACTCGGTCCACCTGCTGGAAGATGCGCGCATCGCCTTCACCGAACAGACCGGGGTGCCCCCCGAGACGCCGGGGAAGCAGCACTAGCCCGCGGGCCGTTCGCGCGCGGCAAACAATTTTGCCAAAATGCCGGGATGAAATGGAGCGGGCGGTGATTCGCGAGGCGACGGCATGCGCAAAGGAAGAGCGATGGCAAGCAAGACGAAGGTCCCCGATCACACGGACATCATCGCCGGCGTCGAAGACGCAAAAGGCCGGATCGAGCAGCTGCACGGGCACATCGCGTCGCTTCGCGCGTCCATCGCCCAGCAGCAGGACCAGCTCGAGGAAGCGCTCCAGGCCCTCGAGCGGCTGGGCGGAATGGTCGGCGACCGTGATGTCGATCTCGGCAACGAGTGAACGTCGTCCGATATCCGATCTATGCAAAAATTCCTTGACAATATATTCCTAGATAGGTAGATCGACACCGTCACCTTCCACATGGGAGGCGTTGTCCGGAAACTCCGACGGCGTGGCGGGTGATCGGTGCCTCGGAATGAAGTCTCAAGCGTAAGCAAGAGACGGAAGTCCGGGCGGCGTCTCCGGCCTGACCCTCCTAAGACGGAGCGTGCTCAGCACAGTCGGGGCTCAGAGTTGGGTTCATCTCAATCGAAGGCCCGGCGAGATCGCAGTAGGGCGATGCCGTGGCGAAACACCGGTGGAGCGCTCCCACACGGGGCATCCTGATTGCCGTTGCCTGTCGACTTCGCGAAGTCCCCCGCGAGGTGGGCGCTCCACACTCCCTTCCTCCCGGAGGCTTCGCGGCCGACCGGGCGGTCGTAGCGCGTGGAACGCTCCGAGACCGGACTCCTTGGCGCCTAATTCGCCGCGAAACAGTAGAGGAAGCCGGCGCCGCCCGTGGCCACCAGGTTCTCCTGGCTGCAGCCGCGCGAGGGATGCGAGAAGTTCCAGAAGTTGATGCCCTGCGGGTTGCCGATGAGGTCGTGGTGACCGACCATCGCCGCGCCCTCGCCGTTCGACGTCCAGTTCTTGCACGTCATGTCCTCGGCGCCGGCGAAAGCGGTGCCGTCGCGCTGGGTGCCGGTCAGGATGTCGTGCTGGTTCGGCTCGTCGCCCCTGCCCTTCACGGTGTTGCCCTTCTCGTCGAGCGCCGTCTCCTTGTTGATCTTGTTGGCGTCGCCATGCAGCTCGTCGACATTGGCGGCGATCTGAACGCCCTTGGCGTTCACCCACGGGCCGGCGCCGATGCGGTCGCGCGCGTTGACGGCGCCGTCGCCGCCGGTGCTCAGATAGGCGTGCCACGTCTTGCCCGTCGATCCGGCGGCATCCGCCAGGCGCTGGCAATGGGCATCGGCGCCCTCGAGGCCGCCCAGGTTGGCGCCGTCGCCGACGCCGGTGCTGGTCACGAAGAAGCTCATCGACGCGGCGTCCTGCGCGATGGCGGGAGAAACCGCGGCGCCGAACATAAACATGGCGGCGAGAGGCAGTAGCGAACGGTGCATGATTTGCTCCTCGAATGAATGGATCAGCCCTACCCCATCCTACACGTGGGACGGCTCGTCTATTCCTGCAAGCGTCCGGACACGCCCTTGCCGGTTGCAGGCGCAGGCCGCCTTCCCGCCCAGCGTTGACTTGGGGAAGCGGTCTTCGTAATTTGGAAGATGGATGGCGGCGTTTAGGCGAGGCGGCGGAACATGGCACCTGCACTCTCGCGCCTGTCACTCATGGTGACAGCGCTGCTCGTTGCGTCCTGCGCCGCCGAAGGTCCGGCGTTCCAGCGCACCGCGATCAATTCCACCGAGGTCGGCATCATCTACGTCTACCGGCCGCTCACCTCGGTCGTCGGCCGCGGCGAGAACCCGTACGTCTATGTCAACGGCGAAAGCCTCGGGCAGCTCAAGGCCGGCGGCTACCTCGAGAAGGTGGTGCCGATCGGCGAATACAAGGTCACCGTCCGGCAGACGGTGCTGTTCGTGCCCACCTGGCCGGAATCCGTCGAGGTCGCCGTCGCCTCCGGCGGCAGCGCCTATGTGAAGGTCGACCAGCGGGTGACCGGATTTACCACCGAAGGCGAAGGCGCGACGGCCACCCAGCAGGTGTTCATCGAAGAGGTGAGCAACGAGGAAGGCCAGGTGGAGATCGCCCGCGCCAAGGGCAACAGCTAGCCGCGTCGGCCGAGCCGTGCCCTGAGCGCGAGCCCAACACTAGGCGGGCGTGTAGACGCCGCACCCGAAGATGTAGCCATCAACCTTCCTCGCCCAGGTCGACTTCGGTTCCATGGTCTCGGTCATCGGATCGCGCCAGGTGTAGTCGACCCAGATGCCCTCGGGCGTCGCCGCGAGGAGCTCGCGCCCATACGGCTTGCCGTTCGGATCCGAGAGCATGGCGACGTCGAGACCGATGCGCGAATGATCGAAGCCATGCGCGACGGTGCGACCCTCGGGAGCAATCATGAAGACATAAAGATCGGCCTTCATGAAGCGCGTGTGCGGCATGTTGATTGCCGCGATCGTCGCCTCGACGCCGTCGGTCCTGAACAGTTCGATCGCCTGCTCGACCATGGCCTGGGCTTCCTCGCGTGTGCCGCGCCGCTCGGCGACGGCAGCTGTGAAGGGGATGAGCGGCAGGACGGCCGCAAAGGACAAGGCACTCAGAATTCTTCTACGATTCAAGTACATAGTGTGAACTCACTCACTGATTGAAATGAATGGACCGACACTATCTCAGGTATATGTTACTTCGTTCTTAAACGCAGCAGTGCAATTCTCGCCGTCGCGATCGCGGCGCAGCGATGCGGAGAAGTCCTGCGGACTCGCACTCCGCGAGAGCCGGGGCTTACTTGCCTTTTTCGCTTTTTTCGAGCATATAGCTGCGAGCCGGTGCGTCCCGTGGTGGGACGTGCCTATGATATTGCGGCAAAGTACATCCGCCCTGACGGCCGGTTGCCCTTTCCCGATTTCAGGCGTAGCGGGGTTTGTGGCGTGGACCCATGACCGGTTTATTCGCGCCAGACGGAAAAGGGAAGTAAATGCGCCAGAGTGGCACTGTGAAGTTCTTCAACACGGCTAAGGGCTTTGGTTTCATTACGCCGGAAGGCGGCTCGAAGGATGTGTTCGTCCACATCACGGCGTTGGAGCGGGCGGGAATCCGGTCACTCAACGAAGGTCAGAAAGTGACCTTCGAAACCGAGAACGACAAGCGCGGACGCGGCCCGCAGGCCGTCAACGTCCAGCTCGCCTAATCGCAGACTAAAATACATTGCAAGCCTGGCAGCGCCATTTCCGGCAAGGGAGTGGCGCTCGCTTTTTGAGGACCGGCGTTCACGCCAGAAAAGGATTGGTGGTGCGCTCGCGGCCGACGGTCGACGGGTTGCCGTGGCCGCACAGGAAGCCGACGTCGTCGTCGAGCACCAGGATCTTCTCGCGGATCGATTTCAGAAGCGCGGCATGGTCGCCGTAGGGAAAATCGGTACGGCCGATCGATCCCTGGAAGACGACGTCGCCGACGACCGCAAGCTTATAGGGCGCGGCATAAAAAATGACGTGTCCGGGCGTGTGGCCAGGGCAGTGGCGCACCTCGAACGCCAGGCCGCCGATCCTGATCTCGTCGCCTTCCGCGAGCCAGCGCGACGGCGTGCAGTTGCGAACGCCGACCATGCCGAACATCTGCGCCTGCTCGGCCAGATGCGAGAGCAGAAAGGCATCGGCCTGATGCGGGCCGACGATGGGAACCGCGAGTTTCTCGGCGAGCTCGGCGGCGCCGCCGGCATGGTCGATATGGCCATGGGTGAGCAGGACCTGGCGGACCGAAACACCGGCCTCGGCAATGGCGCGCTCGATCTCGGGAACGTCACCGCCGGGATCGACGACCGCGGCCTCCTTGTCATCGGAATCCCACAGCAAGGTGCAGTTCTGCTCGAACGGCGTCACCGGCACGATCATGGCCTGGGGCTTGGGCATGCTTCCTCATCCGCACGGCGGCGGAAACGACAGTGCGGCCCCGGCGGACCGTCTAGAAATTCTGGCTTTTCTTCTTGAGAACGCCGGCGGGCAGCGCGACCTCGTTGCGCGGAGCCTTCTTGCCGCGGGCCATCACGGCGCGGATGAAGGGATGCCGGGCGAGCTTCTTCTGCTCGGAGGCATCGAACGCCGCATGCTTGCGGTCGCAGGCATTGGCGATCTTCTGCATGATCGCGAGGCCCTTCGCCTCGGCCCGGTCGCAGGTCGAGGCGGTCACGTTCTTGATCTGCGCCTCCGCATCGGCGGCGCAGGCGAGCCAGATGCTGCGGTGCCGCTCCTCGTGCTTGCGGGCGAAGGCCTGGAAGTTTTCGAACGACCGGCGCGTGGCGGAGTCCACCGAGCCGCTCTGCAGCTTCGGCAGGTTGATCGTGAAGGTCATGCTGACGTTGAAGCTGGCGATGCGGCAGCTATCGCCCTGGCTGGCGGTGACCGCCTCGACCTTCGGATCCATCTTGGTCGATGCGTAGGCCTTGCCGCCTCCGACGTGCGGTCCGCGCCGCAGCATCTCCTTGTAGACCCCGTCCACGGTGGAGCCGCCGATCGCGTAGTAGCGATACTTGGTGTTCTGGGACTTGGCCTCAGCGGCGGCGGAAAAACACAAAAGTACGCAAAATGCCGTGGTACACGGCAAGGGACGAAAAAGCTGCATGGATATCCGCCCGTCTGGCCTGGTCGCAAAAAAGCCTAATGACATCGGTAGCCGAACGCAACAGTTCTGATGAACCCTTGAGTCGCCGCCGGGTAACCATGGCAATTCGACTGACGAAACAGCTGCTTGCCCTCGTTTTCGGGCTCTGGCTCGCCGCCTGCGCGGCGACCCGGCCGCTCGAGCTCGAGGACGTGCGGACCGAGACGCCGGCCGGCGCGGTGGCTCTATTCGATTCTACCGGGCACCCGATTAACGCCCCGCCGCAGTCCCCCGCGCCTCTAGCTCGGCGGGACCTCAACATCCTCGTGCTGTCGGGCGGCGGTGCCGACGGGGCCTTCGGAGCGGGCGTCCTCAACGGCTGGGCGGAGGCCGGAACCAGGCCGCGGTTCGACATCGTGACGGGGGTGTCGACCGGCGCGCTGATGGCGACGCTCACCTTCCTCGGCCCGGGCTACGACCAGACGCTGCGCGACGTCTACACGACGATCAGCAGCGACGACATCTACCGGAAGAAGTCGATCGCCGGCGTGTTCTCCGACAGCCTGCTCGACGACACGCCGCTCAAGAAGAAGATCAACTCCCTCATCGACGAGGAGGTTCTCGACCGCGTCGCCCAGGAGCACCAGGCGGGCCGGCGCCTCTACGTCGCGACGACCAATCTCGACTCTGGCGAAGTGGTGGTGTGGGACATGGGCTACATCGCCGCCTCGGGCCATCCCGATCGGGTCAAGCTCTATCGCAGCGTGCTCAGGGCCTCGGCGGCGGTGCCGGGCCTGTTCAAGCCTGTCTACATCCAGCCTACGGACGCCAGCAAGGCGCGGCAGATGCATGTCGACGGAGCGGTCAAGTCGCCGATCCTGCTCCGGAGCTTCATGCTCAACGAGCCGGCCCTCAAGCGCCACGTCTACGTGGTCGTGAACGGCCAGATCCGGCTCCAGGACGCAGCCAAGGCGGTCGAGCCGGAAGTGCTCGACATCTCGCGCAAGTCGATCAGCGAGCTCCTGCGCGGCCTCCTGTCCAGAACCCTCTACCAGGCCTATGTGGCGAGCCGCCAGGCGCGCGCCGACTTCCACCTGATCTCCATTCCCGATAGCAGCGTTGCCTCGAAGGATGGCCTGACCTTCGACAAGGGGGTCATGAGCCATCTCTACGACCTCGGCCGGGAATTCGGCCGCTCCGGCACCGGATGGTCGACGGAGCCGCCGCGCATGGAAGACCTCGAACGCATCAACGGCTAGGCAGACGCCCGGGCGGGAGCTATAGTTCGGCCCCCCATTCGGCGGTCCAGTGGCGGACCGCGGGGAGACAAACCAGTGGCCCTGACAGGGGGCAGTTGCATGCGCCAGAACGGCACCGTGAAGTTTTTCAATCAAGCGAAGGGGTACGGTTTCATCGCTCCGGATGACGGGGGGAAGGATGTGTTCGTCCACATCACCGCCGTCCAGCGTTCCGGCATCCCCCAGCTCGACGAGGGAACGAAGATCAGCTTCGAAATCCAGCCGGACACGAGAGGCCGCGGGCCGCAGGCCGTCGACCTGCAGCTCGCCGACTGATTTCAGCCGGGGTCCCTTAATTCCAGGACGGACATGTGCTATGATTCCGGCCATGAGACGCCTGTGCAGAGTTCTTGCGCCCGGCATGCTCGGCGCACTTCTCCTCGCCCCGATCCCCGCGGCAGCCGATCCGGACTGCAAATGCCGGCTCTACAACCTGAAGCTCGAGGTCGGGACGGTCACCTGCATCAAGGGCAAGCTCGCGCAATGCCTGATGTTCCAGAACACCGCGTCCTGGAAATACCTGAACCAAACCTGTCCCGTGAGCTTGAACCGAAGCCCCTGGCGGGGACCCGACATCACGCTCGTCCAGCGCTAGCGGCCGCCCTCCTCCTCCTTGCCTGCGTCTCGTCCGCAGGCGCTGCGTCTGCGGCCGCCGCTGAGTCGCGCGCCGTCGACCACTACGTGCTCTCCCTCTCATGGTCGCCCAGCTTTTGCGCGAGCGACGCGGCGGCCGGCGAAACCCTCCAATGCGGGAGCCCGCGAACCTACGCCTTCGTCCTCCACGGCCTGTGGCCGCAATATGCGCGGGGGTGGCCGTCCTATTGCGACACCAACCAACACGCCGTCCCGGAGCGGCTGTTCGCGACGGTGAGAGCGTTCATGCCGTCGCGGCGGCTGGCGAACCATCAATGGCGCAAGCACGGAAGCTGTTCGAGGCTGTCGATGGCGGACTATTTCGGGCTGGCGGCAGAGCTCTTCGGGAAGGTGCGAATTCCGGCCCGCTACCTCGCACCGACCCATTCCATCACGACGGATGCGGACGAGATCGAGACCGACTTCGCGAAGACCAACCGCGGCCTTAGGCCCGAGATGATGTCGGTGACCTGCACCGGCCGCAAAGGCCGGGCACGGCTCCAGGACGTCCGCATCTGCGTGACGCCGCTCGGCGAGTTCACGCGGTGCGGGCGCAACGAAGCGCAAAGTTGCGAAGCCTCGAGCCTGGTGCTACCTCCGGTCCGACGAGCGCGGCGGTCGACGACGCCCGACGGGGATCTACCGGGAACGCCATGACCAGACGGGCTCTCATCTTCCTCCACATGGACGACGACAACCCCGGACGCTTCGGCGATTTCCTGAGGGCCGACGGATTCGCCATCGACACTGTCATGGTGCACCGGGGCGAGAAGCTGCCGGCGCTCGCGCCCTACGACATGCTGCTGGTCATGGGCGGGCCGATGGATGTCTGGCAGCTCGCCGAGTACCCGTGGCTCGCCGCGGAAAAGGACGCGGTGGCCCACTGGGTAAAGGACCGGGCACGCCCGTTCATCGGCTTCTGCCTCGGCCACCAGCTGCTCGCGGAAGCGCTCGGCGGCACGGTCGCAATGGCACCGCGCGAGGAGATCGGCATCTTCGACATCGGCCTGACGGAGGCCGGACGACGGCACAATGTCTTCGCGGGGCTGCCGGCCACCTTCACGACGACCCAGTGGCACCATGCCGAGGTGAAGACTCTGCCGCCGGGCGGCGTTGCGCTCGCCGCCAGCGCGACTACCGCGGTGCAGGCACTGGCGGTCGGCGACTCCGCTCTCGGCATACAGTTCCACGCCGAATGGAAGGCCGAGTTCATCGCCGCCTGGAAGTTCCTGCCCTCCTACGTGAAGGCGATGGAAACGGCGCTCGGCCCCGGCGCCTATGCGAAGTTCGTCGGCGACGCCGCTGCCATCATGCCGCAGTACCACCTTATCGGACGCCGCCTCTACGAGAACCTGATGCGGCTTGCCGGCCTCAACGTTCCTGCCTGACCCTCTCGCTCCTTGCGCCGCCCGTCATCGCCAGGATGCGAAAGGCGAGGGCCGCGAGGATCACCGCGCCGCCGACGAGCGTCGAGGCGGACGGCACCTCGTCGAAGGCGAGCCACACCCAGAGCGGCGACAGCATGGGCTCGGCGAGCGACAGCAGCGCCAGCTCAGCGGCCGGCACCGTCTTCGAGCCGCGCGTGAAGAGCGCCAGGCCGAGCGACAGCTGGATCACCCCCATGGCCACGATGATGAGGAAGTTCCCCCAGCCCACCGCGAAGGCCTCGATGCCGGTATGGTCGCGCAGAGGCGTCGGGACGAGCAGCACGAAGGTGCTGAACAGGATCAGGAAGGCGCCATTCCAGACGATGCTCGCCGTCATGTCGGTCTTCTGCCCCCAGCGCAGGAGCACGCTGTAGCAGGAGAAGCAGAAGGCCGAATAGAGGGCGAGGACGGCGCCGGTGAAGCCGCCCCCGGTCGATCCCCACAGCATGACCGCGAGGCCGGCGAGGGCGATGAGCATGGCGATCCAGGTCGAGCCGTGGACGCGCTCGCCGAGGATCCACCAGCCGAGGAGCGCGGCCGTGAACGGGGTGACGCCGACCATGAAGATCGCCTGGGCGACGGTCGTGTAGAAGAGCGACATGACGAAGGTGAGCCCGGCGAGGCCGAGGGCCACGCCGGCGATGGCGGCGTTGATCCCGGCCACGCGCAGCACGGCGAGAAGCCGGCCGCGATGGCGCAAGCCCATGGCAAGCGACATGATGACCAGCACGACCCAGGAGCGATAGAAGATGATCTGCCAGCCGTCGACGTTCTCGGTCGAGCGCACGAAAAGGCCGCCGAGGCTCCAGCAGCAGGCGCCAAGCAGCGTGAAGGCGAAGCCGTAGCCCACTTGCCCGCGGCGAGCGCGAAGCGGCAGCCCGGTGCGGACCTTCAACCTGTCGCTCGCAGCTGTCGTCATTGCCTCTCCGGGGCGGCGACGAGAGACCGCCGCGCGGTGACGGCCAGATAGAGCGCAAAGATCGCCGCCAGGGAATAGGGAAAACCATCGGGCCCGAAGATATCCATGGCCCATCCGCTGACGAGCGAGCCGATGAAGGAGCCGAGGCCCCAGGCGGTCGCGAAGGTGGCGGTGCCGGCGACGAGATCGGTGCCGCGGAAGCGGTCACCGAGATAGGCGAGCCCGACGGTGTAGATGCCGAAGTTCGCCGCGCCGACCAGGCAGACGAGCGGCCAGATGAGCGCGGTCGAGATCAGGAACGGGATGAGCACCGTGCACAGGGAGGACACGGCGAAGCACCATTTGATGGTGCCCTGCTTCGATGTCTTGTCGGCGATCCAGCCGATGGGGATCTGGAAGAAGACGTTGCCGAGCGCGAGCACCGTCAGCAGGAGGGCGGCCGAGCCGATGTCGTAGCCGTTGCGGACGCCGTAGACGGACAGGAAGGCGAGCATGCCGCCGTCGAATATGGCGTGGATGGCAATGGCGAGGATCAGCATGGGCGCCTTCGGAACGAAGTCGCGCACCGAGACGTGCTCCTCTTCCTCGTCCGCCGCCTTCGCCAACTCATCGTCGACCAGCGAGATCGGGATCACGGCGAGGAACATGACGAGCGCACCGGCCACGAACGGCGCGAACCCTTCGATGCCGAGATATTTGATGACCAAGGCCCCGAGCCCGAAACTCGCCGAGATCACGGTTGCATAGATGCCGACGATCCTGCCGCGATAGGCGCCCTCTGCGAAGCGCACCACCCACGCTTCGCTGAGCGCAAAGAGGGTCGCCACGAACATGCCCTGGATCAGGCGCAACACGAACCATGAATAGATGCTGGGCACGGCCGGATAGGCGAGGATGACGAGGCCAGTCAGCGACGCCATGGCGATCGTGACCCTGCGGGAGCCGAAACTGTGGGCGAGCTTCGGAATCATCAGGCCGGCGAGGAGAATGCCGAGCGGCGCCATGGCGGTGTTGAGGCCGATCACGCTGCTGCTGATGCCCCACCCTTCCATCTTGAGAGACAGGAGCGGGAACATCTCGCCGAGCGAGAAGGAGAACACCGCAACGGCGGCGCAGGCGGCAACGAGGTTGCGCCACTGGAGCTTCGCGCCGACGGTCATGCGGGAGCCCGTACCAGTTTTCCGCCGGAACCGAACAGCAGGGCCAGCAGCGCGACGTAGATGGCGGCAAGGCAGAAGGGGAACGCTCCTACCCCGAAGGCATCGAGCGCGACGCCGACAAGGGGCGGACCGATGATGCCGCCGACGCCCCACATGGCCGCGAAGGCGGCCGAGCCGGAGAGAAGATCGGCGCCCTTGAACTCGTCGCCGAGGATCGTCAGCGCCGCCGTGTAGATGGCATAGGCCGAGGTGCCAATGACGAAAGCGACGGGCCACAGCAGCCAGCTCGTGATCGCGAACGGGAGCATGGCGGCCATGGCGACGCTCACGCCACCGGCGAGCCACATGATGGTGACGCGCGACCAACGGTCGGCGAGCATGCCGATCGGATACTGCAGGAGGGCGTTGCCGGCGATCGAAACGCCGAGAGCCCAGCTCGCGCGCTCGACGCCGAGCCCGTTCCTCAGGCCGTAGATGATGAAGAAGGAGAGCATCACGGCGTCGAACATGGTGAGCGTGCAGACGGCGAACAGCAGCAGCGGGGCGCGGCCGATGAAGCCCAGGAACCCACCCTTCGATTCCGGCCCGAAATCGTCCGCGACGTTCAGGAACAGGAGCGGTATGCCGGCCACCAGCACCATGGCCGTGCCCAGGATCCACGGCGTCCAGCCGTTGACGTCGACATAGGGGATGATAAGCGGACCGGCCGAGAAGGTGATCGACACCACGCTCGTATAGATGCCGATGATGCGGCCGCGGTTCGGGCCCTCCGAGAACTGCACGATCCATGCCTCGCTCAAGGTGTAGAGGGTGCCGGCGATGATTCCGAAGGCGAAGCGCAGGACGAACCATGCGGCGAGGCTCGGGAACACCTTGAAGCCGATGAGCAGGAGCGCGATGCCGGCGATGGTGGCATAGGCGAGCCGCTGGGCGCCGAAACGCTTGACGGCGCGCGGAATGAACGGCCCGGCGACGATGATGCCGAGCGGCGACATGGCGGAGTTGAGCCCGATGATCCAGGCGGGAACGCTGCGCTGCTCGAGCAGGATGGCGAGGAGCGGAAAGGTCAATCCGAACGCGACGTCGCACACCGCGATCGTGGCGACCGCAGCGAGGAGATTGCGCCAATGAGTGGGCGCCGGCTTTTTGGATGTCCCCAGCATGGCGGAGGCTCTAGCTGCCTCTGCCATTGGTGTCTAGGGCCAGCTGACCGCCGGCGGCAGAGAAGAGAGAATCGACTCGACATTGCCGCCCGTCTTCAGCCCGAAGAGCGTGCCACGATCGTAGAGGAGATTGAATTCCACGTAGCGGCCGCGGCGGACAAGCTGCTCGTCGCGCTCGGCCGGCGACCACGGCGTGTCCATGTTGCGCCTGACGATCAGCGGATAGGCCTCGAGAAACGCGCGGCCGACGTCCTGCACGAAGGCGAAGTCGGCGAGCCAGTCGCCGCTGTCGTGATAGTCGAAGAAGATGCCGCCGACGCCGCGCGTCTCGCCGCGATGCGGAAGGTAGAAGTATTCGTCGCACCATTGTTTCAGGCGGCCATGGTCGGCGCCGGGATGCGGGTCGCAGGCCCGCGCCATGGCGGCGTGAAAGGCGACGGTGTCCGGATCATCGCCGGCGCGGCGACGGGCGAGCATCGGAGTGAGGTCGGCGCCGCCGCCGAACCACGAGCGCGAGGTGACCACGAAACGCGTGTTCATGTGCACGGCGGGGACGTGAGGGTTCTCGGGATGTGCAATGAGCGAGATGCCGGATGCCCAGAAGCGCGGATCGTCCTCGGCGCCGGGGATCTGCTTGCGGAATTCCGGGCTGAACTCGCCGTGCACCGTCGAGACGTGCACCCCCGCCTTCTCGAACAGGCGGCCGCGGAGCACTGACATAACGCCGCCGCCGCCGTCCTCCCTCCCCGCCTCGCCGCGCCGCCACTCCTTGCGCTCGAACCGGCCTGCCGGCCGGGCGGCCACGTCGCAGGCGCGCTCGAGATCCTCGAATTCCTCGCAGATGTCGTCGCGCAGCGACTCGAACCACGCTTTCGCCGTTTCCTTATGATCGTCGAGGGCGGACATCGTCGGTGGAGGGGGCGCCGTTCGTTTTCTATGAGGGACGCGTCTGGCGCAAAGCCTCACCCAAAACCATGGCGCACGCAACCGCGACGTTGAGCGAGCGGAAACCTGGCTGAAGCGGGATGAGCAGGCGCGCATCGGCGGCGGCGTGCACGTTGTCGGGCGCACCTTCCGTCTCGCGCCCCATGAGCAGGACGTCGTCGGGACGGAATGCGAAATCCCAGTAGGCGAGGCTCGCCTTGGTGGTCATGAGGACGAGACGACGGCCAGCCCTGCTGCCGCGAAAGGCTTCGAAGGACTCGTGCCGCACGATCCGGGCCCGGTCGAGATAATCCAATCCGGCGCGGCGGAAGGAGCGGTCCGACCACGTGAACCCGGTCGGCTCGATGATGGACACGGCAACCCCGAGACAGGCGGCCATGCGGAGGATGGTGCCCGCATTGGGCGGGATATCCGGCTGGTAGAGCGCGATTTCGATCATGGGCGACCCCGACATGCTGCGGCCTGAAATATACAAGCGCTGCGGAAGGGAAAAACCCTGCCGACTGCGACACTTGATGGCTAGACTTTCATCGAAGCCGATGCCAAAACTCAGCGCCGTGCAACCTGGAATGCGCGGCCGGACGGCTCCATGGACCGGCCACCAGCGAGGGGTGAAATCACGATATGGCGGCTGCTTCGGAGAGCGTGGAAACCAACCGACGCGACTTCATCTATATTGCGACCGCCGCGGTCGGCACCGTCGGCGTGGCCGGCGCGCTGTGGCCGTTCGTCGACCAGATGAACCCGGATGCCTCCGTGCTGGCATTGGCGACGGTCGAGATCGACGTCGCCCCGATCGGCGAAGGGCAGGCCATCACGGTGAAGTGGCGCGGCAACCCGGTGTTCATCCGGCATCGCACGGCGAAGGAGATCGACGACGCGAAGGCCGTCCCCGTCGACCAGCTGCCCGACCCGCTGGCACGCAACGCCAACCTTCCCGACAATGCGCCGGCGACGGACCAGAACCGCACGATCGAGGGCAAGGAGCAGTTCCTGGTGATGATGGGTGTGTGCACGCATCTCGGCTGCGTCCCGATCGGCCAGTCCGGCGACTACGAAGGCTGGCTGTGCCCGTGCCACGGCTCGCACTATGACAGCGCCGGCCGCATCCGAAAGGGTCCGGCGCCGGAGAACCTGGCGGTTCCGAAGTTCGCGTTCATATCCGACACCAAGATCCGGATCGGCTAGGAGGCGGACATGAGCGCGCATTCGACCTACCAGCCTAAGAGCGCTATCGGGCGATGGTTCGAGGAGCGGCTGCCCCTCATGGGCTTCGTGCGCCAGCACGTTCTCGACTACCCGACGCCGAAGAACCTCAACTACTGGTGGACGTTCGGCGGCATCCTGACGTTGATGCTCGTCGTCCAGATCATTTCCGGCGTCACGCTGGTGATGCACTACACGCCGCACGCCTCGACGGCGTTCGATTCGGTCGAAGGCATCATGCGCGACGTGAACTACGGATGGCTGATCCGCTACGTCCATTCGAACGGCGCGTCGATGTTCTTCATCGCCGTCTACATCCATATGTTCCGCGGCATGTACTACGGCTCCTACAAGGCGCCGCGCGAAGTGCTGTGGATGATCGGCGTGCTCATCTACCTCGTCATGATGGCGACGGGCTTCATGGGCTACGTCCTGCCGTGGGGGCAGATGAGCTTCTGGGGCGCCAAGGTCATCACCAACCTCTTCGGCGCGTTCCCGTTCATCGGCGAACCGCTGGTGACATGGCTGTGGGGCGGCTATTCGGTCGACAACGCGACCCTGCAGCGCTTCTTCTCCCTGCACTACCTGCTGCCCTTCGTGCTCGCAGGGCTCGTCGTGCTCCACATCTGGGCGCTACACGTGCCGGGCAACGGCAATCCGACCGGCGTCAGCGTCAAGTCGAGCCAGGACACGGTGGCGTTCCATCCCTACTACACTGCGAAGGACGGCTTCGCGCTGGTCCTGTTCCTCATCTTCTTCGCGTACTTCGTCTTCTACGCGCCGAACTATCTCGGCCATGCCCTCAACTACCAGCCGGCCGACCCGCTTTCGACGCCGGCGCACATCGTGCCGGAATGGTACTACCTGCCCTTCTACGCGATCCTGCGCGCCATCCCGCACAAGCTCCTCGGCGTCGTCGCCATGTTCGGCTCGATCCTGCTGCTGCTGGCGCTGCCGTGGCTCGACACGTCGCGGGTGCGCTCCGGCACCTACCGGCCGGTGTTCAAGCAGGTGTTCTGGATCTTCGTCGTGGTGTGCCTCGGACTCGGCTATCTCGGATCGAAGCCGCCGGAAGGAGTCTACGTGCTCCTCGCCCGCATCCTGACGGCCTACTACTTCCTGCACTTCCTGGTGATCCTGCCGCTGGTCGGGCTCCTGGAAACGCCGCGGCCGCTGCCGTCGTCGATCTCGGATTCGGTCCTGGCCCGCAAGTCGGCCAAGCTTGCCGCGCAGCCGGCCGAATGAGGGACAGACGATGACCGCAAGACGCTTTTCCCTCATCGCCGCGCTCACCGGCGCGGCTTTCGCGATCGCGGCTCCCGCCCAGGCCGCCGAGGAACAGCTGCCGGCCAAGGACATCGCGTTCACCTTCGAGGGACCGTTCGGGTCGTTCGAGCGCGGCCAGCTGCAGCGCGGCTACAAAGTCTACAAGGAAGTCTGCGCGGCGTGCCATGCGATGCGCCTCGTCCATTTCCGCAACCTGGCCGATCCGGGCGGGCCGGGCTTCAGCGAGGAGCAGGCCAAGACCCTCGCCGCGGAGGTCCAGGTGCAGGACGGTCCCGACGACAGCGGCGAGATGTTCGAGCGCGCCGGGCTGCCGAGCGACCGCTTCCCGTCGCCCTTCGCGAACGACCAGGCGGCGCGGGCGGCGAATGGCGGCGCCCTGCCGCCCGACCTCAGCCTCATCACCAAGTCGCGCGAGGGCTGGCGCGGCACGCTGACCCAGCTCCTGCACGGCATCGGCGGCCCGCAATACGTCTACAGCGTCCTGACCGGCTACCAGGACCCGCCGGCGGAGCTCGCCGGCGAGAAGCCGGAGGGCAAGTTCTACAATCCCTACTATGCCGCCGGCCACTGGATCGGCATGCCGCCGCCGCTGAGCGACGGCCAGGTGACGTTCGACGACGGCGCTCCCAACACGGTGGACGACATGTCGCGCGACGTGTCGGCCTTCCTCGCCTGGGCGGCCGAGCCGAAGATGGAGGCCAGAAAGCAGCTCGGGTTCCAGGTGATGATCTATCTCCTCGCGTTCGCCGCCCTGCTCTATCTCACCAAGCGCAAGGTGTGGGCCGCCGTCCAACACTAGCTCCGGCGCTTCGGGGCCGGCGTTGCATTGAACCGATGGAGCCGCTATAAGCGCGGCGCGCGGGCGTCGTTCACCCCTGGAGGAAGGTCCGCGCGAGCGATCGGAGCCCTATCGGCTCCCTTTGAATTTCTAGAGGCATATCAAGGAGTTTCGCCATGGCAAATGCCGTCACACTGAAGGCCACGGCGCGCGCGGGAGCCGGCAAGGGGGCCGCCCGGGCCGTGCGCCGCGAAGGTCTCGTCCCCGCCGTCATCTACGGCGACAAGCAAGAGACGCAGCTCGTCTCTCTCACCTATCGGGAGCTCGTCCCGCACGTCAACACCGGGCGCTTCACGGCGACGCTCGTCGATCTCGACGTCGAGGGCAAGAAGGTCCGGGTCATTCCGCGCGACATCCAGTTCGAGCCGGTGCGCGACTTCATCATCCACGTCGATTTCCTGCGGCTCGGCAAGGACGCGCGCATTCGCGTCGAGGTGCCGGTCCACTTCAAGAACCACGAGGCGTCGCCGGGGCTGAAGGCTGGCGGCGTGCTCAACATCGTCCGCCACGAGATCGAGGTCTTCACGCCGGCCGACCGCATTCCCGAGGAGTTCCTCATCGACCTTACCGGACTGCAGATCGGGCAGTCGATCCACATCTCCCAGATCCAGCTCCCCGAAGGCGTCAAGCCGGCGATCGCCGAGCGCGACTTCACCATCGCCACCATCGCCACCGCCGCCATCATCACGGCGGAGGAAGAAGCCGAGACCGCCGCGCCGGCGGCCGCCGAAGTTCCGGCCATCGCCCAGAAGGCTCCGGCCGAAGGCGAAGCCGCTGCCGCCGCGCCCGGCAAGGAAGGTGCGAAGGAAGGCGCCAAGGCAGCCGCTCCGGCGGCCGCGCCCAAGAAGGACGCCGGCGAAAAGAAGAAGTAGCTCCAGCCCGCCCGGAGCGCGCGAGCGCTGCGGGCGCTTCAGGGGACGCGGCCCATGCTGCTTTTCGTCGGCCTCGGAAATCCCGGCCAGGACTATGTGCGCAACCGCCACAATATCGGCTTCATGGCGATCGACGAGATCGTGCGGCGGCACGCCTTCGGCGCCGGTCGGCGTAAGTTCCAGGGCGTCATGGCCGAAGGCGCGCTCGCGGACCAGAAGGTCGTCGCCCTGAAGCCGGCCACCTACATGAACGATTCGGGGCGCAGCGTCGGCGAGGCGATGCGGTTCTACGGCATGGAGCCGGGCGCGGTGTTCGTGTTCCACGACGAACTCGACCTGCTCGCCGGCAAGGTGCGGGTGAAGACAGGCGGCGGCACGGCAGGCCACAACGGCATTCGCTCGGTCGGAGCGCATATCGGCAACGACTTTCATCGCGTGCGGCTCGGCATCGGCCATCCCGGCGAGCGCGACCGGGTCTATCGCCACGTACTCGGCGACTTCGCCAAGTCGGACGCCGCCTGGGTGGTGCCGATGCTGGAAGCGATCGGCGAGCATGCGGCCCTCCTCGCCACCGGCCAGGCGGCGAGCTTCCAGAACAAGATCCACCTCGCCCTCAATCCCGAGGACAAGCGCGAAACGCGCGAGGGGGCGGAGGACTGATGGGATTTCGCTGCGGCATCGTCGGTCTGCCCAACGTCGGCAAGTCCACCCTGTTCAACGCCCTCACCCAGACCGCGGCGGCGCAGGCGGCGAACTATCCCTTCTGCACCATCGAGCCCAACGTCGGCGACGTCGGCGTTCCCGACTTGCGGCTCGACGCGCTGGCGAGGATCGCCGGCAGCGACCAGATCATTCCGACCCGGCTGACCTTCGTCGACATCGCCGGTCTGGTGCGCGGCGCATCGAAAGGCGAAGGCCTCGGCAACCAGTTCCTCGCCAACATCCGCGAGGTCGACGCGGTAGCGCACGTCGTGCGCTGCTTCGAGGACGGCGACGTCACGCATGTCGAGGGTCGCATCGATCCGATCGCCGACATCGAGACGATCGAGACGGAGCTCATGCTCGCCGATCTCGACAGCCTGGAGAAGCGCGTATCCGCCCTGGAGAAGCGGCTGCGCGGCGGCGACGCCGAGGCGAAGGACCTGCTGCCGCTGATGTCGCGCGCCCTGAAGCTTCTGCAGGACGGGAAGCCGGCGCGCCTCGTCGCGCGAAAGCCCGAGGAGGAACGCGCCTTCGCGATGCTGGGCCTCCTCACCGCGAAGCCGGTGCTCTATGTGTGCAACGTCGACGAAACCTCGGCCGAGCGCGGCAATACCCATTCCGACAAGGTGGCGGAGCGGGCCCGGACCGAGGGCGCCGAGGCGGTCGTCGTGTCGGCCAAGATCGAGAGCGAGATCGCCGTGCTGCCGCCGGCCGAGCAGCGGGACTACCTCATCGCCGTCGGCCTCACCGAGCCGGGGCTCAATCGCGTCATCCGGGCCGGCTACACGCTCCTGCATCTCGTCACCTTCTTCACCGCCGGGCCGAAGGAGGCGCGGGCATGGACGGTGACGCGCGGCACGCGGGCACCGCAGGCCGCCGGTGCAATCCACACGGACTTCGAGAAGGGATTCATCCGCGCCGAGACCATCGCCTACGACGACTACGTCTCGCTCAATGGCGAGGCGGGAGCACGCGAGGCGGGCAAGCTCAGGCTCGAGGGCAAGGACTACGTTGTCGCCGACGGCGACGTCATGCATTTCCGGTTCGCGACGTGAGCGCCGGGTTTCCCGCCCCGCGTCTCTATTTCGAAGACTTCCCGGTCGGCGAGGTCGTCACCTACGGCCGCTACGAGGTCACGGCGGAGGAGATCGTCGCCTTCGCAAGGGAGTTCGATCCGCAGCCGTTCCATCTCGACGCCGGGGCGGCGCGACAGACGATCCTCGGGGGTCTCGCCGCCAGCGGCTGGCACGTGTGCGCCATCTTCATGCGCATGATGTACGACGGCTACATCGCCGAGACGGCATCCTTGGGCTCGCCGGGCATCGACGAAGTGAAATGGCTGAAGCCCGTGCATGCCGGCGACGTCCTGGCGTGCCGGCGGACGACGCGGGCGGCACGCACTTCCGCCAAGCGGCCCGAGATGGGCCTCGTAACCTTCCACTGGGAACTCTTCGACGCTGCGGGCGAGAGGAAGACGGACATCGTCGGCACGTCCATCGTCGCGGTCCGGGGCCGGGCATGAACGGTCTCTATTTCGAGGAGATCGAGGTAGGCGCGGCGGAGACGCTCGGCAGCTACACCTTCACACGCGAGGCGATCGTCGCATTCGCGAAGATCTACGATCCGCAGCCCTTCCATCTCGACGACGAGGCGGCCCGGCGATCGCATTTCGGCCGTCTCGCGGCGAGCGGCTGGCACACCTCGGCCGCATGGATGAAGTGCTTCGTCGCCAGCAACGAGCGCCATCGGGCGGCGCGGCTGGCGAGGGGCGACGCGGCGCCCGAAATCGGTCCGTCACCGGGTTTCGAGAACCTCAAATGGTCGCGACCCGTCCATGCCGGCGATACCATCACCTATGCGAGCACGATCACCGGCAAGCGCCGGCTCAATTCGCGTCCCGGATGGGGCCTCGTCTTCATGGCCAACACGGGGACGAACCAGGACGGGGTGACGGCGTTCTCCTTCGACGGCAAGGTGCTGGTGCGCTGCCGCGAATAGAACTTCAGTGGCCCTCGAAGCCGACGAGGGTATGGACCTTGACACCCTTGGCGCGCAGGCGCTCCGACCCGCCAAGATCGGGAAGGTCGATGACGAAGGCGGCCGCCACCACCTCGCCACCCGATTTGCGGATGAGGTCGATCGCCGCGGTCGCCGTGCCGCCCGTGGCGACGAGATCGTCAACGAGGAGGACGCGGTCGCCGCTGCCGATGGCGTCGGCATGGATCTCGATGGTGTCAACACCGTATTCGAGCGAGTACTCCTGGCCGATGACGCGAGCCGGCAGCTTGCCCTTCTTGCGGATGGGAACGAAGCCGCGCCCCAGCGCGTGCGCCACGGCGCCGCCGAGGATGAAGCCGCGCGCCTCGATGCCGGCCACGTAGTCGACCTCGCTCCGCAGGAACGGCCACATCAGCTCGTCGACGGCGGCGCGAAAGGCGTGCAGGTTGGCGAGAAGGGTCGTGATGTCGCGGAACAGGATGCCCGGCTTCGGATAGTCGGGGATGGTCCGGATGTACCGCTTGATGTCGAAGCCGTGGCGGAGGTCCATGCCCGTCCATCCTCAGTCGAACAGGCTCGACACCAACTCGGCGCGGGAGGTGCGGGCGACGGCCTCGCCGATCAGAGTGGCGATTCCCATGACGCGGATGTTGCGCGACACGCGCACCGCTTCGGTCGGTTGGATCGAATCGGTGATGACGAGCTGCTTGAGCTTGGAGGCGGTGATGCGCGCCACGGCGCCGCCGGACAGGACGCCGTGGGTGATGTAGCCGTAGACCTCGCGGGCGCCGTCCTCGAGGAGCGCATCGGCGGCGTTGCACAGGGTGCCGCCGGAGTCGACGATATCGTCGACGAGAACGCAGATCATTCCCTTGACGTCGCCGATGATGTTCATGACCTCGGATTCGCCGGCGCGTTCGCGCCGCTTGTCGACGATGGCGAGTGGCGCGCCGATGCGCTTGGCCAGCGCCCTCGCCCGGACGACGCCGCCGACGTCGGGCGACACGACCGCGATGTTGTCGGTCTTCAGGTGCTCCTTGATGTCGCGGACCATGACCGGCGCGGCGAACAGATTGTCGGTCGGGATGTCGAAGAAGCCCTGGATCTGGCCGGCATGGAGATCGAGGGTGAGGACGCGGTCGGCGCCGGCATTCGTGATCAGGTTGGCGACGAGCTTAGCCGATATCGGCGTGCGCGGGCCCGCCTTGCGGTCCTGACGGGCATAGCCGAAATAGGGAATGACGGCTGTTATGCGCTGGGCCGAGGCGCGCCGCAGCGCGTCGATGATGATCAGGAGTTCCATCAAATGGTCGTTGGCGGGGAACGAGGTCGACTGGACGATGAAGATGTCCTGGCCGCGGACGTTCTCCTGGATCTCGACGAAGATCTCCATGTCGGCGAAGCGGCGGACGGAACATTTCGCAAGCGGGATGCTGAGATAGGCAGCAATGGCCTCGGCGAGCGGCCGATTGCTGTTGCCTGCAACGAGCTTCATGCAGTCCTGCCCCGTTTCCACGCCGGACGGATCACCCGACGCCCGAGGGCTCTATAGCAACCCGCCGGAGCGGTTGCCAACCGTCTCGACCTCCGGTCCACAGGGAATGACCTCGAGCCTTCGGAGCGGCACCGCCTAACGCAGCCCGTCGACGAGATCGAAAAGGCCTTCGGCCGCGGCGCGGGCCACGGGCGCCGCCATGGGGCCCCAGCCTTCATCGAGCGTGCCGGCTGCGACGTCGTTTGCCTGGCGCACGGTGCCGAGCGCCTTCCCATCTGCCGTCGAGACGGACCAGGCGAGAGCCACGCGCTGGGTCTCGCCCTTCGGCGGCGCGACGGTGATCTTGCCCCTGATCGTCAGGGCACCGCGCTCCGGCCGGGCGACGACCGGCCAGCCGGCGTCGACAAGGGTCGAGCGCAAGGCATCACGGATTTCGGCATCGCCCTTGCCCGGCGAACCGGTCACCGACACGAGCGCGATTGCCTTGATGGCGGCGGGATCGTCCGGCGACGGTTTCGGCTCGGGGCGGGGCAGCGGGCTCGACGATGGAACGGATGCAAGGCTCGCCGTCGTGATCGGCGAGGCGGAGGGTGCCGCAGACAACCGTGGCCCGAACAAGGTCTCGTAGTCGATCTCGGTCGCCGCCTCCGGCCCGGCCGCGAGCTTGCCCGAGGGCGGCGCGAGGCTGGCGGCGCGGACCGCGTAACCCATGCCGGAGAGCTTGGCCGCGAGCGCCTGGGCGGTGCTGGTCGCGACCTGCTGGAGGAGCTTGTCCGATATGCCGGCCCAGCCGGCCGCCTTCGCGCCCGGTTCAACCTCGACGCCGGAGAAACTCTGAAGAAGCTTGCCCGTCGGGTCGGCGAGCTTCCATTCGTAGCCGAGGGTCGCGCCGCCTGCGGTCGCCTCCAGCGTGAAGGCGCCGTCGAGGCGCAGGCCGTCTCCGAACGCCCCCTGGACGATGGCGACGTCGTGGCCGGCCGCCGCTTCGACCAGCAGGTCGGTCAGAGGCTGCCGCTTGTCGGTCGGCATATTCTTCAGCTCGACGAGGGTAACGGGGGGCGGTGTCTTGCCGGAACCCGAGGCACCGCCCGACGACTTCGAGAAAGGCTGCGTGCCGGTACCGCAGGCGGCGAGGCCGACGAGAAGAACGGCGAGCAGCACGGCGCGGCCACCAAACATGGCCTGGCGAATCAGCGATTCGTGCGGTTCCAAATCATCCCCCGGAAGCGGCGCACAATCTGGACCAAAACCCCCGGGGTTTCAACCCGGCGTCCTAGCGTACGATCATGCGCAGCGGATGCTTCGAAACAGGCTCGGGTTTCTTCTTGCCGACGATGTAGGTGCGTCCCAGGCAAAAGGCCGTGCCGCTTTGCGAATCCATCAGGATCATGTGGGCGAAATAGACCTGATTGGCTTCGATGGGCACCGGGTTGCCGTGGAAGAACATCGGGAAGTCCATCCAGCTCGGCGTGAACTTGGCGCCCATCGAATAGCCGCAGGCATTCATCCGATGCTCGCGCATGCCGTGGTCGTCGAGGGCGCGGGCGTGGGCATCGAAGACGTCGCCGGCCGTCGCGCCGGGCTTCAGCGCCTCCTCCACCGCCTGCAGCGCGTCACGCACCGCGACGTCCATCGCCTTGTGGCGGGCGGTCGGCTTGCCGACGATGAGGGTGCGCATGAAGGCGGCGTGGTAGTGGCGATAGACGCCGGCGAATTCGAGCGTCAGCTGGTCGTTGCGGGAGAGCTTGCGGCGGCCCGACTTGTAGCGGCACAGCAGCGCATCGCGTCCCGAGCCGATGATGAACTCGTTGCCGGGGTAGTCGCCGCCGCCGGCGAAGATGGCGGCCTGCTGGGCGGCCAGGATCTTTCCCTCGTCGGCGCCGGCGCGGGTGGCGCGGATGGCCGCCTTGAGAGCGAGGTCGCCGAGCTTGCCGGCCTTGCGGATGTAGGCGAGCTCGGCCCGCGACTTGACGACGCGCATCCGGTTCACGAGATCGGACGCCTCGATCAGGTGAACGGCGCCGGCGAGCGCCTCCTCCACCGCCTTGCCGTTGCGATGGGTGAGGCCATAGGCGTTGGTCTCGATGCCGAGGCTTTTGCCCTTGGCGCCGAGATCGAGCAGCATTTCCTTCAGGTCCATGGCCGGCTTGGCACCCGCCATGTCGGTCCAGATGCGGATGTCGTCGATGATCGAAGTGTGCCGGGCCTGGCGCAAATCCGGAGCGCGGGTGAGCAGCGCGATGCGGCCGTCCGTCCCGAGATAGAGGCACTGAAAGAAGCAGAAGCCGAACGTGTCGTAGCCCGTGAGATAGTACATGCTCTCCTGGTTGAACATCAGGAGCCCGTCGAGCCCCTCCTGGGAAAGCGCGGCGGTCACCCTGTCGATGCGGGACTTGTACTCGGCGCGGTCGAAGTGCAGTGCCATTGGTTCTCTCCTCTCACGCCGCGATGGCGATGGCCGACATCAGGCGGCCGTAGACCGGCTCGTTGCGGTGGGTGGCGCGCCGGTAGCTGAAGAAGCGCTCCTCGTCGACATAGGTGCAGTGGTCGAGATTGGCGACATCGGCGATGCCCGACCGGCGCAGCCGTTCGACGAGGTATCCGGGAAGGTCGAACGTCGGCCGGCCGCCCTGCCCCGCCGAGAAATGCCTGGCGTTCGCCGCATCGGCGGCCAGATAGCGCGCCTCGAATTCGGGACCGACCTCGTAGGAGCGCGCCGAGATCGCCGGGCCAATGACGGCGAAGATGTCGCGGCGCGCGGCGCCGAGCACTTCGAGCGCGGCGATGGTGGCGTCGGTCACGCCGTCGAGCGCGCCCTTCCAGCCGGCATGGGCGATGCCGACGGCGCGTCCGTCGCGGGAAGCGAACATCACCGGCGCACAGTCGGCCGAGAGCGCGCCGATGCCGATGCCCGGCTGGCGCGTCACCATGGCGTCGGCGCGCGGCGCTTCGCCCGGTTTCCACGGGGCGGTCACCGTCACCACGACCGGGCTGTGAATCTGGTAGACGGAGACGAGCCGGCCGGACGCGATGCCGAGCGCGCCCGCAACGGCGGCGCGATTGCGGGCGACGACCGCGAGATCGTCACCGGACCCGTAGCCGCAGTTGAGGGAACGATAGAGACCGTCCGAGTGGCCGCCGACCCGCGTGAAGAAGCCGTGCGCGATACCCGGAACGTCCTTCAGAAGCGGAGCCTCAATCATGGGCGAAACGGCCCTCGAACGGGTATGGAACGGGAAGGCCCGCCGAGGTCGCGGCGAGGACCTTGAAGAGATGCCCCATCTCGGCGGGGCCCGCAACCCTTTCCGCGGCGAGTTCGAGATCGCGCCTGCCGTCGTCGTCCGCCGCGGCGGAGAGAAGACGCAGCCGGGTTTCCAGGCCCATGCGAAGCAGGAATTCCCTCTGGGTAACCGGCGCGAGGACGGCCGCCCCGGCCGCGGACAACGCGCGACCGAGACCGGCGAAATCGACATGGGCGGTGAGGTCGCACTCGCCCGGCGCCTCGAGGATGGGCACCGGCCGGTGGGCGCGCACCGCCTGCAGCGTGTCGCCGAGGGCCGAGCGCGCATGGCCGTAGTCGATGATGAGCGCCGCACCGGGGCCGCGCGCCAGCCGTTCGCCAATGGCGGCGGCTATGCCTGCGGCGGCCGGCGCAATCTCGGCCACGTCGCCGGGTGCCGCGGCGGAGGTCCAGGACGGAAGCGCGGCGGCGGACGGCACCAACCCAAGCGTCAGTCCGCCAGCATCGATGCCGACGACGCGCTCGGCCCAGCCGCGCCCGGTTCGTTCGAACTGGCGCACGGGGAGCGCATCGAAGAACTCGTTGGCGATCACGATGACGGGGCCTTCGGGGATGTCGCCCATGTGTGCGTGCCATTCAACGCTGGTTCCGACAGGCGACAGAGTCTGCTCCTGGACCCGGCGCAGAACGGGACTCGTCTCGACGAGGTGGATGCGCGCCGCGGCGTTGAACTCCGGCGCCGCCCTGGCGGCCCGCAAGAGATCGGCCATGAGGGTGCCGCGGCCGGGGCCGAGCTCCACGAGGCCGAAGGCTCGAGGCTTGCCCATCGCCTCGTGGACGCCGGCGCACCAGATGCCGATCAGCTCGCCGAACATCTGGGTCACCTCCGGCGCGGTGATGAAGTCGCCCAGCGAGCCGAAGGGATCGCGGGTCATGTAGTAGCCGTGGTCGGGATGGCCTACGCAGAGGGCCATGTAGCGGTCGAGCGTCAGGGGTCCGTCCGCCGCAACGAGGCGGGCGATGATATCGGCGAGCGGCGTCGTCACGCCCGCACGGTCCGCGACCGCCACAGGAGCCAAACGCCGACCAGCACGAGGGGGATGGACAGGAGCATGCCGCGGGAGATCATGCCGGCCATGAGGCCGATCTGGCGGTCGGGTTCGCGGAAGAATTCGACGAAGATCCGCACCAGCCCGTAACCGAGGGCGAAGATGCCGGAGGCCCGGCCCGGCCGCGCGAGGGCGTGGGAGCGGTGGGTGGCGATGCGGATAGCGACGAACAGCAGGAGCCCTTCGAGAAACGCCTCGTAGAGCTGGCTCGGGTGGCGCGGAATGGGGCCGCCGCCGGGAAAGACGATCGCCCAGGGCACGTCGGTCGCACGGCCGAAGAGCTCGCCGTTCACGAAATTCGCGAGGCGGCCGAGGCCGAGACCGACGGGCACCCCCGCCGCGGCGAGATCGAGCATGCGGTCGAGACCGACGCCGATGTGGCGCCCGTAGATCCAGCAGGCGATGATGACGCCGAGGAACCCGCCGTGAAACGACATCCCGCCCTCCCAGGGCTTCAGGATCTCGAGCGGGTCGGCAGCAAAGTAGAGCGGATCGTAGAAGAGGACGTAGCCGAGGCGGCCGCCCAGCACCACGCCGAGGGCTCCCCACAGGAAAAGGTCGTCGAGCTGCTGCGGCGTCATGCTCGGCCGCGTGCCGGGCCACAGCGCCGGATCCGCGACCAGGCGCTTCATATAGAAGAGCGCAAAGACCAGGCCCACGACGTAGGCCAGCGCATACCAGCGCACCGCGAAGGGCCCCAGCGAGAAGGCGACGGGATCGATGTCGGGGAACGACAGCGAAAAGGATTCGTTCATGCAGGAATTTAAGCGCGGACCAACGCAGCGATGTCAACCTTTCGCATCTTGAAAGGGCTCCTGCGTCCGCCTACCTTCGGAGCAGGCCCCGCGACCAAGGATCGAGACCATGACCACGACGTCTTCGCGCTTCTTCGACGAGCTCGCCAAGCTCATGTCCAATGCGGCCGGCGCGGCGCAGGGCGTGCGCAAGGAATTCGACTCGATCGTGCGCACCCAGATCGAGCGGGCGATGAGTGGAATGGACGTCGTGCAGCGCGAGGAATTCGATGCCGTCCGCGACATGGCGGCACGAGCGCGGCAGGAGAACGAGCGGCTTTCCGCCAGGCTCACGGAACTCGAATCAAAGCTCGACTCCAAATCCCAAAGCACAAGCTAATTGTTCATCTTTGCACTGATTTCTTTCCCACGTAGGTGTGGAGGAACGACTCCTTGCCTTCATCGGCGCTTGATGCGCGAGTCGCTCTGCTGCATTTTCCAAGTGGCGGACAGCACAGGTGATTCGGGCTGAGATCAGAGATCGATGACAGCGGTTCATGCGGCATTCGAGGAGTGGGCCAATCCCCTGGACCGTATCGAGAATATGGCCGACCAGAACAATTGGACGGTCGACCGCTCGAACGACAACGAAGTCCACATGGTCGTCGCCGGGTCGTGGACCGACCTGCATCTTTGCCTCAACTGGCGTGAGGACCTCGAAGGGCTCCACCTCGCCTGCACCTTCGATCTCAAGGTTCCGGCCGGACGGCGCGAGGAAGTCGCGCGGCTCGTATCGCTCATCAACGAACAACTCTATTTCGGCCATTTCGACCTGTGGCGGCGCGACGGCATGCTGCTGTTCCGCAACGGCCTCATCCTGTCGGGCGGCGTCGAGATCAACGACGCCCAGTGCGAGACTTTGATCCGTATGGCGCTCGAGGCCTGCGAGCGCTACTTTCCTGCCTTCCAGTTCGTCATATGGGCTGGAAAATCGGCAGAGGAGGCGATCCAGTCGAGCCTCATGGAGACCGCAGGCCAGGCATGAAAGTTTCATTGAGCGGGCGCCTCATTCTTGTCGGAGCCGGCAAGATGGGGGGTGCCATGCTGGAGGGGTGGCTGCGCGAAGGCGTCGCCCCATCCCGTATCGTCGTCGTCGATCCCTCCCCGCCCCCCGAGGTGCGGGCGACGATCGCGCGGGCCGCCATAGCGGCCAACCCGCCGCTCGACGGCATCGACGATGCGGAGGTCCTCATCCTCGCCGTCAAGCCGCAGGTGATGGAGGAGGCGCTCGCCGGGCTCAAGCCGCTCGCCCGCGCGAAACCGCTCATCGTGTCGGTCGCGGCGGGACGGACGATAAAGTCGTTCGAGACGCATTTCGGCGACGGCGCGGCCGTCATCCGCACCATTCCCAACCTGCCGGCCGCGATCGGCCGCGGCATCACGGCGATCGTCGCCAACCGAAACGTCAGCGCGGCCCAGAAGGAGCTCGCGATGGCGCTGCTGTCGGCCGTCGGCGACGTCGTGACACTCGACGACGAACGGCTGATCGACGCGGCGACCGCCGTATCGGGCTCGGGGCCGGCTTATGTCTTCCATCTCACCGAATGCATGACGGAGGCCGGCCGGAAGCTCGGCCTGCCGGCCGACGTGGCGGAGCAGCTGGCGCGAAGCACGGTCGCGGGGGCGGGCGAGCTCATGCGCACCTCTGGTCTGCCGGCGGCGACGCTGCGGGAGAACGTCACGTCCAAGAAGGGCACGACGCACGCCGCGCTCGAAGTGCTGATGGCGGACGGCGGAGGGATGAAGGCTCTCTTCGAAAAAGCCCTGGCGGCGGCCGAACGGCGATCGCGGGAGCTCGCAAGCTAGACGTTGCCTCGCATGCGGAGCTGTGGCACCCACCAGGGCCATGGACACCTCCGCGCCGACGCTCGCCATCCGGCGAACCCTGTTCTCGCTCGCCCGCGAGCGGCCGTGGCGCGAAATCGGCCTTAGCGACATCGCCGCCGGCACCGGCATGAGCCTTGCCGAGCTCAGCTCCCACGCCGAGTCCAAGGCGGCCATCCTCGAGCGGTTCTTCCGCGACATCGACGAAGCGATGCTCCTGGCGATCAAGAAGGAGCCGCCCGCCGGTGACGCCCACGACCGCCTGTTCGACGTCGTCCTCAAGCGGCTCGAGATCATGGCGCCCTACCGCCTCGAGCTCGCCGGTATCGTCACGGCCCGGCCCGACAACCCCGCCGAGGTGCTCCGCCTGATCCAGTCGGCATCCGTTTCGGCCGGATGGATGCTCGCCGCCGCCGGCCTCGAAGGCGACCCCCTGTGGAAGGGTCCGGGCTTCGCCGGGCTTCTCTACGCCTATGCACGGACGCTCCGCGTGTGGGCCGGGGACGACGATCCCGGCCGCAACCGAACCATGGCGACGCTCGACCGCGAGCTCCGCGACGCGGCGCGGCGCAGCGGCCGGCTGGCCGGCATGCGAAGCTTCGCGGGCGGCATCGCCAGCGCGGCCGGCACGTTCATTCGCGAGGCCGTCCGCCCGCGCCAGGACAGGTGACGATGACAGCGGACATTGCCGGCCAGATCGATTTCGACGAATTCCTCAAGGTCGACGTGCGCATCGGCACCATCGTCGCGGCCGAGCCGTTCCCGGAGGCGCGCAAGGCGGCCCTCAAGCTCAAGATCGATCTCGGCCCGATCATCGGGATCAAGAAGTCGTCGGCTCAGATCACCAAGTACTACGAACCCGCCACGCTCGTCGGGCGCCAGGTCATGTGCGTGGTCAACTTCGCACCGCGCCAGATCGGACCCTTCATGTCGGAGGTCCTGACACTGGGCTTTCCGGATCCGGATGGCGAAGTGGTACTGGCCGCCGTCGAGCGGTCGGTGCCGAACGGCGGGCGCCTGTTCTAGACCGGAATCAGGATCTCGGCCCTAAGCCCCCCATAGGGACTGTCGGACAGCCGCACGTCGCCGCCATGCGAGCGGGCGATGTCGCGGGCGATCGACAAGCCGAGCCCGGTGCCGGTCTCGTCGAGGTTGCGAGCCTCGTCGAGACGCAGGAACGGCCGGAACACGTCCTCGCGGCGTTCCGGCGGGACGCCGGGTCCGTCATCGTCGACGATCACGGAGAACTGGTGGTCGGCGCGGGCCGCCGACAGCTTGACGCTCGTCCCATAGCGGGCCGCGTTGGAGACGAGATTGCCGATGCAGCGCTTGAATGCCGCCGGCTTGACGGGCACCACGAGGTCTTCGGAAACCTCGACGTCGACTGGACGGCCGGCCCGCTTGGCGCCGAGCGCTACCTCGCGCAGCATCGAAGACAGATTCGTCGCGACGCTCTTCTCGCCGTCGTCGCCGCGCACGAAGGCGAGATAGCCTTCGAGCATGCGCTGCATCTCGTCGACGTCGTTCTTCATCGCCTCCGCCTTGGCGTTCCGCCCCAGGAGCGCGAGCTCGAGCTTCAAGCGGGTCAGGATGGTGCGCAGGTCGTGGGACACGCCGGCGAGCATGGTGGTGCGCTGCTCGACGTGGCGCTCGATGCGCTCCTTCATGTTCTGGAACGCCAGGGCGGCGACCTTGACCTCGCGGGCGCCGCGCGGCCGGAAGTCGGCGACCTCGCGGCCCATGCCGAAACTCTTCGCGGCCTTCGCCAGCTCGAGGATGGGACTGATCTGCTTCCGCAGGAAGAAGATGGCGACGGCGATGAGGACGAGGGACGAGCCGACCAGCCAGGAGAGGAAGATGGGAGTGCTCGAGGCGGAGGCGCGGTCCTCGTTGGCGAGCAGGCGCAGCACCAGATTGTCGTCGAGCTTGATGCGCACGTCGATGTAGCCGGTGCGGCCGATGGTATCGACGGTGATCGGGCGGTCGATACGATCCTTGAGGTACTTGGTGAGCTTGGAATCGACGAGAGAGAAGAACGGCTTGGCGGCGGGCGGCGGCAGCACGGCGGCGCGCTCGATGGAGAAGACGACGTCGAGATTCTTGTTGGCGGTGTTGATGAGGTTGTCGATCGACTCCGCCGTCTTGGGGGAGGAATCGTACAGATCGGTGATCAGCGCGACCTCGCGCGCCACCGTCTTCGACAGGGCCTTGGTGACGTTGTCCCAATGGCGCTCCATGATGATGAAGGCCATGATCGCCTGGAGGAGAACGATCGGGGCGATGACGATGATGAGGGAGCGCTGGTAGAGCCGGTCGGGCAGATGGCGCTCGAGGAAACGCTTGATGCGCCAGGCAGCGGTGTGGCGGTCGGCGGGGATGGTCTTGTCGTCAGCGAGGCTGGTCATCGCACCCTCAATCGAGATACAGCGTATAGCCGGCGCCGCGAATGGTCTGCAGGTAGACCGGAGCCGCCGGGTCGGCTTCGATCTTGCGGCGCAGGCGGTTGATCTGGACGTCGATCGAGCGGGCGTTCTCCTCGTTGCCGTTCGACAGGTCGCGGCGGTCGATCGGCTCGCCGGCGCGCCCGACGAGGAGCCGCAGGAGATCGCGCTCGCGAGACGTCAGCCGGACGGGCTCGCCGTCGCGCCGAAGCTCGCCGCGGTCGACGTGAAACGTGCAGGGGCCGAAGCGGACCTCGTCCTTCGCCTGGTCGCGCTGGTCCTGGCGCCTCAGGATACTCCGTATGCGCAGCAGAAGCTCCATCGGCTCGAAGGGTTTCGGCAGGTAGTCGTCGCTCCCCGATGCGAGGCCCTTGATGCGATCGGCGGACTCGGCCAGGGCCGAGAGCATGAGAATCGGAATGCCGTTCGCCTCGCCGCGCAGCGACCGGGTGAGCTCGATGCCCGTCTCGCCCTTCATCATGATGTCGAGGACGATGAGATCGAAGGCGAGGCCGCGCATCTTGCGCCTGGCATCGGGGGCGCTCACCGCCGCGGTGACGCGGTAGCCGTGCTCGGTCAGGAACGACGAGAGCAGCTCGCGGATGCGCCGGTCGTCGTCGACCACGAGGATGTGGTTCGCCTGGTCGGAGGGAACGGTCATGGCGAGCCCGCCGCCACGCGCCGGCCGTGCAGCATGGCCAGCTGGCGGCTGCCCTCGCTGCCGATCATGCGCGTCAGGACGTCGCGGTAGATGCCGCCGGCCCCGCTCCCGGCGCTGCCCACCGCCCGTCGCACGCGCTCGACCTGCGGCGTCAGAAGCTCGGAGTGAAGGTCGCGGCCGCGGGCCGTCAGGAACAGGAGGCGCTGGCGGCGGTCGCTCGCTCCCTCGCGCTGCTCGACATAGCCGCGCTCGACCAGCTCGCGCAGGACGCGGCCGAGGGACTGCTTGGTGATCTTGAGAATGCCCAGGAGCTCGGCGACGCGCATGCCGGGGTGCCTCCCCACGAAGTGGACCACCCGGTGATGGGCGCGGCCGAAGCCGATCTTGGCCAGGATCTCGTCCGGGTCGGAGATGAAATCGCGGTAGGCAAAGAACAGAAGCTCGACGAGCTGCACGAGGTCTTCGTCCTTCGCAGCATCGGGCTTCGTATTTATGTCAGCCATATTGACATATTTTCTTTCATTGGCTACGGTTTTCCCCATCGCGCCGCGGCATATGAGCGCGTTATAGGACCAAGAGCATCAGGCTTGCAAAGGAGTATCTGGATGGCCGTCATACCCTTTGATCAACGCGATGGCGTCATTTGGATGAACGGCGAATTCGTGCCGTGGAAGGACGCCAAGGTCCATGTGCTCACCCACGCCCTTCACTATGCGAGCGCCGTGTTCGAAGGCGAGCGGGCCTATGGCGGCGAGATCTTCAAGCTGACCGAACACACCGAACGGCTGTTCGCCTCGGCGACGATGCTCGACATGGTCATTCCCTACACGGTCGCCGAGATCGACGAGGCCTGCCGGGCCACCCTGAAGAAGCAGGGCTTCACCGATGCCTATGTGCGGCCCATCGCCTGGCGGGGCTCGGAGATGATGGGCGTGTCGGCGCAAACCACCAAGATCAACGTCGCCGTCGCCATCTGGGAGTGGCCGGCCTATTTCGATCCCGCCCAGGTCATGAAAGGCATCCGTCTCGACATGGCGGAGTATCGCCGGCCCGATCCGCGCACCGCGCCGGCCAAGGCCAAGGCCGTCGGCCTCTACATGATCTGCACGCTCTCCAAGCACGCGGCCGAGCGCAAAGGCTATGCCGACGCCCTGATGCTCGACTGGCGGGGCCAGGTCGCCGAGTGCACGGGCGCCAACGTCTTCTTCGTGAAGAACGGCGAGCTGCACACGCCGACGCCGGACTGCTTCCTCGACGGAATCACGCGGCGCACCGTCATCGGGCTTGCCGAACGCCGGCAGCTCAAGGTGATCGAGCGGGCCATCATGCCGGAGGAGATGGCGGGCTTCGAACAGTGCTTCATCGTCGGCACCGCCGCCGAGGTCACACCCGTCTCGGAGATCGGTCCCTACCGTTTCGAAGTCGGAGACATCACCAAGACGTTGCGCAGCGACTACCTCGCCGAGGTGCTGCCGCAGCGCGCCGCCGCCTGACGCGGACGCAGCGTCCGGTCAGCCGCCGGTGACCGGCGGGAAGAAGGCGATCTCGCGCGCGCCCGTCAAAGGCGCGTCGAGGGGCACGACGGTCTGGTTGATGGCGGCCCGCACCACGCGCAGATCGGCGAAGGCGGCGAGATAGGTCTCGTCGCGCCGTTTCAGCCAGTCGATGAGCTTGGCGATGGTGTCGACGTCGGGCGGCAGCTCGAGCTGCTCTTCCGCTCGGCCGATCCGCTGACGCAGCCAGGCGAAATAGAGAACCTTCATAGGCTTTCGTCCACGACATGGGTGACGCCGGCGCGGAAGTAGTCGAATCCGGTGTAGAGCGTCAGGGCGGCGGCGACCCACAGTCCCCCCAATCCGATCATGGTCGTATAGGGGAAGATCTTGTCGCCGGCCGGTCCGGCGATCAGGAAGCCGATGGCGACGAGCTGCAGCGCCGTCTTGAACTTGGCGAGCTGGGTGACGGGCAGCGGCACGCGAAGCTCGGCGAGGTATTCGCGCAAGCCCGACACCAGCACCTCGCGGCAGATGATGATCACGCCCGCCCAGGTGTGGGCGCCGTAGATGGTGTTGTCTCCGGCGAGCGCCAGAAGGACGGCGGCGACGAGAATCTTGTCGGCGATCGGATCGAGCATGCGGCCCAGCGAGGACTGCTGCTTCCACCGCCGGGCGAGGTAGCCGTCGAGAAAATCGGTCACGGCGGCGATGATGAAGATGACAGAGGCCGAGCCAGCGAGCCGAATCACCCCGCCACAGGATGCATGCCGTCACCGCCGGCACCGCCAGTATGCGGCCGTAAGTCAGCAGATTCGGCAGGTTGAGCAGCATGGCGAGGTCTGGTCCCGGTCCGAGTTCCTACTATAGCTTTTCCGCACCTTCGTGAAAGAAGCCGTATATGGCGGTCGCCAGCTGATTGCTCACGCCCTCGACCTTCTCGAGATCGGCGATGCTCGCCCGGCTGACCGCCCGGGCGGAGCCGAAGGCGAGCAGGAGCGCCTTCTTGCGGCGCGGGCCGATCCCGGGAATCTCGTCCAGCGGATTGATGCCGATCGCCTTCGAACGCTTGGCGCGGTGGGCGCCGATGGCGAAGCGGTGCGCCTCGTCCCGCAAACGCTGCACATAGTAGAGAACCGGGTCGCGCGAATCGAGCATGAAGGACGGACGTCCCGGCACGTAGAAGTGCTCGCGGCCGGCGTCGCGGTCGGGTCCCTTGGCGACGCCGACGATGCAGAGCTCGCCCAAGCCCAGATCCTCGAGGACCGCCTTGACGGCGCCGACCTGGCCCTGGCCGCCGTCGACGATGACGAGATCGGGCCGCGCCGGCTGCTCGCCCGAGGAGGTGTCCTCCGCCTCCTCCTTGAGAAGCCGCGAGAAACGGCGGGTCAGGACCTCGCGCATCATGCCGAAATCGTCGCCCTGCCCGCCCGCCTCCGACTTGATGTTGTACTTTCGGTACTGGCCTTTGATGAAGCCTTCCGGCCCGGCGACGATCATGGCGCCGACCGGCTCGCGGCCCTGAATATGGGAGTTGTCGAACACCTCGATCCGCTGCGGCGGCGACTCGAGATCGAAGGCGCGGGCCAGAGCCTCGAGGAGCCTCGCCTGCGACTGCGATTCCGCCATCTTGCGGCCGAGCGCCTCGCGGGCATTGGTGAGCGCGTGGCCGACAAGATCCTTCTTCTCGCCGCGCTGCGGGGTGAGAATCTCGACCCGGTAGCCGGCGCGGATGCAGAAAGCCTCTTCCAGGAGCTCCTGTTCCTCGATGTCGTGGGAGAGCAGGAGGAGCTTCGGGATCGGACGGTCGTCGTAGAACTGCGCCAGGAAGGTCGACAGGATCTCGGCCTCGCCGACCGTCTTGTCGGCGCGCGGGAAGTAGGCGCGGTTGCCCCAGTTCTGGCCGCAACGGAAAAAGAAGACCTCGACGCAGGTCTGGCCGCCCTGCTGCACGAGACCGAAGACGTCCGCCTCCTCGACGGTATCGGGATTGATGCCCTGTTCGGAGGTGACGAAGCTCAAGGCTGCGATGCGGTCGCGATAGCGGGCAGCCTGCTCGAAATCGAGGCGATCGGACGCCTCCTGCATGAGGGTGCCGAGCTCCGCCTTGACGGTCCGGCTCTTGCCGGCGAGGAACGCCTCCGCCTCGCGCACGAGGCCGTCATAGGACGCGCCGTCGATCTCGCGCGTGCACGGCGCCGAGCAGCGCTTGATCTGATAGAGGAGGCACGGGCGGCGGCGGGACTCGAAGACGGCATCGGAGCACGAGCGGAGCAGGAACGCCTTCTGCAGCGCGTTGATCGTGCGGTTGACGGCGCCGGCCGAAGCGAACGGACCGTAGTAGCTGCCCTTGCGGGTGCGGGCGCCGCGGTGCTTGCCGAGCTGCGGCACCTGATGTTCCTTGGCGATGAGGATGTAGGGAAACGACTTGTCGTCGCGCAGCACCACGTTGTAGCGCGGCTTCAGCTTCTTGATGAGGTTCGCCTCGAGAAGCAGCGCCTCCGCCTCGGATTTGGTGGTGACGAACTCCATGCCGGCGGTGAGCGCGATCATGGCGGCGATGCGGTTCGACTGGCCGAGGAGCCGTGTGTAGTTCCCGACGCGGGCTTTCAGGCTGCGCGCCTTGCCGACATAGAGGACGGTTCCGTCGCGGTCGATCATCCGGTACACGCCCGGGCGGTTCGGCAGGGTCTTGGCGAGCGCACGGATGACCTCCGGCCCGGTGGCGCCCGCCGGAGCTTCGCTGGAATCGGTCTCGTTCTCGGGGTGGTCTATGATCATGGCCGTATTCGCTGCCCGGAATTTTAGCCGCAGGGCGGCGGCAAGGCGAGCCTCAGCGCACCCGCTCGACTTCGACGCCGACGCTCCTGGCGTTGGGGATGATGTCCGGCTTCTCGATGCGTACCCTTGCGGCAAGCACGCGGCCGTCGGCAAGGCAGGCCGCGGCGATCCTTTCGGCCAAGGTCTCGACGAGGTTGACATGGCCCTCGGCAACGAGCTTTTCAACCTTGCGCACGACGACCTCGTAGCTGACGACGTTGCGGATGTCGTCCTCGATGGCGCCCGGCCCTTCGGCAACCGACAGGTCGATGTTGACGATGATGCGCTGCGGCTTGATGCGCTCCTGCTCATGGACCCCGAGCAGTGCGATGATCTCGAGGTCCTTGACGAAGACGTGCCTGACGCGACTCGCACCACTTGCCACGTGATGGGAGATCCTGCCCTTGTCGTCCGTCATGCGCCCTCTCCTATTCCTTCACGTTCATGACGTCGGGCGTCTGCCAGACGAGGTGTTGGCCGCCGTCGAGCACGATCATCTGGCCGGTCATGGCGGGTGCGGCAAGGATGAAGCGGACGGCGTCCGAGATCTCCTCGGGCGCGGTACCGCGCTGAAGCAGGGTCAGCCGGGACTGGCGGGCAAAGTCCTCCCAGTCCATTCGCGGATTGGGCAGGGCCGGCCCGGGCCCCACGGCATTGACCCGGATGCGCGGCGCGAGCGCCTGGGCGAGCGTCCGGGTGACCGTCCACAGCGCCGCCTTGCTCGCCGTGTAGGAGAAGTAGCGCGGATTGAGCTTCCAGACGCGCTGGTCGATGATGTTGACGATGTTGCCCTCGGCATCGGCGGGGAGCTGTTTCGCAAATGCCTGCGACAGGAGGACGGGCGCCCGCAGGTTGGTGTCGAGGTGCTCGGCCCAGCTGGCGGCGGTGATGGAGCCGACTTCGTCGGGCTCGAAGCGCGAGGCGTTGTTGACGAGGCACGAGAGCGCACCGAAGAGTTTCCCCGCATCGGCGATGAGCTGCTCAGGCGCTGCTGCGGTCGACAGGTCGCCGGCGACGAGCCCGGCGGTGCCGCCCTGACCGCGGATCGTCTCGACGACGGCGGCGGCTGCCGACTTCGACTCCTTGTAGTGGACGCAGACCGCCCAGCCGTCGCGCGCCAGGTCGAGAGCGATCCGCTCGCCGATGCGCCGCGCCGACCCGGTGACGAGTACGGACCGCATGCGGGTTCAGCCTCCGTCCTTCGGTAGCAGGATCACATACTGCTTGCGTACCGGCCGCACCGTTTCCCACGTGCCGCGGAATCCGGGCGGAATGATGAACCCGTCGCCTTCGCGCAGGCGCCAGCTTTCGCCGGCGTCGTTGGTGAGCACGGCCTCGCCGGCCAGGAAATGGCAGAATTCCCATTCGGTGTAGTCGATCTTCACCTTGCCCGGTGTGCTCTCCCAAATTCCGCAGTAGAGGCGGTCGCCTTCGCCGGTCCAGTGATTGTAGGTGACGGTCCGCGGCGTTCCTTCGACACTTTTTTCGGCCGGCGCCTCGGCGCGTTCGGCGGGGGGCGCATCGCTGCCCTCGCTGCTCAGAAGAATGATTCGCTCGGCCATGTTTCTCCTATCCCTGGTTCACTTCGGGTCCGGCTTCCACCGACGACGGCGCGACGCCGAGCGTCCGCGCCCGTTCGAGCAGCGCTTCCCTGCCGGGCGTGAAACCCGCTGCGATCCACCAATCCTCGAGGGATTTCAGGATACGCCCGACATGGGGTCCCGCCACGATGCCGAGATCGAGAAGGTCCCTGCCCTTCACCGGGAAGGTCGGCGGCTCGGTTCGCCGTCCGAAGGCGAGGAGCGAGCGCCAGCCGCGATCGGACGGACCGGCGCCCGACCGTGCCCAGGCGAGCCGCACGGCATCGGCGAACGCTTCGCGGCCGAGATGATAGAGCACGACGCGGCGCTCCGCCGGACGCAGGTCCGCGGACGGCGCGCCGTTCCGAGCGCCGGCCTCGAGGCGCTTTCCCTCGGCGGACGTGAGACGCAGGCGATCGCGGAACGACAGGGCATCGCCGGTCAGCGCCTCTAGACGCAAGAGCGGATCGGGGGGCAACTTCAGGGCCGCATCGATGCGCACCATGGCGGTGAGGCTTGCGACGTCGAGACGGCGTCCGAGGATTACATCGGCAATGCGTTCGTCCACCATCAGCTGGACCACGCGGACGGCGCCCGGCGCCGCGAGGAGCTTCCACAGTTCCTGGCGGATGCGCTCGGCGGAGAGCTTGGTGAGGAGCTTGCGCAGGCGGACGCAGCTCGACAATCCCTCAGCGTCGGCAGCGCCGCGCCCGTACTGGGCCTGGAAGCGAAAGAAGCGGAGGATACGCAAGTGATCCTCGGCGATGCGGTCGGACGGACGGCCGACGAACCGGACGCGCTGACGTTTCACATCGGCGTAGCCGCCGAGCGGATCGTGGATGGTGCCGTCGCGATCGGCATAGAGCGCGTTCATCGTGAAGTCGCGCCGCCTGGCATCCGTCTCCCAATCGTCGGTAAAGGCGACCTTGGCCTTTCGCCCGAAAGTCTCGACGTCGACCCTGAGCGTCGTCACCTCGAAGGGCCGACCGTCGGCAACAACGGTGACCGTCCCATGGTCGATGCCGGTCGGATGCACGCGCAGGCCGGCGCTTTCGGCGGCGGCGGTGACGTCGGACGGCGCGAGCGCCGTCGCGAGATCGACGTCGGCCACGGGGATGCCGAGAATGGCGTTGCGCACCGCACCGCCGGCGATGCGCGTCGTGCCCGCCCCGTTCAGGACGTCGAGCACGCGACGGAGCGCGGGCTCCCGCAACCAGCGGCCCCGGAGGCGGGGCGGCGATCGGCGCCGCGTCATGGCACCCCTCCTTCGCCGTACATGCGGTCGTAGAAACTCTTCAGCATGCCGGCCGTCGCACCCCAGATGTAGCGCTCGCCATACGGCATGGCATAGAACCGGCGCAAACTCCCCTGCCATTCGCGAGAGTGCACAAGATGGTTTTCCGCGGTCATCAGGAAACGCAGCGGCACCTCGAAGACCGCGGCGACCTCGTCCGCCTGCGGGCGCAGAGAGAATCCCGGCTCGACGAGGCCGACCACCGGGACGACACGGTAGTTGGTGCGCGTCAGATAGGCATCGAGATAGCCAATCGGCTCGACGCGCGAGGGCTCGAGACCGGTCTCCTCCTCGGCCTCACGCAGGGCGGTCGCCAGCGCGTCCGTATCAGAGTCGGCGATCTTGCCGCCGGGAAAGGCGACCTGGCCGGCATGGCTCGCGAGCGTCTCGGTCCGCAGCGTCAGCAGGACGGTCGCCTCCGGCGCGTGGGCGACGATGGGCACCAGGACCGAAGCGGCGGTCGGCGGATGTCCCGAGGGAACGAAGCCGCCGCCCGGGTTGAGGTCGTCGTCGCCGCGGCGGTGGCCCTCGGACGGCTCCCTGAGCAGCCGGCTGGCGGCCCGTTCGCGCACTTCGGTGGCGTCGAAACGGAATCCATTCATCGCCTGAGCCCGATGGCGGCGGCCTTCTCCATGGGCCAGAACGCGCCCGAGGACCAGACGCCGTACCAGTCCTCCTCGCGATGCTTCTCCACCACGCCAAGGGCGACCAGGTCGTAGAAAATGGGCCGGTTGACGAGTGCCTCGAGGCGTCCGCGCACGCGCACATAGGGCTTCAGACCATCGGTGCCGGCTTCCGTAGCGAAACGCAACGGATGGTCCGCATCGACGGTCACCGCGTCGTCGACGCTCGTGACCATGCGGATGACCCGGCCGCGACCGGTGCCCTCCACCGACATTTCGGTAACGACGAGGGGCGCATCGTCGACCGTGATGCCGCACTTCTCCACAGGCGTCACCAGGACGTAGGAGCCGTCCGCCTCGCGACGCAGAATGGAGGAGAAGAGCTTGACCAGCGGTTTGCGGCCGATGGGCGAGTTCATATAGTACCAGGTGCCGTCGGCGGCGATGCGCATGTCGATTTGGCCGCAGAACGGCGGATCCCACTTATCCACCGGCGGCATTCCACGGCCCTTGGTGTCGACGTCCTTCAGGCCGCGCAGCGGGCTCGAAGGGTCGTCAGGTAACCGAGTTTTGATGGGTGGCGACGTCATGATCCAAGGTCGGCGTTTGGTCGGCGCCGGCAATTGGTGCATAGTCCGGCGTCCCTCCAACTCTGCCTCACTGCGGCCACGCTTTGAAGGCCAGAGTCGTTAACGAATAGAGGCGGCTCGTGCGGAGTCCCGGGGGGCACCGTCGCAACAAATCGCGCAAACCCAGCTTATAGTAGGGCCATGGCTAACATCAACGAAACCGACAAGAAGGTGCTCGACAACCTCGACCGGTCCGGCGAGCGCCTGAAAAAAGTGAAGGAATCGGTCGGCAAGGTGATCTTCGGACAGGAAACGGTCGTCGAGCTTGCCCTGACGGCGGTGCTGGCCGGCGGCCACGCCTTGCTCGTCGGCGCTCCGGGCCTCGCCAAGACGAAACTCGCGACCACGCTCGGCCAGGTGCTGGGCCTCGCCGAGCGCCGCATCCAGTTCACGCCCGACCTGATGCCGGCCGACATCCTCGGCGCGGAAATTCTCGATGAGTCGGACAAGGGACGGCGCCAGTTCCGCTTCGTGCAGGGCCCGGTGTTCTGCCAGCTCTTGATGGCGGACGAGATCAACCGCGCCAGCCCCCGTACCCAGTCGGCCCTGCTCCAGGCGATGCAGGAGAAGCACGTCACGGTGGCCGGCGTCCGGCACAACCTGCCGAGCCCGTTCCACGTGCTGGCGACCCAGAACCCGATCGAGCAGGAGGGAACCTATCCTCTCCCGGAAGCCCAGCTCGACCGCTTCCTTCTCGAGATCGACGTTCCCTATCCGAGCCTCGAGGCGGAGCGGCGAATGCTGTTCGCCACGACAGGCGCCTCCGAGGACGAGGCGCCTCCGGTCATGACGGCGAAGGAGCTCATGACGATCCAGCAGATGGTCCGCATGATCCCGGTCGGCGAGAGCGTGTCGGAGTCCATCCTGTCGCTCGTTAGGAGCGCACGGCCCGGCGAATCGAATCTCGCCTTCGTCAACGACAACGTCTCCTGGGGGCCGAGCCCGCGAGCCAGCCAGGCGCTGATGCTCGGCGTGAAGGCGCGAGCCCTGCTCGACGGCCGCCTGGCGCCATCGGTCGAAGACGTGCTGGCGCTCGCCACCCCCGTCATGCGGCACCGCATGGCCGTGACCTTCGCCGCACGCGCCGACGGCGTCAGCCTCGACGACGTGATCGAGCGCACGACGCAACCTCTGAGGTAAGACGAGCTCCATGGCCGCCCGCCGGTCCGCACCGAGTAGGGAACACCGCGCCCTGGCGCTGCGCGGCGAGGCGGAGCGGCTGTCACTCGCGGCGCCGACGCTCCTCATCGCCGCCCAGCGCATCGCCACGACGATCATCCAGGGCACTCATGGACGGCGAACGCCGGGACCGGGCGAGGACTTCTGGCAGTACCGTCCCTATACGAGCGGCGATCCGGCCTCACGAATCGACTGGCGTAAGTCCGCCCGCACCCACAAGCTCCTCATCCGTGAAAACGAGTGGGCGGCCGCCAATACGCTGTGGCTGTGGACGGGATCGGGACCCGGAATGACCTTCCGCTCCGAGCTGGCGCCGGTGACCAAGCAGGACCGTGCCGCCCTCCTCGCCATGGCGCTCGCCATCCTGGCGGTCGGGGCGGGCGAACGCGTCGCGGCGCTCGGCGCCGACTTCAAGCCCGGCCATACGCAGGCGACGCTCATCCGGCTCGCCGAGCACCTGACGCGCGCCGAGGCGGCGGACTTCCCTGAGCATCCGCGCCTGTCGCGTTTCTCCGCGTGCGCCGTGTTCAGCGACTTCCTGGAGCCGGTCGACGTCATCGCCCAGCGCATTTCGGCGATCGCCGCCGTGGTACAACGCGGACATCTCATCCAGATCGCCGATCCGGCCGAGGAGGCTTTCCCCTATCGCGGGCGCACGCAGTTCGCCGAGATGGCAGGCTCCGACAGCCTGGTCTTCGGACGCGCCGAAACGATGAAGGACTCCTACCAGGCCGTCTACCGGAAGCACCGTGCCGAAGTCCGCGAGCTGGCGCGCCGCCTCGGCTGGACGTTCACGGTCCACCACACCGACCAGTCGCCGCACCACATCCTCCTGTCGCTCTACATGCTGATGGCCGACGACGGCCACAGCGTGCTCGCACCGCGGGCGGGACGGGCATGATCGGCGCAACGGCGATCACCTTCGCCTATCCGGCGGCCTTATGGGCGCTGCTCGCACTGCCAGTCATCTGGTGGCTTCTGCGCTTCACTCCGCCGCGGCCGCTGCGCATCGCGTTCCCGCCCTTCCGGCTTCTGCGCGAGTTGATGTCGAAGGAGGAGCAGCCGGACCATACGCCGTGGTGGCTCATTCTCCTGCGACTCGCGCTTGCGGCCCTCATCATCCTCAGCGTCGCGCGCCCGATGCTCGGCAGCGCCGGCGAGAACGCGGGACGCTCGAACGGCCCGCTGCTGGTCGTCCTCGACGACGGGTGGGCGGCGGCGCCCGGCTGGCAGAAGCGGATCGCGTATGTGGAGGCGCTCATCGAAGAAGCGCAAGCGGGCGAGCGTCCGATGGCGCTGGCGACGACGACGCCGAGCACGCGCATGCGCAGCCTCGAGCTCGGTGCCGCATCCGAGATCATGGAGCAGCTCACGGGTTTGCGTCCGCAGGCGCTCGATACCGACCGGCCGGCCCTGCTCGAAAGGCTCAAGGTGGCCTTCAACGATGCGCCGGCGCTCGACGTACGATGGCTCGCCGACGGCATCGATGCCGGTTCGGTGGCCGAGTTCGCGGCCGGACTTGCGACGCTCGCCGGCGGCAGGGCGCGCGTCGAGGCGGTGACCGATCTTCCATCGGCGATCCGGCCGGCGCTGGCGCGTCCGGTCATCGCCAGCGACGGAATCAAAGTCGGTGTCTTGAGGCCGTCGACCGCAACGCCTCCCTCGGTCACGGTCAGGGCGCTCGCAAGCAACGGACGCAACCTCGTGGAGCGACCGGTGACGTTCGGTCCCGACGAACTTCGGCGCGACGTCACGCTCGATCTGCCTCTCGAGCTGCGCAACGAGCTTGCCCGCCTCGAAATCGCCGGCGAAAGAAGTGCGGGGGCGGTGCAGCTGCTGGACGATCGGTGGAAGCGCAAGGCGGTCGGCGTGGCGGTCGGTGCCTCGCTCGAGCTCGCCCAGCCGCTCCTGTCGCCGCTCTACTACGTGACCCGGGCGCTCGAGCCCTATGCCGAGATCCGCGAGCCGGCCGACAGGCCGTCCGGGCTGCGCGACCTTGTGGCGAGCGGCCTTTCGGTCCTCGTCCTCGCCGATATCGGAATCGTTCCCGCCGCGAGCCGGCCGGCCATCGTCGACTGGGTCGACCGGGGTGGCGTGCTGCTGCGCTTCGCCGGTCCGCGCCTCGCCGGCAGCCACGACGATCTCGTGCCCGTGGAGCTGCGCTCGGGCGGACGCGAGCTTGGAAGCGCACTGAGCTGGGAGGCGCCGCAATCGCTGGCCCCGTTCGACTCGCGCTCGCCCTTCGCCGGCCTGACGGTCGATCCGGAGATCAAGGTCACCCGCCAGGTGCTCGCCGAGCCTTCCGCCGACCTGCCGGACAAGATCTGGGCGAGCCTGCAGGACGGCACCCCCCTCATCACCGCCGACCGGCGCGGCAAGGGGCTGGTGGTCCTGGTTCACGTTACGGCAAATGCGGACTGGTCGAATCTCCCGCTTTCGGGTCTGTTCGTCGAGATGCTGCGCAGGATCCTCGACGTCGCACCGGGAGCCGGCACCGAAAACCAGTCCGCCGCCGGGAGCGAAGCGACCTCGGCCGCCTTCGCGCCGCGCCAGGCGCTGGACGGTTTCGGCGACCTCGTCGACATTCCCGCCGATGCGGAACCGGTGGCCGCCGCCGACATGGACCGGATCGAGCCGTCGGCTCGGCATCCGGCCGGCCTCTATGTCCGCGCCGGGGCGACACGGGCGCTCAACCTTGCTGTGACGGAAAACGAGTTCCGCACCTTCCCCGCCCTCCCCGGCGGCGTCGCGCGCACCGGTTATCTCACGGAAACCGCGCGGCCACTCGCCGGCTACCTTCTGTCCGCGGCGATTCTCCTCTTCCTTCTCGACACGCTCGCAGCGATGACGTTGTCGGGGGCCTGGCGGCGGCTGCGGCGCGCGCCGGCTTCCGTGGTCATCGCCGCGGCGGCACTCCTCCTGTTCATCGGCACGCCGGGACAGGCGCAGGACAGTTCCGATCCGTCGGCGGCCGATGCGTTCGCCATCGACGCCACGTCGTCGACGCGGCTCGCCTATGTGCAGACGGGGCTCAGCGAGGTCGACAACATCACGCTCGGCGGCATGATGGGCCTGACGACGGTGCTCGCCCAGCGCACGGCGGTGGAACCCGACACGCCGATCCCCATCGACATCGAGAAGGACGACATCGTGTTCTTCCCGCTCATCTACTGGCCGGTGACCGCCGACATGGCGCCGCTCTCCGACCAGGCGGTGGCCAAGATCGACAGCTTCATGAAAAACGGCGGCACCATCTTCTTCGACACGCGCGATGCGGCAACGACGCTGTTCAATCCATCAGGCGTGACGCCGGAAACGCAATCGCTGCGCACGCTCCTCGCCAGGCTCGACATACCGCCGATCGAGCCGGTGCCGGACGGGCACGTCCTCACCAAGTCGTTCTACCTGATGCAAACCTTTCCCGGCCGCTACAACCAGGGCCAGCTGTGGGTCGAGACGCAGAACGACCGGTCGACGACCCCGGACGGCGTCACGTCGATCATCATCGGCGCCAACGACTATGCGGCGGCGTGGGCGACGAACGACACGGGCGCGCCGATGCTGCCGGTATCGCCGGGCGGCGAGGACCAGCGCGAGTTCGCCTATCGCACCGGCATCAACATCGTGATGTATGCGCTGACCGGCAACTACAAGTCCGACCAAGTGCACGTTCCGGCGCTGCTCGAACGGCTCGGCCAGTGAGGACCTCCAGGTCATGGATCTGACTCTCACCTGGCACCCCCTCATTCCCGAAGCGGCGGCGTACGTTCTCCTCGGCCTCGCCGCCCTGCCGCTCGTGCTTGCCCTCTACGGCCGGTCGCGCGGCGCGATCCTGCGGTCGCTCGCCCTCGCGGCGCTGGCGGCGGCGCTCTTCAATCCGTCGATCCGCAAGGAAGACCGCGAGCCGCTGTCGGACATCGCGGTGCTCGTCATCGACAAGAGCCTGAGCCAGGAGATCGGCGGGCGCACGGCGACCACCGATGACGCGGCGCGGAAGATCGCCGATGCCGCGGCGAACCTCCCCAACACCGAGATCCGCACCACGGTCGTCCTGTCCGGCGAGAGCAAGGACGAGGAAGGAACGCGCGCCTTCGATGCGCTCAACCGGGCACTCGCCGACATCCCACCCGAGCGCTATGCCGGCGCGCTGATGGTGACCGACGGCGAGATCCACGACGTCCCGAAAACCCTCAAGGACCGCGGCTACGAGGGGCCCCTGCACGCCCTGGTCACCGGCGAGCGCGGCGAGACCGACCGGCGGCTGATCGTCGAGCGGGCCCCGCGCTTCGGCATAGTCGGGCAGCCGCAGGCGCTCACCTTCCGGGTCGAGGACCAGGGGGTGGAGTCGGACGGCACGCCGGCGGCGGTGACAATCACGCGCGATGACGGGTCGAAGGAAACGGTTGATGTCACGCCCGGGCGGCCCATCGACGTGACGATCGACATCAAGCATGGCGGACGCAACTACACCGAGCTTGCCGTGGCGCCGCGGGAGGGCGAGATCGCCATCCAGAACAACCGCACCGTCATCACGACCGAAGGCATTCGCGACCGTCTGCAGGTGCTGCTCGTATCCGGCGAGCCGCATCCGGGCGAGCGCACTTGGCGCAACCTTCTGAAGGCGGACGCCTCGGTCGATCTCGTGCATTTCACCATCCTGCGCCCGCCCGAGAAGCAGGACGGCACGCCGGTGAAGGAACTGTCCCTCATCGCCTTCCCAACCCGAGAGCTTTTCGTCGAGAAGCTGTCGGAGTTCGACCTCGTCATCTTCGACCGCTACGAACGCCGGGGAATCCTTCCGAACGTGTACCTCTCCAACGTCGTCGACTACGTGCAGGACGGCGGCGCGGTGCTGGTGGCCTCTGGCCCGGACTTCGCTTCGCCGCTGAGCCTGTACGACACGCCACTGAGCGGCGTGCTGCCGGCGGCGCCGGCGGGGACTGTGACGGTCGAACCGTTCAAGCCGGCAATTACAGTGGCCGGCCAACGCCACCCGGTGACCCGCGACCTGCCGGGCGGCGACACAAACCCGCCGCGCTGGGGGCGATGGTTCCGCGTCGCCGACACGGCCGGCGAGCTCGCCGGCGACGTGGTGATGGCGGGCCCCGAGGAAAAACCGCTCATGATCCTGTCGCGGCACGGCGAGGGGCGGGTGGCTCTCATGCTCTCGGACCAGGCCTGGCTGTGGGCGCGGGGCTTCGAGGGCGGCGGCCCGCAGACCGAGCTCCTCCGTCGGCTGGCGCACTGGCTGATGAAGGAGCCGGAGCTCGAAGAGGAGGCATTGAGGGGCCGCCAGGAGGGACGCAACCTGGTCATCGAACGGCGGACGATGGCGGAAAAGACCGAGCCCGTCACCGTCACGATGCCGTCGGGAAAGACGGCGAGCGTCACGCTGACCGAGTCGGCGCCCGGCCTGTGGAGCGGCAAGCTCACCAGCACCGAAAACGGCATCCATCGGCTCAACGACAGCAAGCTCAGCGTCGTCGCGGCACTGGGGGAGGCCGGGACGAAGGAGCTCGAAGAGCTCATCGCGACCGATGCCAAGCTCGCACCCTTGCTCGCCGAGACGCGGGGCGGCAGCCACTGGCTCGGACGCGAGGCGACGGCGCGAATGCCGCGCCTGGCGAAAGCAGACGCAGGGCGTTCCTACGCGGGCTCCGGTTGGCTGGCCCTGAAGGCGAACGGCGCCTACCGGGTGCGCGCCGTCAACGAGCTTCCGCTGTTTGGAACGCTCATCGGCCTGGCTATCCTACTGGCGCTGGCGAGCGCGATGTGGTTCCGCGAAGGCCGGTAGAGCCCGCCTCGAACTCGCGGAAGCGATGCGGCGGCAGTACGAGGCCTTCGACACCGTCGAATGCGCCCACGACCAGCTCGACGAATAGAAGACGTGCGGGATCGACGGGTCCCGGCAGGACGAGCCGGCCGGCCGGCACCCGCGCGAAGCCAGCCCGGGCATAGTAAGGTTCGTCGCCGACGAGGATGACCAGGCGGTGACCCTCCGCCGCCGCGCGCTCAAGCCCGGTCTTCATGAGGGCCAGGCCGATGCCGCGTCCCTGGCGGTCGGACGCGACGGCGAGCGGTCCGAGCAGCAGGGCCTCGGTTCCCTCCACGCCGATGCGCAGCGCCCAGAAGCTGATCGCGCCGACGATGCCGCGGCCTCTTTCCTTAGCGACGAACGACAGGCCCGGCACCGGCAGCTCACCCTCGCGCAGGCGATAGGAAGTCTTGGTGCGGCGAGCGATCCCGAAGGCCTGGTCGAGAAGACCTTCGATGTCCGGCTGGTCTTGCGGCTGCTGAGGGAGAATTTCGAATTCGGCGGTCATGACACAGTCCCGCAGATTGATTGGGCTCGAGTGGAGCTCCAGTCTCGGGATTCAGCGATGAACGAAAGTGTCCGGAGAATGGAGCGTTAGCCGCGGCGGGCGCGCCGCGCGCAGTGCAATCGTCGTCGTCGCAGGGGAATGCGGAAAAACGGCTGCATCACCATCTCCAAATCAACGGCCGGCTCCTTACCATGTCCGAGCGGAGGTGTCCACCGGACCTCACCAGCGACCGCTCCTCGGCGCGGCCGAAGCCACCTCGGCCAGCCGGCGCAGCGTCCCGCCGGTCGTGCCGTCGGGGACCGCAGCGGATGAGAAGAATCGAGCTTCGCTGATCTCGCGGGTGGGTTCGAACGGCAAGCGCCGGAAATGGCGCACGATGAAGAAGGCGACATGGTCGCCCCGGAACTCGCCTTCGTTGGAGTAGATGCCGAAAAGCTCGGGTTCGCCGAGCGGCTCGATACCGCCTTCCTCCACGAGCTCGCGGCGCACGGCGTCGCCTACCGCCTCGCCGCGCTCGACTCCGCCGCCCGGAAAATGCCAGCCCGGCCAGTAGCTGTGGCGGATGAGAAGTACATCGCCCGCCGCGTCAACCACCATGGCGCGGACGCCGAGCGTCATGCCCCGGCTCCATCGGAACCACGGCTGGAAAACGAGGCGCGAGAGCAGCCGGTGGCGGCTCCAGCGAGCTTTCCGAACCATCGTCACGTCACCCGACTGCCGATCGGCCACGTCAAACCCCGCAGTTGTAAAATCGATGCCCGGCGGCTATTCCCTTCCCCACGAGTTCCCCCTGGAGAACGAGCCCGCGTTGAAGTCAAGCAAAACCTCTAATCTGCACCCTGCAGCCGGCGGAGGCTTCCTGGCGCGTTCTCCGATCTACCGGGCCTTCAAACTGTTCTTCAGCGCCCCCGCCTCGCACCCCTACCTGGTGCTGGCATGCGTGCTCTTCGCCGGCGTGCTGGAGGCTCTGTCGTTCGGATCTCTGGTGCCGGCGGTGGCCCTGGTGGGGGGAAGCAACGATGGATCCTCCACTCCGATCACGAGAATCCTTGGGTCGATGTTCGGAGCCATCGGGGTCGCGATGAGCATAGAGGCCCTAATCGTCCTGATTACGGGCGCCATGCTGCTCAAGGCCATCCTTACCTTCTCGGCCCTGGGTTACGCCGCCTATTCGAAGGCACGAATGCTGACCAGCCTGCGACAAAGCCTCATCCGCGGCCTCCTGTCGGCGCGATGGAGCTACTTCGCCGACCAGCGCCTCGGCGAGGTGGCGAGCACGATTGGTACCGACATCATCTATGCGGGAAATGCCTATTACTTCGCTGCCCGGTTCATATCGGGCATGTTTCAGTCGTTCGCGCTCATCGCCGTCGCCTTCCTCGTGTCGTGGAAGGTCACGGCGCTCGGCATAGTGCTTGCCGCCGTGCTGATGGTCGGCCTCAAGTTCTTCATGGGGAAATCCTACCGCTCGGGCGTAAAGCACTTCCAGCGTACGGCAGGACTCGTCACCCTGCTGATCGACACGCTCAGCAATCTCAAGGCACTCAAGGCGATGAACCGAAAGGACCCGTTCGCGGCCCTTCTCGCCAGGAAAAGTCGTGGGGCACAGAAGGCGATCATCACGCAGGAGCTTTCGAAGGTCGGGCTGCAGAACTCGCAGGATGCGTTGACCGCGATCTTATTCGGTGGCGGCATTTACTTTGCGGCGCGGCAACTCCACATCCCACTTGCGGAGCTTGTGGGCATCGGCGTCCTCGTTTTCCGAATCGTATCGTCGGTCACGAAGAGTCTGAATGTCCTTCAGATCACCGCAGAAAGCGAAGGGGCGTACTGGCGCGCCTTTGCCCTCGTCGAGAAGACCGAAGCCGCCGCGGAGTCCGATATAGGCACGGCGGTGCCGACGCTCGAGCGCGGCGTGACGCTCGACTCCGTCTCCTTCGCGCATGGGAGCAACCGGGTACTGAAGGACCTCAGCATCGCCATCGACCGCGGCTCGATCACCGTGCTGCAGGGGCCGTCCGGCGTCGGCAAGACGACCGTCATCGACCTGATCATGGGACTTCACCGTCCGTCCGCCGGCAAGGTCGTCGTCGACGGGATCGATCTCATGGACATCTCGCTCGACGCCTGGCGCCGCATGATCGGCTATGCGCCGCAGGAACTGACGCTGCTGCATGCCTCCATCGCCGAGAACATCACGCTCGGCGACGAGACCATTTCCGAAAGCGACATCTGGCATGCGGCGGCGCTGGCGGGCGCCGACGACTTCATCCGCGAGCTGCCGCATGGCCTGGCGACCGACGTCGGAGAGATGGGCACCAAGCTGTCGGGGGGACAGCGGCAGCGCATCGCGCTGGCCCGGGCCCTCGTCGCCAAGCCGAAGCTTCTCATTCTCGACGAGGTCACGAGCGCGCTCGACCCGGCAACGGAGCGCGACATCTGCGAGCAGATCGGCAAGCTCGGCCAGAGCTATACGGTCGTCGCCATCACGCACCGGCCGGCATGGACTTCCATCGCCACCCGGCTCTACAAGGTGGCAAGCGGAAAGGCGACGCTAGTCACCGGTGACGGCCACGCCGACCGGTCCGCACGCGCGAAGCCCGCGGCGATGGAAGAGCTGGGTCACGAGCCGTGACCGACGTCCGCGTCGTTCCCGTGGAATCGCGCCGCGACCTGAAGGCCTTCATAGACCTGCCCAAGGCGATCTTCGCGAGGGATCCGCAGTGGGTGGCGCCCCTCGACGTCGAGCGGCGCATGCATCTTGGAAAGCACAATCCCTATTTCGAGCATGCCGAAGCGCAGCTCTTCCTCGCCACGCGCAGCGACAGGCCGGTCGGGCGCATCTCGGCGCAGGTCGACCGGCTGCATCTCGAGCGCTACCGCGACGGCACCGGGCAGTTCGGATTTCTCGACGCCGTCGACGATGCTTCGGTTTTCGCCACTCTTCTCGGCACGGCGGAAACGTGGCTCAGGTCCAAGGGGATCGGCCGCGTCCAGGGGCCGTTCAGCTTCTCCATCAACGACGAATCGGGCCTCCTGGTGCGCGGCTTCGACAAGCCGCCAGCGATCATGATGGGCCATGCGCTCCCCTACTACGGCGCGCACGTCGAAGCTGCGGGCTACAGCAAGGCCAAGGATCTCATCGCCTATGAGTACGATCTTCACAACGCCGTGCCGCGGGGCCTGAGCAGCGTCGCCGCCAAGGCGCAGGCTTCCGGCCGGTTGAAGGTCCGGCCGCTGTCGAAACGCAATCTCGAGCGCGACCTCGACATCATCATCGACATCTTCAACGACGCCTGGTCGACGAACTGGAACTTCGTCCCGATGACGCCTGCCGAGATCAAGAACCTGGGCAGCGTACTCAAGCTCCTGGTAGACGAGCGGCATGTCGCCATCGCCTCGCTCAACGAGGAGCCGGCAGCGATGATCGTGTCGCTGCCCGATCTCAACGGCATGACCGGCGACCTTGACGGCAGGCTCCTGCCCTTCGGCTGGGCCAAGTTCCTCTGGCGCCTCAAGGCGAAGACACACCCGGCGTTCCGTGTGGCGCTGATGGGAGTGCGGTCGCGCTACCGGTCGTCGGCGGTCGGCGCCATGCTGGCGATCGCGGTCATCGACGCCATCCACCTCTTCCACCGGTCGCGCGGCACGCTGCGCAGCGAGCTGTCGTGGATCCTCGAGGACAACATGCCGATGCGGCGCATCATCGAGGCCCTGGGGGCCGATCCCTACAAGACCTACCGCATCTACGAGAAAACCCTTGCCTGAGGGAGCGGCAGGCTGGGATGCCGTCGTGCTCGCCGCGGGGCGAGGACCCGACGATCCCATGGCCCGCGCCTACGGCGTGACGCACAAGTGCCTGCTGCCGGTCGGCGGACGGCCGATGCTGGCCCGCGTCGTCGACACGCTCACGGAGAGCGGCTTCGACCGCATCGTCGTGTCGATCGAAAGCCGGGCTTTGATCGACGAGGCGCTCGGCGCCGCGGCCGGGACGGTAGAACATGCGCCGGCCCGCGAAACGGCGTCGGCATCGACACTGGCGGCACTCCAATCGCCGGCCGCCTTCCGGCGGACGCTGGTGACCACGGGCGACCATCCGCTGCTCACGCCGGAGATGCTTTTGCACTTCATCGAAGCATCGGTCCGTACCGGGGCCGACCTCAATGTCGGGCTCGCTCCGGCAGGAACGATCATGGCCGCCTACCCGGACGCGAAACGCACCTTCCTCGCCTTTGCCGGCGAGCGCGTGTCGGGCTGCAATCTCTTCGCGCTCCACAACAGCAATGCGCTCAAGGCGATCGAGCACTGGCGCTACGTGGAGCGCAACCGCAAGCGCCCGTGGCGACTCGTGTGGTCGTTCGGTATCGTTCCGCTCGCCGCCTACTTCGTCGGGCGCCTGTCGCTCGAGGCCGCCTTCCGGGCCGCCTCGCGGCGACTGGGAATCGATGTCAAGCCGGTGCTCATGCCCTATGCGGACGCTGCCGTCGACGTCGACAAGCCGGAGGACCTCGAGCTTGCCGAAAAGATCCTCAGATCACGGTAGACGCTACCAGCCGGCCACCATGTGGCGGGCGTTCTGCAGGTCGACGGGAAAGTCGACCTCGCACCATTGATGATGACTGACGTCGCAGACGCCAACGTCGATCAGCTTCGCCAGCTGACCGACGGCGTACGGAAACCACTGCTTCAGGCCGTGGGGCTCCTGCATCGTCTCGTCGAGCACGTCACGGTAGCGGCGCACGGCGTCGCCCCGGAACACGTAGAAGCCGATCGCTTCGGCATCCACAGATTCGAGCGGCAGTGTCTTGCCGATCTCGGTCAGCCGCACGCCGTCGAGCATGATCTTCATGTCGTCGGCGTCGTAGCGGGCCTTACGGCTGATCGCCACGGTAGCCGCCGGCCCGGCATGGGCGAGAATGGTCTCGACGAGATCGCCGCGGAACACGTTGTCGCCGTTCACCTGGATGAAGTCGCCCGTCATCTCGGCGCGCGCCATCCAGCAGCTCGCCAGATTGTCGGCAACGAGATAGAAGGGATTGTAGACGGTGCGGATGGCGATGCCGCGCTCGTCGGCCACCGATTGCAGCACCTTGTCCATGCGGGCGGCGCCATATCCCGTGACGACGACGAATTCGCGAATGCCGGCCTGCGCCAGGGCGTGGATCTGCCGCTGCACGAGCGGCAGGCCGCCAACGTCGAGAAGCGCCTTCGGCACGTCCGCAGTGAGCGGCAGGAGCCGCTTGCCCTGACCGGCGCCGAGTATGATCGCTTTCACGGAGCTTGAACCCTGCGGAGTGTTGCGCGTAAGAACGGGGTCTCCTTCGCACCCGATCGATGTGGGTGTCAACCTTCCCGGCGCCTGCAAGACTAATGGCCAGAATTGCCCATGTCTCTGATCCGCATCTGGCGCCGCTGCCGCGACCCTCGGTGCCGGAACTCGCCGGAAAGCGGCTGTCGGGCTACCTGTCGTGGGTCGTGAAACGCCGGAACATCCATCTGCGCTCGGTCCTCGACCTCATCGTCGCCGACGTCAAGCGGGCGCAACCCGATCACGTGGCGCTGACCGGCGACCTCATCAACATCTCGCTCAAGGCCGAGTACGAACAGGCGCGCGCCTGGCTCGACCGGTTCGGAAGCCCGGACTGGATCACGGTGGCTCCCGGCAATCACGATGCCTACATTTCCATGGCCTGGGAACGGGGGCTGGGCCTGTGGGCGGACTACTTCGCAAGCGAGCCGCAGGGGCACGATGCCGGCGATTCGCTGGCGAGCTATTTCCCGCTGGTGCGATTCCGCAAGACGATCGCCGTCGTCGCGATCTCAACGGCGGTACCCACGGCGGTCGGGGTGGCGACCGGCCTTCTCGGCCCGGAGCAGTTGGAGCGGTTAGAGAACGTGCTCGCCGACCTAAGGCAACGGGGCTTCTATCGGCTCCTGCTCATCCATCATCCTCCGCTCAGACGGCTCGCCCCGGCGCGCAAGGAGCTCCTCGACGGCGACCGGCTGCGAACCGTGCTCGAGGCCGAGGGCTGCGAACTGGTGATCTACGGCCACAATCACCTGCACCAGAGAGCGGAGATCGCCTCGGCACACGGTCCAGTCCACATGATCGGGCTACCCTCAGCATCCCAGATCGAACATCACGGCTGCACCGCCGCCTGGAATCTCTACGACATAAGGCGCCAGGCGGGAGCGTGGACAACGGACGTCACGACGCGCAGCTTCGATCCAAAAAGCCGCAGCATCGTCACCTCGGCCCAGTTCCAGCTCGTCCACAGCCAGGAGGATCAAGCATGATCCACGCGACGATGACGAAATTCGGCTATCCGGAGACGGTCATCGCGGAGTATCCGCTATGGTGCGTCCTGCTGAGGCCGGCCCAGGCGACCCTCGGCGCGCTGGTCCTCGTCTCCAGGAGCGATGCGCAGGCCTTCGCGGAACTCGACGCAGCCGCCTTCCTCGAGCTCGGACGCGTCGTCCGCGACGCCGAAACAGCGTTGAAATCGTTCCGCCGCTACGAGCGCATCAACTATCTCATGCTCATGATGGTCGATCCGCACGTCCATTTCCACGTCCTGCCGCGCTACTCGGCCAATCAAACCTTCGAGGACGTCACGTTCACCGATGCAGGATGGCCGGGCGTCCCCGAACTCCAGCAATCGCCCAAGTTGTCGCAGCAGGTGTTCGCGGCGCTGCTCGGCGCCTTAAAATCGAGTTGGCCGAAGGGCGAGAAATCCCTATAACGCCGCCATGGCCGTGGTGGACCGCTATATCCTGAAACAGATCGCCAAGCCCATCCTTACGGCGATCGCCATAGGCCTGCTCGTCCTCCTCGCCGAACGCATGGTGCGGCTGCTCGACATCACGCTCGGCAAGCGAAACTCGTTCGGCGTCGTATTCGAGCTTCTCACCTATCTCCTGCCCCACTATCTGGGCCTCGCCATTCCCGTGGCGCTGTTCCTGGGACTGCTGTTCGGCTTCAACCGGCTGTCGCGCGACAGCGAGATCGACGCCTTCTTGGCGTCGGGGATCGGCCTGCACCGGCTGGTGCGGCCGGTGATCATGCTATCGATCGTGCTCGCCTGCGTGTCGCTGTTGATCTTCGGCTGGCTGCAGCCCTATGCGAGATCCGCCTATCGCAACGTCCTGTTCACCGTGAAGAACGTCGAGGTGTTCTATCTCGCCGAGGAAGGCGTCTTCATGCAGGCGGGATCGCGCACTTTCATCCTCGACAGCCTGTCGCGCGCCGACGGCAGCTTCCAGAAGATATTTCTGTTCGACAACCGCGGTGCGAAGGGCAGCGAGACGATCACGGCGGCGAGCGGCCGCCTGGTGCCCGACCCGACCGGGCAGCGCCCCCTCCTGAAGCTCGACAAGGGCCACCGCCTCGACGTTCCGGCCGATCCGAACTTCGCCGCGCCAGGGCCGCCGCCGTCGGCCGTGGTCGGCGAATTCGCCTTCGCCGATACGCCGCTCGGAAAGCTCAGCGAAAGGCTGATGCGCAAGCGGGGCATCGACGAGCGGGAGCTCACCCTTCCCGAGCTCTTCGGGCCGCGCACCAATTTGCCCGAAGGGGTGACCGCCAACAGCATGGATGCCGAGCTCAACGGCCGGCTGGTCAACATCGCCGGCATGCTGGTCCTGCCCATCCTCGCGCTCCCCTTCGCCATCGGCCGGCGCCGGCACATGCGCGCCTACCGGTTCGGCGTGGCCGTCGCCATCCTCATCGGCTACCACGAGGTCATCCAGCAGGGCACGCTCATCACCCAGAACGCCGGCACGACACCGCTCCTGACCATCTGGCTGCCCTTCGCGGCGCTGTGCTTCTTCGCGGCGTGGCGGTTCTGGATCATCTGCTTCTCGGTGCGGGCCGATCGGCTCGATCCGTTCTTCGACCGGCTGGCCGTGTTCATCCGATCCGTCCGGCGCCGCGTGCTGCCGCAGCTCGAGGGGCGGCCATGAGGGTCATCGGCTGGATGATCACGCGCATGATCCTGGCGCGCTTCTTCCTCATCCTGTGCGGCCTTTCCATTTTCGTCGTGACGCTCGATGTCGTGGCGTTCGCCAAGGACATCCTGGCGCTCAAGGACAACAACATCAGCGCCGTCTTCACATATTTCCTGCTCAAGCTGCCGATCTCGCTCTCCACCTTCCTGTCGATCAGCGCGCTGCTCGCTATCCTGCTCACTCTCAGCGAGCTCAGCTTCCGCAACGAGCTGCCGGCTATATGGGGAGCCGGCATATCGCCGTGGCGGCTCATCATCGCGCTGGCGCCGCTCGGCATCTTTCTCGGCGGCATCAATTTCCTCATCAACGATCAGGCGATCCCGCGCGTCGCCCCCGTGCTTCACGAATGGGGAATCGGCGACTACAGCGAAAAGCGCCTTGAACTCGAGGAGCGCGACCCGCTGTGGATGCGGGCCGGCAACGACATCATCCGCGCCGCCGGCGCCAATTCGACGTCGACGTCGCTCAACGACGTCATCATCTTCCGCCGCGACCCGAGCGGCATCCTCATCGAGCAGATCTTCGCCCGGCGCGCCGATCGCGTGCGCGGCCGCTGGGAACTCTCCGACGCGATCGTGTATTACCGGTCCAACCTGCCGCCCGACAAAGTCGCGAAGCTCATCTACAGCGGATCGATGAAGCCCGCCGCGGCGGGGTCGCGGTCGGGGGATCCGGAGGAAATGTCGGCGGCGGACCTGCGGTATTTCATCGCCAACAAGGGGTTCGGCATAAGGCCGCCCTATGTTTACGAAACCTGGTGGAACAAGAGGCTAACCCTGTTCTTCTCCGCCTTCGCCATGCTCGCCCTGTGCGTGCCGCTGGCAAGCCGGTTCCGGCGCGGCGGCGGAATCGGCATTTTCTTTGCCGTAGGGGTCGGAATCGGGTTCGTCTACTTCGTGCTCGACGGCGTCTCGTTAACCTTAGGGGAGATCGGCCTAGTCCCGGCCTGGCTGGCGGCCTGGGCGCCGTTAGTTGCATTTTCAGCACTCGGCGCGACCTTGGTGTTCCGAGCCGAGGAACTTTGAGTTTCGACTCGTTGTGTCGAAGCGATTTCCGAACTATTCCTGAGCCATGGCGAAGCAGGAAGACGACATCGACATAGCTCCGGCGCCCGGCAAGCCCAGGCCGAAGCCGGTCCGCAAACGGACCGAGCGCGCCGTCCTGCCGGCTGCCAACGTCGTTTCGACCGTCGCGCCCCTGGCGCCGCCGCCCTCGCCATCGGCCACAGCCAAGCTTTCCGACACGGGCAAGTCGCCCGAGACGGCATCCGAGCACGAGCCGGCACTTTGCGTGGTCGGTCGGACGCCGGCGCGCATCTGGTCGCACACACCGGCCGAACGCCTGCGTATCCAGTTTCGCCGCGCCGGAATCAGCAAGGTGGTCGATGCGCAGCAGGCACACAGCCATCCCGGTCCTGTCATCGCCGTCCGGGGAGACGCCGTGCTGGACCAGCCTCTCGTTCCCATCCTGGCACGCTCGCCCAACCTCCTCCTGATCGGCGAGGACAGCTCGGGAGAGCTCGCGGTGGCGACGCACGTACCCGGCCACAGCTTCGCGCTGGCGCGAGAGGTGCTGGAAGCCGGCGAGCCGCCGCCGGAGGAAATCGGGCTCGCGCCGTGCCGCCCGGCCGAGCTCGGCGCCTCCTTCTGGCAGGGTCTGCGCAAGCGCGAGGTGCCGTTCGCCTTCGCGATCGACGAACGCAACCGCAGCAGCGTCGAATGGCGGATGTTCATGGGAACCTACAAGGGCGCCACCGATATCGTGACGAAGCGCCTGTGGCCGGTTCCAGCCTTCTACGCGACGCGCCTGCTGGCACGGATCGGCGTGACGCCGAATCTCGTCACGGCGGTCGGTGCGGTGCTGGTCGCCGTCGCGTTCATGCTTTTCCTCAATGGCGAGTACGGGTGGGGCCTGATCGCCGCGTGGCTCATGACCTTCCTCGACACGGTCGATGGAAAGCTGGCGCGCACGACCCTCACCTCGTCGAAATGGGGCGACATCTTCGATCACGGCATCGACCTCGTCCATCCGCCGTTCTGGTATGCGGCCTGGGCGATGGGCCTCGCGACGCAAGGTTTCGCGTGGCCGGCCGCCTTCCAGTGGAGCGTCGTCGCCGTCATCCTGGGCGGTTACGTCATGCAGCGGCTCATCGAAGGCATCGCCATCAAGTGGTTGGGAATGGAGATCCACATCTGGAGGCCGATCGACACGTATTTCCGGGAGATCACGGCGCGACGGAATCCGAACCTCGTCCTCCTCACCATCTCCGCCGTCGCCGGTCGGCCGGACGTCGGCCTGATCGCGGTCGCGGTGTGGACCAGCATCAGCCTCGTGCTCCATACCTTCCAGCTCTTCCATGCGTTCGCCGCCAAGAACCGATACGGGCGCATCACTTCCTGGATGAGCGAGCCGCCGCGGCAATGACAATCGGGCTTATCGTCAATCCCCGCTCCGGCCGGCGCACCGGAAAGGGCGAGCGGTTGATGTCGCTTCTCAAGGACCGGGTGCGCTTTCCGATGGCGATGCTCGACGACTTCGGAGGGCTCAGGAAGACGCTCGCCGATTTCGCGGCGCGGGGCGTCGACATCCTGACGATCAGCTCGGGCGACGGGACGATTCAGGCCATCCAGACCGAGCTCGCCGAGCGCAATCCGTTTGCGAAGATGCCCACCCTCATGCTGCTGCCGCACGGCACCGCGAACATGACGGCGGCCGATCTCGGCATGCGCACGCACCGGCCGGCAGCGGTTGCCGCGCTCCTGTCGGACGAGGCGCGGCTCAAGGCGCTGCCCCGCCGCCAGCGGCCGACGCTCCGCGTGGTCAATCCGGCCGACGGCCGCATCCGGCACGGGATGTTCGTGGGGGCGGGCGCCGTCTACACGGGAACGCGCTTCTGCCAGCAGGCCATCCATGCCACCGGCATCAAGGGCAACCCGGCCATCGCCGCGACGCTTGCGGTATGCATCGGCGGGGCGATCTTCAATCGCCGGGCGACGACCGAGGAAGAGAGAATCGCCCGGCCCTATCACATGCGGATGGCCTCGGAAGGTCGCGAGAAGGCCGCCGGCGGCTACCTCCTCACACTGGCCACCACCCTCAACAGGCTTGTCCTCGGCACGCGCCCGTTCTGGGGCGGCAAGACGGGCCCGATCCGGGCCACCGCCCTGCCCTTCCCGGTCGCCAACCTGGCGCGCTGGGTGTGGCCGGCGCTCTACGGGCCGGAAGACCGCGACATGCCGCCGGGAGCGGTCAGCTTCTGCGTGAGAAGTCTCGAGATCTGGAGCTCGACGCCCTTCGTGATAGACGGCGAGTTCTTCGACTCGCCGCAGTCGGAGCCGCTCAGGATCGAAACCGGGCCGGAGTTCGAATATGTCTGCGGGTAGCACAAGAGGGGTGAGCGACGTCACCGACCTCATCGCCGCGGAGGCATGCAAGCCGGTGCCGGGCGACGTCAGGGCCGTCGCCGAGACCGTGCGCAGCCGCTTCGGGTCAAGCGTCGCCGCCATCCTCGCCTACGGGTCCTGCCTGCGCGACGTAGCGACCGACGAATCGCTCATCGATCTCTACGTGCTGCTGCGCGACGAGCGGGCGATCAGTCCCAATCTCGTGTCGCGCCTGGCCTGCCTGCTGTTGCCGCCCAACGTGTACTACGCGGAATCGACGGTGGGCGGACGGACGCTCAGGACCAAGTATGCGGTGATGACGCTCGGCGGGTTCTCCGAGAGCATGCACCGCTCGTCGCTCACCCCCTATTTCTGGGCCCGCTTCGCGCAGCCCTGCCGCGTTCTCTATTCAGCCGACGAGGCATGCCGAAGCACGGTGTTCGAGGCGCTGGTCAATGCAGCGCGAACGATGTTCGCCCGCTGTCTCGATATCGCGCGGCCGGGCGACGATGTGCTGTCGCTGTTCGAGCGCGGTCTGAAAGCATCCTATGCGGCGGAGCTGCGCGCCGAACGTGCCGACCGGCCGCGTTCCATCATGCAGACGAACCGCGCCTACTACCAAGAGCTCGCCAACCGCATCCTCGGACCAGGGTTCCGCATCCAGAACGCCGGCCGCGGCGGCTGGGGCCTTCGCATCTTCATCGGCAAATGCCTGTCCATCACGCGGCTGCTCAAGGCCGGTTTCACCTTCGACGGCGGGGCCGATTACGTCGCCTGGAAGGTGGCGCGCCACTCGGGCGAGCTCATCACGCTGACGCCCTGGCAGCGCCGACATCCGATCCTTATGGCGATCACGCTGCTGCCCAAGCTCCTGCGCAAGGGCGCGGTGCGCTAGCCGGCGGCGGCGCGGACCGGCGGCCGGCCCGACGCGACGACCTTCCCGAACAGCGCGACGATCTCGTCGATGTCGGCATCGGTATGCGCCGCCGACACCGAGCAGCGCAGGAGGCAAATCTTGCCCGGGGTCCCGGGCGGGAGCGCGATGTTGACGTAGACGCCGGCGGCGAGCAGCGCGTTCCACATGGCGATGGTCGAAGGCTCGTCGGAGCAGCGGACGGCGATCACCGGACTCACCACGTCGCAGCCGAGCTCCAGGCCCAGGCCACGGAACCCATCGAACAGGCGCTGCGAGTTCCACATGATGCGCTCGCGGCGCTCGGGCTCGGCGGCAAGCTTGCGCAACGCGGCGGATGCGGTTGCAACGGCGGACGGCGAGGGAGAAGCAGTGAACATGTAGGGGCGCGAGGCGTAGCGAATGGTTTCGAACAGCGGATGGTTGCCGGCGCCGAACCCGCCGATGGCGCCGATGCTCTTGGAGAACGTGCCGACGATGAAATCGACGTCGTCCTCGAGGCCCGCCTCGTCGGCGAGACCGCGACCATTGGGGCCCAGAACGCCGAAGGAATGCGCCTCGTCGACGACAAGCTGGAAGCCGTGCTTCTTCTTGACGGCGATGAAATCGGCAAGGGGCGCCCGGTCGCCGAGCATGGAGTAGATGCCTTCGAGGACGACGAGGCGGCCGCCCTCCTCGTTGTCGAGACGCGACAGGCGCTTGTCGAGGTCGGCGGCGTCGTTGTGGCGGAAGCGCACGAGCTTGGCGCCGGAAAGCGTGCAGCCGTCGTAGATGGAGGAGTGGGAATCGGCGTCGAGGAAGATGGTGTCCTGCGGGCCGGCGAGGCCGGCGAGCATGCCGAGATTGGCCTGGTAGCCGGTGGTGAAGACGATGCAGTGGCGGCGGCCGAGGAAGGCGGCGAGCTCGCGCTCGAGCGCCTGGTGGAGAACATAGGTCCCGTTGGCGATGCGCGAACCAGTAGTACCGGTGCCGAATTCGTCGAGGGCCTTCTTTCCCGCCGCGATGCTTTCGGGGTCGAAGGTAATGCCCATGTAGTTGTTGGTGCCGGCGAGGATTGTCTCGCGGCCGTTTATGATGGCGCGGGTCGGCGACAGCATCCGCTGATTGGTAACGCCGACGGCATTGGTCCCAAGCGCCATCATGCGCTCGAAACGCTCGGCTAGGCCGCGGTGCTTGTCGAACAGGTCCTTCATGCCAGCGCCCTCTTCTCCATGCGTGTTCCGACGACACCCACGAGATCGTTCATGGTGCGGGTCTCGGCGAGAATGTTGAGTGGAATCTCGATGTCGAAGCGATCCTCGACCTCCATGACGAAGTCCATGACGGTGACCGAGTCGATACCGAGATCGCCGGAGATGTCGGTCGTCGGCTTGAGCTCGACGCCCTTCTCGTTGAACGGGGCGAGCAGGCGGCAGATCTCCGCGAATATCTCGTCGCGCGACAGGGTCATGACAGGACGGATCCTTTCTTGTTGCGTTCGACGCCGGCCGCGGTCCGCGGCTGCGGCAGCCAGCCGTTCTCCACATACCATGCCACGGTCGCCTCGAACCCTTCGGCAAACCCGATTTCCGGCCGCCAGCTACTAACCGCCTCGAGCCGCGCGCCGCGGGACACCCAGTCGCGATGGTAGATCTCGGCGAGCTTGCCGGGGGTGAACATCCCCGCCTTGCCGCGGAGCCGGAAGACGGCTTCGGCAATGCGCGCCGGCCATGCGAGCAGACGGCGCGGAACGACCACGACGCGCGGCGTGCGGCCGCCCAGACGGGCGGCGATGGTGCCCAGCTCGGCGAGGCCGTAGCCGCCTTCCCGCCCGTCGCTGATCTCGTAGATCGACTGCGGAATGCCATCCTCCAAGGCGACAACGGCGAGGGCGCGCGCCAAGTCGCTCACATGGATCAGGGACAGGCGCGCGGCGCGATCGCCGGGCAGCAGGATGAGCGGCCGCCGCAGGGCAGCGATGAGCGGTAGCGTGGCACGGTCGCCGGGGCCGTAGACGGCCGGTGGTCGGAGGATGACATAGGGCATGTCGCCGGCGGTGTCGCGGAGCGCCGTCTCGCCGGCCGCCTTGCTGGCCGCATAGGGGGAAAGAGCCGGCTCGCGGGCGGCGAGCGAGGAGACGTGCACGAACCTTCGAACGCCGGCAGTGCGGGCGGCGGCGACAAGGTTTCGCGTGCCTTCGGCATTGACGCGCAGATAGGTGCCGGGATCGAGGGCGGCGACAAGCCCCGCGCAGTGGACGACGACTTCGGCACCGCGGCACAGTTCCTCGAGACAGGACCGGTCGTCGAGGCGGCCCACGACCTGGGCAAGGCAAGGATGATCGGGGAGCGGCGACGCGGCGCGCGGACGCAGCAGGGCGCGCACCGACAGGCCGCGGTCAAGAAAGGCGGCGGCCGCATGACGTCCGACGAAGCCGGTCAGACCCGTGAGTGCAACTGTCATTTCCGTCATTCGCTGAGCTCGCGCCCAATGGTCGCGAACGCTTACCGTGCAGCCGCTCGCAGGACAATGTCCCGAGGCGGCGGTTGGAGCGTCGTGATCTCCCGGATCTCTCCCGAAAGGTAGCGAGCCTTGGCGCCAGCGCGCGACAGCTTCCCCGACGAGGTGAACGGCAGGCTGCGTGGCCCGACCATGACAACCTCGCATTCGACGCCGGAGGATCGAAGCACGGCGGCATGAACGGCGCGGCGCAGCTCCTCGACCGCTTCCGGCTCGGTCAGCCGGCATTGGACGAGAACCACGACGCGGTCGGTACCGTCGGCGTCATCGACGGCGAAGGCCGCGACGTCGCCGCTGCGCAAGGGCTCGATCCGCTCGGCGGTCCACTCGATATCCTGGGGCCAGATGTTGCGGCCGTTGTGAAGAATGAGATCCTTGGCGCGGCCGGTGATGACGATCTGGCCATCGAGCAAATAACCCATGTCGCCCGTGTCCATGAAGCCGTCGGCATGCATCACGGCGCGGGTCGCTTCCTCGTTGCCGTAATAGCCCGCCATGACGCTCGGGCCGCGCACGAGAACGCGGCCGACCTCGCGTTCCTTCAACCTCGATCCCTCGTCGTCGACGACGGCGATTTCGTGGCCGGGCATGGGACGTCCGCAGACGACGAAGGCGCGGGCGCGGTGCTGGGCGCCATTGCAGGGTTTCGCCGGGACGGCGCGCCGCGACAGCTTGAGATGCGCCTGGTCCACCGTATCGATCCTGAGGGGTGCGTCTAGCTCGGCAAAGCTCACGGCCAGCGTCGATTCCGCCATTCCGTAGCTCGGCAGGAACGCGGTCGAGCGGAAGCCGGCGACCGAAAGCCGCTCGGCAAAGGCGGTGAGCACGTCGGGGCGGACCATGTCGCCGCCGATGCCGGCGACGCGCAGGTGCGAAAGGTCGAGCTTCTTGGCTTCGCCATTGATGCGGCGGCCGGCGAGATCGTAACCGAAGGTCGGAGAGTAGGTCACCGTGGTCCGGTTGTCGGACATGAGCTTCAGCCACAATGCCGGGCGACGCGCGAAGGCGGTGGTGGCAAGGTAGTCGACCGATACCTGGCCCATCATGGGCGCGATGCAGAAACCGACCAGACCCATGTCGTGATAGAGCGGCAGCCAGGAGAAGGCGCGGTCGCCGGGACGGACGCGAGTGCCGAATTTCAAGATGCCGACGGCGTTGGCGATGATGGCGCGCTGGGTCACGAGCACGCCTTTCGGCTCGGAGGTCGAGCCGGAGGAATACTGGATATAGGCCGCCTCGTGGCGCCCTGAGGGCACGAGATCATGCTTTCCGGCTGGTGCGGCCGCGAGCTCGGCATAGGTCCGCACGTTGCGGACACCGACCGATGCGGCGGCGGCCGCCACATGCTCCCGGAGATCATCCGACCCGACGACTGCCGCTGCGCCGGCGCTCCGCAGCATGGCGGCGATGCGCTCGATGTAGGCGTCCTTGCCGCCGAGATACATGGAATAGGGAAGCGGACAGGGAAGCAGGCCGGCGTACTGGCAGCCGAAGAAGGCCGTCATGAAGTCGACGCCCGTCTCGGCGACGATGCCGACGCGGTCTCCGCGGCGCAGGCCGAGATCGAGAAGCCGGCAAGCGGTCTCCCGCGCACGGTCGCGAAGGTCGCGGTAGGGGAGCGTCGTTTCGAGCTCGCCGCGCGCCGAATAGAAGTTGAAGCCGGTCTCGCCACGGGCCGCATAGTCGAGCGCCTCGCTCAACGTCCCGAAGTCGCCCAGAATTTGCGTGAGTGAGACATTCGAACGCGCGCTCGGCTGGCGCTCGACCTGTCCCCCTGCCCCCGCTGGAAGGTCCAGTTGCAAAGGTGTTACCTCGTTCCCTCACGAAAAGGGTTACCAGCGGCAATTCGGGCGGCCAAATCAATTGGTGTTTCAGAATGTAACACGCACAGAAATAATAAAATGCATTCTATATCAGCGATTTGGCCAGCACTACGCCGAGCGTGAAGAGTGCCAGGACGCCCAGCGAGAAGCCTGCCAGCCAGGCGAGAATCAAAGCGGCGGTCGAATGGCGGTCGCGGCGCGAATCAGCGACGGGGATCGTGCCGAGCGCGGCCCGTTCCCGCTCGATGACCCGGTGGGCGAGCACGGCGACGATGCGGCGGCGCATCTCGTCGCGATCCTCGGTCTCGAGCGCGATCACCCGGCCGGTGGGGTAATCGAGCTCCAGGCGATAGAGGCGCGTGTCGGGCTCCATGGCGACGGAGGTCACGAGGTCGATCCACAGCCGCGGGGGGTCTTCGGTCATCAAAGCAAGCTGGACGAAAGGCACCAGGCGCGGCTCGCCGGCAACGAGGGGCCGCAATTCGTCCCGCAGGGTGGCGAGGCGCAGCGCCTGGGCATCGCGGATGCCGGCGATGGCGTCAAGGCGGGCGGCTTCGGCCAAGCGCGCGGTGCGCAGGGCGTCGTCGAACTCCTTGCGGACGCCGGCGGGCGGCAGGGGAAGATAGGACGTCACTCGTGCACCCCGTGCGGCGGGCCTTGTCATCCCGTCCAAGGTCGATTTTAGTCCAGCTTGGCCGAAAGGTGCACGCAATTCCTCTGGAGTTTCCGATGGGCGATGAACTGCCGCGGGCGGTGGCGCGGGTGAAGGCGGCGGCGGACGCCCTCGGGATCGCGGTCGAGATCCGCCAGATGCCGGAGAGCACGCGGACGGCTGAGGATGCGGCGCGCGCCTGCGGCTGCGAGGTCGGGCAGATCGTCAAGTCGCTGGTATTCCGCGGCCGCAATTCGGGCAAGCCGATCCTGCTGCTGGTGTCGGGCAAGAACCGCGTCGACGAGCAGGCGGTGGCGACCGTCATCGGCGAGCCGATCGTGCGGCCCGATGCGGCGTTCGTGCGCGAGACGACGGGCTATGCCATCGGCGGCATCCCGCCCTTCGGCCACGACGGCGGGCTCGACACCTACATCGATCGCGACCTGCTTTCGGCTATAACAGCGTCTGGGCGGCAGCGGGCATGCCGAACGCAGTCATGAGGCTCGACCCGAAGGCGATGGCAGACAGGCTGGGGGCCAGGACGTTGGACGTCGGCCGGGCGGCGTGACTGAAGCTCATTTTTTCAGGTCTTCGGGGGGGTTCAAAATATCTGTTTCGTTTGTTTCATTCACTGGACTCATTACGAGGTGCCCGTTCCCGGGGTCTTGAGGAATACCCAAATTTATGCCCGACAATACTGAGGCTGATCCGCTTGATGTTAGTGACCAAAGTGTCTTTCAGTCGCAACCAGATGGTTCCATGCTGCTGGAACAACTCGGCGTATGCTCGATTGTACGCCCCTTCCCAGCCTGAGGGCGGATGGTCAAGTTTATCGATCGAGACTACGGTTGGATCGCCATTGTAACGCTGCAGAATAATGCTGTTATATGTATCACGTCCGCGGTAGTCGAGGTAGATCCCCGCGAGATCGCTCTCCGTCGGAAGGCGACGATCGATGCCCAAATCAATTGTCCACGTCCCGCCTCTGCCGCCCAGATTGCGAACTACCCACAAGCCGAACCCCGCGGCCTCCTCGAAGGAATTAGGAACGCCAAGCATGATTCCCGTGTAGATAACGCGGGCGACAAGTTGACCTGTGGTGTCGGTCATTCCATACCGCCAATTGAACGATCGAACAACGTACCTCAGCTCATCTCGATAGCTTCGGAGAGGGCTATCGGCGCTATATGTGGCTGCTACCCTCCACCGGATTTCAGCCGAACCAACCAACTGCTGAAACACCCTCAGGGCGACTCCATCGATAGCTCCAACCGCAAGCATGCCTAAGAAGGCCATCGCTGCCGGATCTCTCGCCGCGTACGTGGTACGAGTCGTAAGAAAGAGCGCGACGTTCTCGAATACCTCTTCGATGAAGGCGAACGCCAGGTCGCGACATTTGTCGCGAGCATGGTTCGAACTCCGCGTCAAAACGTATTCGGGCCGCACTACCGCGACCCTGGTTAAGAGACCTCCTTTAAGACTGACTGCTCGCGACAGCATGACTGCCGTAAGCTCGCGTGCCCATCGGGCACCCTGGCGCCCCAAACCCACTATGAATGTCGCTTCCCAGATTCCAAAATTTCGTTCGCCATTGCCACCCTGCGATTCCGACAAACTCCAAAATGCTCCCCAGTAAGCGGAAAAGAGAAACTCGAGCATGATGGGCTGCCACCATCCCCCGTCGAGATCGACGGCGTTGGCGGGATTGTCGCCGAAGGCCATGTAGGGCGAGGCGTCCTGGCCGGCCGGGTCGATCGACAGGAAGGCGGCGAAGCCAGCGGCATATTCCCGAAAGTGGAAGTGGTAGAGCTGGAGGTCGTCGAGCCAGCCGGCGAGCGCCGTATCGTCGATGCCGAGGCGCGACAGCGGAAAGGTATCCTGCTCCCTGCCCTGGAAGCGCCACAGGGCGGACATCGAATCGTAGCTCGTGACGGATGCCTGGCCTTCGATGCGCGTCCGCCCCCAGTCGCCGTCGTAGCCGATGCTCTCCACGACCTCACCCGCAGCGTCAGTCACCATGCGCACCGATCCCAGGTGATCGTTGAACACGTAGTACTGCGCGACTGGAGCCGCATCCCCGGTGCGCTGCTCGATCAGGATGCCCTGGATGAGACGGTAGGATATTCCGTCGCGGACGATGACCAGCGGGTCGATGCCGGACCCATACCAGTAGTCGGTGGACGACGTCGCCGCGCTGACCGGGTCGATGACGGTGCGGCTGATGCGCCTGCCCGATCCGTCATAGGCCATGTCGACCGCCAGGACGGCGGCATTCGTGCTTTCGCTCGTGACGGTCTCGTTCACGACCTTGCGCGTCTGCGGATCGAGCGAAAACGCCATGGCATAGCCGCTCCCGACGCTTGCGATCGACATCACCTCGCCGTAGTTGGGATCGTAGGCGAGCTCGACCTGATTGCCAGAGGCGAGCGTCGCCTGCGAAATTTGGTCGTTGCCCGACCTGGCGTAGGACATGCCGGTCCCGTCACCGACGGCGAACGGCGCCTTGGCGGTCGCGCCCTGAGCGGGCTTTGCCGCTCTCGAGGCCGCGGCGGGTTCGAGGGGCCGCGGCAGGGCGCGTGCGGCACCCTGCTTCGCCAGCGGCGTCGTGGCGCCGATCTCAGCCGCCATGAGATTGCCGTTCGGGTCGTAGGCATAGAGAGAGCTGCCACGTCCCGTCCAATCCTGGCCATTGGCGACATAGTTGTCGGTTTCGACGAGGCGGCCGGCGCCGTCATAGGTATAGCAGCTCCACACGCCCTGATCCGCGGGCGGCAAGCCGTCCCCGGCGAGCTGGCGCGCAATGAGAAGGCCGCCGGCGTAGTTCGAGATCGACGCATCACCCGGGCATGGATTCTCGTTGTCGGCGCTCTGCATGTTGCGCAGGTCTTCCTGCAACAAAGTCGAGGCCGCCTGGACCGTCGTCGCGCTCAATGCTCCCCCGCGCAGGTCGTACGCGATCGTTTGGGTTAGGCCATTTGCCGTTTGCGCGGTGAGCGGCATGCCAAGCCAGTCGAAAGTGACTAGGTCCGAGTAGACCGTGCCCGAGCAATCGCTTCCGTCGCAGGCGCGTGCCACCGAGCCCATGACGGTCGGCCAGCTGGTGAGGCTGCTCTGGCCGGTCGTCACGAAGAGCCCTGTCTGGTCGAGGTCGGGATAGGTGACCGTCGGCGCCATGCCACCAACGTTCCAGGCATAGGCGGAGGAGCGCATGACGCTGCTCTCCGAACCGGGACGGACGTCGGTCCGCGCGATGGTCCGGCCGAGGTCGTCATATTGCGCATACGTCAGGTTGACCGGATCGGCGTCCCCTCGTCCCGGGCAGGCCGCGGGCAGGTCGGCCACAAGGGTCGGGAAGTATGTCGTTCCCGTCACGCGGCCGCGCGATTGCGCGTAGGCGATGCTGGTGCCGGTGGCCGGATCGACGTCATAGGTGAAGCGGTGGATGGGACAGCTGTTCGACGCATCGAGCTCGGTATCGACATCGGCATCGCGCGCCCAGTTTGCATAGTCGGCGAGGCTCGAACTCGGCGACAGCGAGCAGCACGCCGGTTTCCGAGATGCGGCCGAGGGAGTCGTACTTCGCATATCGAAATCCCTGGCTTGCTGTATCGCTCATGTCGGGGTTGGCCCGCCAGAAGCGCAGCCGGCCAGCATCGTCGCGCAAGACGTGCGTTGCCCCCGTCAGGTCCGGATCGGTCGCGAAGCTCCACTGGCCGAGCGGATCGACGCTCGCCGAGGCAGCCTGGAAGTTGCCCGGCGAAGCGATCTGCTGTCCCGCGAAATAGTTGGGGAGGAGGCTCACGGAATTCGTGGCCACGGTTCCCTGGCTGACCTGCGAGGCCCCGTTGAGGGAAACGTTGAGGGCCGAGAACAGGGAGCCCGCCGTGGCATCCTGCAGCTTGAGACTCTTGTCCGGCGCGGCTTTGCCGGTGGATGCCGCCTGCCAGGAGTTGCGGCTCAAGCCCGTCAGGGACGAGGTGTCCGCCACGGACTGCTGGAACACGGTGAGGTCGGCGCCGAAACCGGAACTCGACGTCGACGTATTGTAGGTGTTCTGAAGCGTCGAATCATCGCCGATGTCGATCGATTGCGCGAGGTTGGCGTCATTCCAATCCTGGTAGTCCGTTTCGGTGACACGGCTCTGGGCAGCCTGCATGCTCAGCGCCCAGCCAGGCTGGCCTGCCTGATAGGAGCGCCCGGCCGGTTCCTGATAGCGCGTCACATAGGAGAAGGCGAATTGCGGGTCCTGCGGGTTGAGCGTGCGGGATGCACCGGCACCGGACGCATAGAAGTCGTAAAGGTCGCTGGCGACGTTCTCGCCAGTGTGGATGGCGCCGTTCGCCCAGTCGAAGACGGGCAGCAACCCAGGCCGGTAGGTCAGCATCTGCGTCGCGGAGTCGCCGTTCGCCGGATAGTAGATGGGCAAGGTCTGGACAGCCGGGCGGCCCCAGCCGTCGCGCAGGTAGCCGGACACAACGTCGACAAGCGACGCCACCGGACTTTCGCCCTCCGTCATGCGCATGAGATTGAGCACATGAGACTGCATCGGCTGGAGCGCTGCGTTCGCGTATGCCGTCGTCAGCGTCGGAGCGCTGCCGGCGAGCACATTGGTGAAGCTCGCATCGTCGGTATCGAATGTTATGGTCGTCTGGTCGGTCGTCAGCAGGTAATTGTCGACCGTCCACTGCTCATCGTCGCTCTTGGCCGAAACGCTGAGCAGGAGCTTACCGTCGCCGAACACGGCGACGTTGTCCTCATAGGCGACGATCATCCAATCGCGCGGCAGCGAGACGATGTCGCTCGTCGCATCGGCGGGCGTGGCAAGATCGTTCGACGCTCCCGTGACATCGCGATCGGAGAAGAACATGAACTGGCCGAGACCCTGCGCGGCGTCGGTGAACGAAAAGACCACTGCCGGCGTGTTCGACAGGCCCGGAGCCTGCCAGCCGATTTCGATCGGATCGTCCGATGCGTCATTGCGCTCGACTAGCGTGCGCAGGCCGAAGGCGGAGCCGGTGAGGCTCGCCGTGAAGGTTCCGGTGCCCTGTTGCGCCGCCGGGCAGCCCGTGTCCCACGACTGGACCGGCAGATTGGCACAGAAGAGCGAGGATTCGGGTGCCCAGCTCACGGATGCGACCGAGTTGGGGACGGCGCTCGAATAGATGTCGTAGGTCACGCCGGCAGGCGCGCCCTGGCTGGCGTTGAGAAGATTGAACCCGCCGAAGCGGCTGAAGCCGGCCGCCATGGCGCCGGAGGTCATACGGCTCGAGACGGCGTGATCGGCGCCCAGACGCTCCACATAGCCGGCCATGACGTCGTCGCGATCATCATAGACGGCGCGGGCGGTGTTGCCGTTGTCGGCCAGGTTCGACACGGCGCGGTAGTAGGCATTGGGATCGTAGATCGTGGCGCTGAATCCCGCCTGCACGCCCGAGAAGCGGACGTCGTCGATAGCGCCGCCCGCCGCGCAGGCGGCAACCGGGGCGGACGTGCCGACATTCGTCGAGGCCGGAATGATGCCTTCGAGGTAGTACCAGGCAGAGCCGTCGCCGGTGACGCTCTGATCGAAGACGGAATTGCCGCTGGCGTCCGTGAAACCGAGCGTGCAGCTTTGGGACGCTGCGGGCGCGACCCAGGCGGAGACCACGGTGTCGAGCGGCTGGCCGTAGATGTCGATGGCCGGCATGAAGGTCACGGGAGAGACGGTGATGCCGCCGCTCCCGGACCAGTAGCTGGACTGGCCGCCGGCATGGGGCTGGACATTGCTCGTGGTGAAGCTCGCGACTTCGCCCCCTGCGCAGTTCCAGTTGGCATCGGTGCAGTAGGCGGCGGAACCCGCGGTCCCTGCCGTCTCATAGGGCTCGAAACCGAAATAGCCGGCGCGATGGCTCAACTGGCTGCCGACGGCAAAGCTCGCGATGGGCAGGCCCTTGTTGGTCGCCGAGAGAATGACGGAGCTCGTCAGGAAGAGGTCGGTCCCCGCTTCGGTGGCGCCGTAGTAGGTGGTGATGTCGGTCGGCTGGAGAGTGATGAGATTGCGTCCGACGATCTCGTTCTTCTTGATCCAGGCGTCGGGGCTGGCGTCGAGAGTCGCAGGCGCCGGCAAGGGCAGGTTCACGTTCAGCGGCGTACCAAGCCCAAGCTCGGTGACGTTGCCGGCCGTGCAGCTCGACCATGCGCTCGGGTAGGCGAGGCAATTGCCGTAGTAGGGTTCCGTCGTATTGAGGGCCATGCTCTTGAGCGTGAAATACCCCGCATCGGCGCCGATCGAGGAGGCTCCCGCGTCGTACCACTTGTCGACAAGGCGGAAAGTCGCCAGGCCGGTGCCAATGGCACAAGCCTGGGTCACGGAAATTCCGTCGGCGCCGGCCGTGAAGCAAAGGTTGGGATTGCCGTTGCTCTCGACCATGCCGTTGGCATGGAGAAGCCAGGTCGAGTCGCGGGGCGTCGAAGTCGCGCAGCTGCCATCCATGGTGAGCGAGGCGCCAACGCCGTAGAGGCAGTCGGACGAGCCAATGCCGAGCTCGACCGCCGGATAGGCTATCGCCCTGGCGGCCCAAATGCGCTCGCCCGAAAGCGGAAAATTGGGCACGGTCGTTCCCGCCGTCGTCCATTGCGGAGCGAAATACCCCGAACCCGAATCGTCCCGGAAGCCACGCAGGACGACGTCATTGGCTCCTCCATTCTCCGGCAGATAGAGATTGAAGGTCGTGTAGAAGCCGTAGTTCTGAAGATACTCGGTCTCAAGTCCGAACTTTTGCGTGACGCTGGTGAAATTGCACGGCGAGAGGCCGAAGCCTGTGCTGCCGTTCACGGACTGGCTCAGGCACTGGCCGGGGACGGTCTGCGATTCGAGCAGCCACAGGGTGTGGTAGCCGCCGCTCGCATCCTGCGTGTCGAGCGGGTTTACGATCTTGTGCGCCGTGTAGACGGCGCCGGTGGCGCCGGCCGAGGCGCCTTCGACGTCGGCACAGGCGCCGTCTGTGCTCAAGGTCGCCTGGCCGTTGGTCACGGCGGCGACCAGGCAACCCCAATTCCCCTGGTTGCCGCTGCTGGTGTCCGGCTCCATGTATTCGCCGTTCGAACCGCCCGTCGAAACGAGCGGAGAGTATCCGATCACCATCTGCGGCAGCGTGACGGCGATGTCATTGCCGCGGCCCTGATAGGTGGCCAGGGGTAGCATGACGGATGCGCCGTCGACTTCGCGATTGACCTGCGTGTAGGTGGTGACGTTCGCGAGCACCGGCTCGGGCGCCGCATCGTCGTCGCTGACAGTGCCGAAGGTTTCGTAGACGTCGGAGAGTCGGTTGGCTGCGAGCATGGCGGCGCTGTAGGCCGGCACCTCCCAGGCATAGTAGGTGTACTTCGCCGAGCGGATGGTCTGCGCGACGAGACTCACGTTGCCGGATTCATCCGCCGCGGTGACCGCCTTCTGCGTGCTGATATGGGTGGCGCGGAGCTGGCTCAGGCCGTTGTAGTCCGCCGCGGAGACGGTCTCGACGCCGTCGTTGGTATCCGTGATCCATGCCGCGCGCGAAAGCCGTCGCGTCAGCCCGCCGTCATAGGCGCCGCTGCGGACGAGGTCGACGACCTCGTGCACGGTATCGGACGTCCTGTATGGCGCCGACTGCCCGGCGCGATAACTTTCTGATCGATACGCCGATCCGAGCAGTTCGCCGAAATAGGTCGTCCAGGGCATCGTCGGCCGCGTCGCGTCCGTGGAGTCGAAGTCGACCGCACCGGCATAGCCCGGAATGGCAGCTTGCACACCGGTCGCATCGATCACTGAGCGGTTGGCGCTGCTGCCGGCATAGCTGTAGACGATGGTGGTGCCGGCCGCGCGGCCGCTGTTGTCGGCATTGGCAAGGCCGATCTGCAGCACCTGCGACTCATCCGACTGGACACAGCTCGTCCACGACATCGTGGCGCCGACGCTGGCGCACAGATCGCCGGCGGTGCTGAGACCGATGGTTTTCAGGGCGAAGGGTTGCGTTGCGTCCGGCAGGTCGTAGAGAGCGAATAACTGGGCGGAGTTGGACGGGTCGCAGGATGCCAGCGTGAGCGCCGCGCCGGAGGAATTGGCGAGCATGCACTGACCAGGGCTTGCGAGGGACTCGATGCGCCCGTCGGCATGCATGAGGAAGCGCGTCGATACGGTGGTGGCCGTGGCGCCCGTGCAGGTGGCGTCGAGTGATATTCCAGCGGAGTTCGCCGAAGTCAGGCAACCGGCGCCGGATACGAAAATCGTTTCCTGGGTGCCCTGATAGGAAACGGTGGTCTGGGCGTAAAGGCCCGTCGAGCCGCTCAGGCTATAGCGTCCATTCGTGCCTTTGCCGAGATCGGGCGCGTAGGCGAAGGTGGTGCGGGTCTGCTTGATGCCGTCGTCGGTGGTAACGGACGACACGACCTTGTCGGTCACCTCGCCCGTCGACGCATGGTCTACGACCGCGAAAAGCACGAACTCATTGCCGGCGCGGGCCGAGAACGACTGCGAATTCGGACCCTGGTCGTAGAGGATGAAGGCGGCGTCGCCCGTCAGGTTGTCCGAATCCACGTTGGGATTCTCGGAGGACCAGTTCGAGGCGCTGAAAATCTGAGGCACGTCGGCGGGCGCAAAGGTCCCGTCGTTGGTCCGGCGCACGTCGCCATTCCAGAACTCGAACAGGTAGGTCGCGTTGATCGGGCTGGCGGTCTGCCCGTTCGAATAGGTGAGCGGAGTATAGTTGGCGATCGTTCCGCTGACCGACGTCAAGAGAGACATGTCCGACGGGATATTGCTCGGACGGAAGCTCTGGGAATCGGCGTTGTTGGGCAGCGCGACCGGAGACAGAGATTCATCCGCATTGCGGACCCAGAAATTCTCCCCGAAGAAGAAGATGCGGCGCGATGCGGCATAGTTCGACAGAGGCCCGCCCGTGATGCGCTCATGGGCCAGCATCGGAACGATCATTTGCGCGGTGAAGGCGGCACTCATGACGCCCTCGGTGGCGGCGCTCAGCATCTCGCCCGTGAGTGCCGCGCCCGCGGCCGAACCCCAGCCGCTCGCAAGCAAGGCGATACCGACGAATTCCATGACACCGTTGAAGATGCGCCAGTCCTCACTCTGCATGGGCCCATGCTCGCGAGGCGGGAAATACGTCATGGTGGCGTATTGATCGCGGTCGACGGTCTCGTTGAGGGGGTCATAGACCCACGAGCTATAGCCGCCGCCGTAGCCTCGCAGCAAAGCGAATACGTCGTCACTGCTGTAGAGATCGGGATCGGAATATTCACCATCTCCGCCCGTGTCGCCGAAGAAGCACGCATTGCCGGTGGTCTGCGAGGGCGTCGTCCCGAAATCGTCCCATCCCGGGTAGGTCGTAGCGGTGGAAATTTCGAGACCGACGGGCCCCGGGATCGTCGCACCGCATTGCTGGTTCTGCACGGAGCCTTCAGCGCCCTGGAGACCGCTATAGACGTCCTGCCACGTATAGGTCGCCCAATTCGCCAGCCCAACCATCATGCCCGTGCTGATCGCATCGCTCACCCAAGGATGGTGCTGGTTACAGCAGTAGTATTCGGCCGGCGTCTGCGACACCTGCTGCGCCGGCGGCGCGGTCGCCCACTGAACATAGTCAGCCGCTGCGCCGCCATTTGCCGAGGCGTAGTCGACCGGCGTGACGGCCGCGGGCAACGGGAAACTCGCGTTGCCGCCGGATGCCGGAACAACGTAGGTGCCGCGCAGAACGATGTTCTGCGTGATGTTGGGATCGAAGTACTGGCTTCCCGTCTCCACTTCCTGAACGGAATTGTACACACGCTGCGCCCCCATCGCGACGATGAGGTTCAGCGCGTCGCCCTGGGGATAGATGGCGCGCGCCATGAGATCGAGCCAGCTTTTCCCCTGCTGCGGCCCGCTGCGAATGCCGAACTGCTGGCCGATCTGCGCCGTCGTGACGACCACGTTCGCCTGGCCGGGCGAGGATTCCTGGACGCCGGAATCCTTGATGAAGGCGAGCGTGGCGACAATGTCCTGCTGCTCGTTGCCGGGTGGCGGCGCGAAATAGAAACCGGCGAAGCCTTCGCCGATCTGCGTGGCGACGGGGATGTCCTGCCCCGAATAGGTGCGGCTGAACGATCCCGAGTAGTGGCCGATGCCGTCGTCCTGCTGCCAGCCGTTGTTGCTATGCCAGAGGTTCCAATCCTGGTCGGCGCCGGCGACGATGCCGACGGTATCGTTCGAGACGGCGACGCGCGTGTTGCCGCAATGGGAGCCGAAATAAGGACTGTTCGCATCGGAGTTGTCGCCGATGGCCGCCCATGTCTCCTGGCTGCGCTGCTGCTGGTATACGAAGACGTCGTTGCACGCATGGCCGGCGGAGTTGGTCAGACCGTTGGGCAGCGATACGCCCACCATGCCGTTGCCCATCGACACGAAGTCGAAGGCATTCGGATAAGTGTCCATGTCGCTCTGCAGCGTGAAGCCGCTGTAGTAGCCGCGCGACACCTCGCTCACGACGCGCTGCCAACCGGTGCTGGTCCAGGCGAAAATGAAGAAGCCGTTGTGGACGTCTGTGCTACCAGGAGCGGTAACGTCGGTCGAGAGAAGCACGTAGCCGGAGCCCACGTAAGCGTGGCGGTTGGCGTTGACCTCCGTGTAGGGGGCGAGGTCATCGACCTCCAGGGTGCGCTGGACCAGAGTGCCCTGCGCATTGGTGTACTGATAGGTGGTGGTCGCGCCGAGCGGTGAGGTGACGCTCTTGATCAGACCATAGAGCGCACCCTTGTGCGCGTTGAAACCCTGGTCGTCGTTCCAACGGGATACGGACACGCCGTCGTCGTTCGACAACGTCGCACCGTTCTCCGTCTGCTGCACGGTGTTCTGGCCCCAATAGCCGAAGGCATAGCTGGGCTGCGGGTCGAACGGAGCGGCATCGCCGTCTGCGGCCTTGGCGAAATTGTATTCGCTCGGCGTGACGGCCGTGAGGACGCGCTTGCCCATGAGCTGCTCAGGATTGTCAAAGCCGAGCAGCACGCCATTGTTGTAGCCGAGGGCGGCCTGCGACACCGGGGTGGGAGCCGTTGTCCAGCCGCCGTTCGGCGCCGCGATGCCACCGTCGAAAGTGTCGACCTGGCTCAGATAGAGCGCCTGGTATTTCTCCTGGTAACCGTCCGGCTCGCTGTTGTACTGGCGCGGATCGAGGATCTCCGTCGCCGTGCGCGATGCCCAATCGAGCGTCAACTGACTGCCGTCGTCGGTTACGACCTTGTAAAGGTACGTCGCCTTGCCGAACGTCTTCGGCACAGCCGTGCGCTCGGGGTTCGACATCTTCTGCTGGCCGACCTGCTGCGTGTGGCGGCCGTAGTAAAGCGTCGTCCTCAGGCCGTTGATGTTCTCGATCGCCGAGAGATACCAGCTCGAGGCGAACTGCTCCTGGTTCACGGTGTCGTAGGAAACGCCCGTCCAGGAGCCCCAGCGGACGTCGAGCTCGGCCGGGCCAAACTCGCAGTCGTCCGCCTCCGCCTGGAAGATCGGCCCGCTTTCGAGATCGGTGCAGAAGCTCGCGAAGTCGGTGTCAGTGCTCGAAGCGCCATCCTGCGCGCGATAGGCCCAGCCGTAGTAGTACTTGATGCCGGTGGCGTCGGTGAGCACCCAATAAGAACTGCTTTCGGGCGAGCCTGGATCGCTTCCCGAATTGTCGTGAAACTCGAGGCGTGCGAAATCGCCGTCGTTGGTTTCGTAGTACTTCACATTGTTGGGCTGGTCGTAGCCGACGAGAGCGAGGCGATAGCCGGCGGTGCCGGTCATCAGCATGAAGGAATCATCGTAGGCGACTCCGGTGCTGCCCGGCAGCCGCGCAATCCGCATGTGCGCCGCAGGAAGGGACCAGCCGAGGCCGACCTCGCCCGGCACCTGCTCATAATTCCAGTTGATCGCCGTCTCGTAGACGGAGGCGCTCGAATAGGAGAGGCCGAGCGTGAAGGACGGCGTCGTGCCGCCGCCGATGCCTGCCAGGGGAACGCCGAACGTGAGCTTGCCGGTGGCAGGATCGACATTGCCGGTGCTGCCGGCCCCGGGCGGCGCGAAATCCGGCGTGTCAGCGGCGAGTGACGCCAGGCTCTTGGCAATCGGCTGGCCCTTGGCGAAGGCGGCACTCGCCGTCGTCAAAAGGTCGGCTTCCCCCTTTTTCGCCGCCCCCTGCCCTACCTTGCTGCTGCCCTCCAGTACCGGAAGAACGGATGAAGTCTGCACCGGTGCGATCGTGCAGGCCTGCAGGAAGGGAAGGAGCACGAAGGCATTGATGGCGGACGTTGCGCCGAACAGCGATTTAGAACGCCGTGCAAAGACGACAGCCGGGCGCGACATGAGAGCGAGGAAACGCTTCATCGAGGGGATTCCGATCAAAGTTGAGGCAGGTGGAGGATTCGGAACCGGCGAAGGCCTTATGCGGCGGGCATGAACTGTCGATGTCCGCCTGGAGGGCGGATGGTGCGACTTAGCGTTTGTTCAGGTGCGCGGCCGACGGCAAGGCTACTCGGCGGTCCTGCAGGCTATGGGCCAGGGAGGTATTCGGTCATCGGCCACCCTCGATTTGTTTCGTCTGCGATTCGGTTTTATACAGAAAGTTGTGCAGACACCTACATGTATTTTACTGATTGTATCCATCGGACCGCGTGGTGGGCGCGCCGATCGAGCGCAAATTTTTTATAATCAATAGGTTGAATGCAAAACGCGACGCGTCGACGTCCGGTGCGCGGCGGGAAACCCAGGCCGTTTTCTCTGCAGTCAAATGAAGTGACCAAGCGAAACCCATTGCGCGATTCGACGGGAAGGATGGGCGCCCGGGGCGAGGCGTCCATCAGGGTTGTTTTCATCTCAGCGACGACGCTCAGACATGACTTCTATTAGAGTCGCGATGGCGATCGTCGAATTGGACCGGCGCGGGATTTCGAGATCGCGTGGGAGTCCGATGTCGTCGCGCAGGTGGGGGTCCATCCGCGACACGAGCTCGGCGAGCCGGCGGGCTTGCGCCTTCCTTGCGCGGCCGGCCAGCCAATTGGCTATGCAGGATCGGCACTTCTCGAGCCAGGCGAAGGGATCGTTGGCTCCCTCGAGGTGCGAGGCGGTGGATTGCTGGCGATGGGTGGTCATGGGTCGGTCCTTTCCTTCGGATGTCGGTTTCATTCGCTGTATCTGCGGTGCGGCCGCTCGCTGCCGGCGCGGCGGTTAAGATGGAGTTCGAACGGCGTCGAGCGAGCCATGGCCGCCGCCTCGGCATAGGCGGAAATGGCTTCGGCCAGGCGCCGGGCCAGCGTCAGGCGCGGCGTCGTGGATTGCGCTTCCGCATCCTCGGCCGGCTTGGCGCCGAATAGGCGCAGTTCCATGAGCGACATTTGCGTTCCTCCTGTTTGCGTGAGGCTTTTTGCGCGCCTCATCGACGTTGGACGAGATTTAGAGGAGCGCCCGGGCGGCCGCTGTGAGAAAGCGCACACCCGGAGGGATTTGCGCTGCCGACGCCCGCCGCCTAAACTCCGGCGCCCCACAGGATTGAGGTCAGATGAGCTCCCTGCCCCCCGATGCATTGCGCGGCATCGCCTTCTTCGCCGGGCTCTCGGATGCGGCGTTCGACGCTCTCGGGCGCCAATGCCACCGGCGGACCTTCAAGGCGCGCGAAATCATGATCACGCAGGAAGACCAGTCGGGCGACGTCCTCTTCCTTCTGTCGGGGCACGCCCGCGTTAACATCTACTCGCCGGCGGGATCGCGAGTCAGCTTTCGCGACCTGAGGTCCGGTGCGATCTTCGGGGAGCTCGCGGCCATCGACGGGCAGGCGCGTTCGGCGAGCGTGGAATGCGTCGAGCCCTGCCTCGCCGTGATCATGCCGCAGAAGACCTTCGCGCGGGCGCTCGACGATCACCCGGCCTTTCGCGCCGCCGTGCTCAAACATCTCTCGCAGCAGGTGCGCAGCCTCACGGCGCGGGTCTTCGAGTTCAGCACGCTCGCGGTCCGCAACCGCGTACAGGCGGAGCTCCTGCGGATCGTCAGCACGAAGGCCGGGGCGCGCGAGGGGAGCATCGAGCCCGCCCCGACGCACGAAGAGATCGCAAGCCGCATCAGCACGCATCGCGAAGCGGTGACGCGCGAGCTTTCCTGGCTCGAGGAGCGCGGCCTGATCTCCAGGCGGGGCCGTGCCCTCCAAATCCGCGATGTTGCTCGCCTGCGCCGCCTGGTCGAGGAAGGGTCGGACGAGTAGGACACATGAACGTTCGGCGCGGCCTAGCCCTGCAGGACCTGCCGCACCGGACGGTGCCCAACCTGCTCGACCGGGCGCGCACCTTCGGAGACGACCGGCTCATGGTGTTCGCCACGGCCGGAGGAGAAAGCCTGAGCTACGGCGATTTTCTCGAAAGGATCGCCGCGACCGCCGCCACGTTCAGCGAGCGCCTGGCTAAGGGCAGCCGTGTCGCCTGCATCCTCGGCAACACGGTGGACTACCTCATCCTGCGCTATGCGCTCTCCTGCGCGGGGCTGGTCGAGATCGCCGTCAACGGACAGCACAAGGGCGAGGTGCTGCGTCACATGCTGGAGATTTCGCGACCGAACGCCGTCGTGGTCGGCGATGCGTTGCGAGCCCATCTCGAGGCTTGCGGCATTAGCCTCGATGGGCTGTGGGTCTGCAGCGAGGCCGAGCTCCGCGAGATCGCCGCGGCCCGACGTCGCTGGGAAGCGCGGGCGGCAATAGAGCTTGAACCCGGCGACTGCTGCCGCATCCTTTTCACCTCCGGCACCGGAGGGCGCTCGAAGGCCGTCGAGCTGTCGCATGCCTACGAGGTGTTCACGGGCGAACGGCACGTCGACCTCATCCCGCTCGGCGTCGGCGACCGCTGGCTCTACCTGACGCCGCTCTTCCACATCGATGCCATCTACATCCTGTCGGTGCTGTTGCACACAGGAGCAGCGCTGGCGCTGGCGCCGAACTTTTCGCTCAGTCGTTTCTGGGACGACGTCCGGCGGTCGCGGGCAAACTATCTCTGCTATGTGGGATCGATCATCGCCATCCTGCTCAAGGGCGATGATGCACCCGAAGACCATACGCTCCGCTTCGGCATCGGCGGCGGGGCGCGGCCGGCCGACGTCCGGCAATTCGAGGACCGATTCAAGGTCGAGATCCTCGAATCCTATGCGATGACCGAGTGCATCGCCTGCACCTTCAATCGGCGGGGTCATGTGCGGACGGGATCGATCGGCCAAGCCGTGCCAGGCTACGAGGTCGCGATCCAAACGGCGAACGGTCAACATGCGCCGACGGGCGAGACCGGAGAGATCGTGGTGCGAACCGACGAACCCTTCGGCCTCTTCACGCGCTACGTCGGAGACCCGGAAGCTACGGCGACCGCCATGCGCGGCGGCTGGTTCCACACCGGCGATCTCGGCTCCATGGAAAGTGACGGATATTTCCACTACCGCGGCCGGCTGAAGGATGCCATCCGCGTCCGCGGCGAGAACGTCTCGGCACTCGAGCTCGAAGCCGTCGTCGACACGCACCCCCTCGTCCATATCTCGGCTGCCGTCGCCGTGCCTTCGGAGATCGGCGACGACGACATCCTGCTCTACGTCGAGCCCCAGCCGGGCGCCGCGATCGTCGCCGACGACGTCTTCGCCTTCGTTGCGGAGCGAACGGCGAAGTTCATGTGGCCGCGCTACATCCGCGTGGCGCCGGAGCTGCCACGCACGGCCACCGAGAAGATCAGGAAATCGGCGCTCGATCGGGACGTGGCGCGCGGCACCTGGCGCCGCAACTGATCAGACCCAGCGAAAAACGAAGAAGGCCCAGGCGAGCGCGATGGCGAGCCCGCCCCAGAGCGGCGGTCCCATGATTCCGACCCAACCCAGGAAGATGTAGGCACTGCCGAGCAGCGAGATGAAGAGCCGGTCGCCGCGCGTGGTATCGAGCCCCAGGACGCCCCGGCGCGGCGAGCCGCCGGGCACGTAGTACTCCCAGACCGACATGGCGATCAGGCAGGCGAGGATGAAGGCGAAGAACGCGGCAGTGGGCCATGTCCACGCCATCCAGGTTATGAGGGAGGTGTTTTCCATGGCGTTCGCTCGTCACACCCGGCCAAGGGCGAAGCCCTTGGCGATGTAGTTCCGCACGAAGTAGATGACGACGGCGCCGGGAATGAGCGTCAGGGAGCCGGCCGCCGCCAGAAGCCCGAGCTGGTAGCCGGAGGTGCTTGCCGTCTTGGTCATCAACGCGGCGATCGGCTTGGCGGCTACCGAGGTCAACGTCTTCGCCAGCAGCAGCTCGACCCATGAGAACATGAAGCAGAAGAAGCAGGCGACGCCGATACCGGCGGCGATGGTCGGCATGAAGATTCGGAAGAAGAACCCCCAGAAGGAATAGCCGTCGACATAGGCCGTCTCGTCGAGCTCCTTCGGCACGCCGGACATGAAGCCCTCGAGGATCCAGACGGCAAGCGGAATGTTGAACAGCGTGTGGGCGAGCGCCACGGCCCACGGCGTGTCGAAGAGCCCGACCGCCGAATAGAGCTGGTAGAAGGGCAGCGCGAAGACGGCGGGCGGCGCCATGCGGTTGGTGAGCAGCCAGAAGAAGAGATGCTTGTCGCCGAGAAATCGGTAGCGCGAGAAGGCGTAGGCGGCCGGCAGGGCCACGGCCACCGACAGGATGGTGTTGATGACGACGTATTCGAGCGAGGCGATGTAGCCGTTGTACCAGCCGGGATCGGTGAAGATGACGCGATAGTTTTCGAACGTGAAATCGCGCGGCCACAGGGTGAAGCCGCCGAGAATCTCGTTGGTGGTCTTGAACGACATGTTCAGGAGCCAATAGATCGGCAGCAGCAGCATGATGATGTAGACGGTCGGTACGAGATAACGAAGACGCATCATCTGACCTCGTTACGCATCATCAAGGTGTAGAAGAGCCAGCTGAACAGCAGAATGATGAGGAAGTAGACGAGCGACATGGCGGCGGCCGGCCCCAGATCGAACTGGCCGAGGGCCGTCTTGACGAGATCGATCGACAGGAAAGTCGTGGCGTTGCCGGGTCCGCCGCCGGTCAGGACGACCACCTCGGTATAGATCATGAAGCTGTCCATGAAGCGCAGCAGGATGGCGATGGTCAGGACGTATTTGAGCTTCGGCAGCTGGATGTAGCGGAATACCGCCCAAGGCTTGGCGCCATCGATCTTGGCGGCCTGGTAGAAGGCATCGGGGATGGAGACGAGTCCGGCATAGCACAGGAGGACGACGAGCGACGTCCAATGCCACACATCCATCAGGACGATGGTGAACCACGCCGCGAGGGGCTGGCGGGTGTAGTTGTACTCGAAGCCGAGCTCGCGCAGCGTGCGGCCGAGCAATCCGATGTCGGGAAGCGCCATGATGTTCCACATGGCGCCGACGACGTTCCACGGGATGAGCAGCGGCAGGGCCATGAACACGAGGCAGACCGAGACCCACGGGCCGCGGCGCGGCATGGTTAGCGCGATGGCTAGGCCGAGGGGCACCTCGATCAGGAGAACGATGCCGGTGAACAGGATCTGGCGCAGCAGCGAGGCGTGGAAGCGGTCGGAGTTCAAGAGCTCCTGAAACCAGCGCTCGCCGGCCCAGAAGAATACGTTGTCTCCGAACGTCTCCTGGACGGAATAGTTGACGACCGTCATCAGCGGGATCAGGGCGTTGAACGCCACCAGCAGGACAACCGGTAGGACGAAGAACCAGGCCTTCTGGTTGACGGTCTTGTTCATCGGGCGCCCACCACCCAGCCGTCTTCATAGATGCGGGAATGGCCGGGATCGAAGTGGAGGTGGGCGCGCCCGGTCGGGATCGGCTCGTCCTCGGGCACGAGAAGCTTGACCACGTTCTTCGCGTTGCGCGTCTCGACGATCCGGTAGCGGCCGACGTCGAGGACCTTCACCACGTCGACCGGCATGCCGCTGTCGGCGAACTTGACGAATTCGGGTCGCACCCCGAGCTCGAGCTTCTTGCCCTTGCCGCGGTAGTTCCCGGCGTTCGCGGTCTCGATCGGCGTGCCCGCCACGGTCACCCTGCCGCCCTTCACGCTGCACTGGAGGATGTTCATGCCGGGCGAGCCGATGAAGTGGCCGACGAAGGTGTGGTTGGGCGTCTCGAAGAGCTCGATCGGCGTGCCGATCTGGACGACCTCGCCATCCTTCATGACGACGACCTTCTCGGCGAAGGTGAGCGCCTCGGTCTGGTCGTGGGTGACGTAGATCATCGTACGGCCGATGCGCTGGTGAAGTTCCTTGAGCTGGGAGCGCAGGACCCATTTGAGATGCGGGTCGATGACGGTGAGCGGCTCGTCGAACATGATCACGTTGACGTCGGAGCGCACCAGGCCGCGGCCGAGGGAGATCTTCTGCTTGGTGTCGGCAGTGAGACCGGAGGCGCGGCGGTCGAGCATGGCGCCGAGCTCGAGCATCTTCGCCACCTCGCGGACGCGCCGGTCGGTCTCGGCGGCGGCGACCCGGCGATTGCGCAAGGGGAAGGCGAGATTGTCGTAGACGGTCATCGTGTCGTAGATGACCGGGAACTGGAAGACCTGGGCGATATTGCGCTCCTCGGGGCTGGCGCCGGTGACGTCCCGCTCGTCGAAGAAGATGCGACCCTTAGTGGGTGCGAGCAGACCCGAGATGAGATTGAGAAGCGTCGTCTTTCCGCAGCCGGACGGCCCGAGGAGCGCATAGGCGCTGCCGTCGGCGCACTCAAGCGTGAGAGGCTTCAGGGCCCAGTCGGCGTCGGTCTTCGGTTCGGGAACGTAGCTATGGGCCAGCTCCTTGAGCAGGATCTTCGCCATCACTCCCGCCCTTCGATAAGCTTCTGCTCGTCGTCGAAAAAGAGAGTGTGACCCATCTCGACGTAGAGCTTGGCCCGCGTGCCGACCTTCAGCGGATGGATGCCGTGCGACTGCGACACCCAGGTCTGGCCGTTCATGTCGAAGTGAACGGCACTTTCGGAGCCGCTCAACTCGGTGATGAGAACCTTGCCCTCGATCTCTGCCGCTCCCGGACGCTTCGCATGCGGGGTGATGTGATGGGGCCTGATGCCGATGGTGTAGGGTCCGTCGGGTATCGACTTCGCCCCATTCGACAGGGGCAGCCGAATGGCATCGCCGATGACGATCTCCGAGCCCCGCTTGATGACCGCGGCCGTGTTGATCGGTGGGTCGGAGAACACGCGGGCGCTCACCAGGTCGCGGGGCCTCTTGTAGACCTCGGCGGTGGGCCCGAACTGGGTGACGCGGCCTTCATGCAGCGTCGCCGTGTTGCCGCCGAACAGCAGAGCCTCCATGGGCTCGGTCGTCGCGTATACGACGATGGCGGAGCGGCGATCGGCGAAGAATTTGGGCAGCTCGTCGCGCAGCTCCTCGCGCAGCTTGTAGTCGAGATTGGCGAGCGGCTCGTCGAGCAGGATGATGTCGGAATCCTTGACCAGAGCCCGGGCGATGGCGGTGCGCTGCTGCTGGCCGCCCGACAGCTCGCTGGGGCGGCGGCCGAGCATCGGCGTCAAACGCAGGAGCTCGGCGGTCGACTGGACGCGCCGGTCGATCTCGGCGGCGGCAAGGCCGGCGACGCGCAAGGGCGAGGCGATGTTCTCATAGACGGTGAAGTTCGAATAGTTGATGAACTGCTGGTAGACCATCGACACGTTGCGCTTCTGCACGGGCACGCCGGAGACGTTCCTGCCGCGGAACCACACTTCGCCCGTGGTCGGAGGAACGAGCCCGGCGATGAGCTGCATGAGCGACGTCTTGCCGGCCAGCGTCGGGCCGAGAAGAGTGTTGAAGCTGCTCTCGGCGAGAACAAGGTCGGTCTCGTGGATGTGGACGTCCGAGCCGACGCGCTTGGTCACGCTTTTCAGTTCGAGTGTCATTCCAGCGAGAGCGCCTTCCTGTCACAGCATCGACAGGTCACGAGACTACATGAAAAATCCCGGGAGGCGCCAGCGCCTCCCGGGACGCACGTCAGCTTGTAAACATCACTATTTCTGCGTCCAGCGCTTGATCAGCTCGTCGTAAGCGATGGTCTGGCCCTGCTCCTTCTCGTTCTCGAGCTTGGCGGCAGGCCCGTTCGGCTTGCCGAGCCACTCCGAGGGATCCTTCTCCTCGTTGAGGCGCGGTCCGCAGCCACCGTAGACCTGCTTGGCCTCGTCGGCGGCCTGCATGCGGGCCATCGTCACGTCCATCTCGCCGGCGAGACGATCCATGGCCTCCTGGGGAGTGAACGCACCAGAGTTCACGTCGCCGATCTGCTGCCACCAGATCTGCGCGAGCTTCGGATAGTCGGGCACGTTGACGCCGGTCGGCGTCCACAGCACGCGGTCGGGAGACCGGTAGAACTCCACCCAGCCGCCGAGGTTCGGCGCGCGCTCGGTGAAGGACTCATGATTGATCGTGCTGTCGCGGATGACGGTGAGACCGACATGCGACTTCTTCACGTCCACCGTCTTCGAGACCACGAACTGGGCATAGAGCCAGGCGGCCTTGCGACGGTCGACGGGCGTCGACTTCATGAGCGTCCACGAACCGGCATCCTGGTAGCCGAGCTTCATGCCTTCCTTCCAGTAGGGGCCATGCGGCGACGGCGCCATCCGCCACAGCGGCTTGCCGGCGTCGTCGACGGTGTTGTTGCCCTGGTCCTTGGGCGCCACCATCGTCGCGGTGAAGGCCGTGTACCAGAAGATCTGCTGGGCGACGTTGCCCGTCGCGAGGGCCGGCAGCGACTGGTAGAAGTCGAGGTCGGCGGCTCCGGGAGGAGCGTACTTGCGCAGCCACTCGTCCCACTTGGCGATCGCATAGACGGCCGCCGGTGAGTTGGTTCCGCCGCCGCGCGATACCGAGGCGCCGGCCGGGTTGCACGAGCCCTCCTCCATGCGGATGCCCCATTCGTCGATCGGGCGGCCGTTCGGGAGTCCCGGCGAGGTGGCGCCGGCCATGGACAGCCAGGCGTCGGTCATGCGCCAGCCGAGGTCGGGCGCGCGCTTACCGTAATCCATGTGGCCATAGACCCGAACGCCGTCGATTTCCTTGACGTCGTTGGTGAAGAACTCGGCGATGTCTTCATAAGCCGACCAGTTCACGGGAACGCCGAGATCGTAGCCGTACTTCGCCTTGAACTTCTCCTGGATCTCCGGACGGTCGAACCAGTCCTTGCGGAACCAGTAGAGATTGCCGAACTGCTGGTCGGGAAGCTGGTAGAGCTTGCCGTCCGGGCCGGTCGTGAACGCCTTGCCGATGAAGTCGTCGACGTCGAGCATCGGGTTGGTGACGTCCTTGCCCTCGCCCGCCATCCAGTCGGTGAGGTTGACGGCGCTCTGCAGTCGCGAATGCGTGCCAATGAGGTCGGAATCGTTGATGTAGGCGTCATAGAGATTGCGGTTGGTCTGCATCTGCGTCTGGACCGCCTGGACGACCTCGCCTTCGCCGAGCTCCTGATGGTTGACCTTGATGCCGGTGATCTCCTCGAACGCCTTGGTGAGGGTGGAGGACTCATAGTCGTGGGTCGGAAGCGGGCCTTCCGACAGGACGTTGATCTCCATTCCCTTGAATGGCTCGGCAGCCTTGATGAACCATTCCATCTCCTTCAGCTGCTCATCCTTGCTGAGCGTCGATGGCTGGAATTCGCTGTCGATCCACCGCTTTGCCGCTTCGACATCCGCATAGCTCGGACCCGAACCGGCGAGCAGCGCGATGGCCGCCACGGTACCTAAAATCCGTAGTTTCATTGATCGTCCTCCCTTTGACGGCACCTCTACGGAGCCTGATTTACTATCAAACGAAAAAAAACGAACGTCAATAGGAAGAGGTCTGACGAAATTTGCTGTCATATTCGCGTGTTTTTGGTAAAAGACGAAAGTAAGCGAAAGCGGTGCGAACTTTCGTGGGTAGTCTCCGAGTTCGGGCGGAGGGCCCGAGAGGTTGCGTGCATGACCATTCTCAATCCCCGCCAGCAGCAGATCCTGGCCCTCGCCAAGCATGCGGGCAGCGTGATGGTGGAGGAGCTGGCGTCGCGCTTCGAAGTGACGCCGCAAACGATCCGCAAAGACCTGAACGAACTCTGCGACGGGCGCTTGCTGACGCGCGTGCACGGCGGCGCCATGGTCTCGTCCGGCGTCGAGAACGTCGCCTACGAGGCGCGTCGGCAGATCGCGGCGGGCGAGAAGCGGCTGATCGGCGAACGCGCCGCCAGCCTCGTTCCAAACAACTGCTCGCTGTTCATCAACATCGGCACGACGACCGAGGAAGTGGCGCGGGCGCTCATCCAGCACGAAGGCTTGCTCGTCATCACCAACAACATCCACGTCGCATTCACGCTGATGCCCTGCCCCCGCATCGACGTCATCGTGGCGGGCGGCGCGGTGCGGCGGTCCGACGGCGGCATCATCGGCGAGGCGGCGGTCGATTTCATCGAGCAGTTCAAGGTGGACTATGCCGTCATCGGCGTGTCCGCCATCGACGACGACGGCGCGCTGCTCGATTTCGACTACCGCGAAGTGCGGGCCGCCCAGGCCATCGTCAACAACGCGCGCTACATCATCCTCGTCGCCGACACCACGAAGTTCACGCGCTCGGCGCCGGTTCGCATCGGGCACCTGTCACAGGTCGATGCCTTCGTCACCGACCGGCGGCCGCCCGAGCCCATCGTCGAGGTCTGCAAGCACAACGGCGTCAGGCTCGAAATCCTGGAGCCGGGAGGCGACGTCGCGACCGGGACGGAAGACTGAAAGCAGAATGCGGCACATGTTCCATTCGAGTTCGCGAATTCCGAAGGGCCGGGGCCTGCGATGTATGACCTGATCATCATCGGCGGCGGCGTCAACGGATGCGGAATCGCGCGCGACGCGGCCGGGCGCGGCCTCAAAGTGTGCCTTGTCGAGCAGGGCGACCTGGCAAGCGGCACGTCCTCGGCCTCGACCAAGCTCATCCACGGCGGGTTGCGCTATCTCGAGTACTACGAGTTCCGACTGGTCCGCGAAGCGCTCGTCGAACGCGAAGTGCTGCTCAAGGCGGCCCCGCACATCATCCGTCCGCTGCGGTTCGTGCTGCCGCACCGCCAGGGGATGCGTCCCTCGCCCCTCCTCCGGCTGGGCCTCTTTCTCTACGACCATCTGGGCGGCCGCGAGATTCTTCCCGGAACGCGCACGGTCGATCTTCGCGACGATCCGACGGGCATCCCCCTCAAGGAGGAGTACCGGCTCGGCTATGAATATTCCGACTGCTGGGTCGACGATGCACGCCTCGTCGTCCTCAATGCGCGCCAGGCGGCCCAGCATGGCGCCGACATCCGAACACGGCGGCGCTGCGTCGCGGCGCGCCGGGTCGACGGGCGATGGGACGTCGACGTGGCGCCGAGCGACGGCGGGCCGATCGAGCAGATCGCCGGGCGGGCGCTCGTCAACGCGGCCGGCCCGTGGGTCAGCAAGGTGCTCGCGGACGTCGTCGGCGCCAGGACGGGCGAGAAGATCCGCCTCGTCAAGGGCAGCCACATCGTCGTCGACAGGCTCTTCGACCACGACCGCTGCTACATCATCCAGAACAGCGACGGGCGCATCTGCTTCGTCATTCCCTACGAGCGGCGCTTCACCCTGATCGGAACGACGGACGAGGACTATGCGGGCGATCCGAGCCGACCGGAGATCACGCCGCGCGAAATCTCCTATCTCACCGAAGCGGCCAGCGAATACCTGAAGAGGCCGGTGACCAGCGGCATGGTCCGCTGGACCTATTCCGGCATCCGGCCGCTGTTCGACGACGGCGCCTCCAAGGCACAGGAGGCGACACGCGACTACGTGCTCAAGTTCGACGCCTCGGACGGCAAGGCCCCGCTCGTATCGGTGTTCGGCGGCAAGATCACCACGTTCCGCAAGCTCGCGGAGGCGGTGCTCGAGAAATTCGAACCGACCTTTCCGGCGATGGGGCGGGCGTGGACGGAAACGGCGGCGCTTCCAGGCGGCGACTTCCCGTACGACGGAGTGGAACGCCTCGCACAGGACATTCGGGGCAAGTTTCCGTTCCTGGCGGGCGAGAACGTCGAGCGGCTGGTGCGAGCCTACGGCACCGACACCTACAAGATTCTGGGTGGGGCCAGGACCGCAACCGATCTCGGCGAGAGCTTCGGCATGCTCAGCCAACGGGAGGTCGACTACCTCGTCGAGCACGAATGGGCGCGGACCGCCGAAGACATCCTGTGGCGGCGCTCGAAGCTCGGCCTTCACCTGACGCCGGCCGAGCAGCAGGCCCTGGCCGCCCATCTCGCACCGTCCGCCGCGGCATCGCCGCGCGTCGGCGTCGGCGTCGGCGCCTGACCTTCTCTAAGGAAGTATCTTACCTGTCGCGATCCGGCACACGAGCCCGCCGGGCTCGAACCGCAGCTCGAGCGTTCCGCCAAGGTCGCTTCCGACGAGAATCTCGAGAAGCTCGGTGCCGAAACCCTTGGCGGGATTCACCTGGACGGGCGGCCCGCCGCGCTCCTCCCAGTCGAGGAGCAATCGCTTGTCGGCGGTCGTCCGCCATGCAAGGTGAATGCGGCCCTCCGGCGTCGATAGCGCGCCGTACTTCACGGCGTTGGTCGAAAGCTCGTGCAGAACCATGCTCAGGGCAGTCGCCAGCTTGCCGGTGACGCGGACGGGCTCGCCGGCGATGACGAAGGCGTTGTGCTCCGACAGGCGGTAGGGCTTGGTGATGGCCGCGACGAGCTCGGCCAGCTCGGCATCCTGCGTGGCGCTGTCGAGGATGATGTTGGTGGCCTTGGCGAGCGCGAAGAGCCGGTCGAGGAAGGCCTTGGCGGCGTCCCCAGAGTGCGACGCGTTGCGGAAAGACTGCGTCGCCAGGGTCTGCACGACGGCGAGCGAGTTCTTCACTCGATGCTGAAGTTCGCGGGCGACGATGGCCAGACGCTCCTCGGCGAGCTTGCGGTCGGTGATGTCGACGAGAAGGCCGGTGATCCGCGGCCGGCCCTCGAGGCTGTAGGCATACTGCGCGCGGTAGAGAAGCCGCTTGGTCATGCCGCTCGGGACAACGATGGAGAGCTCGGCCTGAACCTGCGTGCGGTCCTCGCCGTCGAGCGGTCCGTCATGGCGGCGAAACACGACTTCGCCGCTCGCGAAGCGCTGACGCACCGCTTCGAGCGAGGCGCCCTCCGTAGCCAGCCGTTCGATCTCGCCCGGCGCGTAGTGGGCGCGAAGCTCATCGAAGCTCGGCGCGGCGTCCCCGGGCAAGCCGAACATGAGATTCAAGGCCGGCGAATTGGTTACCGTCCCCGATTCGAGGTCCACCTCCCAGACGGCCATGCGGCCCGCCTCGATGGCGAGCCTGAGGCGTGTCTCGCTTTCGCGCAGGGCGTAGTGGGCCCGGGATTCCTCGGTGACGTCCTCGATGGTGGCGGTGTAGCTCACTGCCGTCTGCGACCGCTCGGCCTGCGCCGTCGCGATCACATGCGCCTTGATCCAGCGCAGCTCGCCGGTGTCGGCGCGGTTGATGCGAAACCGAAAGACGCCGTCGTCGGGAAGCTCGGCGCTGCGCCGGAGCAGGCTCTCCATCCAACCAGCATCGGGGCCGAAGGTGGCGCGATGCAGGTCATCGAAGCGCAGGGTCTGCTCTTGGGGAAAACCGTAGATGTCATGGAGCCGCTTGGTGGCAAGCAGGGTATCGGCGGCCAGATCCCAGTCCCAGACGGCCGGCGCGGCCTCGTTGATGGCCTTGGCGAGGCGGGCCATGCCTGGCGCCGCGGACTCTTGACGTTTCAGCATTCTCGTCGATCGCCGTTAGGTCGGACCCCCTTCACTACGTTATCTCGGGTCAGGTTGCCATCCCGGCCGTCAGGATGGCTAAAAAGGCGTAACCGCAAAGTCGATAACCTTTTCGAGAAACTTCTCACACAGCGTCAACTGTTCCCTGGCGACATATTCATCGGGCTTGTGGGCCTGGGCGATCGAGCCGGGACCGCAGACAATGGTCGCGATCCCAAGCTCGTTCGAAAAGTGGCCGGCCTCGGTTCCGTAGGCGACCTTGGCTTCCGCGTTCCGTCCGGCCCAGGCCTTGGTTCGGGTGACAAGTTCGTGGGCGGGATCGACTGCAAAGGATGGGTAGTCGTATTGGGGCTCGAAGGTGATGCCGCTTTCGGGAGATGCCGCCCGCATGCGGGGAACGATGGCGGTTTCGACATGGGCGACGATGCCCTCGTAGACCCGTCGCGGATCCTCGCCGTCGAGGCAGCGATACTCGAATTGAAACTCGCAGTCGCGCGGCACGATGTTGATGGCGGAGCCGCCCTTGATCAGCCCGGTCGACAGCGTCGCATGGGGAACGTCATAGAGTTCGTCGCGTCTGCCGCGCTTCATCGCCTCGGCGACGCCACGCAGATGCACGATCAGCTCGGCGGCAAAGTCGATGGCGTTTACGGCGCGCGGGGCAAGGCTCGAATGGGCCTCGTGCCCCCGCACCCGCACCTTGTAGGACCGGCCGCTCTTGTGGCCGATTACCGGCACCATGTCGGTCGGCTCGCCGACGATGCAGTAGGCGGCGCCCGGCGGCTCCGCCTTGAGCCGGGCAATCAGGCTTTTAACGCCGACGCAGCCGAGTTCCTCGTCGTGGGAGAATGCGATATGGATGGGACGCTTGAGGTCGGCGGCGGCCATTCGCGGAACGAGAGCGAGAACGACCGCGAGGAAGCCCTTCATGTCGCAGGAGCCGCGCCCGTAGAGCAGTCGTTCGCGTTCGACGAGGGCAAACGGATCGCTCGTCCATTCCTGGCCGTCGACCGGCACCGTGTCGGTATGGCCCGACAGGATGATGCCGCCGGGCACCGCGGGCCCGATGGTCGCCCAAAGATTGGCCTTGCTGCGATCGTCGTTCCAAACGAGCGACGGCGCGATGCCATGCGCCTCAAGGATGGCGATCACATAGTCGATCAGCGGCAGGTTCGAGAGCCGGCTCGTCGTATCGAAGGCGACGAGGTCCTTGAGCAAGGCCAGCGAGTCGGCACGAGATTGCATTCGATAAACCTTCCTGTCAGAGACCGGAGCCGCCGCCGCCCGGCCGGAACGGAGGCGGCGTCATCAGCATATCGGTCACCGCCGGCGGCAGCTCGCCCAGCGGATTGCGGCGCGACGGCATGCCGTCGACGAAGGGGAGGAGCTGATGGCGGGCCACCTCAAAGACGCGGCGCAGCTCGGCGACGGGATAGGCATGCTCGTCGACGCGGAGGCTGAGATAGGGATAGCTCTCCGTCTTGTGGACGAGAATGGCCGCCGACTGGCGCCCGCGCTTATCTCCACCTGCCTTCTGGCCGGCTTCGAGAACGATCACCAGCCTTTCCGGCAACGCCAGCGCCGCGCTCGTCGCGAACGCTTCGGCCATGGCGGCGACCGTGCTCTCGCCGACGAGCATGTTCCCCTGGACCGTGAAGTCCGGGCCGATCCGGTGACCGAACCAGGCCGTGCAGCTCGCGCCGCTCCAGGCCGCACTTCTTCCTTTCGCATCGACGATGCCGATCTGGCGCACGTCACGCCCGGGATCGGCATCCATCAAGGTCTTAAGCGCTTCCTCGGCGCTCTTCCCTTCGCGCAGTAGCTTCAGTCCGTCGATGCCGAGATAAGGATTGACCCAGGACTGGGTCGAAACGGCGCCGACGCCGGGCTCGACGAAGGGACAAATCCCCCCGACGCCGGGAACCGCGGTCGACACCGCGACGCCGAGCATGCCCGTCCGTGCGCAGCGGGCCGAAATCGAGAAGGTATTGACTTCAAGCATGCTTCACTCCTTTGCCCGCCTGTCGGCTCGTCGGCGATGGGGATCGGGAACCGCATCGAGGAGCGCCTGGGTATACGGATGGCGGGGACTTGAAAAGACCTCGTCGATCGGCCCCTCCTCCACGATTTCACCCCGGCGCATGACGGCAACATAGTCGCTGAGGTAGCGGACGACGGCAAGATTGTGGCTGACGAAGACCATCGTCAAAGCAAGCTTCGACTTTGTGTCGCGAAAGAGATTGAGGATCTGGGCCTGGACGGAGACGTCGAGGGCCGAAGTCGGCTCGTCGGCGAGGACCAGGCGGGGCTTCAGAATGATGGCGCGGGCGATGGCGACGCGCTGCTTCTGCCCGCCGCTCAGCTGGTGCGGGTAACGATGCACGAGCTCGGAGGAGAGGCCCACCTGGAAGAGGATCTCCAGGACGCGATCCATCCGGTCCCCACTCCGCCCTTCGCCATGCACTTCGAGCGGAGCGGAGAGAATGGCGCCGATGGTCTGGCGCGGGTTAAAGGAGGATGCGGGATCCTGAAAGATCGGCTGCATCTCGCGCCGCAGGGCCATGAGCTCATGGCGGGGCAGGTTCCAGATATTCCGGCCGCGATAGAGGATGTCGCCCGACGTCGGCTTCAGAAGCCTAAGGACCATGCGCAGGAGCGTGGACTTTCCCGATCCCGATTCGCCGACGATGCCCAGCGTCTCGCCCTCGCGGACCGCGAGGCTGACGCTCTTGACGGCAGGCGCCGGGGCGACCGTGCCGAAGCGCTGGGCGTGGAAGGTCTTGGTCAGGCCCTGAAGGGACAAGAGCGTCATGACGGGCCGTACGGATACCAGCAGCGGACCGAGTGATGCGGGCCCATCTCGAAGAAGGGCGGATCGTCGTGGCAGCGGTCGGCGGCCCGCGGGCAGCGGGCCGCGAAAATGCAACCGTGCACCACCTCGTCGAGAGGCGGTATCTGGCCCGGAATGGCGTCGAGCCGCTGCGGCGCGGCGATCGATGGCGTCGCCGCCATCAGGGCCCTCGTATAGGGGTGGCGCGGGCTTTCGAACACCGAATCGACCGGGCCTGCCTCGACGATCCGACCGGCATACATGACGTAGACACGGTCGCAGAAGTCGGCGACGAGGCCGAGGTCGTGCGCGATGAACAGGATGGAGGTGCCGTGCCCGTCGCGGACCTCGCGCAGCAGGGCGATGACCTGCGCCTGCACGGTGACGTCGAGCGCCGTCGTCGGTTCGTCGGCGACGAGGAGCTCCGGCTCGAGCGCCAGACCCATGGCGATCATGGCACGCTGCTGCATGCCGCCGGAAAACTGGTGCGGATATTCCCGGGCGCGCTCCTCGGGGCGGTCGAGATGGACGGCGCGCAGCAGATCCACCGACAGCCGGCGGGCGGCGTCCCAGGAAAATTCGCGGTGCTCGACGAAGGGTTCGCCCACCTGGTCGGAGATCGGGAGCGTCGGGTTCAATGCCCGCAGGGCGTCCTGAGGCACGAACGCGATGCGATCGCCCAGCAGGCGGCGACGGCGGTCGCGTGTCAGGGCCGCGACCTCAATGCCTCCGAGACGGATCGCCCCGCCGGCGATCCGGGCCTGCCGGGGCAGGAGATCGAGGACGGCGAGAGCGGTGAGAGTCTTGCCGCTTCCGGATTCGCCGATGACCGCGACGATCTCTCCGGGCGCCACAGTGAGGCTGACGCGATCGACGACCAGGCGAGACACCTTGCGGCCGTCGATGGCGATGCTCAGGTCTTCGATCTCCAGCGTGGCGGCCGCCATGGGCTCAATCCTTCAAATGGGGGTCGAGGACGTCGCGAAGGCCGTCCCCGAGGAGATTGAATCCGAGAACGCAGAAGAAGAGCGCCATGCCGGGGACGATCCCGAGCCACGGGGCCTGTGCCATGAAGCCGCGGCCGGTGTTGATCATGTTGCCCCACGACGGCTCCGGCGGCTGGGCGCCAAGCCCCAGGAAGCTCAGGGCGGATTCGAGCAGCACCGCATAGGCGAAGGCAACGGCGGCCTCGACGAGCGACGGGGCGAGGATGTTCGGAAGGATCTCACGGAAGATGATGCGAAGATCGCCCATGCCGACGGCGCGCGCCGCATCGACATACTGCAGCCGCAGCACCTCCATCGTCGTCGCCCGGGCGAGTCGCGCGAATCCGGGGATGAAGATGAGCCCTATGGCAATCATGGCGTTGAGTATGCTCGTGCCGAGGCTCGCCATGAGAATGACGGCGAGCAGGATGGCGGGAAAGGAAAAGAGCAGCTCCATCAGGCGCATGAGGATGGTGTCGGCGATGCCGCCGAGATAGGCCGCGACGAGGCCGATGAGCGTGCCGCCGACGAGCCCGACGCCGACCGCGACCAGTGCCACCTCCACCGAGATGCGCGCCGCATGGATGGTGCGCGAGAGCACGTCGCGGCCGACCTCGTCGGTGCCCAGCCAATGGGAGGGCGACGGTGTCTCCAGCATCCGGGCCACGTCGAGATCGTAGGGCGAATAGGGTGCCAGGAGATCGGCTCCGGCAGCCGCAGCGACCACCGCCAGCACGATCACCGCGCCGATCGTCAGCGTGCCGTGGCGGCGCCACGACCACTGCTGGACGGCCGCGGCCAGGACGTTCATGAGACACCTGACCGGCTGCGCACCTGCCGCGGATCGAGCAGGCTGGCGGCGATGTCGACGATCATGTTGGCGGCAAGCACGACGACCGTGATGACGAGGGCCGATCCGATGAGCACCGGATAGTCGCGGTTGATGATCCCGACGAGGACCAGCGACCCGATGCCAGGCAGGCGGAAGATGTCCTCGATGATGACGACGCCACCGAAAAGAAAGCCGAACTCGACCGCGCCGACCGTCAAATAGGGAATGGCGGCGTTCTTCAAGGCGTGCCGCCTGACGACGGTCGCGTCGCGCACCCCCTTCGCCTTGGCGGTGCGAATGTAGTCGGAAGTGAGAACCTCGATCATGGCGGCGCGCATGATCCTCAACAGCAGGGCCGACGATACGACTCCGAGCGACAGGGCGGGAAGCACCATCTGCCTCAGATTGCGCAGCGGATCGTCGAAGAACGGGGTAAAGCCGCCGGCGGGCAGCAGGCGAAGCTTGAGGGCAAAGACGAGCACCAGAAGCGTGGCCAGCCAGAAATTGGGAATGGCGCCGAGAATGGTCGCGACGGTCGTGACCACGCGGTCGGCAAGACGCAGATGGCGATAGGCGGCGAGCGCCCCGAACGGAACGGCAATCAGATTGGCCACGATGAAGGCGAGCAGCGCAAGCTCCAGCGTCACCGGCAACCGCTTCACGATCTCCGGGCCGACCTCGACGCGATTCTGGAAGGACCGGCCGAAGTCGCCGGTGAGCGCCTTGCCGAGCCATTCGAGATACTGGACGTGCAAGGGGCGGTCGAGCCCGTTCAGGGCTTCGAACCGCATGATCGCCTGCGGCGTGGCGTCGACGCCGAGGGCCGAGCGGGCCGCCGAGCCGGGCACGATGTTGATGGCGATGAACAGGATGAGCGAGGCGACGAGAAGGGTCGGCACGAACAGCGCCAGCCGGGTAAGAACGAGGCGGATCATGGCGCCGCCTCTACCTGGCGCCGTTCGAGACGGGAGGCAGGCCGGCGGGGCAAGACCGCCCCGCCGCTCCGATGCTAGACCTCAAACCAGGAATCCTTGAGCGTCTTCAGAAAGCCGGTCCTGAGCGGCGTGAAGCCCTGCAGGTTCTTGGCGTGGGCAATGAGGATGTAGGAATTGACGAGCGGGACGATCCCCATCTCCTGGAGCGACAGCTCCTGCATCTTCTTGTAGGACGCCTTGCGCTCCTCCTGCGTGGCGCCGGCCTTGGCCTCGTCGAGCAGCGCGTCCATCTCCTTGCTGCAGCTCTTCTGGACGTTGATGGCCATGCCGCACTTGTAGTTGTTGGTGACGAAGTCGTCCGGATCGGCGAGCGGGCTCACCCAGTACATGGTGGTGATGTCGAACTTGCTCGGTCCCCAAACCTCGTCCCAGTAACGCGGAATCTCCATCGTGCCGATGGTGGCCTTGATGCCGACGGCGGCAAGGTTCGCCTGGATGATCGGCGCCATCGCCACCATGGCGGGGAAGGACGAAGCGATGGTCATCGACGTCTCGAAGCCGTCGGGATGGCCGGCATCGGCGAGAAGCTTCTTCGCTCCCTCGACGTCGGCTCCCTCCTTGAAGAAGCTCAAGTCGGCGAATCCCCAATTCCATTCCGGAACGACGCCGCCGAGGATCGGCGTCGCCTGGCCGAAGAAGGCGCCGGCGACCAGCGCCTTGCGGTCGAGCGCCAGGCCGACGGCCTGACGGACCTTGGGATCGTCGAGCGGCTTGTTCTGGTTGTTGGGCAGGAGCCAATAGTAGCGCGAGCCTTCGAGCGCCTGGGTGGCGAGGTCGCCGTTCGTCGTCACCGTGGCCCAATCCTTGGGGGGAATCTCGTTCGAGAAATTCACCTCGCCCGACATGATGGCGTCGGTGAGCGCCGTGACGTCGGCGATGATGCGGTACTCCATCGCATCGAAGTAGGGCTTGCCGGCCTGGAAATAGTTCGGATTGCGCTCGAACTTGATGGCGGAGCGCGGCTCGTAGCTCACGAACTTGAACGGACCGGTGCCCACCGGCTTAGCGTTGAGGTCGTGGCCGGACTCGACCAGCTTCTTCGGTACGATCGAGCTTCCCGGGAACGCCATGTAGGTGAGGAAGGGGCCGGTGCGCTTGCTGAGCTTGAAGCTGACGGTCAAGGGATCGACGACGTCGACGCTGGCGATGCTTTCGACCTGGGCGCCGTAGGAGTAGCCCGAGTCCTTGGCGCGAAGGCGGTCGAAGGAGAACTTCACGTCCTCTGCCGTCAGCGGATCGCCGTTGTGGAACGTGACGCCCTGCCGCAGCTTGAACTTGTATTCGAGACCGTCGGCCGACTGCTCGAAGCTCTCGGCGAGCTCCGGATAGGGGTTGGCGTCGGGGTCGAGCGCCATCAGCGTCGAATACACCTGCTCGATCACGACATGCGACATGCCGCTTGGACCGCGCACGGGATCGAAGCCGGCCGGGTCGGCGGAGAAAGCGGCCTTGAGGATGCCGCCGGGCTTCGGAGCCTGGGCGCGCGCCGTCGACACGAGGCTCGGAACGAGGGACGATGCGGTGGCGGCAAGGGCCAGGGCGGCGGAGGAGACCAGAAAACGCCGGCGCGAGATTCTGAAAGGACTTCGGGGAATGCTCATCGGACGCTCCACGACTTTGCGACAAACTGACGGGGATTTTGCGAAGACACGTTATGTGGCGCCGGACTCCCCCGTCAATGGCCCGGTGGCATGGTCCACCGCGATTGCGCAGCCGACAGGGCGAACCGGCAGCCCAGCGCCTGTCATTTTTTGGCCTTGCCGGGCTGCGAAACCCACCGCGAGCGAAAGGACAATGCGTTCAACCACTTGCGAAATTGGCGCGTAAACTGCGGCGGCATCCTGGTTAGCAGCAATTCACCATATCTCCTAAGCACTTGCTAAAGGTCGGGGGCCTATCCTCGGCTCCTCTCGCAACGCGACTGGAAACGATCCGGGATGGCGACAGCACGACGAAGGATTGCATATGCCGACGAGCGCCTCGATGCGCTTCTCAGCATCACCGGCCGCATGGACGGGTTCCTGTATCGTTGCCGCAACGATGCGTCGTACACGATGCTCTACATGAGCGACGGCGTCCTGACGCTGACCGGCTTTCCGTGCAACGACTTCCTCCACAACCAGGTCCGCCACTTCAGCTCGATCATTCATCCGGAAGACCTGCCGGACGTCTACAAGGCCGTCGATGAGGCGCTCGAGCAGCGACGCAACTGGAACGTCGACTATCGGATCGTCTCGAGCACCGGCAAGCCCGTTTGGGTCCGCGAGATCGGCGGCGGCGTATTCAGCGACGCCGGCGTTCTCACCTTCCTCGAAGGCTTCATCATCGACATCACCGACCGCAAGGACGTCGAGGATGTCAACATCCAGCTCCTCGCCGAGCTCAAGGAGGCCAACGAGGAGCTGAGCGCCCAGAAGCGCGAGCTCGAGCTCGCCAAGCTGCAGAGCGACCATTCGGCCAATCACGATGCGCTCACGGGCCTTCCCAACCGGCGCGCCTTCCATCAGCGGCTGTCGGCGGCGGTCGAGCTCAGCGCCCGGTCGACGACGGCGATCGGCCTGCTCCTCATCGACCTCGACCGCTTCAAGGACGTCAACGACACTTTCGGACACGATCGCGGCGACGCCCTTCTGCAGCAGGTCGCCGACCGGCTGCGGAGCCTGCTGCGCCGCGACGACTTCGTGGCGCGCATCGGCGGCGATGAATTCGCATTCCTTCTGTTCGCGCGACCGGACGAGATCGAGGACCAGTCGCTGCTCATCGCCCACCGGGTCATCGACAAGCTCAGGATCGACGTCCCCTGCCCCGCGGGAAACATTCCGGTAGGCTGCACGGTCGGAGTCGCGACGGCGCCCGAGGATGCAGACACCGCCGACGGCCTCATGGCGATAGCCGATCGCCTCATGTATGTGGGGAAGAAGAGCGGCCGCTGCCGGGTCGTTACGGTCGACGAAATCGACGACGATTCCGTCGTCAGGCCGTTCAGGGCTTCCGGCCCGCAATCGCAAAACAATCGATAACCCAGAGCCAGGTTCCGTCCGCCTGGCGGCGGGCGACTTCCGCCGTCACGCTGCCGTCGGGCAAGCGGGTCGAAGTCAGAGCCAGATCGCCGCTGATGCGCGCGGGCGCCTGAACCCCACGCTCGAACCGTCGTCCGGAGGCCAGCGCGGCCTCGAAGTAACCTCTTATGGCCGCCGTGCCCTTAAGAAGCGTGGGCTCGCCACAGTCGACCACGGCGTCGGTTTCATAGAGGGCCAGCATCCCCTCCAAGTCCCCGGCCCACTGGCGGTCCACGAGTAGTCTTTCCAGGTCCTGAGGATCGGTTGGGCGGGGCGGCATGGGGCTTCCTTTTTTCTATAGTGGCGGGGAACCTTTGGATGGGCGGCGGCATTGTCTTGGGTTGACGGGACGGTAAGCATGCGTAACACCCAATACTGCATCCGCTCCGACGCCGGAAGGCCGGCCCGCCGCTGCCGTCCGATATTCCAATCCCGCCGCCCCCGCATCCCGTTCCATCATGCCAGCCATCTTTGATCTTACTCCCGAGAAGCGGTTTCAGATCCTCGTCGACGGCGTGGTCGACTATGCGCTTTTCGTTCTCGATCCCGATGGCCACATCGCGAGCTGGAACTCGGGCGCCGAGCGCATCAAGGGCTATCGCGCCGACGAGGTCGTCGGCAAGCACTTCTCCATGTTCTACTCACCCGAGGATCGCCAAAGGCAGGTACCGCAGAACGCGCTCCGGACGGCGCTCGAAAAGGGAAAGTACGAAGCCGAAGGCTGGCGGTTGCGCAAGGACGGCACCAAGTTCTGGGCGAGTGTCGTCATCGATACGCTGCGCTCGGAGACGGGAGAGCACCTCGGCTTTGCGAAGATCACCCGGGATGCGACAGAGCGGCGAAGCAACGAGCTCCGGCTTGCGGAGGCGCGCGAGCAGCTGATCCAATCCCAGAAGATGGAGTCGATCGGTCAGCTCACCGGCGGCATCGCCCACGACTTCAACAACCTGCTCACCGTCATCCTGTCGGGAACCAACATGCTGGAGCGGATGGTGGAAGGAAACCCCCGCATGACGGCGGTGGTCGGAAACATTCGCCATGCCGTGCAACGCGGTGAAAAGCTGACGCGGCAGCTCCTGACCTATTCGCGTCGCCAGGCGCTGAAGCCAGAGCTTCTCGATCTCACGACCGCGCTGCGCACGTTCTCGGAGGGCATCCTGCAGGCGTTGAGGAGCAACATAGAAGTCGAACTCGACATCGCCAGCGACCTCCAGGTGGTCGAGGCGGATCCCAACGAACTCGACCTTGCCCTGATCAACGTCGCCCTCAATGCTCGCGACGCGATGGTGCACGGCGGCCAGCTGCGCATCAGGGCGCGCAACGAAGTGCGGCCCGTCAAGGGCGATTCGGCCTCCTTCGTAGCGATCAGCATTTCGGACACCGGCACCGGCATGGCTCCCGAAACCACGGCGCGGGCGACAGAGCCGTTCTACACGACCAAGCCGCCGGGTGTCGGCACGGGACTGGGGCTCAGCCAGGCGCTCGGCTTCGCCAACCAGTCGGGCGGGTCGCTGCACATCGACAGCACCCTCGGCAAGGGAACGACCGTCACGATCTACCTGCCGGCAGCCGGCGCATCGACGAGCGAACCAGCCGGGCCGACGACGTCGCGCGGCCTGCGGGTGCTGGTGGTCGAGGACGAGGCGCTGGTTGCGGAGATGGCGCGCACAATCCTGTCGCAGGCGGGCTACAACGTCGAAGTGGCGTACAACGCCAACAAGGGATTGGAGATCATCCGCAACGGCGAAATCGATGCCGTGTTCTCGGACATCGTGATGCCGGGCGGCATGACCGGCCTCGACCTCGCCGAAGTGGTGCGGAGCGAGTTTCCAGCCGTACCGGTCCTGCTCACGTCCGGGTACTACCAGCTTCCGTCGGACCAGGTGCCAAAGCACGAGGTGTTGCGCAAGCCCTATGATGAGACGCAGCTCCTGACGGCGCTCGACAGCGTCATCACATCGGCTAGATAGGCTGATACAAGGACCCCACCCCCGCACCATCGTACCATCGGTTCAAGGTCCGGAGGCAGACAGCAACGTTCGATCGGAGGCAAATTCATATGTCGTCACGCATCTTCGCAGCGGCCATCGCAGTCGCCATCGGCTTCGCAATCTCGCCCGCGAGCGCCGAGATCCGTCAGTACAAAGCCGACCTCACGGGCTCCGCGGAAGTGCCGTCGGTCGACACCCCGGCAACCGGGACGGCGGACGTGACCTACGACACCGACAGCAAGACGCTCACCTGGAAGGCCGACTACAAGGACCTGCAGGGCGTATTCAGCGCCGCGCATTTCCATGGCCCCGCCATGACCGGCGAGAACGCCCCTGCCCTCGTCAACGTCTCCGACAGCGTCCAATCCGGATCGGCCGTGCTGACCGATGCGCAGGCGGCCGATCTCGAGGCGGGACTTTGGTACTTCAACGTCCACTCCGAACGCCATCCCGAGGGAGAAATCCGCGGCCAGGTATTGCGCATGCAATAGTGCCGACGCGCCACGTTCCCCGGAGCGCATTCTTCCCTCGTCACGAGCAGGCACGATAGACCTAACCGTTGGATCCTCGCGTCGAACCAGCTCACGCGGTGGATCGCCGAATTTGCATGTTCCATTCGTCATTGCACGTTGTTAGTGCTTTGCGGCGGACGGCGCGCCGTCGAATGTCGTAGTGAAGTCGGCGTTTCGCGGGAATTGCTGATGCGTTCGAATAGGCCGCGAACAGCACCAGGGCGCCGAGACCGGCGGAGCCGATCGCATAACCCTTTGACCGCCTTGGTGGTGTTGCCGACCGCGTCGAGCGCGTCGGTCGATTTGCGCACCTCCGGCGGAAGATGCGACATCTCGGCAATGCCGCCGGCATTGTCGGTGACCGGACCGAAGGCATCGAGCGCCACGATCATACCGGCGATACCGAGCATGGCCGTAACCGCGATGCCGGTTCCGAACAGGCCTGCCAGCTGATAGGTGGCGATGATGCCGCCGACGATGACGATCGCCGGGAGTGCGGTCAATTCCAGCGATACCGCAAGCCCCTGGATGACGTTTGTGCCGTGGCCGCTGACGGAGGCCTGTGCGATCGAATTCACCGGCCGCTTGTTCGTGCCGGTATAATATTCGGTAATCACCACGATCAGCGCGGTGACGACGAGGCCAAGAATGCCACAGACGAAGAGGTTGGCACCGGTGATGTCCTTGCCATCCACGACGCCTATCGAGCCCCAGCCGATGGTGAGCGACGTTGCGGCACCAAGGCCGATGATCGACAAGAGGCCGGTGACGATCAGCCCCTTGTAGAGCGCGCCCATGATCGAGCCGTTCGAGCCGAGCTTGACGAAGAAGGCGCCGATGATCGAGGTGATGATGCAGGCGCCGCAGATCGCCAGCGGATAGGTCATGACCACTGCGAGGTTCGCGGCGCCGGCAAAGAAGATCGACGCCAGTACCATGGTGGCGACGATCGAGACTGCATAGGTCTCGAACAGGTCGGCGGCCATGCCGGCGCAGTCGCCGACATTGTCGCCGACGTTGTCGGCGATGGTGGCCGGGTTGCGCGGATCGTCCTCCGGAATGCCGGCTTCCACCTTGCCGACGAGATCGCCGCCGACATCGGCGCCCTTGGTGAAAATGCCGCCGCCGAGACGGGCAAAGATCGAGATGAGCGAAGCGCCGAAGCCGAGCGACACAAGCGAGTCGCTCACTTCACGCGAACCTTCCGGCAGCCCGAGGCCGGCGGTCAGCACGAGATAGTAGATCGACACGCCGAGCAGTGCCAGACCGGCGACGAGCATGCCGGTGATGGCACCGGACTTGAAGGCGATATCGAGGCCTGCCGCGAGGCTGACCGACGAGGCCTGCGCCGTGCGCACATTGGCCCGGACCGAGACATGCATGCCGAGGAAACCGGCAGCCCCCGACAGGACAGCACCGATCAGGAAGCCGATGGCGGCTGTCGCGGAGAGAAGAACCCATGCAGCGACGAAGACGACGGCGCCGACCATGGCAATGGTCATGTATTGACGTGTGAGATAGGCCTGCGCCCCCTCGCGTATGAAGCCTGCGATCTCTTGCATGCGGGCATTGCCCTGATCGGCTGACTAGCACCGATTGCGTCGCCCAGGCGGCATAAACCACCGAAAGCAACCCGCATGCGATAACGCCCAGTAATATGGTCATTTCGCACTTTCCTCCGTTTAAGCCTGCGGGCTCACTCCGTTCCACAGGCCCCCAAAAAGCGCTGCGAACCGTGCCTCCTCTTCAAGCGACGGTAGCAGACGTGGCCGCAGAGTGCGGGGACGAATCGGGATCGTCAAGCCGCCACAATCGGAAAAACCCACGTTTTTCGGTATGTTGGCGGCAGCTTACAGGAGCGGGAAAGCAGTTTTAGCGTCAAATCTCAGGCAGGACGCCGCTTTTCGGCAATAAACAGCGAAATCAGCAACAGAAGGCAAAATGCCGTAACCGGCCAGACAGCGGCACTCAGCATATCCCAGCCATAGGCGGTCAGGACCTTGCCCGAACCGAAGGATGCAAGCGCGACCGCGGTGAACAGGATGATGTCGTGGAAACCCTGCACCTTGTCGGCCTCCTGCGGCCGGTAGCTCGAGGCGATGATCGCGGTCGAGCCGATGAAGCCGAAGTTCCAGCCGGCACCGAGCAGGATGAGCGCGCCCCAGAAATTCCACAGCGCGATCCCCGCATGCGCGACCAGCGCGCAGAGCATCAGGATCACCAGACCGCAGGCGACGATCCTTTCGGCGCCGTAGCGGCTGACCAGCATGCCGGTGAAGAAGCTGGGCGCGAACATCGCCAGCACGTGCCACTGGATGCCAAGCGTCGCCATGTCCTGCGAAAAGCCGCAGCCGACGACCATGGCGATCGGCGCGCCGGTCATCATGAAGGTCATCAGCGCATAGGTGGAGATGCCGCAGGTCATGCCGGTGAGGAAGCGCTGGGTGAGCACGATCTCCCGCAGCGGTCGCACCGGCCCGATCGGTGCGGCTCCGGCAACCGGGCGCAGGTCCGGCAGCCGGAGGAACGCCAGTATGGCGATCGCTACGAAACAGGTCGGGATCAGCGCGAGGAAGGCGCCGGCGAAGAAAACCGGTGCCAGCATATCCTTGGTCAGAATGACGAGCTGCGGCCCGAGCACGGCGGAAATCATGCCGCCGGCCAGGATCCAGGAAATCGCCCGCGGCTTGTAGAACCTGGGCGAGGCATCGGCCGCGGCAAAGCGCAGCTTCTGGGTAAAGCCCCCGGCCACACCCGATATGCACAGGCCGAGCGCAAACAGCCAGAAATCGTTCAGAAAAAGCGCGTAGGCCGAAAGCATGCCGCCACAGGCGCCAAGCAGGGCGCCGACCATGAAGGCTGCCTTGCGGCCAAGCAGTCTGGAAGCGGCGGCGACGAAGACCGCGCCGAGCGCCACGCCGACATTGAAGCCCGTGAGCGGCGCGGTGGCCAGCGACTTGTCGTCGCCGAGAAGCTGATAGCCGGCGACGCCGCCGACGGCAAAGACGATCGGTCCGATCGTCCCGAGGACAGCCTGAGCGGCCGTGAGCAGATAGACATTGCGGCGGGCGCCGCGCAGTTCATGATCCATGTCCTCGCCTGCCCCGCACTGTCATCGGACGATCCTACTTCTTGACGTCGGTTCTGATCGTCCGGGCGATCCGGTCGAGCACCGCATTGACAAGCTTCGGCTCGTCGTCCTCGAAGAAGGCCTTGGCGATCTCGACATATTCGGTGACGATCACGGCGACGGGAACGTCCTTGCGTTCGCGAAGCTCGAACGTGCCGGCACGCAGGATGGCGCGGACCGTCGAGTCCAGACGCGACAGCGCCCAGTCGTCCTGAAGGGCCGTGCCGATCAGGGGATCGAGCAGGCGCTGGTCGCGCACGACACCCGAAACGATCGAGCGGAACCAGGAGGCGTCGGCCTTGAGATAGGTCTCGCCGTCGAGTTCCTGGCCAAGCCGGTGCGCTTCATATTCGGCAACGATTTCGAGCACGCCGGTGCCGCCGACGTCCATCTGGTAGAGCGCCTGAACGGCAGCGAGACGGGCAGCCCCGCGCTGGTTGGCCTGCTTGATCGGCGGGTCGGAAGGAATATCGCTCACAGTTCGCCGCCCAGCTTGATTTTCAGGTCGATCATGGTCGAGCGCCGCGCGGGCGGCAAAACCACCCTTGTCGCCTTCGCTCTTCCTGGCGCGCGCCCAGGCCTGCGCATCGTTCTCGACCGTCAGGATACCGTTGCCGATGGCAAGGCTCTCGCTGACGGCGAGGTCCATCAGGGCACGCGAGGATTCGTTGGCGACGATATCGAAGTGGTAGGTCTCGCCGCGGATGACCATGCCGAGCGCGACGAAGCCGTCATATTCGGTGCTGCCATTGTCGGCGCCATCGAGCGCCATGGCGATCGCGGCTGGAATTTCGAGCGCACCGGGGACCGTCACGACGTCATAGGTCGCACCGGCCTCTTTCAGCGCCGAGGTCGCGCCATCGAGCAGCGCGTCGGCCATGTCGTCATAGAAGCGCGCTTCCACAATGAGGATATGTGGTTTCTCGGTATCGGACATTTGTCACCTGTCTGAAAAGGGGGGCCGGACATCTCCGGCGCAGGCGGCGGTCAAATCATGCCGGAGGCCCGGTTGGCAAGCATTTTTCGCTGAAAGGCGCCGATTTGCGGGCGCCGCTTGAAGAGCTCGCGCGTCAAAGGCTCGAATTGCCGCCGCCTTTTCAATCTCATGGCGTCTCTGTACAAGTTTAAGCGGAGTGGAGAAAAACATGACAGATTTGCAAGAACCGATCATCAATCTCGCCGAACTCGAACTCGAGCACTGGCAGGAAGGCACGTTCTTCGAGTCCCGCGACGCTTCCTTCGGCGCACAACTCGGCCTCAAGGACCTCGGCATCGGCTATGGCGAGGTGCCGCCGGGCAAGTCCGGCTGTCCGTTTCACAATCACCATATCGAGGAAGAGCTGTTCGTCATCCTGAGCGGCGAAGGCGAATACCGCTTCGGCCCGAACCGCTATCCCGTCAAGCCCGGAGACGTTCTCGGCGCCCCGGCGGGCGGCCCCGAGACCGCCCATAACCTGATCAACACGGGTACGGTCCCGCTGAAATATCTTTCCATCTCGGCCAATGCGAAGGCCGAAATCGTCGAATATCCGGATTCCGGCAAGTTCCTGGCAAAGTCACGCGATGGCGCCGGCGGCAAGCCGCGCTTCCGCTTCGTCGGACGACCGGAAAGCGCAGTCGATTATTGGGACGGCGAGCCGGGAATCTGATCGAATGACGGAATCGACCTTCAAACCGGACTGAACAGCCGTCATGCACAGCGTCCCCACCATCGAGACCGAACGCCTGATCCTTCGCCCCTACCGCCGCGACGATTTCGGGCCCTACAGCACGCTCTTTGCCGACCCCGAGGTGACGCGCTTCATCGGCGGCGTGCCGTTTTCGCGCGAGCAGGCCTGGACGCGGTTCCTGCGTCAGGTCGGCATGTGGCATTATTTCGGTTTCGGCTTCTTCGCCCTGCAGGACCGCGACACCGGCCAGTTCATCGGCGAGGCCGGCTTCCACGACCTCCACCGCGTCGATCAGCCCGTCTCTCGAAGGCACGATGGAGACCGGCTGGGCGCTCTCCCCCCGCTCGCACGGCCGCGGCCTCGCGACCGAAGCCGTCAGCGCTGCGCTGCGCTGGGGCGACCAGCAGTTTCCGGCGCTGAAAAAGACCTGCATCATCGACGTCGCCAACCTCGCCTCGCTGAGGGTGGCGTCGAAGCTCCAGTTCAGGGAAGCGCGGCGGACGGTCTATCACGGCGCGCAGGTGATCCTGCTGGAGCGGTGAGCTTCAGAAATGCCGGCTTCGCCCCACCGCCACGCCGATCAATGATCAAACCCTGTCTCTTGAACGACATACCGTTGCCGAGGCTGCGATGGTCAAGCGGACCGATCAGGTTTAGAGTCCTTGTGACGGCGCGTTCGCCGCCTCAAGCGACAAGGATGGGTCTGCACCATGACGGGCGAGCATGTTCAGCGCAGGCTTGCTGCCATACTTGCGGCCGATGTCGTCGGCTACTCGCGCCTGATGGAGGCCGACGAGGCCGGCACGCTGGCTCGGCTGAAGTCATTGCGCGGAGCCGTCATCGACCCGGCCGTCGCGCGCCATTGCGGCCGCATGGTCAAGCTGATGGGCGACGGCGCGCTGCTGGAGTTTGCGAGCGCCGTCGAGGCGGTGACCTGCGCCATGGAGATCCAGAAACTGGTGCCGGAGCACGATCCCGGCAGTTCTCCTGAAAACCGGATCCAGTTCCGCATCGGCATCAATGTCGGCGACGTGATCGTCGATGGCGACGACATATACGGCGACGGCGTCAATGTCGCTGCCCGGATCGAGGCCCTGGCGCAGCCCGGCGGCATCTACATTTCCCGTTCCGCCGCCGATCAGGTGCGCGATAAGATCCCGGTCGGTATCGAGAGCCGCGGATCACAGACGGTCAAGAACATCGCGCGGCCCATCGAGATTTTCTGCCTCGTCAACGGCGACGCCCGGCACCCCCTTGCCACCGGCGCCACGACGGCATCATCTCAACCGTCGCGAACGGAGAAGACCTCGATCGCCGTGCTCGCCTTCAACAACATGAGCGGCGATGCGGACCAGGAGTATTTCTCGGACGGCATCAGCGAGGACATCATCACCGATCTCGCAAAACTCTCGGATTTGCATGTCATCGCCCGCAATTCCTCGTTCGTCTACAAGAAGAGCCCGATTTCGATCCGCGACGTCGCGGCGGCACTCGGGGTCCGCTATGTCCTCGAAGGCAGCGTGCGCAAGGCCGGCAACAGGGTGCGGGTCACCGCGCAGCTGATCGACGCGATGACGGGCGGCCATGCCTGGGCCGATCGTTTCGACCGTGACCTGACGGACATCTTCGCCGTTCAGGACGAACTCACCCAGCAGATCGTTGCCGCGCTGAAAATAAGGTTGACGACCTCGGAAATTGACCGTCTCTCCGGCAGGCGGATTGCCGACATCGCGGCCTACAATTATTTCCTGCAGGGGCGTGATCAGGTGTGGCTCCACACGCGGGCCGGCAACATCAATGCCCGCGCCTTCATGGCAAAGGTGATCGACATCGATCCGGACTGTGCGGCGGCATACGCGTTCACCGCGTTCACGCACATCAATGACTATGTGAACGGTTGGGCCGCCGAGCCGGATACGGCCCTGTCGACCGGCCTCGATCTTGCCCGCCGCGCGGTCGCAATGGACGACGAAGAGCCGGAAGCGCATTTCGCCATGGGGGTGGCGCTGTTGTGGAGCCGCGAGATCGACAAGGCTCTCGATGCTGCGGCGCGCTGCATTGCCCTCAGGCCCAGTGCGGCGGAGGCGCGTGTTCTGAAGGCTCACATCCAGATCTTCAGCGGCCTTCCCTCCGAAGCGGTCGAGACGCTTGAGAGCTACATGCAGCTCGATCCTTTCTATCCCGAGATTGCGCTGCAATTTCTCGCCGAAGCGCAGCTCTCGCTGGGCCGGTTCGACCTGGCTGCCGAGACGCTCCGCAAGCGGCTGGCGCGCAATCCGGAGTCGGCCACAGCCTATGCCTTGCTTGCGTCGTGCTATGGCCATCTCGGACAAATCGAGGAGGGCCGCTCCGCCTGGACGCAGGTCTTGAGGATCGACCCCGGCTACTCGATCGAACACCGGCGGCGGGTGTTGCCGTACAAGAACCCTGCCGATTTCGAACTGCGCGTCGAAGGTCTGCGACGGCTCGGCCTTGCGGTTTGATGTAGGCCGGCTGCCTCAACCTCACGGTACTTTCTTCCCCTCACGCCTCCGCCTTCGGCGCCGGAAACTCCGCCAGCCTTGCCGCATAGCGCGCCATCGTATCGACCTCGAAATTGACGAAATCGCCCGCCTTGCGCTCACCCCAGGTCGTCACCTCCAGCGAATGGCGGATGAGCAGCACGTCGAACTCCGCGCCATCGACGGCGTTGACGGTCAGCGAGGTGCCGTCGAGGGCGACCGAGCCCTTCGGCGCCACGAATTTCGCCAGATGGTCGGGCGCGCGCAGGCGAAAGCGGGTCGCCTCGCCTTCGGTCTCGACCGAGAGGATTTCCGCCTTGCCGTCGACATGGCCGGAGACGAGATGGCCGCCGAGTTCGTCGCCGATCTTCAGCGAGCGCTCGAGATTGATCGGCTGCCCCGCCGTCCAGGACGAGATCGTCGTCAGCCGCAGCGCCTCTTCCCAGGCCTCGACCTCGAACCAGCGGCCATTGGCGCCCTCCTCCGGCAGTGTCGTCACTGTCAGGCAGACGCCGGAGCAAGCGATCGAGGCGCCAATGTCGATGCCCTTCGGATCATAGGCGGTGGCGATCTTCAGCTTGATGCCCTCGTCGAGGGGAGTGATCGCTTCGACGGTGCCGATATCGGTGATAATGCCGGTGAACATCAGGGGGCTCTTTCGTATTCGTAGGTGTCGAGAAGGTCGTCGCCGAAGGTGTCCGTCCGCGTGTGGAGGAAGCCGACAGGCACGAGGTTCCGATCAAGTGGGGATGGCACCCCCTCTTCGCCAAGGGTCGGCTGGGCCGGTAAACAGCAAAATCCGGTCGACCAGCCCGGCATTGAAGAACAGCTGCGCCGTCCTTGCGCCGCCTTCGACCAGCAGCGAGGAAATCCCGCGGGTCGCAAGCGCCGCCAGAAGATCGCCGGGTGCGGAGGGATCGCAGACGACAACCTCGACGCCAGCCGCTTCGAGCGCCTGCCGCCGCTCAACAAACGCCACCGAATCCATGCTGCTCTGCCTGTCACGACGATCACCGGAACCTCGCGCGCCGTCCGTACCAGTTTCGAGCCGAGCGGCAGGTCGAGATCGCCGATCGATGACGATGCGCAACGGCGAGCGATGCTCGAGCCCGGCAACGCGGGCGGTCAATTCCGGATCGTCGGCAATCGCCGTGCCGATGCCGACGAGGATCGCGTCGGTCTCCGCCCGCAGCCGGTGCACGAAGTCGCGGGCCGGCGCGCCGGTGATGCGCACCTGCCCCTGGCCCTTCATCCCGATCATGCCATCGGCGGAAACCGCAAGTTTCAGAGTCACATACGGCCGGTTGTTGCGCTTGCGCATGAGGTAGGCTTCGAGCTCCCGCTCGCCCTCCTCCTCCAGCACGCCTGTCACGACCTCGATGCCCGCATCGCGCAGCATGGCGAGCCCGCGGCCTGCGACCCTTTCGTCGGGATCCGTCACGGCAACGACGACGCGGGCCACACCGGCCGCAATCAGCGCATCGGCGCAGGGCGGCGTCTTGCCATGATGGGAGCAGGGTTCGAGCGTTACATAGGCCGTCGCGCCGCGCGCCGCCTCTCCAGCCGAGGCCAGAGCCTGCGTCTCCGCATGCGGCCGACCGCCGATCGCGGTGACGGCGCGGCCGACGATCTTGGGACCATCACCCTCGTCGCCGACGATCACGCAGCCGACGGAGGGGTTGGAGCCGGTGGCACCGAGATGCTGATGCGCAAGCCTCAGCGCCTCCGCCATGAACCGTTCGTCTTGCGCCCTGTCTGCCATGTCGATGAAGTTCCGCTCCTTGACCCTCAAACGTCAAACGCCGCCTACTGCATAATTCCTTAATCGTAAGGAAAAATTATGCAGCAGACCAAAGTGCTGCAGCGTCCTTAGCGCGTCTGAAAGCGCGCGGCGCTGCAGTGGCGGCGTCAGCCTCAGTATGGATCAGGCCCCGGGATCGCGGGCGATCTTGGCGCTGATCTCGGCGATCACCTTCTCGAAATCCTCCGCATGGGAGAAATCGCGATAGACCGAGGCGTAGCGGACGAAGGCGACGTCGTCGAGGCCCTTCAAGGCCTCGAGCACCTGCAGGCCGATTTCTTCGGAGGGGATTTCCGTCTCGCCGGAGCTTTCCAGCCGCCGGACGATGCCGGAAACCGCCCGCTCGATCCGGTCGCGATCGACCGGCCGCTTGCGCAGCGCGATTTCGAACGACCGCAACAGCTTGTCGCGGTCGAACGGCGCCTTGCGGCCGGTCTTCTTCAGGACCATCAGTTCCCGCAGCTGCACCCGCTCGAAGGTCGTGAAGCGGCCGCCGCAATCCGGGCAGATGCGCCGGCGGCGAATGGCGGCGCCGTCCTCTGCCGGACGGCTATCCTTCACCTGGCTGTCTTCCGATCCGCAATAGGGGCAGCGCATCCGGGTTCCTTGATCAGAGGTACGGGTACATCGGGAAGCGGTCGGTGAGCTCGACGACCTTCTCGCGCACACCCGCTTCGACGGCGGCATTGCCTTCGTCCGAATTGGCGACCTTCAGGCCGTCGAGCACTTCGACGATCAGGTTGCCGATCTCGCGGAATTCCGCTTCCTTGAAGCCACGCGTCGTGCCGGCCGGCGTGCCGAGACGGATGCCGGAGGTGACGAAGGGCTTTTCCGGATCAAACGGAATGCCGTTCTTGTTGCAGGTGACGTAGGCGCGGCCGAGTGCTGCCTCGGCGCGCTTGCCGGTGGCGTTCTTCTTGCGCAGGTCGACCAGCATCAGGTGGTTGTCGGTGCCGCCCGAGACGATGTCGAGGCCGCCGGCGACGAGCGTTTCGGAGAGCGCCTTGGCGTTCTTGACGATCTGGCGCCGCATAGTCCTGGAAGTCCGGCTTCAGCGCTTCGCCGAAGGCGACGGCCTTTGCGGCGATGACGTGCATCAGCGGACCGCCCTGCAGGCCGGGGAAGACCGCCGAGTTGAACTTCTTCGCCAGATCCTCGTCATTGGTGAGGATCATGCCGCCGCGCGGGCCGCGCAGCGACTTGTGCGTCGTGGTGGTCGCAACATGGCAATGCGGGAACGGCGACGGATGCTGGTCGCCGGCGACGAGACCGGCGATGTGGGCCATGTCGACCATCAGATAGGCGCCGACCTCGTCGGCGATCTCGCGGAAGCGCTTCCAGTCCCAGATGCGCGAATAGGCGGTGCCGCCGGCGATGATCAGCTTCGGCTTGTGGGTCGCGCGCCTTTTCGGCAACGGCATCCATGTCGAGCAGGTTGTCGCCTTCGCGCACGCCGTAGGACACGACGTTGAACCACTTGCCGGACATGTTGACCGGCGAACCGTGCGTCAGGTGACCGCCGGAGTTGAGGTCGAGGCCCATGAAGGTGTCGCCCGGCTGCAGCAGCGCCAGGAATACCGCCTGGTTCATCTGCGAACCCGAGTTCGGCTGAACGTTGGCGAAATTGACGCCGAACAGCTTCTTGGCGCGTTCGATCGCCAGTTCTTCGGCGATATCGACGAACTGGCAGCCGCCGTAGTAGCGCTTGCCCGGATAACCCTCGGCATATTTGTTGGTCATGATCGAGCCCTGCGCTTCCAGAACGGCGCGCGAGACGATGTTTTCCGAGGCGATCAGCTCGATTTCATGACGCTGGCGGCCGAGTTCCTTCTCGATCGCGCCGAAAATGTCCGGATCGCTATCGGCAAGGGAACGGCTGAAGAAAACGTCATTGGCGGCGGAAGAAACGCTCATTCTCAAAGCTCCTGTGAGACCGTGGCACGCTGTTTATCGTCCTCGCATGGCAAGGGCAATACGGGCTGTGCGATTTGCGCCATTTCCCCCACCTGCCGCGCCGGAACCGGAATGCGAAAGGCCGCGCATCCCAAGGATACGCGGCCTTGCGAAAAGAAAGGCAGATCGCCTTATTGCGGCAGCAAGTCCTGCTCGACCGAACCTGCAGCCTGCTCGACGCCTGTGGTGGTCTGCAGCGCCAGTTCCTGCTCGCCGTCCATCTGGTAGATGTCGTCGCGGAACTGCACGATGCCGTCCGTGGCCGCCCAGGCGGTGATGTATTTGAAGTAGACCGGAACCTCCACGGCAAGCTGGATCGGCGAATTCTGACCCGAACGGATCGTCGCCTCGATCTGCTGACGCGACCAGCCGGGCGTGTCGCGCAGAAGCCAGGTCGTCAGATCGCGGACGTTCTGTACGCGCACGCAGCCCGAACATCTCGAAGCGGGCGAGCTTGTTGAACAGGCCCTGCTGCGGCGTGTCGTGCATGTACTCGTTGTTTTCGTTATGGAAATTGATCTTGGTCGAGGCCATGGCGTTGGTTTTGCCGGGATCCTGGCGGAACGTCAGGTTCGGTGCCTTTTCGGCATTCCAGTCGATCGTTTCGGGTGCAACCTCGTTGCCCTGGCCGTCGATGAGGCGGATCGAATTCTTCTTCAGATATTCTGGATCCTTGCGCATCAACGGAACGATGTCCTTTTCGACGATCGAGCGCGGGGACGTCCAATAGGGATTGAGGATGACCTCGTAGATCTTCGAGTTGATGATGTGGGTCGGACGGCTGATGCGGCCGACGACGGCGGTATGGCGTGTCGCCACGCGGCCGTTTTCGACGGCTTCGATATAGGCGGCGGGAATGTTCACGACCACGTAGCGGCTGCCGAGGTCACCCGACATTGACTGGAGGCGGACAATATTGGTGTTCAGCTGCTGCAAGCGAACATCCGCGGCGATGTTCATCGCCTTCATCGAATATTCGCCGAGCACGCCGTCGGCAGGCAGGCCGTGGCGGGCCTGGAAGCGCTTGACCGCGCCGTCGACATAGCTGTCGAACGCGTTGGAAATCCCGGCGGACTGCGAAAGGTCGCCGGAAATGATCAGGCGCTGGCGCAGGGCCTGCACGGACGGATCGGAAACGCCCATCTCGAGACGAACGGAGGAATTGACCTGCGGCCAACCGCCGGCGGATACGATCTGCTGGTGTTGTCCAATGGCGTTCTGCGTGTTGGCAAGCGTGTCCATGCCGAAGATCGGCGTGTTGGAAACGACGGCCGTGGCGCTGCGCGAAGCCTTGGCGTCGAACTGGTCGTCCCAGGCGCCGCGACGCGGCGCATTGATGATCTCGTCGAGCGCATCCTGCGCAAGTGCGCCGCCGGCCCATGTCGCCGCGCCGAAGGCAGCGGCCGAGGCCAGGAAGCTGCGGCGTGAGAAAGCATCAATTCCGTTTTTTTTCGACATAGATCCTACCATCCAATGCTGCGGCGCACACACAGCGCTATCACAAATACAGTTAACAAACGCAAACCATATCCCCCCAGCCGCAGTTCACATTCGAGAGATCGTGACCGCGACGTGCCGTCCGCGACGCTCCGTCAGAAGGGAGAGCGGGAACCCTCAGGCTCGCATTATTCGTGTGTCGTCGCTGTCACAGCAATATGGCCAATTCGTGTCGCCTTGCAGCCGCAGCGCGACGCTCGGCTCGCGCCCTGATTGTCGCGGGGTTGAGCAACACCGAGGTCCGCGCCGTCGGGCTGCCCTCACGGCTCGTCTAAAGCACCCGCATAACCCAAGAACAAATACAACTATTGAGACGATCAGATTTTTCGACGCGCACTTTTGCGACGCATGCCTTAGCCAGTGCCGCCTTTTAGCCCTGCCCCGAAAACGCGAACGGGTGCGCTCCCCGCGCACCCGTCAGCAATCCATCACGATCTTGCAAGCGCCGGCGGCGCTTACAGCTTGTAGAGCATCGTATCGTTCCAGAACCGGTCGAGACGCTGCAGGAGCTTGTTCATCTGGCCGAACTCGTCGGTGCCGATGCCGCCGACCTTCTGGATCGAGCCGATATGGCGCTCGTAGAGCTTGGCGACCGTTTCGGCGATCTCCTGGCCGTCGTCCGTCAGGCTGATGCGGACCGAGCGGCGGTCGATGCGCGAGCGCTGGTGGTTGATGAAGCCGAGATCAACCAGCTTTTTAACATTGTAGGATACGTTGGAGCCGAGGTAGTAACCGCGCGAGCGCAGTTCGCCGGCCGTCAGTTCGGAATTGCCGATGTTGAAGAGGAGAAGCGCCTGGACGGCGTTGACGTCGGAGCGGCCCGAACGGTCGAATTCGTCCTTGATGACGTCGAGCAGACGACGGTGAAGACGCTCGACGAGGTGGAGGGATTCCATGTAGAGCGAACGGATCGCGTCTTCATGCGGATCTTTGACGGCAACGGCCTGCGGTTTCATTTTGGTGTTCATGATGACTGCCTCACTGTTTTGTTTGGCGGTGTATGTTTCTCTTCCCGCCTTGAGTGAGACATTATCGAATACGTATAAAATTCGACTTAAACTACAGCCTTAACAGCGCCTTACCATCCACAGTCCTTGTCTCAGGGTAAATCATTTCTTGCGGCCCTGGCCTGTCTGGCCCGCTGATAGACGATCGCCAGGCGAAAAAGGACGAACGTGACTGCGACCGCGCCATGCATCATCAGCAGCATCGGCTTCTCGCCGAAGATCGCCGGATAGAAGCCGAACATGGCGACCTCCGCGAGGGCTGCGACCACCCAGAGCACCGGCCCCCAGGAGACCAGAAGCCACAATCCGAGTGCCGCCACCGGATAGACCACCGCAAGCGCGGTGGCCGCCACACGCCATGGTACCGGCAAGAGATCGAACCGCCCGCTCCCTCCGAACGAGAAGCCGATCAGAAGCGCCCAGTAATTGAGCCCGAACCAAAAACAGGCGACCGCAACCAGCCGCAGCAACAACCCGAAGATCGTTTCAGTCAGCGACAGTTTCGGCACTTTCACAAAATCAGGGGCCATGGCGCGGAGAATAGGCGGCGAGACCGGGGTTAGCCAGCCGGATATTTTCGGACAAGGGTCGGCTGGGATGGGCAGGCTTGTGGATGATGAGGAGAGGCGATGACAGGCTGTTTCTGTCGTTGCTCCGAACGGGCAGTCACGCCAGCGGCCATGGGTGCGTGCACATTGGTGGTAGCAGGGATGCGCCGCAAGCGCCGCAAGCCCCGACAAAGCTGTCCTGGTCGCTGCCGACGATAGCTGCTTGGATGTGCGTGCTCATGCTCATGGTCGGCATCTCTCCTTTTCCGGATGGCGTTTACGTCTAAAAGAGGAGCGCACTTTCAAAGATTTGCAGGTAAATATTGACGGTGACAACACGCAGTATCGTCAACAGCAACGTGATGAAGCGACCATGGGGAAGGCTCTTGCCGTGAGCGAAAACGACATGTCGAAATGGGATGTCGACCTCGAAAACAAACTGAAGGCCTACACCCTCCTGGAATGGGGGACGGCCACCGCGGACCCGTATCATGTCATCATGCGGATCGGGTACGCGATCTCCAAGAGGGAATGGGATCTGTACCGGGACACGGAACTTTCCCCGCATCAGCTTCAGGTCGCAATGTCTCCGACCGCTGCCAAGGAGCTCGGGGCCTTCCTGATCCGCTACGCCAAAAAACTGGAAAAACAGGTTCCGGCAAAGCGCATGCAAAATTAGCCGTGAATAATTCACGATGCGCGATCGTCATACTTCCAGCCCTGGGCAGGGCTAGAGACCGCCGCGTGTTTTGGGCTGTATGGGGGCGGCGGTCTCGCTTATCTATCACACGCCCGCTCCGTCGCGAGGCGCGGCCTGCCGCAACTGAGCTCGAGCCTGTCGGGACCTTGCAGAATCGGGCACTAGGGTGCGGACAGGGACGCTTTGCCAAGGGAGAGCCGCGGGTGAGGTGCAGCGGCTGCGCGAGATTATCGGAAGTTCGACAAATCCAGAAGCACCATTGCCTGCCGCTTCCCATTATATGCACGTTTCGCAACGTCCAGGATCTTGGGACGCATTTTGTCAAACGCGTCGAGATAATCTCGCTCCGCCGCGATCCGTAAAACCAGTCCTTTGGCGAGAACGTCAGCGGTCACGAAGAACTTGACCTCAAACATGCCATCGTAACCGGTAAAGCGGACTCGCATCTTGGTTTCGTCATAACTGCGGGCACTATTCGGAAACGACAGAGTCATTGCGTACTTTCGATTTGCACGAGACGGAAAACAATTACCGCATAGCGAAATAGGCGGTGAAGATCAGGGACAAGACCAATGACGACTTGATCAAGAACAGCGCTACCGCGGGCGCGACCGGTAGACTGGACTTAAACATTTTCGGGTCCGGCCCGGTCCACTACAGAATGTTTCACGACCTGACGGGGTGCGCTTCGGCCATTCTTCCAAGTGTAGACCGCAATTCCCGCCTTGAAAACACAAGGGGCGTTCATATCCGAGAACGGCTGGTCCGCACCGCTCCCCAGGTAAGGCGGCTTCTTGATCCGCACGGAAAGTCTGAACCGGTTGTGCAGAAAATATGTCAGCTCGGAACGCCCAACCAACGTCGCAGCTGGCGGTCCAAGTCCACGCCACAGTGGTGGGTTCGGTCGATGGATCTCAGCTCAACGGAATCGATGAATTCTTGCTGGGTGGTGGAAGACACGATGTCCTCCTTTTTTGAGGCTAGGGTATGATGGCCCTCAAGCGGCAGCGCCCGCATAAAATGCTGCCGAAGCGAGGGAACATGCGCTAATTGCAGCTCACATACAAGACAATTATATCGCGCACTATTTGTAGATGCACCGGATCGACGAAGAAACCGGGATGACAGTTCGTGGCGCGGCACCGATCACCCTCGCCCACCGGAGAAGGGTCATCTCGGGGGTCGAAACAGGCGGGACCTGGCCTGCGCCCGTCTCGCCCGCGCCCGTCCTGCCCGCCCCGTCTCGCCCCGCCGTCGCCCGCCCGTCTCGTCAGTGCACACCAAGAAACTGCCTCAGCTCCGGCGTCTTGGGACTGGCGAAGACCTCTTCCGGCGGGCCGATCTCGTGCACGCGGCCCTGGTGCATGAAGACGACCCGCGAGCAGACGTCGCGCGCGAAGCTTCATCTCGTGGGTCACCATCAGCAGCGTCATGCCCTCCGTGGCAAGCTCGCGCACGACCGCCAGCACCTCGACACCAGTTCCGGATCGAGCGCCGAGGTGATCTCGTCGCAAAGCAGCGCGATCGGCTGCATGGCCAGGGCCCGCGCGATCGCTACGCGCTGCTGCTGACCGCCGGAGAGCTCGTCTGGATAGGCATCGAATTTGTGCCCGAGCCCGACCCGCTCGAGCATCTTGCGCGCCATCGCTTCGGCTTCGGCCTCGGCGTCTTCTTGACCACAGTCTGCGACAGGATGACATTGCCGCCGACGGTCAGGTGCGGAAAGAGGTTGAACTGCTGGAAGATCATGCCGACCTTCAGCCTCAACGCCTTCAGATGCAATTCGTCGTCGAGAACTGCGCGCCAGCCACGGAGATCGAGCCGTCGTTGATCGTTTCAAGCCCATTGATGCAGCGAAGCAGCGTCGATTTGCCGGAGCCGCTCTTGCCGATGATGGCAATCACTTCGCCCCGGCTCGACATCGAGATTGATGCCTTTCAGGACCTCGTTGAGCCGAAGCTCTTCCTGACCTCAGTGATTTCGATGAGCGACATTGAGCTTCCTTTCCAGAATCTGGCTGCTCTTGGACTAGTGGCCAGCAGAGCGCGAAATAGATGAGGGCGACAAGGCCGTAGACGGTGAAGGGCTGGAAGGTGGCGTTGGTGACGACCGTTCCGGCCTTGGACAGTTCGACGAAGCCAATGATCGAGGTCAGCGCAGTACCCTTGACGACCTGGACCGAGAAGCCGACCGTCGGCGGGATGGCGATCTTCAATGCCTGCGGCAGGATAACCTAGCGCATCTGCTGCAGTAGCCCATGCCAAGGCTGGCGGAGGCCTCCCATTGTCCCTTGGCGATCGCCTCGACGCAGCCGCGCCAGATTTCGGCGAGAAAGGATGCGGTCCAGACGATCAGCGCCAGGCCGGCGGCGAGCCAGGCCGGCACGTCGATCCCGAAAAGGCCAGCCCGAAGAAGGCAAGAAAGAGCTGCATCAGAAGCGGCGTGCCCTGGAACAGCTCGATATAGTATCTGGCGAAAGCCGCTGCAGCGCCTTGCGCTTGCCGATGCGCAGGAACAGAAGAAGCAGTCCGACTGTGCCGCCGCCCACGAAGGAGACGAGCGACAGGAGGACCGTCCAGCGCGTTGCCAGCAGCAGGTTGCGCAGAATGTCCCAGGTCGTGAATTCGATCATCGTGCCAGCCTCCTCGGGAAAGATGAACCCGCCCGAGGCCAGCCAGCACCTGCCGCAGCAGGATCGCCAGCACGAGATAGATCGCCGTCGAGACGAAGTAGACCTCGAAGGCCCGGAACGTGCGCGACTGGATGAAGTTGGCGGCAAATGTCAGGTCCTCGGCGGCGATCTGCGACACGACCGACGAGCCGAGCATGACGATGACGACCTGCGAGGACAAGTGCCGGCCAGATGCGCTGCAGTGACGGGCACCAGCACGACATGCCGGAAGGTCTCGAAGAGGCGTCATGGCGAGGCTGGCGCCAGCCTCGAACTGGCCCCTGGGCGTCGCCTGGATGCCGGCGCGGATGATTTCGCAGCTATAGGCGCCGAGATTGACGACCATGGCGATGTTGGCGGCCGTGAGCTCGGCAAGCTGCAGCCCGAGGGATGGCAGGCCGAAGAAGATGAAGAAGAGCTGGATCAGGAACGGCGTGTTGCGGATAAGTTCGACATAGCCCGCCGACGACCGGTTTTAGCCATGCGGGCCCAAGCGCCCGGGCCCAGGCGCAGATGATGCCGAGCGAAATGCCGAGCACTCCGCCGATCGCGATAAGCTCGAGCGTGATCAGGATACCCTTGAGGATTTGCGGGTAGTACTGGAGCAGCCAGCTAAATTCAAAATGATAGCTCAAGAGATGCCCCTGTTTTGGCCGATGGCGCCTTGTCATCCCACGACGAATTGTGGGACGCCCGGCCATAAATGGCGCCTTCGTCAAAGGTCGGCTGGAAGATCGGTGCCGAGCCATTTCTGCGAGATGGCGTTGAGCTTCCCGTCGGACTTGGCGGCGGCGATGATGGCGTTCACCTTTTCCAGCAGTGCCGTTTCGTTCTTGTTCATGCCAATATAGCAGGGCGAGTTCTTGATCAGAAATTTCAGCTCCGGGCGTTTCGGAGGATTCTTGGCAAGGATTGCAGCTGCGACGACGTTACCGGTCGCAACCACTTCGACCTGACCGGAAAGGAAGGCCGAGATCGTGCCGTTGTTGTCCTCGTAGCGTTTGATCACGGTGTCGGCCGGTGCGATCTTGGTAAGTTCGAGGTCTTCCACGGCGCCGCGGGTGACACCGACCATCTTGCCCGCAAGATCCTCGGCCTTTGCAGCAGAAAGCTCGGCAGGGGCAAAAACGCCGTTGAAGAAGGGCGCATAGGCTGTCGAGAAATCAATGACCTTTTCACGATCCGGGTTTTTACCGAGGCTGGAAATAACCAGATCAACCTTGTTGGTCTGCAGATAGGGAATGCGGTTTGCGCTGGTGACCGGCACGAGTTCGGCCTTCACGCCGAGCTGTTCGGCGATCAGATTGGCCATGTCGATGTCATAGCCCATGGGCGCCATGTCGTGCCGACGCTTCCGAATGGCGGAAAATCCTGTGGCACGGCGACGCGGATTGTGCCGCGCGACGTGATGTCGGCCAAGGCGTCCGCGTGGGAGGGGGAAGTGTCAAGGGTTGCGGCAAAGGTCGCCCAAAGGCGAAAAGATGTTACGTGCAAGCATTCTATTTGTTCTCCTTTGAGGTGGTGGGTTCGTCAATTGTGGCCGCCCGAAACCGTGGCCGCTTTTGGGAGCAAGCGAGAGCGAGTTTCGCAGTTCGGCCAGGGGATCGGAACGTTTCGTCAGGTCCAAACCGGTCTCGACCTCATCGAGATGCTGGATGGACAGCCTCGCAGCCTTGGAAAGTCGCGCTTCTCCATGGCCTCAACGATCCGGCAATGCCCAAAATGGGATTGCATGGCATGGAAATCCGACTGATAGAGCATGGAGATGAGAATTGTCCGCGCCGTGAGATCGCGGAGAATTTCGATGAGAACAGGGTTTCCCGCCAATTCGGCAATGCGAATATGGAAATCGCCCATCAGGCAGGTCAACCGTTGACGGTCACCGGCAGCCATCGCGGCTTTCTCCTCCGCCAGATGGCCGTGAAGGGCGGCAATGCCCTTGTCGGTGAGCGTGCGCATGCTGCGCAAAAGCCCGGCTTCTATGATGCGGCGAGCCTCATACACGGCCATCGCTTCTTCCGCAGAAGGTTCCACGACGAACCAGCCGCGCCGCGGGCTGACCTGCACTATGCACCTGGTCTCAAGGCGCATCATCGCTTCCCTGACGCGCGTGCGAGACACCTCGAATAAAGTGGCAAGTTGGTTTTCGCTCAGGCGGGTACCAGGCTTGATGCGCGCGGAAAGGATCCCGAGACGATGGCCGTTTCGATTGCGTCCTGCGATGTGATCTGAACATGTGCATCTTGCATACAAGACAGGTAAGCAAGTCTCGTGCCAAATTTCAGAAGACAGCCAAGTCAAGCACTTAGTGTCCTACCGCGATGAACATGATGAAAAATACGCGCAGGAGCCTGTTCAGGTGGCGTTTTTTGCTGCAAGGCGAGCGATGCGGAATGCGCACCAGACGCCCACTCACCTGCAGCCGCATCGGCTCGCCTGGAAACGGGGATGACAGCCTGCCGCGAGGTCACCGCCCAATTCTCCCTTTCCCCAGTGGGAGAGGACGCAAAATCAACATCTTAGCCAAAGGCTAAGTGTTCCATTTAGTTGGTAAGGGGATCTTCACGATCTCTACCGCACCCCCGTTCATCCCCGCCCCACGCCCTCATGCCATACTCCTCCCGTCCCACCACGGATACACCGGCAGCGTGCCGGCGAGGCGGGATCGGCGCGGGGCGTAGAGGCAGCACCGCAGAACCTCACGGTCCGGGCTCGCGGAAAATGGCCTCCCTCCGGCGACACGGGGAGAGACGGGGTTTTCGGACCAGCCCTCGTCTCTTTGAAGCCCGAAAGAGCGCGCCGGGCGTGCCTGTGCGGCACACAGGGTGGCTGACCGGATGGTTTCGCCGGACTGTTCAAAGTCCGTCCGATGCCCGATCCTCGGGCTCAGCCCGAGGACGAGGACATCGGAGAAACCGGCGTCAAACGCCGTCCGGTCATGCCACCTCGGAGGGGACCGAAGTCGCGGGCAAAAACCGCCGAACGGGGCGCTGAGAGGTGTCACCTATTCTATTTCTACGAG
>CAWBJO010000002.1:0-270903 GCA_963789175.1 uncultured Alphaproteobacteria bacterium
GTCTGCAACAGCATAAATGCCGCCGCCTCTCTCCACCACTTGCTCGGTGCGCTCACCTTTTGGGTGTTCGCTATAAAGCCTGCTCGATCTCCTCATATCGATCAAGCCGATCAAAAAGGTCAGCCCAAGTTCGCTATACAGTTCCTCCGCTTTGAGCTCCTTGTACCTACGTTTCCTGTTAGGGCGGGTCCGCCTCAGGTCCAGCCCCAAGCTCTTCAAGCTAACGGGCGATGATTGTAACCGCTCGATATGCGTAACCCAATGACGCGCGATGCGCCTCGCCTGCTCGGTACGGATAAATCGGTGATCGTCGCGATTGGGTGATTTCTCCAGCTTGCCGATAGGCTTCGAACGTCTGTTTTCACCTGGCGTCGATGCATGGCCCATTGCCTGGCCTCACGAGAGTTCATGCCTCTCGCCTATTCTACGCTGATGACCAGGGAAAGCTGCCCCTTGTGTCTCCCAACTCTGTGTCCGAGACAGATACAGACGCTCGAACTTGAATAAGGAGAAGCACAGTGAATGGAGAGTTGTCCCCGGTGAGAAATTTCGAGAAGCGCATTCGAACTTGTCCCGGCGGGACAGAATTCTGCGGGCTGATGCGATTGAGATCGATTATTGCTCCGCACGGGCCGATCCCAGTCTGTAAGTCGACGTGGTGGGCCGGTGTGAAATCTGGCCGCTACCCGAAACCGGTGAAGTTGGGACCGCGTATCACTGCCTGGCGTGTTGAAGACATCCACGTCTAATTGAAGCAGGGTTTGATTGAGGCGGCTCAATCCGCGCCGCGTAAAGCTCCACAGGAACTACACGGTGGAGGAGGTCGCAAAGTTGTTTGGAGCGCATCAAGAACACGGTCCGCGGCTGGCTCAAGTCGGGGTTGGAAACGGTCGACAATCGTCGCCCAATCCTGATGCTCGGTCGCAAACTTTCGGCCTTTTTGCATGCTCGGCGCGAACGCGCCAGACAGCGCTGCAGGCCCGGGCAGTTCTATTGCCTGCGTTGCCGTGCTCCTAGGGATCCAGTGTCGCGCAGGGCCGATTATGTGCCGATTACACCGACCTCGGGGAACCTGAAGGGGACCTGTCCCGATTGCGGGACCCCGATGTCGGCGCGTGTCGCTGCACAAGCTGGCGGCGTCAGTTGGCAATCTCGAAGTCCAACTGCCGCAGGCGGAGCAACGTATAGAAGATAATGCCTGCCCCTCCCTAAACTGTGACTTGGCCCAGGAGCGCGAAACCCATGCGAACGCACAGTCCGGAAAATGAGCGCATCAAGCGCGCCTACTTCATCTACCTCAAGGAGGCGCGGCGCTTGAGCGAGCACTCGATCGACGCGGCAGCGGCCGCGCTCAGCAAGTTCGAAGACTACACCAAATACCGCGACTTCAAAAGATTTCATATCCAGCAGGCCGTGGGGTTCAAGCGCAAGCTGTCCGACCAGGTCAGTCAGCGCACCGGGAGAAGCTCAGCAGCAGACGTTGTTTGCGACCCTCAATGCTCTGCGGGCATTCTTCCACTGGCTCGCCGGCCAGCCAGGGTATCGCTCACATCTGACCTACGCCGATGCCGACTATTTCGCGCTCTCCGAAAAGGAGAGCCGGATCGCAAGGCCACGCACGAGCGGCCGGTGCCGACGCTCGAGCAGATCCTGCACGTGCTGCAGGAAATGCCGAGCACAAGCGACATCGACCTGCGCAATCGCGCCTTGATCGCCTTCACGCTCCTGACCGGCGCTCGGGACGGCGCTATCGCATCGCTGAAACTCAAGCACGTGGATGTGGAGCAGGGACGCCTCCTGCAGGATGCGCGGGAGGTGCGCACCAAATTCTCCAAGACCATCACGACCTGGTTCTTCCCCGTCGGAGACGAGGTCCGCCAAATCGTCACCGATTGGGTTGCGTACCTGCGAAAGGAGAAGCTGTTTGGCCCCGGCGACCCTCTGTTTCCGGCCACGCAGGTGGGGCATCAATGAAGACAATGTTTCAGGCCGACGGTTTGGCGCGAGCAGCTGGTCGAACGCAACCCCGATCAGGCGATCTTCAAGGAGGCATTCACCGGCCGGGCTCGCCTATGCCAATCCGCATTCCTTTCGCAAGACGCTTGCCCAGCTCGGCGAGCGGGTGTGCCGGACGCCCGAGGAGTTCAAGGCCTGGAGCCAGAACCTGGGTCACGAGCAGGTGCTGACCACCTTCTCGAGCTACGGCCAGGTGGCCGACGATCGGCAGGCGGAACTGATCCGCGGATTGGGCAGAACCGATAGCCATCCCCTCAAAGGCGAGGCTATCGATCAGGTGATGCGGTTCTTGGAAAACGCAAGGCATCACCCTCACTGATGGAGCGACGTCATGCGTTGGTTGAATGCCCTGACCGGATCGCGAATGACCCAGTGTGCGTGGTGCAGCGGCCTTGTCGGAGTATTCGGATATGAGCTTGCACACGATGATCGACGCTCTGGATGCGGTCGTGCGCGAGCAGCTGTGGCAAGTCGGACGGCCGTTCGAATTTTTCGCTGAGTTTGCGATCGCTCTGCCCCCAACCGGTTTGGGGGTGCGTTCGTTGCCGCCCTTGAAGATGCTGCGATACGCCCTGCTTGCCAATGGCAATTTTGCGCATTGGACGGACCTCCTGGAACGCACCGCGCGCGAGCCCGGGCGGCCGCGGCAAAAGCTCGTCTTCAGAACGAAAACCTCTTTCCCACTGCAAGAGGCACAAGTCGGCTCTCTCCAAATGCATTGGCCAGGGCTGTTATCGCACGCCAACCTGTGCAATGACCGGCTGCGATTACAGTCAAGTTAAACTTGGCCATGGCGTCTACGGTCTGAGGGATGATTCTCTCATTCCCTCCAGCCAAGTGAAGTCCCCCAACCACGGCGTACAGCGGCACTCCGGGGAACCAGTCTTGAGCGTGTCTCAGGACGTTGATGGCGCCGGCGTGGGAGCAAGCCGTGAACACGATGATGCCCTTCTTGTGCACATTCACAGCAACAAATCTTTCATCCAAGATCAGTTCATCCGGTTCCCAATCACTGCCGTCCATGGTCCTGCGGTGTTGGCCTACGAGACCTCTCTCAAAGGGTGTGACACGAGGGATTTCGCCACTCAGAAATGCCAATCCATCCAATAAGTGTTGAGGCTCGGTCGTACTTACCACCTTGGCGCCATGCGTAGTCAGTGCTTCAATGCCAGGTACATCTTCGAGCTGCAGCATCGAGCCATTGGCTTGCTTTATCGCCCGAGTGCGGAACATGTCAGGATGGGCATAGTATGGAATGGTGTTGCCTCCGTTACGATCTCGAATGAGTTGAAGAGCCCGCAACATTGCTCCGCCGTGATCCCAGTGCCCGTGCGAAAGAACGATAGCCTCAACCGTACTTACATCGGCAGCTAAACGAGAGATATTCTGTTCAAAAGTCCGATCCTCTGGCCCGGTATCAAACAGTAGAACCCGGCTCGCACCTTGACGACGGATAGTGATGAGGCACGACAGGCCGTGAGCTGCGCAGCAAAGACAGCTCCCACCCATCACCCAGTGGCCCTGCCGGCGACGGCGAAATGCTCCAAACTCCGTCTCTACAAATGAGGGGACCGTCGAAAGATTGTCCGTAACGTTGTCGACAAGAATTTGGACATCAACAGCGTCTACAGTCAGGAGCTCGGCCATGAAACCTCCCCATGCTTGCTGTTATTGCTTGCTGTTTCATAGTAACATTGTCCTTGATTTAAACCGCCCGCAATTGATTTGCCGGAGCCATCATCTCCATGCAGACATTTACGGATCTCGAACGCGAGGGATGGGGGCGAAACGCCGCGGGATATGATCAATTGGTTCTGCGGGCAACGCGCCAGGCCTTTGCCCCAATTTTAAGCCAGCTGGGCGACGTAGCAGGAAAAACGGTTGTCGACCTTGCGTGCGGAACGGGCCACCTGGCTGGAATGCTAGCAGAGCGCGGAGCTCGCACGTCCGCCGTGGATTTTGCCCCAGAGATGATTGCGCTTGCGAAAAGCCAAGTTGGCAATGTCGAATTCATTGAAGCTGACTGCGAGCGGCTTCCGTTCGAAACGGCCCATTTCGATGTAGCCACTTGCTGTTTCGGTGCGCTACACTTCGAGCGGCCGGACGCTGTTTTTGCGGAGGTGGGCCGTGTGCTCAAGCCGGGTGGCCAGTTTTTTTTCACGGTATGGAGAAGCCCTGCCGAAGGTGGTCACTTCCTTGGTTTGATTCTCAGGGTCTATGAGAAGTTTGCAGATCTAACTGTTCCCCTCCCACCTGGACCGCCGCTCTTTGAACTGACGGACGTCACCCGTACGAAGGCGCGGTTGGCGAAATTGAATTTCAGGGAGGCCGTTGTCCATGATTTCGATGTTCAATGGATTGCGGCGGACGCAAGGGGAGTTGTTGACATAGTTGAGAAGGGATTGGTCAGAACGAGAATGATCCTCGATCTCCAAGATCCAGACCGGCGTAAGCTCATATTGAGTGAGCTTTATAAAGAAATTGCGCCCTACATCGGCGCAGACGGGTTTACAATGACCAATGGCGTGAGAATGTTCACTGCAACAAGACGGTAGTCATTCAGATGAGACTCGCATAACCAGCTACTAGTTCAACGATCGGACCGAGCGCGATGCGCCCCTGTTTTCAGAATCCAGGCTTGGGCCCGACGCGCGTCGCTTCTTCCTTTGGAAAGCTGATTTGTTCCGATACCGAGAGAGCAAGCCGCAAACTGGCTCCCGTCGTCACCACCATTTGTGGCAACGTCATCCACTCAAGTGTCCAAGCTGCACCGGAGCGTTCATTCTCGTGCACAAGTACTTGATGGAGCGTTCCGAGAAGGCCGGCATTGAAGTGGGCCAGCGCCACCATAACCTCCGCGCCCACAGGATTTGACTTGTGGAGCATTGACGACGAGTGACCACCGCCGGTGATTGAAACGCTTCCTACCTCGCCCTGTGAAAGCAGGGTGATGTCGGCGCCAAATTTTCCAATGACGCCAGAGATGAGAGACAAGACCGATCCAAGTTTGGCAATGCGGTCTCGACCGGAGTGCCAGGGCTTGGCATTCCCTAGCCCCAATATCGTCGCAAGCCTGCTTGCGACATCGTCCCCTTTTCCTTGCATTTCCGCTCGCGTGCCGACCGGACCACCCAGCTGGACAACGAGAACTTCGTTTCTAGTGGAAATCAAGGTGGAGCGACAACGAGCCAGTGGCTCTAGCCAGGAATTGATCTTGTCAGAGACGGTAATGGGCACAGCGCGCTGCATTCTGGTGTGAGCCATAAGAGTTTGCATGCCAAATAGGACCTTCAAATCGGCAAGCCTTCTCTCTAGGCCTTCCAGGCGAAACTCTAGAATTTCGATTGCTTCCTTAAGTCGAAGAGCCAGTCCCGTGTCGATAGCATCCTGACTAGTGGCGCCGAAGTGGACGACGCGGTCATGGCCGACGGCGACCACTGACCGCAGTTGCTTAAGAAGGGCTGGCACAACGACGCCATCTCGTTTCATACCCAACTCAAGTGAAACCCAGTCGAGCGCAATGCTACTCGCAGCGTTTTTTATTGCGGCAGCATCTCCTGGCGTCAGCAGTCCAACCTCAGCCTGGGCTTCCGCCAAGGCAACCTCGAATTGAAGGATCGCGCGAATCTCTGCATCATCGTCAAAAAGTCCCGCCAGCTCTGGATCGCTCGTTAGATTGTGATGAAGGGTCATGCTGTAGAGGTCCCGGGGTCATTTCTCAAACATCGAAGAATACGGTTTCATTTTCGCCTTGGAGGTGAATTTCGAGTGTGTAGGCGGTTTTTCCGCCCACTTGCGATCGCTTGCCAAGAAGTGTTTGGCGCCGATCGGCATCAACGAGAGCAAGTACAGCATCCGATTTGTTCGCCTCCTCTTCGTCGTCGAAATAGACACGTGTATGCAGTCCGACGTTGATGCCTCGTGCAACGATCCATAGCGTTAGGTGCGGTGCCATTAGGTTGCCCGTTGAATCTTCAACTCGCCCTGGTTTGACCGTATCGAAGCGGAACACGCCGTTGCCATCGCAGACCGTCCGTCCCCAGCCGTTGCGATACGTGCCGTCGCTGTCGGCTTGCCAGAGCTCTACGATCGCATCACTAACAGGCTCGGCGGAACCGTCGAGCACACGCCCGCACACCAGGATTCGCTCTCCCAGGCCGACCTCAAGCGGGCCAGATCCCAGATCGTCGATCTCAGAGTGCATGACGCGGAGTTGGCCGGGTGTCAGCCCGATATGCACATAGGGCCCGGCTGTCTGCGATGGGGATTCTTTGGGTCGCAACGTGCTACCGGACATCAGGTCCCATCCCGCCGATTCTCGAAGATGGTCGCTTGGCGCCCTCGCAAGACGATATCGAAGCGGTAGGCGAGAGCATCCATATGGATGGTCCGCTCTCGGTCGAGTTTAGCGATGAGCTCCTCTACTGCCAGTCGATTGGGGATGCTCATGGCGATGGGATCCTGCCAAATCATCGGATCACCTTCGAAATACATTTGGGTAATGAGCCGCTGAGAAAAGGCGTGCCCAAAAAGGGAAAAATGAATGTGAGCTGGCCTCCAGTCATTGCCTCCGTTCGGCCAGGGGTAGGCTCCCGGGCGAATGGTCCGAAAGACATATGATCCAGTTTCGTCGGTGATCGTTCTCCCACAACCCCCAAAGCCGGGATCAAGAGTTGCGCCGTAGGTATCTCGTTTGTGTCTATAGCGACCCCCCGCATTTGCTTGCCAAATCTCAATCAGGGCGCCCGAAACCGGTCTACTGTTCTGATCGAGCACCCGGCCATGGACGATCAATCTCTGTCCCACGGCTTCTTGCACCCCTGCACCAAAATTGCGGATGAGGTCGTTGTCGAGTGGCCCGAGCCTGTGGTGTCCAAACACAGGTCCTGTGAGTTCGGATTTCGTTGTGGCGAACTTCACAGGTGTCTGCCTGGGGGACCGCAGAATGCTGCTCTTATAGGCCGGTGCCAGGGCAGGGGGATGCCAGTCGCGGTCGCGCGGATAGAAAGCGCTTTGGGACGAATCTATCGCGCTCATGTCTTGCTCCGCTTGGCGAGCTCCGCTTTCGCAATCCGGAACGCCTTGTTCGCCGCGGGGACGCCGGCATAGACCGCCACGTGCAGCAACGATTCCCGGATGTCTTCCGGAGTTGCGCCGGTATTCAGGGTCGCCCTTACGTGTAGAGCGAGCTCTTCATCATGACCACCAGACGCCAACAGGGCGATAGTAATAAGCGAACGTTCCCTCTTGGTCAGCCCGGGTCGGGACCAAACCAATTTCCACGCAGCCTCGGTAATGAACCTCTGAAAGTCAGCATCAAATTCGGTGCTTGCCGCTGCCGTGGCATCGACATGTGCATCGCCGAGCACAGCACGACGTGTGGCTGGTCCGAGATCAGTAACATCGCTCTTGTCACCCATAGCATGTCCCCTTGAGATGCGTTCGGATATGGCGGGCTAGAACTTCAGGTTGCTCGAGGAGGGGCACGTGGCCTGCATCCTTGATGAGTTCGAAATGCGAGTTCTTAATGTGCTGCGAGAGCTCTCGCACAAGAGGCGGCGGGGTGGGCACGTCGTGCTCGCCCGCGAGGACGAGAGTCGGCGCCGCGATTAGGCCAAGTTCGTTGAAAAGATTGGCGTCACGAACGGTCACGCAGTTCGCCACGTATCCATCTTTTTGACAACGTTCCACCATGTTGCGCCAGCCGGCGAAATCAGCGGGCCTTCGAGCCCTGTAGCCCGGGGATACCCACCGCTCAACGATAGCTTCTGATATCGCCGCCACACCTGAGGACTCGACGGTCGAGATGCGTTCGTTCCACGAGGCGGCAGTGCCGATAGCGTAGGCCGTGTCGCATAAGACTAGCGCCAGGACCTTCTGGGGGTGTTTTGCGGCAACTCGCATCGCGATCATTCCGCCGATCGAAACGCCGCAGATCGCGAACCGGTCAAACCCGGCATGCCGCGCAAGGGCAATCAGGTCACCGGCATGATCATCAAGGCTGTAATGGCCGGAAGGAGTGTCGGATAGACCGTGGCCACGCTTATCGTAGGCAAGGACCCTGTATGTTGGCCCGAGATGGAGCAGCACATCGTCCCAAATCTGGAGGTCCGTTCCAAGCGAGTTGACGAGAACCAGGGGGGTGCCGTCCATCGCGCCTGAAAGGCGAAAGTGAAAAATCGTGTCGTTGAGCTCGACGAACGCCATTACTACGAGATTGCCTCGCGCGATTGCATCGCCCGTTTCTGAGCTGCTATGCGGAACGGCGCATTCGGAGCCCCGTAGCCCACGTATCCTACCCGCTGCACCACCTCGAAGAAGAATCCTTCTCCAATAGGCAGGCTGTAGAACTGGAAGAATTCCCCAGCTTCATCGCGATCATACATGATGTTGCTGTTGCGGAGCTTCGAAACGAATGCCGCTTCGAGGCCAAATCGAGCCGCCAGGTCGTCATAATAGCTGGTCGAAATCTCAAGCATCCTGAACCCACGTCGGGACACGAGGCGTGCAGTTGCGAAGATATCAGACGATTCAAAGGCGAGGTGCTGAATGCTCGATCCAAAGGTTCCTGTTACGAATTGCCCCGCCAGCGTGCGGCTGTTCTCGGCACCATTGAGCGTAAGCCGGAACGTTCCATGCGGGCTCTCAATGGCTTGGCTACGGATCAAACCCGCTGGATCGAGGACATCGACCATGGGACTTTTCTGCACATCGAAAATCGAGTGATAGAAAAGTACCCACGTCAGCATCTGATCGTAGTCCATTGTTTGGGCAAGATGGTCGGTCCTCTGGAGACCGCAATCCGCATCCTTGCCGCTGCCGGTCGCGATGAACTCGATATCCCATACGCGTCCAAGATCAGTTTCTTGGTCAAGAAAATAGATCAGGCCACCTCCGACCCCTCGAATCGCGGGAATGGCGAGCTCGCCGGCTGCAACCGGTTGCGCGAAAACTTCGGCACCCAATGCCGTGGCGCGAGCAACAGTGGCGGCGGCGTCGCCGACACGGATGCCGAAGGCGTAGGCCGACGTGCCGTGGGCAACATAGCTCGACCTGGCAAGCCCTTCCCGTTCAGTATTAATGACGAGATTGATCTTGCCTTGCTGATAGCGCGTTACCTGTTTCGACTTGTGCCGGCCGGTCTCGATAAATCCTAGATGCCTAAACGAGGTTGCGAGCTGCTCGGCGCTGGCAGCCTCTGCTGTGAACTCAATAAACTCTATGCCTTCAACCTCGCTTCGAGCCGGCATCGACGGTGGACTGATGGCAATCGGTGGGGGTTCCGTTCGGACGACTTGGTCCATAAGGTACACTAGAGATCGGTGCCCATCTGCCGCAACTGTGCGTGCGGAGCCCCCTCGGAATCGGTCGTTGAATATCTCCAGAGAAAGGGTTCCGGAATAACCCGTCGCCGCGACGGCCCGCATGAAATCGACAACGGGGAGATCGCCTTCTCCTGGCATATTTCGGAAATGCCGACTCCAATAGAGGAGATCCATGTCGATGGCAGGTGCGTCAGCAAGTTGCACTATGAAGATCCTGTCACCCGGGACGGAACGGATGGTGTTTGGATCGATCTTGCGGCCGAGAGTATGGAAACTGTCGAGGATTAGCCCGATCCGTGGATGCTCTGCGCGTCGGACGATTTCCCAGGCATCGCGATGATCGAAAACGTGTCGGCCCCATGCAAGTGCCTCAAAGCCGACGCGCACATCAAAGCCTGCTGCGGTTTCCCCCAGCTCGTGCAGGTCAGCCGCCGCCCGGTCGATACCGCCGAGCGCTAGCGGAGAGACATTGGAACAGACCAACATCAAGTCAGTACCAAGCTCCTGCATTACCTCAAATTTTCTTCGGGCGCGGTCGAACGCTCGGCTCCGATGGGGTTCGGGCAAACCCTCAAAATCCCGAAATGGCTGGAACAGAGTAATTTCCAGCCCGCAATCGCGGACCATGGAGCCGACGTCACGCGGCGAGCCACCAAAAGTAAGGAAATCCGTCTCAAAAATTTCGACGCCGTCGAAGCCGGCTTCAGCAATAGCGGTGAATTTCTCTCTAAGGTCGCCGCTTATCGAGACAGTTGCGATTGAAGTCTTCATTGCTCTCTCTAGGTAGTAATATACGAACTAGTTAGTTCACTCGCAATACGGGCTGTGATGGGGGGCACAAGCTCAGTCTCTTCGAAGCTTCGAGGGCTTAACAACGTAGCGCAAAACCATCTCGACGGCATTCTGGCGGAGAGAGGCGAACGCCTTCGGCGTCCCCAAATTGCGGCCAAAAATTTTTGAAAACGTTGCCCGGTTGGAGACGTTGAAGAAACAAAGTGCACTGATCTGCCAATGGAGTTCAATAGCATCGAGGCCGCGACGAAATATTCCCTCGATCACCCCGCGTTGGTAGAGCTTGTTGATCGTGTCGATTGCCGAGACGTTCAGCTGGCGAATTACTTTTGAACGATCGAGATACTCACCGCGATGAATATTCTCGATCATCACCATCCGAATAAAGTTCTCGTGCTCGTGATGGTGATCGAACGTAAATTCCACAAGACGTTGCAGGGCCTCGAGTGGATTTAGCCCCTCCACGTCGAGTTTTGACTCGCCGTCGCGGACGACCTGGTATGCATTTTCGAGAGCGCGAAGGTAGAGTCCCTCCTTGTCGCCGAAGTAGTAGTAGATCATTCGCTTGCTCGAGCGCGTCCGCGCGGCGATTTCGTCGATGCGCGCGCCTGAAAGGCCATTTCGAGCGAACTCCTCGGAGGCGATGTCGACGATATTCTTTCGTGTACCCTCCGGATCTTGGCTGCGCAACGACCTCGTGGGCGCTCTTTCCTTCCTTCTCTTTGCAGCCATTGTTCCCTCCAGGGCTCGTGGCGCGTCGATTGACTAAACTAACCAGTTCGTACATTGTGCCTGCTCGCGCAGCCTTAGATATCAGTTGAGTCGGAAAGAACACAAGTGCGGGCGTCTGTTGATGTGTAGGGAGGTAGACTCGCAACGGGCTGTTATCACGAAGAGTCGCGAGCAATTGTTCGTTAATGATATAGCCCGGCGCCATGGTTTGCGCGCCTTGGGTAGGCCGTCGGCGCTTGTTGGCCTGATCGGCCGTGGCATTGGTCTCTCACGGTCACCTATTATGCACGAGAGTGAAGGCGACCGACTGGGGCTCGTCTATACCTATGCGCTTCTCGACTTTGACGTCTGCAGCTTTTCTGACGAGGCGCTTTCGCAGGTAGTAGTGGCGACGGAGTCAGCTGGATTTGCAGGCATCAACGTCACCCACCCATTCAAGCAACGCATTGTCGAACTGCTGACCGAGGTCTCACCGGAATCCACATCGATAGGTGCCGTAAACTGCGTCGTGTTTAGCGCTGGCAAAAGCACTGGTTATAACACCGATAGCTGGGGTTTCGCCCAAAGTTTCCGCCAGGAGATGGATGGCTGCAATCTCGATGTGGTGATCCAACTCGGGGCGGGGGGCGGTGGTGCGGCCGTGGCTTACGCCCTGTTGGAGATGGATATTGGCGAATTGCAGATTTTCGATCCTGCCAGTGGCCGGGCTGCAGCACTTGTCCAGCGGTTGTCTCGACACTTCGATCAGCGGGTCGTTGCCGTGACTGACCTGACCAAGGCAATGAAGCGAGCGAGCGGACTCGTGAACGCCACGCCAATTGGCATGAGCAAGTATCCCGGTGCGCCAATCGACCCCGGGGTGCTCAGTCCGCGCCACTGGGTAGCCGACATCGTGTACTTCCCGGTGGAAACTGAATTGCTGCGCAGTGCCCGGCAAATCGGCTGTCGCACGCTCTCTGGCGCCGGCATGGCTGTCTACCAGGCGGTTAAGGCGTTTGAACTCTTCACCGGTATTGCACCGGATGCAATCGCCATGACCCGTCACTTTGAAACCGGCGGATGAGAGAGCTTGGTCGGAGGAAGATTCAGTATCGCGGCAATGGCCGCTCAAAGGGAGGAGAAAATCATGACCATGTTGACTAGACGGACGCTGTTGGCGGGGTCTGCAATTCTGCTGTCGACATTTTCGCTTGGCGCACTTGCCCAGGAAAAGAAGACGCTACGCTTCTCCGCGGTGTTCACCGACAAGGACATTCGCGCAGAGATGACCAAGAAGTTCGCCGAGGCGATTGCGTCCGACTTCACACTCGAACCTTACTTTGGAGGAACTCTATTCAAGCAGGGGACGGAACTTGTTGCCCTCCAGCGCGGCAATCTGGAAATGGGAAACATTGCGCCGCAGGATATATCGAAGCAGATTCCTGCCTGGTCCGTCTTGACGTCAGCTTATCTCTTCCGCGATGCCGCCCATCTGAAGACGTTCTTTGACAGTGAGCTTGGGACCACGTTCAAGAAGATGACCGAGGATCAGCTTAAGGTGAAGATCCTGGGGCCGACATACTTCGGAACGCGCCAGGTTGGGCTCCGCGTTGACAAGAAGATCAACACTCCGGCCGATATGTCGGGCATCAAGCTCCGCATGCCTGGGGGTGACGCCTGGCAGTTCCTCGGAACGGCGCTTGGCGCCAATCCAACGCCGATGGCGTATGCTGAGGTTTACACAGGCTTGCAGACCGGCGCGATTGACGGCCAGGACAATCCGCTTCCCAATGTTCAGAACATGAAGTTCTACGAGGTGATGAAACAGATCGTCCTGACCTCTCACCTAGTTGGATACGATCTTTGGACAATTTCTCTTGCGGCTTGGGATGCCATGACGCCGGAGCAGCAGGCACTCGTCCAGTCTGCATCGGATACTGCGATCGCCTGGAGCACAGAACAGCATCTCGCCCAGGAGAAGTCTCTTGTCGAGGAGTTTAAGAAGGCAGGGCTGCAAATTTATGAGCCTGATGTTGCTTCGTTCCGAACGGCTGCTCAAAAGGCCTATCTTGAGTCAGACCTAGCGAAGGATTGGCCTGAGGACGTTCTTAACAAGATCAATAGCCTATAAGCAGTTTCTGACATTGCAGAGTCAGTTGCCGCACTTTCCGGGCGCACGGCGGGCGGAATTTCCGTTCGCCGCCCGCTCTTAGGGTATTGGCCATGCATGAGTCGATTGGAGGTGTAGGGGGCACGCTACGCTACTGGGCTGAGCACATTGTTGCGGGATTACTGCTTGTAATGTTCGTGGCGTTCTTAGTCCAAATTCTCTTTCGCTATGCGTTCAATTTTCCGATCGGCTGGACGAGCGAGCTCACCCTCATCACCTGGCTGTGGCTCGTTCTATTCGGGGCCGCCTTCGTCGTAACAGAGCGTGAAGAGATCCGGTTCGATCTCATCTATAGCTCAATGAAAAGCCGCGGCCGAACGGTCATGCTGGCGCTGACTGGGATCTTTTTGATCGTGCTCTACGGGATGTCATTCCCGGCGGTCCTTGACTACGTGCTCTTCATGAAGGTTGAAAAGACCGCATACCTGAATGTGCGTTTCGATGTCCTGTATTTGGTCTACCCGGTGTTCGTTGTAGCGGTGATTGCGCGCTATTTGTGGCTCATTTGGCGTGCGGTACGGGGTAGGGCGCCAGAAGCTTTTGACCCAACGAAAGCGAGCTCCGGCGTATGAGTGTGGATCCGTTCGCCGTTGCAGTTGTTGCCATCATCGTTGTGAGCCTCATGGGGCTTCCTATCGGGCACGCGATGATCGCAGGCTCCATCTTGTACCTTTATTTGGCTGGCCTTGATATGGGAACAGCGGCAGAACAGCTCCTCAACGGCATGTACACGAGCTGGCTCTTGTTGGCGGTGCCCCTTTTCATCCTCTCCGCTGAATTCATGAACTCAGGTACAATGACTGAGAAGCTTCTGCGCTTCTGCAATGCTCTCGTTGGCCGATTTCGCGGTGGCCTGGCTCAGGTCAACGTAGTGCAGAGCATCATCTTTGCTGGCATGTCGGGCTCGGCCATCGCCGATGCTGCCGGGTCCGGCAAGCTAATGCAGAAGATGATGACGCAGGATGGTAAGTATACGCCCAGTTTTGCGGCAGCACTTACAGCCGCGTCGGCGGTAATTGGGCCGATTATTCCCCCTTCGATACCATTGGTTCTGTACGCGCTGATTGCAGACACATCTATTGGCTATCTCTTCCTCGGAGGCATGCTTCCCGGATTCCTAATGGGTCTAACGCAGATGGTCATCATCGCGCTGATCGCTCGTCGCCGAAACTTTCCTGTCGAAGCTCCACCACCTATTCGAGAGCTTCCAAACATCACACTTCGGGCCTTGCCTGCCCTGATGATGCCAGTCGTACTCCTGGGATGCATCTACTCGGGTGTCACGACCCCGACGGAGGCCGCAGCCATCGCCGCGGCTTACGCCCTTCTCGTCTCGACCGTCGTCTATCGCAGCGTGAGCATGAAAGGATTCTACCATTCCCTACTGTCCAGTGCCCGTACTACGGCATCAATTGGAATGCTCATTGCTGGAGCGTTGGTCTTCAACTATGTCGTCACCGTTGAGAATGTACCACACACCATACGGGCGGCACTTGATGGGCTTGATCTTTCACCGCTGGCATTCATGCTTTTCGTCAACGTGCTTCTACTCATCCTTGGATGTCTACTTGAGGGAACGACGGTCATCCTTATCGTTCTGCCTGTCCTCATTCCAACCGCGGAAGCATTGGGGATCGACCTTGTTTACTTTGGGGTCGTCACCATCGTGAATATTATGATTGGCTTGATTACACCGCCTTATGGCCTTCTTCTCTTCATCATGGCGAATATTTCGGGCTGTCCGCTGAAAGAGATCGTAAATGACACGCTACCGTTTCTTTTTGCCATGATCGTGGTTTTGGCCTTCATCACTCTTGTGCCTGAGAGCGTGCTCTGGCTTCCGCGCTTCTTTGGCTATCAGGGTTAGGCTAGGATCTATGAAACCGATTTACGTTCTGAATGGCCCCAATCTCAATAGACTTGGAAAACGCGAGCCAGAAGTCTATGGCACCACGACCTTAGCTGAAATTGACCTCTTTTGTCGTGAAGCGGCGGGCGACTTTCCCTTGGTGTTTCGGCAAACAAACAGCGAAGAGACGCTGATCAACTGGGTCCACGAAGCCATAGATGAGGCAGCAGGCATTCTCATCAATCCAGCGGCATTCAGCTTTACCTCAGTCGCACTTCTCGATGCCCTTAAGATGTTCCCTGGACCCATCGTGGAATTCCACATCTCAAACATTCATCGACGGGAGCCAATCTATCACCGTTCCCTTGTTTCGATGACGGCCACTGCCGTCATGGCTGGTTTGGGCGCGGAGGGATATCGAACGGCGGTAGCTGCTCTTAAAGAACTCATCCGAGGTAAGCAGTGAAAATAGCCCGGCTGGTCACCGGGGGGCCGGCCGTTGTAGCAGACGGTATGCCCCGAAAGGCATGGTGCGTCGAGTATCGAAGCGCGGCCATGACGAAGCAACTTCCTTCCCGGATCAACATCGAAAGTCGAGGCGCTGAGATAGAGCTTAATCGAGTTTGCCCCGGCAAACACGCCTACATCATCGATGAGGAGGCGTTCATGATGGGGCAACTGATTGAATTGGTTGGTGCCGATTGCTGGACTCGAACGTGCGACCCCGTGATTAAGAATCAGTTGGACTCGACGCGGGTACTCGCGGCCCATGAAATGCCCAAGAATGAACGTGTTCGAACGTTGGCGAACGTAGTCGATCGAAGGCGATCGACGTTGATTTTCAACGAATATCGCGAGAGTCTACGACGTTGACATCGTAGGGGTCACTGGTTCGATCCCAGTACTGCCCACCACCCAGTTCGCGGTTGTTCGAGACAACTTAGACGACCGGGAATTTCATGCGGCTTAGCGGGGGATTCGCGGCTCTTTTATCATAAAAGAGGACGTGAGACGTATCTGTCGTCGTCACATCAGATCAAAAGCGCGCTTTATCTCTTGGGGAGAAATTCGCGTCCAAGACTTCCCTCGGTGACGAGAGGGGCGTTGCCTCCGTTGGAGGATTGAGCTGCCAAGATCCTTAGATTTGAAGGCGTGAAACTGGCGCTGCGGAAGCGTCCTGGCGTGGTTTACCAGGAGCAGACGATAAAGGTTCACGAGATGTTGGTCAGCCGCACGAAGGGCCTGGACGACAAGGCAAACCCCCATCGGCGGGGGAACACTACGGGCGACTGGAAGAAGTTGGGAAGTGCCGGCCCCGGTTGAAAATTCGATGGGTGCCCACACTTCAAAATTCCGGTCATTCCTGCGAATGCTGAGAGACTACCGCGAAGGGGTGAAGGTGGTAGTTGCCTTCCATTCCGAACGCATCAACTCGTATTCAATTTCGCCGGACCCACTGCCCGAGCTGTGATCGGGTCAGCGCGTGCATGCTCGCTTCCAACTGAAAGTCCAGCCTAAAGACCAGCTGATCCACCAAGCTCTGGTTGACAATCGGCAAACCGCAATTCGCCAAAAGCACACAAGGGTAGTCTGCGAATTCGGCCTGTATGGCAGTGGTCAGTTGCGCAATTCGCAATTTCGTTCGGTTTCTTCTACGGAATGCGACGTTCTCGTTGACAACTATTGCGCCGGGTGGCCAACTTCGAACGTTGAAGGCACGAGCGACCTACGTGCGTAAGAACGAGCTAGGGGCTCGATGATCACAAATCGGGTGCAGATTGAACGTGCCCTATTCAGGGAGGTAGGTATGAGAAAAATAAAGTTGACACGATGCAAGGGCTTCACTCGCAGGGATTTTCTGAAACAAGGGCTGGTAGCGACTAGTGCACTAGTTGGATTATCGACACCGGCAATCATTTCCCATGCACAGGAGACCACACTTTCTTGGCTGACCTGGCCAGGCCACAGCGATCCTGCGATTCTGGGGCCGTTTGAGAAAGACACCGGTATCAAGGTCAAGGCAAAGGAGTACGGATCTGGAGACCTTGGTCTAGTGGAGATGTCACAGAATCCGGGGCTCTATGATCTGGTCACAACATCAATGGAGTTTGTGCCGCAATATGTCTCGGCCGGAGTGATCGAAGAGCTGGACCCGGAGGAGTACAAGGGCTGGAAAGAGTACCTGCCGGAGTTCGCAAAAGACATTGGCTATAACGTAGACGGCAAGTTTTATTCCATGCTCTACGGATTCGGCTGGGGATCTCTAGCCTATCGATCCGACAAGGTGACTGCTGAAGAAGCAACGAGCTATTCGATCATTACGGATCCGCGCTTCAAGGGGAAAATTGGTGCTCAGGATTGGTGGGGCAACAGCCTTGGGCCGTTGAGCATTATGGCTGGATACGGTCCCACCGCGGGTCGAAATCCCTACCGCCTCAATGACGAGGAGTTTGGAAAGTTCAATGAGTTTCTGAAGACGCTTCGGCCTCAGTTCAGTGGGTTCTATGAAATTGCGGGCATCTTCACCGCATTAGCCAATGGCACAATGTGGATCTATCCGGGCGGTGGAGACTGGGCAGTTCAGCTCCTGAAGGATCAAGGCGTGCCTGTAGAGTCCAGCGTGCCCAAGGAGGGAGCTTATTTGTGGGGTGAGGGCATTTCACTGGTTGCAGGATCTACAAAGCGAGATGCTGCAAAAAAGCTCGTAGATTACTTGATGACTGCGGATGGCCAAGCTCGGGTCGCCATCAAACCTTCGTACTCATCAATCGTCCCGAACGGTCAAGCGTGGACGGTCCTTCAAAAGTCTCATCCAGATTGGGCAAAGCGACTGAAGATGGAGAGTTTTAAAGACCCTTGCGCCATTACGCCGTGGCGTGAGGGCCGCATAGCGGTCCGTTTGCTTCCGATCGACCAAACAGTCGAGGAGTGGGCCAATCTCTGGCAGGAATTCAAAGGCTCCTGACGATCAGCGCCGGGTCGTCAGCCACGTCGACCCGGCCCCATTTCTTGCGATGAAGAAGCTCTTTCCAACATCAGCACTGGTTACAGGGCTGCCCATGCTCGTCTGGCAGCTTTTGTTCTTTGGCGGAGCCCTGCTCATTTTGCTGCTCATGTCTTTCTGGCAGGTGCGAAATTATCGACTGACCATCGACTTCAGTCCCAGCAATTGGATCGACCTTTTCGGATCGCCGCTGTTCTACCGGATATACTTCCGGACCGTGCTCTATTCTTTTGTGGCAGCTTTCGCGGCCAGCATCATAAGTTTTCCGTTTGCCTACGGGCTCGTATTCAAAACCTCTCCTCGAGCACTTCGTATTGCGAGCATGTTACTCATCGTTCCGTATTTCACCAGTTACCTAGTGCGGAACTACTCCTGGCGGTTCATGCTGGAAAATGACGGCGTCATTAACGCCGCACTCAATGCCATCGGCCTTCCATCATATGAATTCCAGGGTTCGTTTGTCTCAGTGCTGATCGGCTACTTTGGGTACTTCCTGCCTCTCGTCGCCCTGATTCAAATCATCGGCCTCGTCAATATCGATCGGCAGTATATTGAAGCGGCCAAGAACCTCGGTGCTGGACGCTTCCGGACCGTAGCCACAGTAGTCGTTCCGTTGGCCCGAGGAGCGCTACTTACTGCATTCGCGTTCGCTTTCATGCTGGCGATGGGCGATTATGTATCTCCCGCATTCGTTGGCGGGGGCGCGCATCCGACCCTAAGCATTCTCATTGTGAACTCAATTCAGGGACAATCGAACTTTCCTCGTGCCGCAGCAATATCGGTGACGATGCTATGTACCTTGATCATCGTCTTCTTCGCCATCAACCGCCTAGTTTTTCCTCGTGGTGGAGACAAGGTATGACGGACAGGATCGTGAGTTGGTTGTTCAAAATCTACATCTTCCTGCTATTTGCGTTTATTTTCGCACCGCTTGTCACGCTGGTGATTTTCGCTTTCAACGAAAGCCGGTTTCCATATCTTCCATGGCAGGGATTCACGTTCGAATGGTTCGCGTCACTGAACGACGATAGTGTTATCGCGGCACTCAAGAATAGCGTAGTCGTGGCGGTGGTAAGTGCCGCAATCGCCGCTCCCTTGGGCTGTATGGCGGCATACTTTCTTACGCGCTGGAGCTTTACAGGCAAAAACGTCTATTTGGGCTTCCTGATTTCACCCCCCTGCATTCCACTCGTCATTCTGGCTCTCACGCTTCTGATCTATCTGAGGCAACTCGGCTTGGCGAAGAGCCTCGTCGGCGTGATCATCTGCCATGTCGTCCTGGCTGCACCGTTCGCGCTGGGCATCATGCGACTTCGTCTGGCGGAGTTGGAACCGGACCTCGAAAAGGCAGCATGGAATCTGGGCGCAACCGAATGGAGGGCAATTCAGACCGTCGTTGCCCCTCAGGTTACTGCCGCGGCGATCGCCGCCTTTTTGCTTTCCATGTCGGTATCATGGGATGAATTCATCATCGCCTGGTTCGTCTCCGGGCTCGACGTGACGTTGCCCGTCTATCTCTGGAACCGATTCCAAGGTCAAATTAGTGCGCAGATTAACGCCATCGGTACAATAGCGTTTGCCGTTTCAATTCTGCTCGTCATTGCCGCAGAATTGCTTCTGTTCGGCTTGCGAAATCACTCGGCGCATGAAAGAGGAGGGTGAATATGTCGCCCTCACAAGCAGCAATTTCGCTTGTCAATGTCGTGCGACGATTCGGTAGCATTCGCGCAGTCGACGGCATTAGCCTGGAGATCAGCAAGGGCGAGTTCGTTGTTATCATGGGGCCGAGCGGCTGCGGCAAGACCTCTACTCTGAGATTGATCGCCGGCCTAGAGGAACCTCAGAGTGGCGACATCCTCATTGATGGAGTTCGCGTCAACGATCTGAAGCCCTGGCAGAGAGACGTGCCACTGGTCTGGCAGAACTTCATGCTTTTTCCGCATCTGACCGTTCTCCAGAACATAGAGTACGGCCTAAAAATGCGAAAGGTACCTTCCGCAGAGAGAAATGAAAGGGCGGTGCGTATTCTTCGAACCGTCGGGCTCGAAGGATTTGAAACTCGAAGCGTAGTGAAGCTTTCTGGGGGGCAAAAGCAACGTGTTGGCCTGGCACGGGCGCTGGTTCTCAATCCGAAGGTTCTGCTTCTCGATGAACCACTCGGCGCCCTCGATGCCAAAATCGCACGCCTCCTGCAGCAGGAATTGAAACGCTTGCACCGGCTTCTCGGGATCACCTTTGTTTATGTGACGCATAACCAGTCTGAAGCCATGACGCTGGCCGACCGGATTGTTCTCATGAACGAAGGAAAAATTCAGCAGGTCGGAACTCCCATCGAGGTATCCCGATCACCCCAAAATCGGTTTGTCGCCGAATTCGTGGGCGCGAACAGTGTAATCGAGGGGCATGTCGCGTCAATTTCCGAAGATGGTCTCCGGATTGATACGTCGACAGGGACCGTCGAAGCGAAGCCACCGAAAAGCCGAACTTTTGCTCAGGGCCAGGTCGTTACCCTGGTCATCGGGGCAGACAGAATTGCTTTTTCTGAGGACATCGCAGGAACGCCCAACCGCGTATCTGCTCGCGTGGTTGCGATAGAAGTCAACGGGTCAGCAGTCACTACCTTCCTCGCCACCGAGCAGAATCAGGAATTCCAAGTGCAGCAGGCTGTCTCAGAGTTTGCAAGATCGAATGTCGAAGTGGGAAAGAGCCTGCAGCTTTCGTGGAAAGCAGAAGATGTCTATGTGTTGCCTGAAGTATCGAACTAACGTCACGCGCCAAATCAACTTCGATTGGGAGTAAGTAGAATGAATGCACCGCTGGAGAAAGTCGATGGACCGTTTATTCAAACCGTCAAGGGTCCGATTGAACCCTCCGCCCTGGGCGTGACGCTGATGCACGAACACTTAGCCATCGATTGGCCATGGGCTATCGGCGACACCAAAACGCGAATGGACAGCTTGCCCATAGTCAACCGGGTTTTGCATTGCCTTGAACATGCTCACAAGGCCGGAATTACGGGTTTTGTAGACGTGGGGACTGAGCTTTTCGGTCCGAGCCCAATGCTTCTTCTCGCAATTGCTGTCCAGTCACCCGTTCACGTAGTGTGCTCAACTGGTGTCTTTGCACAAGACATGCTTCCCACACCAAGCTGGGTCTATCCTCCTGCCGGCCCAGAAGACATCGCCCAAAGGTTTATCGCTGCAGCCACTCATGGTCAGAGCGGTAGCGGAATAAAGCCCGGCGTCATTAAGATCGCCGCGAGTGGAGAGGGAATTACCGAACTCGAACGCAACGTTTTCAAGGCGGCTGCTATCGCACAGAAAGCCACAGGTCTGGCAATTACAACTCACGCCTTCATGACTCGTGGCGCGGAAGAACAGGTAGATATTCTTGAAGAAGCCGGAGCCGATCTCGATCGCGTGGTCATTGGGCATTTTGGATGGGGATCCACGATCAAGGATCGCGACATGCACCGACGCGTCGCTCGCCGAGGGGTGCGGATGGGAATCGATTGTGTAGGGGCACCTTGCTTGTCAATCGAGGGCAATGCTGAAATTGCCTACGATCTCATCGAAGGTGGACACAGCTCGCAGATTATCTTTTCTCATGATGGGGCGGGATATTCCAGAGGACTGCTTGAAACGTTTGGTCCCGAGTGGCTGACAGGCGACTTCACCATTGTAAACAGGCAGCTTCTTCCCGCACTGCGCAGTAAAGGGGTCGACCAAAAAACGCTCGACAAAGTTATGGTCGAGAATCCGGCCCAAATCCTGGCAATCGATCCTAAGCGATATCCTGGGGCTGTGACCACAGTGCTAGCCTATGATGAAGCCAATCCGCTTGCTCCCTATAAATACGAATCGAAGCGGGTTCCTGAATTCACTAGATAGGAAAACTTCCGGCGAGTCAGATTTTTCAGTTCGGTCGTTGGTCTCAGGATCGGCGGTCCAATCTGATCCTGTTAAACTAAGATCAGAATACGGGTGTCAATTCGCCATCGTCGATGTGGCATGTCTCAGGTGCCGCACATTCACTACACAGTGGTAGTATAGGAGTGCTCACTTCTCATTGGCGTATGCGCGGTCTATGATTTCCTGCTGCCGCCTTTGGTATTCTTCTTCAGCGTTGTCGTAACTTTCTCTGATGTATGGCAATGCCCCGAGAGTGACGCGCGTTGCTTCCATGGAAATGTTTTGGATGGCGAAATCGCGATTGGTCTGTTTCGCGTCAATCTGTTCCGCCAACGCGGACCTGTATAGGTCGCGATAGGCTTCATTCTCCTTGAGTCCTTGCGCGACTTGGTTGCGGACGGAGCTCTCCGGCGGGAGGACATCATAGTGGATGCGCGTTCCGTTGCCTTCGGGAATCGTGGTGGCAATTTGCGCGCCGTCCGAATTGCGAAATATGTATTATGAAGTATTAAGGCTAGAGCAGTCTACCTCAGTTCCACCAAGATTCGTCCGGCTTCCACTTTAACCGCATATGTTTTCAGATCGATGCAAACTGGGGCGCCCTTCGCAGCGCCAGTACGATAGTCAAAACGTCCATTGTGCTTAGGACATTCGATAATATTGTCCAATACCAGACCTTCTGATAGGTGCGCTTGCTCGTGCGTGCACCATCCATCTGTTGCGTAGTATCTGTCATCGGGTGATCGGTAGATCGCAAAGGTCCGTCCGTCGTGATGATCGAAGCGAATCACATCTTCTCGAGCGATGTCATCTGCCGCACCCACGTCGACCCAACTGCTCATGTCTCGAGCTCCCGTTCTCGTGCGACTTGGGAAAGTGACTTTTGATCTTGAGAGAGGAGGGTGTATTTCGCAAGGCGAGCCGCAAGCTCTAGATCGCGCTCTGCCATTTCAACCGTGTTTCTTACGGTTTCACCATTCACAATGCTTTGCCAAAAACCTACTAACTCTCGAACAAATGGCTCCTCATAGCTGACACGATGATTGGTTTCCTGCCAATTGTTTCCGTCCGAGCGCGCAACAGTGAGTCGCGTCGGAAAATGGTTGAGATAGGGAGAAGGAAAAATCAATTCAAAAACGGAGTCGTCAAAATAAAGCGATATTCTTTCCCGATAGTCAGCCACCCTTGGCACGAACAAGTGCGTCATCTGCCAAAGCGCATCCAGCTGCTTGATACGTATGCTGCCATGACCTCCATCACCCCCTGCAAAAAACGCTGCACCAACGACTTCGCCCGTTTCGAGGTCCATGGCGTCCAACAGTCCGTGCACCGCGTTGATGTTGTGAATCAGGCTTGAGCAGTACGAATTGGTGAAACCCCAGAGTTCGGAACCCTTCAGATTCTGTCCTGTGGCGCGAAACACCTGTCGCTCACGGAACCTTTTTGCCTCGTCGACAAGTTCCTTCGGAACGTCGTCGGCCTTGACGAAATTTCCCTGATGCTGGTTGAAGGGCCAGTAGTCGGGGTCCTGTACCTCCACACTAATGAATCTCAGGCCTTTGCCATTCCTTGGGACCATATCCAGCAATGCTTCATAGCTGGGATCGAATCGTTTCATGTAGCCAACCTGAACGACCTTGCCGGCACGGTCACGGGCAGTGGCGATCTCCCTTGCTTCGGCAGCGGAATAGCACAGCGGCTTCTCGCAAAAGACATGCAGTCCCTTTCCCAGCGCTGCTAAAGTAATTTCCGCATGATAGGGGTCGGGCGCGGCGATCAACATCGCGTCCAAATCCTGGTCGCCGAGCTCGCGATAGTTGGAAAATACTTTGAAGCCACGCCGTGCAAGCTCGGCACGCATTCGTGGCGATGCGTCAGCGATTCCTGCGATCTCGAACTCTGCCGATAGCCGCATGAGATTCGGAATATGCTCCACTTGGCCTATGAGGCCAGCGCCAACAACGCCAATTCTAAGTCTTGTCATCACGTTCCTTTTTCTGATTTTGGAGTTGTCGGGTTAGTGCGCCGTTGGGTGCTGTGCCTGCGAGTCAATCAAATTGATTTCTGCTTGTATTCGTTCTAGGTCCTCGCCGCCCGCCATTATGTGCAACACTTCATCGCGCGAGATTTCGTTCTTGGAAAACGTTCCTTTGCTCTTGCCTCGATTCAACAATGTGAAGCGGTCGGCCACTGCAAAGGCGTGGTGAATATTGTGGGAGATGAAAATTACGCCCAACCCTCGTTGTCTTGCTTGCGCCACGTACTTCAACACGATCGATGCCTGGTGAACGCCCAATGCGGAGGTTGGCTCGTCGAGAATTAGGACGCGAGCGCCGAAATGTACGGCGCGAGCAATAGCCAAGCATTGGCGCTCTCCGCCTGACAATGTACCTACCGCCTGTGTCGGATCACGCACGTCGATGCCGATTTCGCTCAGGGCATCGAGAACAACCTCATTCGCACGAGCGATGTCGAACCTTGAGAACAATCCTCGACCTTTGGTCAGTTCACGCCCCATGAAGAAATTTCGCGTGATGCTCATCAGGGGAACGAGGGCAAGATCCTGAAAGACGGTTGCAACGCCCTGATCGAGTGCATCACGAGGCGACGCAATGGACGCCACTTGGCGGTCGATCAGGTATTGACCTTCCGTCATGCGGTAAACACCAGACAGAATTTTGATGACGGTTGACTTGCCCGCGCCATTGTCACCGAGGAGACAATGTACCTCGCCAGCAGCAACGTCGAACTGCAAATTCCTTAGGGCGAGAACCGTACCGAAGGACTTTGTGACGTTCCTGAGTTCGAGAATCGGTCCCATTGTGATGCCTACCGCGCGTGCATCGCGCGTCGTCGGACAAAGTTGTTGAAAAGAACGGCCAACAGGACCATCAACCCCAAGAAGACTTTGAAGAGGTCGGAGTCGACACCGGTGTAGAGAATTCCGATCTGAACTGTTCCGTAGATGAGGGCGCCAAGAAAGGCCCCTACGGCTGATCCGTATCCGCCTGTCAGCAGAGTGCCGCCAATGACAACTGCGATAATCGCGTCAAACTCTTTCAATGTTCCTCGGAGGGTGTCCGCCGAACCCACATCGGTGATTTGAACACACGCGAAAATGACTGCGGACTAAGGCGGTAACAGCAAAGAGGATCACCTTGACCATATGAACCGGTACCCCAACGTTGCGGGCTGACACTTCATCTCCACCCACTGCGAATATCCAGTTGCCGAACTTTGTGCGGAGGAGAACCCATGTCGCGAGTGCAGTCATCCCAACCCACCAGATGATTGAGACGGGCACGCCCTCTACAATCGGCAACCCGTTTGCCTTTGTCGCGATCCAGCCGTGTTCCCCCATCCAGGCGAAGACCGGTCGCCCGACACGACCGTTGAACAACGAAATCATAAAGCTGTCGGGATCGCTTGCAGTTATGTTTGAAATCTGCGTGTAGCCGTTGATGTATCGAGTAACGGCGATGGTCAGGCCGCGCAGAATGAGCAGAGACGCCAGTGTTACGATAAAGGAGGGCAGGCCCGTCTTGACCGTCAGCCATCCATTTGCAAGGCCAATTGCGCCACATCCGAAAAGCGCGATCAGAATCGCAACTGAGAGGGGAAGCTCGTAGACGGTTGTGCCGAGCCCAATCACAACGCCGGCGAATCCTATCATCGAACCGATGGAGAGATCGAACTCTCCGGCGATCATGAGCAGAGCGGCAGCGGCCGCCAAAATGCCGATCTCTGCAGACACAAGAAGGATGTTGAGTATACCTTCGATGGTGAACATTCCACTCGACCCCGCCACGGCGAAAAAAATGACGTAGATCAAGACCGCGCCAGCAAGCGCACCAAGCTCTGGACGCCTCAGCCAACGTGTGACGGGCGAGGCCTCCTGGAATCGGGCATGGTCCGTTCCTCGCCCCTTATTTGGTCGACTTGCCAAAGATGAGTCTTCCATCATTTTGCCCCATCCCAACTGGCTTGCCGCATACGGCAAGCCAGCTCATTTCGTCGGTATCGGTATGCGGGTAGGACTAGCGGATACCCTTCTTGCTCAACACCTGAATCTTCTCCACATCCGCTGCCGTCACCGGCGTTGGCCCAGTATAGATATTCTTGGTGGGAAGCGTGCCGTATCTGGCATTCAGGGCCAACATCACGACAGGGAGATAACCCATCAAGTATTGCTGTGCATCGAAGGAGAACTGAATCTCTCCTTTCGAAAGCGCAGCGAGGATGTCTGCGTTCACGTCGAAATTGGCTATCTTGTACTTATCTAGGATGCCTTTCTCCCGCATGGCCGAGATGATGTTGTTGCCTTGTGGTGCTCCCAAAGCAAGTATCCCATCGGTCTCCGGATGTGACGTCAAGTAGGCAAGAATGCGGGCGCCGGTGTCGGTTGGATCCATCGAGATCTCAACCCGATCCGCATTGCCCCCCATGCCTTCCTTCAGGCCGTCGCAGGCAGACTCGTTGACGAGGTTTCCCGGCTCGGCGTTTGCGCAAACCGCCTTCTTCACGCCCATTGACGCCAGCCGCTTGCCGGCCAAGAGTCCTTGGTCGAAATAGCTGGTGGTACCCACATAAAGTTTGAGGCCCAAGCGTTCGACTTCCTTCTCGCCACTGTCGATGACGATCACGGGAATGCCGGCTTCCGCGGCGGCTTTCACTGATTTTTCGAGGGCAGTCGCATCGGGTATCGATACGACCAGCCCCTGAATCTTCTGGGTCACGGCGGCATCGATCATCCGGGACATGGCGACCGTGTCAGTCGTTTGTGGCGCTTGATATGAAACTTTCACATCCATCAACTGCGCAGCATCGTCGACGCCCTTCTTGACAACTCCCCAATACGTGTCGGCGGATTGTCCATGGGTCACTACTACAATGCTGATATCCTCAGCGAACACGACGCTTCGGCTAAATCCGAGGCTCATGACCAAAGCGATTGCGAAAAGGCTTGCTGCTTTCAAGATCTTCATTGCTTCCTCCCTAGATTCTGATTGGTGACTCACCTATTCAAACTCTCCTCAACCTACGCATCCATATTGAGTATGCGGCTGAGCAATCCTGCAGATTGACGGACTCCCTCTGTGGGAGGCAGTGATGCGTCCTCATGTTCGATTGAGATGACATCGTCGTAGCCATTGCGCTTTAGTTCGACGCAGAACCTTCGCCACCAGTCCTCATTTCGACCGTAGCCGAGCGTCACGTAGTTCCAGCTGCGCTCCGCCACCTCTTTGGAGGGTCGGGTTTCCAGCAGCCCGTTGATCGCGGTTGGTCCTGTCTCGATGCGCGTATCCTTGGCATGAACATAGTGAATGGCGCTTCCGAGGGCGGCAATCGCTGCCAAAGGATCCGCGCCCATCCAAATTGGATGACTTGGGTCATAGTTGGCTCCTACGATGTCACCCACTGCGTCCCGCAGCTTCAAAAGCGTGCGCGGGCTATAGACGACTTGATGCCCGTGAAGCTCCAAACAGAGTCTTGTGATTCCCAGATCCCGCGCCGTGGCAACCAGGATCCGCCAATAGGGAATGAGTTTCTCCTCCCACTGGTACTGTAAGATGCGGCCACACTCAGATGGCCACTCGGTCGTGATCCAGTTGGGGTTGGAGTCGCCGGGGCCCCCAGGCAGACCTGACATCATTACGATGCGATCGACGCCCAGCATACGAGCGAGCTCAAATGTCTTCAGCGTCACCTCATGCTGGCGGATCCCCTCGGCTCCAGGATGAAGCGGGTTGCCAGAACAATTGAGAGCGGAAATTTCGAGACTATGGTCTGCAAGCTTGGCCAGAAATTCCTTTCGCAACGAGGCGCTTTCGAGCATGGCGTCGAGGCAGATGTGGGGAGAGGAGGACCAATTTCCGCAAGCAAATTCGAGATATTCGATCCCGAGAGTGGCGGCAGTCTCGAGTACGGTGTCGAGATCCGAATCTGGAAGGCTATCGGTGAGCAACCCGATCTTCATGAGTTACAGCTCGCTATCCTTACTCGTACTCGCTGCCAGTTCATGCCGGAATTTGCCTTTGGTCCGGATTTGTGCTTGGGTCGGCGAGATTGCTCTCGTATGCTTGCCCAGGAAGTGGCCTTCGAACGAAATAGCTCGGATCGCCCCATTGGCGCCAAAGTGCGTCAACTACCTCGCGGTAGACAGCCCATGTCGTTGGATAGGGAGGTGGGCAATCTGCCTTCATGACTTCATGCAATTGCGGCAGTGCGTGGTAGGGCACCATAGGAAACATGTGGTGCTCGACGTGGTAGTTCATGTTCCAGTAAAGGAACCGGAACGCCGGATTCATCAGCACGGTGCGTGAATTTAAGCGATGATCCAGAACATTCTCAGGCAGGCAGGCGTGCTGCGTGACACCAAAGAAATTATAGAGCCAGCTACCGAGAATCGATGGCAGCAATCCGACGAAGAAGATAGGTAGCCACGAGTTTGCAGCTAAGGCGAGCAGGACAACTGCGGAGAAGACCAGCGCCCATATTCTTCCTTCTCGTATGACATTCTTCCATTCGGATTCTGGAATGAAGGTCTTTTCCTCGGCACTAATCCATCCAAAGGCATTTCCAATCGACTTGACGAACTCGGAGGGTGCAAGTTTGAGGCCAAAAAAATCCAAAAGCACAAGCAGCACGCGGATGGGCAAGTGAATCTGGATTTCGGGATCTCTGCCTGTAATCAAAGTGTCGGTATGATGCCGAGCATGACTCCAGCGCCAAACTGTCGGACGTCGCATAACTTGGAATGAAGCAACCTGATAGAGCCAGTCGTTCATCCAACGCGTCTTGAAAGCGGTTCCATGACCGGCCTCGTGCCAGCGAGAGTCTGCTGGCCCCGCGTAGAGTGTCGCGTACAGGAAAAAGGCGGGAATGAACCAGCTGGATCCGGCGGCATATTGCATGATCAGTCCAGCTGCGAAGATCAGTGCATACCACTGAACGGTGTCTCTGATTGCCGGACCATCCTTGCGAGCCATCAGCTGCTTCATGACCGGTCTTGGAATCTCGCAGCGGTACCAAGTCGCGTTGGTCAACCCGAGTTGCTCGGCGTGTTCTGCCTGCACCTCCTATCAACCTGTAGACTCGATCATTCATTGGATAGTTCTCGCTCCCAGTGAGCCGGCAAAGCGGGTTCCGCGCCAGGCTGCTCTGAGGCAAACATAGTTGCTGCTCTGTAGTGGAGACCGGTTGTTGGCTGGCGATAAAGCCGGAAACTAAGTTGTGAGCGAAGTCCCATTTGAAATGTCCATGCCCATACTTAGAAAGGGCGCCAATAGCCATGCGCGATGTGAAAGGAGCCGGCGATTGCTTAGGGCAATCGCAGAAGTCAGTAGGCGAATGGTTTTTCTGAGCGCCTAGAAGTTCGCTGAAATGCGAACAGAGGGCCGCGCTGCGTCAAATATCAATAGTAGTAGACGAGCGACCTATGGCTGTCGTCAAAAACGGGTGCGTCCAATGGGTACATAACGGCACCGTTCGAGGATATTGCTTACAAAGAGGGACTATACTTTAAAGATTCCTGTGCTGCAAGGGAACTGGCGTGGTGTTGGCAGTATGACGTGGGATCCATTGGTGGCTTCGAGTTTGTCACCAAGTCCGCGACGAGCTGGCCAGCTCGTGGTCCGATACCAAATCCGTTGTTAATACGCACATACCGCAATAAGGTCTGGGGGAAGGCGTGGCTTGCGTCAATTGTTGGGTTTTCAAGTAGCCACAGCGCTAGTCAGCGTACCGTAGTTCGAGGAGGCTCGGTGTTCAATCCGACCGCTTTGCAATTATGTGCAGTTCCAAGAGGAATTCTGGGAACCATAGTTGACTTATGCCGATTGCGGTCCACGCGGGATAAGGCTCGATGATAAATTCATCCTTCACCTTGATAAAAGTATCTCGGTGCTGTCTGAGTTCGACGTGGTAGCTAGTTAGATCAACCACATTTTTGAAAGTGAGGCCGGCTGCTTCCAAATTTTCACCCAGAAAGCGGAAAGCATCTCGAAACTGCGTTTCCGGATCCTTTGAGATTTGCCCGTCTGCGTCCACTCCCGTGACACCCGAAAAGAAGGCGAAGTCGCCCGTGTCGACGACGGGCGCCATGTGCCATTGGGCCGGATGATGAGCGTTCCTGGGCGTAGTCACGACTTTCTTCACGACCGATTTCCTTTCAGCGTAACGAGGCGCGTAGGTGGAAGCCCCGAACAACGGGGCTTCCTTCTTCTGATCGCGCAGGGCAACTTCGCCAACGAACCGGTCTCGGTGGTTCAGACGCCCTTGAATTGTGCGACGTTTTCCTTTGTCACGCGCATCACCCCAGTAACGATCTTTTCAGGCAGAGGATTGATACCCGCGGCCTTGGGATCTCCAACGACCTTCATTGAGTTTGTGTTTAGCCAATGCAGCAGATGCACGGCGAGGAACGCCTCTACGTAGGATTTTTGCGCGACTGCTCCCTCGATCGTGCCGTCTTCGATGAAGGGGAGCATGTCGGGATTGCGGTCCATGGCGATGATTTTGATCTGACCCTGCTTGCCCGCTTCCTTGACCGCGAGTGCGGCGCCCTTGCCCGAATCTCCATCGGTGCCACCGATGCCAACCACGTCGGGATGCGCTTGTATGGATTGCGCGTAGGCAGTGGGAGCATAGGACGGATCAGCCTTGTCGTTGACGACGTCCACAACTTCAATCTGGGGATACTTCTCCTTGAACGTCGCCTTGTAGCCTTCCACTCGCTCGAGCACCGCGGGCGCAGGGAAAGTGCCAAGCAGCACCTTGCCCTTTCCTCCGATCGCTTGCGCTAGCATTTCACCGCCGAACCTCCCGGCGTCGAGATTCGAGATGCCGAGATGTACCGACCGCTTCGACTCGGGCACGTCCCCGATGATCATCGCCACTGGAATGCCGGCGTCGACCGCACGATCGATCCCCGTGACGAGTGCGGCCGCATCGCCGGGAAAGATCAGCAATCCCGCCGGGTTGCGTGCGACCAGTTCATCGAGTTGTCGGGCCTGAGCGGCGGTATCGAAGTCCAGCGGCCCCGTGAATTCGGTCTTGACGTTGAGCGTCTTGGCGGCGTCCTCGAGGCCCTTTTTGTGGTCGGCCCAGAAGGGAACCTGGGTCACGATCGAGAGAAAGACGTATTCCGAACCGGCTCCCTGTGCGAGTGCCTGGGGCGTGAAACTCGGCAGCATCATTGCACCGAGTCCTCCGGCCGCGGTGGCGGTCAGAAGCGTTCGTCGGTTGAAATTTCTGTAGTCGCTCATTTCAGTCCTCCCTTCTTTTTGAAACCTAGTTTGTCGATCGTCTGCGTGTTGTCATGTCGATCGCCACGGCGGCCACCAGGACCGCGCCTGTGATGATCATCTGCCAGTAGATGGACACGGCGAGCATTGTCATCGCGTTGTTGATGAGGGCGACGAAGACGGCACCGAGAAAGGCCCCGAGGACCGTTCCCTCGCCACCGCGCAACGAGGCGCCCCCGATAACTGCCGCAGCGAGCACTTGCAGTTCGAGTCCGTTGCCCGCCGTCGGTGTTCCGCTCATCAATCTCGAGGCAAGGAGGATGCCGGCAAGGGCCGCGAGGGCGCCCGTGATGACGTATGCGACGACACGCACAACGTCGACGCGGATTCCTGAAAGGCGGGCGGCTCGCTCACTGCTGCCGATGAAGTAGATCTGGCGGAAGAACGTGCTGTGGCGAAGGAGGAGATCGCCAATAGCGACAATCAGCACCATCAGCCAAACCATCAGCGGCAGCCCGAGAACCGGCGCGTTGCCAATGAGGCCGAAGGAGGCGGGAAGGGAAGTGAGCGAGAATCCTTCTGTTACGACAAGGGCCGCTCCGCGCGCGGCTGACATCGTTCCGAGCGTAGCCACCAGGGGATTAATGGACAAGCCGGTGACCAGCAGTCCATTGACGAGCCCTACGAACCCGCCTAGCAGCAACGTGGCCGCAATCGCTACGACGATCGGCGCACCGGCTATCATCAGTAGCGCGCAGATGGTGCTTGAAACCGCCAGAACCGAACCTACGGACAGGTCAAAGCCCCCCGATACGAGAAGCATCGCCATGCCGACGACGATGATGCCCGTCGGCACGAGGCCGACCGCCATTGCCCGAAAATTTGCGATCGTCAGGAAGTAGGGCGAGGCGAAGGACATGACGAGAACGAGCAGGGCGATGAGGGCAATGAGCGTCATTTCTCGAGCTGCCAGAATCCTGCCCAGAAAGCCGCTCCGCACGGAGCCGCTCATGAAGGCCAGACTCACGCTGCCTTCTCCCTGATACCGGAGGCGTGCCCCATGATTTCTTCTTCGGTCGTGGATTGGGGAGCCAGGCTGGCGACGACGCGACCGCGGTGCATAACCAGAATCCGATTTGAAAGCGCGAGAATTTCTGGAAGGTCCGATGAGATGAAGATTATCCCCGCTCCCTCGACAGCCAACTGCCGCAGCCGCCTGTGAATGTCGCTTTTGGCGGCAATGTCGACCCCCTTAGTCGGTTCCTGCACGATCAGAATCTTCGGTCTACGTTCCAGCCACTTCGCAAGGAGAACCTTCTGCTGGTTGCCGCCTGACAGCGCGCCGCACCTTGCGTACGGGCCCTCGCACTGCATCTTCAGATCGCTGAGGTGCCTTGTCGCCATCGCATTGAGGCGGAGCGAATTGAAGATGCCGAACCGCGAAAATCGCGCAAGGGAGGCTGCGGAGATGTTGTCTGCCACATTCAAATCCAGGAACAAGCCCTCGGTCTTTCGCTCGGGCGGAATGAAACCGATGCCTCGGGCCATGGCCTGCCGCAGGGAGGTCAGGCGCACGGGATTCCCGTTCAGGAGGATCATTCCTTCGCTGTGCGTCGTCAGTCCGGCGAGGCATGAGGCGAGTTCACCGCGACCCGATCCGAGTAACCCGGCAATTCCGACAATCTCCCCTTCATGGAGAGTAAAAGACACGTCGTCGAGTACGGTGGAGACTTTCAGGTTTCGCACCTCGAGAAGTGTCTTGCCGTTGACCGCTCTCGAGGCGAGGGTGGGGCGATCGATGACCCGCCCGACCATCTGCTTGACGAGTGTTTCAGCGGTCGCTCCCGCTGCGTCTTGAGTCGCTACCAGGCGACCGTCGCGGAGCACGGTGATGCGATCGGCTAGGACAGTCACTTCGTGAAGATGATGACTGATGTAAATGATGCCCATGCCCTTATCGCGTAGTCGACGCAGGAGGCGGAACAGGGATTCCTTTTCGTTTGAGTTGAGGGCCGACGTCGGTTCGTCCAGCAAAAGCAGTTTGGCATCAAGAGAAAGGGCTTTGGCGATCTCAACGATTTGTCGGGAACTAACGGGGAGGTTTCCGGCGCGTTCACCGGGGTCGATCGTAAGTCCGAGTGTCTCGAAGACGGAGAGCGCCCGGCGGCGAAGCTCCCTCCAATCGACAAAGCCGTTGCGGGAAGGAAGATGCCCGGCGAAGATATTCTCTTCGACGCTGAGAAGTTCGGACACGCTGAGCTCCTGATGAACGGTGCCGATACCCATGCGTTGCGCTGCCAGGGGCGAATCCAACGCACCTGAGATACCAGCAAACTCAATTGTGCCGCGATCAGGCAGTACTACTCCGGACAAGATGTTGATGAGAGTCGACTTCCCGGCGCCGTTCTCTCCGACGATGGCATGAATCTCGCCGGCCCGTATCGAGAGTGAGACGTCCGCCAGCGCTTGAGTCGCGCCGAAAGCTTTGAAGATATTGCGGACTTCGAGCAGTGGCGTCGTCATGCTGCTTTCCCTGCATTCTTGTCAGCAGCGGCGATGTCTTCGACCGTTTCGGCATAGGTCGTTTTCGTGCGCTCGATGTGGCGGTCGAGGATGCCGAGTGTTTTGGCGAGGTCGTCTGCAACGAGACTTGCGAGAATGTCGCGATGTTCCTCGAAGGAGCGTTCGGTGTGCAGCGGCTTAACGGCGAGGTGGGTACGGACGGCGGCGATTTTGCCGAGATAAATCCTGTAGGTGTCCGCGAGCAGCGGGTTGCCGCATTTGCGGAAGAACACTTGGTGGTAAGCTGTATCCGCATTGAGGTAGCTGCGCATATCGCGCCCCTGGCGCGCGGCTTCCATGTCGCGGACGATAACCGTCAAGCCTTTCACGAGTCCTGGACGCTCGCGTTCAAACGCGAGGCGCAGGGCCGTCGCTTCAAGAGTCAAGCGCAGCTCGCACATGTTCATGACTTCGCGGGCCGACAAGGTGAATACAAAAGCTCCGCGCTGCGGAACGATTCGAACGAGCCCTTCGAGGCGCAGCTGGGCGAGCGCCTCTCGGACCGGCGTTTTGGATACGCCGAAGCTTTCGGCTAGCTGGCGTTCGGACAGAGGCTGGCCAAGTTCCAAGTCGCCTTCGACGATGGACTGGCGAAGGCCGTCGAGAACGGTCGCACTCAACGATTTTGGCCGAGTGATCGGGCGCATCTTGCCCCCTGTTGTGGTGTCTGGTATATCAGACACCAGTTCACCCGACAAGAGTTTGCGAGGCGGCTTCGCCTCAATGGAGTACGCGTTGCAGGCCGAACTGGTTGTCGATTGTCGAAACGTCCATGGTGAGGGCGTGCTGTGGTCTGCCGATCACGACCTCCTGATGTGGACGGACATTCACGGTGAAGTGCTCTGGACTTATGAACCGGCCACCAGTGAGGAACGTTCGTATCCCGCGACGGGCCGGATTGGATGTTTCGCTCCGCGGCGCAATCGCCCCTTCACCCAGCTCATCGCCGCCTTTGCGGACGAATTTGCGTTGCTCGATCTTTCGACTGGAAAGCGCGAGACGATTGCAGCTTTCGAGCCCGAACTTCCTTCGACACGGTTGAACGACGGGCGCACCGATCGTTCCGGCCGGTTCGTGGCGGGCGGAATAGACGAAGCGGAGCTTGCTCCGATCTCTTCGGTCTGGAGCGTTGATGGCGATCTCCGTGTCGTGAAACTTTTCAACGGCGTGAGCTGCGCTAATTCCACGTGCTTCAGTCCAGACGGCCGCTCGATGTATTTCGCCGACAGCCCAACAAGTGAAATCGTGGCATTCGAGTATGACACTGCTTCGGGGAAGCTTGGCAAAAAGCGTCGTGTCGCGAGGGTCGATGGAATTCCGGATGGTTCCTGCGTCGACGAAGAGGGATGCATTTGGAACGCTGTTTGGGAGGGCTATCGAGTCGAGCGCTGGTCTCCAGATGGCGAATTGCTTCAGAGGATCAACGTTCCGGTCCGCAAGCCCACCTGTTGTGCATTCGGTGGGAAGGATCTGTCGACCTTGTACATCACATCATCCCGTCTGATGGAAGGCGACGACATTCTTGCCCGTGAGCCCAATGCCGGAGGTCTCTATGCAGCGCGCCCTGGCGTGCGGGGAATTTCGGATATGTCTTTTGCCGGATAGTTTGCAAGTTGACGACAAGAAAAGGGAGGAGTTGCTAATGAAACGTTCGATGTCGTGCCGTGTGCTCGGCCTGCTGGTTGCAGCCTCGGCCTTTGTTGGAATGACAGTGCTTGGTTGGGCTGCCGAATATCCCGCTTCGCAGCCAATGAAAGAAGGGGCCCAAGCGGATACGTCGGCACTGAAGAATGACGGCTCGATCAGCATTGCCTACATGCCGCCGGCCACGGAATTCAACTACTACATCGCAATCGGCGAGGGCATCAAGGCGGAGGCCGCCAATATGGGGGCGGAGGTCTTCATGTTGGCACCTCAATCAGGCTCGGACATCAACGGCCAGATGGGCATGATCCAGGACGTCATCACTCGGAAAGTCGATGCCATCATTCTGTCCACTCATGATGAGGCCGCCGCAGCGCCCCTCGTGAAACAGGCCGTCGATGCTGGCATAGCCGTCATCATCGTGAACTCCGATATCGCCAACTTTCCGACCCCGGTGCATGGCGTGGTGGGTTACTCGCAACGTAAGGGAACCCATAAGATTGGCGAATACTTCTTAGAGAAGCTCGGTGGCAAGCCGGCTAAAGTCGGCATCATCGAAGGCTTGCCCGGATATCATTCGACCGAGCGCGTGGGAGGCTTCCGGGATGCTGTCGAAGGCAAACCCGGCATCGAGATCAAGACTTCGATTCCTGGCGGCTGGAACGTCGAAGGCGGCAACACGGCGGGCATGGATCTGCTGCAAGCCAATCCGGACGTCGACGTGCTGTTCGCTGCCAACGACTACATGATTATGGGTGCAGCTCAGGCGGCCAAGGCGCTGAGTAGAAGTCTTACGCTCCTCGGTAACGACGGGGATACAGCGGCGCTCGAGCAGATTGCCGATGGTCAGATTACGGCCACCGTCAATACGACACCGTTTGTCATGGGGCAGATTGTGCTGACGGTTACGATGGATGCCCTGAACGGCAAATTTAAGGGTGGATTCGTCGAGACGCCGACGACCATCGTCGACAAGGACAATGCCGTGCCGGTCCTTCAGAAACCCGATGCGCTATATCCCAAGCCATCGAAGACCTACTAGCCGATAGCAGGAGGGCCCCGCATATGCGGGGCCCGACGACCCGGTGAGGCTCGCATGCCAGAACCCGTTCCGCTGTGGGAGTTGCGCAACGTTACCAAGGTTTTTCCGGGCGTTCGGGCTAACGACAATGTCTCGCTCGCCACAGCCCGCGGGCAGATCCACGGGCTGCTCGGCGAGAACGGTTGTGGGAAGTCGACGCTGATCAAGCTGCTGGCCGGCGTCCATCAACCCGACGGTGGCGAAATCCTCAAAGGGGGCAAGGCTGTCAACATTTCATCGCCGGCTGCGGCCCGGGCTCATGGCATCGCCACCGTCTTCCAGGAATTTTCGCTCGTCCCGTCGCTCACCGTTGCCGAAAACATTTGGCTCGGAAGGCTGCCGATGCGCGGTCGCCGCGTCGACTGGTCAGCGATGGCTGAGAGCGCCGGCAAGCTGCTGAAGCGGATGAACGTCGAGGTCGATCCAGGCGCGTCCGTCTCGGCACTTTCGGTGGCGGAGCAACAGCTCGTAGAGATAGCCAAGGCGTTGGGGGCCGATGCCGAGTTGTTGATCTTGGACGAGCCGACTGCGGCACTCGGTCTTTCCGAGATTGCCCAACTTCATCGTCTGCTGAAGCGGCTGAAAAACTCAGGTACAGCTATTCTCTACATTTCGCACCGGCTGGATGAGGTCGTGGAACTGGTCGATGTCGCGACGATCATGAAAGACGGCCGTGTGGTTTCCACCGCGAGCGAAACCCGCATTCAACTGCCTTTTATCGTGCGCCGCATGATCGGAGAGATTGCTGAGCATTTTCCAAAGGAGCAGAACGCCACCGACGAAGTGCTCCTGGAGGCCAGGACCATTTCGACCGCGAACAAAGTCAGGAACGTGAGCTTCGACGTTCGGCGGGGCGAAGTGTTCGGTATAGGGGGCGTCCTCGGATCGGGGCGCACCGAAATCGCCCGTGCACTTTTCGGGATCGACAGTTTGACAGAAGGAAAGATCCTCTGGAAGGGAAAGCCTGCGGATTTCTACGGCCCTGACGATGCTATAAGGGCCGGACTCGCCTACGTCCCGGAGAATCGAAAGTCGGATGGACTCTTTTTCAATCTGACCGGTTTTCCGAACTTGACCATGGCGAGGCTCGACCGGCTTGGTGGGCCATTCAGCATAAGCCTCAGACGGGAGGCCGAGGAAGGGCGCCGCCTCGTTGCGGACCTCGAAATCAGTCGTGCCGCGGAAACGAAGACAGTCGACCTGCTTTCCGGCGGAAATCAGCAGAAGATCGTCGTCGGGCGGTGGATGTTTGCCGGCGCCGAGCTGTTCATCCTCGACGAGCCTACCCAGGGCATAGACATCGGAGCAAAGATTGCGATCTACAAGCTCATCAATGCTCTGACCGGGGCAGGCAACAGCGTCGTGCTCATTTCTTCGGACCACGACGAGTTATTGTCCATGGCCGACAGAATCGCCATCGTGCGCCACGGCCAGGTCGTTTCGGTCAAGAACGCTGCGGACGTGACGAAGTTCGACCTCGTCACCGCTGCCAGCCCGAACTTGGAAGAGGTCGCATGACGTCCTTCGCGCGGGAGATCGCCGGCCCGCTTTCGGCGTTGGTGCTCGTCGCGCTGATCGTGGGCGCTACGACCGACAACTTCCTCAATCCGGGTAATATCTCTAATCTCATCCTCCAGGTATCGATCGTGGCGATCATCGCCATCGGATCGACAATTGTGATCCTTGCCGGAGGTATCGATCTTTCGCCCGGCTCCGCTATCGCACTGATGACGATGGTGTTCGCCACTCTTATCAAGTTCTACGGCTGGCCCCTGCTGCCGGCAATTCTTGCGGTCGTTCTACTGGGCTTGCTGCTAGGTATCGTGAACGGTGCGCTTACGGCCTACTTACGCATTCCTTCCTTCATCACAACTCTGGCGGCTCTATCGGCATTTCGCGGCCTTGCTTTCATGTTCAACAACGGATCGCCAATCTTTCAGCTATCGCCAATACTCGAGGGACTTTTCTACCGGTCAGTAATCGGCATTCCGTTGCCGCTGTTCTATGTCGCAGTGTGCTACGGCGCTGCCTACTGGTTCTTGACGTTTACCGCGCCGGGCCGCGCTGTATATGCAGTTGGCGGCAACGCCAATGCCGCGCGGCTTTCCGGCATCAATGTCGGCCGGACCCAGCTGATCGCCTTCGCTATTGCAGGCTTCATGGCCGCCTTAGGAGCCATTTTGATGGCCGCACGCCTCAATTCGGGTTCGCCGAACTACGGGGTTGGTCTCGAGCTGGCAGCGATCGCCGCGGCGGTGATCGGGGGCGCTTCGCTTTCCGGCGGGCGGGGTAACGTGGTGAATACCGTGATCGGCGCGATGACGATCGTCGTCGTCCAAAATGGCCTCAACCTCAATGCCGTGCCGACCTCGGCCCAGAACGTCGTCATCGGCGCAATCATCATCATCGCCGTCGGGATCGACATGTGGCGAAGGGAGCTTCTTGGCTTTTTTGCGCGGAGTAAGTGAACAGGAGAATCCATGACTGCACCGGTAACCTTCAGCCATATAGGCATCACTGTTCCCGACCTTGAAAAGGCCGTGGAGTTCTATACCAAGGCGCTCGGCCTCTACAAGATTATGGGCCCTACCACGATCAATCATGATGACAGCGCCATCGGTCAGATGTGCGACGACGTGTTCGGCGAAGGTTGGGGATCGTTCCGCATCGCTCATCTTTCGACCAGCGACGGCATCGGTGTCGAGCTGTTCGAGTTTCCGCAGACGAAGCCCGAACGTGGTCCATTTGAGTACTGGCGGCCGAAACTGTTTCATTTTTGCGTGCAGGACCCCGATCTCGAGGGCCGGGTCAAGCTGATCGAAAAGTACGGCGGTCGGCAGCGGATGAAACAGGTGCGCCATTACTTTCCAGACCAGAAGCCGTACCGCATGGTCTATTGCGAGGACCCGTTCGGCAACATCGTCGAACTCTACAGCCACTCGTACGAGCTTACCTATTCAGCCGGTGCGTACGTGTGACGCGGCCGTGAGACACCTAACCGCTGTCATTACCGACTTTGACTACGGCGACAATGATGTGGAGCGCGGGATTCTCGAGCCTGCCGGTATCGAGGTCATCGGGCTGCAGGCCAAGGGCGAGGATGATCTTCTGTCGGCGGCACGGACATGCGACGCCATGATGAACCAATACGCGCGCATCGGCGCACGAACGATCGCCGCCATGACCCGCTGCAAGGTGATCGCCCGTTACGGCGTCGGCGTGGATATCGTCGATGTGGAAGCGGCGACAGCGCGCGGTATCCAGGTTACAAACGTGCGAGACTATTGCACCGAGGAAGTGGCGGATCACGCGATCGCCATGTGGCTCGCACTGGCGCGCAAGCTCTTGCAATACGACCGTGCCACCCACCAGGGAACATGGCGATGGCAATCGGGCGCCCCAATCCACAGAATCCGTAACCAGGTGATGGGCATCGTTTCGTTCGGCAAAATTGGACAGAGCATCGCGCAGCGGGCCAACGCCTTCGGAGTGAGGATCCTCGTATACGACCCTTACCAGCAGGCGCAGGTTCTCTCTGACTATGGTGTGCAGCAGGTCAGCAAGGAGGAGCTTATCCGCAGAGCGGATATCATCATGATGCAGGTTCCAATGACTCCCGAGACACGGCACTTCCTATCTGTCGACGAATTTCGCGCAATGCGTAAGGGTGTAATCATCGTGAACACAGGCCGTGGCCCCACCATCGACAACACAGCTCTCTACGACGCTCTGCGCAGTGGCAAGGTTGCAGGCGCCGGGCTTGACGATCCCGAGGAGGAACCTGCGAAAAGGTCGAGCTGGACGCCCAAAGACAATCCGATCTTCTCGCTTCCCAACGTTATCGTGACGCCGCATTCCGCATACTATTCCGAAGAGTCGATGAGGCTGGCGCGCGAAACAGCCGCGAGCGAAGTGCGGCGCGTGCTAACGGGGGAACGTCCGCAGAATCCGGTGAATATCATCTAACTACGAACGGCAGAAACTCTCAGGCTAGAAAGCAGAGGAAGCGTCGGCATGCTGAAAATCTACAACGACTTTCAAAGGAATCCTGATCTCTTGAAACAGTTCGAGCAGGTGGCTGCGTGCTATTCGGCGTCCTGCGTTTTTGCCGACGTGATGTACCGTACCGGGGTTATGAGCAGCAGCATCAAACCTGCCTTCAAGGGAAAGGCAGTCGGGCATGCAATCACCGTTCAGCTGTCAAAGGGCGACCTCGTCGATCCTCTAAAGGCGTTGGAGATGGGGCAGTCGGGAGACATTATCGTCGTTGATGCCGGCGGGGACACCGAGACCTCCGTCTGCGGCGGCCTGATGGGGGGGTTGGCCAAGAACCGTGGAATTCGCGGGATGGTGATCGACGGAGCAGGGAGGGACATCGACGAGCTCGAGGACATCGGCTGGCCCATCTGGACGAAAGCGATTGTGCCGAGGGGCACGCACACGATGTTTTCCAATCGCAAGGAAGAATTGTCAATCAACATTCCAATCGCCTGCGGCGGAATTATCGTCAGCCCGGGAGACTTTATTGTCGCTGACACCATCGGCGTGACAGTCGTTCCACTTTCACGAGCTGTGGAGGTACTCACGGCGGCTAAGGAACAGGCCGACCGCGAGCAGAAAACGAGAGAATGGGTTGCAAAAGGAAAAACGGTGGAAGATCTACTGGCCGAGTTTGGGCGGATATAAATGTTCGCCGGGATGAGGCCTGAGCCAGCTGAATCCAGGAGGCGCGGTGGCGCTCAATGACGCTTCTGCCGCTATCTCATTCTTGACCTTCATCATGACTGCCCTCCAGCCCCAGACCACTGGTGTGCTGGGCGCTCGCTAAGCGCTTGAGGAATTGGCTTAGCGAGACGAAGCAATCCTCTATGGAGTCCGTCAAGAAGGATTGCCGTCATTTCCACTCAGCCTCTTTTGGAGAAGATTCAAGCCAGTGAAAGATAAGCGATACGAATTTTCAAGTCCTCGTTCTACAAGGCCAAGATCACAAAGTTCTGCAACATCGCCATTTACCAATTCCACTTGTTCGCCCGCCCCCGCCAAAATGACCAAGTGGAGGTTCTCCAACTGCTTGTCCGAGAGTATGGTCATTGTCATGACAGGCATCGTTCTTGGACAAAAGTCTAGGGAGCGAGATGGCTTATGCTACATGAGAATAGCTCCCGGGCAACTCCGTCCCCTACTGCTTGATGAGCATTTCGAGAGGTAGGAATTGTTGAATGCTAAAGTGGTTTCACAGGCTAATGTCAAGAGAGGAGGGGTTCTTTGAGCTCTTCAATCGGCATGCTCAAATCATCTTGGCCGCGGCCGAAGCCTTGAAAGAATTGCTTCGAGGCGGCGAAACCGTCGCTACTTCATTGATTCAGGTCCCGTAGCAGCTGAATCCGACAGTGGGCTCAGACACTAGGCTATGGCGCGCTGGAGCGGGGATGTCTGAAGATCCTGATCTACCCACTTCGAATACCACTGTTTGAACTGACGAAACTGGGCTTCTGCATAGTTCTTCTGACTTTCACTCAGACAGTCTGATGCATTGAAGTGAAGCGAATATTCAGAGTAGCCCTCCAATACGAGGAGATGTTTGTAGTAGAGAACAAGATCTGGACCTTCATCAAAAGTAGACAAGACCCAAAGGGCCCGGTCGAGTTCGAGCGCGCGTTGCCGTGCCATATAGTCACCTGCTGCCGCCTGTTTGCTCAATTCGATCAGGTGCAGTACCTCCCGGGGAAGTACGTTGCCAATTCCTGTAATTACGCCCGTCGCGTTGCAGTTTACGAACCCGTGAAACACCTGGGTGTCCACACCGACCACTAGTGTCAGAGCCTCATCCGCGCCTGTAATGAACTGGGCAGCGTAGGTGAGCGAGTTTGCCCCCCCGAACTCCTTAAACCCCACGAGGTGAGGGTACTTTCTCCGAAGCTCGAAGAAAAGATCGGCTCGGGTTTCAAAACCATAGTAGGGGCTGTTGTAGATTACCGATGGCAGATCTTCAGCAGCCTCGAGTATCTCCGAAAAATGGGCACGCTGTGCCGGAACCGAGGTCCCTCGCGAGAGCACGCGAGGAATCAACATAAGTCCTTTGGCACCGACTTTCTTGGCATGGGCTGCATGTGCCGCTGATCGGGCGGAATTTTGTGCGCCGGTACCCACGATGACCGGAACCTTTGCACGCACGAGTCGCTCTACACCCTCCTGGCGCAGTTCATCACTCAGCAACGGCCAGTCGCCCATCGACCCACAATAGACAACCCCTCGGCGGCAATGGCGATCGTAACGATTGCCTGGTTGGTACATTTTGCGATCTGTCCTGATCCGGCGGGCCCCACATAGGTCGGGCGTCCCATGGTGGAAAGGACTGGTGTCGACTTTTCGAAGTCTTCGGCGTCGCCGCCAACCATTATGGCAAGTGTTCCCTGGTCGGCACCGCTCGTGCCACCCGACACGGGAGAATCGAGATGACGAATTCCAAGTTTCTTCAGTTGCAAAAAATGCTCTTTCGCGGCGGCGGGTGGGATCGAGCTCATGTCGATGACCAATGAACCAGGCCTTATCGCTTTTAGTGCTTCGGGCGAAAGTAGGACTTCCTCCACGACCTTGTTGTTCAGAAGCATTGTGATGATGATATCTGCACCTTCGACGGTAGATGTCGGCGTGGAACAGATGGTGGCTCCAAGTGCTCTAAGCGCCTTGCCTTCTCAGGAGTACGATTCCAAACCGAGAGCTTGATGCCCTTTCGAAGCATGTTCCTCGCCATCGGCAGGCCCATTAATCCGGTACCCAGGAAGGCGATGGTCGGTCTTTCTGTCATGCGCGTTCCTTAGATGAAGAATCTCTGGCAACAGGGGGGAGGGGGAAGCCACCCAACATGTCCTCAACGAGCTGAGCGAATTTAAGGGTTGTTCTGTCGTTGAGGTAATCACCAACGATCTGAATCCCAACGGGGACGCTCTCTACGAATCTGCCTATCGGGACAACAGTGGATGGCAGTTTGGGAAGAGTGATGAGACCTGGCCAATTCAGGAGATCGAGATAGGGGATATCCTTAGAGCCAACTTTTACCGTTCGAGAAAGCTGTTCGACGTGGTCAACACCGGTCGTATTGTGCGGAAACGCAGCGCAGGCGATCACCGGGCAAAGCAAAATATCGTAGTTCTGGAAAAAGTCATGCCATGCCAGTCGAATGTGCTCTCGCCTTTCGACAAGGCGATTCCAGTCGCGCAAAGTCTGGGCGCTTCCGCGTCCAATTCGGGCGTTCCAGTTCTTATCTGTCGGCCCAAAATTCCGGGCACTGGCGACGTAAGTCTCAAACTGTTCGTCCGTCAGGCCTCCACTCCACATTCCGAACATGGTGGCGGCAAAGATTTCATTGCTGGCATCGGGGTCGATATCGGGGTGAGCCACAGTAATTCACACACCCTGCCGACGAAGGTCGTCTGCAAAACTGTCAATTGCGTCCATGTACACCGGATCTAGAGGGAAGTGGTTGTCATCGTTCCAGATCGCGATGCGAAATTCATCAATCTGAGTCTGTCTCGCTGCAGGAAGCTTCCACTGCTTGCCTTTTCGGTCATGTTCGCCAGGTGTCGCAATGACGTCGAAAACAATCTCTAGATCATAGGCGCTACGGGCGAGCGGCCCTGCTGCAGCCAAGTGTACCCCTAGATGTGTGTGCAAAACGGCTTGGAGATTCCTGGGGCCTTTTTCACCAGAACTCTCGTCAACAATCCTTGGAAGCTATTCCTTGACTGCGCCTGTCAGCGAAGCGACGTAATGCTCGACGAAGAACGAGTAGAAGATAGCCACGGGAAGGGAACCGAGAAGCGCTCCGGCCATGAGCGAACCCCAATGATAAACGTCGCCCTCCACCAGCTGGGTGAGGACTCCCACCGGGACGGTTTTTTGCTCGGTCGAGGAGATGAATGCCAGAGCGTATATGAACTCGTTCCACGACAGGGTGAATGCGAAGATGCCGGCGGAGATCAAGCCGGGCACGGCGAGTGGCAGCGTGATCTTCCTTAGGATCTGGATGCGCGTCGCGCCGTCGATCAAGGCGCATTCCTCGAGTTCATAGGGGATGCTCTTAAAGTAGCCCATCAGCAGCCAGGTGCAGAAGGGGATGAGAAACGTCGGGTAGGTGAGAATGAGCGCCAGGCTCGTGTCGTAAATCCCAAGACCGTAGACCATGGTCGCAAGCGGAATGAACAGGATGCTCGGCGGAACCAGATAGGCGAGAAAGATCAGCAAGCCCACGGTTTGAGCACCCCTGAAGCGCAACCGCGTGATGGCATAAGCGGCAAGCACGCTGGCGAAGATCGATAGGAACGTTGCAGAAACCGCGACGATCATCGTGTTGAGCAGCCACCGAGGATAGTCGGTATCAAACAGCAACTTGTTGACGTTGGCGAGAGTTGGGCTGTCGATCCAGAACGGATTGTGGTCAGAATAGTTGTAGAGCTCGCCGTTGGGTTTGAAGGTCGTCACTCCCATCCAGTAGAACGGGAACAGGAGCACGACGACGAAAATGGCGAGCGGGATGTACACCGTCACAATCCGCTTCGGTAATTTCTCCAGATAACTCATGCCGCCGGCATCGGCGAGGACCTGTCCGGACTTGGCGAGATCAGTCATCGACTGCTCCCTGCTGCCATTTGCGGCGCTGAAGGCCATAGTAGCTGAAGACTGTCGCAGCGATCAGAAACGGAATCATTGCCGTGGCGATGGCAGCGCCCTGTCCCAGATCCCCGCCGGGGATGGCCCTTTGGAACGCGAGCGTCGCCATCAGATGCGTTGCATTCAGCGGCCCGCCGCGCGTGATGGCGTATATCAGCTGGAAGTCGGTGAAGGTGAACAGCACCGAGAAGGTCAGGACCACGGCCAGTATGGGCATGAGTAGAGGCGCCGTGACGAACCGGAATCGTTGCCATGAATTTGCCCCATCGAGTGCCGCCGCCTCGTATAGCGAAGGCGAAATGGTCTGCAGCCCGGCAAGCAGGCAGATTGCAACGAAAGGAATCCCCCGCCAGACATTGGCGACGATGACTGACCAGCGTGCATTCCAGGGAATGCCGAGGAAGTCGATGAAATTGTCGATCAGGCCCATCTCGCGCAGCAGCCACGAGACAATCGAGAACTGCGGATCGTAGATCCACCAGAAAGCGATCGCCGACAGGACGGTCGGCACGATATAGGGCAGAAGCACGATGGCCCGTATGAAGGCCTTGAACGGAAGGGCGTTGTTGAGAATTAGCGCAAGCCAGAGCCCGAGCGCGAATTTCGCGATCGTCGCCACGATCGTGTAGACGAGTGTGTTGAACACAGACAGCCAGAACACCTCGTCGTCGAAAAGCGACAAATAGTTCTCGAGGCCGATATAGACGCCGGGTCGACCGATTCGCACATCCGTAAACCCCATCCAGATTCCGAGGCCGAGAGGATATGTGAGGAAGAGCAGGAGAATTGAGGCTGCCGGCAACATGAAAAGCACCGACAGCACTGTCCGGTTGTCAAGCAGCTGCGGCAGATTCCAGTCAGGCCGCGAAAGCACTCGGGCAGACATGCAGCGTCGCTCCAGCTTTGCAGATATCGGCCCGCGCTCTCGATCAATAATCTGGGCTTGAGCGCGGGCCTCTCGTCGGCAGCATCACACCTTGTAATAGCGCTCGGCCCGCTTCTGCGCTTCCTCCGCCGCCTCCTGGGGCGTCTTGTTGCCGGATGCCGCTTGCGCCACCATGTTGACCATCACAAAGTCGGCCATCACGCCGGCCGATGCATAGCCCAGCGATCCGGCGTAGCCCGGCCACTGCATGTTGGCCATCAGATCGCGATACGGGGTGTGTTTCGGATCGATGGTCCAGATCGGGCTCTTTTCATAGGCGCGGAGCGGCTGGCTGAAATAGCCCAGTGACGCCTCCTGCCAGGGCACGTACTGCTCTTCCTCGAGCATGAAGCGAATGTAGTCCTTTGCGGCGTTCGGATACTGGGTATAGGCAAATACCATCGCCGGAACGGTGAGGTGCAGCTCCGTCGGGCGACCGACGGGTCCAACCGGCAGGATCGCATGCCCGATATCTTCGACCAGCGCCTTGATCTTCTCTTCTTCGGAGTTCTTCGCCGCGTAGTAGACCGAGATGCCGTTGATCGTCCAAGAGATCTGCCCATCCAGGAACGCCTTGTTGTTGGACGGATCGAGCCAGGACAGGGTTCCGGGCACGAAGCTTTGGTAAAGCTGCTTCGCATATTCCAGCGCGGCGATTGTTTCCGGGCTGTTGATGACCACCTGGTCGTTCTCATCCACCATCCGGCCGCCGAACGACCACACGAGCCAATGACACCAGGTATTGCCATCGCCGACCGCGTTGCCGAGCGCAAGGCCTCCGGGTTTACCCTTCGCAGCCAACGCCTGCGAGGCCTTGAGCATCCCGTCGAAATCGGCGGGCCATGCATCGAAGCCGGCCTCCTTGAGGGCTGAGATCCGATAGACGATCCGGGCCCCGGCGGCCCCGAGCGGTATGGAGATCCACTTGCCCTCACGCATCCCGAACTTTCGGCACACGTCGTACCAGCCGCCGTACTTCTTATCGAGATACTCGCCCAGATCGGTGAGATCGACAAGCTTTTCGGGATACTGATGTGCATCGTCATACCAGCCGTAGACGACATCCGGACCCTTGCCCACATTAGCGGCGACCGCCGACTTCGGGCGGAGGTCCTCCCAGCCCTGGCTCTCCACCTTGACCTGGACACCGGTCTCCTTCGTATACTTCTCCGTGTTCTCCAGCCATAGCTTTTCATCGCCCGCCACGAACTTGGCCGGACGGAGAACCCGTAGTGTCGCACCTTGTTCCGGTTTCAGGTCGAGCGTCGGCGTTTGTGCACGTGCCGGCAAACCCATGCTCCGGCCAACCGTTGCACCGGCCAGCGCCACGGCGCCGAGCTTAAGTGAGTCACGTCTGGTGATTTTCCTCATCGATTTCCTCCACGAGTCTTCTATTGCCGGCTTGAATGCATCAGGTTAATACCCGTCTGCGCATCGAAAAGGTGAACGCTATTAAGGCGGGGCGCAAGGGCGATGCGTTCTCCCGGTCTGAAACCATAGCGCTCCGAGAAGGCACCGCAAATCTTCTGCTTGCCGACCCATGCGAAGACCAGCGTATCATCGCCGGTCGGCTCGACGACTTCGACGGTCGCATCGACCCCCCTGTCGGTGTCGACGGCAAGATGGCCGGGGCGAATGCCGTATACGAGCTGCTGTCCTTCCTGGCCGGGCGACTGTCGCGGCAACGGCAGCCGTATACCGTCTTCGGTCTCGACATAAGGTGCGCCGCCAGCTCGAAACCGGCCGGGGATCAGGTTCATTGCAGGCGACCCGATAAAGGCGGCGACGAAGAGGTTGCACGGTCGATCATAGACCTCGAGCGGTGGCCCTGCTTGTTCGATCCGCCCGTCGCGCATGATCACGATCTTGTCTGCCATCGTCATGGCTTCGATCTGGTCATGGGTGACATAGACCGACGTGGATCCGAGGCGTTGGTGCAGCGCCTTGATTTCGGTGCGCATCTGCACCCGAAGTTGCGCGTCCAGGTTGGATAGCGGTTCGTCGAAAAGAAACACTTGTGGATCGCGTACGATCGCCCTGCCCATTGCGACGCGTTGCCGCTGACCACCCGACAGCTGGCGCGGGTATCGGTCGAGATAGCCGGTAAGGTCCAGGATCTCGGCAGCCCGCTGAACCTTCTCCTTGATGACTGCCGGGGCGACATTGGCTAGCATCAAGCTGAACGCCATGTTGTCGAAGACTGTCATATGTGGATAGAGGGCATAGTTCTGAAAAACCATCGCGACGTCGCGACTCTTGGGCGGAACGTCGTTGACGACCCGCCCGCCGATGACGATTTCGCCGTTGCTTACCTGCTCCAACCCGGCGATCATCCGCAACAGGGTGGATTTGCCGCAGCCGGACGGCCCGAGCAGCACGACGAACGAACGGTCGTCGATCACGACGTCGATGCCATGCAAAACCTGCACGCTACCGAACCGCTTGACGACTGAGCGGACTTCGACCGTGGCCATGCTCGCTTTTCCTCCCGTGCGGGCTCGACATCAAGACCGCAGTCGCCAAGAGTTACACGTCCGTACGTTGCCCCGGCCGGTCATTCGGATCAACCCTTCATAAGACAGAATTCTAACCGGTAGAGCGCCCGCCCGATGGCAGGTCGGGTCTGCCGGCAAAGTCGGCCAGGGGTGGTCGACGGAGCTTGTTTGTGATGCGCTTCACACAGTGCGGGCTGCCGTGATCTGGCACTTCGACTAAGTTATCGCGCTACTCCCAAATCCTTCGAACTCGTCAATGCCGTATCGAGTTGAGCGACGACCCGTCCTGAGGTAGGCTATTGCCGCCTGACACAAGCGCCCAGAGGCAAGTCACGGCGCTCCCTATCCCCGATCGTCCTCACCAGGCGGTCGGGTTTTTTTAGCAGAATTGCCCTCATCGGTTTGGTGCATTCAACCGGGAAAAGACCACTATGAGACTTTTGCCGTTCTACCTGCTCACCTTCGCCGCTGGTGTTAGCCTGACCGTTCAACAAGTCTTGAACGCAAACCTTCGGAGCCAAATCGGTTCACCGTGGTGGGCTGGCGTAACCAGTTACGTGGTTGGGCTGCTTGTGATGCTCGCAGTAGCGATCCCTATGGACGGAGTGCGCGGGCTCGGATCGATGATTGGCCGCGTGGAAGGCTTTGTTTGGATCGGCGGCGCACTGGGGGCCTTTTCATTGCGACCGCAATCTTGATGGTTCCTCGGCACCTGCACTGCAGGCCAGCAATGGAAGGGTAGCGGTCGCCAGCAAGCCCATTCGAAAGGTCGTCATTGGCAGCCTCCATTCATGTTCTCTGGCTGAACCGGAGCCACAGCGCGGTAGGCGGAACTATTCCGCGTCGAGCGTGCTGACTAGCTCCCTCTTCGTGCTCCAAAACCCAGTTCCTAGCCAAAAGATTACAGGATCGACACCGGGGAACGGACCTGCACAGCTCTGCGGCCCTTCACGGCCCGTCCAGGCGCTGGTTGGACCCGCCGATCAGTCGTCCGGAACCGGGGAAGGTGCCGTGCCCTTCGACGAAGGAGCGCTTCCCGTTGACGAACACCTGTTTCACTCCGACTGCCGGTTGAGTGGGCGCCTCATAGGTTGCGCGATCTATGATTGTCGAGGGGTCAAACACGACCAAATCGGCAAAATAGCGTGGCAGCAAGCGGCCGCGGTCCTTGAGCCGGAATACCTGGGCTGTAAGCCCGGTCATCTTACGAATGGCGGACCCCATCGAGAACAGGCCGAGCTCGCGAGAATACCGGCCGAGAACCCGAGGAAACGTTCCCCAGAGTCGAGGATGCGGATGCGAATCGTGCGGTAGGCCATCTGATCCGATCATCGCCAACTCGGAAGACATCACCCTGCGCACGTCCGCTTCATCCATCTGAAAGTATATGGCGCCGGCTGGGTCGAGCCGCGTCGCAGCCTCCATGAGGTCGCAATTCCACTCCGCCGCTATCGAGGCAAGGTCGCGACCTTTCATTTCCGGATGCGGGCGGGACCACGTGATCAGTATTCTGTACTCGTCGGTCACGAGATCGGTGCGGAGATTCGTCGATCCAGCATCGTATGGGTAGACATCGACATTGACCGGATGCGTGGCTGCCGCCTTCTGAAGCTTGGGAAGCGTCTCGATGGTGCGGCCCCAATTCGCAGGACCCGCGCACTTGTGATGCGAGATCACGAGCGGAATGCGGGCTCTTCTCGCCGTCTCCAGGGTCTCATCGATACTTTCAAGCACGTGGTCGAACTCGTCCCGCATATGAGTTGCGTAGACGCCTCCCATCTCCGCAAATCTCGCAGCAATCCGCCCGACCTCATCGATGTCGGCTGCCGCATTCGGAGGATAGAAAAGGCCGGTGGAAAAGCCGATGGCACCTCTGCGCATGGCCTCTTCGGCCCGGACGAGCATCGCGGTCATCTCGGCGGGAGACGCTTTCAGCCGTACGTTGGTCATCGTGGCGAGCCTCAGCGCGGAATGACCGACCAGAGCTGCCACATTGACGCTCGGCCGAGCCTTTGAAACTGCGGCCGCATATGCGGCAAAAGTGGGAAACTCGTACGCCTCCGCGCCGCCGAGAAGGTTCATCGGCGGTGGGGGATCGTCGACGAAAGTCGCGGGGGCAAGCGAGATACCGCAATTTCCAACCACCACCGTCGTGACGCCCTGGCTGATCTTCGGCTCCATTGCCGGGGCGTCAAGTACGAACCGATCGTCATGGGTGTGAGCGTCGATGAAGCCGGGCGCGAGGGCCAGACCGGACAGATTCTCCTCTACCGCGCCGGCGCCGGATGGAATCGTACCAGTGGGGCCAACTTCAACGATGCTATCGCCCTCGACCGACAATTCCCCGGCGAAGGGCTCGCCGCCGCCCCCGTCGAAAATGAGCGCGTTCCGAAACACGTAGTCGCACGTTGTCCGTGGAGAGCTTTTCGACATTGTCGACCGTTCACTGCGGCCGCCCACCTCGGAGCGGGTCCGTCCCTCATCGACCCTTGCGCTACCCTTGCAGAGCCGATGTTTCTGTAACATGATTTCAAGAGGGAGGCCTGTTCGTCAAGGACAGCTCCAAGCCATCGTAGTGCAGGACTGCGTGAGGACGGCTGCCGGGCCATGAACGAGGCAAGGTCTCATACGACCCCGAAGGGCAAGGCGGCTGCGGCCGCAAAGATGGTTCTCGACGGCGCGTCAAAGTTCTATCAGACCAGCTCCGGCACCGTTCACGCCGTGGACAATGTTTCATTGGAGGTGCGGGAAGGCGAGTTCCTCTGCATCCTCGGCCCCTCGGGTTGCGGAAAGACGACGCTTCTGTGGTCGATGGCCGGACTCCACGAGCTCAGCGCAGGCGAGATCCGATTGGGAAACGAAAGGATCACCAAGCCGCATCCCGAGATCGCAATGATCTTCCAGGACGCCAATCTGCTTCCGTGGAGAAACCTCGAGAAGAATATTTCTTTGCCCTTTGAGCTCAAGCGGATGCCGGCCGATCGGGACCGCATACGGCACTTGGTGGATCGCGTCGGACTTACCGGCTTCGAGAAGAAGTTCCCGCGCGAATTGTCGGGCGGGATGCAACAGCGTGCCTCCATCGTTCGCAGCCTATCCGTAAATCCCTCCGTCCTCCTGATGGATGAGCCGTTCGGGGCGCTCGACGCATTCACTCGCGACGAAATGAATCTTCTCATCCAGGAGATCTGGATGGAAACCAGGAAAACCATCGCCTTCGTCACGCACTCGATATCGGAAGCGATATTTCTGGCGGATCGGGTCGTCGTCATGTCGGCGCGACCAGGCCGCATTTCGACCATCTATGAGGTCGACATTCCGCGTCCGCGTTCCGTGGATATTCAAACGAAGCCCGAGTTCATCGAACGGGTATTAAAGGTCAAGTCGCGTATCGAGCACGGCCGAAGTCCGGCAGCCGGACTGGCAATCACCTAGTCAGGCGAGGCGAGAGGGTGGGAAACGGCTCAAAAGAACAGATCCCCGAGTTCAACAAGCGGCAGACGGCGGCCGGGGGCGGCAGCGTGGGCCTGACCGCCATGACGTCTCTCGGTCTCGGCGGTCATCGCACCAAGCTCGAGGTGCTGGTGATCATCCTCGTGGCGGTGACAATCGTCGGAGGGACGGAGGTGCTGCTTACGCTGTTCAAAGTTCCACACTACGTCCTGCCGAAGCCGAGCCAGATCGTCGTGGCCCTGATCACCGAATGGAAGTTCATCTGGCCGCATCTTCTCATCACCCTCTATGAACTGCTCGTGGGCTTCGCCATCGGCGGCTCAATCGGGTTTCTGCTGGCGGCCATCATCACCCAGTTCCCGTTCGTCGAGAAAGTCGTGACCCCCTATATCTTGCTCCTCGTCACGACACCGATGCTGGCGCTCGTGCCCCTTCTCATCCTGCGGTTCGGGTTCGGCAGCGAGCCCCGCATCATCGCCGTCGCGCTTGCCAGCGGCCCGATGGTGATGATCAACGCGGCTACCGGTTTTCGCCGGGTCGATTTGGCCAAGATCGCTCTCGCACGCTCTTTCGGGGCCAGCACTTTCCAGATCTTCACGAAGATCCGAATTCCAATGGCAATGCCGATGATCATTGTCGGCCTCATGGTAGGATCGATCTTCGGCCTCCTCACGACCATCGGGGCGGAGATGGTCGGCGGAGCCGAGGGCCTCGGCAATCGCCTGACCTATTACTCGGCTCTGATACGCATGCCGCAGTTCTTTGCCATCATCCTGATCCTGGCAATACTCGGCATTTCAATTTACGTGTTCTTCTTCTGGCTCGGAAAGAAGTGGGCCAGCTGGGAGGCGTGAGAAGTTTGTAGACGTAAAGGGAGAGAGAGGAAACCAAGATGAGTAGCGACCAGCTCAGCATACTTTCGATCAACCGCCGCCGCCTGCTTACATTGACTGCTGCCGGGGTATCGGCGTTGTCCCTCGGAACCGTCGGAGGTACCCGTAGCGCGCGCGCCGCCGACACTGTCCGTTGGGTTTCGCCACGCGGCACCATCGAAGTGCTCGACGATTATCCGTACTGGGTAGGCAAGAAGTACGGTTATTTCGGCGATCTCGAAACGACGCTGGAACCCGGGCCGTCGGACGCCACCGCGACGGTGAAGCTGGTCGACCAGAACCAGGCGGACATGGGCTATCCGTCGCCGGGTGTTTTCTCCCTGGCGCTTGCGCAGGGAATTCCGTTGGTGTCGGTCTTTCACATGGGCGGAAGCGACGTCTTCGACTTCGCGTTCCGCAAGGGTGAAGCCCCGCAGGATCTGAAGGAACTTGAGGGGAAGGTCGTCGTCCTCGGCAGCGCCGGGTGGCAGTCCATCGCCGACCCGATGTTGAAGGCCGCCGGAGTCGACATCACGAAGATCCAGTATGTCGATGCGGGCTGGCCCACTTGGGGTACGGCGCTGGCGCAGGGCAAGGGTGATGCGGCACTCACCTGGGAAGGCCTGCGTGCCCAGTGGAAGGGGCAGGGCCTGGACTTCGACTACATCCTCGGCCGCAACTTCTCCAAACTTCCGGCGAACAGCTTCGTTATTCGCAAGGCGGATTTCGAGGATGCAGCCAAGAAGGAGGTTTACGGAAGATATCTGCAAGGGTGGGCAGCCGGACTGGAATTCGGCAAGCTCAATCCGCGCGCCGCAACTCAAATCGTGATGGAGCAGTTCCCCGGCCTTTCCTCGCAGATGACACCGGCAGTCGCGACCGAGTCGATGATGCAGCTTGCCAACGTCTATGGCGGCCGAATGGACGAGCGCAAGAAGTGGGGCTTCCACCTCGTGGAAAGCTGGCAGATGTTCTTCGACATCGGTCGCGAAATTGGTCAAATCACCGGCGACTTCAAAGTCGAGGACGTGGTGAAGAACGACCTGGTCGACGTCGCCAACAGCTTCGATGCCGCCAAAGTCAAGGCCGATGCAGACGGCTACAAGCTATCGAGCGACTACGAGTCGGTCGACGTAGAGGCGATCAGGGCGGCGCTGTAGCCCTCGGGGCGGCGGCCCCCGCCGGGGACGCCGCCCACCTCTGACCTTGCAAGACTGATGATGTTCATCTTCGACCACGTTGGCATCACGACGGCCGTGCCGCAGCCCAACGAAAATTGGGTGGAGCAAAGCCGTGTGTGGGTAACGAATCCGCACACTCATCCCGAACATATCGAGTTTCTGCGTTACGAACTGGATACGTCGGTCCCCGACCTGGTGCGGAACAACCCCCATATCGCCTTCCGGGTGGACGCATTGGAGCGCCACCTGAAGGACGTCGATGTTCTCATTCCTCCTTTCGTGGTCGGGGATTTCCTCGAGGTGGTTTTCGTGCTCAAGCACAATACCGTCTTCGAATACATGCATTATCTCAAGCCGGGTTGGTTCGAGAACTGACCCGATGGGCTACAAAGCTATCTATTGCTACGCATGGGACCTCGCCGAAGCCGGCCTACGAAGCGCCGTTGATCGGTTTCTCGAGCTTGGCCTCGATACCGTGACGGTCGCGGGCACATACCACGCCGGCAAGTTTCTGCGCCCTCACGGGAAGGGAAAAGTGTACTTTCCTGAGGACGGCACGACGTATTTTCGAACTAATCCTCAGCACTACGGAGCAATCAAGCCGGTTGCCAACAGCATGATTACCGAGCGGGACATCGTGCGAGACCTAACGCAATCCGACCAAATCAAGACCAACGTGTGGCTGGTCCTTCTACACAATACTCTCCTGGGGTCTTCCTATCCGGAGTCCGCGGTCACCAACGCATTCGGCGATCGCTACATATACAATTTGTGTCCCTCGGCACCGGATGCCCGGACATACGCCGTGACTCTCGTGCGGGACCTCATCGAAAACTATCGGGTAAGCGGTCTATCGATCGAGACGCCGGGGTTCCTGCCCTATGCGCACGGTTTCCACCACGAATTTGCCCTCAATGCTTCCAATCGGTGGCTCGACCATCAACTCGGACTTTGCTTCTGTGACCATTGCACGAATGGGGCCAAGAGAGCCGGGATCGATGCAAGCCGATTGAAACAGCAGATTGCCGAGAACGTGACTGCGTACCTCGCGAGCGATATCGACTTTCCGGCCGACATGGCTGAGGCATTCTGGGTTGCCGACATGCGCGCCGATGGCGATTTGAGGGCATTCCTCGATTGGCGATGCACAGTCGTGACATCGCTGGTCCGGGAAATTCGGTCGGTGGTGCCGAAAGAGGTGAATGTGGCCATTATACCTTCCGTGGCGAGGCCGACTGCAGGTGCCTGGTACGAGGGAAGCGACCTCGTCGAGCTGGCCCGCGCCGCGGGCATCATCGAAGCATGCTTCTACGAGCCGGGCGCAGCGCGCGTGAAGGCCGAGATCTTCGACCTCAAGCGTCGTCTGAAAGGAGCGGGAAAACTCAGAGCCATCTTGCGACCGGCCTACCCCGATTTCCGGGAGGAAGACGACTTCCGGGCTGCCGTCGCGACCCTGGGGAAAAATGGAATCGACGAGCTGGCCTTCTACAACTGGGGGCATCTGCGCGACGCGAACGTTGCCTGGATTGGCCGAGCGCTGCGGGAGGCGGGAGGCGCGCCATGAAGTTTTCCGGTAAGGTGGTTGCGATCACGGGGGCAGAAGGGGGTATCGGACGAGCGCTTTGCAGCTATTTTGCAGCTGAGGGTGCCGCCATTGCCGCCGTCGACAAAAGGCCGGACGTGGAAAGGCTCGTGGACGATCTTGAGCGGCAAGGCGCCAGAGCCGTCCATGCCATCGCCGATGTCGGCGACAGGGATGCGGTTGCACAGGCATTTGACCAATTGGGCCACAAACTCGGGTCAATCGACGTTCTGGTGAACAACGCCGGCTTTTCGGAGCATCCGACCTTCGCCCGTACCACTCCGTCGGCGTGGCACGACGATATCAACGGCAACCTCAACGGCGCATACAATTGCGCCCATGCCGTCTTGCCCGGCATGCAGGCCAAGCGCGCCGGATCCATCGTCGCCATCAGCTCTGTCAATGGCGTGGCCGCGCTGGGCGATCCCGCCTACAGTGCAGCCAAGGCCGGATTGATCTCCCTCACGCGATCGCTAGCTCTCGAGTATGGCCGCTTTGGGATCCGAGCCAACGCCGTCCTGCCGGCCACGGTCAGAACGCCGCTGTGGCAAAGGCGCGCCGCCAAGGATCCGGGCGTGCTCGACAAGCTCGTCCGCTGGTATCCGCTGGGCCGGATCGTCGATCCGGCCGACGTGGCCCGCGCGGTGGGTTTTCTTGCCTCCGACGATGCCGCGGCCATCACCGGCGTCGCGCTGCCCATCGACTGCGGTCTCTCGGCCGGAAACATCGTCATGGCGCGCGAACTGACTCTCGAGGAGTTCTAGCGAATGAACACGCTACGAATCGGCGTCATAGGCCTCGGGTGGTTCGGCGAAATTCACTGCGATGCCATCGTCGGGGTTCCGAACCTCCAGCTGGCAGCACTGTGCACGCGAAGGCCGGAACGGCTGAAAGCGCTGGCGCAAAAGTACGGAGTCAAGAAAGCCTATCGAGACTATCACGACCTTCTGGCCGACCCATCGATCGATGCAGTGTCGATCGTGACGATGTGGGATCAGCACACGGAGCCCGCGGTGGACGCCTTGAGGGCAGGCAAGCACGTGTTCCTCGAAAAACCCATGGCGTCGACGGTCGACGACTGCAGCAAGATCATCTCCGCTGCCGACGGCGCCCCCGGCATTCTGCAGATCGGCCACATATGCCGGTTCAACCCAAGGTACCGGATGGCGAAGCAGGCCATCGAAGCAGGAGCGATCGGGCGTATCGTCGCGATGAGCTCCCGGAGGAATATCCCCGCCGCCTGGACTCCTGAAATCCTCAACAAGATCGGGCCGATCGTGGGTGACGCCATTCACGACACGGATCTCATGCTGTGGTTCACCGGCGACACCATCGTAAGCGCGTATGCGCAAACGGTCGATGTGCGGGGACTGAAATATCCCGATATCGGGCAAACGATGTACCGGTTTGCAGGTGGTGCCACCGCAACCCTGGAGACTGTATGGTGCATGCCGGAGAAGACGCCATTCGACATCGATGAGCGCATGTCAATCATCGGCACCAAGGGACTCATCCATGTGCAGGACACGTTTCCGAATTTGGGCATCGTCGGAAGCGAAAAGCTGCAGAGTCCAGACACGACCTATTGGCCCCAGTTCGATGGCACGAGAAGCGGGGCCCTTCGAGACGAACTCATTTACTTCGCCGATTGCGCCCTCAAGGGTAGAAAGCCGGACATCGGACGCCCGGAAGACGCGATGGCCGCACTGGCGGCCACGCTTGCCGCCGAAGATTCGGCGCGCAGCGGCAAGGTCGTGCGATTGAAATCATGATCGATCAGGGAGATTGAAATGACTAAGCGAGTATTGGTCGTCGGCCTCGGAAACATGGGAATGAGCCATGCGCTCGCCTATACCAGAATTCCAGGCTTTGAGGTCGAAGGCGTCTGCGAACGGCGCATTGCCAGCCGCACGCTGCCGGATGCCCTGAAGAACGTCAGGAAGTTCGACAACTTCGAGAAGGCGCTCGCCGAGCTCAAACCCGACGTCGTTTCCATAAACACGCTGCCGGATACGCACGCGGACTTCGCAATCAAGGCGATGAATACGGGAGCCCATGTCTTCGTCGAGAAACCCCTGGCCGATACGGCCGAGAACGCCGAGAAGGTCGTGGAGACAGCCAGGCGCACGGATAGGAAACTCGTGATCGGCTATATCCTGCGGCAGCACCCGTCGTGGATTCGATTCATAGAGATCGCAAGGGAGCTCGGTACACCGCTGGTGTTCCGAATGAACCTCAATCAGCAGTCCAATGGACAGACGTGGGACTGGCACAAACGCCTCATGAATTCATTTCCACCCATCGTCGACTGCGGCGTGCACTATGTCGACGTCATGTGCCAGATGACGAAGGCGAAACCAATCAAAGTTCATGCCATCGGCGCAAAGCTGACAGCAGAAGTCCCGGTCAACAATTACGGCATGCTGCAGGTAACCTTCGACGACGGCTCCGTCGGGTGGTACGAGGCCGGATGGGGGCCGATGATGAGCGAAACGGCTTTTTTCGTCAAAGACGTTATCGGCCCAAAGGGATCGGTCTCAATTGTCATGGCCGAAACGGCCGGAGATGTCCGATCGGACGACATCAACGCTCATACCAAGACCAACCAAATTCTCAGGCACTATTCAGACATGTCGAAAGCCGACGAGCGAATCGACATGACCGACGAGCCAGACCACGACGCGCTTTGCGAGCGGGAGCAGCGCTTCCTGCTTTCCGCCATCGACCAGGATCTCGACCTGACCGATCATATGAACGATGCGGTAAAGAGCCTGAAAATCGTTCTGGCAGCGGACCGCTCGATCCACGAGGGCCAGGTCGTACGCTTGACGTAAAAAGACATCCGAGCCGTGGACGTCTCCGACGTCAGCCCGCGGCCGACACGAATCAATCGATTGACTCCTCCGCTGCTTCACAAAACTTATGGAAGGACGGGATAAAAAGAAAATGGTTGCCGATAAAGGTCACGAAATAGAATAAGAACGGGAGACCGACCCACCCTCCCTGAGGCAAGTCGCCCATGAATCAGGCAACGCGCTAGGGTGTCGGCAAGACTTGACCGCGGATCTCGCCATCCGGGTTCTGCGCCGTGTGGATATTCACGTAGGTACCTCCATCACGGATCATCTGTAGCTGCTCGGGGGTAACGTCGGCGGATCCTTCAGCCATGCTGGTTGAGATGTCGACAACGGGACCCGCATTTTCGCCGGGCTTTGCAGGGCCATGGAAATGCGCAGCTGTCGCTTCCCCAGTCAGCCCGTTCTGGGTAATTTTCCAACTTACCTTGTTGGCGTCCGTGTCAAGTGTCACCTCGGCGGTGCCCGTCCCAGAGCTATTGTTCGGGGGAACCTCCTCCGAAGATTTAAGATCGGCTTTCATTTGGACAATCTCCGCCGAAGCGGGCAGGGAGGATATGAGGGATGCGGCCAACAAACCTGAGATCAAAATCGAATTGCGCATAGTTATCATCCTTTTACAGGCGAACAGTATGAATGGCCCCATGTGGGAACTCCAATGGACGCGGTAGGTTCCCCGTCCATCCGTATGCGCGGAATTCGATAATCCCCACATCCAGCGCTTGGCATGCAGGGCGAAGCAGGAATTGCGAAACTAGCGGGAACTTTTGGACGCCCGCCACCATCTCACATCTACCCCCTATCCTTGCCAGAAAGGTCTGCCGGGATGTGGGGAGGGGGTCATGTCCAAGTTGACATCAACCGCTTTTGGGGGGCCAGCGTAGCCGCATCATCCAGGAGGTGACCGTGACACAGCGAAGTTCGACTTCTATCACACGACGAAACGCAATCGCAGGGCTCGCGGTGACCGCCGCAGCAACAGCTGCACTGGGAGCCAACAAGGCGCTCGCCCAAGACAAAAGCCTGTAGGAGCGGCTCACTGGCAGTTAATCGATGTCCGAAGAGCGTTCTGGCAGCTGCGAAGGCGGCAATCAGAATTTAGGGCACATGGAACAAACCGATTGTTCCAAGCGTGTATAGCTTAAGCGTTACGTTCACTGGCGGGAGCCGGATTTCAGCCGACTCCGGGATCGTGTTGCAATGATCAACTTCCGGCTAAACGGTAAAGACGTCAGTGTCGATGCGCCCGAGGAGGCCGACCTTCTCTATGTTTTACTGAATGATCTCAACATCAACGGCTCGAAGCTCGGCTGTGGGCGGTCACAGTGCGGATCGTGCACTGTTCTGATTGATGGCGAGCCGATTCGTTCGTGTGTCACGCCCACCAAGGCAGTAGCGGGTCACGACGTGACCACCCTCGAAGGGCTAATGGTGGATGGGCGGCCTAGCAAATTGCAACAAGCCTTCATCGATGAGCAGGCCGCGCAATGCGGATATTGCACTTCGGGGATCATCATGGAGGCCCATGCGCTGCTAGAACGCAATCCGCATCCGACGGATGCGGACATTCGGGCCACGCTGAATGGCAATCTCTGTCGCTGCGGAACTCAGAATCGAGTTGTGCGTGCAATTCTTCGGGCGGCTGGGGAGCCTTAGCCATGACCGCCCGCCTCAGCCGCCGCGATTTCTTGCAGTCGACAGGTTTCCTCATCCTCGCCTTCACTGTCTTGCCCCAAGAGGCAAGATCTGCACTCAACGGCGAGCTGCCGGGAGATCTGTCGGAACATCCGCAATTGAGTTCCTGGCTCAGAATAAATGAGGATGACACGGTCACCTTGATGATCGGCAAAGTCGAACTGGGGCAGGGGGCCCTGACTGCCATCGCCCAGGTGTGCGCCGATGAGCTGGAAATCGATCTCAAGCAACTTCAGATCATCTCTGGAGACACGGCTATCGTTCCAGATGAGGGAGTGACGGCCGGTTCACAGTCGATGCCTGAATGCGCGACAGCGGTCCAGCAGGCGGCAGCTGAGGTACGGCAAATCCTGCTCGATCTCGCTGCCGAAAAGCTCGGCGTTTCGGTAACGGCCCTTAAGATTTCCAACGGCATCATCCATGGTCCGGGTGAGGCGAAGGTCTCGTATGGCAGCCTTGTCGAGGGCAAGGAGCTGGATCGCCTGGCGACCGGTAAGGCAAAGCTCAAATCAACCTCTGACTATCGGTACATCGGTCGATCGGTTCCGCGGCTTGACATGGAAGCGATCATGACGGGCAAGCCGCTTTATGTGCAGGAGCAACGCCCCGAGGGCCTTCTCTACGGGGGGGTGGTGCGGCCGCCCGCATACGCTGCGACGCTCAAGAACGTCGACACCGACAGCATCGAGAAGATGCCGGGTGTCATCAAGGTCGTGCGCAATGGAAGCTTCCTCGGCATCATCGCTGAGCGTCAGGATCAAGCCTACGACGCTTCGTCGGCGCTGGCCAAAAAAGCCGAGTGGGACACAAAGGAATTGTTGCCAGGAAATGAAGGTATCTACGATTGGCTTCTCAGTGCTCCCACCAAGGACAAGGAAATACTGAATACACGTGCCGTTTCAATTCCTCCGTCTGCAAAGATCTACGAGTCGACCTTCGAGCGGCCTTATCACATGCACGGCTCCATCGGCACATCAGCCGCAATCGCGACATTTGCAAAGGACGGACAACTGACCATTCAAACGCATTCGCAGAGTGTGTTTGATACCGCAAGAGCGATCGCGGGAATGCTAGGGCTCGAGGAAAAAAATGTCCGCCTACAGCACGTTCCGGGGTCAGGCTGCTATGGTCACAATATGGCCGATGACGCCGCCGCGGATGCGGCGCTTCTAGCCAAAGAAATCCCAGGCAGACCCGTGAAGCTTCAGTACACAAGACCGCAAGAGCACAAATGGGAGCCCTATGGGTCTGCCATGGTTGTGAAAACCCGAGTTGAAGTAGATAGCAAAGGCGATGTTACCGATTGGGCACTCGATCTATGGTCCACATCGCACGGGACGCGACCGGGCGGAGACCCAGGAAATCTGCTCTCGGCACGCTACCTTGAAAAACCATTCGAGGTTCCTGAGCCTGAAAACGGCGGTCCGCCGAACTATGCTGCAGACCGCAATGCTATTGCGCTCTATGAATTTCCCGCCCAACGTGTTGTCACACATTTCATTGCCGAGATGCCACTCCGGGTATCGTCGACCCGCAGCCTTGGCGCGTATGCAAACGTGTTTGCCATTGAATCCACCATGGATGACCTGGCGCATGCAGCGGGGGTAGATCCTGTGGAGTACAGGCTACGTTTCTTGAAGGACGAACGTGCGCGTGAGGTATTGATCGCAGCAGCGGAGAAGTTTGGTTGGAATGGATGGAGAAAATCGGAAGGTGGCGGACGCGGTATAGGCTTCGCACAATATAAGAACTATGCCGCTCTGACAGCGGTGGCCCTCGAAATTGAAGTTAATCGAACCAATGGTCGCATTCGCGTCGTCCGCGCGGTAGCTGCAAACGACAGCGGTCAAATCATCAGCCCGGATGGGATAGCCAACCAAATCGAGGGCGGCATCATTCAGTCCTTGAGCTGGACTCTCAAGGAGGAAGTCCTCTTCGACAAGAAACAGGTCCTGTCCGAAGACTGGAAAATCTACAGCTATCCGATCCTGACGTTTGAGGAAGTGCCGCCGATCGATGTCGTTCTGATCAACCGGCCTGGACAACCCTTCCTAGGCACAGGCGAAGCTGCGCAGGGGCCGACGGCCGCGGCACTAGGAAATGCCCTGTTCGATGCGATTGGTGTTCGGTGCCGTCGCATACCCTTTACGCCAAAAAGGATTATGGAGATTTCATAGGTCATGTGTTGATTGGCAGACTGAAGGTGTCGTTTGTAGGACCCACGAATTTGCTTCAGGCAGCGCTATTGCTATGCAAAGCCTGGACATCCACCCTCGAATCCGCACGGAAGTCCACTGGAAATTTGTAGGAACGGGATCGCGCGCGACCTACTGACAGTCGCGCCGCTCCCATCCGTCGAGCAAGCCGGCAAGTAAAGAATTTCGAGGGCAGTATTGCAGCCAGTCGCAGAGGCCCTTGGGGCCGTTGATTGACTTCTCCCGGTGCTGTTGCATACTGAATCGTGCCATCGCCAGCGCCGTCATTCGGTGGCGTCAAGGCACATAAAAAAACTACGACGCGGGAGGTTTTACCATGAAGTTGGAAGTCTATGACCGGCTGCTCCGGTTGAACCGTCGCAGCCTACTGAAGGGAGCTGCGGCTGCTTCTGCGCTCGGTGCGACCGGCGCCATGGGTAAGTTCGCGGGCGCGCTTGCGCAGGACGGCCTGCGCGCCGAGCTTCTCAAGATCCCCGGTGTGAACAAGGGATCGCCAACCGATGCCGACTGGCAGAAGGTCGGTGAGTTGTGCCTCGGCCCGACCAAGGCCAACGTGCAGCAGGGCGAGTTCAACGGCGTCGAGCTGTCCTTCATGGGCATCACCAACCAGAACCTGCACAACTTCCTGTTCCGTGGCTTCCTCAAGCCATGGGAGACCTATACCGGCGCCAAGATCACCTGGATCGACCTCTCGCAGGCCGACTATAACCCGCGCCTCCAGCAGGCGATCGCGACTGGCACGGTCGACTTCGACGTCGTCGAGATGGGCGCACCCTTCGAAGGCGACGTCTGCGGCAAGGGCCTGGCGTCCGAGATGCCGGACTGGGTGAAGGCTCAGATCGAGATGGACGACTACGTCGGCTATCTGAAGGCGCCCGTCGGCACGTGGAACGGTAAGACCTACCGGATCTCCATCGACGGAGACTGTCACAACTTCAACTACCGCACCGACTATTTCGCGGATGCTGATCTCGCCGCGGCTTGGAAGGCGGAAGGCGGGCAGGGCGAATGGGCCGTGCCGACGACCTGGCAGCAGGTGCAGGCCGTCACCAAGTTCCTCAAGGGCAAGAAGATCGGCGGCCAGGACGCCTACGGCTATCTTGATCCAACGAAGCCGTGGGGCGGTTTCGCCTTCTACTTCCTCGGCAGCCGCGCCAGCGCCTATGCCAAGCATCCGGAAGACAAGGCGTGGCTGTTCGACGTCGACACCATGAAGCCGCGCGTCAACAACCCCGCCTGGGTGCGCGCCATCCAGGATGTGCTAGACGCGCTGCCGTCCGAGCCGCCAGATCAGATCAACGCCGATCCGAACACGACGGGCTTCCAGCAGTTCCTCGGCGGCACCGGTGCCATGGTGACGTGGTGGGGCGACATCGGATCGAACGCCAAGACCAACGATCAGTCGGTCGTGGGTGACGTTTGCGGATTCTCGATCCTTCCTGGATCCGACGACGTCTACAACTCAAAGACCGCTGCCTGGGACAAGCTGTCGAGCGGACCGAATTTCGCCCCCAACATGGCCTACATCGGCTGGGGCGTGTACGTCATGGCCCGCGTCGACAGCGACTCGAAGAAGCAGAAGGCGGCCTGGAGTGCCGCTGCCCATCTCGGCGGCAAGGACATCTCGCTGTGGAATGCGGCCTATCCGTCCGGCTTCCAGCCGTATCGGAACAGCCACTTCAACCTTCCGGAGTGGGTGGCGGCCGGCTATGACGAGGCGTTCATCGGCTCCTATCTCAAGTCGCAGTCCGACTCGTACAACCATCCCAATGCTGCCATCGAGCCGCGCATACCGGGCATCTTCCAGTACTACAGCGTCGCGGAGGACGAGCTGACCAAGATCTACGCCGGTCAGGTCGACGCCCAGACGGGAGCCGATGCCATTGCGGCCGCCTGGGAAAAAATCACCGACCAGATCGGCCGTGAGAAGCAGATCGAGCTATACAAGGCTTCCCTCGGTTTATGAGACTTTGAACCGACAGGACGGCTGGTGACGGCGAATCCGTCACCGGCCGTTTCGCTTCATCGAGCCTGCAAAGCAGGCTCCGGACCTCGGCCATCCGACCATGGAGATTTCGCCTCGACTGACCACCGGCCCGGAGCGCCGCGCTACGTCGACGCTGGCGTCGATCGGCCGGGCGAGGGCGGGCCAGCTGCTGACCGTCGGCGCTTCGATCCTCTTCGCCTTGGTGTTCCTGATCCAGTCTCTCTACGCCGCCGGGGTCATCGGAGTAGGCTTTGCGAATTGGCGTCCCGTTCTCTACGCCTATGTCGCCTGGGCGATCGCTCTTGGGGCGGGCCAGGTCCTGAAGCGCGGCGAAGCCGGCCAGCGGGCGCTGTTTCTCATCCCGGCGCTGCTCTTCACCATCGCCATGGTGATCTTTCCGACCTTCTTCGGATTCTACATCGCGTTGACGGACTGGAACCTGAGCTCGTTCTCCGGCCGCAAGTTCAGCGGGATCGCCAATCTCCAGGCACTCATGAGCGATCCCTACTACTGGAATGCCCTGCGCAACATGGTTTACTACGTCCTGGCGGTTCTCGTTCAGTACACCATCGCCTTCGGGCTTGCGCTGCTGCTCAACGCCGATATCCGGGGCCGCAAGTTCTTTCGCGTCGCGTTCCTCCTTCCGTTCATGCTCAGCCCCGTCGCCGTCAGCTGGATGATCGGCAAGTCGCTGTTCGAGTACCGCTACGGGCCGGCGGCCACGCTTGCCCGCTTGCTCGGCTGGGATAGCCCCGCCTTCTTCGCATCACCGTGGATCGCGCGGCTCAGCATCATGGCCATGGATGCCTGGGTTTCCATCCCGTTCATCGTGATCCTGCTGCTCGCCGGCCTTCAGGCCCTGCCGAAGGACGTCACCGAGGCGGCCAAAATCGACGGCGCCACGCCCTGGCAGAGCTTCTGGCAGATCACCTTTCCACTCATGCTGCCGGTGAGCATCACGGCCATCGTGTTGCGCATTATCTTCGAGTTGAAGCTGGCCGATATCGTCATCAACGTCACGTCGGGCGGGCCGGGAGGGGCCACCGACACGGTGACGAGCTTCATTTACCGCGAGTACCGCGACCGCTCGAACGTCGGCTATGGTACGATGCTCGCCGAATTCTATCTGGTGATCATCATCATCTTCGTCACCCTTCTGTTGAACTGGGCCAGCCGGTACATGAAGCGGATGACATGACCGCGTCGATCGAGGAATGCCAGCAGTGACAGCCGAAGTCGCGATGACCAACGAAACGTCGACGCTTGCCCGCCGTCGCGCTCTGATGGTCACGGGCCGCGTGCTTATCTACGTTGCGCTGCTGTTCTGGGCCTTCGTCTCGCTCTTTCCGATCTACTGGACGGTGACGACGTCGTTCAAGATCGCCCCCGACGTCACCCAGGGCCGCATGATTCCGTGGGTGGATTTCACGCCGGACTGGAAGGGCTGGCGGTCGCTCGGCTTGTCGCCGGACACGATCGGCCAGCCTTCGACCGTTCGCGACGAGTTCGTGAAGCGCTTCGAGAACAGTATCATCGCGTCGGTCGGTTCGTCGGCGCTGGCCATCGTCATCGGCTCGCTCGCCGCATATGGGTTGAGCCGTTTCGAATACAAGTTCGGCGCTTGGGGCAATCGCGACATCTCGTTCTTCTTCCTTTCACAGCTCATCCTCCCGCCTGTCGTTCTGGCGATGCCGTTTCTCGTCCTCTACAAGGAGGTGGCGCTGCTCGACACCCATATCGGCCTGATCCTGATCTACACCCTGATGGTCCTGCCCATCGTCATATGGATCATGCGCGACCAGTTCGACACGATCCCGATCGAGCTCGAGCAGGCGGCCATGGTCGACGGCTGCACGGTCTGGGGCGCGTTTCTGAGGATCGTCCTTCCGATTGCGCTGCCGGGCATGGTGGCTGCCTTCATCCTGTCGGTCGTTCTGTGCTGGAACGAGTATTTCTTCGCCGCGCTGCTGACCAGCACGAATGCCAAGACCTTGCCGGTCATGGTCGCCACCCAAACCGGCTCGCAGGGCATCAACTGGTGGTCGATGGCGGCTGTTTCCACCGCTGCCATCACGCCTCTGGTCGTTATCGGCGTCCTGCTTGAGCGCTATATCGTCAAGGGTCTGACGGCCGGCGCCGTAAAGTAGCCTACCGGGCCTTCAACACGCTCCGCACGTGCGCGAGGATGAGATCGCGGCCTTTCGTGCCGAGGGCCTCGCTGGCGTCGGCAGCCCCCGCTGCATACCACTGATCCGTCCTCAGCTTGCTCATGTCCACGGCATCCGGTGCCAGCGCCATCATGAGAGAGGTCTCGCCGCGCCCGGCATGGTCGAACGAATACTGCTTGATAATGTCTGGCGTCATCAAGGGATGACCCTTGATCCAACTAAACGGATCATCGCCGGCGGCCTGCTGCGAATAATAGTCGGCCATGCTCTTGTCGCCCCACCAGCCTTCGCCGTGCGAAGCCTCGACAAAGGAGAAGATCGCCTGGCGTGCCGCCAATTTGAAGGCAAGGTCGGTGGGCATTCCGGCCGCGAAATTCTCGGTCTGATGATGGATGAAGAAATGGATGCTTCGGAAGCCGATGCGCAGCAGCGATCGGAACAGGTCCTGGGCGAGGGGGAGGAGCCGCTCCGCATCGACCTGGATGGAGCCGTTGCCTTCGGGACCGGCGACGGCGTAGCTGCTCGCTCCATAGGGAAACGGCGGCAGGACCACGAGGTCCATTTCCTGATCGAGAATGCTCAGGATGGACGTGACGGCAAGCATGTCCATCCCGACGGCGAGATGTTCGCCGTGATACTCGAGCACGCCGACCGGCAGGACGACCGGCCACCGCGCTTCGATGGCGTGGCGGATCTGGTGCGGCAACATCAGCTCATAGCGCATGGTGGCACTCGCCTCAGACGAACGGAGTGGGGTCGCGGAATCGCTTCAGCACGTTGGCCGTGATCCGCGACACGTTGTTGTCGTAGTTGTTGTTCGACAGCGATCCGCACCACGCGATAGACGAAACCGAGAACACGGCTCCGCCGCCGGCAAGCTCGGCGAAAGCCAGATCGGCCCTGACGCGATCGTTCTGGTCGCCGCCTAGGTTCGGCGGAACGACGCCGAACTCCTCGTTGACCAGGGCCACGAGGGCCGAGTGGTTCTCCGACGATGCGAGCCGCAGCGTGTGCGGCGGCGACCCGAGGCGTGTGCTGATGCAGTCGAGCTCGAGACCCGCCGCACCCCCGCCGATCAGTCCGAAGTCGCCGATGATCTCATCCGCCACCCCCTCGAAGATGAATCCGGCGCGCGAGTCATGGGAGTCGGGACCACGCCGATAGTAGCTGCACAGGTCGAATCCCTGTGCGATGAAACCCACGGCGCACATGACGTTCGGGGGCCGCCCGATGCGCCGCCACAGGCCGCCCATCTCGCCGTTGAACGAATGGTGATACTCGCCGGGCTGCGCTTCCCATGTCCGGATGCCGTCCTCGGCTCGGCGGACCTCGATCACACCGGGCAGGGACTGGTGGAAGGCGATGCGCCAGTACCAACCGTTGGCGCCGAGATACATGAGACGGCCGCCCGCATCGAGCCACGCCTTCATGCCGTCCCACATCGCGGTCGAATGGTATTCGGGATGGGTGCCGGTCAGGACGATGCGATAGTGCTTGAGGAGTTTCGCGCCGTCCTTGTGCAGGTCCTCGTCCGTGATGGTGTCGTAGTCGATCCCATGATGGTCGAGCCAGTCGAATAGGTGCGTGTCGGCGTTGTACTGCCACAGCGCCGAGCCCGGACCGCCGAGCCAAGAATGATACCGCGACGAGAAGTTCAGGACCGGCCGCAGACGGCTAGAATAGCACACTCCCGAGCCGTCCAGGTGGCTGTCGTACAGAGATCCGCCGAGCTCGGGATGTTCGTACATGTAGAGGTCGGCGTGACCGAACTGCAGCAGGCGGCCCACCACGCGCTCGGCTTCCCGCGCCGTGATGTGCTCGGCATGGTTGGCGTAAGCCATGTACGAGCAGGTGGGAGCGAGAAATGCCACCGTTTCCCGCTTGCCGCCCCGCCGCGGCGTCACGAAAAACGGAATGTAAGCCTCGCGCGTTTTGCCCTCGTCACTTTCGCCGGCGACCACATGGAGCGCATACGGGCCGCTCCTAAAATCGAGCGGTACTTTGAACCGCACCGATGCTTCCCAGTCCGCATCGTAGATGTCGTCATGATGGAAATGGATGGCGGCATAGTGGGCGGGCTTCAATGTGAAGCGATGCTCGGAGCCGTCCCAATTGTGTCCCTTCATGGCGCGGGCAGGGAGATTCACGAGCTCTCCATGGTGCCGCCGTCCGCCAACGTCGACGGCCCGCGTCGTGGCGATCTCGCGGCTGAAATCCCATCGCGCAACACGGGCCAGGGCAGGGCGCTCGATCTTGCCGTCGAAATGTTCCCCGACCGTGCCGTCCGTTTGCGGGCAGCCGGCGAGCCAGAAACCCTTCGCGGCGGCTGGAAGCAAATCGATCCCCTGCGTGACCTCGTCTTCATCCTTTGCCAGCGGCAAGGGAGCGAGCGGCGATTGCGACAGGCGCAATTGCTTGCGCCGGCCATCGACGGCCACCTCCAACGCATACCATCGGCGCGACAGCATCGCGGCGCCGACCTTGAAGCTTCGCCCACCGGCGCGAAACGAAAGCGCGCCGTCTTCCAGACCGATCTGCCAGCCGAGCTGGGCGGCGATCGTCTGGAAGCCCCGCTTCGGCAGGGTCGGCCACACGAGGCACGAAAACGTGAAGGTCTGCAAGGCCGGCACGCTCGGCGCACGCATGAACGAGCCGGCATCGATCACCTGCCGCTTTCCCGGATACGATCCGTCAACGATGCTCGGCACGTGCGGAAGCTTCAATCCCGGTCCGGCCGGATTCGAATCTCCGTGGACGACGCGGACGAGCCTTGCTTCGAAACTGTCACCGTCTTCGAGCGAGATCATGAAGATGATGCTACCACCCTGCGCAACGCTGTAGCGGTCTGGATAGCCGAGGACGGTCAGCATTGTTCGCCGTCGCCAAGCGAGCTGTTGAGGATCTCGCCGGTGTGCTGCTTCCAGCGCCGTCTGAAAACCTCCCATTCGGCTTCCTCGCGGCTTCGGAAAATGGGCTCGCTATGCACTTGGATCGGTTGCGACCGATCGGCGGGCATCTCGCCGAGCACCCATTCCTTGAACTCCGTGCGGCACACGAGGATGGTCTGGCGGCCTGAGGGGTCGTAACGCATCGTGTTGAGGATTCGCCTGAGCCCGGGGCTGTGGAGTCCGATCGGCATCTGCCGAAACTCTTCGACGTACGTACGGTCCGCCACGGGATCAATTCGATAGGCCATCAGCGCAGTTTCCCCACCGCCGCCATGAAGCGTCCGACGCGACCGACGTTCTTCCAGGTATCTCCATCCACCTTGAGGTGCGTGGTGATTTTCTGGACCCCGCCGCCGGCATCGTAGAGCGGCGCACCGGGAAGGGCGCCGATATGGGCCATGGCGATGACGGCTTTCTTCTTTGCACCAAAGAATTCGAACGGCATCCGCCACCTTCTTGATTGATCTCCCGCTCCCCATCATCATGAGGCCGCGGGTTCAGGTCAATCCCGGGAATCCAGATCTGAAAGTGCGGGGACTTGACGGGCTGCGGGTTTGTGATGCGTCTGTAATGCCGACTATCGTGAGCGGCAATACCAACGCGGCAACCATAATGATCGCCGAGAAAGGCGCCGATTTGATTCGGGCAGCTAACTAGGCCCGGGCGGTCACGTCAACCTAGCCAGCATTGCTTCGGACTCGATGGTCAGCCTCGTGGGCCTCCCAACCACGGCCGCTACATTGCGGGATTTCGTGGACACTTACGGCGGGCCCATGAAATGCCCAAGAATGAGTGCGATTGAACGTCGGCGAACGTGATTGATTGGCGCCGATCGGCCTTGATTTTCTACAAATATCGCGGGAGTCTACGACGTTGACATCGGGTTCCCGGTCGTCCGAGACAACTTAGACGACCGTGGGATTTTCATGCTGCTTCGCGGGCAATTGGCGGCTCTATCATCAGAAATGAGGACATGAGACACACTGTCTGTCATCACTACGGCAAAAAAAGCCGCTTCGTCTCTGCGGGAGGATGTTGCGTCCAAGACTTTTACCGCCCAATCGCGCGTTTGGCGGCACGGGGCCGGACCGCAAGTCCCACATTTGCCAGGGTGTACGGTTGAGGATCGATAGTATTTCAAGGAGAAGTGAATAGGATTCACTCCATGCGCCGCCAGCTTCCACCATTTCATGCAGTTCGTGCTTTCGAAGCCTCGGCCCGTCACCTTAGCTTCAAGAAGGCCGCGCAAGAGTTGTGTCTCACACAGTCTGCGATCAGCCATCAAATCAAGACGCTTGAAGAATACCTTGGTGTGCAGCTGTTCTATCGCAAGGGGAGAGGTACTATTCTCACTCCCGATGGTTCAACTTACCTCAGTGGCATCACAGACATTCTGGATCGGATGGCAACTGAGACTGCCCGCATTTCCAAGCGCGGAATCGCAGGCTCCCTTTCTGTTCGAGCCGCCCCCGGCTTTGTACGCTGGCTGGTGCCGCGTCTGGCCGCATTCCAGACGACATATCCGGACATCGAATTGCACCTTTCTGCTTCGATGGAACTCGTAGACTTCGCCAGCGAAGGTGTGGACGTAAACATTCGATGGGGATTTGAATCCAAGCCAAATTTGGCTGCCACACCACTTATGGCGTCGACACGGTATCCGGTTATCAGCCCAGATTTGCTGCGAAGAGGGCGTGCACTCGATAGGCCGGAAGATCTTCAGCACTATGCGTTACTTCATGAGGGCAACTGTCCTAATATTTCTACTCAATTTGAAAAGTGGTTCGACTTTGCTGGAGTGTCAGTGGAGAACGCCCGTCAGGGTTTGAGGTTGGCAAGCTACGACCATGTGGTTCAGGCTGCTGTCGAAGGCCAGGGCGTTGCGATTGGATTTGACGCTATCGTGACAAGTGATGTCGAAGCGCAACGGCTGATCAGGCTTTTCAATATCGAGTTTCCCACGCGCATTCTTTACTCAATGGTAACGCCTCGATCGTGGGCGGAGCGCCCCCGCATTGCAGCTTTCCGGTCATGGTTGCTCAGAGAAACGGGTGCCTTGACCACCTCAGCCGATTTATTGCGCTTATGTGCTGACGAAGACATCTCTGTCCACGCGCATCCCTAAGAAGCCTGAGGCGTATCCCGCGACGGATGGGACGCCATGAACCGACGCTCAAGCTCCCGGGGCCGAAAAATGATCTCTATCGGCTTCACGAAGCTGGACCATGAAATGCCCAGGATGATCGTGTTGAACGTCACTGATCGAAGGCTGTCGGCGTGATTTTCAACGAATATCGCGAGAGTCTACGACGTTGACATCGTAGGGGCACTGGTCGATCCCAGTACTGCGCCCCCATCCAGTTTGCTGCGCCGTCGCTCAATGTGGAACGACCTTCAAATTTGGAAGACTTTGCGGGATCTCGCGGCCTTCTAAAAGTGGAGGATGTGAGACGCCACAGTCTCAATGATTCTCTGCTGAAACAGGGTTTGTCTCTGGAGGCGAGTATTCGCGTCCAAGACTTTGCTCATGGCGCCTGCGAGATTGTCAAATTCCGACTTGGTGAAGAAACAGAGGAAAGTAGCTGTCTAGCACCTCCAAAAAAAATGGCGAGCCGAACAAGCGCTTTCACGCCTGTTCGGCCCTGTCACAGCACGTTACAGGAGTGTGCTATGCCATTGGAGAATCAGCATGGGACCTAAGTCCAGGTCTACGAACAACCTTCTTAGAGGACCTTCGACTGCGCTTAAGCAAACCACCACCGCTCTGCAATTTTCAGACCGTCGGCTTCCCAGTTAACTGCGATATCGCCGTGCGCCAGCTCCTTCGAATGAGCTTCAACGATATTGTTGAATACGATGACAATGGTGCCGCAATCATCGTGAATGAGCTGCTGCATTTCGGCATACATGGCCGCTCGCTGCGTGTCATCGGTAATACCCCGCGCGGCCACCATCAACTCGTTGAATCGCGCGTTGTTCCAGTGGGACTCGTTCCAAGCGGCGCCTGCGGCATAGACCGTGCTCACCATCCAGTCGACAGTTGGACGGCCACTCCAGTAGCCCGCGCAGAATGGCTTCTTAAGCCACACATTGTCCCAGTAGCCGTCATCAGACTCGCGCACGACGTTGATATCGATTCCGGACGCTTTGGCGCTTTCCTGATAGAGGACCGCCGCATCCACAGCTCCGTTGAAGGCTGCGTCGGCGACTGACAAATCGACTTTGAGCGTCTGCAATCCGGCTTTTTGCAGATGAAACTTGGCCTTCTCGGGGTCGTAGACATGCTTAGGCTCCGGGTCGATGGCGTACTTGACGCTCAGCGGAATCGGGTTGTCATTGCCCGGAGCTGCGTGGCCGAGAAACACCTTCTTTGCGATTTCCTCGCGGTTGATCGCCCACTTGAGCGCCAGCCGTACGTCGACATTGTCGAATGGAGCCACGTCGATCATCATCGGGAATACATAATGTCCGTATCCGGTGACCTCGACGATCGTCACGTTGGGATTGCTTCCGAGCTGGGTGAGAGTCTTCAGATCCGGACGGCCGATCCAATGCACCTCGCCAGTGGTGAGAGCATTCGAGCGGGCGGCGACGTCCGCGATCGTTAAAAATTCGACCTCGTCGAAGTAAGGCATTCCCTCCTTATGGTAGTTCGGATTGCGCTTTAGTTTGGCGCGCACACCCGGTTCCCAAGCCTCGAAGATGAATGGACCGGTACGCACACCGGACTTCCAGTCGGCGCTACCGTCTTCGTTCGCCGGCATGATCGGGATGTGGTAGTCGCTCGCAATGTACGGGAAATCGGCATTGGCGCCAGATAGCGAGAATACGACGGTCTCCTTGCCATCCGCCTTGATGTCGGTAATGGGCTCCAACAGTGACTTTGCGGCGGATTTCGAGTCCGGCCCCATATGGTGCCGAAACGAGGCAACGATGTCATTGGCGGTCACGTCCCTGCCGTCATGGAAAGTGAGGCCATTGCGTAGCTTGAATATCCAACTTTTCGCACCGTCGGACGCCTCGAAGCTTTCAGCGACGTCGCCTACGATGTTGCCCTTGGCATCTACTTCCGTGAGGCTGTTCGACATCGAGCCCCAGAATGGTACTTGGGTTCCTGTATCGAGGTAGTTGCCCGGCTCGAGCGAGTCACTGGTGGCTCCGTGCGCCAAGCCGAATTTGGCGTAGCCACCCTTTTTGGGTTGGGCGCGTGCGGTCCTGGTAAACAACGCATTTGCCGCAGGCAGGCTCAGTCCGGTTGCCAATGCGAGTTGCACGAAATCGCGACGGGAAACTTTGCCACGGGCAACGAGCCTCGTGGCCAAGTTGAGCTTGTGGTTCAATTCAGACATGACGGTATGCTCCTTCTTACCTGTATGGGGCAGTATGCAGAGGAGTCGGAGTGCCACCCTGCATCACCGGCGGCGGCGGTTCAGCGGCATCCTCTTTTTTCCCAGCGTCTCATGCTGGAGTGTGGAGGTCAACGGCTCGACCGCGCCACCTGGCTGGAGGCAGAAAGGGGAGGGGAGCACGGGTCATTCTCGACCCACAAAATGCCCAAGAATGATCGTGTTTGAACGTTGGCGAACGCGCATGCGATCGGGTTGATTTTCAACAACTATCGCGAGAGTCTACGACGTTGACATTGTGGGGTCTTTGGTTCGATTCTAGTATCGCCCACCATCCAGTTCCTAGTCGTCCGAGACAACCTAGACGACCGGGGGTCCAGATCTGAAGGTGCAGGGACTTGGCGCGCTGCGGGTTTTTGTGATGCGTCTGTCATGCCGACTATCGTGAGCGGCAATACCAACGTGGCCACGATAGTGATCGCCGAGAAAGACGCTGATTTGATTCGTGCAGCCAACTAGGTCCGGGCAGTCTAGTCAACCTAGCCAGCGTTGCCACGCTACGGCGATAGAATGACAGTCCTCACCAGGCTCCACGATGCCTCGATCTTTCCGGATTTACTTCGACTGCGCTCTAAGGGTCAAATCACTCGAGTGCGTTTAACCGGGAACGACCGTTATGAGAATTTTACCGTTCTACATGCTCACGCTTGTCGCTGGCATTAGCTTGACTGTTCAACAGGTCCTAAACGCAAATCTCAGAGGTCAAATCGGATCGCCCTGGTGGGCTGGCGTGACGAGCTACGTCGTGGGAACGCTTGTGATGCTCGCAATAGCAATCCCGGTGGATGGTGTTCGCGGGCTCGGATCGATGATCGGCCGTATCGTAGGCTTCACGTGGATCGGCGGCGCACTGGGTGCTTTTTTCATTGCGACCGCGATCTTGATGGTACCCCGGCTCGGAGCCACGACCACACTGGGTTTTGTCATCGTAGGTCAACTAGTGGCGGCCGCAGCCATAGATCATTTCGGGCTATTGGGGATTGCTCAAAGTTCGCTCACCCCACTCCGAATTGCCGGCATCGCCATGCTGGTTGGAGGCATGGTGCTGGTCCGGACTTAACCGCGAGCATGAAGAGGTTTTCTCAGATGATGCCCTGGCTTAGGTCTGGGTTCTAGGCAGCATCCTGGATGTCGAAGCGAGCCACCTTGCCGTCTCGAAAGCGAAAGACGTGCTCGACAGTTTTGTCCATCAATCCATGTGACTGTCCCTGCAGCGGCTTGCCGTCGAGATCGCGGACCGACAGCCGAACTTCTGCGATGACCGTGCCAGCCGCTGTCAGACGAAACCCCACAGGCTCGACGTGCGAATCGACCATAGTCCACTGGCGTGACCAGTACTCGCGTATGGCATCGTGGCCATAGACGTGGCCACCCTCCATCCCGTTGGCCCAAACGACATCGTCAGTGAGATCGTTCAGCACGCGGTCTATGTTCCTCGCATTAAAACCATCGTAAATTCGCTTGAGGGTTTTGATATCCTCGTTCATACAGAGTCTCCTTACATCGCGCGGGTGGCTTTAGAGCTCTTGCTCAACATTGTACCGGCGAGAAATGCGCTCGACATCGGATTGACTCGCAAACCGACCGATCTTGAGGCAGACTGTTTCCACGCCTACCAATGAATTGCTATCTGCAAATACAAGTGCACCTGAATGGCCCATGTTCCTGCATCTCAAGCACTCTTCACTGATGAATGGCAAGTCTATCGAAAGATGGTCGACAACGACTATTTGTTTCACAAGGGCGCGTATTCCTGCTTGGGGAAATTTCTAACGGAAGCAATTGGTCGGCCATTTGATTTCTTGGACCTGGCATGTGGCGATGCCAGCATGACCGCTCAAGCTCTGCTCGATACCCAAGTTGTCAGTTATGAGGGCGTCGATATTTCCAGCCAAGCACTCGACATCGCTCGTGAGACGCTCACCAAGTTGAATTGCTCAGTCGAGCTGCGACGAGCGGATTTCGTGGACTTCGTCCACACAAGAAAGGCACCTGTCGACATTGTTTGGATCGGTTTGTCTCTGCACCACCTCCACCGTGATGGAAAGATGGCGGTAGTTCAGGCTATCCGGCATTTGATGGGAACCAAGGGATGCCTTCTCATCTACGAGAATACAAGCCCCGATGGCGAAAGCAGAGTTGCTTGGCTCAGACGCTGGGATGAGCAAAGGCTTCTATGGACGGCTTACACGCCGGCCGAATGGGAATATGTCACCGCACATGTACATCAGGCAGATTTCCCGGAAACTGTCTCCGATTGGAAGGCTCTCGGCCGGGAGGCGGGGTTTGGAACCGTAACGCAATTATTCGCGTCTCCGACGGACCTCTTTCGCCTTTACGCCTTCATCCCCTAGTCCGTCAGATCAAGCGCAGAGAGCCGAGGCGACGCGCACTCCTTAAAGTGGCCCATCTGCCTACAGGGCTCGATCAGCGACACGCGCTGTCTCGATCCGGCGTATCCACCCGCTCTTAGAGGATGTAACGGCAGCCGCTCGCTTTTGACCAATCAGGGCTAAACGAGCAACGTAGCGACCCCCCAGAAGATAAGCGCGACGCCCAGAGCGCGCCCCGCCCATTCGCCGCCTGGCGCGACCTTCTCGACCAGCACGATGATTGCAAGCCCGGCGATCCAGATCAGATTCATCACCCCGCCGACGAACAAGAGCGCCATCAGAACCCAGCAGCAACTCACACAATAGGCGCCGTGCAAGACGCCGAGCCGCAGCGCGCCTGAGGGGCCCGGCCTCCAATGCCGTGCGAGGAAGCCCGAAGGCGCGCGGCAGTGGGCGAGACATAGATGTTTGATCGGCGACAATTGATAGAGGCCGGCAGCGACGAGGACTCCGGCCGACAGCCAACGACTCTCCGACCCAATCATCATCGGCGAAAGAAGGCCCGTGCGCTCAAGCAACCCGTGCAATCCGGCAGCGGCGATGGAGAAACCGAACCAAACCAGCAGGTAGCCAGCTGCGAATGCGCCCGTTGGCGCAACCTTCTGTCCGAGTTGATTTTGCGCCACGGCGTGGCGATGGACCCGCGCGTAAAGCAGGATCGTGGGAGCGGCGCTCGGCGACATCATCGCGATCATCATCACCCACCACATCGCGATCACGAGCGCCCATTTGGAGACGGCCCAAGAACCCTGCGCCATTGGCTCCATGGCCATGCCGGGCAGGGACATGTCGGACATATCCATAGGTGCGGCTAGGGAGCGCAGGTGCGGAAACAGCGAAGCGCTCGTCATCTCCCATACGCTCATGCCTAGGCCAGCGCCGGTCGCAACATAGACCCAGGCCATAACGCAGAGCGTGGCCAAGCCACCGAGCGTGATCCAACGATCGCGCCTGAGCAGGCGTTCCACGGCGCCCGCCTCGCTCACGCGCGCTAGGTCCGCACCACGCCGCTACCATTGAGGTGTAGACGCGCGAACTGGCCATATTTCTCGGAGATTTCGACCTGGACCGGTCCCTTGGTCCTGCTCGACGCGCTGCCGATCTCGGCGAGTGTGAATTCGAAGCCCTCGGGAATAACGATCTGGGCGCGCGATGGCTGGCCAGTCACTTTGTTGCGGATGGGCTCGCCTGTCATCTCTATGTAGTCTTTGATGAAGAGGCGTCCCTTGCGTTCGTCGACATCGACGACAAAGTCAATCCCAGTGAACACCGGGTCGTGCATCTTGGTCACGGTCGAAAAGTATACAGCGAACATCGTCGCGAACGGCTCGGTGTCCTGCCCGGTCATGATCCGTAACAGCGCCGCACGCTGCTCGTCGGTTGCGCGCTCATCAACGAAGGCGATGGCCTCACCATTGCCCTCGTGAACCGCGCCCGGCCACTTAAAGATAGCGGCGATACGGAGCCCGTCCAGTTTGACGTCGCTGTGGTGGCCCTCGTCGATTTGAATGCCTGCGACGGCGTGGCAATGGCCCTTGTCAGGTAGTGCGTTGAACTGGCAGTTGCAGCCGTATTCACAAGTGCAATTGACCAGTTCGCGTCCTTTGATTTCCCATGTCGCCATGGATCCGTCCTCCGAACTTCAAGCCAGCATAGCATTCTGCGCCGCGTCCAACCAGCGGCAACGAGCGCTAGACGAGGCTCGGCAATCTCTAACAGCTGCCGGACTTGCCAGAATCTATTCGATCCATGGTTCAACTTCGCCGTCAGCGCTAAAGGCTTGAGTCTGTATTGTTTCCCTATCGTCGGGTAGAGCACGGATGATATCTGCGACCTTGGACTGAAGCCTCCACAGTGTGGAAGTGAATGAACATTGATTCATACAAGAATAACTAAAGCAGCCTGCTATTGTCCACCGAGCTGCTGTCGCGCAGGATTGGAAGTGCGGCAATAGCGGCATGGAAGGAAGAGCCTGCTAGAGGGTCTTCGGGCAAGGAGTGCGCATCCCGTCCGGAAAAGAGAAGCTAGCGCCGAAGAATGGAGAACTAAATGAGCATCCAGAAGAAGCTTAAATCAATGGGAATTGCACTGCCCGAACTAGGTTCATGGAATTCCGACCATGGAACGGATCAGAAATACTACGGCCAACAATATGGCAAGATGAAACCGTTCCATCGCCTGGGCAACCTACTGATCTTGTCGGGACATGTGCCCGACCTTCCAGACGGGAAGGTGATGTTTCCTGGTCGCGTCGGTGCGGAAGTGAGTGTTGATCAAGCCTACCAGGCGGCACGGCAAACGGGCATCAATTGTCTCGCAGGCATTGTGCAAGCCATTGGCGATCTCGAACATGTGGTCGCGTTGGTACGGACGCTCAATTTTGTGGTCACAGCTCCCGGCTTCACGGATCCAAATCTTGTTTCGAGCGGACTCACGGACCTTTTCGCCGAAGTGTTTGGTCCGAAGGTTGGCATCGGCTGCCGCGCCACGATCGGCGTTATGTCGCTGGCAAATAATCACTGCTTCGAGACCTGGATGGATCTTGAGGTTCGGTGATTTATTGCATTGGACAAGCATCAATCTGAACGCCCAGGGCGCTCCATACTTCTTTCACGAATGGCGGAGTCGCTCTTCATTGAAGCACTCCGCTGTTACATGGAACAGTTGCCAAGCGATCAGACGGGCTGGCTTGCTGGTGCTCGTGACCCAGTCGTCGGAGCTACCTTGACACTGCTGCATCGCAATCCTGCCAGAAACTGGACGCTAGATGAGTTGGCAAAAGACATCGGCACTTCGCGCTCCGTTATTGAGAAACGATTCAACAGGCTTCTAGGCTCATCGCCGATGCCTATCTGACGAACTGGCGGCTCGAGATGGGGGCTAGGCAGTTGCGAGCGTCAGCTACGCCGGTCATCCATATTGCCGCGGAAGTCGGCTACGAATCCGAGTCTGCATTTAACCGAGCCTTCAAGCGTTCATTTGGGGTCCCGCCTGCTCAATATCGACGACGGCATTTCGATGGAACACCGAGCAATAGCTCTTCGAATACGCAAGCGAGGTAGGGCGTTGGATTGAGCTCCCTGGTAAAGCGACTATAGCGCGTGTCGAGGACGACGGCCGGTTCGTCTCGCCTCCCCATCTTCGGCGCATTGCGCTATTCGGTCAACAAATCACTGCGGCGGATACGACTGTCGATCACTTCGCCTCGCTCCTTTGCGAGTGCCGCCATAATTCGTGTGATGACGCAAACGGCAAGCCGCGCTGCAGTTCCGCTAACATCGAACATCGGACAAAGCTCGGACACGTCGATCACACTTGCGTTCTTGAATTTTGCAATCATTTCGGTAATTCGCATCATTTCACGCGATTCCATTTCTCCAGGCTCTGTAGCCGTGACACCTGGTGCGGCCGATGCATCCATGACGTTGAAGTTGAAGCTGATGTACTGTGCTTCAGTGTTATTCCACACTCGAGCCAGCGCCTCCGCTGCTGGAGGTTAGACACCGTTTCTCAGGAGCTCCAACATCGAAGTGAACTGGATGCCACGGTCCCGAGCGAGGTCAATCCAGTCCTTCGGGTTCATCGAATTCCGCGCTCCAATGTGAGCGATATTCTCAACTGAAAGGTTCGGGAGCTCGGATATTCGCGCCAGCGCGCAGGGAGCAAGATTTCTTTCTCCTGCCCAAGTGTCAGCCAAGTCCAAGTGCGCTCCAAAATGGAGGTAGCCCATTTTCTTCTTCCCGATGTGATCGGAAAGGGCTTTGGTGGCTGCTATCGAAAGTGATCGATCACCTCCAACTAGGATAGGCACGAGACCGTCTGGTCGAGGCTATATCCCCTATCGTCTGGGATTTGGTTGTTTTTGCATTGATCCTGAAGTCCGCAACCAACTCACAGTGCTTGCCAGACGCGTGCCTATTTCCAAGCGCCGTAGACGGCCTCGATATTCCGCTTCAGAGTATCGACAAAATTCTGCGTTATCTTCGTGTCGTGAGCGATCGAGTACCAGAGATTGTTTTGGCGAACATAGTCCTGGAGATCGAACAGGGCTTGAGCGGTATCCTGCCATGTCACTCCCATGGCCTCCGGCCTAATATCAAGGCCGATATCGTGCATGCAGGAGAGCATTTCACCGGCGCGCGAATTGTGGAGCAGAGAGCCGATATAGACTCCAAGGCAAACCGGCTGGCCATGGATGAACTTCTTGCCGGTCAGCTTCTCGAGAGAATAAAAGAAGAAGTGATCAATTCCTTCGATATGCCGCGGATTCCATCCTGATCCGTGATACGTGCTTCCGTGCCGCAGGCCGTCGATCAGCACGTCGATGCCCTTGTCCGTCAGGTCGCGTATTTCCTTTCGATGTTTCAACACTGCTTCAACCTTTTCCATCGAAAGCTCTGCCATTGCCTCGTCGTAGGGCCATTTGGCCTCGCAGTGGCCCTTCGCCGTTGCATACTTCCAGTCGAGAATACCTGTGTGATTGCACAGAATGTCGCCGATACCGGAGTGATTGAAGCGAGGCGGTGCTGCGCGCAGCACGTCATAGTCGATATAGACGGCTTCCGGGACCGCCCAGCCCATATAGCGAACCGCGCCATCGATGCGTATCCCGGCGCGCTGACCCCATGAGGCATTCATCGACAGTGCCGTCTGAACTTGAAAAAGTGGCACGCGTGTCTTCCAGACAAAGAACTTGGCGGCATCCAATGCCATTCCTCCGCCGAGGCCAACGACTGCCTCGAAGGACGGGAGTTTCTTCAAATCGTCAAGCAACACTTGCTGTTCGACGGAATGAACAAAGTAAGGAACGAACTCCGCGCCTTCGAAGAAGTGCTGAAATTTCGGCCACAAGTCTTCCATCGTGCAAAGGAGGAAAGGCCGATGGACGAAGTTCCTCAGTTCCCCGACCAGGTTGCGCCCGAGGATCGTCTGAAAGGCGTTTGAATACTTCATCTTCTATCCTTTGCTCTCATGCGTGGATACGCTTGCCACTCAGCCGATCGAAAAAGAGGAAGTTCTCTGTCTTGAAGCTGAGTTGAATTTTCGTGCCGTGCGCGAGCGCCACAATACCGTTGAGCCGAGCGACCGCGGCGCCCCCGTCCCATTCGCATCTGATGAGCGTTGCAGGCCCGACGGGCTGAGAATCCACTACCAGCACCGGCAGCCCGTTTTCTGTAATGAAAATGTGTTCAGGCCTGATCGACAGATCGACTTCGCCTCGGTGATTGACAAGCGCTCGCGATTGCGCATCCGTTAGAGGGAACTCGGCAACTCCGGCCCTCGCGTAGAGCTTGTTCGATCTCTGTTCGAGGGCGACCGGGACGATTTCAATCCGAGGGTGCCCGATGAAGGTGGCTACATACTTCGTGGCTGGTCGTGCATACACCTCTTCGGGCGGAGCAAACTGCTCAATCATCCCGTTCCTCATGATTGCGATCCGATCAGAAATGGAAAGCGCTTCCTCTTGATCGTGAGTCACGAAGATCGAAGTCACTCCTAGTCGAGAGTGAAGTTGCTTCACCTCGCCCCGCATATGATTCCGAAGTGCGGCGTCCAGGTTGGAAAAGGGCTCGTCGAAAAGAAATAACTTGGGTTCGCGGACGATGGCGCGACCAATGGCCACTCGCTGCTGCTGTCCGCCGGACAACTCGGAAGGATAGCGGTCGAGCAAGGTTAGAAGCCCCAGTGCGTCGGCGGTCCCCTTCACGCGTCGCTCGATCTCGGTAGGGGTGGCGCGCTTCAGCCTCAAGTTGAAGCCGATGTTTTGGGCAACAGTCATATGCGGGTATAGCGCGTAGTTCTGAAAAACCATTGCAACGTCGCGGTCAATCGGCTCCAAGCCGTTGACCCGTCGATCGTCCATGTAGATGTCGCCGGACGTCACATCGTCGAGACCGCCAATGAGGTTGAGAGTTGTCGTCTTGCCGCAACCCGAAGGTCCGAGCAGGGTAACGAATTCCGTGTCCGCGATCTCAATGTCGATGTCCCGGCAGACCTCCACAGATCCGAAGGATTTCGACACTTTGACAAGTCGAATTGCTGGCATGCTCTAGCCCTTGAGCAATCCGTCGGCGAAGCCGCGCAGTATGCTGGATCTCAAGAGAAAAGTGAGCACCACGATCGGAGCGATGGAGATTGCAGCGGCCGCCATCATCTGGCCGAAGATAGTCTGGTACTGACCGGCGAAGGAGGAGATGACGAGCGGTACCGTCTGGGAATTCTGTCTGGTCATGATGAGGGCAAAGAAAAACTCGTTCCATGCTTCGATGAATGCGAAGCTTGACGCCGCGAATAATGTCGGGATGGACATGGGAAGGACAATCCATCCAAAGGTCTGAACGATCGTTGCGCCGTCCACGCGTGCCGCTCGCTCGAGGTCACGCGGCAGTCCCACGAAGAAACCGCGCAATACCCATATGACGACGGGCAGGTTGAATGACAGATAAACCAGGATGAGATTGATACGTGTATCAATCAGACCGAGCTTCGATGCAGCGATAAACAGCGGGATGACTATGACGATGGCAGGAAACATCTGTGCAGCCAGGATGAGGAGCAGCAGTGCATCCTGATTCATCACTTCCAGCCGGGCTAGGGCATAGGCTGCGGGCGCGCCGATGAGAATAGCAAGGAAGGTGGTGAAGCCTGCCACAATCACCGAATTCGCGAGACCCTTGCCGAGAAAAGCGGCTGAGCCGAGAACTTCGCGGAAGTTCGCCAAGGTGAACGAACTGGGCGAGAGATCGGGTGGAGACGAAATGAGTGCCTGCTGCTGAAGGAAACTCGACAAAATCAGCCAGACGAATGGCCCGGTGGCAATCATGACGAAAACCGACAGCGCCAGGACCACACCGCCTTGCGATGCGAAGGTTCGCACGGTCATCGCCTTCCGCCTGGCTTGAGTAGCCGCATGTAGACGATTGCGAGGACCAAGCTTGTCAGGAAGATCAGGTTGGCGATGGCCGCTCCATAGCCAAACTGGAGGAAATTGAAGGTCACGCGATATGCGAGGAAGTTCATGACTACGGTCCCGTCGGCCGGACCGCCCTTGGTCAGCACGTAGATCAGGTCGAAGGTTCGCAATGACCAGATCGTCTGCAGAGTTATCGCAATCGCGATAGGAGTCTTGAGGGCGGGGAGGGTGATGTAGCGAAAACTCTGCCAAGTATTCGCGCCGTCCGCTCGTGCCGCTCGGTACTGCATCCTGGGAATGTTCTGGAGCGCGGCGAGAAGCAGAACGGCGATGAAGGGCGTGGACTTCCAGACGTCCACCAGCAGCAGCATATTCAACGCGCGGAAAGGCTCGCCTAGCCATGTAACGTTGCCATCAGTTAGGCCCAGTCCAACGAGGAGGGCATTCAGGACCCCGTAGTTCGAATGATAGATCCACTTCCAGAGGACAGCATTGGCGACGGGTGCGATGGCCCATGGCAACAAAAGGAGAATGCGGAAACCAGACCAACGACCCAGTGGGTGATTGAGGAGCAGGGCGACGCCTAGACCCAGCGTGACGACGCTCGCCACCTCGACGAAAGTGAAATAGAGCGTGTTCACAAGCGCGTTGTGAACGGCCTTGTCTCCAAAAAGACGAGAATAGTTTTCGAGCCCGATGAAAGGAGTGTCGAGCCTGCCAGCTGCGAGGTTGGCATCCGTGAAGGACAGCCAGATCGAGTAGAGAACTGGGGCTGCGAGGAGCAGCCCCAGAACGACGATTGTAGGCAGGAGAAAAAGCTGGGCCGCCCGCTTCGATCGGAGATTCGGTCTCCGCTCTGCAATGACGGCCACAGTCATCCGATGCTAGCCGCGCTTCTTCACGATTGCGGAAACGAGCGTTTCCGCTTCGGCGAGAGCATCCTTGGCACTCGACTTGCCGGCGAGAGCTTTGTTGATCTCGGTACCAATGGCCACCGTCACCTCGTTGTAGTCCGGGGTCACGTAGCTGTCGTACGGATGCTTTGCCTGCTCCAGCACCGCTGCTGCGTTCGGCAAGGCTGATTGCACTTCCGGATCGGCGAGGACCGAGAGGCGAATGGGCAGCCAGCCGGTGTCGATTGCCTGTCGCTTCTGAACCTCCTTGTCGAGATAGAACTCGATCAGCTTCGTCGCCACGTCCGGATCCTTGCAGGTCTTTGTGATCGTCCAGGCGTCCGTGCCGTCGATGGAGGCGGTGCCGGCCGGGCCTGCGGGGAGAAGAGCGCCGGCAAGTTTGCCGACTATCTTCGACGATGCTGGATCGTTCGCAGGCTTCCACATGAATGGCCAATTCATCATCATCGCCGCCTTTCCTGCCATCATCACGTTCGTCGCGTCATTGATCCCGACGTACGAGATCGAACCCGGATCGGTATATGGCATGAGATCGATCATCATTTGCAGGGCAGCGTGGCCGGAATCGTTGTTGAAAGCCGGAGTTCCGTCGTCATTGTACAACTTGCCTCCCGCCTGCTGCAGGAAGCACATCCAATAGGATGCCGAGCCGCCAATCCCGGCCGGCTCGCCATAGTTCAGCACCCAACCGAACTGGCCATCCCGGGTTGTTTCCTTGGCAGCTGCCTTCAGTTCGTCCCAGGTCTTCGGCGCCGCATTGAAACCAGCCTTCTGAAGCAATTCGGTGTTGTGAAAAAGCGTGAGCAAAGAAAGGGTGAATACGACACCACTGGTCTCGCCGTCCCAGGTGACGGTGGCGAAGCTCGACTTCGGCAGGTCCTCGACAAGCTCCTTGGAAAGCTTGGATGAGAAGGGGGTCAAGAATTTGGCGAATTCGGGTACCCAGCCCGACATATAGACCACGTCCCAAACGTGCTCGCCCGAGGCAAAGGTCGTGGCCATCTTGTCGTGAAGTTCAGGCCACGTCACGAGGTCGTATGATACCTTCGCATCGTTGGCCTTCTGCCAGTCGGCAAATGCCGATTCCGAAAATTTGGCCGCGCCCGGAGGCGCGGGGTCGGGTGGCCGCGGCCCAAACACATTGAGACTTTTGCTTTGAGCGAATGACTGGCCTATCTGAAGTAGCGACGTGAGGCCGACCGCAGAACCTGCGGCTGCAGCCTTGAGGATGTTTCGACGACTTAGCGGCTGATTTAGGAACATGGGTTTCCCTCCCTCGCTTGCAATCCCGATGCCCCAATCCGGCACCTTCGGAGATCTTCGAACATCTCCTGGGAAAACACTATTCTACCTCAACGCAGCTGTCAGCGGTCTCGTCATAAGCCGCCTCCCGAGCCCTCGAACAAGACCGCAAGGCGCGGGTTGGGGAATCCAGACCTCACTACGTTTCTCGCCTGCCGTTACCGTTCAGCCTTGCGATCGCTTGCGGGACCTCTTCAAACGAATAGCATATGATTTTCGCGCCAACGGTAAGCAGGGTGTCGCGGTGGTTTGGATAGCTGTGCCGCCGCCGATGAAACCAATTGCTTCGCATTCCCGCACTTTCTGCTGCCGGTTCTTCCCCGCGCTCGATAGGGACGGGCGCTCCGAGCTACCTGCCTAGCTCCTGCCGCTATCCCGCAATCATTGGTGATGTCGAGATGACAAAACTCCTGCTGGCCCGTGGAGCCGATCCACGATTGAGCGATAACCTCGGGCGTACAGCCGGATCTATTGTCTACCAAAGGAATAGCCCGCGCATGTTGGCAATCTTTCGAAGTTTGGGGATGAACTGACCGTGGTCGCTAACGAGCTAACTACCCTTGCCCCGATCTCTTGTGGAACGAATGCTACACAAAGCGAGGAGGGGATTTCCGTTCTCCCTGAGAGACTTCAAATGGCGTGAGCGAGGAAAACCATGCTTGGCAGAACATCCGCACTAGGTCAGTTGTTCTGTTACCGCATCGGCTAGCGGCTGCGTTGGCCCAATAAGGGCAACTATTGAACGATTTTTAGTGGTGTGCCACTGTGAAGCTGCCGCAGCCCTCCACAGCTTACGACCACAAATCATCGGCTGCTCGCAAGGCCCAAGTTCACAAGAGCCGCTCACTCAAAGGGGGAAAACCATGAATCTTCCGTCAAGACGTGATTTGCTGATCCAGGGGTGTGCCCTGTTTGGTCTCCTGATCGCGAGCCCAAACTTGGCACAGGCCGACGTCGTTGAGAATGTCCAGAAGGCCGGAACTATCAAGATCGGCATCTTTGAAGACTTTCCGCCGTTCGCGTCCCTCGGCTCCGACATGCAGATTCAGGGCTATGATGTAGATATGGCCAACCTCATAGCGAAGTCGCTTGGCGTGAAGGCAGAACTGGTCGGCATCAACGGTCAGAATCGCATTCCGTTTCTGACCGAAGGAAAAGTCGACATGCTTCTGAGCATCGGCTTCAGCGACGAGCGGGCGCAGGTCGTCGATTTCACCGCTCCCTATGCTCCTTACTATATCGTCGTCATGGGGCCGCGTGATGTGGAAGTCAAAGGACCCGATGATCTCAAGGGCAAGACCATAGCCGTCAACAAAGGGACTCTGGAGGACACCGAGGTCACCAAGGTAGCGCCGGAAGGCGCCGATATTCAAAGGTTCAATGACTATGCAGGAGTTATTTCTGCTTTCCTGTCGGGTCAGTCTCAGCTGATGGTCGTAGGCAACGACGTTGGAGCAACGATCCTTGCAAAACAGCCGGCCATCGAGCCCGTCGAAAAATTCCACCTCTTGACTTCCCCTTCCAACATGGCGGTCAAGAAAGGGGAGACTGCGCTTCAACAGAAGCTCAACGACGTTCTCGCTGCAATGCGCAAGGACGGCAGTCTCAACGAATTGGCGACCAAATGGCTGAAGCAGCCGCTTCCCAGCGACTTCTAATTCATTTAGCCAATGGGCTATCAGCTCGATTTCGGTGCGCTGGTTAGCTATGTGAGTTTGCTGCTGCAAGGGGCAGCGATGACTCTTGCACTGACGGCGGTCGCCGCAACGATCGGACTTGCCCTGAGCATCGGTGGAGCCGCAACGGCGCGTTGGGGATTGCCTTGGGCGCGCGCGATTGTCTTGGTGTATGTCGAACTCATTCGCAACACGCCCTTCCTCGTGCAGTTATTCTTCATCTTCTTTGGCCTTCCAAGCCTTGGCGTGCGTTTGACTGCGCTACAGGCCGCCGTCCTGGCCATGACAATCAATCTCACGGCCTACACGATCGAGATATTGCGAGCCGGGATCGGAGCGGTTCACCCTGGGCAGCGGGAAGCGGGACTTGCGCTCGGCATTACACCTTTCTCGGTATTTGTTTTCCTGGTCCTGCCTCAGGCAATTGCAAACGTCTACCCGGCTCTCGTCAGTCAAATAGTCATTACGATGCTCGAGTCTGCCGTAGTGTCGCAGATTGCAGTCGTCGATTTGACCCATGTCGCCGACTTCATACAATCCCGCACCTACCGGGCCTTCGAGACGTACTTCGTAATCGCCGGCATCTATCTATCCATGGCGCTGGGACTGAGATGGGCATTGGCGCGAGCCGGGCGCAAGCTGCTCGGTCGACCGAGATGAGGGTCTTGCCGTGATCAGCCTATCGGTCTGGGACATCATCCCGTTCCTGCTGTCGGCGGCGCGCTGGACGCTCCTCCTTTCCGCCATTGCCTTCGTGGGCGGCGGAACTCTTGCTTCGATGCTCTTGTTTCTTCGCTACGCCCAGCCGGCATTCGGAGCGAAGCTCGTCTTCCTCTATGTCGAGCTCTTTCAAGGCACCCCGCTCCTACTACAACTGTTTCTAGTATTCTTCGGATTGCCCCTACTGGGTATCGAGATCTCACCGCTGATGGCGGCTGGAGTTGCGCTTACATTCTATGCGGCGGCGTTTCTAGCTGAGATCTGGCGAGGCTGCGTGGACGCCGTTCCTCGAGGACAGTGGGAGGCCAGTGCTGCCGTCGGACTGAATTTTTGGCACCAGATGCGCTGTATAATTTTACCCCAGGCGCTCGTCATCGCATTGCCACCAACGGTGGGATTTCTGGTCCAGCTGGTCAAGGCGACCGCCCTGTCGTCCATCGTCGGTTTCAACGATCTGACGAGAGCCGGCACGATCGTCAGCAACGCGACCTTTCAGCCATTTTTGGTCTATGGGCTGGTTGCGCTGATCTATTTCGCAATTTGCTATCCCCTTACGATGTGTTCCAGACTCATGGAGCGAAAGCTGGCTCGAGCTCGCTAGGGAAAGGCGCCGTTGATGGAACCCAATCGCAATCAGCAAGACGCTCGCTCCTCTCATACGATGGTCGAGTTGCGGAACGTCAGCAAATGGTTCGGCGATTTTCAAGCACTCAAGGACGTGTCGCTGTCGGTTCGTAAGGGTGAGCGCATGATCATTTGCGGGCCGTCGGGATCTGGAAAGTCTACCATTATCCGATGCATCAACCGTCTTGAGGTGCATCAAGCCGGGCAGATCTTCGTAGAAGGAATCGAGCTGACGCCGGAGTTCAAGGACATTCAGCTCATAAGACGCGAAGTCGGGATGGTATTTCAGCAGTTCAACTTGTTCCCGCACCTCACAGTGCTTCACAACCTGACGCTGGCGCCTATGTTGGTGCGCAAGTTGACGCGCAAGCAAGCCGACGAAGTTGCAATGCGATATCTCCACCGCGTTAGGATCGCAGACCAGGCACTGAAGTATCCTAGTCAGCTTTCTGGTGGGCAGCAGCAGCGCGTTGCCATTGCCCGAGCACTTTGCATGGAGCCTCAGGTGATGCTTTTCGACGAACCTACCTCAGCTCTGGATCCAGAGATGATAAAAGAGGTTCTCGACGTGATGATTGAAATGGCGGAGGCCCACATGACGATGATCTGCGTTACTCACGAGATGGGTTTTGCCCGCAGGGTCGCAGATACCATGGTCTTCATGGATCAGGGCCAGATCGTCGAAGTCGAGCCGCCGGAAGTGTTCTTCTCCAAGCCTAAGAACAAGCGGACTCAAGCGTTTCTGAGTCAGCTCATGGCGCACTAGTTTGGCGGCATGACAGAGGTAAATCGGAGGTGCAGACCATGAGCAATGCGGGCGATCGCGAAATCATCGAAGTGATCAAACACACCCAGCACGTCACGTTCCAGAAGGCGACAAGGCGAACGGCATCGGGTGGCGAACTCGCGATGCTGCTTCACGACCGGCTTGCGTTTTCTCCCGAGGAGTACCTGCGTCGCTACAACGTGGTGCAGTCTGCCATGGCTAGACAAAACCTGGATGCTCTCCTTATTCGCGGCCCCGAGAACATCACGTACTTCATCGGCTATGAAACGCCGGGCTATTACAAGTATCACTGCGTCATCGTGCCGAAGGACGGCCAGCCCGTGTTTCTGGTGCGCGATTTCGAATGGCTGAATACTCCCGAATTCTCCTGGGTCGGCGAAATCGTGAAGGTATACGATTGGGACCACGGGCCCTCGGTCACCGCGAGGCTCCTTCAGCAGCTGGGCCTCAACAACAAGAAGCGCATCGGTGTCGAGAAACAGTGCTTCTTTTATACCGCCGATGAGCAGGAGACGCTCAAGCGCGAGCTCCCCTCCAACGAGTTCGTCGACGCAACCGAGATTCTTTGGGACGCGCGCATGATCAAGTCGCCGGAGGAGATAGCCATCATGCGGCGTTCGGCCAGGATCGTCGACAAGGCCATGCTCTCCGGGTACGAGGCAACCAAGCCCGGGGTAACTGCCGACCATGTCAATGCGGTTGTCAACTGCACCATCTTCGAGAACGGCGGGGAGTATATGGGATTGCCGCCCTTCGTGCTAGCAGGCGAGAGAAGCTGTCTGCCGCATCAAACGGGCGGCTCAAATGTCGTCAACGCTGACGACCTCATGTATTTCGAGATTTCCTCTTCAAGCCGGCGCTACGCTGCGGCGCTCATGCGGACCATCTTCCTTGGCAATCCAAAGCAGGAATGGCTGCGAGCCGCCCAAGGCTGCATTGACTCAGTCTCAGCTGCACTCGAATTCATCCGACCGGGCGTCACCGCACATGACGCAGACACGGTCGCGCGAGCGGTGACCACGAAAGCCGGCCTTGCCGACTATCACCGCAACAGGCTCGGCTACTGCATCGGACTCAACTATCCTCCGGATTGGGGCGAGGGTGAGATCATATCCTTGCGCCAAGGCGAGCATCGGGCGCTGCAGGCCGGTATGACCTTCCATATGCCCCCGCTTTGCCTCAAGTATCGCGAGTTCGGGATCGGGTTCTCCGAAACTATTCTTGTGACCGAGACAGGCTGCGAAAGGTTCTCCAATCTGCCGCGGGAGGTGGTCATCAAGACATGAACACGCAATCGCCGGCACTCAATCCTTAGACCCGTAAGCCTTTTCTATTCCGCGGCAGCCAGCTGCGATCTCCTGAGGGCGGGATCAACGAGCTCGCCCCGGGCTCTAGCCATCGCCGCCATCAACCTCAGGATGGTGCATACGGCCAGCCGCGAGGTCGTTCCACTGACATCGAATACCGGCGCGAGTTCTGTAACATCTATGAGGCCGACGTTCTTCTGCTCGCCGATAATGTCGACTATCCGCACCATCTCGCGACTTTCCAGACCACCGGGTTCGGTGGCCGTAACACCCGGCGCCGCCGAAGAATCCATGACGTTGAAATTGAAGCTCAGATACTGTGAATCCGTGCCTTGCCAGACTCTGGCAACCGCCTCTCTCGTGACCGCTTCGATTCCCCGCTCGTAGATTTCGAACATCGGGTAGAAGCGGAGGTTGCGGGCTTTGGCCAAATCTATGTAGTCCTTGGGATTCATCGAATTGCGTGCGCCGATATGAGCGACGTTGTCTGAAGCGAGATTGGGAAGTTCCGTTATGCGCGCCAGCGCGCAGGTGCTGAGCAGTGTCTCTCCCGCCCAGGTCTCCGCCATATCGAGGTGCGCACCAAAATGCAGGCATCCCATCTTCTTTTTCTTGCCCACGTGATCCGAGAGTGCGCGGGCGGCTTGTATTGAAATGGAGCGATCCCCGCCAACGACGATTGGAACGGCTCCGGACTCCAAGACGGTTTTTACCGCGCGGTAGATTCTTTCGCGAGCGCTGTCCGGATTGACCTTAGGCATTGGCACATCGCCACAGTCGACGGCAAGGCCGTTCAGGTCGACTCCAAATTCAAACCAGTATGAGAGATACTCCTGAGACGCAATGCGGAATTCGCGCGGTCCGTCTTCGCTTCCTGGCTTTCCGATATTGCCTTCATCGAAGGGCACTCCTACGAAGGCATAGCGGGCACCGTGGCTCTTGAGCGCTTTCACTTCCAAAGGAACGTGAGGAGCGCGGAGAAATGTGAGCTGGCCAGGCGCGCGATAGTTCTCGCCGCCTTCTCCACCCATCGGGGAGAACAGGTGCGCGTAGCTCTTGGCTGGATTCATGAAATTGCTCCCTTAGATTGGAATTAAGGCGTCTCTCCACGCTCGCGCATGGTTTTGGCCCGGCTGCCGAGGAAGTGATAGATCATCAGGGCTGCGGTCTTGATGCTGATATGGCTGACGTCGAATTGCGGGCATAGTTCCGAGACTTCCATGATGTCTGCGCCGTAGGTACCAGCCGTACGCGCAAGCTGTATAATCTCTCGCCCCTTCAAGCCAAAGCACTCGGGCGCCGTGGTACCGGGCATGCAGCTTGAATCGATCGAATCCGTATCCCACGAGAAATAGACGCCGTCGGTACCGTCCCACGCTCGGGAAAAAATCTCGTGCGTGCACTCTATGACACCCCGTCTGACAACCTCGTTCATCGGGATGACCCGCACGTCGTTGTCGACGAAGAAGTCATACCAGTCTTTTGGATTGAGCCCGTTTCGGGATCCCATGTGCACTAGATTCTTGGCATGGCAATTCTGGAGATCGAGGGCTCGAGACGGGCCTGAGCAATTCGTAAAGGCATTGCCTGCCCAATCCGGTGCGGCATCCAGATGGCAGTCGACATGGAGATATCCAATTCGCCCTTTTTTATGAAAGTCGGAAAGAGCCCTCGCTCCTGGAATGGGTACGGAATGGTCTCCGCCGCACAGCACGACCTTTGCACCTCCATGCAGACATTCGGTCAGATACTGATAGATGTACTCGTGAGATTTGACGTTGTTTCCAGGTACGATCGGTACATCGCCGCAATCCACGACTTTGAAAAATGTCAGAAGGTCGACGTCGTACTCAAACATGTAGGGAAAATACTGGGTCGAGGCTTCTCGAATACCGGCCGCGCCCTGCGACGTACCCGTTCGCACGACTTGGCCTTGATCCCAGGGCACGCCGATAAAGCACAGTTTGGCACCGGCGGCACGGATTGCGTCACGATCCGGTGGGCAGTATGGCGCGCCCATGAACGTCGCGATGCCTTGAGATTTGAAGGTGCCGTTGTGAAGTCTAGGCGAGTAGATGTGGTCTTCGGCACCAGTTTGCCGCTGAGGACCTTGATGATGATGTGGAACGTGCTGCCAACCTGCCGACTTCATGAGACGCCATGCTCCGTTGATTGTTCGTTAGCGCCGGGTCCCGGCCGAGCTGTTGCTTCATCCGCATGAGGGCGAACCAGCCCGAGGGAAACGAGCTGCATCTCACGGCCGGTGAGCACCTTCGGCGTGGGTCGGCCGCAATCGGGGCAACGAAAATTATAGAGCGCCGCTGGAGTCTTGATGTCGTTGCAAAAGGCGCACATTACCGTCAGAGGAACCTCTTCTATGTACAAGATGGACTTTTCGCAGAGCGTTCCCCGGGCGACGGATGGAAAGCAAAACTGCAGGGAGCGAGCGATTCCGCTAAGAACGCCCATACGAATGTGAATTTTTGCGACGCCAGATGCTCCAACGGCCCGGGCTTGCTGGCAGACCTGATCTACAAGCGCATCTGCGATGCTGAGTTCATGCATGAATCAGCCCCGCGTCGGTTTTTTCCCGACGTGCCCTGCGCGCGGACCTCCGCAACCAATCCAGCCACTCGCTCATGCCCTCGCCGGTCCGCGCCGACAGGCGAATGATCATGATCCGGGGGTTGATCGCACGCGCATGCTCGGAGCAGCGCGCCACGTCAAATTCCACGTAGGGCAGCAAATCGATCTTCGAAACGATCATGAGATCGGCTGCGGCGAACATGTCGGGGTACTTGAGGGGTTTGTCGTCCCCTTCAGTCACAGAAAGGACAGCAACCTTGTGATTCTCTCCGAGATCAAAAGCCGCCGGACAAACTAGATTGCCGACGTTCTCGATGAACAAGATGTCCTCCGGCTTGAGAGGCAAACTGTCCAGAGCGTGCGCAACCATGTGGCCATCCAAGTGGCAACCTCTGCCCGTATTGATTTGTACGGCATTCACTCCGGTTCGACGGATGCGCTCTGCATCGATGGAAGTCTGTTGGTCGCCCTCGATTACCGAAACGGATGATTTGCTGTCCAGACGGTCGATGGTCGTCGTCAAAAGCGTTGTCTTTCCGGATCCCGGGCTCGACAGGAGATTGATCGCAAGCACACCAGCATCGGTGATACGCCGCCGGTTGGCTTCGGCAAAAGCATTGTTTCTCGCAAGGATATCTTGCTCTACATGCAGGAGGTCAACCGATTGATGGCTATGGCCATCCGATTGGTGGGTATGGTCAACCGGTTCGTCATGGGAATGGTGATGAGTCGGACCGCATCCGCATACGCTACACATTCGAACTCTTCTCCTTGTTCATGCTCATGCATCGACGCTGTCACGCGCTTCACTGCGCATCAGACGCATGATCCTCTTCTCGAGCTCCTGAAATCCCGGAGCTTCCATCATCTCTTCGTGGAGTCGGAAGCGCCGACCCTTCTTGAAATCGACGAGCAAATTCTCGCGAATGGTTCCAGGATGCTTCGACATGAATATGATTCGATCCGCGAGGAATATTGCTTCGATGATGTCATGAGTGACGAGCAGAACCGTGGCGCCTGAAGTTTCGACGACATCGACCATCAACTCCTGCATTTGCCATTTGGTCTCTGCGTCAAGAGCGCCAAACGGCTCATCCATGAGCAATATCGATGGTCCGTTCGCCAACGTTCTTGCAATCGCGACCCGCTGCTGCATGCCGCCTGACAATTGATGGGGGTAGGCGTCGCGGAACTTCGTCAGCTTAACGAGGTCGACGTACCTGTCAGCGATCTCCTTGCGCCTTGCGACCGGGGCATGATTGATGCGCAATCCATACTCGACGTTCTTCTGCACCGTCATCCAATCGAACGAGGTATACCGCTGAAAAACCATGCCTCGGCTCTTGTCGGGGCCTTCGATGGGCGATCCATCGAGATACATGCTTCCCCCATCCGGCCGCTCAAGACCGGCCACCATCCTCAGGACGGTGGATTTTCCACAGCCCGACGGCCCTAGTAGTGCGCAAATCTCGCCCTGGAAAACTTCGAAGGAGACGTTTCGCACCGCCTCGAGCCGGCTCCTCCGATCAAGCTCATATGTCTTTCCGACGTTCCTTACAGAAAGCTTGGGAACTCCCGCTCGTGCCGGTAGGGCTGAAGATGGCATCCGTTCGACTCCGTGTGCGTTGAATCCCGCCCGTGTGTCAGCCTCTGTATCCGGTGTCGTACAATTCCTTCAGCAAGCTGCAGTCGGTCCCCTTGTCCGGCGCGTAGTTCTCCTTCACGACGTTGAACTTCACCCACCAGCTGTTCGTCAGTTTGAAATGTTCTTCCATTTGGCCGTTCTTCTGGCCGAAAGGAGGATCGCCCGGTGCGGCACCACAGAACTGGGCTGCTTCGAGAAAGGTGTACGGATACAGGCCACCATCAAGACCGGTACCGTCCTTGCCGATTACGAGCTCAACGTCCGGTACGGACATCTTCATGCCGTCAGCGATTATCTTATTTCCTTCAGTGGGGTTTTTCTTCCACCACGCGATGGCATCATACATGGCCTTGATGGTCATCAGAGCCGTCGGCCGGTTGTTCTTGGCCCATTCGGAGTTGATGAAATGGGCATCCGCAATGATTCCAGATGCGGCCCACTCAGCATCGGCCGTGCTTCCGACGATCTTTGCCCCCTTCACTGCGTTGAGAGTCTGCGAGGCGAAAGGTTCCCAGATCTGTGCGCCCGCAACACTGCCGCTGATCATGGCGGCGGCCGCCTGATCCATGATGACGTTTACATACTCAACGGAGTCAAAAGGCAGCCCGTTCTTTTCCAGGTAGATGCCCATCATGATCTGAGGCAGGCCGCCGACCATGACGGCTACTTTCTTACCTTTGAGGTCGGCGGGACTGGCGATTTCTGGTCGCAAGATGAGTTTGTCCGTGCCGTGCGACAGATTCCCGAACGTGAACATTCGTACGGGCATGTTTTGCGACGCCCCGATGGGCGCGAACTCGGCAGTGCTTGAGATTATCTCCAACTGGTTCGATGCCATCAGGCCGAAGCTTTGGAATGGATCTTCAATCGCCTGGTAGGTTATGTTCAGTTCGGGCGCGAGTTGTTTTGCTTGCGCGATGTGCCACCACCCGTAACCCGGCCACGTCAATCCGGCGATTCGCACCTGCTCGACCGCTGATGCCGGCAATGCCCAAAGGCAAGCGAGTACCGCCAGGAGAGCGCCTGGCAACCAGCGGCGTGTCCAACCCATGATTTCACGATGCATTTTATCCTCCCTAACCAACTCTCTTCTTATCTTTCGCTGCTCTTCACATAAGGAAACAGAATGCGATGGACAAATCCGAAGATGAAATCGAAAACCAGCCCGAGGATCCCGATCGTTACGATGCCGGCCATGATTTCATCCACCTTCAGGAAGCGTTGTCCACGCATCATCACGGATCCGATGCCTGACGTCGAAGCAATGATTTCCGCGATTACCAGATAGGTCCAACTGACGGCCAGCATCTGGCGCATTGAAACCACGATATTGGGTGCAACGGCGGGCAAGACGATCGTCGTCAGAATCTGGCATCGCGTAGCACCGAGCGTTTTTGCCGTCTCGATGATTTCGGCCCGCACCGTTCGCGTATGATCCATGATAAGGGTGATCAGGAAAAATACTACGCCGATGAACAGCAGGGCGAGCTTCGACCCTTCTCCCACCCCGAACCACATAAGCAACAAGGGAATGAAGGCCGGGGCAGGTAAATAGCGCCAGGCGCTCACGATGGGGTTGACTGCGGCGTACACCACTCGAAAAGATCCCATGAATATTCCCAATGGGATGGCCACCAAACAGGCCAAGGCGAAGCTCGCCAAGATGCGGTAGATGCTGACCGCGACATCGGTGAGGAATCCTCTTTCGAGGAACATGGAATAAAGAGTGGATACCACCCTGTGAGGTGGCGGCATGAAAAGCGGATTGATCCAATTCCTCAGTGAGGCAATTTCCCACAAACCGAAAAAGGCGATCCAAACGACCGTGCCGAGAAGAAGGGTCAGCGTGCGCGAAATTGGCTGGTGGTATTCGAACCATCGGTGCTTACCGATCCTAACGACGAGCTTCCGCGTCGTCTTGGTCTGGTCGAGCAAAACAGGCGTCATGGAGCGATGCCTGGCGGTGAGGGCGCGGCCCCTACCATCCCCTTCGTTGATTGCTTGATAGTCGGAGATTCCCTCAATCCGGTTGTCCCCATTTCAGCATGCTCTTGTACATCGCCAAACCTACCATTGGTTCAACCGATGCAAGATCTGGGCGGCTGTAACAGTGCTCACGAAGGAATTGAGCCAATTGATCGTGTGTCTTGCAGATGACCTCGATCAGAAGGTCGTACCGGCCGGCGACGAAGAGAACGTAGGTCACCTCGTCTCGATCGTGGAAGTAGAGGGCCGCCTTCTCAGGATCGTGGCCGGGGCTAACATTGAGACCGATCATAGCAAAGGCGTCGTGTCCCAGGGCCATCGGATCTGCGACGCCAATAATTCTCAGCACGCGCGAAGCAATGAGCTGCCCGACACGATTTCGCACGGCACCTTCGGATATTCCCAGATCCTTGGCGATCGCAGTAAATGGAGCGCGGCCATCGGCCTGCAGTATGCGGATGATCTCGAGATCGATCTCGTCAACGTCGGGTGCTGTTTCAAACTCCCCTGAAGGAGCCGAAGCAGACGTGCCTCTAGCCGCCGCGAGGCTCCGCTTGACAAGGGCCAACGGTCGTTTGGACACCACACACCTCCGCGGCAAGCTGCGAATTCAGCCTAGAAGGGATCGATCCGTTACGCAATCCGCAATCTTGCACCAATATTTCTACGGAAATGCTTCGACTGTCATTGACAACCAAGCGTTCAAGGGCGCAGTTTCTAGCGCTGAAAGCACGAGGCCGGAACGAGCCCGGCACTCGAGCATCGCAAATCTCATGCAAATCGCAATTTGCTCCGCAACTTTGTTCTCCTGATTGTCCAAGGCACGGGGAAACATCCGAACGACAACGGGCAGGAGCAACACGCCTGCCAATTTCACCTGGATCCCGTCGGGGCCTTCATGAAAACCGAAACTTCAAAGAATCCCGTCGGTATTCACCGTGATGCCGTCACCTGGTATTGCTATCTGCTCGGGGCGTTTTTCATTTTCATACTGACTATTCAAGGCAACGTCGTTCCTTTCCTCAAGTCCGAGCTCGGTCTGAGCTACTACGCAGTTTCACTGCATACGAGCGCCATTGCCGTCGGTGCCATTGTCGTAGGCCTAGTAGGCGACAAAGTCGTGCGGCATTTCAGCCGCCAGGCGGTGCTGGTGTTCGGAACTCTTGTGTGCGCCACGGGAGTTTTCGGACTTTGTCTCGCTTCGACGGCGTGGACAAGTGTTGCGAGCTGCGCTCTGATCGGATTTGGCGCCTGCTTCATACCGAGCGTGATCTATGCTGTTCTTGCAGACGTTCATGGGGAGCAGCGAAATATCGCGATCAATGAGTCTGCAGCCCTCAACTATGCCTTCGCGACAGTGGCGCCGTTACTGATAAGCGCCTTTGTTTGGCTCTCGCTCGGATGGCGTGGAGCAATTCTCACAGGAGCGATGGTCGGCGTTGCCATCGTGTTGGCGGCGGGGCGCACTTCGTTTCCACCACCGACAAACCCCGAGAGCGACAATCCAAATCGCCTACCGCCAGCGTATTGGGCGTACTGGTGTGCACTGAGCTTCAGCACGGCGATCGAATTCTGCATTGTTCTGTGGGCGGCGGAGTTCCTGGGTGGGCCTGTCGGCCTGCCTCCCGCCCAAGCGGCCGTCGCGACTGCCGCCTTCGTCATCGGCATGTTCATCGGCAGAGTTATGGGAAATTTGTGGATACGGATGTTCAAGCCCCAACTCTTGCTCATTGCGCAACTCGCGGTGGTCTTGATCGGCTTTCTGCTCTATTGGGGAGGAAGTATTGCTGCGGTTTCCATCGCAGGGCTGTTCATTTTGGGCCTCGGCGCATCGCTGTTGTATCCACTCACCGTAGGAATGGCCATCAGCGCCGCCCAGCAGAGAAGCGATGCTGCAAGTGCGCGCGCGATTTTGGCGCTCGGAATCGCCCTCTTAGTGATGCCATTGCTTCTCGGCGTCATCGCCGATCAAGTAGGACTGCGTACTGCTCATTGGCTCGTCCCCGTCCTCGCCTGCGCAGTGGCGGTGTCCATGGGTGTGGGTAGGGCGATCCAGAAAGCGACTCCAGATTCCAGCGCTGTCGCGAACTCGGGCCGGGCCACATAGGTTTTTCGAATTCACGCCGTGCCCAGCTCTCATTGCATGTCTGCAATTCCTCGATGCGGAAATTCAGGCGTGCTTCCATTGACGCCCCTTGAGGCGGGGGCCATGATCAACGCGACGCTGGACCCATCATTTCAGGGTTCCGGCTAAATCCTTTGCTTCACACTCCAACCAGTTGAAGGTCCACAGGAGAGATACAATGATCAAAAGACCCGTGCCTTGGCCGAACGGCGCAAAGGTTGCCGTAGCGATCAGCTTCGACGTGGATGCTGATAGTTCCCTCCATTTGGCCTACCCGCGCGATGCGATCAATCGTGTCTCGACGGTTTCCATGTTGAAATACGATCCGGAAGTAGCGGTCACTCGAATCCTGGACACCTACCGTCGTTTCAACCTCAAGCAATCCTTCTTCATTCCAGCCTGGTGCATCGAGCAGTATCCAAAAATGGTCGAGGAGATCGTCAAGGACGGTCATGAAGTGGGATTTCACGGTTATATCCACGAAGGCCCACACACATTGTCGCGCGATGAGGAGCACTACTGGCTCAGCCGCAGCATCGAGGTAATCAAAAAGCATACGGGCAAGCGGCCGCGAGGCAGTCGTTCGCCTGGGCATGCAATATCCATCCACACGCCCGAGCTTTTGGTGCAGGAAGGATTTCTCTATGACAGCACACTGCAGGGCGACGAGGTCCCGTACATCTTAGAGACCAAAAAGGGCTCACTCGTCGAAATGCCGAGCCATATGGGCCTCGATGACTGGCCGCCTTACGTTTACAACGGCGATCTCAATCACATCATGCAAATCATGTCACCCGACCGCGCCATGGAGATATTCATGGCGGAGTTCGAAGCCATACGACATTTCGGGGGCGGCGTGTGGGTCACTCTCTGGCATCCGTTCATCAGCGGCCGGCTGTCGCGCTGGTGGCGCGTCGAGAAAATGATCGAAGAAATGCTGGCAACGGGGGAAGTCTGGTTCGCAACTTTGGAAGAGATCGCCAATCACGTAAATGCCTGCATCAAGAACGGCACGTACAAACCGCGAGTGGACAAGCTGCCGTTCTACGAGAGGCCGGTGACCGTCGAGTCTCCCTGGATGGGCGCAGCACCCGTGCACTGATCAGACTTTGCCATGCGGGTGGTCGAAGCGGGTTCCCAGGATTCTAGTTTGGACTGCTGATCAGTCCCGAAGGTATCTGGCCGGCCCGAGTTTCCAAGCCGGGAGTGGACAACTTCTGAATATCAGGCTTGGGCCGGGCCAGCTTCGGGTCTTTGGCGAATTCGCCCTCCATAGCTGCAGCAGTAGCCAACGTGCCTACATCATCCAAGTGACGTCCCACGACCTGGATGCCGAAAGGAAGACCGGTCGGCCCGAGCCCGGCAGGAATGACAGTTGTGGGATGCGTGCTAAGCGTTATGACGTAGTTGAGGGCAATCCAGCGGATATAACTTGCCATTTCCACGTCGCCGACCTTCTTCACGTAAAGATCGTCCACAGGAAAGGGCATCACAGGCGCTGCCGGACAAATGAGGATGTCGACGTCGTCAAAGAAGGTCTGAAATTTCCGGAAGAGATTGCTTTGAGCTGCGTGGGCACGGCCGACATCAGCAACGGTCAATGACTCCGCGGTTTCCATATTTGCGATGAGCAGGGGGGAGGCCACGTCGCGATGCTGACGAATATGTTCCCCAAAAGCGTGGCCAAAGCCAACGGCTCGCAAGGCCTCAAAGGTCGAATCGACATCACCACATTCAGGATGATGCCAATTCGTGCTCTTGAAAAGATGCGCCATTTTGTTGGCGACCGACCGAAAACATTCGCGAACGTCGTCGGCGACGGGAATCGTCCCAAAGTCGGCGGTGAACGCCACTCTCACCCGGCTCAGATCCATTGCAGGAAGAGTCAAGAACGGAGCGGGCGACTGCTCGCGGTAGATCGGGTCCATCGGTTCACGCCCCATCAGCGCACCCATCAGGAACGCGGCGTCAGCCACGTTCCGCGCCATCGCGCCCTCGACTGAAAGGGGTGACCAGCTATCGGCGGCCCGATCCTTCGGCAATGTGCCGGGAGAAGGCCGATGACCGACGACGCCGCAGAACGCAGCAGGCGTCCGCAAGCTCCCGCCAAGATCTCCGCCGGTAGCCAGCGGAACCATGTCGGTTGCAAGCGCCGCGGCTGCTCCGCCCGATGAACCGGAAGCAGAGAGCGTGGGCGCAAAGGGATTGACCGTTGCGCCATACACGCGATTGATCGTGTTGGCACCGGTGCCGAATTCGGGCGTGTTCGTCTTTCCCATAACTAATTCCGCCCTGCTGCCGGATCCGCGAAACAAGCAGATCATCGCTTTTCGGCACGTTGTCTTTGTGGGCAAGAGAACCGAAAGTCGTGGTGAGGCCCGCTGTCGATTGCAGATCATTGATCCCGATCGGCAACCCATGAAGCAAGCCAAGCGGCTGTTTGCGTGCGACCGCTTGCTCAGCCTGTCGCGCTTCCTTGCGGCCTTGATCAAGATCCATAGCCACCATGGCGTTTACAGCAGGATTGACCTTTTCAATTCGGCTGGCGAATGCATCGAATACTTCGATTGGAGAGACGGCCTTGGTTGCAATCAGCTCACGAAGTTCTCAGGGCGGATTTGTCGACGATATCCTTCATCCTTCGATCTCCCCGCCCTGCATTTCCGACGTCAAATATCCAAGTGCGGCCTGCACGCCGCCTGCTTCGATGGGGTATTGACGCCAAGTCGAGACCCATCTCGATGCCGGCAAGCGTTCCTGCGAGCATCAGATCGCTGAAGTCACCCAGATGGCCGATGCGAAAAACCCGGTCCGCAAGCTTGGAGAGGCCATTTCCCAAGGACATGTTGAATTTCTCCCGAACGATGCGGCGAAATTCATCTGCGCTGTGTCCCTCCGGCATGAGAACCGCAGTGAGGGAATCAGAATAGTGATCCGGATTCTGGCAGAAAACCTCCAGTCCCCAGCTTCGGACGGCCTGCCTGGTCGCCTCACCGTGACGGCGATGGCGGGCGAATACGGCATCCAGACCTTCCTCACGCAACATGTCGACGGCTTCAGCCAGGCCATAGAGGAGATTGGTCGGAGGAGTATAGGGAAAATAGCCGGTTTCATTTGCCTTGATCATCTCGTCCCAAGCCCAGTAGGAGCGGGGAGACTGAACCTTGGAACAGACCGACAGAGCTTTCTCGCTGATGGCGTTGAATGACAGACCGGGTGGCAACATCAATCCCTTTTGTGAGCAGCCGACCGTGACGTCGACACCCCACTCATCGTGACGGTAGTCCATGGATCCCAGCGAGGAGATCGTGTCAACAAGGAGGAGAGCAGGGTGCCGCGCATCGTCGATGGCATGGCGCGCCTCGACAATTCTTGAGGCACATCCGGTGGAAGTTTCATTGTGCACTATGCAGACTGCCTTGATGGAATGGGCAGTATCATCTTTTAGGCGTTCGGCGATCCGGTCATAGGCGATACCCATTCGCCAATCACCAGCCAGCATCTCCGGTTTCAATCCCAGGCGGGATGCGAGTCCTCGCCAGAGTTGGGCGAAGTGACCTGTCTCGTACATGAGAACCGTGTCGCCAGGCGACACAGTATTGACGAGCGCGGCCTCCCACGCACCAGTTCCCGAGGCCGGATAGATGACGACGGGACCGGAACTTCGCAGCAGCCATTTCAAGCCGTCAAATACACGCAAACCCAATCTTGCGAACGCAGGACTGCGATGATCCATGGTCGGCTGATCGATTGCTCGAAGGACTCGATCTGGAACATTCGTGGGTCCCGGTATCTGGAGAAAATGTCGCCCTGGAAGACGGTCATTCCTTGTTCCCGATGCAACATGCGACTGCAACTTCGAAGTCATATGCAACCCTCTCACCAAAACTCAATATGAGTTAAGTCCGCGGCAATGAACAGTGGATCCAAGGTCGATATTCCATTCCATGGAATGGTGCTGCGAGTTCTCCCAGGCAGCCTCAAAACCAAGTTTGGTCGGCTCATCGGGAGGACCGGCTCTTTGCCAATAAGACGCAGTTCTTACCCGGCACCGGATGAAGGGATATGCGGCTTTCGCCCTTGGTTTGATCGATCCGGACGGGCACCAGTCTGCGAACCCAAATCCTGAATTTCCAAGGTATGAAAAAGATTCCCTCCTCAATTGATTTAGGTGCATGGCCTGCCATAGTGGCCAAAGCGTCCGGCGAGGGGCGGACTGCAATGAACAGGGAAGCAATTGAGAAGGCAGGGGATATCCTCTGGCAGGCTCGACTTGCCGGGCAGCGGCTTGAGAGCCTGCCTTCGGATTGCAAACCGCGCTCCGTCGACGAAGGCTACGAGATCCAGGACCGTATGGCCGCACAGAGCGGGCGATCCGTCCTCGGCTGGAAAATTGCTCTCACGACTGAAGCCGGTCGACGCCGCCTAGGAGTAACGGAGCCGCTGGGCGGCAGACTCCTTGAAGGATTTGTAGTACGCGAGGGTGAGCGACTCAACGCAGGACAGATGAACATGCGAGCGGTAGAGGCTGAATTTGCCTTCCTCCTTGGGCAAGATCTGCGGCCGCGTGCGCGTCCCTATGATGGGCAAGAAATCTTGGCAGCTGTAGCGGACCTGCATCTCGCAATCGAGGTGCCGGATTCCCGTTTCGAACATCACGCCACTATGGATGCCGCAGACATGACGGCAGATGATGGCTTCGCAGGATGGTTTGTGCTGGGGCCGAAGCTTGCGGCGTGGCGGAATCTCGATCTCCCAAACCAAAAGGTTCGAATATCCAAGAATGGGCGTGTTGCCGGCGAAAGTTCGAGCACAACGGCGATGGGCAACCCCTTTGAAGCCCTTTCCTGGCTTGTGAATGACCGAGCCAAGCGAGGAGAAGCACTAAGTGCCGGAAGCATCATTACAACAGGCACTCGCCTGCCCCCCGTTGCAATTCATGGAGGTGATGAAGTCACCGTTGAATTTGCTGGCCTGGGTAATGTGAACACTGCCTTCGATTGACAGCCTATGGCCTGCCCACGAAGGAACAACTGAAAAGAGTTCATGACGTTCAAGAAGGTAAAAACTGGCGCCATGTTACTGATACGTAACCTTTCAGGTCATTGCGGCTTCTGATTTGCACTTGCCGGGAACGAGCCGCTTCAAGTGACAGCTTCCCGGAAACCCAAGGCGGAATTTTCAAGCGAGGTATCAACCCCACGGGAGAAGTTCTGGAAACGGCGATTGTCCCACCTAAACTTCAGCGAAATGATCATGCCGGCATTCATCGTGATCTATTCGGCTGGCATCGCTGCGATCGACCCTCGTTTCCTTTCACCAGACAACCTCGACAACCTCGCCAGCCAAATCGCTCCGCTGCTGGCGATGTCCGTCGGCCAGGCATTTACGATCATAAGCGGCGGCCTAGACTTGTCGATGGCAGCGGTCATGTCGATTTCCGGGGTCGTCGGCATACTCATGGTTCCCGTCGTCGGCGTGTGGGGAGCGCTTCTCGTAATGGCGCTGGTGGGATCCTTCACGGGACTTCTAACGGGGTACATAGTCGCCTATCAGAGAACAAATCCTTTCATAGTGACTTTGGGAATGGCGTCCGTCGCCACGGCGATTGCCCTCATTCTGGCGCATGGGGTCCCGATCTATACGGTACCCGAACAGCTCACGTCGGCGATAGGATTTGGTCACTTCCTGGGTTTGCCAGTCAGTTTTGAAATCGCCGTTGCCATGCTTCTGCTCGGGGCTTTTCTGCTCAGGCGAACCGTGTTCGGCCGCTACGTCTATGCAATTGGTTCGAACAAGTCGGCGGCGGTCAGATCTGGTGTCAACGTGTCACTGCACACCATGCTCGTCTACACATTCGCCGGATTTTCCGCGGGGATCGCCAGCATCATACTGACGTCGTGGATCGGAGCAGCGCAGCCTGTGGCCGAACCGGACATGACCCTCAAATCAATCGCGTCAGTCGTGCTAGGCGGCATCGCACTCAACGGCGGCAGCGGACGGATGATCCATGTGCTCTACGGCTGCGTCGTCCTCGGCGGTCTCTCGAACTCTTTGACGCTGGTCGGGGTCTCGTCTTTCTACCAGATATTGGCAGTGGGCATCGTGATCATCGTGGCGGTGATGCTCGACCGAGTACGAAGGCGGGAGATCTTCTGAAGGTCGCCATGCCTATTTCGTGTTTTGACCGGAGGGGAGCCCAGCTGGTAAAGCTGAGCGCCCCATAGATTAATAAGAAAGCAACTGTGGGAATAGGGAGGGTTATCCATGACTTTAAGTAAGTTTCGAGACTACCTCATCCGCATGTCGGTCAGCACTGCTGTGCTCGCCGTATGCGTCGCTGCATCAACATTGTCCATCAAAGCTCAAAGCTTGGATGAGCAGGAAAAGCTCTTCATCGGCGTGGACGAGCTCGTCAAGGATACCGATCCACCAATTCGATACGGAGTCACTCTGGTGCATCTCCAGGACGACTACTGGAAAGGCATGGCTTACGGTATCGTCGACGAAGCCAAGAGGGCTGGTGGCAAAGTGGTGCAGGTCTCGATAGCCGGAAAATACGGCAATGTGAGCCAGCAGTTCGCCCAGATCGAATCCATGATGGTGAAAGGCATCGATGTGCTCGTTCTTGGAGCCGCATCCTACGATGGCTACGAGCCCATCCTAAAAAAGGTGAAGGAAAAGGGAATCAAGATTCTAGCGGTGGGAACACCGGTGAACAGCAAGACTCCCGATTTCGGCGTTCTGTTCAGCGACTATGATATCGGCAAGTCGATGGGAGAACTCCTTTGCAAGGCCGAGCACAAGGAGAAATTCAAGATCATCGGACTGCCAGGACCAGCGGGAGCAGAATGGACCAAACTTCGCGTCGATGGACTGAAGGAGGCCGTCAATGAATGTCCAGGTGCAACGTTGGAGCTTGCACCGATGGGCGGCGAGATCAGCATTGGGTATGGTCTCTCCGTCACGTCGGACATGATCACGAAGAATCCAGACGCCAGCTTCGTGTGGACGCCAACGATGGGTCTTGGAATGGGCGCGGTCCAGGCCGTAAAGCAGCGAAAAGCGCATATGCAGGTGATAGGAAGCACACTGTTGAGAGGCGTCTTTCCGCCGCTCGAGGATGGGACTCTCCTTGCGGTGAATTCCGAGCCGTCGATCATGGTGGGTCGTTTGATCGTGCAGTATTCCATCCGGCAGAAGCTTGGGCTGCCCACGCCGCTCATCAAGGAAAACAAGGACTTTCCCTATCTGATGGTCCTTGCCCCGAATACGTTCCTAACCAAAGATAACTACAAGTCATATCCATGGGAGCAGACGGACATTCCGCCAGAAGACTGGTCCATCGAGGCTCTCCAGTAGCCACTTGCCATCTCTCGTGCGGCGTCGGTCAATGGTATTGTGACTCGACGCCGCACGGTGTTTTGTCGAATCTGACGATGCGCTGATCCTCAGAGAACCCATCGGGTGCGAGAGACAAATCCAGACAGTGCGAGGCAGGCCGCCCTGAACGTGGCACACGACAGCGCAGGTCCTCCAGGCCAGGTCGTAGCGCTTGAGCACATCTTCAAGCGCTTTGGTTCAACGCAGGCGGTCAAGGATGTCTCGCTCGCCTTCCATGCCGGCGAAGTGCACGCCGTCCTAGGCGAAAACGGCGCCGGGAAATCCACAGTCGGAAAAATCATGGGCGGCTTGGTGCAGCCCGACGCGGGAAAACTTTTCGTCGACCGTCGAGAAACACATCTCGAGAACGTAGCCCACGCCAGCACTCTCGGCTTTGCGATGGTCTTTCAAGAGCTATCGCTGGTCCCGGACCTGACCGTCAGAGAGAATATCTGTCTTGGGATGGAGATCGCTCGACATCCCTTCAGCCTCCTTCGAAAGTCGCTGGAGGAAGAGAAATGTCAAACTCTCTTTGCGGAATACGATTTTGATTTCGATCTGAATGTGCGGATCAAGTTGCTGTCCGTCGCTAGCCAACAACTGATCGAGGTCTTGAAGGCATTGGCCCGCAGGCCTCGTGTGCTGATTCTTGATGAACCGACGGCAATGCTCGGCGTGCGAGAGAAGCAAAAGCTACTCCACATCATACGCAGCGCAAAAAGCCAGGGTGTGGCGACGGTTTTCATCACTCACCATGTAGAAGAGGTCGTGGAGGTTGCCGACAGGGTCAGCCTCATGAAAGACGGCGCGCTCGTCGAGACTTTCGAGATGACGGAGGACGTGAGCGTGCCCGTCATCGTCGAAAAGCTCGTGGGCAAATCGCTGTCTGCGAGGGGGAGAAGGCAGGAAGGCTCATTTGTCACCGAGGTATTGACGATCTCGAACCTAGCGGAACAAAGCGGAAAGGAGGTGGATATTTCGGTCTCTGCAGGTCAAGTTGTCGGTCTTTACGGAGTCGTCGGTTCGGGGTGTGAAAAGATAGGACGAGCAGCCGTTGGCCTCGCGGATCTTCGACCCACCAGCATGACCCTCATGGGAAGCATCTATCGGCCGGCGAATCCCGCTCAAGCGGCGCGCCGCGGCGTTTCCTATTTGCCTTCGGGACGAGCAGCAAACTGCCTTCTGCCCAGCCGGAGCACGCGGGAAAATCTGATGATCACTCAACTCGATCAAATTCAAACGTTCGGACTTCTCAACGATGGCTCCGAACGGGAGTTGACGCAATCCCTCCTGACTCGTTTCCGGACGCGCTATTCGAACTATGACTATTTGATCACGAGCCTCAGCGGTGGAAATCAGCAAAAAGTCATGATTGCCAGGTGCCTCGGCAGGGCAAGCAAGCTCATCGTTCTGGAAGATCCCACCGCTGGCGTGGATATCGGATCCAAACAGGACATCCACGAACTCATACGCGAGCGCGCAGCTTCGGGCCTGGCAGTTCTCCTGATATCGAGTGATCTTTTTGAAACAATTACCATTTGCGATGTTATCTTCACTGTGAAGAGCGGCAAGATCGTGCAGAAGTACGAACAGCCGACATTCGATGATGAACCTGCAATTGTAGCCGACGTCGTGGGCGGATAGGGACCCGCAATGACGATTGGCGCCAGGAATGCCAAGGGGTAGGGTCAGGCTGAGCTCTCTCAGAGTGGATGAGCGAGAATCCTAGTGGCGCGCGACGGGTCCAATTCTTTCGCACCTAGATCGCTCGCCAAGGTGAAGGTACAATCCAGACCACAAAGCCGCGAACGACCGGCCAAGAAATGATGGCATTGTTGTTCCATGATTCAGGCTGGAGTTTCCCATGACCAAACACTGTGGACCGGGGTATGCCTCTCCCATCGAGGCAATGCAGGCACCGCGCGAAAAGCTACTCTATACGATTGCAATCTATACCGGGACGGGCATCCAGAAGCCCGACTATCTGTGTACCATAGATGCCGACCCACAGAGTCCGACCTATAGCCAGGTCATTTCGCGTCTGCAGATGCCGGGCATTGGCGATGAGCTTCACCACACGGGCTGGAATGCCTGTTCGTCGTGCCATGGCGATCCAGGCATGGAGCGGAAATACCTGATCGTACCTGGAGTACGCTCGTCAAATCTGCATATCGTCGATTGCGCCACCGATCCGCGCAATCCCAAGCTCTACAAGGTCATCGAGGGCGCCGAAATCAAGGCCAGGACCAATCTGTCGGCCCCGCACACGATCCATTGCCTCGGCTCGGAGATCATCATCTCCATGCTTGGCGACGCGCAAGGAAACGCTCCGGGCGGTTATCTGCATCTGAACAAGGATTTCGAGATCGTCGGCCGCTGGGAAAACTCCATGGGCAAGATCAAGTTTGGCTACGATTTTTGGTATCAGCCGCGGCACAACGTGATGGTGAGCTCCGAATGGGCGGCGCCCAACACCTTCATGCCGGGTTTCGACCTCGAGGAAGTCGGCCACCTGAAATACGGCCGCGAAATTCACCTCTGGGACTTTGCCAAGAAGGAGCCGAAGCAAACCTTTTATCTCGGCGAGGATGGATTGATCCCGCTCGAGGTGCGGTTCCATCACGACCCCGACAGCAGCCACGGCTTTGTCGGCGCGGCCCTTTCGGCCAACATCATCCATTGGTGGAAGGATGTCGCGGGTGAATGGCAGTGGGAGAAGATCGTCGATGTTGGGAACGAGCCGCATCCGGAATGGCCCATTCCGATACCCGGCGTGATCTCGGTCATCCTGCTCAGCATGGACGACCGGTATCTTTATTTCTGCAACTGGCTGCACGGCGATATCCGCCAGTACGACATTTCGGATCCGCACAATGCCAAGCTGACGGGACAGGTGTGGATGGGCGGTCTTCTCGGCCGTGCTCCCGTGGTCAATGGCGTGAAAGTCACCGGTGGACCGCAGATGATACAGCTCAGCCTCGACGGCAGGCGCCTCTATGTAACGACCTCGCTCTTCTCAACCTGGGACAATCAGTTCTATCCGGAAATCCGCACCAATGGCGGATGCATGCTCATGGTCAATTGCGATACTGAAAATGGCGGCATGGAGATCGATCCGCGATTTGTCCTTGATTTCGGCACGGAGCCGAACGGGCCAAGCCGCTGCCACGAAACCCGATATCCAGGTGGCGATTGCACAAGCGACATATGGGTGTGACCCTCCACACCATCACGCTCGCCAATCGCAGCGGCGCGACCTTCAAGGTCGATCGTCGCAAGCCGCTCTTGCAAAGCTTGCGCGAGCAGGGCGTCGACCTGCCCTACGGGTGCAAATATGGCGGCTGCATCACCTGCGCGGCCAAGCTGATCAGTGGCAAGGTCGATCAACGGACCCAAGTGGCGCTGAACGGGCGTCAGATCAACAACGGCTATGTCATACTATGCGTCGCCCGCCCGATGAGCGACTGCACTCTGGAGGTGGGCGTTGAAAGCCACGACAAGCTTTACCGCAATCCATTCCTTGATCCTCTAGCTCCGCATGAATTGAAAGCCGATATTGCGACACCGTTGGAAGAAGCAGAAATGACGCGCATGAATCACGATGAGCCTTACTCAGAAGCTTATCTGCAAGGCATCCTGAAATCGGTGAAAACCATCGCGATGGTGGGAGCAAGCCCCGACAAGACCAAGTTCTCCTATGGTGTGCTCCGGGTGCTGCACGAAACCGGTTTCGATATGATTCCCGTCAATCCCACCCCCGAGCTCGACGAAATTCGCGGGCTCAAGGTGTATCCTACGCTCGCGACCATCGACCGGCCGGTGGACATGGTTGAGGTGTTTCGCCGCTCCGAGGATTTGATGGAGGTTGCGCAAGAAGCCGTCGCCATCGGTGCGAAAGTTCTCTGGGGCCAGATAGGCGTGCGCGACGACGCCGCCGCCCGGCTGGCGGAGGACGCAGGGCTTAAGGTGGTCATGAACCGTTGTCCCAAGATCGAACTGTTTCGGCCGTTCTGGAAGCCGAAGCTCAACTTGGGAATCTGACCTGCAAGCCTGAAGTGCCCTTCGAAGGCGGCCTCGAAGGATTCGGCCTTCGTGCAATCGGCCCATCACCTTGCGCGTACCAATCCTTCCTAGTGATCGCGCTCAAGGTACGATGCGATATGATCGCTGAGATCGCGCGCATCGTCGCCTGCGCCGTCGATAAGGGCCGACTTGCGGCGGCGAAGGAACTGCATCCCCATGAGATACATGCCCGGATGCTCGGTCACTCCGCCATCGTGACGGACCTGGCCTTTGCGATCGAGGACCGGCACTGCGAGCCACGAGTAATCTGGCCGATAGCCGGTGGCCCAGACGATCGTCCGTATCTTACCTGACGCGAGATCGAGGCTGAGGGGTGGCGCGCTTTCCACTTTGGTGGGAGGAGGGCGGTTCGGCGCATCGACCTGGCCGTCAAGGCCATTCTCGCTCGCCCATTCGTCGATTGTGTTCAGCAGCCGGTTCATCTTGAGGTCGGCGAGGGCGCAATTGTTGTGCAGCGAGCCCGAAAATTGCGCCTTCCCGTCGGCGAGGCCGGCGATCCGGCCGACCAGTCTAACGCCGATTTCGGTGAGGGCGTTGAGGTCGAGCGTCCGGCGCTCGGGCGAGCCGGCGAGCTGGATCGACGGCACCCGCCGCGCCCGATTGATGTCATCGACCTCGTCATAACGCTCGTCATGCAGACCGACGACATCCATCCACCATTGGATGTCCTTGCCCCGGTACATCCTAGGCGAGCGCACATGCTCACCCACCGCAAGCGTAACTGGGCGGCCCGAGCGGTGAATCTCATCGGCAAGCTGGGTGCCGGTAGCGGATGCGCCGACGACCAGCACGCCGCCCTCTTCCAGTTGACCGGGGTTGCGGTAATCCATCGAGCTGACGGTTGCAATCGCGGAGGGAACCGCCTCGGCAACCGGGGGAATCCGTGCGATGTTGCAGGCTCCGGTTGCCAGCACGACAGTCCGGCAGCGCCAGTCGCCTTTGTCGGTTGCGACAGCAAAGCCGCTGTCGGTCGCCGCCACCGACATCACGTTGGTCCGGGTCTCGACCGGCGCTGAGATCACCTTCGCGTAGCGGGCCAGGAAATCGATGATCTCGGGCATGGTGCGGAAGCCGTCGGGATCATCGCCGTCATAGCCGAAACCCGGCAGGCGGCTTTGCCAGTTGGGCGTCAGCAGGCGAAGCGAGTCCCAGCGTTCGGTGCGCCACGAATTGGCCACGTCGCCGCGCTCGATGACGACATGCTCGATCGCGCGCTCGCTGAGGCAGCGGCTCATAGCCAGCCCAGCATGGCCGGCGCCGATCACGATAGCAGTTATGTCGCGAACGCTGCCCAACTCTGGGAGAGCGCGCAGGCCCCGCTCAATTCACGTTGACCGTGACATTGGTTGGGTTGGTCACAATATCGTAGACCGCCGAGCGTTTCTGCGACTGCGCCACCAGCGCCTTGATATCTTCCTTGCTGGCGTCGGCATCGATCTTGAAGTCGACTTTGATGCCGTCGAAACCGTTTCGCACATCCTTGTCTATGCCGAGGATGCCATAGAGGTTCATGCCGGCTTCGAGCTTCGCCGTGACCGAGCGCAGCTGGATTCCCCTGTTCTGGGCGACCGCCGCGACGCCGGCGGTCAGGCAGCTTGCGAGGCCGACGAGCACCATCTCGACCGGTGTGGCGCCTTTGTCTTCCGAGGCGAACACTTCCGGATGATCGGCATCGAATTTGAACGTGGTCTTGTGCTTTTGCTCCCCGCCGAGCCCGTAGAAGCTTTCGACGGTGGAGTGGCTGTGCGTGCCGTTCTTCCAGGTGCAGGTCGCCCGCCATTTGAAGTTGGCGGCCTCGGGCGCATTCGTCAGCGCCTCGCGGGCGGCGAGCAGCGCCTCGACGTTGACGCCATTGTTGACTTGAGCTTCGGAAGCCATACGCATTCTCCCTGTATTGCGCTGGGCGTATCGGTTCAAAAATCCGATTGGTAGTTGTATCCACCCTGAGCAGATTTACCTGCGGCATGGTATTGGCACCCAATCATTTGTTCAAGCTGTTTCCGCAGAGGCGAAGTCGTCCTTCCTGCATAGACTGGCCTTTGAAAACCTAGTCAGCTGTGGTAGTGCACGGCTTCCTTTCAATCGCTCTCAGTTGGGCGCACACCACGACGTCCATCACGATGTTTTCCTTTCTAATTTCGATGAGACCAGTTTGAGCTTCGACTTGCTCGCAGGACGGGAGATCCATTCGGATCAAGCAGCGAACAGATGCCTGGCCATCTCTCAGCTTGAATGACCATGGCTGTTACACGCCTTAGAAAAACATTTGTCCACTTGTACGAGGGCGATTCTGCACGTGCTCACCGTTTTCGCTACGGGCTTCTGGTCTTCGATCTCCTCACTATCTGCTTTCTCGTCGCAACGTCGTTCACCTCCCACTCGCGACCGGTCGAGATCCTGGATGCTGTGGTTGGCTTTCTCCTCCTCATAGAATTCTGCGTCCGCCTTTGGATAGCGAATAGCCGCAGCAGATTTCTCTTGAGCCCTTTTGGGGTTGTCGACGTCATCGTGATAGCATCGCTCTTGGTGCCTGTCGTGGGTGAAGGGTTGGCCTTCCTACGCGTGGCGAGACTGTTGCGCCTTCTGCGATCTTACCAGCTCGTGAAGCGATTACGGCAGGACTCGCTCTTTTTCCTGCGCAATGAACAGACTGTTCTCTCAATCATCAATCTAGCTGTCTTCCTCTTCATGATGACGGCCATTGTCTACGAGACGCGGAACTACACCAGCGCCGAAATTGGCAACTATGTCGATGCACTTTACTTCACCGTCACCGCTCTCACGACCACGGGCTTCGGCGACATAATACTGGAAGGTGCCCTCGGCCGCCTGCTCTCTATCGTCATCATGATATTCGGCGTCTCTCTTTTCCTCCGCCTCGTGCAAGTCATGCTTAGACCTTCCAAAGTTCATCACCGGTGTCCTGACTGCGGCTTGAACCGGCACGACTACGACGCCGTCCACTGCAAGGCTTGCGGGCGTCTTCTCAACATTGAGGATGAAGGGGCCGTGTAGGGACGGCCTCGTTGCAGGTGCCTGCCGACTACTGGTTTGAAGTCCTGCCGGCATAGGTTGGGAAGTCACCCAATTTCCTGTAGCTTCGATCAAAGCGCATGAGCTTCGCCTCGTCGACCTCGACGCCAAGCCCGGGCTCCGTCGATCGAACCCCAAAGGGGGCCATCCGCTATCGGCAATCGTTCCACCAAAATGTCGTCCTCCATGAATTGCGCCGTTTGCTGGTTGCCGCCTGCCGTATTCGGACTCGCCAGCATGACGTGATGGGCCGCGGCCGCCGCGAGGCCGAGCTCCCCATGCGTATGCTTGACGGATTGCCATCCCTCGAGATGCCCGATGAGATTCATGGCGTGGAACCGACCGAGCGAACCGACCCAATACTGGCTGAAGCATAGAAAGTCGCCGCACCGGCTCTTGATGATCCGGTAGGCATCGGCTTCCCTCCACAATCCTTCGTTCACGCAAAGCGGAACGTCGACGATGCGCTTGAGCTCGAGCATGTTCTCCATGGGGTCGATGCGGACCGGTGCCTCCGCGAAGTCGAGGCGATACTTCTCATGCCAACGCTTGAGCAGCCGAACGGCCTGTGGATGGCTCCAGGCCTGATTGACGTCGATGCGTATTCCCGCCTCCGGCCCAATCCCGTCACGCAGCGCCTCGAGCATTCCCTCCTCGCGACGTTCGTCCACTCCGGCTTTGATGTAGTAGTGCCGATATCCCCGACCTACGCCGTCCTTCGCCTGGGTCGTGATTTCCTCCGGTGTTCCCCACTCCATGTAATAGAAATAGTCGACGGAGTCGCGCATGGCTCCGCCGAGCAGGCGATGGATGGGCTGTCCCGTTTCCTTGCCGCACAGATCCCACAGGGCCATGTCGATGCCTGCGAATGCGAAGTTGCCGGTCATCGGCTGGAAGGCCCACACGCCGTAGATGGCGAGATCGCGGTGAATGAGCTCGCGCTGCCACGGCGATCGACCAAGTACGAGCGGGATCATGGCCTTGACCGCGGCCTCGATACCTGCCGTGTCGGCGGCGCGCGTGCATTCACCCCATCCCACCAGGCCGTTGTCGGCGGTTACCTTGACTATGACATCGGTGACACCGCCGCGGTTGATGAGGGAACTGGATTCGACGCGCTTGTAGGGAACGCGCGCCACATAGGTCTCGATCTTGGTGACTTTCATTTCCGAGGTTCCTGGAGGTCGATCAATGAGCCGGGTTGAGGCGTATTTCCATCATTCGGACGAGGAGGGACAACGGGTAACTCATGATGAAATAGAAGACCGCGGCGAGCAGAAACACCGCCATCGGCTCGAAGCTCGACGAGGCAAGGTCCTTCGCCCTCAGCATCAGCTCGGGAGCAGCGATGAGCGCGCAGACCGCGGTATACTTGAGAAGCCCGATCGCGTAGTTACCGACGGGTGGCAGTATGACCCGCATGGCCTGCGGAATGAGGATAAACCGCATCGCCATGGCCGGCGTCATGCCGAGCGACAGGGCAGCCTCGCGCTGGCCGTGATGGAGCGCTTCGATACCGGCTCGGAATACTTCGGCAAGGATCGCACCGCCATGGAGCGCCAGTCCGATGACTGCCGCGACGAAGGAGCTGACCGTGAGTATCTCAAGCCCGACCTGGGGAGGAACGAAGTAAACGATATAGAGGATGACAAGTGCCGGAGTGCCGCGGACCACCTCGATGAACACGATGGCAAGACGGCGAAGCAAGGCGTTCGGCGAGATGCGAAGCAGTCCCACGACGACGCCCACCACTACGGCGAAAAAGAATGCGACCAAGGTCAGCTTGAGCGTTCCAAGGCTCGCGCTCACCATTTCCGGGAACCAGTCGCCTATGTTCTCTTCATAGACACTCAAAAGCCGCGGCAGGGGCAACGTCATGGTGCTACTGCCAAGCCTTTCGCGTGCGTTCGAGATAGCTCACCAGCCGCGACAAGGGAATCGTCATAGACAGGTAAATCGCGGCGGCGAGCAGGTAGACGTGCATGCTTTGATAGGTTTCGGTTACGAGATTGCGCGCATAGAACATGATCTCCGGCGCGGCGACGACCGAGACGAGCGCGGTGTCCTTGAGCAGCAGTATCGAAAAACTCGTGATCGGGGGCAGCATGATACGGAAGGCCTGGGGGAGAATGATGCTTCGCATGGCGCGCAGAGGCGTCATGCCCAGGGACAAGGCGGCCTCGATCTGGCCGCGATGAATGGCGGCTATGCCGGCTCGATAGATTTCGGCGAGGTAGGCGGAACCGTTGATTCCGAGGCCGAGTATGGCGGCAGCGACCGGCGAAAGCTCGATGCCGAGGTCGGGCAATCCGAAGTAGATGACGAACAGTTGCGCGAGCGCGGGGGTTCCCCTCAGAAACTCGATGTACCAATAGGCGAGCACGCTGAGGACCCTTGACCTCGACATCCTGAGAAGCGCGATGAACAGGCCGAGGATCATTGCCAGAAGAAGGGCGCCGGCAGCAACCGTGATGGTCATTTCCAACCCACCGAGCAAAACGCTCATGAAGTACGGAAATCTCTCGATCATCACGCCCCAGAAATTCATCGCCCTTCTCCTCTAGCGATCGCGGAGCTTCTGCAAGAACGCCTTGGTCCGAGGATGCTGCGACAACTTGATGACCTGTTCCGGCGGGCCTTCTTCGACGATCTGCCCTTTGTCCATGAACACCACCCGATCGGAAACTTCAGCCGCAAACTCGATCTCGTGGGTCACGATCACCATCGTTCGACCTTCCTCGGCAAGCTCGCGCATCACCTTCAACACCTCGCCGATAAGTTCGGGATCGAGGGCGGATGTCGCTTCGTCGAACAGCATGAGCTTGGGCTGCATGGCGAGGACGCGAGCGATCGCCACACGCTGCTGCTGCCCACCCGAAAGTCGTTCGGGATATTCGGCGAGCTTATGGCCGAGGCCCACCTTCTCAAGCATCCTTCTACCCCGTACCGCGGCTTCCTCCTTCGACTGACCGAGTACCTTGTGCGGCGAGATGGTGACGTTCTCCAGCGCCGTCAGGTGGGGGAACAGGTTGAAACGCTGGAACACGAAGCCGATGTCGCGTCGTTCCTTGGCAAGCTCGCGGTCACTGAGATGCACGGTACGCCCATTGTGCATCTTCTCTCCGATCAGAGTTTCGTCAACGTAGATGTGTCCCGACGAAGGTTTCTCCAGATAGTTGACGCATCGAAGCAGGGTAGTCTTTCCCGATCCGCTCGGACCGATCAGGGAAACCTTCTCTCCCCGGCGAACGTTCAGATTGATCCCCGACAGCACTTCGAGGTCCCCGAAGCGCTTGTAGAGATCAACGATCCTCAACATGTGGAGGGCTGGTGCGGACATGCTGACCGGAATTGTCACGGCCTCAGGATTGAGTGAGCCGCGATGCGGCGTACGCCGGTTGTAGGCATGCCAGGAAAACGCCCGCCGCCTGAGGCGGCGGCGGGCTTATCCTCTCTCTTAGAAGCAATGATCCGCGGTCGGAGCCTTGTAGTTCGCATCGCGATCGACATCGATGCGTGGATTGTTCTCCGGCGGAATGAACCAGTCTTTGTCCGAAAGACCGTACTTCGCCATCGTCTTGACGTTGAGGCAGTCCTTCCATATTTCTCCGATTGCCGCGTTCACCGCCTCCGCGAGCTCCGGCTCGTCCTTGTTGATCCCGAAGATGACGCTGTATTTGGTGGACATCACAGGATATTTGTCCGGTTCCGGCTCGACGGCGATCTGCTTGAGCTTCCATTCGGGATGCTGCGAGATCGCATACTGCATCAGCGGCGGATCGAGGATTGCCATGTCGATGCGGCCCGCCAGCAAGTCTTGCATGACGCCGTCCGAGGTGTCGTAGAGCTTGACCTCGCCTATGCCCTCGACCGTCTTGAGTTCGGGAACCAGCGTGAACCCGTTGACCGTCCCGACCTTCTTGCCGTTCATGTCGGCGAAGGTGTGATAGTTCGTCTCTTCCTTCTGGGCCAGCAGCGTACCGAAATAGTAGATCGGCTCGCTGAGGATCATGATCTTGGTGCGCGCTTCGAGCCAGCCCATCGCGCCATGCATGATGTCGAGCTTGCCTTGCTTCGTCGATTCGATCTCGGCTGCCCAATCCATCTGCTTCACGTTGGGTTCCAGGCCGATTTTCTTGGCAATCCACACCATCAGCTCGCCGTCGGTCCCGCTCAATTGCCCGTCCTTGAGCTGGGTCATCGGCATGTCGCCATTCATTCCGATGGTGAGTTTGCCTGGCTCGATCGTCTTGATATCGGCAGAATGCGCTGCCGTCACGGTGAGTGCTCCCGTGAGCAGTGCACCGAAGACTAAACCGCGCATGAATGTCTTTTCGTGTGTCATGAACTCCTCCCACAACCCGGCGTCACGGATTCGTGCGGCCACGCGGGATAAGCTGCGGCCGGCGGCGAATTGCGCCGCACTGTTCCAAGTTGTAGGCCGAGCGTACCACCCTTGCTTGAAACCGCAATATCAAACGGGCCGGCTTGTCGTTCCCCGCATGCCGTGGCGGTAGTGCTGGAAATCTCCGCGAAATATCAGAAGTTCGAATCGACGCGCTGGAAAAATCGAAGCGAAAACTCAACCTTCGCGCTGATCGGATGGCCGACAAGCAAACGGAAAAGTGGACAGACCAGTTGCCTTGCGCCTATATTCGACCCGCCGTTCTGAGTGGAGCGCAATGGAGCATCTGTCGGGCAGGTCTGCCGTCATCACTGGCGCGGGCCGGGGTATCGGCCAACGTGTGGCGGTGCGTCTCGCCCAGTTGAACGTGAAGACGGCGCTCGTCTCCCGCACGGAATCGCAGCTTCGGAAAACTTCCGAACTCGTCCTGGCGTCCAAAGGTACGCCGTTGGTCATTGCGGCCGATTTGAGCAACCCCGACTCCGTTGAAGTCGTACGGAGGAGGGTCACCGATGAATTCGGCGATCCGTCGATACTCATAAACGCGGCGGGAATGTTTGGACCAATCGACGTCGTATGGAAGACGGACCCGAGTGAGTGGATCAGAACCCAGACAGTAAACCTCGTCAGCGTGTATTTGCTCTGTCGCGTCTTCGTCGGAAGCATGCTCGCGAAAGGCTGGGGTCGGATCGTGAACGTGACCTCGGCAGCAGCGCTGCATGAACCCGGTCCCATCAACAGTGCCTACGGCACCAGCAAGGCGGCGCTCAACCAGTTCACCAGGCACCTGGCAGCCGAGATTTCGGGAAGCGGCGTGACTGCAAACGTCATTCATCCGGGCGATGTGAAGACCGATATGTGGGCGACGATCCGGGACGCCGTGGAGACCCTTGGCCCAGGGGGGCAGCGCTATCGCGAGTGGGCCCGCTGGGTCGACGAGACGGGTGGAGACGATCCTGAAAAGGCAAGCGACCTGGTTGTCGAACTCTTGGGCGAAAAGGCGGATTCGATCAACGGACGGTTCCTGTGGATCAAAGATGGACTGCAGGCGCCCGTCCCAAGCTGGGGCAAATTCTCCCCCAACGAGATCTGGCGATAGCCGAAACCGAAAACCGATGGCAAGACGACCAAAATCGCCGATGGCGGATACCGAGGTGGGGGTGAGCTCGAAGAAGGGAGTTGCTCATTCCGTCGTTCGCCGCGTTCTCGATCTCATTCGGACCGGCATGCTGCGTGCCGGCGACAGGCTGCCATCCGAACGAGACCTCATCGAGATACTGGACATCAGCCGACCCAGCCTTCGCGAGGCGCTGAGGGCACTCTCCATTCTTGGCGTTGTCGATACGCGACATGGAGGCGGCGCCTACGTCACCAACCTCGAGGCGCGAACTCTACTCGCTCCCCTGGATTTCTATCTTGCCCTGTCGGAGGCAAACCTGGCCGATACTTTCGAGAGTCGTCGAATTGTCGAGCTTGAGATCGTCAGGAAAGCCGCGACGAGGGCGACAGCGGGCGATATCGACGACCTGAATGGAATGCTGATCGCGCATGAGAGGGTCTTGAGCGATCCGGTCGCGTTTCGAATTCTCGACAGTCGTTTTCACGCCCGCCTTTCGGCCTGCTCAGGGAACGTGGTCCTCGAGCGCATCGCATACGGCCTCTACAACATGGGTCTCGATATTCGGCGGCAGGCGACAAAAGATCTGTCGCTCATCCGACGCAGCCTCGGCGAACACACCGCGATCGTGCGCGCCATCGAGGCACACGATGCCCGCAAGGCCATTGCTGCGATGAGCCTACATCTCGACCATATCGAAGCGAGCACGCGCCGCGTCCTGGAGATAGATCAAGCCAAGCGAAGCCGACTGTCGTTGCGCGACAAATCCGGGCTGACCCGGGCCCTGCATCGCATCCGATAACATGCAGCGACCGCCCCGGTCGCTTGACTTCGCAATGGAACGGGAAGAGTATCAAAGTGGTCTGTCCACTTTGAAGAGACGGATACAAGAAACGCCAGCCCTAGGGGAGGAAATACAGATGGGTTCTATTTCGCGAAGGGCCGTTCTTGCAGCCGGCGCCGCGGCCGGTGCGTTCACGATCGTGGGTTCCTTCGGTGCCGGAGCAGCAAACAATCCACCCAAGATTGGAATCGTTGGAAAAATCCGCATTCCCTGGTTCGACAACGTCGAGAAGGGCGTGCTGAAGGCGGGTCAAGAGCTCGGGGTAGAGGCAACAATGATCCTGCCCACGGAAGCCGACGCGGCGCAGCAGGTGCGCGCGGTCGAAGACCTGATCGCCAAGAAGGTCGACGTCATTGGCGTCATTCCCAATGACGGGGCCGCCCTCGAGCCGGTTTTCAAGCGGGCTCAGGACGCAGGCATCAAGGTCATCGTTCACGAGCAGCCGGCGCAGAAGAATGCCGACTGGGACATCGAGCTCATTCAGGATAAGCAGTTTGGCGAAGCCCACCTGGAAGCATTCGCTGAGGCCATCGGCGGTGAAGGCAAGTACGTCGTCTATGTCGGCGGTCTGACAGTCACCCTGCACAACGTCTGGGCCGATGCGGCGGTGGCGCTCCAACAGGCGAAATATCCCAAGATGCAGCAGGTCGGCGACCGTTACGGCGTGTCCAACAGCGTCGAAGACAGCCAAAAGACTGCGGCCGACGTCATGCGTGCCAATCCGGACCTCAAGGGCTTCCTGATCTTCGGAGCCAACGGGCCGATCGGGGCCGGACAAGCGGTTGCGGATGCCGACAAGATCGGCAAGGTCATTGTCGTCGGACCGTTCATTCCGAGCCAGGGCCAGAAGCTGATGAAATCCGGAGCGATCACGCGCGGTTACCTGTGGAATCCGATCGACGCGGGATATGCCATGGTTCAGCTGGGCAATCTTCTTGCGACCGGAAAGACACCGGTCGACGGCATGGACATCCCCGGACTGGGGCCGGTTCAGCTTGGGCCGGAGGAGCGAACAATCCGTGCAAACAAGATGCTCGACATCAATCCAGAGACGATCGACGAGCTTGCAAAGCTGATTTAAGTTTCAGCCGACATCTGAATTCGCGACTGTTCGGCCGCGAAGTGGCAATCGCGCTCTCCATGCCGGTGAGCACGATTGCCAGCTTGACGTTGCCTCGTTGAACAAGCCCCATGACGAACCCGGAAGTGTCGCCTGAACCACCGTTCCTGCAGCTCGACAGCATTGGCAAGCGCTTCGGCGGTACGGTCGCTCTCGAAGGCGTAGATTGGTCGGTGAAGGGTGGAGAGATCCATTGCCTGGTCGGAGAGAATGGGTCGGGCAAGTCTACGCTCATCAAGATCGTCGCGGGTGTTCACGCCCCTGACAAGGGCGGCAGAATCGTCGTGAAAGGTGCCGCTTTCGAGCATCTATCGCCATATCAAGCGAAGAAGCTCGGGGTACAGGTCGTCTATCAGGACCTCTCGCTGTTTCCGAACCTCAGCGTTTGGGAAAACATCGCAATCGACCAGGAACTCGGTAAGACATGGGCGCCGGTTCACCGGCGGGCCTTGCGCAATACGGCGCAGGCGCAACTCGATAGCTTGGGGGCGAGGCTGCCACTCGACGTCTCGGTGGGCCAGCTTTCCGTTTCGGAACGGCAGATCGTGGCGATATGTCGTGGCCTTGCGTCCAAGGCGGGTCTTCTGTTCATGGACGAGCCAACGTCGTCGCTAACCCACCACGAGGTGGAACGCCTCCTTCAAACAACCCAGCGCCTTAGGGAGCTTGGGATCGCAGTGGTTTTCGTCAGTCATCGCCTGGAAGAAGTCGTTGCCATTGCGGAGAGAGTCACGGTTTTGCGCGACGGTCGAAAGGTCGCAACGATCCCGGCGACTGAGGTCGATCACTACCGGCTTGCGGAACTCATGACGGGAAGCCGCATCAAGCATACCCACCATGAGAAGAAGCCGATGCGCGGAAAGCCCGTGCTGGAGGTGAGGGGCGTAAGCCGCGTGGGCGAGTTCACCGATGTCTCCTTCGCGCTTCGCAGCGGAGAAGTCGTCGGGCTGACCGGACTGATGGGAGCAGGGCGCACCGAGCTTGCCCTTGCTCTGTTCGGGATGACCCAGATCGACAGCGGCGAGATACTGATCGACGGCACCCCGCACACACTTGGCTCAAACCAGGTCGCGATCGCGGCCGGCATCGCCTATGTATCCGAGGATCGTCTCCTGCTTGGTCTCAATCTCAGGCAGTCCATCGCCAACAACACGGCCATTACGGTGCTGGATCGAATCGCAAACTGGCTCGGACTCGTGCCGGCCTCGCGTCGCAACGAACTCGCGTCCCGGTGGATCGACAAGCTTTCCATCAAGGCTCCCAAGGTGGATGCCGCCGTCCACACCTTGTCGGGCGGGAACCAGCAAAGGGTCGTTCTGGCGAAATGGCTGGCCACCAACCCCAAGATCCTAATCCTCGACAGTCCCACCGCCGGGGTCGACATCCGAAACAAGCAGGGCATATACGACGTCATCCGCAAGCTCACCGAAGAAGGCGTGGCCATCATCCTGATTTCAGACGAAATTCCTGAAGTGTACTACAATTCCGATCGCGTCCTGCTGATGCGAGACGGAAAACTCGTCGGCGAATTCATTCCCGGCACGATCAGCGAAACTGCACTGGGGGAGGCGGTGTTTGCATAGGGGATTCGCCACGTTCGGCCGCACCGAAACGTCCCTCGCCGCCGTGTTGGTCGTGATCGCCATCATCTTCTCGCTCGCCTCACCCTATTTTCTGACCCTCTCCAATTTCTCCGACCTGATCGAAGCCCATTGCGTGACGACGATCCTGGCGGCGGGGGTGTTCGTCGTACTCGTATCCGGCGGTATAGACATCTCATTTGCGGCGGTCGCCTCTGTCACGCAATACATCGCTGCGACAGTTGCCATCCGCTACGGAATACCGGCCATACCATCGGTCGCCTTTGCGTGCGCGTTGGGCGTCGCCCTCGGACTCATCAATGCGCTCCTGACGTACTACCTGAATGTCGTTTCCATCATCGTGACCATTGCCACATCGAGCATCTTCTATGCCCTTCTCATCTTCTTCACAGGCGGCAGCGAGATCTACAATCTTCCCGACTGGTGGACGGATCGAATTGTCTTTTTCCGCTTCGAAACGGCAAGCGGCGACTTTGCTCGCATCACGTTGCCGATGGTGATCATGGTCCCGGTGGTCATCGTCACGCATCTCCTGATGACGAGAACCCATGTCGGGCGGCAGATCTATGCACTGGGCGGCAATCCCGAAGCTGCCAGCCGGATTGGAGTCCGCATTCTGAGAGTCCAGCTTTTCGTGTATGGCTATCTAGGTTGCCTGGCCGGGCTTGCGGGCTTCGTGCAGGCCCACCGAGTGCACCAGGTCGTTCCAACCGCGATGTTCGGCACCGAGCTCGGCGTTCTGGCCGTCGCTATCCTTGGAGGCGCCAGCCTCGCCGGCGGTCAAGGCTCGATGATCGGCGTGGTGCTTGGCGTCCTCCTGCTGGCGATGCTGCAAAACGGATTGAATCTCCTGGGCGTTTCGCCCTACTTCTTCGATGTCGTCATCGGGCTTGCGATCCTCGTTTCGATCAGCGCGGCGGCGATCTCGGAACGACGGGTACGCAGGCTCCGGCAAATCGTGAAGGCCGCTCCATGAGACCTCTCCGACGTCGTTCGCCTGTGCGCCCCGACGGCATTGCGGCTCCGCTCGACCGCCTGCTCGCAGCGGCGCGCGACGGCGCCGGCGCCAATCTCGTAGGGTTGCTATTCCTGCTCGTCGGACTGTTCGCTGCCTTCACGCTACTTCTGCCCGGCACGTTCCTGCAGGCGGGAACCATGAAGTCCATGATGTTCCAGCTGCCGGAACTCGGGCTCCTCTCCCTTGCAATGGCAATACCGTTGATTTCCGGCGGCCTCAACCTGGCTATCGTCGCCACGACCAACCAGGCGGCCCTTCTGATGGCTTGGATCCTGACCGCGCACATGCCGCCAGGCGCAATGGGCGAAGAAGCAGCGCTGTGGATCACCATCGCTCTTGGTGCCGGGTTTCTGCTGTGCCTGCTCATCGGGCTGATCACCGGCCTCATCGTCGCCGTGGTCGGAGTTCACCCGATCCTGGTAACACTTGGCACCCAGACATTGATTGCGGGGATCAGCGTCTGGCTGACGCGCGGTCGAACGATTTCAGGATTTCCGGATGTTCTGATCCGTGTTTCGAACGATACCGTCGCAGGGGTCCCAATATCGTTTTGGATCTTCGTCGTCGTCGCATTGGCGGTGCACGTGTTCCTTACGTCCACTTCGCTGGGCATAAGGATCCATATGGTCGGTTCCAATCTCGAATCGACGCGGTTCTCCGGGGTCGATACGAGGCGGGTACAGATCTCGGTGTACGTGATCTCGAGCCTGCTTTGCTGGCTCGCCGCAATCGTAATGATGGCGCGGTTCAATTCGGCGGGAGCCGACATTGCCCAATCCTATCTCCTCATAACAATACTCGCCGCCATCTTGGGAGGCATCGATCCTTATGGGGGATTCGGCCGGACTACGGGGCTGTTCGTGTCGCTGCTGATTTTGCAAACGATTTCCAGCGGCTTCAATCTTCTGGGATTCAGCCAGCATCTCACGCTCGCGCTTTGGGGCTTGACCCTCATCGCCGTCATGGCGGCGAAGCACCTGGGCACAATTCTGCTGGCCCGCCCTCGGCACTAGGAACGCCGCGATACCTCCCGTCTTGGCATTGCAGATGCAGGTTCCCTATTTCGATCCGAAGGTGAAGCCTTCGACGATCTTGTCCTGCGCGACGACGAAAATCAGAATCAACGGGATCGCGGAAAGCACGATACCCGCTGCCATTGCAGGCCAATTGGTTGCGTACTGCGCTACGAAGCTGGCTGCGAGGCCAGGAGGCAATGTGAAAAGCTTCTGGCTGGGGAGGAGGAACGCAGCAAGCAAGTATTCATTCCAGATGTTGAATATGTTGAACACGGCAACGACTATGATGCCGGGGCGGATGAGAGGCATCATGATGTGCCACACAAGTGTCACGGTGTTGCAGCCATCAATCCGAGCTGCGTCCTCAAGTTCAGTCGGGATGGATCGAAAATAGCTTCGCAGAACGAGGATCGATATCCCAAGGCTGGCGGCGGTGTATGTGAGTATGAGCGACAGGTGCGTCCCGCCGAGCCCCGTTTTCGCCAGCAGAACATACAGGGGAAGGAGAATCAGGAAAATGGGGATAACCTCACCAAACAAATACGCGATGAACAACAAGCGATTTCCCGCAAACTCGATGCGTGCAAGCGCATAGGCCGCAAAGGTCGACAAGACGAGGATGAGCACGATAGAAGCCGACGTCACGAAGAGGCTATTCCAGGCGAAGCGGAGAAATTCCGAGTTGGTCAGGATGAAGATGTAGTTGTCCAGCCTGATCGCCGGAGGGATGCCGAATGGACTTGCGGCAAACTCACCCTTCGTCTTCATGGAAACGGACAACAGCCAGAAAACCGGGCCGACGTTCATTGCAACCAGGGCAACTTTGAAGGCCAAGCTCGCCAGGCTCGGAAAAGCTCGCCAAGGACGTTCCGCTTCCGGGTTCATGAGTATTCCAAGCGCGTTCTGGCAACCCGCAAGATCGGCCAGACAACGATCGAAAGAACGACAAGCAGGATCACGACGGTAATGGCGCTCGCCAGCCCAAATCTGCCGGCTCGAAATCCGATCTCTATGGCATAGAGTCCGAGCAGTTCCGTGCTGCCGGCGGGGCCGCCGTTGGTCAGGATCGAGACGAACCCGAGAACATGGCCAAACGAACCGGATACAACGAGGATGAACGACACCAGAAACTGCTCGCGAAGCATTGGAAGCGTTACGTGCCGGAGTTCATCCCAGAGACTCTCCGACCCAAGCTTGAGGACGTCGTAGTACTCGCGAGGTATTCCTGACATCCCTGCAAGAAAAATCAAAGTGTGAAGGCCGAAGTAGTACCAGTTCGACGCAAAGATGACCGCGCCAAGAGCGGTGGTCGACAATCCAACCCAGGCAATCTTGAAGTCCCCGGGGAGCACGAACGAGAGGACAGCGTTCAGAATGCCGCGGCTGGGATGATAGATCATGAGCCAAAGCAAACCTGCCGCACCGATCGACAGCACCTGGGGAAACAAGACGAGCGACCGATAGAACCGGTTCTGCTGACGCTGCCTGAAAAGGATGACGGCAACGAAGAATGCGAGCGGCACCTGAGTTGCCAACGTCAGGCCGGCCAAGATAACGTTCGTCCAAAATGCATTCCAAAAGCGACTCGATGCCGCCAGCTCACGAAAATTGCTGAGGCCAATGAAAGTCGAGTCCGTAAGGCCGTCCCAGTCGCGGAACGAGAACCAAAGACTGATTCCGGCCGGAAGCAGAAAGAAAAACCCCAGGACTGCAAGTGCCGGAAGGTTGAGCAGCCCGGCCGTGACCACTTGGGCACGACCGGGACCACTCGAGCGACGTCCGATCACGAACCGACTCAGGGACGTGCGGCTTTTTCAATTCTTTCGGCCGCCTCTTCCGGGGTGACCGTACCCTCACCGAGAGGCTGGGAAAGATTTAGCATTTCTTCGGCGGGAGCTGGAGGAAGAAGCCAGTCCCACCATTGATAGGTGTGTTGTGCCTTTGAAAGAGAATTCGCCAGGCGTGCCAGCTTTTCGTTGGCCTTTCCCGACTTGATGACCTCTTCGAGCACGCCGTTGATCGTGGAGATGCTGTCGGTTTCGACCATGAATCGACGTGCAGCTTCCTGGGCGCTGAACCCGGAGAGAAACTGTCCGACCTCTTTCGGATGTTTCGTCCGACCGGAAACAAACAAGGCATCGATCCCGGCCATCATGTCGCTTTGGCTGTCGGCGGCGCCGCCTTCGACGCTTGGGAAATCAAACAAATCGTAGTCGAAATCGGCGGGAGCCTGCTCTTTGGTGATGGAGATCACCCAAGGCCCCATGTAGATCATCGCCGCAGTTCCTTGACTGAACTGGGCGTAAATCTCGGATTCCGCCATTCCATTGAAGCCTGAACCGAATGCTCCGCGCTTCACCAGGTCCTGAAGGAACTGGCCGGCCTTGACGAAGCTCGCGTCTTTGTACGTTCCGCCATTCTGCCCCAGAGAAGCATTGGTGAGAGGAGTCGTTCCGCCATAGCGATTCTGGGCGGCCCAATAGTAAAACATGAAAGGCCATTTCGCGGAGTTTGCCATCGCGATGGGTTGAATGCCCGCGGCAAGAAGCTTGTCGATGGCTGCGTTGAACTCGGCCAATGTCGGACGGGCCGGATCGGCCCAAGCGGCCATGTCGATGCCGGCTTTTGCGAAGAGCGCCTTGTTGTAGTACACGGCGCTCGGGGCGAGGTAGAGTGGAATGCAGATCATCTTGTCGCCATCGCTGCATCCGGCCCTTCCTTCCTTCGTGTATTCATCTACCGGCAAGATATCGTTGAGGGCCCGTATCTTTCCCTGTCGGTGATTGATGGTCGTAAATTCACCAGGGTTGAAGAACCAGATGTCAGGATCCGTTCCGGCAAGCAGAGCGGCACGAATCTTGGTTTTCATCGTTTCGGTATCGAACTCTTCGTATGTGACGTGAATGTCGGGATGAGCCTTGGTGAAATCCGCGACGTAGTCCTTCCAAAACTTGGTATAGGACTCGGACACTGGATTGTTCCACATAACGATCTCAACAGGCTCGGCTTGCGAAGCATTCCTGTCGACCGTCAATGCAAGCAAGATGCCCGCTGCAGCAAATCCCAAACGCAGCAGGGTGCGACCAAGAAACTGCCGATGGAAACTCATAGGTTCCTCCCCGATTTCTCCGATTGTCCAACTCCGATATGGAGGGCACTCGGTAGTGTGTTCTGATGCACGGCCAGTCACCGTAGCATCCAGTCTTCGACCGGTCCAATTGGGGTTTCTTTCCTGGCCGATTGGAAGCGGATCGAGTCGATCGCACATCGTTCAAGCTCGTGCGGCAGTGCTGGGACCGCCTCTCCTCACAGCCATGGGCGCGGCCCCTTTCAAATTTGCAGGCCACATGCAAATCTCGACTGGAGCTGCCAGTCAAAGAGAGCACAGTGAAGCGGGTAGGTGTCGGGATCATCGGGTGCGGGAACATAAGTTCCGCATATCTTTCGGCGGCAAAGTATTTTCCGATACTGGATATCAAGGCTCTCGCGGACATCAACCCGGATGCGGCGCGATCGCGGGGCAAGGAATTTGGGATCTCCGCGGTAGCGGTTCAGAGTTTGCTCGATGATCCAGAAATAGAGATCGTCGTGAACCTTACGGTTCCGCAAGCGCATGTCGAAGTCGGCCTGCAGGTGGTGGCGGCCGGCAAGCATGTCCATTCGGAAAAGCCGCTGGGAACTTCGGTTGCGGAAGCCTCTCAGCTTCTCGACGCTGCGAAGGCGAAAGGGGTTCGAATAGGCTGCGCCCCCGACACCTTTCTGGGAGGAGCTCAGCAAACGTGCCGCCAACTCGTCGACGACAACGCAATCGGCGATGTGATCTCGGGGACGGCATTCTTCATGTGCCCTGGGCATGAAAAGTGGCACCCCAATCCCGCATTCTACTACGCGACTGGTGGCGGACCGGTCTTCGACATGGCACCATACTATTTGACCAGCCTGGTCAATCTGTTGGGCCCGGTGAAGCGGGTGAGTGCATTGGGCTCGCAATTGCGTCACGAGCGGACAATCCTAAGCGAGCCGCTTAGAGGCCAGAAGATCCGGGTTCACGTTCCAACCCATGTCGCAGGACTGCTCGAGTTCGAGTCGGGGGCGATCGTGACGATGGTCATGAGCTTCGACGTCTTAAAGCACGCCCATCGCCACATCGAACTCTACGGCAGCAAGGGTTCGTTGAGTGTTCCGGATCCCGACAAATTCGGCGACCAGATCGAGATGGCGGGCGATTCCGGCGATTGGGTGCCGGTGCCGACCCGCTTCCAGTATGCCGACCGGAACTACCGCATTCTCGGCGTGGCCGACATGGCCGCAGCAATACGCGGCGATCAACCGCATCGCGCGACCGGCGAGCTGGCGCTTCACGTTCTTGAAGTCATGGAAGCGCTGCACGTCTCATCAGATCAAGGCAGGCATGTCGAGATCGTCAGTTGCCCGCCGCGGCCGGCGGCCATGCCACTCCATGCTATGTTCGGCCATGAAAACTCGGAAATGAAAGGGGAGAAGTACAAATGAAAGAAGCAATGATCGTGTGGGGTGGATGGCCGGGCCACGAGCCCGAGACGTGCGCTCATATCATCAAGGGAATGCTCGAAGAGGAGGGGGTAAAGGTTCGACTCGAATCCTCCACCGAAGCTTTCGCCGATCCGGCGATTTCCGAGCTCGACCTCATCGTTCCCATCTATACCCAATCGAAAATCGACCAGAAGGCGGTGGACAACCTCAGCAAGGCGGTCGAAAGCGGCGTGGGGCTAGGGGGCTATCACGGCGGCATGGGAGATGCATTTCGGGAGGCGGTCGAATACCAATTCATGTGCGGAGGCCAGTGGGTTTGCCATCCGGGCGACCCGAAAAAGGACTGGCTCGTGGACTATACCGTCAACATCGCGAAGCCCAATGATCCAATCGTGAAGGGCATCAAAGACTTTCCCTACAGATCGGAGCAGTACTATCTACACGTCGATCCCTCGATCGAGGTGCTCGCCACCACGACCTTCTCCGGCGAGTACGCGCCCTGGACCAAAGGCGTGGTCATGCCGGTCGTGTGGAAGCATCATCACGGCAAAGGCAAGGTATTCTATTCCTCCCTTGGTCACGCCAGCAAAGAGTTCGAAGTGCCGGAAATGCGAACGATCTTGAAGCGTGGACTTCTGTGGGCTGCCCGCAACTAGCCAACTGAAAAAGCAACCGACATCAACGGCCGAGGCAGCACGGTTCATCGTCGCCTGCCCGCAGGCAAGGACAGCATCGTCATGCCGAATGCACTCGTGCCCGAGTTCGCTGTTTCCAACTGGGAAAGGTCGAAGCAGTTCTATTGTGAGCTTCTGGGCTTCAGCTGCGTCTACGAACGTCCTGAAGACGGGTTCTGCTTCCTGAAACTTGGCGAGGCCGAATTGATGATCGACCAGATCGGAAAAGGGCGGACCTTCGATGATGGCCACCTTCCAGAGTCATACCCATTCGGAAGGGGACTGAACGTTCAAATCAGGGTGCGATCCATCTCCGAGCTGGTGGAAACCCTAAAGCGTCATAGCGTAGCACTCTATCTTGCGCCGGAGGAGAAATGGTATCGCACCGGGCGAGAGGAATCCGGAAACCGGCAATTCGTGGTCGCGGACCCGGATGGCTATCTTCTCCGCTTCTATGAAGACCTGGGACGGAGACCGGTCCGAGCGCCATCGACGCCTCGGGCATGAGGCGCTTTCAACCATTCAATCACGTCGGCGGCGCTCCGATCCGGCGGGAACACCGGGTAGAACACGTGCGTCACGACGCCGTCGTCAATGACCATCGTGAAGCGTTTCAGAAGCGTCATGCCGCTCGTTTCAAAGGTCGGCAGGTTCATTGCCCGGCCGAGGGCAAGATTCTCGTCCGACAGCATCCCGAACGGCAAATGCAGGCGATCAGCGGCCTCCTTCTGGTAGTCGGGATCCTGCGTGGAGAGCCCGAACAGATGCTGCACTCCCAGGCCTTTCAATTCCGCGAAGTGATCGCGGAACGAACAGCTTTGCGGCGAGCAACCGCGTGCGCCGGGGATCATGTCCCATCCCGGCGGGTTCTCGACGCCGGGTTTGCCGGTGCGCGGGTAGGCGTAGACAACGGTGCGGCCTTTCAATGCCGACAAGTCCACCATCGTGCCGTCGGTGGAGCGCAGCGGGATGGAGGGGACCCCGAGGCCGTTGAGATGGCGCGTCGCGCCGTCGTCCTTCGGCGAGGGAATCGTGGACCAGTCAGGTGCGTCGGTGAAGCTCATGCCATCCTCGCGAAACCGAATGAAGGGCCGCCGACCAGTCTACTCGACTGCGCATGTCAGTCATCAAGAACAGCGTCGGCCTTCCCGCGGCTTGACCTATATACTTCGCGTTCCACGCCCGACATTGCCGGTTCCGTTCAGACTGGTAGGCTGAGCTCCGGCATTCCGTTCGGCCCCAGGAGCATGACACTGGCAAAGACAGGAAGATCGCAACGGGAGAACGACCGATCGTTGCGTATCGGTTTGATCGGCTTTGGGGCCATCGGTCAACAGGTCCTGCAATCCCTTCAACGCCCAGACTCGGCCGCCGATGTCGTGGCGATCCTGGTTCGCCCCGAGCGTGCAGCCAGTCTCAGGGCCAAACTCCCGCAGGAAATCGCCATCGTATCCATGGCGGAGGATTTCTCCTCATTCGATCCCCAGCTGGTAGCCGAATGCGCCGGGCAACCGGCCGTGGTGCAATACGGCGAAGCGGTCCTGCAAATGGGAATCGATCTGATGATCATTTCCACTGGCGCCCTGGCGGATGATGCCTTGCGGATGAGACTGACGACTGCCGCCATGACGGCGCGAGCCCGCATCCTCATACCCGCTGGGGCGATCGGCGGCCTGGACGCCTTGAATGCCCTACGGCTCGGCGGCCTGTCGCATGTAACCTACACGTCCGCGAAGCCGCCGGATGCATGGCGCGGAACAGCGGCGGAACGGAACTTCGATCTCGGCAGGCTAGGTGGTTCGACCGTGATCTTCCAGGGGACAGCGCGGGAAGCCGCACGGCTCTATCCGAAGAATGCCAACCTCGCCGCCACCGTCGCTCTCGCAGGCCGCGGGTTGGACGAGACACAAATCGTACTTGTGGCGGATCCGGGATTGAGGGAGAACATCGGCAAGATAGAGGCCATAGGAACGTTCGGGAGCCTCACGTTGGAATGCCGCGGGCCGCAAGCCGCGGACAATCCCAAGACGTCGGCGGTGACCGCATTCAGCATCGTTCATGCCATCGAAAACCGGGCCCGCACGTTGATCATCTAGACCCATCGCATGGAAGGACAAGTCATGCCGCTCGAGGACACGCTAAGGGACATGGCGCGGGACATCGCGCACGTTTCGATCAGCGAGGCCGAATTCAAAAGCCATGCTGCCGGCGTGGCTGCTCTCGCAGCGGAGATCGACCGGCTGCGTAAACTGCCTTTGAAGGACTGCGAGCCTTCCCTCGTGTTCGTCCCGGCGTCGGAATAAATGTCCGAACTCCACAGGCTTTCGGTATCCGACCTCTCGGCACTCATCGCCCGGCGCGAGGTATCGCCGGTCGATGTGACCAGTGCGCTGCTCGATCGCATTGCGGCCGTGAACCATTCCGTCAATGCCGTTGCAACGTTGCAGCCGGAGACGGCGATGCAGGAAGCGAAGGCCGCCGAGGCGGAAATCGCCAAGGGTCGCCGCCGAGGGCCACTCCATGGCATTCCGATCGCACACAAGGACCTGTACTGGACGAAAGGCCTGCGCACGACTGCAGGGTCTCGCCTCAAGGAAAATTTCGCACCGGAGGAAGACGCCACTTTGGTCGCGAGATACCGACAGGCCGGCACGATCCTGTTGGGAAAACTGAACACCCAGGAATTCGCCTATGGGCCGACCAACGAGCATTCGTTGTTCGGCGCCGCACTCAATCCCTGGGATCTGCGCTGCTACGCCGGCGGCTCGAGCGGCGGCTCGGCGGCAGCTTTGGCCATGGACATGCTCCCTGCGGCGACCGGCACGGACACGGGTGGCTCCATTCGCATCCCTGCCGCCTGCTGCGGTGTTTCCGGACTCAAGCCGACCTATGGCCGCCTGAGCCGCCACGGAATCTTTCCTTTGTGCTGGACGATGGACCATCCCGGACCCATGGCGCGCTCGGTTCGCGACATCGCCATGCTTCTCCAGCCCGTCGCCGGCCACGACCCCCAGGACATCACCACATCCAAGCAACCGGTGCCGGACTATGCGGCGGCCCTGGACGGCCGCGTTGCAGGAGTGAAGATCGGCGTCCCCAAGCACTACTTCTTCGACCGCGCGCAGGTCGACGTCGAAGCGGCAGTCACGCGCGCGATTGCAACGCTTTCGGATCTTCAGGTCGACGTGCAGGAAATCGACATTCCCGATGTCGAGCACTCCGCCGCGGCGGCCGCCGTCATTTACTATGCCGAAGCCACGGCCTATCACGACGACAGCCTGACCAGCAGCGGTCAACTCTATACCGACCGAGTTCGTCGCTTCCTGGAGTTCGGGAACTTCATACTGGCGCGCGACTATTTGCAGGCGCAGCGATTTCGAACTCTGTTGGGGCGGCGCCTAGCGGCGGCCCTGAAGCAGGTCGATTTCCTGCTGACCCCGACGCTGCCGATTACGGCCACGATCCTCGGAGATCCGGTGGTGACGATCCGAGGACAGGAACAGCCGGTGTATCTTGCTCTGCTGCGCAACACGGAACCTTTCAATCTTGCCGGGCTGCCCGCCTTGTCCATCCCGTGCGGATTCGGTGCGAACGGCATGCCGGTCGGATTGCAGATCGTCGGGCGCCCCTTCGACGAAGCGGGTGTTCTGCGTCTTGGCGATGCCTTCCAACGGGCGACAGATTGGCATCTGCGCAGGCCGACCTAGACGGGGTTCAACGAGCTCCGGCTTTCTGAACACTGACTGCCGAAGGCTCGAGGCTTCGGCCATTCTGCGCGACGATCTTCATGTTCCTTATCCGTCGGCCCGTCTTGCTGTCGACGAGTATCGAGTGCCTTTCGCCCTGGCGGAAGCAATGGTCCTCGCCCCACTGGCGCAGGCTCAGAACCACCATGAAGAGATCACGGCCCTTGTCGGTAAGGTGATACTGCTCGTAGGCGCTGTCGGTGCCAACGGGAGCCATTCTGAGAATGCCCAGCGACACGAGAGTCTTCAGGCGCGCGGCCAGGGTGCACTTGGATATCCCCAGACTTTTCTGAAAATCGCCAAAGCGGCTCACACCGTCGATGGCATCGCGGACGATGAGCAGGGACCACCAATCGCCGATGGCCGCCAGAGAGCGCGCAACGGGGCACCGGGCGGATTCCAAGCTGGTTCTCTTCATTTCATTTCTCGCAATGCGCCGGATCCTCCGGCTGGCGGCAATCGTGGTTCTAAAATAGAACTAGACACGGCGCACCGCAAGTGGTTCAATTAGTGAACCACTTAAGAGAGGATCGGTATGGCCGCACCTACCAAGACGAAAGACGGAGCGGAGCGCGACACGCGCGGGAGCCCCGTGCGAGTTGCCGTCGTGCAATTCGACCCTCAGGTCGGAATCGAGAACCTGGCGGCAAACGCCGCAGCCGTCCAGGAACGACTGGAACGGGCAGTGGCTGAGGGAGCCAACCTGATCGTGCTGCCCGAGCTGGCGACCACGGGCTATTCGTTCAGCACGCGCTCGGAAGCCTTTGCGCATGCGCAAGAGGTACCCGGCGGTCCGACGGTGCGCGGCTGGGCAGACTTCTGCCGAAAGCATGGTCTTTACATCGTCGGGTGCCTTCCGGAACTCGATGGGCCCCAGCTCTATGATACGGCGGTGCTCGTCGGCCCCGACGGCTACATCGGAAAGTATCGAAAGACGCATCTCTGGAACCGGGAAAAGCTCTTCTTCACGCCGGGAAATCTCGGCTTCCCCGTGTTCGAAACGAAAATCGGGCGGATAGGCCTCCTGGTTTGCTGGGATATCTGGTTTCCGGAAGCTGCCCGCCTCGTAGCTCAGCAGGGAGCGGACATCATCTGCATCCCGACAGGATGGGTGTGGACGCCGCCGCCACTCTATGATGCGAGCGGGGTATGCATGGCGGCGTACCTCACCATGACTGCGGCGCATTCCAACAACGTATTCATCGCGACGGCCGACCGGGTGGGAACCGAACGCGCATCCGGATTCATGGGAAACTCGCTGATCGCCGGAACCAACGGCTGGCCCATCGGTCGCATAGCAGGCCCAAGCGAAGATACGATCCTCTATGCGGACATCGATCTCGTGCAGGCGCGAACGGCACCCATATGGAACGACCTAAACGATCTTCTGCGGGACCGCCGCGTCGATCTCTACGACCAGATGCTCGGCTATCGCGGCGGCTCGGCGTTTCCCCGCTGATCGGATCGGAACGCGGCATGACCGTCGAGACAAAACCAGTGTTGGACGGCAAAGCGCGGGGCTTCTTCGCGAATCGGGACATTCGCAGTGTCGCACGTGCCCTCAGGGACGGGAGGACATCCGCCCTCGAGCTTGTCCGGAGGACGGTCGAGAGCATCGAACGGATCAATCCGCTCCTGAACTGCTTCGTCAGCATCGACCGCGAAGGCGCCGAGGCAGCCGCCAAAAGTCTCGATCAGGACATGAAGAAGGGAAGGGATCTCGGCCTTCTTCATGGCATTCCAGTTGCCATCAAGGACATCATCGATGTCGCAGGGCAGGTCACGACGGCGGGCTCCGGGCTCCACAAGAACCGCATTGCGGCATCCGATGCGACCTGCGTCGCCAGGCTTCGCGCCAGGGGGGCGGTCATCATCGGAAAGACCGTTCTGCACGAGTTTGCGTTCGGGATCACGGGTGACCGGTCGTTCCACGGCGCGTCCCGCAACCCTCACGATCCGTCCCGCATGTCGGGCGGCTCCAGCGGCGGAAGCGCAGTGGCGGTGGGTGCCGGGATCGTTCCACTGGCGCTTGGAACGGACACCGCCGGTTCCATCCGTGTGCCGGCATCATTGTGCGGGGTCGTGGGCTACAAGCCAAGCTACGAGGCGATTCCGCGGGACGGCGTATATCCCCTTGCCGACTCGCTCGACCATGTTGGGCTTTTCACCCGGACTACGGAGGATGCCCTAGTCTCCTACGAGGCCTTGATCGATTCCAACCTTCCATCCACGGGGCTTGTTGGCAAGCCACGGCTCGGATGGATCGATCCCTCTTCATTCGGGCCAGTCGAGCCGGTCATCGAAAGTGAGCTTCTCGCGCTCTTGGGTCGTGCTGGATTTTCGCCCACCGCCATGGTCCTCGAGGAAGGCTCCACTCTTTTCGAGGTCCTGACGGCCATCCAGTCTCCCGAAGCCTACCTTGAACATAGGGAAGATTTGCGCGACGGGAGTGCACTCATCGACGAGGAGGTCGTCAAGCGTCTTCAGAATGGCGCCGGCGTTCCGGCGTGGCGGTATGTCGAGGCGATGAATCGGCGCGAGCTGCTGCGGCACAAGGTTCATGAGCTCTTCGAGTCCTTCGATCTCCTCGCGTTGCCCACCACGCCCACGGTTGCACCGGCAATCGGCGAGAGGACGCCAACGATCAACGGGGTCGCAGTCGAGGTCCGATCCGCATTGCTGTCCCTGACCAGCCCGTGGAATTTGCTGGGACTTCCCGCCCTGTCCATCCCGGCAGGGCTGATGGCCGGCCTGCCGTTCGGGCTTCAACTCATTTGCCCCGCGGGACGGGAAGGGATGATGTTCGCAGTGGCTCGGACAGTCGAGGACGCTCACCTCAAGCGTTCGGGCGCAATGACCAGCGCAAACATTTGAGGATCCCATGCCGTATCTGCAGCTCGATGTCTCCCAAGAATATTCTGTTAATGACAAGAAGCGGTTGGCGAAACGCCTGGGAGACATCTATGCGGACGTGATGCAAGCGAGCGTAAAGAGGATCACGGTGGCCATACGGGAGCTGGATGGCGGCGTGTGGCGCTGCAGCGAGACGGATCCTTATCCGGCGGCTCTGCTGATGTGCGACATTCGCAGAGGCCGTCCGGCCGAGCAGCGCAGCAGGCTCGCCGAAAAGCTGGTCGGAGCCTGCATTGATATCCTCGGGCTTCGCATTGACCAGATCAATGTTGAGTTCACCCAGCACGCCGGTGACGAGATGTACCATTCCATGCTAGGCGGCCTCAGCGATGACTGGAACGAAAGCGAAACCCGCTGAGTGAATCGAGGGCCGGGGTATTGACTTGCCTGCCCATTGGTATTGTTCTGGTCGCCGTTTTTTTGGTTCAGGAATGATAACGCGATCATCCTTTGAGACGGTCGCCCGACAACCAGGGAGGAATCGGATAATGCGCATTTCCATAGGGCGCCGCCAGATATTGGCTGCACTTTCCATGAGTGTGCTGCTCACAGTGCCGGCAAGCGCCGCGGACACGATCAAAATCGGCTCGCTTCACGATCTCACCGGCGGCCTCAACATCTACGGAATTCAACAGGCCCAAGGATTGAAGCTGGCCGTCGACGACATCAATTCAAAAGGCGGGGTATTGGGCAAGCAGATCGAAATCGTCGAGTACGATACGCAATCCGAACTCTCCAAGTACACGCAGTATGTGAATACACTGCTGCTTAAGGACAAGGTGGTCGCGGTTTTCGGCGGCCTCACCAGCGCATCGCGCGAAGCGGTCCGGCCGATCATGCACCGCGCGAAGATCCCTTACTTCTATAGCTCGCTCTATGAAGGCGGCGTGTGCGACCGCTACAACTTCATCGGCGGGGCCTCCGCTTCGCAGCAGCTGGGCGTGCTGTTGGACTGGGCCGCCAAGAACTACGGCAAAAAGTTCTACATCATGGCGCCCGACTACAACTTCGGAACCATCAGCGCCGCGTGGATCCACAAGTACGCCAAGGATATGGGCGGCGAAGTGGTCGGCGAGGACTTCCTGCCGCTGTCGACGAGCGATTTCAGCGCCACGCTTCGCAAGATCCAGGAATCCCAGCCGGATGTCGTCATCGCATTGCCGGTGGGCGCCAACCAGACAGGCTTCCTCGAGCAGTTCGCCGCGGCCGGCCTGAAAAGCAAGATCGGCATCGTTTCCACCAATTACGGTTCCGGAAATCAGCAGGTCGTCGTATCACCCGATGCCGGCGAGGGTGTCGTGGTCTCGCAGGAATACTTCCACTGGGTCGACGAGCCGAAGAACGACGAGTTCAAGAAGCTGTGGTCGGCGGCCTATGGAGACAAGGAGCCGATCATCTCGGAAGCGGCGGATGCATGGAACGCGGCGCATCTGTGGGCGATGGCGGTCGACAAGGCCGGCACTGCCGACGCGGAGCCGACGATCGGCGCGCTTGAAAGTGGACTTACCTTCGAAGGTCCCAACGGCACGGTGGGGTATCAGCCGGGATCGCACCACCTGAAGCACAACATCTACATCGTGAAGGGCAACCGGGAACACGCCTTCGACGTGATCGAGGTCTACAAGCAAGTCGCGCCGACCTACGAGGATGAAGTCTGCGACCTCATCAAGGACAAGACCATCAGCAAGCAGTTCGTGCCTGAATAAAGCTCACACGCGGGGTTGGGGCGGGCGCGGCAAGCGCCTCGCCCCAATCGTCGAGGGGACGCAATGCAGTGGGATTACCTTGCCATCGTCGCGGTGAGCTCGCTTTCCAGCGCCTCGGTACTGATCATTGCGACCTTGGGACTGGCGGTGATCTTCGGGTTGATGGGCGTCATCAACCTCGCGCACGGCGAATTCATCATGATAGGTGCCTATGCGGCCCTTATGGCGACGCGAGCCGGCCTACCTCTGCCGCTTGCCTTTCTGTTTGCGGGGCTCGTTGCAGCTACGTTCGGCGCGATCATCGAGTGGCTGATCATCCGGCACCTCTACGGGCGATTGCTCGATACCCTTCTGGCGACCTGGGGACTGAGCCTCGCTCTCTATCAGACGGCGGTCCTCATCTTCGGATCGACGACGCCGGGCGTGGGCCTGCCCCTCGCCAACGTCGCAATCGGCCACTACTCCATTTCCGTCTATTTCCTGTTCCTCCCCGCTGCCGCAGTCGTCATGCTCCTTTCGACCTACCTGATCCTGACGCGCACATCGTACGGCATCATGGCGCGAGCCTCGATCCAGGATCGGGAAACGGCGTCCGCGATGGGGATTGAGACCAAACGGATCAACACCATCACATTCGCGTTCGGCGCGGGCCTGGCCGGATTGGCCGGGGGCCTACTCGTACCGGCTTTCCCTGCGACGCCCGGCATGGGCATCGCTTTCGTGGCCAAGGCGTTCCTGGCCGTCGTCGTCGCGGGGCCGTTGGCACTTACCGGCACCGCGGTTGCTGCCGGTGCGCTCGGCTGGGTCGCGAGTGCGACTGCCAGCTACCTCTCGACAGTGATGGGCGACATCATGTTCTTCGTCGCGACCATCCTGCTGCTTCGGATCTTTCCCAATGGGATCACGGATAGATGGCGGCTGAAGCTGTAGCCGATCGGAACTCCATCCGCTGGTCGGATTTCTCGCGCTGGTTCATTCCCATCGCCGTGGCCGGAGCAGGCCTTGCCCTGCTCAGCGGGGTTCTCGATGATTTCGTTCTCTATGTCGGGACGTCGTGGATCATTTTCGGCATCCTGGCTCTGAGCCTCGATCTCGTATGGGGCAAAGGCGGCTTCCTGAGCTTCGGACAGACCGCGTTCTACGGGCTCGGCGGATATGTGGCGAGCATTGCGGCGATCAATTTCGCTCCGCTCACCGGTAACAACCTGGTCTGGATAGTCCCGATCGGTGCGCTTACCGGCGCATTCTTCGCCGCGATCGTCGGCTACCTGATTTTCTTTGGAAGGATCAGTGCGCTCCAGGGCACGATCCTGACCTACACCTTCACGCTGATCCTGTGGACCGGTTCCGTCGGACTGACGGTGAACGTCGGCGATGCGGTGGTCGGCGGCGACAACGGCATGACGAGCATTCCGCCGCCGACACTCGGATTCGGCTCCGACGCACAGCCGTTGGGACCGCTGGGGATGTACTTGGCCACCCTTGCGATTGCCGTGCTGCTCTATGGTGCAGTCAGCGGTGTTCTGCGCCTGCCGTTCGGGCGGGTGGTCGCGGCAATCCGAATGGACGAACTCAAGACGGAGCTCCTCGGCTTCGACGTGCGGGCGTATCGGCTGGTCCTCTTCACGCTCGGGGGCACCATCGCCGGGATCGCAGGCGGGCTTTACGCCTCGTGGGCTACCTACATCAATCCGACCGTCTTCAGCATTGCCGAGGCACTTCTGGTTCCGATCTATGTCCTCGTCGGTGGACGGGGCACGCTCATTGGAGGTTTCCTCGGCGCCGTGGCCGTCGGGGGCCTGTCCTTCTGGCTCGGAGGCGGAGTCATCGGCGGGCAGACCACACTGGCGCTCGGAATCATCCTGATCCTGTTCGTGCTGTTCATCCCGCGCGGACTCATCGGTCTCCTCGACAGCGCATCGGGCCGGTTGCGGTCGGCGCTTCGGTCCCCTCCCAGTCCCGCATCGACCCAGAGTTCGAAGACTCTCTGGCAGGCTGCGACGACGGCCGGCGATCACGGACCCTCTCTCGCCACACAGGAGCTCACCAAGGCCTTCGGCGGTGTTCTGGCCGTCGACGACGTCAGCATCGACATTCCGCAACGCGGCATCCGCTGCCTGATCGGACCCAATGGCGCGGGCAAGAGCACGTTTCTCAAGGTTTGCGCCGGTCTTCACCGCCCGGACAAGGGCAACATTCGACTTGGCGGCGTCGATATCACCGCCGAGGAGCCTTTCGCGCGGGTGCGGGCCGGGCTCGCCCTCAAGATGCAGGTTGCCCAGGTGTTTTCCGACTTCAGTGTTGCGGAGAATCTCTGGCTGGCGGGATTCTCGCGATTCCGAAACTGGACAGAGGCCGATGCCATCGTCGAGTCGGTATTGCCCGTCATCGGCCTGGCAGAGAAACGCTCCCTGGCTGGCGCCAATCTCTCTCACGGCGAGCGGCAATGGCTGGACATGGGCATGGTGCTGTGCCTGGGTCCGAAAGTCATTCTGCTCGATGAGCCGACGGCCGGCATGACCATCGCAGAAACGCGCCAGACGGCGGATCTGATCCGAAGGCTTGCCGACAATGCCGCCATCGTGGTCGTCGAGCACGACATGGAATTCGTCCGTCTGCTCGATGCAGAGGTCACCGTCCTACATCAGGGCAAAAAGTTCGCCGAGGGCAGGATCGAACACCTGCGTCGGGACGAGCGGGTACTCGACATCTATTTGGGGCGACGCCAGAGTGTTAAGAGTATCTGAAGCCAGTGGCGGCTACGCCTCGACTGTCATCATCCGGGACATCGATCTTCAGGTCGCCGCGAAGGAGATGGTGGCGTTGCTGGGCCGCAACGGCACAGGCAAGACCACCCTGATGAAATACATCATGGGCCTCGTCCGCCCAGTGTCGGGTACCGTCAGCATGGACGACCGAAAATTGCCGGACTCGCCGTCGCAGAGGGCGAGGGCCGGCCTCGGCTACGTGCCGCAGGGACGTCACGTCTTCCCACGTCTGACGGTTCGCGAAAACATCATTGCGTCCGCGGTCGGGTGCGGGCACGACCCCAACCGGGCCCTGCAAGAGGTGTTTGCAATGCTTCCGGTGCTTGCCGAACGCCCGCATATTCTCGCCGGCAGCCTCAGCGGGGGCCAGCAGCAGATCCTGGCCATCGGCCGGGCCCTGGCAACACGGCCCAAAGTGCTGCTTCTCGATGAACCGAGCGAGGGGGTGCAGCCCTCGATCGTCTACGAGATCGAGCAAATGCTCGTAAAGCTCAATCGCGAGCAGGGGATAGCCGTGCTCCTCGCCGAGCAGAACCTCGACTTTGCGCTGTCGGCGACGACTCGCGCTTACGTCATGGACAAGGGCCGAATAGCCCACACGACCACTCGGGAGGCTCTACTGGCGGACAAGCAGATCCTTCACCAGCTGCTCGGTGTCTAGGCTTCCTTTCCACGACCGGCACATCCTATTGGTGAACTAGTCGCCTGCTAGGCGCGGCAAGCCGCCCAAGAGCCAAGCCAGTTGAGCGCAAAGGGAAACTTCGGTATTTCTATTTGGAATCCCCGACATTGCGTAGCATATCTGGGATCGGGCGCTCTGCGCACCAAACGGGAGGTAAGTAATGAAAACGAAGCTGCTATCGACTGCATTGCTGCTCGCGGCCTTGTCCACGCCATTGTGGGCAGCCGACAGCGTAACCGTCGTGTCTTGGGGTGGCGCCTATCAGGAGAGCGTCCGCAAGGCGTTTTTCGAACCCTTCATGAAGGAGACCGGCGGCAAGGTCGTCGAGGAAGAATTCAACGGTGAAATCGCCAAGATCCGGGCGATGGTCGAGTCCAACAACGTCACCTGGGACGTCGTGGAAAACGACTCCATGACGACGATGGCGGCATGTGCCGAGGGCATCGTCGAGAAGATCGACTGGGACAAGCTTGGCCTGAAGCGCGACGAGTTCATCAGCGCCGACGCAAGTGAATGCGTCGTGCCGAGCATCCTCTATGCGACCGTGCTGGCCTATGACACGACCAAGGTGAAGGAAGCCCCCAATTCGATCACGCGCCCTGTTCGACCTCGAGAAGTATCCCGGAAAGCGAGGAATGCAGAAGTCTCCCTTCGTCAACCTCGAGTGGGCGCTCATTGCCGACGGTGTGGCCGTGAAGGACGTCTACGATGTGCTTTCGACGCCGGAAGGCGTCGATCGCGCGTTCGCCAAGCTCGACACGATCAAGAAGGACGTCGTGTGGTGGGAGGCCGGGGCACAGCCGCCGCAGCTCCTCGCCGATGGCCAGGTGATCCTGACGACGGCGTGGAATGGGCGCATCTACAACGCTGCGAAAGTGGACAAGAAGCCCTTCGCCGTCATGTGGGATCACCAGGCGCTGGACTGGCAGGGCTGGAATGTCGTCAAGGGGTCCAAGAACCGGGACGAGGCCTACAAGTTCATTGCTTTCGCGGGCCGTCCGGACCGCCAGGCCGACCAGACCAACTACATCTCCTATGGTCCCGGCAACAAGCAGGCGATCGCAAGCACGAATCCCCAGATCGTGCCCGATCTGCCCACCAATCCGGACAACATGAAGAACGGCTTCATCGTCAACGCCAAGTTCTGGGGCGGACAACCTCGACGCGCTGCGTGATCGCTTCAATATCTGGGTTGCTCAATAGGAACCGTTAGGGAGGGGGCGCAAGCCCCCTCCGGCCCTCGAATGGCCGAAGGAATCGTCCAAGCTTCGCATGCCCTGAACCTGCGACGGCAGTTTGCCTTCGCCGAGAGAAAAGGTCATCTGCGCGCGCTCGCGCTGGTCCTTCCGCTCCTGGTGTTCGTACTCGTCACCTTCGCCGTCCCGGTCGTTCTTCTGCTGACGCGGGCGGTCCATGATCCAAGCATCGCCAAGACGCTTCCGCGCACCGTCGCCGCTTTGCAGGATTGGGACGGCAGGGCAACACCCGATGAGCCTGCCTTTGCCGCACTCGTGGAAGACTTCAGGAAGGTCTCCGAGAACAACACGGCTGCGTTCGTCGGAAAGCGGCTCAACTATGAAATCTCCGGAGTGCGAAGCAAGGTCGTCGCGAGCGCTGCCAAGGCGGCCGCGCTGAGCGCGCCGCCGTACAAGGAGCAGATGATCGCGGCCGACAAAATGTGGGGCGACCGGCTGATCTGGACGAAGATCAAGCTGTCGGGAAAGCCGCTGACCGACTTCTATCGTGCTGAGGGCGCTCGACCTTGAGCACACGGTCGAGGGCGATATCGCGCCGGTGTCGAAGTCCCAGGCGGTGTACGTCTCCGTCCTGCTCAGAACGTTCTACATAAGCGCGCTGGTCACCATCCTCACGCTGCTTCTCGGATATCCCGTCGCCCTCATGCTGGCTCATGCCCCGCAGCGTGTGGCCAGCGTCCTCCTCATATTCATTCTCGTGCCGTTCTGGACCTCGCTTCTCGTGCGCACGACGGCTTGGTTCGTGTTGCTGCAGGACAACGGCCCGGTCAACAACGTCATCCAGTATCTTCATCTTTCCGACGGGCCCCTGAAGCTGATCTTCAGCCGCTTCGGCACCGTGACCGCGATGACTCACATACAACTGCCGTTCACGCTGCTGCCCATCTACGGCGTGATGAAAGGCATCTCTCCAACCTACATGAGGGCCGCCCGCTCGCTGGGAGGAGGACCCTTCTACTCGTTTCTCAAGGTGTATCTGCCGCTCACGCTGCCGGGAATCGGTGCAGGGTGTCTGCTCACCTTCATCCTCTGCCTCGGATACTACATCACGCCCGCACTGGTCGGCGGAGCGGCGGATCAAATGGTGAGCGGCGTGATCGCGTCGGCGATGAACCAGGAGAACAACTGGGGCAAGGCCAGCGCACTGAGCGCGATCCTGCTGTTGGCGACCTTGATCCTGTTCTTCCTCTACAACCGCCTGATCGGCATCGACAAGGTGAAGCTCGGATAGTCCGCATGCTCAGGCCCGCCCCATACGCCACTCCGGTCGAACGAGCGCTTTACTATGCCGGATGGGTGTTTACGAGCTTGGTGCTGCTTTTCCTCATCGCGCCGATTCTGGCAGTCATACCGCTATCCTTCAATGCCGAGCCATACTTCAGCTACCCGATGCCTGGCCTGTCGCTGCAATGGTATCGCGATTTCTTCGGCAATCCGCGATGGACGGGCGCATTGATCCTGAGCGTGAAACTCGCCGTCGTGGTGACCATCCTATCGACCACGCTCGGCACTCTCGCGGCCCTGGGCCTGGCCCGCACCCATCTGCCATTTCGCTCCGTGATCCTGGGTGTGCTCCTGCTGCCGATGATCGTGCCGGTGATCATCGTGGCGGTAGCGGTGTTCATGTCTTATGCCTACTTCGGCCTCATTGGAACGTTCACCGGACTTGTCCTCGCCCACACGGCACTGGCTACTCCGTTCGTGGTGATTACGGTGACATCCACGTTGACGAGCTTCGACTGGTCGTTGCTTCGGGCTGCGCAAAGTCTCGGTGCCACCTCGGTCTTCACATTCCGCAAGGTCATCCTGCCGCTGATCCTCCCGGGTGTGGTGACAGGTGCGATCTTCGCCTTCGTGATATCCTTCGACGAGGTCGTTGTGGCATTGTTCCTGTCGAGTGCCGAGCAGCGAACGCTGCCCAAGCAGATGTTCGCGGGAATCCGGGAAATGATCAGCCCTACGATCACCGCTGCTGCGACCGTTCAGGTGCTGTTTTCCGTTCTGCTGCTGATCGGAGCGGAGCTCCTTCGCGGGAGATCCGAGAGGCTTCGTGGGTTGACCAAATAACGGGAACCGAGTGCCGTGGCTCCAGTCGACGTGTTGTTCTCGCCGCTCACCATAAAGCACGTGACGATCCGAAACCGGTTCCTGTCGACGAGCCACGCGCCGGGCTATGCGGTCCAGGGGAACATAACGGATCGCTACATCGCCTATGAAACGGAGAAGGCGAAGGGCGGGGTCGGGCTCGTGCAGTTCGGTGGAGCGAGTGCGGTCTCGATCGAGAACTCCTTTCACTACGGGCAGATCAATGGTGCGGTGGACCAAGTCGTTCCTCAGTACCGGCGCATGGCGGCCAGCCTGCATGCCAATGGTGCGGCGTGCACGGTGCAGCTCACTCATGGCGGGCGGCGTGAGCGGTGGGACGACGCGAATTGGCTTCCGGCTTTCGCTCCCTCCGGATTGCGCGAGCTGATCCACCGGTCCTTTCCCGCCGAGATGGAGGATCACGACATTCGGCGCATTCGCGGCGACTATATCGCAGCGGTGCGCCGCGCCCGCGACGGGGATCTCGATGGCGTGGAGATATCCACCCAGGCGGGGACGCTCATCGAGCAGTTCTGGTCTCCGGCCATGAACCGCAGAAGCGACGGCTATGGAGGGCCGCTCGCCAATCGCATGCGCTTCGGGCTCGAAATCTTGGAGGCCTGCCGGCACGAGGCGGGAGACGCGTTCCTGATCGGCATCCGCATGCCGGGCGACGAGATGCTGACGGGAGGACTAACACAGGAGGATTGTATCGAGATCGCGCGCGCCCACGCATCTTCCGGCCTGATCGACTTCATCAGCGTGGTCGGCGGGAATGCGACCGACTACAAGGCCTCGGCAAAGCTGTGGCCGACGATGTGGGTTCCTTCGGCGCCTTACCTGAAGCTCGCTCACGCAATAAAGTCGGCAGTCGACATCCCGATCCTGCATGCAACCCGAATAACGGACGCGGCGACCGCGGTTCACGCGGTCAAGGAAGGTTTCGTCGACATGGTCGGCATGACCCGGGCGTTCATTGCCGACCCGCACCATGTCAACAAGCTGAAGGATGGCCGGCAGGCGGAGATCCGCCCATGCGTAGGCGCCGGCTATTGCGTCGACAGGGTGCTCCTCGGCAAGGACGCCCTGTGCATCCAGAATGTCGCGGTCGGGCGCGAGCTGACTCTGCCGCACGTCATCGGACGAACGACGGGACCGTCGAAGCGCGTCGTCGTGGTCGGCGGCGGACCGGGCGGGCTGGAAACGGCGCGGATCGCTTCGTCGCGCGGGCATTCGGTCGTCCTGTTCGAGGCGGCAGCAGAACTAGGCGGCCAGATCGTTCTCGCCGCAAAGGCTACGTGGCGGCGGGACATGATCGGCATCGTGCGCTGGCTGGCCGACGAAATGGATCGTCTCGGTGTCGATGTGAAGCTGAACCGCCTGGCCCAAGCCGCGGACGTGCTGGCGGAAAAGCCGGATGTGGTGATCGTCGCGACGGGCGGGCTGCCCGAGGTAGGCCATTTTGCCGGCCGGGAGCTTGCCACCACGATCTGGGACGTGCTGACGAGCGACGTTCAAGGCGGTCGCTCCGCCCTCGTATTCGACCAGAGCGGCAATCATGCGCCGCTGTCGTGCGCCCAATATCTTGCTTCGAAGGGGTTGACGGTCGAGATCGTCACCCCAGATCGATCGCTCGGTCTCGAGATGTCCGACACGAACCTCGGCGCACATATGGCGGAGGTCTACAAAAGCGGGACGACGGTGACGCCGGATACGCGGCTCGACGAGGTTCGGCGCGAGGGCAACCGGCTCAAAGCCGTGTTGACCAATACCTATTCCGACACGCGAAGCGACAGAGAGGTGGATCTGGTCGTCGGAGACTACGGCACCGTTCCGAATTCCGCTCTCTATGACGAGCTGAAGCCGCTGTCACGAAATCTCGGCGAATCCGATCTCAAGGCGCTGGCGGCGGCGAAACCGCAACCGATAGACTGCAATCCGGACGGCGAGTTCTTTCTCCATCGGATCGGCGATGCTTGGGCGGCGCGCAACATCCACGCAGCCATGCTGGACGCGATGCGACTCTGCAAGGACCTGTAGGGATCGCAGCGCCCACTTCGGCGCCGGGGGCAGGGACATCCGTACCCTCAATCCGCCTCAGCGGCATAGCTTCCGTCAGCCCGATGCGTCTCCTGGCCGCTGAGGGCCGGGTTGAAGACGCAAACCAGCCGCAGATCGCCGGAAATCGCGCGCAGGATATGCTCATCATGTCGATCGAGGGCATACAGCGTGCCCGGCACGATCGGAAAGGTTTTGCCCGTCTTAACGTCGACGACTTCGCCGCGGCCCGAAATGCAGTAGTTCGCTTCGAGGTGATGCTTGTAGTGAAGTCGCTGTTCGGTTCCCTCCTTGACGACCGTGTCATGGAGAGAGAATCCCATTCCGTCCGCCTTCAGGAGAATCCTGCGGCTTTCCCAGCCGTCGCCCGATACGTGGCGCGGGCTTCCGATGATTTCCTCGAGCGTCCTGACGATCATCCTGTCTTCTCCTTCATCTTCGCGTTTTGATTGGCCAGCCGACACCTCACTTCCGCAAGCGGGCGATGCAGTCTATCTCGACGAGGCAGCCGAACAGCAGCCGCGTGATGACGGTGGTCCGGGCGGGCAGCTTTCCGGGCGGGAAAAACGATTGATAGACGGAATTCATGGCATCGAAATGCCGGTCGTCGGAAAGATGGACACTGACTTTCACAACGTCGGTGAAATCGAGACCAATGTCGCGCAACACGCCCTGCAGCAGTTCCATCGAGGCTCGCGTTTCATCGGCAATGTCGCCGAACCGCACTTCGCGGTGGGTCGCGTCGGCGGCAAGCTGGCCCGAGAGAAACGCATAGCTTCCGTCGAGCACGGCATGGCTGTATGCCGGGCCGGTCTTCGAAAGTGTCGAGTTGCGGTAGTTTATTGTGGTCATCCGAAGTGCCTGTGCCCCGTCTCGCCTGCGCAGAATTCGTGCAGAGTTCGGACGAGACTACGCCAAGGGGTTCGCGAGGTCACTGGTTTCGATGCCGATTTCGACCACGGTGCCTTCACGGGCACGGCACCGGAAGCAGGAGCGAAAGTCGGGCGATCTCAATCCATGGCGACTGTCACACCGGAGGCCTTATCACGGCATGGGCCGGCTTTCCCGATGCGAGCGCGCGATCGTCGACCGTCTGGATCAAGCAGCCGAGATTGCCTAGAGTGAAGTAGTCCAGCAGGCAGCAGGTCGTTCCAGATGCCACGCAAGAGCTTGGGAGTGACGCAAAGGACGAGGGTGCCCGAGCGCGGCAATGTCCGGCCGGCCCTCACACTTCGGGTGGACCTGGGCCGCCGCGGAGCGTTGGGACCCGGCAAGATCAACCTGCTGGAAGCCATCGACACGGAGGGTTCCATCACCGCGGCGGGCAAGAAGCTCGGCATGTCCTATCGCCGGGCATGGCTGCTCGTCGAAAGCGTGAATACGATGTTCAAGGAGCCGGCGGTGTCGACGAAACAGGGAGGCGCGAACGGCGGCAATGCCAGCCTGACCAGGCTCGGGGCGGAAATAGTATCGCGCTACCGTCAAATCGAGAAGGCGGCAGAGAAGTCGGCCACCAAACACTTGAACTTTCTGGCCGGCGCCTGACCTAGCCGAGATAGGCTTCCTTGATCTGCGGATTGGAAAGCAGCTCGCGGCCCGCGCCTTCGAGCACGATCTCGCCCGTTTCGATGACATATCCGTAGTCGGCGATCTGCAGCGACAGAAACGCATTCTGCTCGACCAGCAGCACCGCCACGCCCTGCTTGCGGATCTCGACGATCGTGTCGAAGATGCGCTGCACGAGAATGGGAGCAAGTCCCATGCTCGGCTCATCGAGCAGCAGAATGCGCGGGTTCGACATGAGGGCGCGGCCGATCGCCAGCATCTGCTGCTCGCCACCAGACAGCGTGCCGGCGACCTGCTTCAAGCGCTTCTTGAGCACGGGAAACATGTCCAGCACCTGGGATTCCTTGTCGGCGATCCATTTGCCGTCCTTGTTCAGGAAGGCGCCGACCCGGAGATTCTCCGCCACTGTGAGGCGGCTGAAGATACGCCGTCCCTCGGGGACCTGAATGACGCCTCGCGACACCACCTCATGGGCGGCATGCTCCCTGAGCGATCGACCTTCCAGCAAGACTTCGCCCTCGGTGGCCGCGATGATCCCCGATATCGCATGCAGGGTCGTGCTCTTGCCGGCGCCATTCGCCCCGATCAACGTGACGATCTGGTCGTTGCCGACGGAGAGAGACACGCCGCGCAGGGCATGAATCTTGCCGTAGTGGACATGGAGGTTGCGGATCGCGAGGAGGGACATGCTATTTCAGAGTCGCGTTCTTGGTGCCGAGATACGCCTCGATGACATGAGCGTCGTTCTGAACCTCGGCCGGCGTGCCCTCGGCTATCTTGACGCCGTAGTCGAGCACGCTCACCCGATCGGAAACGCCCATCACGACGCGCATCGAGTGCTCTATGAGCACGATCGTGATGCCGCGCTCGTCGCGCACCCGGCGCACGAAATTCATCATGTCGGTGCTCTCGCGCGGATTCATTCCCGCCATTGGCTCGTCGAGCATGAGCAGCCGCGGCCGGGTGGCCAGCGCCCGGGCGATTTCAAGGCGGCGCTGCTCGCCGTAGGCAAGGTTGCGCGCCACGATGTCGCCACGTCCGCGCAGCCCGACGAACTCGAGAATCTTCCGCGCATTGTCATTGGCCTCCGCCTCGTCCTGGCGGGTCGCTGCCGTGTTGAAGACGGCGCCGAGCCACGTCGACTTCAAGTGGATGTGCATGCCCACCAGGATATTCTCGATGGCGGTCAGGTTCCGGAACAGGCGAATGTTCTGATAGGTGCGGTTGATACCGGCGGCGGCGACCCGGTCGGGCGTAACCCCGTCGATGCGTTCGCCGGCGAACCAGATCGCGCCCTCGTCGGGCGTATAGAATTCCATGATGCAGTTGAAGACGGTGGTCTTGCCGGCGCCGTTCGGTCCGATGATGCTGTGGATCGAACCTTCCTTGACCTCGAGGTCGAGACTGTCGACGGCGATGAGCCCGCCGAAGCGTTTGGTCATCGCTTCCGTCTTGAGCAGGGCGCCGCCGGGATCGCTCATGGTTTCGGCTTGGTCACGGAGGTGGACTGCAGGGCAACGGTCTCGGCGTCGATCTGCATCTCGCGGCGCTTGGCGGCCGACGGCCACAGGCCTTCCGGCTTGAGCCGCATGACGGCGATGATCGCCAGGCCGTAGAAGAGGAACCGGAACTCGCCGAACTCGCGCAGTGCCTCGGGGAGGCCGATCAACACCGCAGCGCCCAGGGCTACGCCCGGTAGGCTGCCCATGCCGCCGACGATGATGAGGGCGAGGATATTGATCGATATGATGAGCTGAAACGAGTGCGGATAAATGGTGCCGAGCATGACGGCGAATATCGAGCCCGCCAGGCCGGCGAACGCGGCGCCGAGGCCGTAGGCGAGCAGCTTCACGTTGATGAGATTGATTCCTAGCGCCTGGGCGACGTCCTCATCGTCGCGGATCGCCATCCAGGCACGACCGAGGCGCGACTCCTCGAGCCGCCAAGCGAAATAGGCGGCGATGAGCGATGCGACGAGCGCGAGGTAGAACAGGGACACCGGCGTCGTGAGGTGAAAGTCGCCGATCGTCGGGCGGGGAATCTGCAGGATACCTTTGGCACCGGCGAGGAGGGGTGCCGCGGCGTCGGACAGGACGATGACCCGCACGATCTCTCCGAGACCGAGAGTGGCGACGGCGAGATAGTCGCCGCGCACCTTGAGCACGGGTATGCCGAACAATATTCCCACGATCACCGAGGCGAGGACGGCAAGCGGCATCGCCTCCCAGTAGGAAAGGTGGACGAGCGCAAAGGGGCTGTCTGCAGTGAGCAGGGCGGTGGTGTAAGCCCCGACGGCATAGAAGGCGACGAAGCCGAGATCGAGAAGGCCGGCGATTCCGACTTCTAGGTTGAGGCCCATTCCCATCAGGATGAAGAGGCCGACCATCAGCAGGACCTGACCGACGAAGTTGCCGGCATAGAGCGGAAACAGGATGATGAGGATGGCGGCGGCGGCAAGATAGGACCACCGGATGGTGCGCCGCGAAGAGGGCGACAGCCGGTCGTAGCCGGCGGTGACCCGGTCGCCGAAGTGATCGCGGATCACGATGAAAGCCAGTGTCACGCAGAAGATGATGACCGCACCTTGGAGCTTCAAACCCGTATAAGTGTAGAGCAGGTCGTGAAGGGGTTTGGACGCGCTGCTGTTGGCGAGGATGGGGCGGATGAGCTCCTGGAATAGCCCCGCAAGGCCCACGGCCACGAGGCTCCCCGACAATGGCCGGCGGATGCGAAGCGGAAGCGCGACGATCAAGACTCCGACCACGCCAAGGACGGCTCCCAGGATCGGAAGACAGGCGATGCCCAAGGCCGGCGGCTTGACGTAGAAAGTCAGCATGTCGAGCAGAGGCTTGTCTAGGGCGATGAAGATCGAGCGGAGATTGACGAAGCTCATGACGGCGGGAAGAACCGCGATCAGCGCCCCCGCAATCATTCCGGCCACGCCACCGGCCAATATGAGCCGGGAGAGCGTGGCGAAGGGACGCCTGGTGCCGATCAGAATCCCGGTGCCGACAAACAGCAAACCGAGCGTCGCGTAGCCGAGCGTCAGAAGCCCGACGATGATCGGCCGGTTGTTGAACATCGTGAGGATGCCGACGAAGGCGAGCGCCAGCCCGGTTCCGCCCATCTGCAGCTCCGGTATCGACCACCTGGCGCCAAGCGGTGGTCTTGCGCTCCTCGACACGGCTTGCGGCGGCGACTTCGAACGACATACCGCTTCCTCCTCAGGCCCGCTTCTTGATCAGTGCCTCGCCGAGCAGCCCCTGCGGCCGGAAGACGAGCACCATGACGAGAAGCGTGAAGGCCACCAGGTCGCGCAGCTGGTAGGGAGCCGGAACGCCGAGGCCATCGAGGAACAATGGCGGCCCAATCGATTCCATCACGCCCAGGAAGAAGCCGCCGAACATGGCGCCCGGAATATTTCCGATTCCGCCGAGGACGGCGGCGCTGAACGCCTTAACGCCCGGCAGGAAGCCCATATAGAAATAGATCTGCTTGTAGACCAGGCAATAGAGCACGCCGCCGATGCCGGCCATGCATGCCCCGAGCACGAAGGTGAAGATGATGACCTTGTTCGAATCGATGCCCATCAGCGCCGCGGCGTCGCGATCCTCCGAGACCGCGCGCATCGCCATGCCCATCTTGGTCCTCTGGACGACGAGATAGAGAAAAATCATTGCCGCGACCGCTGTGAGGATGACGATGGGCTGCACGGCGGGCAGCGACAGCCCGAGAAAATCGACATTGCCCTTCAGCCATTCGGGGTCGGGATATGACCGGACATTGGAACCGAACATGCCGCGGAACACATGCTGCAGCACGAAGGATGCGCCGATCGCGCAGATCAGCGGGGCTAGCGTAGCGACGTGGCGGAACGGCCGATAGCAGACGCGCTCGACGATCAACGCGGTTGCGGTGCAGACCGCCATGGACAGCAGCATGATGCCCAGTGTCGAGGTGACGGGGTAGGCATCGAGAAAACCGTTGCGGTCGAAACTGCGCGCCAGGAAGTATGCGGAGAATGCGCCGGTCATGGCGATGTCGCCATGCGCGAAGTTGATCAGGCGCAGGACGCCGTAGACCATCGTGTAACCAAGGGCGATCAGCGCATAGACGCCGCCGATGGTGAGGCCGAACATGAAGAAGTCGAACCAGTGGCGGGCATCGTAGGTGCCCTTCCACAGGGTGGCGATCGTTCCGAAGACGACCAGCGCGAGAAGCCCGACGCGCAATGCCCACAGAACGATATCGACGAAGGTCAGCCGGTGCAGGTTGCCGAGTCTTCCGGTCCAAGCCCGCTGGCGCTGCGCCTGTCGCTGCGCATCGCTAACAGTCGTCATGAGGCCTCCGAATCCCGACGAGTTCGCAGGAACTCCCGCCCGGGAAGCCGGCCGCCCGACAAGGGGCGACCGGCAACCGGCGTGGCAGGAGCGTGAAGACTACTTGACCGGATAGATCTTCTTCGGATTTTCACCCGCCTTGAACTTCGAAGGATCAGGATCGGTGATCTGATAGACGGCAAAGTTGAAGGCTCCGCACTGGCCGTGCTCATCGCAGTTGATCGGTCCGGAGATGCCATCATAGCCTTTTGTCGAGAAGAGCTCGTCGTGGAGCGCCTTCCTTCCGATGTAGGTGTTGCCGGCGTCGTCCTTCTTGGCGACCTTCTCGATCGCCTTGGCCAGGATGATGCCCGCATCATAGGCCTGGGCATGGAAGGAGTTGATTGGGCCCTCGCCGTACTTCGCGGTGTATTTCTCGACGAACTGCGGATACTGCGCGCCCATCACCTCGGGTGAGATGTCGACGTTGGTGATGCGGAAGTCCTTGGCAGAATCACCTGCCGCCTCGAGCAAGCCGGGCGCCATGACGGCGCTGCCGCCGATGAGGTTGGTGTCCTTGAGATCGGGGATCTCAGGGGCCTGGCGGATGATCTGGGCGGTCACCGCCACGAAGGTCGGGAAGTACAGCACGCAGGGCTTCTTGGTGCCGATGCCGGTGAGAACCGGGCGCATGTCGACGTCGGTCGGCGTCACGGCCTCCTCGGCCACGATCTCACCACCCAGCTCCTTGAAGTGCTCGGCCGCCACCTTGGCGAGCTGCGAGGCGAAAGGGCTGCCGTCATGGATGGTAGCGATCGTCTTGCACTTCAGCTCTTTGAAGAACCACTCGGCATCGTTGAAGCCCTGGTCCTTGTCGCTGTAGATCGTCCGCATATAGCCGAAATAGTCGGGCTTGCGGTCGGGGGCGGTCAGCGAGGGTGCCGTCGTGGCAGTTCCGATATTGGTAATGCCGGCTTTCCACAGGATCGGCGCGCCGGTCGTCGCGGCACTGGAGCAGGCCGGCCCGAGGACGGCGACGATGTTGGGCAACGTGGCGAGCTTGGTCGCCGCAGTCTGGCCGCCTTCAGCGTTGCAGCCGTCATCCTCGACCACGAGCTGGATCGAGTGGCCGGCAATCTGGTTGTTGAGGTCGTCGAATGCGACTTCGACCCCGCGCTTCGAATCGAGCCCGAGCGCCGTATCGGGGCCCGAGATTACCCAGTATCCCCCGATCACGATCGGAGCGTCCTTCGGGACCTCGACGACACCGAGGTCGTCCGTCACCGGACCTTTCGTTTCGGCGCTGGCCGTGAACGAAGCCGAACCAAGGAGGCCTGCGATCACGATCGCCGACGCTCCCCACAATACACTTCTCTTCATGAACCTTCCTCCCACGCTGGTACCGGCGCACCTCGGAGGCTGCGAGCGACTGCCCGCGAAACGTCCGAAGTCCGGTGTTCTTGCTCCGCTGCGTTTCCCGGCGTTTTTATCGGTGCCCCGGATTCTGCAACGAACTCATTGTGTTCATGGCGCCGGTTGAGTGTCAACTCGCATGGCGGCAGTCCGCCCTCCGCGAAGGTGGAAAAGCTGCATTGGAAGGCGGTTGCCAATCGTTAAGAGCGGGGCGCCGACTGCCTGGCTACTGAAACACGTTGCGTGTGGCCGTGACGGGCGTGGTCGGGCGGTTCACATGATATTTGTGGCATAGCAGGCAGTCTTGACGCGCCATGCCGCCGGAGTGGCAGGTCTGGCAAAGCTCCTTCTTCACGGCTCCGAAAGCGGGAGCGAATTTTCGCGGATTGCCCTGCTCGTAACTGTTCAGGTACGGGCGCCCCTTTTCGAGGGCGTGACAGGTCAGGCAGCCACGATCATCCATAATGCCGAAATGCGGCTCGTGGACGAAGTTCGTGAAACGTCCAAGTTTGCTCGCGATCGAGACGGGAAGGAAATTGACCACTCGGCCCTTGTTCGGGACGTCGTCGACGCTGTGGCACTTCGTGCACGACCCTTGGGCCTCCTTGCTCGCAAGGGCGTTGAATACGGCAGCCGCGGGACTTGTGCCGCCCTTCGCGGCCTCAGGTCCTGCCATGGTGAGCCACGAATGGATGAATTTGTCCTTGTGGCCCGTCGGGCGATAGAAGATGGAGTAGTCCTGCCGATACCAGCCGCCATACTCCGCCCAGCTCTCCGGATCGACGCCGCTTTCGATGTCGGTCTCGGCCGGAGCCGCCGCCTGGGGAGCGGCCGCCACATCGTCAGAGCTCGAAGCCGGTGCCTTTGGTTTGGCGGCGTCGGGCCTTTCAGCCGCTTCCTCAGGTTGAGGCTCGCCCGTTATTTCGGCCTTCTGCTTGCCTGATTTGACTGCGCCCAGCTCTTCTTCCGTGGGGAAAAGCAAATCATCGGTCTGATCGCCGGGGTCGGCGGGCTGTTCCGTTGCGGCGATCGTCTCCTCGCTGCCGGCAGGCCGGGCCTCCGCGCCGTCGACGGCCTCCGCCACGTTGTCCTGCTTGGCGTCGTTCGGTTCGTCAGGGCAGGCAGCTTGATCGCCGTTTTCGGGCTGGACTTCGGTGTCGTCGGCTGCTCCGGCAGAGTCTTCAGCGTCGGCTCCGTCGCTACGAGCCTTGATGGCACGAGGCGTGCCGGTCGGCAACGGCAAGCGTCCCTCGACCGCCGCCTCTTCGTCGACCTCTCCCTCCGGCTCTCCGGTCGCATCGGCCGCTCCGTCCGGCGGGACAACCGCTTCAGCATCCTCGACCGCGGCTTCGATCGTGCGCGGCGGCGGGTCGACGCAGTCCGTCTCCTTCGTGCCGGCAGGTTCGGCCGATGCCTCGGGTTCAGGCTCGACCGCGGCGTTATCACTTGGCGCCGCCTGAGCTGCATCCGAAACAGGCTCCCCTTCCGATGACTGCTCGGCAGTCGCGGCGCCGGAGGCAACCTGAGGATCGTTCGAGAGCGGGCCGTTTGCGGTCTCCGCCGGAAGATTGGGCAACCATTGGCGTTGGGCAGTTGCGACCACGTCCCGCGGGATGCTTGCCGTCAGGTCGGCAACGACACTCGGACTGAGCCTGGTTCCGACCGCGACATCGAGACCACCCAGAACGTCGGACGCCTTTCCGGTGACCAGCGCATTGAACAGCCCCTTGGTCTCCCAGACCAGATCGTTCACCGCCTTGAGCTCAGCGTCGCTCGCCTTGGCGAGGTCCTGAAGGTTCAGACCGTCCACGGCCTTAAGCAGGGCGCGGCCCCGAGCTGTCCGGGCGATCATAACCTTCATGAACGGCGTGAGCGCGGCTTCGGAGTCTTCCGGCCATTCGCCGACGGGGACGTTCCTGTCCTTCAGGGTCTGGAGGTCAAGTCCGGGTAGCGCCAGAAACGCGATGCCCTTCGGGCCACTCGCTCGTTCCTTGCCGACGATCTGGTCGAGATGGCAAGTGGTGCAGGTTCGATCGAACGGCGCCGTGGCCATGACACGCCGGTCGCTCCCGCTGTCGTGACAGCTCGAGCAGGTGACGGGAATGCGCTTCTTCGGATCCTTCTTCGCCATCTCCGGAAAATGCTTTTCGAAATGACCGGCATGGTCGTAGATGATCCGCGTACGCCGCTTGAAGGGATAGGTCTCGAAATCCGGATGGTGGCCGTCGAAGCTGTCGAACTTCACCACATGGCAAGAGCGGCACTGCTCGTTGGAGACGCGCTTCAGGTCGAAGCCGGCACCCTGGTGCTCCTGGTGACAGGTTGCGCAGAAAAGTCCGCCCGCCATCACGTCCTGCATGGGGAACGCAGCGTCCTGGGCGCGAGCCGACAGCGGCTCCGTCGACACGGCGGCGACTTCCGTCAGCCGCTTGGTGCTTTGGTTCAGGACACGGGTCGAAGCGCCGTGCGCGTTGAAGGCGGTATCCGGCATTTTGTGGCAGGTCAGGCAGGCCTTGCTGTCGGCGAGCGGATCAGCAGCGACGAGGCCGTGAATCCAGCTCCATTTACCGCTGCCGTTCTGGGTATGGCAGGCATTGCAGGTCTCGATCGAGCTGTGACCGCTGGTCAGCGGTCCCGGCATCAACATTCGCGTGCCGGCCGAGAAATAAAATGCCCATCCCAGACAGCCCATGGTCACGAGCGCCAGCAGCGCCGCGACACGATCGCGCTTCGAGCCGGCGGGCTTCGGCGGCCGAACCGGCTTCGCTCGTCGGGCTCGCCGCATCACCACACTCCCGACGAGAAGGCATAGACCACCAGCACGTGCACGATCGTGAGAATGATCAGCGCATAGGTGACGGGCACATGCACGAACAGCCAGGCACGGGTCAGCCCGAGAGCGACGTGGGCGTAGTCGAGACGATCCTTTTCGACCACGAGGTTCCTGATGGCGGCCAGCTTCTCCTGGTTCGGCGGGTCGACATAGCGCGACAGGTTGTCAATGGCGTCGGTGAGCTGCTTGAGGGGGCGCTGCGAGCCGACGAGGTGGGCGAAGAAGTTGCGGTGTCCCTCGAAGAATTCTGCAAGGTGGGTCTTATAGAGGTCCTTGATCCAGGCGTCATAGGGCAGTCCGGGCAAGGCGATCGCGAGCGGTGGCGGATCGGCCTCGGCGACGGCTACCAGGAACTCAAGCTCCAGATCGGAGCGCAGGGTCGGAATGCGTTCATAGCTCACAGCGTCGTCGATCCGGCCTTTTGCCTGCAGCGCCCAGACGAGATAGGTGCCGAGAATTCCGCTCAGCGACACCAACACGAAGCCCGCCCACAGCGCCCATTCGAAAGCGGCATCCGGCAGCGAGTAGTTGCAATGGGAGACGAAGGCGGCGATCACCAGATAGCCGACGAAGACATGAATCTTCCGCCAGCGCAGGGCCGATTTCGGCGAGATGCCGGCCGATTTGGCGATGTGGAACGCGATCTGCATGGCCATGCCGCCAGCCAGGACCCAGCCGTCGAAGTAGCGCGGGTCGCGGAGGCCGGAGGCATATATCCACACGAGCCAGAACAGGCCGCCGGAGATGGTAGCAATCAGAAGACCCCGGGCTATTCGTCCGACGACTATTCCCGCGGTTCCCATGCCGCGCCCGCCGAGCGAGACGTCAGACGTGCGCGATCTCACAATTTCCCCTCACATCGCTCATTCTTTTCCCGTCGCTACAATCCGGCGCTGCCATCGCGAGCGCCCCCGGGGGTTAACTCAATCGATCGCCGCCGGTTTCCGAGCCTTCCCCTTGAACTTGTCCGTTCGGGGGATGAGTCCATCGAGCCCAGCCATGGTGCTGCCGTCATACTTCTCGACGATGCTTGCCAGCAGCTTGGAGACGCCGTCGGCCGCGGCCGTCAAATATGGCCCATTGTTCAACCGGAGTCCGGCCGAATAGGCAAACTCGACCAGCTTCGCAATCTCCGGCACGTCCGGCGCTGCCTTCGCCGCGGCGGCTAGCTGCTTGCGCGCCCGGTCGACGCGCTTTGCCATGGCGAAGGCGTATGTCCTTCTCGCCGTCGCCTTGCCGACCGCCCGCAAGCCGGTCTCGAGCTCGACGCCCAGACCGACAAGATAGAGCATACGCTTGCGAGCATCGGCAGCGGGGACGTTCTGCTTGCCCTGCGAATACCAGGTGTTGTGCCGTACCTCGCCTTGCGACCAGGATACCAGCTCGAAAGAGCTGCCGGCGCGATGGCCGCCCTTGTTCACCAGACCCTCCTGAGGGACGACGTGGCAGCTGAAACAGTTCTTCGCCAGCTGGTAGAGCGAGCCCGGCCTGATCATTCCCTTTGAAACGGCGAGCTTCCAGCGGGCCGCCTCCTCGGCCTTCGTCTCGGTTTCGGCCGTCTTACCGCTGAACCCGCTATGGACTTTGATCCAATCCCGCGCGGCGCCGTGGCAGGATTCGCAGGAGATACCCGTGATGGGCTCCGCCTTGCCGCTCTTCCGCTGGACCGTGAAATGACAGCTCAGGCACACGCTCTCCGACTTGATGCGCCGCAGCCCCATCTTCTCCGCGATGTCCTTCGCTTCGGAATTGCGCGGCATCTCGCGGAAGGTCCGGAAGTGATGGGTGCCCTTCCAGGCCTCGGTTTCCTGCTTGTGACATTCGGCGCATGCATTGGGACCGACGATCTTGATCGGATCGGTTGCGGCCGAACTCTCCACGGCGAAGCCGGTGACCATCAGCCAGCCGCAGACACACAGCAGGGAAACCTGGAGCAGGGCAGAGAGCCCGACCCCGATCGGCGGAGGACTATTTAGGCTCAGAAAGATAGGAACCACTCACTCTTTGCTTCAGCCTCTGTACACCTGGACCGGCTGCTGCCCCCGGCTACGGGGGCGATCGGGAGCGAGCTGGTTCACTCTCTTTCGGGTGAGCGCCGGGAGCCATCCCTTCGCGCGGGTCAAAGGGCCGTTCTTGATGTCATCGGTGGTCGGGAGAAACGGATCCGCATAACAGACCGCACCGATGCGCGCCGCGATCGCCTTGACGGAATCGACCACAGCGGGCGCGCCGCAGGCGTAGAGCACATCGGTCGGCACCAGGTGCGGCAGAAAATCGGTCGGCCGGCCGTATTGCACGGAGCTGCTCACGGTTTGCGGCGTGCTGCAGAACGGTACCACGATGACATTGCGGAAATTGGCGAGCTGCACGAGAGCCGGCCACATGTAGAGCGACCCGATGGTACGGCCACCGGCGATGATCATCATCATGCGTTCCGGCTGCTCGCGCAGCGCGGCGACGGCGATCGACCAGATCGGTGCGAAGCCGGTGCTGGTGGCGACGAGAATTAGAGGACCGTTGAGATTCGGCCGGAAATGCGCCGCGCCGTAGGGTCCGGTCACCTTCACCCGATGACCGGGCATGATGCGCTTTCCGAGAGCGCCCGTGATCCGCCCGTCCTTCATGCGCCGGACATGGAACCATAGCGAGCGGCCGCTCGGATTGCCGTGCAGGGTACGCATGGGGTGGGTGAGACTGAAGGGACGGCTCGGATATCCGTTGAAGGCGACCTGCACATACTGACCGGGAAGATGGGGGAGTGCGCCCTTGGTCTTGATGCAGACTTCCATGACTTCGGGCGAAAGAGGACGCAGCGAGCTCAACACGCCATCGACGGTGCGGATCTGCGGCAGCTTGGTCGTCTCGATATCCGCACTATCGACCACCCGGCACTGGCAGGCATGGACGACACCCGGCTCGGCGCCTTCGCCTCCCTTGACCTCGCCGGATACCAACCGCACGCAGCACGTGCCGCAGTGGCCAGCGCGGCAATCGTAGGGTAGGTCGATTCCGTTGCTCAGAGCGGCGTCCAGCAACAACTGCCCGTGGAAGGCCGGAAAGCTGCGGCCGTCGATGGTTATCTTATGCGTGCGCGTCATTGTCGGATCCCGGAAGGCTTTCTCTAGGATCGGCCCCAAAGATCGGGGCTTTTACGACGACAATCGGGCGAAAAGAGTGAGACAATCTGGCGAGAGAGTGGTCGTGCAGCTCAACTCCGTGCAATGCGGCGGCGCTGCATGCGGTGACGACCGCGATCAAGTGGTCGTCATAGTTTTGCTAAGGCGAGGACATATGTTAGCCCAGTTTCGCATCGATCTTTGCCCCCAAGCTCGAAAGGCGTTGGACGCCGTGTTCGCGAGCGATTTGCATCGGGGCGGCTCACTCTGACGACGACTGGGGCCGATGAAACGGGTATCCTTCATTTCGGCGCTTTCCTGCGCCATTGCGAGCGCCTTGCTGATAGGCGTTGCATTCGAACATGGGTTGCTCGCCGAAGCTGAAGCCGGCAGCAGCGGAAAGAAATCCGTGCTCGTCGCGGAGGCCAAACCCGCGACCGGCAAGAAGGCCCACGTCGCAATCGACCAGGACACGCTTTCCCTTTATCCGACCGCCGCGCAGTGCGGGGAGTGCCATCAGCAGATCTATAACGAGTGGTCGTCGTCGCAGCATGCCTATTCGTCGATCTCGCCGATGTTCCACAAGTTCGAGCAGAAGTTCCAAGACTTAACGCAGGGTACAGTCGGCACGTTCTGCGTCCGCTGTCACCAGCAGGTCGGCACCCAGCTCGGCGAGGCGCGGGAAGCACCGCTCTGGGCGCGCAGCCAGATCTCGCGCGAAGGCGTGACCTGCATCACTTGCCATCGGGTGAAGGAGCAATACGGCAAGGTGAACGGCGAGCGCCGGGTAGAGCCGGGCAAGATCTACGAGCCGGTCTACGGCAGCGGCGAGAAGAGCGTGATCAAGGACGTGATCGCCGCCAAGGACACCTACTCCGTCAAGACAAGCACCGACGGGCGCGGCAACGACATCCACGCAGGCATGATCACCAACGACCAGATCACCAAATCGGAGTTCTGCGTGAGCTGCCACCAGGTCGCTGTCAACCTCGGCATCAAGCTGGAGATCGTCTGGGACCAGTATCGCGACAGTCCGGCGCGCAAAGCCGGCGTCAGCTGCCAGAACTGTCACATGGGCAAGGTTCCCGGAAAACCCAAGGGATATGCGACGGCACCGTCCGCAGTGGTCGGCGGCAAGGAGATCAACCCGGGCCGCAAGCACGCCAACCACAGCTTCATCGGGCCGGGCTATTCGATCGCGCATCCGGGCATCTTCCCCCACAACACGAGGGGGCAGGGCATCACCATGGGGGACTGGCTGAAGTTCGACTGGCGGTCAGGCTGGGGCACCACCGAATTCGAAGACAAGGTCGCGGACAGAAAAATCAAAGTTAAATTCCCGAAGCGCTGGGCGGACCCGCTCGATCGCGAAGAGGCAAGGGAGATCATCGACGAAAATCTGGCGAAGCTCGACCGGCGCGACAGAATCCGGCAGCAGGTTCTGGAAAACAGCAGCCATGTCGACGGCCCCAACATCGAGCGCGAGCCGCGGGTCGGCCAGGATCTGGCATTCTCCTATTTGATCAAGAATACCAACACCGGACACAACCTGCCCTCAGGCTCACTCGGCGCGCAGCCGCAGTTGTGGGTGAACGTCGCCCTCGTCGATCCCGACGGCAAGAATATCTGGGAGTCGGGCTACATCGACAGCAACGGCGACATGGCCGATCTGCACAGCCTGGACGTTGCCGCGGGACGCATCAAGAAGGACCAGCAGCTGGTTCACTTCCAGACCAAGTTCCTGACTACCAACGTCAAGGGCACGGATCGCGAGATGTACCTGCCGGTGAACTTCGACGTCGATCCTTTGCCGCATCTGCGGCCGCCGGGGATTCCCACCACGGTCCTCAACCATCCGCCTCTTGTGCGTATGGAGAACCATTCGCTGCCGCCGCTGGGGGAGAAGGTGGCGAAGTACAAAGTGCCAGGAAAGCTGCTCACCAAGCCCGGCAAGTACAAGCTTGCCTTCCGCATGCGAAGTCGCGCCGAGCCGATCTACTTCATGCGCTTCGTCGGCTCCACCAAGGACATGGAGCAGAGCATGAACGAGCGGATCATGAACTTCCACGCGTACGCAGTGGAACTCGAAGTGAAGGACTAGTGCCAACAAGCTGCGTATTTCGCATCGGGGATCCTTCTGCATGATTCGCATCGCCTACCTTGCAAGGACGACGAGCGCCATGATCGGGCTGCTTGCTTGCGGCAACGTCGTGACGTCCGACACATGGGCGGGACCTGCGACGGACAAGGCCAATGAGGCCCAGAAGGTAGACAAGGCGATTCTGGTATGGCCTGCCGCGTCCGAGATCGTTCCCGCCCAGCGAGCGACGGATGAGGCTGAGGAAGACGCGGAAGCAAAGACGCTCCAGGTGATAATCGAGCCTACCGGCAGCAAGGCCGTCTACGATAAGGGAGACCTGTTCCGATCCGATCCGATGTACGAGAACAAGTATGATGCTCAGGAGCAGGTGGCCATCTATGGCGGCAAGTATGCCGTCGAGCCGCCCCGCCCGCCGATCGAATTGGGCCGCCAGCAATACACTTCTGGTGCCTATGACGAGAGCAGCACGCTGCTGGGCAAGAAGAATCCGCTGTTGCCGGGCCTCGCGATCTACGGCGATTGGCGAACGGCGGTAGCCTACAACAAGAACAACGGCCAGGAGATCGCCCAGGTCGCGACCCGCCTGAATTTAGACGTCGACTTCAAGATCACCGCGACCGAACGCTTGCATGCCTTCTTCACGCCAATTCAGCGGAACAACGAGTTCACACGCTTCGAATTCGCGGGCGACGATGCAGATGGAGACTTCACCGGCGAGTTCGATCCCGATCCGCAGACCCTGTTCCTCGAAGGCGACTTCGGCGCCATCTATTCGGGCATCGCCGGGCAGGAAGCCAGTTTCGACCTGCCGTTCGCCGTCGGCCTCTTCCCCCTGTTCCTGCAGAACGGCATCTGGGCGAACGACGCGATCCTCGGCGGCGCGATCACGCTTCCGGCGCGGAATTCCGCGGCGCTCGATCTCGCCAATTTCGACATCACCTTCTTCGCCGGGTTCGACAACGTCGACAATGTGGGCATCATCGGGAACGACAACGATGCGGCCAACGTCTACGGCGTCACCGCCTTCATCGACGCCTACAAGGGCTACATCGAAGCGGGCTACGGACTGCTGCAGGGCCGCAACGACCAGGACGGCCTGCTGACGCATTTCGTGACGGGCGCCTACACAAGGCGTTACATGAACACCCTTTCGAACTCGACCCGCGTGTTCGTGAATTTCGGGGACGACCCGGAAGGCGACAGCGACGGCATCGCGATCATATCGGAAAACAGCCTGATCACCAGCCTACCGAGCACGCTCCTTCCCTATGCCAACTTCTTCATCGGCTTCGGCAATCCCCAGCCTCTCGTCGACGGTTTCAACGCCGGCATCCTGAAGAACGTCGGCATCAACTTCGAGACCGATGCGCTGACCGGCTATCCGAAGCTCGACGACTCCGGCTCCAATGCATGGGGCGGCGCGATCGGCCTTCAGTATCTCTTCAACCTGGATCAGCAGCTTGTCTTCGAGGTGGCGACCGTGCAGCCGTTCAAGGATGACGACATCGGCGCCGAAGATGGCCAGTACGGACTCGGCGTTCGCTATCAGATCCCGCTCGACCGGGCCTGGCTGTTCCGCGCCGACGCCACCTATCAGATCCTCGAGGATGAGGAGGACAATTTCGGGATCCGCAGTGAAATCCGCAGGAAGTTTTGAGGTATTGCAATGGAGGACGTGCACTTGACCAGTCGCAGCTCGCGAGATGAGCCGCTCGACTTGGAGATCGGCAAGGCGGGTCTCGAAGAGATCGGCGCGCGACTGAAGCGCGGCGAGCTCAGCGAGGCGGAGGCAGACGCGGAGCGACTGGCGCTCCTCTCGCAGATGCGTTCACCCAGAAGCAGTTGGCTCCGAAACCTCCGCGTATCGAGGCAAATGCTCGTCGTGGCGGCCGTCGGCATCGTTCCCATCGCGGCCATCGGCGCGGTGATGTCGTATGTGGGCGATCCAGCCAGTGCGACGATCTCGGAGAAAGTGCTCGCGCCATCCGATCCGAACGGTGAGGTCCTGGCGGGCCTCGAGGACTATGCCCGTAGCATCGGAACCGAACATCCGCCGTCCGCCACGGGAGCGGGACAGGGCGGCGACGACCAGCTTCTGCCGGACGTCAACACGATGATCGAACGCCTGGCGGCGCGGCTCGAGACCACACCGCAGGATGTAGAGGGCTGGCGAACGCTCGGCTGGTCGTATTTCCACACCGGGCGCTACGACCAAGCCGTTTCAGCCTTCGAGAAGGCGCTGAGTTTCAACCCGGGTTCCGCCGAGCTCAAGGGCTCCTACGAGGAAGCCAAGGCGAAAATGTCTGTGGGCGGCGTTTCCGCACCAACCTCGCCTGCGCAAAGCGCAAGCATCGACAAGGGCAGTGATGAGCTGAACGGTGAAACCGCCGCCTCGATCGCGGCGCTGCCGCCGCAGGAACGGGACAGCGCCATTCGATCCATGGTCGACGGCCTGGCGCAGCGCCTGGAAAGCTCGCCGCGGGACGCCGAGGGCTGGATCCGCCTCATGCGTTCACGCGTGGTGCTCGGGGAGAAAGACAGTGCGGCAACCGCGTTCCGAAAGGCGCTGGCGGTTTTCACCGACGATTCCGCGGCGGCGGTCAAGATCAAGTCGGCGGGGACAGAGCTCGGACTGAAGGCCGAATAGCGATGTTTGCACATGTGCAAAGCATGCAGTTCGTTGCTCTAGGCTAGTTGGTGGTCACCATGATCACGGACCGAAGCAGAATGTTGTTTGCCGGAATCGTGACTTTCGAGCTGGCCATCCCACTGCTCGTGCTTCTGGCGAGTGCCGCCAAGGCTCCCGGCCAGTCGGAATGGGCGAGCTGGTTTTCCGACCCGCACCTTTCGCGACTGGAGAGCGGATACAGCGGCACGCAGACGGTGCTCAGTGCCGGAAAGCAAGACGCCTTTCCTATGGTTGCGAGCTCGTTCAACCGCACGACGACCGACGGCGGCACGCAGTACTGGCTCGACCTGGTGCTCGCCGACAATGTCGGGTGCAAGCCTGTGACAACGCACCGCTGTGAACGGCTTGCCGATGCATTGGTGGAGATCGTCCTCGACCGGTTTCCGCTCGTGGACGGACTCACCGGCATCAATCTCGCCATAACGAAGACTTTGGCCGGAGCCACACTGGTTCAGCATCGCGACCGGCTGACCATCCCGCAGTGGCGCCAGCGGCTGGATGCCGTGCAGCGGGCCGGACCTTTCAGCGGGCCAGCAGGAACCCTCGTACATGCGGCAAGACGCGATCCGTCGCTTCGATGAGGATCGCGTGCTTCAGTCCTTCGAGGATCACGAGTTCGGCTTTCGGCATTGCCTTGGCGATCAGAGCGTTGAGGCGCGGGCTGCAGGCCCCGTCCAGCTCGCCGGTGAGCACCATGGCCGGCGCAGCGATCTCATGCAGCCAGGGGCCCATCTCGGTCTCGGCATAGATGTCGAAGACATTCAGGAAAACGTCGGCCGGCGTATCCAGCACCTGTTTCTTGCGCCATTCGATCATTTCCGGTCGGGCGGCGGCGAACGCATCCGTGAACCAGCGCGCCGTCAGCGTGTCGAGCACAGCCTCGATGCCATTTTCGCGCATGGCGGCGACGACGGCCTTCACCTTCGCCGAATCGTCCTCAGTGCGGAAAGCAGCGGTGGACCACAGGCCGAGTGAAAGCACGCGCGACGGGAAACGTCGCGCATAGGCCGGACCGATCATGCCGCCCAACGAGTGACCGGCGAAGTGAGCCGTCTCGACTCCGATCTTCATCTGCAATGCAGCGAGATCGTCAACCAGATCATCCAGGGCGAAGCGGCGATCGGGCATCGGGCTGTCGCCATGGCCGCGCAAGTCGTAGGAAATGCAGGTGAACCGATCCTTGAGGCCGTCGACGAGCCGTGTGAAGGCGGTTCGGCGCGCTCCTATGCCGTGGATCAGGAAGAGGGCAGGTCCCGAGCCTTCAACCGTGTATGCACAATCTACCGCCATGCTTCGTCCGTGAGCGTGGAGACCTATGCAGCCTTGACCTTGTAGTTCGTCAGATGCGGCATCACTTCTTCCGCGAAGCCGCTCATCATGTCCAAGGTCAAGGCTTCGGCCTGACCGAAGTTCGAGGTTGCGAGCACTTCGTCGATGCCGAGCTCCGCATAGACGGACAGTCGGTCGATCATCTCCTGACGCCCGCACAGCAGAAGATTGGACGCCAGCTCGTCCTGCGTCTGCTTCCGGGGAAGCGGACGGATCACGCCCCGATCGACGATGCCCGGCCCGCCGAAGACGTTGTCGAAACTCTTGTAGTAGACGTAGGCATGTTCGACGATGTGCTGCCGTTCCGCCTCGTTCCGTACCAGGAACAGGCCGCGCTGCAGGCTCAAGCGCGTATCGAGCGCCCGGTTCGCCGCCGCCTTGCCCCGCTTGAAGGCCGACACCTGCTCCACGAGCTGTTCGTGGCTGCCGCCCAGTGGCGTGGTCTGCACGTGATAGCCCGCCCGTGCCGCAGCCTCGATCCCGGGCGGAGCCATCACCGCCACCATCAACGGAATGGGATCCTCGGGTCGCGGCATGATGGTCAGCGGCTCGAAGGTGTAGCGCGGGCTGCTCCAGGCGACATTCTCGCCCGTGAGCAGCGCCTCGAGCAGCTTGAGGTCCTCCTCGAAGCGGACCTTCGTCTCGCCGATGGGAACTTCCATCCGGCCCGTCTCGAAGCCGAACGCGCCTTTGCCGACACCCAGCATCAGGCGTCCGCCGCACAGCGCCTGAGCCTGGACGGCTTCGCCCGCGAGGATGCGCATGTCGCGCAACGGCAACTGGCATACCGAGGTCATCAGCTTGAGGCGCGTCGTGTGCGCGGCGATCTTCACCGCCATCTGCAAGGGAGAGGGGATGAGCAGGATGTTGACCAGATGGTGTTCGGGAATGGCGACGCCGTGATAGCCGACCTTCTCCGCGTGAAGGGCCTGGGCAACGACGCTTCGGTAAAGCCGCTTGCCGCCGACGGCCGGGTCAAGCATGTGGCTCGAGAGGAAGTGAACGAAATCCATTCTGTCCGGGCGGGTCGAAGCGTGCAGATCCGAAGGGTATTGGGGATTGGGAGTCTTGTCGAATCCCGCCCCCGCCTCGATCCGCGCGCAGTCTGAAGCCTAGTTCAGGACCTCGCCGACCGCGGCGCGCGTGGCGTCGACGATGGTACGCGCCTCAGCCTCGTTCAGGCACAAGGGTGGCGCGAAGCCGAGAATGTCGCCTTGCGGCATCGCACGGGCGATCACACCTCGCCGCAGGAGCGCGGCCGCCACCTTCGCGCCTATCGTCCGTGTAGGCTCGAAAAGGCGGTGTTCGGACTTCGATTCGACGAACTCCACCGCGCACAGCATCCCTTCGCCGCGAACTTCGCCAACATGGGGGTGGGAGCCGAGCGCAGACGCCATCATCTCGTTGAGCTTGGCGCCGACCACCTTCGCGTTGGCGACGAGGCCGAGGCCGTCGATGAGCTCGAGATTGGCGATGCCAGCCGCGGCACAGATGGGATGCGCCGAGTAGGTCCAGCCGTGACCGAACGAGCCGAACTTGTCGGTTCCGGCCTCGAGAGCCTTCCATATCTTTTCGGAGACGATGGAGCCCGACAGGGGCGCATAGGCCGATGTCAGCCCCTTTGCGATCGTGACGATGTCGGGCGTGATGCCGTAGTGCGCGGACCCGAACATCGAACCGAGGCGACCGAATCCGGTCACGACTTCGTCGGCGATCAGGAGCACGTCGTATTTGCGCAGCACGGTCTCGATGGCCGGCCAGTAGCCGACGGGCGGGGGTACGATGCCGCCAGTGCCGAGAACCGGCTCGCCAATGAATGCCGCCACCGTATCGGGCCCTTCGCGAAGGATCAGCTTCTCCAGCTCATCGGCGCAGAATTGCGTGAACTCCGCCTCGCCCAGGGACCGGTCGCGGCGCCGGAAGTAGTAGGGTGCCTCGGTGTGAACGACGTGAGGGAGCGGCAGGTCGAACTGCCTATGGAACAGCTCGAGCCCGGTCAGAGAGCCGGTCATCAGTCCGGACCCATGGTAGCCGCGCCAACGCGAAACGATCTTCTTCTTCCGGGGGCGGCCGAGCACGTTGTTGTAGTACCAGATTAGCTTGATGTTGGTTTCGTTGGCATCGGATCCGGAAAGACCGAAATAGACGCGGGTGAGATGGGACGGAGCACGGTCGGCGATCATCTTCGCCAAACGGATGGACGCCTCCGTGGCGTGACCGGCATAGGCATGATAGTAGGCGAGTTCCCGCGCCTGGGCCGCGATCGCCTCGATGACTTCCGTCCGACCGTAGCCGACATTGACGCAATAGAGGCCGGCGAAAGCATCGAGAAGTCGGTTGCCATCGCGGTCCAGGACGTACGCGCCCTCGCCGCCCGTCATGATGCGCTCGGGAACTTCGGCGCGGGCAAACTGGCCGAGATGGGTCGATGGATGAAGGAAATGGGCGCGATCCCATTCCTCGAGCTGACTATTGCGCAACAAGGGCGTTTCCCTCCGGGACGTCGTTGTGGCCAAGGAGCCGCAAGGGCAGCGGCCGACTGGCGCACCGGTCGGTTTCAGATACAATCCTGACCGTTTCGTTTCAAAGCATCCTACCACGAGTGCCAGGGTCGCACGCCATGTCAACCAAACCGTTTCAGCCAGTCGATTCGTCGGTCACGCCGCGCTATGCGGAAATAGCGTCGTTCATGCGCGCCGCACGGGCCGATCCAACGTCGGCGATCGACATCGCCCTGGCCGGCGTGCCGCTCGATCTTGGCGCTACCTACCGCTCGGGCGCTCGCCAGGGCCCGGCCGGCGTGCGCGAGGCCTCGCGGCTGATCCGCCAGGTCAATCCAACGACCGGGGTCGCACCCTACCGGCTGGCCAACATCGCGGATGTCGGCGACGCACCGACCCATCCCCTCAGCGTCGAGCACAGCGTGACTCTCATCGAGGAGTTCTTCCAGCGCATCCACGGCGCCGGCGCGGTTCCCATTTCGATCGGCGGCGACCACACCATTCCGCTGCCCATCCTGCGGGCGATCGCCAAGCGGGAACCGGTCGGCCTGATCCAGATCGATTCGCATTCGGACACGTTCGACGAATTCATGGGCACCCGCATCAACCATGCGACGTTCGTCCGGCGCGGCATCGAAGAGAACCTTCTCGATCCCAAGAGGATCATCCAGATCGGGTTGCGGGGAACCCGCTATGGCGACGACGACATCGTGTACGGGTCGCGCGCCGGCATCCGCATGATCACGATGGATGAGTACGAGACGATGGGGCGGTCGGCGGTGATCGCCGAAATCCAAAGAGTGGTCGGCAACAAGCCGGTCTACATCACGATCGACATCGACGGCCTTGATCCCAAGGACGCGCCGGGCACCGGCGTACCGGAGCCGGGCGGCATCATGATGCGCGACGCGCAGATGATGCTGCGCACGCTCACCGGCATCGATCTCATGGGAGCCGACATCTGCGAAGTGGTGCCATCGCTCGATCCGACCGGCATCACGTGCATCAACGCCGCCAATCTCATGTTCGAGCTCGTCTGCGTGGCGGCGTTCGCCCATTCGAAGCGCAAAGCCAAATGAGGGGACCCGTGGCTTGAAACCTCCCTTTGCCACGATTTTGCCGTGCGGCCGAGATAGCGGCAGGTGATGAGCGGATTTCGCTTCTCTTTCATGGCCGCGCTAGGGCTGGCGGCTGCCGTAGCGTCCGCCCAGGAGCCTTCCCGGCAGGCCGACCCGAATTCAGACGTGCGGACGCTCTCACAGGTGCTCGATGCGGCGGCCGAGCATGGGCAGCTGCGCACGGTCATCGTCGCGAGACGGGGCGAGGTGATCGCCGAGCGCGGCTATCGCGGCCATTCTCCCGCCGCGCCCACGAACATCAAATCGGCGTCGAAAAGCGTCATCTCGGCCATGGTCGGAATCGCAATCGACAAGGGCGTCCTCGAGGGTGTCGACCAGAAGATCGCGCCTTTGCTGAAGCGGGACCTGCCGGTGAGTCCCGATCCGCGCCTGGCGGACATCACCATCGGCAATCTGCTCTCGATGCAGGCCGGGCTCGATCGTACCTCCGGGCCCAACTACGGCCGCTGGGTTTCGAGCTCCAACTGGGTGCGCGCCGCGCTGGCGCGACCCTTCGTCGACGAACCCGGCGGCAGCATGCTCTATTCGACGGGATCGACGCACCTTTTGTCGGCGATCCTGACCAGGGTGACGGGGCGTTCGACCCTGGAGCTGGCACGTGACTGGCTTAAGGACCTAGACGGGTTCGCGATCGCCAACTGGGAACGCGATCCGCAGGGCATCTATCTCGGGGGCAACCAGATGGCGATGAGCCCGCGGTCGCTGCTAGCCTTCGGCGACCTCTACCGCAATGGAGGAAGGAGCGCCGACGGCCGCAGGATCGTGTCGGCCGAATGGATCGCGCTGTCGTGGCAGCCACGCACGGCATCGCGCTTCACCGGCGACGGATACGGCTATGGCTGGTTCCTGCGCGAGATTGCCGGGGCGGATGCGCGATACGCCTGGGGCTATGGCGGACAGATGCTCTATGTCGTCCCCGAGCTCGACCTCACAGTCGTCATGACGTCGGACGATACGAGCCCGGCCGGCCGGACGGGATACCGGGAGCGGCTGCACCAATTGATGGCGAGGATCATCGAGGCGGCCGTCGACCCTTCGCGCGAGCAAAGCGGACAGCCCGGATCCGGCGCCAGCTAGTCCACGTTCAGGATTGCTTCGGCCCCACAGGAATGAGCGCGGGACTTGTCGCGAGGGCGGTTCGGCGTCTACAGTTCAATGCCTGGGCAGGGAAGTCCGCTGGCCTAGAGCGGGCGCGCTACCTGGTGCATCAAACGGAGGAAGTCAAATGAGGGGTTTCGTAAGCGTTTTCGCCTTGGCGGCGCTCGGTGCCGCAACATTCGCCGCGACCGCGATCGCCGACACCAAGGACAAGAAGATCGCGCTCTCCAACAATTACGCCGGCAACTCGTGGCGACAGGCCATGCTGAGGAGCTGGGACAAGGTGACGAAGCCTGCCGTCGAACAGGGTGTCGTCGCGGCGGCCGATCCCTTCACCACGGCCGAAAACCAGGTGACCGAGCAGGCGGCGCAGATCCAGAACCTGGTCCTGCAAGGTTACAACGCCATCGTCCTCAACGCGGCATCCCCGGACGCCCTCAACGGCGCCGTCAAGGAAGCCTGCGATGCGGGCGTCATCGTCGTCTCGTTCGACGGCATCGTCACGGAACCCTGCGCATGGCGGATCGCCGTGAACTTCAAGCAGATGGGTAAGGACGAGGTCCTCTATCTCAAGGACAAAATCCCAGCTGGCGGCAACCTTCTCGAGATCCGCGGCCTCGCGGGCGTCTTCGTCGACGACGAGATCTCGAAGGGCATTCACGAAGGCGTGGCTGAAAATTCGCAGTTCAAGGTCGTAGGCTCCGTCCACGGAGACTGGGACCAGGCGAAGGCCCAGGCGGCCGTCGCGGGCGTTCTTCCGAGCTTGCCGGAGATCACCGCGGTCGTGACGCAGGGCGGCGATGGCTACGGGGCGGCCCAGGCCTTCAAGGCCGCAGGTCGTCCAACGCCTCTCATCATCATGGGCAATCGCGAAGACGAGCTCAAATGGTGGAAGGAGCAGAAGGACGCTAACGGCTACGAGACCATGTCGGTTTCCATTGCGCCGGGCGTCTCGACGCTGGCCTTCTGGGTGGCGCAGATGATCCTCGACGGCAAGGAAGTGCCGAAGGACTTGACCGTACCGTTCCTCCGCATCGACCAGGACAATCTCGAAGCGAACTTGGCGAACACCGAGAAGGGCGGAGTCGCCAACGTCGAGTACACCGCCGAGGACGCGCAAAAGGTCGTCGACGGCGCGAAGTAGCAAGCGGGCGCGAGCCTCGCATTCAAGTTCCGTCCCAGTTCACGGGCGATGGACGAAAGACAGGAATCGATTATTGCTTTGGACGGCGTCGAAAAGACCTTCGGCGCCGTCCGGGCACTTGCCGGCGTCACGATCAAATGCCGGAAGGGCGAATGCCTGGGTCTCGTCGGTCACAACGGGGCCGGAAAATCGACACTGATGCATGTGATCGCCGGCACGCTCGCGCCGGACCACGGGGCGATCCAGATCGGCGGTGCGGACGTCACCGGCGCCTACGGTGTGAGCGATGCGCATAGGCACGGAGTGCGCTGCGTCTTCCAGGAACTCTCGCTCTGCCCCAACCTGACGGTGCTCGAAAACACGCGCGTGTTCCATCCCTCCATTTACGGTCCCGGCTGGCACCGGCGGGCCGGAAAGCTCATCATCGAAAAACTCGATGAGATCTTCCCCGGCCACGACATCGCCGCCGGTGACACGGTCGGCGACCTTTCCATCGCCCGCCGCCAGATGGTCGAGATCGCACGCGCCTTCACGGTGAGCGATACCGCGCTGCGGCTGGTGGTCCTCGACGAGCCGACCTCGTCGCTCGACTCGGTCCTCGCCTGGCAGCTCCTCAGCTTCGTCCGCCGGTTCGTGGAGGACGGCGGCACGGTGATCTTCGTTTCGCATCTCCTGCGGGAAATCCTGGCGGCGTCGGATCGCATCGTCGTGCTGAGAGACGGCAAGGTGGCGGCGGAACGACGGTCCGGCGAGTTCAACCGGGATACTCTGGTGACCGCAATGGGCAGCGTGGTCACCGGGGCGGCTGCAAAAGCGGTGAAAGGGCCCGGGCGGAGCGCGGGGACACCGCGCATCCGGGCGCGTCCCGTCAAGCAGGACAACGAACGCGAGCTTCTCGTCTATCCGGGGGAAATCGTCGGGCTTGCCGGCCTCGGCGGGCACGGCCAGACCGCCATGCTGATGCAGCTCCTGAAGTCGGCGCGCGCCGAGCCGCCCGATACGGATGGAAAGGGAGGCGTCGCCGTGGTGCCCGGCGACCGGCAAGTCGACGGCATTTTTCCCCTGTGGACGATCTGCCTCAATATCGGCGTGACCGCCTTGTCGAAGATGACGCGCGGGGTCCTGATCGATGCCAAGCTCGAACGATCCCTGGCGGAGCACTGGCGGCAGCTGGTCAACATCCGCACCCCGGACATCATGAACGGCATTTTCTCCCTGTCGGGCGGCAATCAGCAGAAGACGCTGTTCGCGCGCGCCCTCGCCACCGAGGCGCGTCTCGTACTGATGGACGATCCGACGCGCGGCGTGGACGTGGCGACCAAACGGGAGGTCTACGGGTTGATCCGCAGCGAGGCGGAAAAGGGCCGCATGTTCGTTTGGTACACGACGGAGATCGACGAGCTTGCGCATTGCGATCACCTCTACGTCTTCCGCGACGGCCGCATCGTCGCCGACTTCGACCGCACGGAATTCAGTGAGGAGAAGGTTCTCGCCGCGTCTTTCCATGAAAGCGCCTAGATGGTGATCACCCTGTCGCCGAAAGCCGTTCGCGGCATCCTGCCGGCCCTGGCCCTGGCGGTTCTTCTCATCGCCATCTACGCCCTCAATCCGAGGGCCATCAGCCCCCTCGGCTTCCAGCTGATGTTCAACCTCGCCGTCCCGATCGCCCTCGCCACGATCGCACAGATGTGCGTCATGACCGTCAACGACCTCGACCTGTCGATCGGGGCGTATGTCGGCTTCGTGGTCTGCGTTGCCGCCACGTGGCTCAACGAGCAGCCGCTCATCGGCGCGGTCATGCTCCTCGCCAGCATCCTGGCCTACATGCTGGTCGGCGCTCTCATCCATCTGCGCAACCTGCCGTCCATCGTCGTGACCCTCGGCATGTCGTTCGTGTGGCTTGGCCTCGCCATCCTGGTGCTGCCGACGCCCGGCGGCAGGTCGCCGGCCTGGATCACGGCGGTGATGAAGCTGAAGACGCCAGTGGTGCCGTTTCCCCTGATCGCCGCGGTGATCGTCGCCGGCACGGCGCACTTCGCGCTGATGCGCACCTCCTATGGCGCGATCCTGCGCGGCTCGGGCGGCAATCCGCGCGCGATCGAGCGGGCGGGGTGGTCGCTGCTGAAAACCCGGATGACGATGTTCGGCCTGGCCGGAGTATTCGGCACGCTGTCGGGCCTCGCCCTCATCGGCCTCACCACGTCGGCCCAGGCGAACGTCGCGGAGCGCTATACCCTCCTGTCGATCGCCGGCGTGATCCTAGGCGGCGGCGATTTCGTGGGCGGGCGCGTATCCCCCATCGGCGCAGTGCTCGGCGCGCTGACGCTGACGCTCACCGCTCCGTTCCTCACATTCCTACGCATCTCGCCAGACTGGCAGATCGGCGCGCAGGGCGGAATCCTCATTCTCGTTCTCGCCCTGCGGGTCATCATCGATCGGATGGACAGGCGCAAATGACCTCGCTGGAGCGGATCGCCGAAAAGCCCTGGATCTGGTCGTTCATCGCGGCCGGCATGGTATGGGCGGCCACCATCATCTTCACCGGCGGGCAGGGAGGCGGCGGCCTCATCTCGGCGGCCCTGACCTTCGGAACCTTTTTCGTGATCGTCGGCATCGGACAGATGTTCGTCATCACGCTCGGTCCCGGCAACGTCGATCTCTCCATACCGGCGACGATCACGCTCGCCGGCTCCGTCGCCATGAAGGTGATGGACACCCAGGACAGTCTCATCGTCGTCGGCCTCGTCGTGGCGCTGGCCTGCGGCCTGGCGGCGGGCGTCTTCAACTACGCCCTCATCCGCGTGCTCCGCATCCCGCCGATCATCGCGACCTTATCGTCGAGTTTTCTCATTCAATCGACCGCGATCGCCTATGGCCGCGGCCTGCGCATCAAGCCACCGCCGCTGCTCGCCGATTTCACCACAGCGGTGATCGGCGGAATTCCCCTGGTCGCTGTCATCGTCGGTTTCATCACGATTGCCATGGGCGTGCTTCTCCACCGCACCGTCTACGGACGGGCGGTGCTCGCCATCGGCCAGAACAGCCGCGCCGCGGACCTCGCCGGCATCCGTGTCGAGCGCATCCGGTTCGCGACCTATGTCGGCTGCGCCATGCTCGCGGCGCTGTGCGGATACCTGTTCTCGGGCTTTTCCGGCGGATCGTCCCTGTCGATGGGCGAGCAGTATCTCCTGGCGTCGATCGCAGTCGTCGTGATCGGCGGAACCTCGGTCGCCGGAGGGAACGGCAACCTGCCGGGCCTGTGGGGAGCGGCGCTATTCCTGTTCCTCGTCCAGTCGATGCTGAATACTTTCCAGCTGTCGGCCGGCTGGCGCTTCTTGGCAACCGGCCTCATCATCATCGCAGTCATCACCGCGGCTGGACGAAAAGGGTCTGCAACGTAGGCGAGCGGAGAGGGAGGAGCACGACCCATGATCGAAAAACCAAGCGGGGCCGCGACGAGCCTGTGCATGGCCACGGCAGACACGGTTGAAGTACGCGGGCTGGACCTGGCGCGCGACCTCATGGGAAGCGTTACGTTCACGGACTATTTCTACCTGCTGGTGACCGGTTCAATGCCGACCAGCGATCAACGCTTCTTCCTTGACGTTCTCCTGGTCGCGATCGCCGAGCACGGGCTGATGCCGACGGTGCAGGCGGCGCGCATGACGCTGGCAGCAGATCCCAACAGCTTGCAGGGCGCGCTGGCGGCGGGGATCCTCGGCGCCGGTCCCGTCCTCCTCGGAACGGCGGAGCGTTGTGGAGAGCTCCTTACATCCGCGGCGAAGCGGACCGATGCGGGCGAGGATGCCGCAGCCATCGTTGCGGCCATGACGCAGGAAATGCGGCGCTCGGGCGGGCGCATGCCGGGCTTCGGTCATCCGGTGCACAAGCCCGTCGATCCGCGGGCGGAACGAATTCTCGAACTCGCCGAGTCCCGGGGAATTGCCGGCCGCCACATCGGGCTGGCGCGGCAGTTTCATGCGGCCGTCGCGACGGAGTGGGGCAAACCGCTGGTCATGAACGTTTCGATGCCGATCGCGGCGACGCTGCTCGACTTGGACTTCCCGCCGGCGGCCATAAAGACGGTGCCCCTGCTGGCGCGCACTGCCAGCATCCTCGCTCACCTGATGGAGGAGAAGGCAAGGCCGATCGGCTTCCACATGGCGGCTGCCGCCGAAAAGAGCGTCGCGTTCGAAAAGAAGAGCTGAGGCGTCCGCGAATGCTCGATCCCGACATCGAGGCCCTGCCGTGGGAAGAGCAGCGGAGGCGCGATGGCCGGCTCTACCGCGAGCAGATCGGATATCTCTTTGCGCATTCGCCGTTCTACCGCGACCGACTGGCCGCCGTCGGGCTGGCGGCAGCATCGGATGCGGGCGGACTCGACGACATCGCCCGCCTGCCACTCACCGAAAAACGCGAGATCCAGGCCAGCACGACCGGCGACAACCCGTTCGGCAGTCATCTCGCCGTCGCGCCGAACGAGATCGTCCGTGTTCATTCCACAAGCGGGTCCACCGGATCGCCGAGCTACATCCCGCTGACGCGGCGCGATCTCGAAAACTGGGTCGCGACGTCGGCACGCAGCTACTCCGCTTCGGGGATCCGGCGAGGAGAAGGAATCGTCACGACCTACAATGCGGGACCGTTCGTCGCCGGCGCCGCCCTCGCGGCGTTCGACCGGCTGGGCGTAAACCACATTCCCATGGGCAACAGCAGCACGGAGCGACTGGTGGCAGTGATCCAGAAGCTGAAGCCCAAGGCGGCCGTCATGACTCCTTCCTACGCGACCTACATCGCCGAGTGGGCGGCCGACCAGCGTTTCGACCTCAGGCAGGCCGCGGTCGAACGATTGTTGGTCGCCGGAGAACCCGGAGGCGGCGAACCGTCGCAGCGACGGAGACTCGAAGAGGCGTGGGGAGCCACAGTGACGGAGGCCATGGGCATCGGGGACATCGGCCCATCCCTGTGGGGCGAATGCGAAGAACAGTGCGGCATGCACCTGGGCGGACGCGGTTTCGTGCATGCCGAACTCATCGATCCCCACAGCGGCTCGTCGATCCCACTTTCCGACGGAGCGAGGGGCGAGCTCGTACTCACCCATCTTTCCCACCAGGCCGCGCCGCTGCTTCGTTTCAGGACCCGCGACCACGTTCAGGCGTGGACATCGCCTTGTGGCTGCGGACGCACGGCCCCGCGCGTGCGCTGCATCGGACGAACCGACGACATGCTGATCGTCAGGGGCGTGAACGTCTTTCCCTCGGCGCTCCGCGAAATCGTCGGAGAGTTCATGCCGGCGGTGAGCGGCGCGATGATGGTGAGACCGGCAGCGCCGGGCGTGGCGCAGGAGCCGCCGCTGCCGCTGGCGGTTGAGCTTGCCAGAGGCGCCGCTGCAACCGAAGGGCTGTCCGAGCGGATCGCCGGACGGATCCGCGACAAGCTGACGGTGACGGTGCGGGTTGACCTCGTGGCGTTCGGCAGCCTGCAGCGCAGCCAGTACAAATCGAAGCTCGTCGAGTATCGGCCCTGACGGTCGAAAGGATCCCGGCTACAGCGAGCGGCCCGTCGCATCGAAGAGATAGACCGAGCTTGCAGCGAGCTGGAGCTTGCGGCCGACCTCGACTTTCGGGCGGCCCTGCGCGAGCCACACCACCGGATCGCCGGCGGACGTCTTGCCGTAGATCTGGGTCTCTCCACCGAGGTTTTCCATCACGTCGGCCGTCACCTCGATGAGCGGAGCGCTGCCGTCGAGCCCGAAGGAGGACGGGCGGACGCCGAACGTCACGTGGTCGCCGGAATTCAACCGCGACCCGTCGCGTGCGGGGATCCGCGCCTTGCCGCCGATCAGGGATGGACTTGCGAGAACGATGCCGTCATTGGCCGCCGAGGCAACCTTGGCCGTGAAGAAATTCATCTTGGGCGAGCCGATGAAGCCGGCGACGAACGTGTTGGCGGGCGTGTCGAAGAGCTCGGATGGTGAACCGACCTGTTCGACGAGGCCGTCCCTCAACACGACGATGCGATCCGCAAGGGTCATGGCCTCGATCTGGTCGTGCGTGACGTAGACCATGGTGACGCCAAGCGCACGATGGAGCTTGGCGATCTCCACTCGCATCTGGGTCCTGAGCTCGGCGTCGAGATTGGACAAAGGCTCATCGAAGAGGAACAGCTTCGGGCTGCGGACGATGGCGCGGCCGATGGCTACCCTCTGGCGCTGGCCGCCTGAAAGCTGCTTCGGCTTGCGCTCGAGCAGGTTCTCGATCTGGAGGACCTGGGCCGTCTCGCGCACCTTGCGATTGATCTCGGCTTTCGGCGTACTCACCATCTCCAGGCCGAACGCCATGTTCTGGAAAACGTTCATGTGCGGATAGAGGGCATAGGACTGGAACACCATGGATACCTGGCGCTCGGCAGGCGCGACATGGGTGACGTCCTGCCCGTCGATGAAGACCCTGCCGCCCGACAACTCCTCGAGGCCGGCAATGATCCGGAGCAGAGTGGATTTTCCGCAGCCCGAGGGACCGACGAAGACAATGAACTCGCCGGCTTGGGCCTCGAAACTGACACCCCGCACGGCCGCTTGGGCGCCGAAGGTCTTCACGACATCCTTGAGCTCCAGGAACGACATCTCTTCCTCGCGTCCTATTTCGTCGCGCCCATGGTCAATCCCCGCACCATGTGGCGCGATACGATCAGAGAGAACACGATCACGGGGAGCACGATGATGGTTCCCGTCGCCATGATCTTGCCCCACGGAAGCTCATATCCCGACATGTAGTTGGTCGCCACAACCGCCGCCGTCTTGCGTTCGGTCTTGTTGATCAGCACGAGAGCGTAAAGCAGCTCGTTCCAGGAGAAGATGAAACTGAAGATGGCCGAGACGGCGACGCCAGGCATGCCAAGCGGCAGGTAGATCCTCCTGAAGATGGTCCACTGGCTGGCCCCGTCGAGGCGGGCCGCCTGCTCCAGCTCCGGTGGGATACCTTTGAACTGATCGGTGCAGATCCACACGACGATGGGCAGGTTGAACGTAATGTAGACGAGCACCAGCACCTGGTAGGTATCGAGCAATCCGACCGATCTCGAGATGATGTAGATCGGCAGGGCCAGTGCCACCGGCGTAATCATCCGGTTGGAGATGAACCAGAACCACAGATCGGCCTTGCCACGAAACGTATAGCGGGCGAGGGCATAGGCTGCAGGAGCGCCGAGGGCCACCGAGACGAAGGTCGCGAAAACGGCAACGATGAGCGAGTTGACGACGGCACCGAGGAGAACGCCATCGGCGTAGACCGCCTGATAGTTGGCGAGCGTCGGCGAAAACAGCCACTGCGGCGGATTGGAAAGAAGGTCGGTCTGCGTCTTGAAGCTGCTCGACACCATCCAATAGAAAGGGAAAAGCGTCACGACGACGACCACGAGCAGTCCTGCAATATGGAGCAGCCGGCCTTTTCTCCCGTTCATCAGTCGATTTCCTTGTAGATGAGGCGAATATAAAGCCGGCTCAGGACGATGGTGAGGATCATCAGGACGACAGCCTGCGCCGAGGCGAGACCCATGTCGAAGACCTTGAAGCCGACGCGCTGGATATAGACCGAAATGAGATCGGTTGCCGCTCCCGGTCCGCCGCGAGTCATGACGAAGACCATGTCGAACAACTTGAGGACATCGGCGGATCGCAGAATGAGGAGCGCGGTCAATCCGGGCAGCAGGTAGGGGAGCTGCACCCGCTTCAGGAGCTGCCACTTGCTGGACGTCTCGAGCCGCGCGGCTTCCTCGATCTCGACGGGCACCATGGAGAGCCCGGCCAGGAAAATGAGAGCGCAGAACGGCGTCCACTGCCAGATGTCCATGGTGGCGATGGCGGCGAAAGCGCCGGATGGAGAACCGAGCCAGTCACGGCTGCCGAAACCGAACCACGAGAGAAACACGTTGGCGACCCCGAAATCACGGTTGAACATCAGCCGGCCGATGAGGCCGACGACGGCATAGGTCGTGGCAAGGGGGACGACCAAGGACACGCGTGCGATCGACCGCAGAAAACCCGCTCCCGGTTGGTGCAGCAGCAGCGCGATGGCCAGGCCGAGGACGATCTCGAATGGCATCACGACCAGGAAGAACTTGAAAGTGAGGAGCAGGGATTCGCGAAACGTGCTGTCGAACAGGATCGTTTGATAGTTGCCGAGGCCGATAAACGGAAAACCGCTGCGCGGACGGGTGAGCTGGTACTCGCGAAACGACGTGACGATCGCGAACAGGGTCGGGTAGATGCCGATTGCGAGAAGCGCTCCGACGGCTGGAGCGAGGAACCAGAAGGGTGTCCAGGCGCTGAAACCGGGATCGAGTCTCGTCGTGGCGCGCCGCATGTCCGCTATTCGAGGTTGGTATGGTTGTTGCGCATGGTGGCGGGCGAGATCTTCAGCCTATCACGAAGCTTCAGGATCATGACCTCGAAGAGAACGTACTGGGCGCCTTCGAAAAGCGAGCCCATGGGCAGGATAGAGACCCGGTCAGCCTGGTCGTCGGCCATGGTCTGGGCCGGAACATGCAGCACGAGGTCCGCCAGTTCGGAACACCTGCCGCGAGGCTGAGCAGTGACGAGAAGCGTCTTTGCGCCGGCCTGGCGAGCGGCTCCCATGAGGCCAGCGACGGTCGAGAAGTAACCCGGCCCTGCGGAGGCCACGAGGAGGCCCTCCTTGCCGAGCGGCGGCGTGGTCATGTCGCCGACGACGGAGACCGGCAGCCCGAGATGAAAGAGCCGCATCGCGAGCCCTTTCATCTGCAGGCCTTCGCGACCGACGCCGTAGACGGCGATACGGCGCGCTGCCGCAATCATCGCCAGCGCCGCTTCGACGTTGGCGTCATCGATATCCTCAAAGACCCGACGGATCTCCGCCAGCGCCGACTCGTACACAGTGTCCAAGCTTCGGGCCCCCACGGCAGGCCAAGGAACGGAAGCGCCGCGCTTGCCTGCGCGGCGCTCCTTCGCAAGCTACTGGAGGAGGTCCTTCTTGCCCCCATAGTAGCCTTCCTTTTCGAGGATCGGCTCCATGCGGCTACCGATCTCCTTGGCACCGTCCTCGGTCGAGACTTCGCCGAGCATCATCTTGGTGCCGAACTCGGCAATGATCTCCGAGATAGCCGGCCAGGCTGGGAAGCGCGGGCGGAATTCCGGCACGCCCTTCTGCCATGAGGCGACCATCGGCTCGACGAACTTGTACTTGGACTTGATATCGGCCTCCTCATAGATCGACATCCGCCCCGACACGCCGCCCGCCTCGACATAGGGTCGGGCTATCTCCTCGGAAGTCGCCCACTGGATGAAAAGCCATGACGCCTTCTGCTGCTCAGGCGAGGCCTGCGAGGCAACTGCAAGCGAGAAGCCGCCAAGGGCAGGAAGGCGACCAGCCGGGCCGGCCGGCTCGGGCGCGACGGCAAGGCAATCGCCGAGCTTGGAAGACGCCGGATCGGTGAGCGTGCCGTAGAAGGCCGACCACTCGGTGATCATCGCCACCTGGTTTTGGGCCAGTGCGTTGACCGCCTCGGTATGATCGTAGCTGACGATACCGGGGGGCATGTACTTCATGAGGTCCTGGCGGAATTTCAACCCGGTCTGGCTTTCGGTGCTCAGGAGGTTCGACTTGAACTCCTTGGTGAGGAGGGAACCACCGAACGGCCAGAGCACGCGCATGAAGCTGTCGGCAGACTGGGTCTCGCCGCGCAGCGACTGTAGCGCGAAGGCATACTCGTTCTTGTCGGGATTGTTGAGCTTCGGAGCATAGGTGTCCATCAGCTCCTGCCATGTCTCGGGTGGCTTGTCGAAGCCGGCATCCTTGAGCTTGCACGAATTGTAGAAAAGAAGGCCGGAGTAGTTGTCGAACGGCAGGCCGTAAACCTTGCCGCCCCAGGAACCAAACGCATCGAGGAGGAGGGGGAAGAACCCCTCGAGCTTGAGGTTGGGATCGGTGATCGATGCGTCCTTGGTGAACTCTTCGACCGGCACGATCCAGCCGTTCTCGGCGAATTCGCCGATCCAGACAAGGTCGACGAGCGCCATGGTGAGCTCGCCACCCGAGGTGAAATTCAAGACCTGCTTCTCGCGGGTGTTCTCGTAGGGAACGATCTCATATTTCACCTTGATGCCGGTCTTCTGTTCGAACTCCGGCAGAAGCTTGATGATGGCCCGGTAGCCCGGCCGATCAAGGAAGATGACGCTGATCTCGGTTCCCTTGAGCGGAGCGGCGGCGGTTTCGAGCCAATCAGCCGCAGCAGGTGCGGGCAGGCTTGCCGATGCCGCAGTGAGAGCAAGCGAACATATCGCAGCGTAGAATAGATTTCTCAACTGAACCTCCCTTTGTTCTTGAACGCTGGCTTTGCGCCAGTTTCTCAACATCCAAATCTAAGTGCAAAAAACCTCCGTCCACAATAGCAATCGCGCACGAAAGACGTTTCCGGCGCGCCGATCAGGGCGACAGCGTCACTTTGATGGACTTCGTTCCTTCGCCGACGAGCTCGATGCCCTTCGCGAAATCGCTCAGCGGCAGCTTGTGAGTCACGATGCGGTCCATCGGCAGCCGGCCGTCGGCCAGCATCTTTATCGCCACCGGGTAGCAGTATGGACCGAGATGCGACCCATGGAGATTGAGCTCCTTGGTATCGCCGATAATGGTCCAGTCGACGGTGACCGGTTCGCGCATCACGCTGAACTCGACGAAGGTGCCGAGGGCGCGGACCATGCGAAGCCCGTTCTCCACAGCCGAAGGATGACCGGTCGCCTCGATGTAGACGTCGCATCCGTAGCGGTCGGTCAGCTTCAGCACCTCTTCGACCGCGTCGACCTTTCCCGGATTGAAACCCAGGTCGGCTCCGCAGAGCTTCGCCATTTCGAGGCGGGAATCGCTCATGTCGACGCTGATCAGAAGCTTTGGGCCCTTCATGCGGGCAGCCGCCACCATCCCCAAGCCCAGGGGTCCGGCGCCGGCGATGACGACGACGTCCTGGAACCGGATCTCGCCGCGCTCCACGGCATGAATCGAGCAGGCGAGGGGCTCGATGAATGCGGCGTGCTCCATCGGTATCGACTTCGGCACCTTGTGGTTGAGAGACCCGGTCGGGAACAACATGTATTCGGCCATGGCACCCTGGGTTCGACGCCGGAAACCGTAAATGTCGTGGACGCGACACATCCAGTATTGACCGTTGAGGCAGAAGCGGCAGTTCCAGCAAGGAACGATCTGCTCGGAGACGGCACGATCGCCGATCGCCAGCCCGTATTTCTGCGCGGCTCCTTCGCCCAGCGCGACGACGTCGCCCACGAATTCATGACCGGGAACGACGGGCGGCTGGCAATAGCCCTTGCGGTTCTTGTCGCCCCAAAAGAGTGGCGCACCCTGGTAGCACTTCAGGTCGCTTGCACAGATGCCGACCGATCCGACGCGAATGACGACTTCGCCGGGGCCGGGCTTCGGCACCGAGACCTCTTCCATCCGGTAGTCGCGCGGTCCGTGGCAGACCACGGCCGGCATCGTCTTCGGTAACGGTCCTTGAAGTTCCACGGCCATTGCTCGACCCATTGAACGCGAGCCTGCGCCTGCTGCGCACAGCGGAGTAGGAGCAAGACTAACCGCGGGCGGCGTGCGATAACAGCCGAAAAGTGAGGGGCTCATCCATGCGCGCGAGGAAGCGGTGCACGAGTTCGTAAAACGACTTTCCCTGACCGGACGCAAGGCGCTGGTCACCGGTGCGTCGAAGGGCATCGGTTACGAGATCGCATGCGTGCTGGCGGACGCCGGAGCGGACATCGTCGCCGTGGCCCGCGACCGCCAGGGTTTGCGCCACGTCAAGTCGAAGGTTGAAGACATGAGCCGCGCGTGCCTCACTCTCGAGGCCGATCTTTCCACGGTGGAAGGTCCGCGGCAGGCCGCCCGGGCGGCGCTCTCGGCGTGGGGCGAGATCGACATCCTCGTCAACAATGCCGGGATCGCTGCCGTGGAAAGCATTCTCGAGGCGAAGGTCGAGAGCTGGGACCGCGTGATGGCCGTCAACCTGCGGGCGCCGTTCCTGCTCGCCCAGGCGCTGGCGCCTGCCATGATCGCCAAGGGCCGAGGCAAGATCATCAACATCAGCTCGCAGACGAGCGACGTCGCGCTCAAGGATCATGCGGCCTACATGGCGTCCAAGAGCGGCCTCAACGCCCTCACCAAGGCGATGACCATCGAGTGGGCCAAGCACAACATTCAATCCAATGCCGTGTGCCCGACCGTCGTGATGACGCCTATGGGCGAAACGGTGTGGGGCGATCCGAAGGTCGGCGATCCGATGCGGGCCCGCATTCCGCTCGGCCGTTTCGGCAAGCCCGTTGAAATCGCCGACCTGGTGCTGTTTCTCGCCTCGCCGGCATCCGACCTCATCACCGGCCAGACAATCTACGCCGATGGCGGCTATACGGCCCAATAGGGCGAGGTTCGCCGCACAGCGGGTGCGGGCGGACAACTTCTAACGGGTACGGGGATCCCGCAGCGGGGCGGAACCATAAGGAAATCCGCGAGTTGGTGTTCGGAAGCAGCTTGAAGGAACACGGACGAATGCCATCCGAGCGGGAACTCAGGGAGCGGTTCTGGAAGGCGCTCAAGTCCGACATGACGATGATGATCGGCCTCGACGGAGTAGAGGACGGGCATGCGCGGCCGATGACGGCCCAGCTCGACGGCGAGCACGGGCCGATCTGGTTCTTCACCGCAAAGGACAATGCCATCGTGCAGAAGCTCGCGCCGTCAAACCGTGCGATCGCGACATTCGCCTCGAAAGGCCACGACCTCTTTGCGACGGTTCACGGCACGCTGGTCGTCGAGACGGATCGGCGAGTGGTGGACAGGCTGTGGAACCGTTTCGTCGCCGCCTGGTTCGAAGGCGGCAAGGACGACCCGAAACTGGCACTCATTCGTCTAGATCCGGAAACGGCCGAGATCTGGATCGACGCGTCGAGCGTGGTAGCCGGGATCAAGATGCTGCTGGGGATGGACCCAAAGGTCGACTACAAGGACAAGGTCGGCAAGGTGGCACTCGAGTAGGAGTTCGGCCGGCGAGCGGCGGGCCAGCAAGCAGTCATTGCCTTTGCCCGACGTTTCTTACACCATCGCCCCGCCTGCCATGCGCAAACTGGAAGACAAGTTCTTTCTGTTCCTGGTCATCGCCGTCTCGCTGGCGTTCCTGTGGATTTTGACGCCGTACTTCGGCGCCATCCTGTGGGGCATCATCGCCGCCGTCGTCTTCGCGCCGCTCTACAGGAGCTTCCTCGCCGCCATGCCCGGCCGCCGCAACCTTGCGGCCATGGCGACCGTCATCGTGGTCGTCATCCTGGTCATCATGCCGCTCGCCATCATCAGCACGGCGCTCGTTCAGCAGGCTTCCGGACTGTTTGCGGCCATCCAGTCGGGGGAGATCGATTTCGGCCAGTACTTCCAGCAGGCGGTCAACGCGCTGCCGCTGTGGGCGTCGAGCCTGCTCGATCGTTTCGGGCTGACGCACTTCGAGGCATTCCAACAGAAGATCACCGCCGGCCTGGCAGCGGGAAGCGAAGTCATAACCGCGCAGATCATAAGTCTCAGCCAGAACACGCTCAACTTCATCATCGGCCTGTTCGTGATGCTGTACCTGCTCTTCTTCCTGCTGCGGGAGGGCGATCAGTTGCTCAGGCGCATCTGGGTGGAGACGCCCCTCGATGCCGACAAGAAACGCGCGCTGCTCGAAAAGTTCACGGTCGTGATCCGTGCGACGATCAGGGGCAACATCCTCGTCGCCATCCTGCAGGGAGCACTGGGCGGATTCATCTTCTGGTACCTCGGCATTCGCGCAGCGTTGCTATGGGGCGTCGTCATGACGTTCCTGTCGCTCGTTCCGGCGGTCGGGGCAAGCCTCGTCTGGCTGCCGGCCGCCATCTATTTCCTCCTCACCGGCGCCGTGTGGCAGGGAATCGTGCTCATTGCCTGGGGAGCGCTCGTCATCGGCCTCATCGACAACATCCTGCGTCCCATCCTCGTGGGCAAGGATACGCGCCTGCCCGACTACGTCGTGCTCATATCGACGCTCGGCGGCCTGTCGATCTTCGGCGTCAACGGATTGGTCCTCGGCCCGATGATCGCCGTCATGTTCGTTTCCATCTGGCACATCTTCATGGTCGAGGAAGGGAAGTCTCGCTGACCGCCGACCGCCTGCCCGCGCTGAGGGGCCAGGCAAGAATCTCTCAATCCATCTTAAGTATCGAGCGCAGTCGTGCGGCGAGGTTGGGTGCCGCGGCGAGTATGGGATTGCCGCTGTTGACATAGTCGCCGGCCGTGAAGTCGCTCACCCACGCGCCTGCTTCCCTGGCGATGCACAGACCGGCCGCGACGTCCCACACATTGATGTGCGACTCCCAGTAACCATCGAGCCGGCCGTCGGCGGTCATGGCCATTCCGAGGGCTCCCGACCCCAGGCGACTGTATTCGCAATGGCTTTCCAAGAGCGCCGCGACTGCAGTGACGTGCACCGAAACCGGTCTTCGGTAGCTGAACCCGACGCCGACCCGGGCCGCAGAAATATCGGAGGTCGAGCCCGCATGTATGGGACGGCCATTCAACGTTGCCCCGGTGTTCACCGCGGCCGAGTAAAACTCGTCGGTCACCGGATTGAAGATGATGCCGAGGACCGGCTCGTCTCCGTCGAGAAGGCCGACCGAAACACACCAATAAGGTATGCCGCGAACGAAATTCGCGGTGCCATCGATCGGGTCGATCACCCAGGTAGACTTGCTCGAGCGGTTTCTGCGTCCGCTCTCCTCACCGAGGAAGCCGTCATCCGCAAAATGCTTCGCCAGGCCGTCCACGATGATGGCTTCGCATTCGCGATCGGCAACGCTCACGACGTCCTGAACGCCCTTTCGCTCGATCGTCAACGAGCCGCGTTCTTCGTAGCGGCGCAACGCATGCCCACCGGCTTCCCGCACGATAGGCACCGCGGCGTCCAACCTGCGAAGGAGCTCACCTTGCTGCATCGGCTCCTCATTTTTCACTGGTCAAGGGTTCTCAAGGGGATAAGCTGTCATACAACCGTCGCAAAGCATAGGACCAGCGGCCCATCACCCGATAGAGGTGCCTGCCGCACCAGGAGGAAGACATGAAGATCGCGATCAGACTTGCCATTCCATCGTTTGCCGCGTTGATGGCCCTCATGGCCGGGTCACCGGCGCAGGCCGACGGCAACCTCACCGTCTACTGCTCCGTGCAGGAGGAGTGGTGTCAACTCATGGTCAACGAGTTCCAGAAGGCGACGGGCATCACGGTGGCGATGACGCGCAAGAGCTCGGGCGAAACCTATGCGCAGGTAAGAGCCGAGGCAGCCAATCCAAAGGGCGACATCTGGTGGGGAGGAACGGGCGATCCTCACCTTCAGGCGGCGGAGGAAGGTCTCACCGAAGCCTACGAGTCGCCGGCGCTTGCCAACCTTCATCCGTGGGCGGTCGAACAGCACAAGACCGCGCAAGGCCGTACCGTCGGGGTGTATCTCGGCGCTCTCGGTTTCGGCTACAACACGGATCTCCTGGCGCAGAAGAATCTGCCTGCACCGGCATGCTGGGCCGACCTCGCAAAGGCGGAATACAAGGGTGAGATCCAAGTCGCCAATCCGAACTCCTCAGGCACTGCCTATACGTTCGTGGCGACCCTGGTTCAGCTGTGGGGAGAGGAGGAAGCTTTCAAATATCTCAAGGCCCTCAACGAGAACGTCAATCAATATACGAAGTCGGGAGCGGCGCCGGCACAGGCCGCAGCCCGGGGCGAAACGCTCATCGGCATCGCGTTTCAGCATGATCTCGTCACGCCGACGGTCACGTCCAACGCTCCCTTGAAGAACATCTCGCCTTGCGAGGGGACCGGTTTCGAAATCGGATCGATGAGCATCATCAAAGGTGCCGTCAATCCCGAGAACGCGAAGAAATGGTACGACTGGGCGTTGACGCCCGAGGCGCAGAAGCTGGGTGCCGCCGCCAACAGCTACCAAAATCCCTCCAACAAGAATGCTCCGGTTCCTGAGCAAGCACCGAAAATGGCCGACATCAAGCTCATCCAGTACGACTTCGCCAAGTACGGATCGTCCGAGGAGCGCAAGCGACTTCTCAGCCGCTGGGATCAGGAAATCGGAGCGAAGTAGCACGATTGCGCAAGGCGGCATCGCAGTCGGTGCCGCCGGACGGCCAGCGAGGGCCGATGGACAATGGCGAGCAAGCAGGCAAGGCAGGTGCTGTGCATCAGCCTCTTGGGGCTGGCAGGCATCCTTCTTCTGCCTTGGTACGGCGTCGCTGAGGGATTTTGGACTTTCACATGGCTGAGCCGGCTTCGCGATGTCGACCATTGGCCGGCCCTCCTTCTGGTATTCGATGGCCAGCGCTGGTGGCTGCTACCCGTCCTCCTTGTTTCGCTCGCGCCTTTCGTTGAGCTCCTGCGAACCGGCGGACCGCGCGCGACGTCCCTCGTCGTCATCGGGAGCCTCGGACTTCTCGCCATCGCCCTGCAGGGTTTTCTCATCGGCCTCAACGGCTGGACAGTGGAAGCCGCAGGAAGCGCTTTCGGGAAAGTCGATGGGCAGGCCGGCTTGGGGGCTGGAGGCTTTGTCGCGACCTCGGCATTTCTCCTGCTGCTCGCCGCCGGACTGGCCTACGCCGGACGGATGCGGGGCGACTTGTTCCTGGTCGCGTCGATTTCGGTCATCATCGCGTCTATCGGTGTCTTCGTTTTCTATCCGGTGGGCCTCGTCCTCGTCGAAGCGGCGAGCGCGGAACAGGGGACATATTCCCTTGGGGTGTTGTTCCGAAGATTCCTGTCGGCGGACCTATGGCAGGTCTTCACGAACAGCCTGCTGCTCGCCGTCGCCGTCGGCATCTCGACGACTTTTCTCGGGCTCGGATTCGCGCTGCTGCACAAGCGGACGGCGTTTCCCGCCAAGGGACTTCTCCGCCTCCTGGCCATACTTCCGATCATCACGCCGCCCTTCGTCATCGGGCTGGGCATCATCCTGCTTTTCGGACGAACAGGGGTGGCGACATCTCTGATGTCCAGCCTTTTCGGCATTCCTCCGAGCCGGTGGATCTACGGTTTCTTCGGGCTGTTCCTGGTCCAGACGCTGGCTTTCGCTCCCATCACCTATTTGGTCATCATTGGCGTGGTGGAAGGAATAAGCCCGTCCATGGAGGAGGCGGCGCGCACGCTGAGGGCCGATCGATGGCGGACGTTCGCCACGGTGACGTGGCCGCTGATGCGTCCGGGCCTCGCCAACGCCTTCCTGATCGGGTTCGTCGAAAGTCTGGCGGACTTCGGCAACCCGCTGGTCCTCGGAGGAAACTTCGATGTGCTGTCGACGGACATCTTCTTCGCCATCGTCGGCGCCCAGAACGATCCCGGTCGAGCCGCGGCTTACTCCATCGCGCTTCTCGCCCTCACTCTGTCGGCCTTCGTTCTTCAGCGGCAGTGGATCGGCAAGAAGGTCTACACTACGATATCGGGCAAGGGCGATGCGGGGCGGCCGGCGCCGCTGCCGAAGGGCGTCGAGCGCGCCGTCTATGCAGCGACGCTTCCGTGGCTCGCCTTTACGATCATTCTCTATGGGCTCATCCTGGTAGGCGGCTTCGTCAAGTCCCTTGGCATCGACAACACCCTGACGCTGCAGCACTATGTAACGGCGTTCGGCATCGATTGGACGGAACGCGGAATATTGTGGAGCGGGCGGGCGTGGCCATCCTTCTTCACTACGATGGAGCTGGCAGCCATCGCAGCGCCGTTCACCGCCCTCATCGGGCTCATGACGGCGTATCTCCTCAACCGTGAACGTTTTGCGGGACAGGGCGCCTTCGAATTCATGACGATGCTCAGCTTCGCGATTCCCGGCACGGTCATCGGTGTGAGCTACATCATCGCCTTCAACGTGCCGCCGATCGAGCTGACCGGGACCGGCCTCATCCTCATCATCTGTTTCGTCTTCCGCAACATGCCGGTTGCCATACGCGCAGGTTTGGCGTCCTTGTCGCAGATCGACAAGAGCCTGGACGAATGCTCAAAGCTGCTCCGTCACGGCAGCCTCGGAACCATCCGTCGGGTCGTCGTACCCCTGATCCGCCCTGCCATCGTCGCCTCGCTCGTCTATTCGTTCGTCCGCGCGATCACTTCGGTGAGCGCAGTCATCTTCCTCGTCAGCGCACAATACAATCTGGCAACGTCCTACATCGTCGGGCGGGTGGAGGTTTCAGACTTCGGCGTCGCCATCGCCTATAGCTCGATCCTGATCGTTTTCATGTTCTGCGTGATCGGCCTGATACAACTGGGCATCGGAGAACGCCGGCGGCTGCCGATCCCGGTGCGACCCGCAATGGCCGGCGCGGCGGCATGATGACCCTGTCCAGCCGATCGGCTCCCGTGATCATGGAAGGAATCTCGAAATGTTTCGGGCCGGTGGCGGCCGTCGACCGAATCGACCTGACGATCGAGGCAGGAACGCTGGTCACCCTGCTCGGACCTTCGGGATGCGGCAAGACCACTACGCTTCGCATGATCGCGGGGCTCGAAGCGCCGAGCAGCGGACGCGTGCTGATTGGTGGCCGGGACGTGACGTTGCTTCCTCCCAATGAGCGCGATGTCAGCATGGTGTTTCAATCCTATGCGTTGTTTCCTCACATGACCGTCATGGAGAACGTGGCATACGGCCTGCAGAAATCGCAACTGTCGAAGGCGGAACGGCGGGACAAGGCAAAGGAAGGCCTCAGACTCGTCGGCCTCGAAGGGTTCGACAACAGGCTGCCGTCCGAGCTCTCCGGCGGCCAGCAGCAACGCGTGGCGGTCGCTCGAGCTCTCGTCCTCGAGCCGCAGGTCCTGCTGTTCGATGAACCCCTGTCCAATCTCGATGCAAAACTCCGACGGCGCATGCGCGACGACATCCGGGAGCTTCAGACGAAGCTCGGTCTCACTTCCGTCTACGTGACGCACGACCAAGAGGAGGCGTTGGCCGTGTCGGACAAGGTGGTGGTCATGGACAGGGGACGGATCGCCCAGGCCGGCAGTCCGGCCGAGCTCTATGAAAGGCCGGTCAGCGCCTTCGTCGCCGATTTCGTCGGTAGCGCCAATCTCATTCCGGTTGAGATCATCGATCGGGACACGGTCGGCGGAAAGGTGACGGTAAACGTCGGAAAAAAGCGCATCGAGGTCGCGGATCGCGGCTACCCCTGGCGCGATGCCTACCTGGTCGTAAGACCGAATGCCATCGAACTGGACGCTCCGCCGGGAAACGACGTCGTCGCCGCAAAAATCTTGAAAGCGACCTATCTAGGGTCACACTGGGAGTACTCCATCGACGTCGCCGGGCATTCGATCTTTGCAGTGCGGCCCGGCAGCGCCGACCAGAAGCACAAAACGGAAATCCGCATCCGTTTCGAGCCGGGCCGACTCGTGCTCGTCGCCCGCCCGTGAGAATGCGGATCATCGAACCCATGGAGGCGCGGCTGGCGGCCGAGATCCCGACCGATGACGGGCCGTGGCTCTACGAGCCCAAGTGGGACGGGTTCCGGTGTGTGGTCTACAAGTCGGGCCGCACTGTCGAACTCAGGGCGAAGTCGGGCAAGCCGCTGCACCGCTACTTCCCCGAAGTCGTCGAGATGTTTCGAAGCGTTCGGGCGCCGCGCTTCATCCTCGATGGCGAGCTGGTGATCGAGATCGACGGACGCCTCGCCTTCGACGATCTTCAGATGCGGCTTCATCCGGCTGCGAGCCGGATCAAAAGGCTTTCGGCCGCGACGCCGGCCCGGTTCGTCGCCTTCGACATCCTGCGTTCGCCGGACGGCCGGGAACTGACGGGCGAGCCGCTCAGGGTCAGGCGCAAGGCTCTCGCCGCCTTCATGCGCGACGCCGGCGTGCGCAAGAAGCTGGTGCCATCGCCCGCCACCCGAAACATCGAGAAGGCAAGGCAGTGGCTGGCCGACGAACGGGGGAAGGGGACGGACGGGGTGGTCGCGAAGCGGCTCGATGATCCGTACACCCCCGGCGAGCGCAGCATGATCAAGGTGAAGCGGCTGAGGTCGGCCGATTGCGTGGTCGGCGGTTTCCGGTACCAAATCAAGCAACGGCTGATCGGATCGCTGCTTCTCGGGCTTTACAACGCGGAAGGCAAGCTCGACCACGTCGGATTCACGGCCACCATCTCCGATGCGGAACGTGCGGCGCTGACGCGGAAACTCGAGCGGCTGCGGGCCGGGCCCGGCTTCACCGGCAAGTCGCCCGACGGACCGAGCCGCTGGAGCACCGAGCGCACCACGCAATGGGAGCCGCTCAAGCCGAGTCTGGTGGTCGAGGTTCGCTTCGATCACGTGACGGGGAGCCGTTTCCGGCACGGAACCAAGCTTCTCCGCTGGCGGCCCGACAAGAAGCCGAGCCAATGCACTTTGGACCAGATCGCACCGCCGCCGGCCGACGTCGCGTGATCGGGCCCCGAGCCAGGGAACCCTGCCGACGGAACGGCGTTTCATCTTACTCTACGAAAGGAGCCGATAATGGCCGTCAACAAGCCGGTAGGCGACAATGCACGCAAGGGTGCCGTGCGGAAGCGCTCGCAGCTCAAGACGAAGATGATGGGCGAGGCTCATTGGACCAAACGGGACAAGAGCTCTGGCAAATTCATGGACCAGAAGAAAGACCCGGCCTCTGCGCCATTCAAGGGCGTGCGCCGGGAGAAGGCGAACTGAGCCTCGCCGACAGGCAGCCAGCCTCTTTGCGGAACCCTCCGAACCGGAGGGGCTTCGCTATCGGGCCGACTTCATCACACCCGTCGTAAGCGACCGACCCGGTGTTCGGCGGCAACGGTCCCCTGATCCGCAGCTGGAAAATCCAACATTAAGACCAGGCGGAACAGTCTTCAGTCGGCAGGGACGAGCTGACCCATGCAGCGCAGCCTGCCGCCAGGCAGTTTTTTCCACCAGCCTATGCAGTCGACGCGGCCATAGGGCGACCAGACATTGCCGGGGATGTAACCCAGGTTCTGCCGATTGAAGTTGCGCTTGACGCGGACCTTATCGTTCTCGCCGGCAATCGGGATCGGCTGAACCGAGACCACTGCCGGCGGCGCGGCAGACATCAGTGGGGCAGCGCCGAGCGCGGTCGCGCCAAGCCCAAGGCCGAAACAGGCAACAACTGCGACTATCATGTTCTTCATCGGACAACTCCATTTGCGTGCCAACGCAACGCCGGCATCGCCGTACGAGTTCCTTGGCGAATGTAAGTCATTGCAATGGCTGCGGGTAGCGCGAAAGTCGGATGCCCGTCCTCAGGACGACTTGACTCTTGGATGCCCGGGACATTTACTTCGGGCCTGCGTGAGCGAGGAGTGCGGCATGCCGGAAGGCGAAGACAATCCAAATTCTGCCAATCCAAATGAAGCTTTGACCATCGCTCGACGAATCGTCACCATTCCTCCAGGTCACCTTGCCGAGTCCATCCGGCTCATGGTGCGCAAGCGGGAATTGTCGAAGGCCGTGCGAAGCCTCAATGCTCTGGTGCTCGACCATCCGCAGCACCGGCCCATCGCAAAACGGGCACTTCAGCATCTCGGACTGTGGTGAGACAGGCGGGAAGGGCCGCGCCTTGAGCTTTTGCGCATTCCACCCGGCTTAATGCGCGCCGTCATTTCCCAGCGTCTGCGCAAATGACTCCCGAAATCGCCATCTGTCTCGCCATCCTGATCGGTGCGGTCGCATTGTTCGCGTGGGATCGCGTACCGGCCGAGGTCGTAGCGCTCGGCGTCATGCTGGCGGTGATCGTAACCGGCCTGCTGCCGGCCGACCAGGCGTTCCAGGGTTTCGGCAGCGACACGGTCATCATGATCCTCGGCCTCCTGATCATGGCGGCCGGCCTCATCCAAACCGGCGTCGTGGACATGACCGGGCGGTTCATATTCGGAATTGCGGGCCGCAATGCCAAGACGTTCCTGCCGGTCATCACGATTGCCGTCTCGTCGGTTTCGGCCTTCATGAGCAACACGGCGGCGACCGCGTTCTTCGTGCCGCTGGTCATCGGCTACGCCCAGAAAATCAAAGAGAGTCCGGCGAAATTCCTGCTTCCGCTCGCCTTTGCCTCGATCCTGACGAGCTCGGTCACGCTCATCAGCACGTCGACGAACCTCATCGTGAGCGGCATTCTCACCGACTTTGGCCAACCGGCAATGGGGATGTTCGAACTCGCCCCGGTCGGCATTCCGGTCGCGGTCGTGGGCATCCTCTACATCGTCACGCTCGGCGTTCGCCTCATCCCGGAGCGCGCCAGCCAGCGGCAGCAAGGCGAGATCGGGGAGCGCCGATACCAGGCGGACGTGGTGGTGGTCGAGGGCAGTCCGCTCATCGGCAAGTCGCTACGCGGGGCGAAGCTCACCAAGAACTTCGGCCTCAACGTCGTCAAGCTTGTACGCGAAGGCGCGGCACTGGCATCGGTACGCGGCGTCAAGATCCGCCCCGAAGACGAGCTCATCATCGAGGGCCTGCGGGCCGACCTCCTCAAGATCAAGGATCTCAAGGGCCTCGACTTCAAGGCCGACGTGCACCTCGCCGATCCCGAGGTGGCCGATCAAAGCCTTGCTATTGTCGAAGGCGTCATCCTGCCGCGGTCGCCGCTGATCGGCCAAAGCCTGAAAGGCCTGGAGTTCAAGGAACGCTACGGCCTCAAGGTCCTGGCGCTGCACAGGGCCGGGCGTGTCCCCCACAACATCAGCTCGGCACGGCTCCGGCTCGGCGACGTCCTGCTGCTGCAGGGCCGGCCCGAGGACGTCGCGGCGCTCGAGCGCGGCAATCTCTTCAACATCTTCGGCGGCGTCGATCCGCGGCGAACCAACAGCACGCGCGCCCCGCTTGCAGCGGCAATCTTCGTGGCAGCTATCCTTGCCGTCACTTTCCTGGGTGTCAGCCTTCCGGTCGCGATGGTGGGCGGCGCCTTCCTGATGCTCGTCACGCGCTGCCTCACGCCGGAGGAAGCCTACCGGCAAGTGGAATGGAAGGCCCTCATCCTGATCGGCGCCATGCTGTCGCTCGGCGCGGCGATGGAGGCGAGCGGCGCCGGCAAGTACCTCGCCAGGCAGATGATCGACCTGGTCGGGGAAGGCAATCCCTATCTTCTCCTCGCCTCATTCTTCGTGCTGACGGTGGGGTTGACGCAGCCCATGTCCAACCAGGCGGCGGCCCTGGTCATCCTGCCCATCGCCATGCGGACGGGTCTTGAGCTCGGCGCCAATCCCAGGACGTTCGCCATGATGGTGGCCGTGGCGGCGAGCTGCTCCTACCTGACGCCCCTCGAACCGTCATGCCTGATGGTCTACGGGCCCGGAAAGTATCGGTTCTCGGACTTTCTTCGCGTCGGCTCGCCGCTCACAATCATCATTTTCATCATTGCCATGCTGATCGTTCCGCGTGTCTGGCCACTGTGAGTCGGGCTGCAGATAGAAAAACGATGCTGCGAGACCGTCGCTGTTGTGGCGTTTCTTAGCCCTCCGATCTCATGTTCACGACCGCCTACCAGACCGGCGCGACGTGGAACGACTCGTTCTGGGCCAACAAGACCTTCGACGTGTTGCTCATCAAGGCGCGCTCGGAGCTCGATCCCAACAAGCGCGGCGCGATGTATTCGGAGATGCAGAATATCGTGGCCGACGACGGCGGGGTCGCAGTCCTGATGTTCTACAACTACGTGAACGCTCACGACGCTTCGGTCACCTGCTGTCCGATGGCCTCGAACTGGGACGCCGACGGAATGAAAGTCACGAAGCGGTGGTGGTTTGCCTGAGGCGAGCCGCTAGCCTGCCGCATCAGCGAGGATGAGGTCGGCGCCCCGCCAGCCGACCATCATGCTCGGTGCATTGATGTTGCCGGTGACGATGTCGGGAAAGACCGACGCGTCGCAAACGCGCAAGCCGGCGATGCCGTGCACCCGCAGTCTCGGATCGACGACCGAGGCTGCAGGATCAGGCCCCATGCGGCACGTGCAGCACGGATGATAGACGGTACCGGCGCGCTTGCGGAAGTCGGCGAGAAGTTCATCGTCGCTCACGCATGTGGGACCGGGCCGCAGCTCCTCGACAAGAAAGCCCGACAGGGGCGGTGCGGCGGCGAGCCGGCGAAGGAACTTCAACCCTTGCACCATCTCGCTGCAGTCGTGCTCGGTCGACAGGGCATGTGGAGAGATGCGCGGCTGGTCTAACGGATCCGGTGACCTGACGGCGATCTCGCCGCGGCTCGTGGGCCGGCAGTTGGACAGGCCGAGCGACAGTCCGGAAAAGGGATCGGGCGTGAGGAGGGGACGCTCGCCCTGTTTCGGAACGAGGGTGGAGAAGGCCTGCATGTAGAGCTGCATGTTGGGGCGCTCATGTTCGGAGCCGGTGCGGAAGAAGCCGCCCCCCTGGTTGACGCCGAGGCTCAAAGGGCCCCGACCGGTGGCGAAGTAGCGGGCGCCGGCGCGCAGCTTTCCGATCCAGGGCCGAAGCTCATCGTTGAGCGTCGGGACACGGCTTCGCCAAGTGTAGTTGATGCCGAGGTGATCCTTGAGATGCGCGCCGACGTTCGGATTGGCGGCACGCACGGCGACGCCCGCCTCCTGAAGGACCCGCGGCGGCCCTATTCCCGAAAGCTGGAGAATTTGCACCGAATTCACGGCGCCCGCCGACAGGATCACCTCGCGCGCCGCTCCGACGTTGAAGGTGCGGCCGCGGCGAACGTACTCAATTCCGGTCACGCGCTTGCCGTCGAACGTCAGGCGCGTTACGTGCGCCCCGGTCCGGATCCGGAGATTGGCCCTCCGGCGTGCGGGGTGCAGGAAGGCGCGCGCAGCGGAGAACCGCCGGCCGTCTTTCACGGTCAGATGGTAGTAGCCGACGCCTTCCATGGACGTGCCGTTGAAGTCGGGATTGTAGGGAAGGCCGAGTTGCCGCGCGCTGTCCACGAAGGCACGACACAGCGGATGCGCATCGTCGCAGATGTGACGCACATGAAGAGGGCCCTCCGACGCGGCACCATCGGCGTGGCCTTCCATTTCGCGATACGCCTTCAGGATGTCGGACCAGCTCCAGCCCGGATTTCCGGCCCGATGCCATTCCTCGAAGTCGGCAGGGTCGCCGCGGACATAGACGAGGGCGTTGATGGCGCTCGAACCACCGAGGATCTTGCCGCGCGGCCAATAGTCCCGCCGCCCGCCGAGACCTTCGTCGGGCTCGGCCCAGTACATCCAGTTGAGAGATGGATCGTAGAAGGTCTTGCCGTAGCCCAATGGAATCTGGACCCACAGCCTTCGGTCGCTGCCCCCGGCCTCGAGCAGCAGGACGCGGTGACGACTATCGGCCGACAGGCGGTAGGCGAGGGCGCATCCGGCCGATCCGGCTCCGACGACGATGTAGTCGTAGATCTCTTCGGTCAAGCGGCCTCACCCACGGCGGCGTTCCAGCACAACAGCAATCGAGCAACCGCCTTCCTCTGTTGCCTGCCGGGCCGTGATCGACCATAAGCAATCGGGATGCGTCATAGCGGGGAATGCAGCATATGAAAGTCACCGATCTCAAGATCTTCGTGGTGGGAAATCCGCCGCCCGGATGGGGCGGACGCTATTTCATATTCGTGAAGCTTACCACCAGCGACGGCATCAGCGGCATCGGCGAGTGCTACGGAGCGACCTTTGGCCCCAGGGCCATGACCGCGATGATCGAGGACACGTTCCAGCGCCACGTCCACGGCATGAATCCGTTCCATATCGAATCGCTGTGGCGTCGGGTCTACGGAACGGGCTACACGCTGCGCCCCGACGTCTCCCTCATGGCCGTGCTTTCAGGCATCGAGATCGCGCTGTGGGACATCAAGGGAAAGGCGACCGGCAAGCCGGTGTACGAACTCCTGGGCGGACGCGTGCACGAAGCCCTGCGCTCGTACACCTACATCTATCCCGATCTCGCCAAGGGCCAGGACCACTCCGTGTACTGGAATGCGGAGCAGTCGGCGGAGCGCGCGTCCGACTATGTGCGGCAGGGATTCACCGCCATCAAGTTCGATCCCGCCGCACCCTATTCCAGCTTCGATCCGCGGCAGCCGTCGCTGGCATCTCTCGACCTGTGCGAAAAGTTCTGCAGGCTCCTTCGCGAAGCGGTCGGCAGCAAGGCCGACCTTCTGTTTGGCACGCACGGACAGTTCACGGCTTCCGGCGCCATCCGGCTCGCCCGGCGCATCGAGCCCTACGATCCCCTGTGGTTCGAAGAGCCGACGCCGCCGGAGATGCCAGAGGAGATGGCGCGGGTCGCCGCGGCGACCACCATTCCGGTCGCCACCGGCGAACGGCTCACGACCAAATATGAGTTCGCCCGTGTGCTGGCGTGCGGGGCTGCGTCGATCCTGCAAATGGCGCTCGGCCGGGTCGGCGGCATCATGGAAGCGAAAAAGATCGCGGCAATGGCCGAGGCCCACTATGCACAGATCGCGCCGCATCTCTATGCCGGGCCCGTCGAGGGTGCGGCGAATGTCCACTTCGCTGCCTCGCTCCCGAATTTCCTCATCCTCGAAAGCATCGAGCAGTGGGGCGGCTTCCACACCAAGATCCTCAAGAAGCCGATCCGATGGGAAGCCGGCTTCGTGATTCCGCCGACCGAGCCCGGACTCGGCATCGAGCTCAACGAGGAGGTGGCGCTCGCCCATCCCTATTCGGGAAGCGAACTTCATCTCGAGATGGTCAACCACCCGGTGCGCTGAGATGCGGTACGGCTATGTCGGTCTCGGCAATCTCGGCGGCCACCTCGCGCTGAGCCTGCTGCGGAGCGGGTTCGACGTCACGGTCCACGACAGCGAGCGCGCCCAGGCGGAACGGCATCTGCAGGCCGGGGCCAAATGGGCCGACAGCGTGCGCGGGCTTGCAAGCGAAGTCGATGCGATCTTCACCTGCCTACCGTCGCCTGCCGTCTCGGAGCGAGTCCTTCTCGACATCATTGCAGGAGCCAGGCCGGGCGCGACGTGGATCGAGATGTCGACACTCGGCCGCGACGACGTGCAAAGGCTGGCGAGCAAGGCCGCGCAGTCGGGGCTGCGCGTGCTCGAATGCCCAGTGACCGGCGGAGTCCACCTGGCCGCCCTGGGCAAGATCACGCTGCTCGTCGGAGGCGAGAAGGACATCTTCGCCTCGCACGAGCCCGCGATCAGGGCCATGGGCGGCAAGCTCTTTCACATGGGGCCGCTGGGCTCGGCGGCAATCATCAAGGTGATCACCAACATGCTCGCCTTCATTCACCTCGTCGCCGACGGCGAGGCCCTGATGCTGGCCAAACGCGGCGGCCTCGACCTGGGGCAAGCGTGGCAAGCCATTTCCGCAAGCTCGGGCACCAGCTTCGTTCACGAGACGGAAGGCCAGCTCATTCTCAACGGCAGCTACGACATCGCCTTCACCATGGATCTCGCCGCGAAGGACCTTGGTTTCGCCATGGGGTTCGGCGAGGAATTCGGCGTGCCGCTGGCGCTCGCCGGCCGGACGAGCGAGATCTTCCGGGAGGCGCGCGAGGCCTATGGCGGTAGTGCGCAATCCACCCAGGTCGTCAAGCTCCTCGAAGATGCTCTCGGCACGGAGCTTCGGGCCCCTGGGTTTCCGTCCCGTCTCGAATGACGGGCAAGCTCAGAGAGGCGCGAGGCGTCCCTGGAGACGACGAAGGACCGCGTCTGTCAGGCGCTCGCATCGCCAGCCATCGAAGCGGTAGGCTTCGGCGATCGTCGAGCCGAGCGTGCGCTCGAGAGCGAGTCGCAGGCTCTGGCGGGCGCGATGCAGACGCGACCTCACCGTCTCGGCCTTGATGCCAAGCTGGATCGCCGTCTCCTCGACGGTCAGCTGCTCGATCTCGCGCAGCACGAACACGACGCGAAACCGCTCCGGCAGATCGTCGATCAGTCGGTCAAGAATATTGCGCATTTCGCTCCGCCCCGTTTCGATCTCCGGATTGGCGGCCAGGCCAGGGAAGAGGATGAGTCGAGCCTCGCCGGGCTTGTCGAGATCGACGGCGTCGAGGCCGACGGTCGGCCGCCGTTTGCGTTTCCGGCCCAAAGCCTCGTTGATGGCGATGCGGGTCAGCCATGTTGCGAACGAGGACTCGCCGCGGAAGTCGGCGAGGTGGGCGAAGGCCCGCAGATACGTTTCCTGAACCGCGTCCTCGGCTTCCATGTCGTCGCCCAGGATGCCGCGCGCCGTCCGGTACAGGCGCTGATTGTAGCGCTTCATGATCCCGCGGAAGGCACTTGACCGCCCCTCGCGCGCCTCTCTGACCAAGCAGGTCTCGCTCGTTCCAAACGTTGCGGAATCAATGGCTTGACGGGTCTTCATCTGTCGTTCCGATCACCGGGTCTTCGGTCAAGGTACCCCACGTCGGGACCCCGCGCACAGCCGGGCTTCACGAATGGTTGCCGCACAGCACACTTGGATGCCTGAAAGGCCGGAAAGGTTCCCGGTAATCTTCAGGAACTTCCGTGGTGCTCGACCCATCCAACTGGCGCCAACCAAGATGGAGACACCCATGAGATTTTCCGCACTTCTGCTCGCCACGGTCCTGTCGCTCGGCGCGCCCATGGCGCTCGCCGCCGACGATGTCACTGCGGCGCCACCGCCGGGTGCCTACAAGCCGGTCAGTAGCCTCGTCAAACTGCCGGATTTCCTTCCCGGCCTCGGTCAGCTCTATGTCGATCCGGCTACGCTGCCGGCAGGTCCGTTCCTTGCCTACGACCACGACGGCAAGCTCGTCAGCACCATCTACATGATCCCGGTCGAGGACCTCAATCCGGACAAGCGATATGACGACCTCGCCGCTCCCGGCGGCAATGTCGATCACGTCGACGTCTACTTCAACGCGGGTCATCCCGGCGTGGAGAAGCCCCATGCCCATGTCGTGATGTGGCACGTTCCGCAGACAGACGAGGCCCGCGTCGCCAAGTGATCCTCACGCGCCGGCACGCACTCGGGCTCGGCGGCTGCATCGCCGCCGCGCTCGTCCTGCCGCCATTGACCGACGCCGCCGACATCGACGTCGTGATGGAAGGCACCGCCGACGGGTCGATCGTTTGGTTCAATCCGATCGGGCTGCAAGTGAAGCCCGGCCAAACGGTGCGGTGGGTCAACCGCGATCCTGGCAATTCGCACACGACCACCTCCTACCATCCGAGCAACGGCGGGCGACCGCTACGGCTGCCATCGGCGGCTCGCCCCTGGGACTCCGACTACCTCCTGCCGAACGACACCTTCGCCGTCGTCTTCGAGACGGTCGGAGTCTACGACTATTTCTGCCGACCGCATGAGCATGCCGGCATGGTCGGGCGGATTGTGGTCGGTGAGCCGGGCGACGTCGCGTACAGCGACAAAGGCCTGCCGAAGGCGGCGGCAGAAGCGTTTCCGTCGGTCGCCGAGATACTCGCAAAGGGCCGCATCGGTAGGTGAACACGCTTCACCGGACGGCTTCGGGTTGAATCGACAGCGCTGCCGGGGCGGTGGCATAAGATGTCTTCAGTCGCAGGGCGCGCCAATGCCCCGCATCGGGGACTCGACATGAAGATCGTCAGCATCACCGCCACGCCGCTGTTTTGCGCGTTCAAGCAGCCCTATCACTGGTCACGCGGCGTCAATCACGGGGCCCCGGTCATTCTCATCGAGGTCGAGACGGATAGCGGGATCACGGGGATCGGCGAGTCAGTCGCGAGCCCGGCAGTCGGACCGGTGCTGGAGATCCTGAACCACGCGATACCGGCGTTCACCGGCAAGTCCGCCTATGACGGCAACCGGTTGATTTGGGACTACTACCTGACGGGCTTCAATTCGAAAGGCACCGGCCGGGCGCCGCGCTATTTCTCGCAGGCAATGGCAGGACTCGAGCTCGCCTTGTGGGACGTGGTGGGCAAGGCGGCGGGTCAACCGCTCCATCAACTCCTCGGCGGCGCGGTGCACGACACGGTGAAGTACTTCGGATTCGTCCAGGGCGACACACCCGCCGAGATCGCCGCGCATGCGCGCAGCCTCGCCAAGCAGGGCTTCGAGGTGCTGTATGTCAAGACCGGCCGGGGCAATGCCCTCGATCTCGACATCGTCCGGTCGGTTCGCGAAGCTCTTCCGGGAATCCGCTTGCGGCTCGACAGCAACGAGGCGTGGGACATGCTCAATGCGCGCGCCATGTTCGAGCGGCTCAAGGCCTTCCACATCGAGTTCATCGAGCAGCCGCTGCCGGCGCGGACCGGGACGCAAGCGCTCGCCGAGTTGCGGTCCCTGGTCGACATACCGATCGCGGCGGATCAAACCGTCTACAGTCCCGAAGACGTCCTCGACGTCTGTCGGCACCGCGCCGCCGACGTCATCGTGCTCGGACTTCACGAAACGTGCGGCGTCGTGCGCTTCCGAAAGGCCGCCGCGGTGGCCGAGGCGGCGGGAATCAACATCTGCCTGCACGGAGTCTTCGAAACGGGAATCACCACCTCGGCGTCGAACCAGGTGGCGGCGACCATAGGCAACCTGGACGACGGCAACCAAATCATGTGCCAGCTCCTGGTCGAAGACATCGTGGCGCGGCCGTCGCTCGTGCCGGTAAAAGGCGCGCTGCCGATTTCGACACTGCCGGGCCTTGGCTTCGAGCTCGATCGGGACGCCGTCGGCCGAGCCAAGGAAGCCTATACCAAGCTCTGAGCGCCACCGCGGATGCGCGCGCTCCGCATGACCCACCCTACGGGAAGATGATTGCGCGCCCGTCGAAAGCCAGCATAACATCTGCCCGCCTCACGGGCGGCCTATTCAAGAATCCAGGCGGTGAAAGGACAAAACATGGGCAAACCCCCTCCGCGCGACGGCGATCACCACCACGAGTTCGAGGGAAACCGCAACCTCGACAAGCTGTCGCGCATATCGCAGACGAAGCAGGAAGAGGAGATCAAGCGGTCACTCAGCTTCGGACTCGATGCCGCACCATCGATCAATGACCGCACCATTTCGTGCTTCAGCCGCGGCCACCAACCCGCCTTTGCCGGCATCAACACGTTCATGAAATCGCCGTACTGCGAGGACATCCGGGAGATCTCGAAGTACGAGGCGGCGTTCATCGGCGTGCCGTTCGACACCGGAACGACCTACCGGCCGGGCACCCGGTTCGGCCCCCAGGCGGTGCGGCGCATCTCGGCTCTCTACGACGGCTATTCGGTCGACGGCGCCGCCGACATCTACGAAGAGCTCGACCTGTGCGATGCCGGCGACATCTTCTGCATTCCCGGCAATATCGAGAAAACCTTCGACCAGGTCACGAAGGCGGTGTCGCACGTCTATACGGCAGGCGTCTTTCCCATCATGTGCGGCGGCGACCACAGCCTCGGCTTCCCGCACGTCCGCGGCATCGCTCCACACATCGACGGCAATGTCGGCATCATCCACGTCGACCGGCACATCGACATCCAGGAAAAGGACATGGACGAGCGGATGCACACGACGCCGTGGTACTGGACGACGCATGAGCCGACCCATACGACCCATCGCGATCACAGCCACATGCACGACGTCGGGCTTTCGAACTGCCATCCGAAGAACCTGGTGCAAATGGGAATCGGCGGCTGGTACGGCTCGCGCCCCGGCACGCTCGTGGCACGCCGGCGCGGCACCAGCGTCATGACGATGAACGACATCGAGAAGCTCGGGCCGGAAAAGGCGGCGGAGCGGGCACTCGAGCTCGCGTGGGACGGCTGCAAGGCGGTCTACCTGTCGTTCGACATCGACTCGTTCGATCCGGGCTTCGCCCCAGGAACCGGATCGCCGGAACCCGGCGGCCTGCTGCCGCGCGAGGGCTTCGAACTCGTGCGCCGCATCGCCCGGGAGGGGCTGTGCGGAATGGAGGTCGTCGAGGTGTCGCCGCCCTACGACGTCAACGACAACACGGCGCAGCTGGCGGCGCGCGTCATCCTCGATGCGCTAGCAGCGATGGTCGCTTCGGACAAGCTCGGCCACCGCAGCAGGGTGATGAAGCCCGGATAGGCCCGTCAAGTAGGCGTGCTGCGCTCCGGTGCGGCGTAGCCGAAGACGAGCTTCAGCAGCGCGGTCAGCGCGACGAGCGCCCACACGCCTTCGAGGAGAACGAAGGGCATGAATTCGACCAGATAGGAGGCGAGGCAGGACAGCGACGCGCCGAACAGATTGAGCAGGATGTACGGGTAATTCCCCGGCTGCATCAGCTTCCACAGGTTGAGAAAGAACGCCGCAAGCAACAGCGAAACACCGAAGAAACCGATCGCCTCCGCAAATGTCATCTCGAACATCGTTCAACTCCCCACGGGGTCGTCCCCGATGCCGGTTCGATCTCTCAGGGGATTCCGCGTCGTCGCGGAGCCGTTTCGCCCATGCCTAGGTCGGCGCTGTCCAGCGATTGCCCGATCTTCGATCTCGGGCCCGTGAAGCTCCAACATGGCGCGACGGCAGATCTTAGACTGGCATATAAGACATACGGTACGCTTGGCAAGAGACGCGACAACGCCGTGGTCTTGCCGACGTTCTACACCGGCGACCATGTTCGGAGCGAACAGCTGTTCGGCGCCGGGCGGGCGATCGACCCGACACATCATTTCATCGTGTCCGTCAACCTGATGGGGAACGGCCTCTCCTCTTCGCCGAGCAATACGCCTCCGCCGCACGACGGGCCTCGCTTTCCCGCCATTACCCTCCACGACAACGTGCGTTTCCAGCACCGGCTGCTCACCGAATTGTGGGACGTGCGCCGCGTCGCCCTCGTCGCCGGCTGGTCGATGGCGGGATGCCAAGCCTACGAATGGGCGGCACAGTTTCCGGGAATGGTGCGGGCCATCCTTCCCTATTGCGCATCGGCGAAAACATCGATCCACAACATCGTGTTCCTGGAAGGCGTGAAAGCGGCGCTCTCTGCCGATGCGAGCTTCGAGCGGGGCAACTACACCGTGGCGCCCGAGCGCGGTCTGAGGGCGTTCGGGCGCGCTTATGCGGGCTGGGCCTATTCGCAGGCCTTCTTCCGGAAGCATCTCTACCGCGAACTCGGCTTTGCGAGCTTCGAGGAGCTGCTTTCCGACTGGGAGCGCGATCACCTCGATTGGGATGCGAACGATCTTCTCGCCATGCTGTGGTCGTGGCAACGCGGCGACATCAGCGCGAACGACCAGTATGGCGACAATTTCGTGAAGGCCCTGTCGGCGATCGAGGCGCGGGCGATCCTGGTGCCATGCAACCAGGATCTCTACTTTCCGCCTGCAGACAACGCCTTCGAGGCGCAGCACATGCCGAACGCGGTGCTCCGACCCTTCGATTCGGACTGGGGCCACTCGGCCGGCAGCCCCGGACGCGTGCCGGCGTTCACGCGCTACTTCGATCGGTGCGCGGCCGAATTGCTCGCCGCATGACGGCCGCCTCGAGTCTTGCGCCGACCAGCGATCGCGTCTAGTGCAGTGCCGGTATCGTCACGGGGATGGAAGATGAGCGCAACAGGGATCGCGGAAGGCGTGGAGATGAGGCAGGTCCTGGCGATCAGCTCGAGTCCGCGCCGCAAAGGCAATTCCCGGCTGCTCGCCGAAGCCGTGCTGGCGGGAGCGGCGGAGACCGGGAGCCACGTGGACCTCGTGCACGTCGCCGACCATGTGGACGGCATGCTGCGGAACTGCCGCGAATGCCGGCGTCCCGACGGCTCGTGCTCGATCGAAGACGACTATGGAAACGTCTTTCTGTCCAAGTTCCTTCCGGCGGACGCTGTAGTCTTCGCGACGCCGATCTGGTGGTACGGCATGTCGGGGCTGCTCAAGACGTTTCTCGACCGGATGTTCTGCTACATCGCCGTTTCGCATCCCGACAACGAGGCCATCCGCAAGCGGCTGGTCGGCAAGCGGCTGGCCCTGGTGCTGAGTGCGGAGGAAAGCAACTTTGCGGCACGGCTCGGCATCGTCCATCAGGTGCAGGAGCTCTGCCGTTACATGCATTTCCAGTTCGTCGGCGTGGTGACGGGTATCGGCAACAGTTCAGGCGAAACGGGCGACGACCCGAACGAGCCCATCGGCGCCGCGCGCGAGCTCGGCAGGCGACTGTTCACGACGGTGGAGACGGACTACAAGCTCGACACCGACCGGCCGGGTCGCGTCTGGGGCGCCGACCGCAGCCGCTTCCCCGCCTCCTGGCGGTAGCCGGTCCAACGCCTTGCTGACGGCCGTGTTAGGTTCTAGGCTTCCGATCGAGCCGAAAACACGCATGGTGACGGTCGTTCCAATAGGATAGCTCGTGAAAAGATCCGCAAATAAGCGACGAACGCCGCCGGGGCGGCGCCCGGGCAAAGGGGGCAGCGTCGCCTATCCCGAGCGGGCCAACGAGCTCATGGCGGCCGCACTCAAGCTGTTCTCGGAGCACGATTTCTCGGCGGTCACGATCAAGGACATCGGCAAATCGGTCGGCGTCAACACGGCGCTCATCTACTACTATTTCGAGGACAAGGCCGATCTCTTCCGGGCGAGCCTCAGGCATTCGGTCGACCAGGCGCTGGCCAACTACCGGCGGCTCGGAGAGCGGCATTCGGACCCCGTCGATCTCATCACCGACTGGTTCGACAACCACATCGAGCTCGTCACCCCCATTCGCCAGCTGGTCAAGATTATGCTCGACTACTCCACCTCGCGCAGCAAGAAGGGGATGGTCGACGAGGCGATCAAGCAGTTCTACGACGAAGAGTGCCGCATCCTGTCGGTGGCCGTGCAGCGCGGCATCGAGCTTGAGGTGTTTCGTGCCGTCGACCCGCAGAAGGCTGCGCACATCGCTTCGACGTACCTGGACGGGATCATGGTCCGGTCGCTGATCCACAAGGAACTCGACATCCGGGCGGCCGTCCTCGATCTCAAGACGCTGTTTTGGGAGCATCTCGGCTATCACGAGCAGCCGGCGTCGCGGAAGTCGGCGCCGATGCGCATGCTGGCGCACGGAGCTGCCGGCGAGTAGCGCTCAGGCGTAGCGCCTTCGATAGGCGGCCGCCGCTTTTTCAAAGCATTCGATCGGTGCACGAACGATGCCGGCCCCAATCTGGCCGCCGTCACGACCGGCGATGCCGATGTCCATGACAGGCCGAATTTTAGTCGAAAGCACTTTGAAGACGTCGATGCCGGTGGGCGTGCCGCGGTAGCGAAGATACGGGATCTGGTAGTCCGGATTTTCTCCCCATACGATTTCGTAGAGCTCGAGGTTGCGCGCCACCATCGCCTCGGGAGATCCTCCCTGATAGGACTGGAGCGGGAAGGCGGCTGCCTGCGCGAAGCCACCGAGCCCGATCGTCTCGGTGATGATGCTCTCGCCGCCCATCCAGGTGATCTCGTCTTCGCCGTGACCCTCGAACAGACGGGCCTCGACCGTCGCGTGCGGACCGGTGAACCACTCGTCGCCCAGTCCCGAGACGCGGATCGCGAAGCCTTCGCAGTTGAAGGCCATGGCGGTGACGAGGCTCGAGGCTTCGACACCGTGCGCCGCATCGGCGGTGGCTTTCGCGGCCGCCATCGACACGCGGAGAAAGAAGTAGTTGTCCTCGGTGATGGCAGTGAGGGCCGTCTCGACGCTGTCGGGATCATCGACCGCCATGCGGACGAGAGCCGGGGAAATTTGACGCATGAACAGCAGCGATGCAGCGGTATTGCGGCTGTGCAGCTCGTCACCCATGTGGAGGGCGCGCTTCATCAGCGGCTTAAGCGGAAGTCCGCCGGTGCGGCGAACCGCCTCGGCCACGACGGGGGCAACGAGGTTCTGGGTGTGGAGCAGGCGGTCGCGGACGCCGTCGTCGTAGACGCCGTAGTTCAGGCGTCGTGGGTTCGTTCCTTCGTAGAAATTGCAGTAGCCGACATTGCCGGCCGTCGTATTGCGGACGACGAAGACCGGCATCGAGGCCGAGTAAACGCCGGCCAGAGAGCCCACGCAGCCATGGGCGTGGCAACCGTCGACAGAAATTTCGCCGCGCTCGAGCTTGGCTTCGGCATCCGCGGCATCGCGGGCAAGCCCTTCGAATAGAGCCGCACCGACGACGGCGCGCCGCTGACCGCCCTGGTAGCGCGACCAGGCCATCGGCGGACCGGACGTCAGGATGAGATTGGCCGCCATGCCGGGAACTGCGGAAACAGCAGGCGCAATCGCCTCGAGGACGGGTGCAGCAGTCGTGAGACGGACAAAGGCCTCGGTGTTGGCGCTCGAACGACGGCTCTCGATATCACCCATGTCTTCCCGCCCGCATACGCCGTTGAAAACTAATTGACCGATTAATTAACCTCTGACACCATGGCGCGCAAATGTTATCCGTCGGCGCACGCAGCAGCGGCGGAGGCAGGAGGGGAGAAACGCACACGCGCGGGGAGGCACGTCCGTTCGGCAATGCCGATTGCGGCACACGCACGGCCGCCCCACCCATTCCCGCACCACCTCGAAACGCGCTTCTCAACCATGCAAAGGCGGAGCATCCGTGAACGACGAAACCTCCAGAAACGCGCCCGGCAAGTCAACGGCTCGACCGAAGGACAACGAAACGGCGGCCGGGCTGCGCGGCAGGCTCGAAGGCGAGGGCGTCAAGTATCTGCTGTCGAGTTACGTCGACATGCACGGCGTTCCGAAAGCGAAGATGGTTCCGCTCAGCCATCTCGAGCAGATGCTCGGCGGTTCGGAGCTGTTCACCGGTGCGGCGCTCGAAGGCGTGCCGCAGGACGTCAGCGAGGAGGAGGTCGCGGCGCATCCCGATCCCGCCTCGTGCATCGTGCTGCCGTGGAACAGAGAGGTGGCGTGGTTCGCGAGCAACCTGTGGAGCCGCGGCAAGCCGTTCGAGGCTTGCAGCCGCACCATCCTCAGCAACGTGATGGCGAGCGCCGCCCAGAAAGGTTTCGTGCCGCAGCTCGGCATGGAGGCGGAGTTCTTCGTATTCCGCAGCGGCGCCGACGGCTCGTTCCATCCGATCTCCGAGCGCAAGCACCTGGACAAGCCGGCCTACGACGTCGTCCGGCTGCTCGACAACATGGGCTGGATGGGAGAGCTCGTCGACGCCATGAACAGCCTCGGCTGGGATGTCTATTCCCTCGACCACGAGGATGGCATCGGCCAGTTCGAGGTGGATTTCATCTATTCCGACGGCCTGACGATGGCCGACCGCTACGTCTTTTTCCGGATGATGGCCAACGAGATCGCCGGGCGGCACGGCGGCTTCGCTAGCTTCATGCCGAAGCCCTATCCCGACCGGGCGGGAAGCGGCGCGCACTACAACATCTCGATCAAGGATAAATCCAGCGGGCGCAACCTGTTCCTCGACGAGAAGGACGCGCGCGGCTGCAAGCTCTCAAAGATCGGCTACCAGTTCATCGCCGGCGTCCTCAGACACATGCCGGCGATCTGCGCCGTCGCCGCGCCAACCGTCAACAGCTACAAGCGGCTGGTGCTAAAGGGCAGCCAGTCGGGATTCACCTGGGCGCCGGTCTTCGTCTGCTACGGCAACAACAACCGCACCAACACGGTACGCATTCCGCTCGCCGGAGGGCGCATCGAGCTGCGGGCGGCCGACAGCGCGTGCAATCCCTATCTCGGAATCGCGATGGTCCTGCAGGCGGGCCTCGAAGGCATCGCCGAGGGACTCGACCCGGGCGAGCCGCGCACTGACAACATGTACGTGAAGACCGAAGAAGAACTGAAGAAGCTCGGCGTCGCGCATTTGCCGGAAACCCTCGAGGAGGCGCTCGACGCCTTCGAAGCCGATCCGCTCGGCGTGAGGGTGATGGGCCAGACGATGCGCGACACGTGGCTCGAAAACAAGCGCAACGAATGGAACAACTATGTGCACCACGTTTCCGACTGGGAGCATTCGCGCTATCTTCGGATGTTCTAGCGCGGGAGTATGCCGGCGATGTTCTGGAAAAAGAAACCGGCAGGCGGCGACACGCTGGTCATCTTCTTTGCCAGCGACCTGCACGGCTCCAACGTCTGCTTCAGGAAGTTCCTCAATGCGGCACAATTCTACAAGGCCAACGTCCTGATCATGGGCGGCGATATCACCGGCAAGGCGCTGATGCCGATCTGCGAGCAGGACGACGGCACGTTCCTCGCGTTCCGGTCGGGAGCCACCACGCGCCTGTCGACCAAAGACGAGGTCGACCAGTTCACAAAGCTGACCTCGGACCAGGGCTTCTATCCGTGCGTCATGCGGGAGGAGGAGTACCGCGGCCTGCGCGACGACGAGGACAGGCGGCACGAACTCTTCAAGAAGCTGGTGGTGGAGCGGGTGCGCGAGTGGTGCGAGCTCGCAGGCCAGAAAATGGCGGGCAGCGAAATTCCCGTCATCTCGGCGCCCGGCAACGACGATTTCCTGGAGATCGATGCGGTGCTGCGGGCCTCGCCGCACGTTCAGTTCCACGAGATGGAAGTGACCGAGCTCAAGGGCTACGAAATACTCCACTGCGGCGGGTCGAACTACACGCCATGGAACACGGACCGCGAGTACAGCGAGGACGAATACGTTCAGCGTTTCGCGGAGCTCATGCCACAGGTCAAGGACATGACACGATGCATCTTCAACGTGCACGTGCCGCCGCACGGCACGGCCCTCGACGCCTGCTCCAAGCTCGATGAGAATCTCCAGGTCGTCTACGAGATGGGCAATCCCGTGCAGATGCACGCCGGCAGCACGACCGTCCACAAGGTCATCGAGGAGCGTCAGCCGCTGCTCGGCCTGCACGGACACATACACGAGGGCAGGGGAAACATCAGGATCGGCAGGACGGTGTGCGTCAATCCGGGAAGCGTTTACCCGGAGGGACTGTTGCAGGGCGCACTCGTCACGCTGGGCGACGGGCAGGTGAAAGCCGTGCACATGACGCAAGGCTAGCGCCCATCGACGGGAAGGGAACGAGAAGGGGAGTACGGACATGACCACGACCTCAGGCAGCGGCGAGCAGCGCGTCTTCCTGCGCAAGGCATCGGGCCTCATTCGAACGGCGGGACTTCTCGACGTTCTGATCTACGACATCGGCATCGTCAGCGTCGGCCTCGGCATCGGCACGATGATGTACTACGGGCCGGCCTTCTATCCGGGCGGCAACCTCATCGCGGGAAGCGTCATCGCCGGCGTGATGATGGCCCTCATCTGCCTCGGCATGATCTGCTGGTCGGTGACACTGCCGCGGTCGGGCGGCATCTATGTGTTCGGATCGCGCAGCCTGCCGCCGTTCCTGGCATTCACGCTGAGCCTGGTCGAGATCACGGCGTGGCTCTTCTACTGCGCCATCGCCGCCTACTGGATCGTGCTCCTCGGCATCGCACCGATGTTCGGTCTGCTCGGGCTTCTCAACAACAACCAGGGCCTCACCGACTTTTCGGCATGGGTGGTACAGCCGTGGCCGAAGTTCATCATCGGATCGCTCATCCTGCTCCTCAGCGCGCTCATCCTGTCGGGCGGCATGCGGAGGTTCCTGCAATCGCAGAAAGTGGTGTTCTCGGTCGCCATGTTCGGGTCGCTGCTCCTCATCCTCGTGCTGGCGCTGCACTCGCGCGAGGATTTCATGGCGACGTTCAATTCGATGATGCAGCCGCTGATGAACACGCCGGACGCCTATAACGACATCATCAAGTCGGCGGCGGCGAACGGCTGGACGACAGCCAACGCCACGTGGCAGACGACGGTGCTGGTTTCGAACTGGGCGTTCCTGCCGCTCATCGGTGCTGCGTTCTCGATCTCGATCGCCGGCGAAATCAAGTCGGTCGAACGATCGCAGATCTTCGGCATGCTCGGCGCCATCATCATCAACGTCATCATCTGGATGGTGACGATCGCGCTCGCCAACAACGTCTTCGGCTACGACTTCATCGGCTCGGCCGTCTACAACGAGCTCGCGGTCGGCGGCCAGGGCGTGGCAATGCCGGCCAGCGCGACGATCACGCTGCTCACCGGCGTCCTGACGCAGTCGTGGCTCATAACCTTCCTGGTCTCGCTGGGCTTCATCGGCTGGATCTGGATGTGGATCCCTGGAATGCACACATTCGCCGTGCGCGCCGTGGTGGCGTGGGCCTTCGACCGCGTGGCGCCGAGCCAGCTCGCCACGATATCGCAGACCCGCCATACGCCGTCGGTGGCCATCTGGGTGTGCTGGGTCGTCACCGTGATCTTCATGGCGCTTTTCAGCTTCTCGAGCTTCTTCGCCACGATCATCATCCTGATCGAGGCGGCGGTGCTCGCATGGAGCATCGTTCTGGCGGCGGGAATCTTCTTCCCCTACATCCGTCCGCACATCTACAACAAATCGCCGATCGCGAAGCATCGGATCCTCGGGCTGCCGGTGATGTCGATCGCCTGCTTCCTGGGCTTCCTCGCTTCGCAGTTCTATTTCTGGGTGCTGTTCTCCGATCCGGTCGCCGCCGGTCACCAGACGAACCAGGTGATCATCGTCGCCGGAGTGTTCGTCATCGGCATCCTGTTCTTCTTCTTCATGAAGGCCTATAGAAGGTCGCAAGGCGTCGACGTCAGTCTGGCGTTCAAGGAAATTCCGATCGAGTAGGACGGACGAAGCAGCAGTCCATGAGCCTCAAGAATCTGCATTTCGTCGACGAGGCTCTCAGACTGGCGCAGAAGGCGGAGGAGCAGGGAATCCGGCTGCGGATTCTCGGCTCCATCGCCTATCGCATCCACTCTCCGAAGAACGTTCACCTTTTCGCCGAGATGGAGCGCGAGCTCACCGACGTCGATTTCGGCGCCGAGCGGCGGCAGGGTCATGCGATCCGGGAGTTCATGAAGGGCGAAGGCTACCATTCCAACGACGGCATGTTCGTGGGTACGGAGGGGGCGCGGCACGTCTACAACCACCCTGAATGGCCGCTGCACGTCGACGTGTTCACCGACGAGCTCAACTACTGCCATCCGATCTCGTTCAGGGGGCGACTGGAACTCGATTTTCCGACCATAACGACGACCGACCTGCTGCTCGAGAAGATGCAGATCGTCGAGATCAACCTGAAGGACCTGAAGGATACGATGGTGCTGCTGCTCGAGCATCCGATCGGCGACAGCTCGGCAGGGCGGGAAAGCATCGACGAGCGCTACATCGTCGACATCATGGCTCGCGACTGGGGGTTCTACTACACGTTCACGACCAACCTCAGGAAGGTGGTGGACTTCATACCCCAGATGCCGGCGCTCGGAGATGCAGGCGGGGCCGTCATCCGCGGCCGCATCGACGACCTCCTGCGCAGGATCGAGACGGCTCCAAAATCCATGAAATGGAACCTCAGGGCCAAGATCGGACCGCGCGTGCGCTGGTACCAGGAGGTTTCGGAAAAAGGAGAAATCTTCTAAAGAGCCGGCGCGGCGTCACGGGGATGCCATTGCCCGGTTCCCGCGGCGATGGTTAAATAGCTGCAGGGAGAGCTGGAATCCGGCTCCATACGCTCGGATCCAGACCTCGGACAGGGAGGAGTACAATTCCATGAGTATGAGATCGTGGCTGCCATCCGCAGCCCGCGCGTTTGCCGTCGTGGCGCTGGTTGCGCTCGCTGCGGCGTCGGGCTCGGTCGAGAGCCTCGCACAGGCCATCAAGATCGGCGCCCCCATACCGCAGACCGGGCCGTTCGCCAGCGACGGCGGCGTGATGGAAAAAGCGATCAAGCTGGCCGTCTCCGATCTCAACAAGTCCGGCGGCGTGCTCGGCCGTCAGGTCGAGGTCGAGTTCTTCGACATCGGCGATCTGTCGCCCGACAAGCTGCAGGCGGCGGCCGCCAACCTCATCGACCGCGGCAAGGCCGATTTCATCGTGACGGGCTATGGCGGCTTCGGTCCCGACATTCCGGCCTTCTGCCCGCAGGGCGTGCCGTTCATTCACAACGACGCATTCACGAGCGTCGTCGACATGATGAACAATATGGGCTGCACGAGCATCTTCAACGCGTCGGACGTCGAGGCCGCGTATGGGAAGGTCATGTTCGACCAGATCAACACGCTCGGCCTCACCTTCAAGAACAAGAAGATGGCGATCGTGCATGGTCCGTATGAATGGGAATCGGGCCTGAGCAAGTCGATGGCCGAAGCTGCGAAGGCGCAGGGCTGGGAGATCGTCGTTCAGGAGGAAGTGCCCTACGAAAGCGTGCAGTGGTCGGGCATCCTGAGCAAGATCCGCGCCGCCGATCCGGCCATCGTCCATATCGAGGTCCTGGACACCGGACTCACCAACACCTTCATCCAGCAGTATCTCGAGAATCCGGTAAAAGGCGCGATTCTCAATGCCGGCTACGCGGCGAGCATTCCGGCCTTCGGCGAAGTCATCACCAAGAGCAACGTCGAGGGTGTGCTCGGCATGACCCTGTCGGCGCAGCTGCCGGGATCGGACGGCGATGCCTTCGCCCAGAAATGGCGGGACGCCTACAACGAGGAGCCGCCGTGGAGCCTCGCCGCCCAGCTATACGACGAGGTGAACATGTGGGCGGCGGCCGTCACCCAGGCCGGCAATCCTTCCGATCACGCCGCAGTGGTCAAGGCACTCAAGGAGATGAGCTTCAAAGGCCTGACGGGCACCCTCAAGTTCAACGAGCGCTTCATGATCCTGACGAGCGACGCCAGCCAGCCGGCGTTCCTCTTCCAGGTCCAGGACAAGAAGCTCGTGCCGCTCATGATCGGCACCAAGAAGACGGGCGAATTCGTCGAGCCAAGCTGGGCGAAGTAAGAGGTCGGGCAGGAGGATGAGGACGTTCGGTACCAGCCTCCTGCCGCCGGCCACCGCGACCGCCGAACCGGTCGCGACGGTGCAGACGTGAGCGCGGCGGCCGCAGACGTCCCGCTCATGTCCCTCAAGGGCGTGAGCAAGCGCTTCGGCGGGCTCAAGGCCATCGACGACCTGAGCCTCGACATCAAGGCCGGCGAGATCCTCGGCATCGCCGGTCCCAACGGGGCGGGAAAGACGACCCTGCTCAATGTGTGCACCGGACACCTGCAGCCGACCTCGGGCGTGCTGCTGTTCGAGGGCCGCCCGGCGAGCGGGCTTACACCGCATCGCCACTGCCATCTGGGCATTGCGCGGACCTTCCAGATTCCGCAGGTCTTCGCATCGCTGTCGGTCGAGGAAAACGTCGCCACCGGCGCCACCTTCGGGCGTGCGGGACGGGAAGGCATCGATCCGAACGGACAACTCGCCGAAGTGATGCAGCTCGTCGGCCTGACGCGGCAGCGGCACGACGATGTCACGCGGGTCGATCTCCTCACCCGCAAGCGCATCATGCTCGCGGCGGCCCTCGCGACACGGCCGAAAATCATCTTCCTCGACGAACCGCTGAGCGGACTGAACGCCGAGGAGGTCGACGTTTTCGTCGATCTCTTCCGCCACCTGCATGCCGCGCTGGCACTGACCTTCGTCATCGTCGAGCACAAGGTGCGGGCGCTGGCGGCGCTGTCGCAACGCATCCTCATCCTCAATTTCGGGTCGCTCCTGTGCCTCGACCGGCCCGCGGTCGTGCTCAACGACCCGCGCGTCGTCGACGTCTATCTGGGATCGCAGAATCTTGCTTAGCGTCCAGCAGCTGCATGTCTTCTACGAGGACTTCCACGTCCTGCACGGCGTGTCGCTGCAGGTCGAAGAGGGAGAGCTCGTCGGCGTCGTCGGCGCCAACGGACACGGCAAGAGCACCCTCCTGAAGGCGGTGTGCGGCCTCGTGCCGATCGCCTCGGGCGACGTTCTCTACGAAGGAAGAAGCATCCGATCGGCCAGAATGCCGGAGCTCGTCGCGGCCGGGCTCGTCTACGTCGCGGAGGATCGGCGGCTCTTTCCCGATATGACGGTGCGGGAAAACCTGCTTCTCGGCGCTTACCTGGCGCGCGGGAGGGGGCAGGAACGCGCCTCGCTCGACCGGGTCTTCGGCCTCTATCCCCGGCTGGCGGAACGCCAGCAGCAGCTCGCCCGCACGCTCAGCGGCGGCGAGGCGCAGATGCTGGCGCTCGGCCGCGGGCTGATGTCTGCGCCACGGCTATTGGCGATCGACGAACCGTCGCTCGGGTTGGCGCCGAAGCTCGTCGATGCGATGCTGAAGACGATCGCCGAGCTCAAGGCCGGCGGGACGACCATCCTGCTCGTCGAGCAAAGCCTCAGCCTCATCGAAGGGATCGTCGATCGCGTCTACCGGCTGGAGGAAGGCATGCTAGCGGGCGGCGGCGCGGCACCGCGCACCGCCGGCAAGCGGACGGCGACCGAGACGCACACGCATCCAAGAGGTCCGTGAGGCCAGGCATGCAGCAGTTCTTCGAAGTCCTGTTCGGCGGCATCGCACAATCGGCGGTCTACTGCATCATCGCCTTTGGACTGTCGCTGGTCTACGGCACGGCCCGCACTTTGAACTTCGCCCATGGCGCCCTCTATACGACGGGTGCGTACATCGCCTGGGTGCTGACCACGGGATATATCGGACTGCCGCTGTGGATCGCCGTCTTCATCCTGATCCCCATCCTGTTCGGCATCGGCGTGGGGATCGAGAGGGCGATGATGCGGCCGCTTCGGCGCGGCCGGGACTGGAAGATGACGGCGATGATGGTCACGCTCGGCCTCGCCTTCGTCCTCGACAACGCCAACCTTATTCTGTTCGGAGCGGTCGCCAAGCCGCTGCCGGCCTTCGTCGACGGCACAGTCTCGATCTTCGGCATCGTCGTCTCCGCCTACCGGCTCGCCGTCCTCGTCATCGCGCTGATGATCGTGGCGCTGCTCGAGCTCTTCCTGAACGGGACGCGTTTCGGCTGGGCGGTCAGGGCCGTCGCACAGGACATGCAGGGCGCAAGCCAGGTCGGCATCGACGTCGACCGCATTTATGCCTTCACCTTCGGCCTGTCGGTGGTGCTAACGGGGCTTGCCGGCCTGCTGCTGGCGCCGATCTTCCTCATCTCGCCGCAGGGCGGATGGGAGCCGTTCCTCAAGGCCTTCGTGATCGTGGTGTTCGGCGGTCTCGGCAGCACGCGCGGCGCTGTCGTCGCGGCCTTCGTGCTGGGCACGGTAGAGGCCTTCGTCGTCTACAACATCGGCGCCAACTGGACGATGCCGATCTGGCTCCTGACGCTGCTCGTCGTGCTGATGATCCGGCCGCAGGGTCTCATGGGCGGCACACGGTCGGAGGTGCTCGGATGACCTCTCCGCCGAAAGCGACGGCGGTTTCGGCAGGCGGCGACAGGGACCGCCTGAAGCGCATCCTTCTCGTTTACATCGTCGGAGTCGGCGCATTCGCGGCGGCAGGGCCGTTCATAACCGACAGCTACATGCGGCACGTTCTGATCCTCTGCTTCCTGTGGTGCATCGTCGCCGCGGCGTGGGACCTGGTCCTCGGCTACGCCGGCATCTTCAACTACGGGCAGCTCGTTTTCTTTGCGGCGGGCGCCTATGCAACCGCCATGCTGACGCTGAACGCCGGACTGCCGCCGGTCGCCGGGCTTGCCGCCGCGACCGTCATAACAGCTGCCGTCGGGCTGCTCATCGGACTGCCGTGCCTTCGCCTGCGCGGGGAATACATCGCGCTATTCACCTTCTCCGTCCATCTGGCCATGCCGCCGCTGATACAGCAGGCGAAGCCGCTCGGCACCGGCGGCACGATGGGGCTGTTCGGCGTACCGGCGCTGGAGGCATTCGGCGTGGCGCTCGGACCGCTCAACAAGCTCGGATGGTACTACGCCGCCCTCGGCTTCGCGGCGGCAGCGGTCTTCCTCGTCTACTTCATCGCGCTGCGAAGCCGGACCGGGCGGGCGTTCGTGGCGTTGCGCGATTCCGAGAACTTCGCGCGATCGCTCGGCATCGACGACTTCAAGTACAAGCTCGTCGCCTTCACCGTCTCGGCCGCGATAACCGGCTTCGCCGGCGCGCTCTATGCCCACTATACGTCGGTCGTGACCCCGAAGATCCTCGGCAACGAGTTCTTCCTTCTCGTCATCGTCATGCTAGCCATCGGCGGCATCGGCAGATTCCCCGGAGCGATCCTGGGTGCGTTCGCCGTCACGATCCTCAATGAGCTCCTGCGCGGGGTGGGCATCTTCCGGCTCCTGATCCTGGGGCTCCTGGTCGTCCTCACCCTGCTGCTCCTGCCGAACGGCGTCGTGTCGCTCAAGGAGCGGCTGCGGCGCTGCGGCCGATCTAGGGCGGCGCAGTCCGCCGCTCTTCACAATTCGCTGGCAAGAAAGGAAAAGACATGACGACGGCCTATCCCGTGTCGCGCGAAGCCGCCGGTGTGCTGCGTGGCGCGCCGCAACGGGACTATCTCGACCCGCAGCTCTTCGAGCAGGAATTGGCCAGGGTCTTCGATGCCGACTGGATCATGGTCGGCCGGCAGGGTGCCATCCCCAATCCGGGGGACTACATGACGGCGACGGTCGGGCGACGGCCGATCTTCTGCGTCCGCCAGAAGGACGGCTCGATCCGGGCCTTCGCCAATTTCTGCCTGCACCGCTATTCCAGGCTGGTGAGCGGACGCGGCACGGCGCGGCGGATCGTCTGCCCGTACCACGCGTGGACCTACGACATATCGGGGCAGCTCATCGGCATCACCGACCCGAAGGGCTTCGGCAGCGCCCGCAAGGAGGACATGCGGCTGTGCGAGCTCGCCTGCGAGGTGTGGCTCGGCTTCATCTTCGTATCGAAGCGGCGCGACCTGCCGTCGATGGCGAGCAAGCTCAAGCCGCTCGAAAAGCACTTCGCCAACTACGACCTCTCCGCCTACGAGGATCGCTATGCGGTCGAGGAAGAGATCTGGGAGGGCAACTGGAAGCTCGTCTACGAGAACTTCGTCGAGTGCTATCACGTCACCTACGCCCACAAGGGATCGATCGGCCCGACCAATCCGACGCGCCTGACGGAGCTCGGGCCGATGGGCCAGGCGCAGTTCTCGGTCCACTACAATCCGTATCGCGAGGAGGACTACCCGGAGGTCCACAACCCGGCGCTGACCGACGACCAGAAGCGGCGGCTGCTGGTCACGGGAATCTATCCGAACGGCCTCGTGGCCGTCGATGCGAACTTCCTGTGGTGGATGGTGCTCGAACCGCAGACGGTCAACCGCACCAACGGGCGATGGGGCGTGTCGTTCACGCCGCACGCCATGCGCAACATGACGGATGCCGACGCCTTCGCGGCCAAGACGCTCGATGTCATCCGAACCGCGACGGTCGAGGACAAGCAGGTCGTGGCCGGCGTGCAGCAGGGCCTGACATTCGGCGCCGACGAGCCGGGCTACCTGCACGCCACGCTCGAGATCTATGTCGACGAGTTCCGCAAGTATCTCGATCGAATGCTCGGACGCGGCTGAAACCCGGATCGCTACACTGAACGCCATCGGAGAGAGAACATGAACGACACCGTCACCACCTTCGACGAGAACGCCTTCTCGGGCCTGCTGCACGCCGGGACGCACGGCACCTTCATGCGCCTGCCGTCCATGCCGGCCGACGGCCGCAAGATCAAGGACGCCGGGATCACCGCCGCCATCCTGGGATTTCCGTGGGACGCCATGTGCATCAGCCGTACGGGCACCAACTACGGACCGCGCGCCATCCGCGAAGCCGGCGACCAGTTCTCGTTCTACAACGCCTCGACGGGCATGGATCTCAAGGACCACTACCGCATGGCGGACTGCGGCGACGTTCCCGTCGTGCCGGGCTCCGCGGTCACCACCATGGATCGCGCCGAGAAGATGGTGGCGGAAATCCTCAAGGGCGGCGCGATGCCGGTCACCATCGGCGGCGATCATTCGATCACGATCGCCTGCGTGCGCGCCTTCGCGAAGACCTACCGCAACCCGGGTCTCGTGCTGGTCGACACGCATTTCGACACAGCGCTCGAGGTCGGCGGGGAGACGTTGAGCCATTGCTGTCCGATCACGCGCGCGGTCGATGCAGGGTTCGATCCCAAACGGATCGCCATCGTCGGCACGGGCGGCTGGATGAACCCGAAATCGGAGCTCGCCTACATCAAGAAGCAGGGCATCAGCCTGTTCACGATCGAGGAGGTCTGGGCCGAGGGCGCGAAAGCAATCGCCGCCAAGGCCGCCGCCGTGGCGAGCAAGGGGGCCGACGGCGTCTACGTGACGTACGACATCGATTCGATCGACGCGGCATACGCGCCTGGCACCGGCGTGCCGACACCGGGCGGCATGAGCTCGCGGGAAGCGCTGACCATGGCGCACGAGCTCGGCAGGATGGGGATCAAGGGGTTCGACCTGGTCGAGGTGTCGCCGTCCTGGGACCACGATGGCATCACGAGCCGGCTTGCCGTCCGTCTCATCCTCGAAGCGCTTGCCGGCAACGCCGGCGCCAAACGCTAGAGGCGCCGATGCCTGGGTTCCCGAAGGAGAAGCGCGCCCGGCTGGAAGCGCTGGCGCAAGGCCAGTTCCTGCAGAGCGGCGATGCCAAGGTCGATGCGTTCCTCAAGCGCATGGAGAGGGAGAAGGCACCGGTGTTCGCCGACGTCTACGCCGGCGACATGACGTTCTTCAACGCCCCGCGCCGAACCAACCTCGACGAGGTGGACATCGCCTGCATCGGAATTCCGCTCGAAACCAGCGCGCCGGTGCGAGGCGGTACGCGGCTCGGGCCGCGATCGTTCCGCGAATGGTCGAAGGTCCGCGGTCCGATCCACGACGTCTGGCGCACCATTCCCTTCGAACTTGCGAGCGTCGCCGACGTCGGCGACATCGCCTTCGAAAGCCCGCACGATATCACGGCCTGCGTCGAGACCATCCGCACCACCTTCGCCGAATTCCGGAAGCGGGGGATCGCGCCCTACGCCGTCGGAGGCGTTCACACGATGACGCATCCGATTCTTTCGGGACTCGCGGCCGGCGAGCCCATAGGCCTCGTCCAGATCGACGCGCATGCGGACACGGCACGCGGGACTTTCCAAGGGGCGCGCCTCAACGACTGCCGCGTCTTCCTCAACGCGGTTCTCGACGAGGCCATCGATCCCGAACGGTGCATTCAGATCGGGATGCGCGGCTCGCTCACGCCGTACTGGGACTTCTCGCGCGAAGCTGGTATGCGGTTCATACCCATGCACGAGGTGTACGAGCTCGGCGTCAAGGGCGTCCTGGAGGAGATCCGCCGCGTCATCGGCGACAGTCCGGCCTACTTCACGCTCGACACCGACGGGCTAGACGCGACCTATCTTCCGGGAACGGAACTACCCGAGCCGTTCGGGTTCACGAGCCGCGAGCTGGTGCAGATCATCCGCGGCATGCGCGGCCTCGATCTGGTCGGCGCCGATATCGTGGAACTTTGCCCGCCCTACGATCCGCACGGAATTTCGGCGAACATCAGCGCGGCACTCGGCTTCGAAGTCGTGTGCCTGCTCGCCGAGGCGCACGTAAAGCGGCATGGGCAAAAGCGGGCGACCCACTGGTCGGGGGTAGGCGGCTGAAGCTATTCTGCGTGGCCCCAGGCGCTGCGGGCGAAATGCGCCGCCTGCTCGAAATGTGCCACCGAGGCCTGGGCGGTATCGGAGGAGGGCAGGCGGAGCCCGTCGTCCCGACGACGATCCGCGACTGCGGCCTGTGCGGCGATCTTCATCATTTCCGCGAGATCCTTGTCGAGAAACGTCATGCCGGGGCCCTCCAGATACAGTCTCGCTGTCAACGGCCGTCGCCCTGCTTAGTTCCTGCGCTTGACGGTGATATGACAGGGACTTGGATGCGACATAGAATTCGAAGGACTGGCTCCTGACCATCCCCTCGGGCTTCACAGGTGCAGCCGTCGTCATGGGCGTCTCGGGCTCAGGCAAGACCACGGTCGGCCGATCGCTCGCCGAACGGCTGGGCGCCGCCTTCATCGAAGGGGACGATTTCCATCCACCCGCCAACCGCGCCAAGATGGCCGGCGGCGTGGCACTGACGGACGAAGATCGCTGGCCGTGGCTCACGGCCATCGGCGCGGCGATGGCGGAGGCGCGCCAACGCGGCGCGGTCATCGCCGCCTGCTCGGCGCTGAAGCGGCGGTACCGGAATCATCTCGTCGTTACGTCGGGCCTGCCGCTCGCCTTCATCTGCCTTCATGGGCGCACGGAGCTGCTGGCACAGCGGCTTACCGAGCGGCGGGGCCATTTCATGCCGTCGAACCTTCTCGACAGCCAGATCGCGACGCTCGAATTGCCGGAGGACGACGAACGGGCGGTTACCCTCGATATCGCCGATCCGGTGCCGAAGCTCGTCGCCCAGGCAGCCCTTTTCCTCGCCTAGTCGCCTGCCAACTTCAAGACGGGCCCGGCCTCGCGCGGCAATTCCAGATTGAAAGACGCGCCGCATTGGCGCCGTCCGGAGGAACCTTTTCGGTTCGTCTGCGTTTATAACAGGCCTTTTATTTGGCGGGGATTTCAGCCATGCGATCAGCCGGAGTTGGGCGGAAAGAGTCCGCTACCGCTAAGTCCGTTCCACTCAACGTTCGAGCAAAGGCCAAACGGGCCAACGGCAAGGACCGTGGTCAGCTCCAGGAGCTGCTCAGAGCCATGCGCGTCATGGCGGATGGAGACTTTTCCGTCCGCATGACGGGAACTTACGGCGGCGAGATGGAACAGATCGCCGAAGCTTTCAACGCCATCGTCGCCGCCAACCAGCAGATGGAGCAGCAGCTGTCTCGGGTCGGCGAGCTCGTCGGCCGGGAAGGACGGACTCGACCCCGCGTCAAGTTCGCCCTGTCGAGCGGCGCGTGGGGCGAGATGGAACATTCCGTCAACACGCTCATCGACGACCTGATCTGGCCGACGAAGGAGGTCACGCGAGCCATCGCAGCGGTGGCGCAGGGCAACCTGCTCGAAACCGTCCGGCTCGACGTCGACGGGCGCCCACTCAAGGGCGAGTTCCTCCAGTCGGCAACGATCGTCAACACCATGCTCCGGCAGCTCGGCGTGTTCACCTCGGAGGTGACCCGCGTCGCGCGCGAGGTGGGCACCGACGGCAAGCTCGGCGGCCAGGCGGAGGTGCCGGGGGTCACCGGCGTTTGGAAGGACCTTACAGAGAGCGTGAACCTGATGGCGAGCAACCTCACCGCCCAGGTGCGCAACATCGCCGACGTGACCATAGCGGTCGCCAACGGCGACCTGTCGAAGAAGATCACCGTCGACGTGCGCGGCGAGATCCTGCTGCTCAAGGAAGCCATCAACACGATGGTGGACCAGCTCCGCTCGTTCGCCGCCGAGGTGACGCGCGTTGCCCGCGAGGTCGGCACCGACGGCAAGCTCGGAGGCCAGGCGCTGGTGCCGGGCGTCGGCGGAACGTGGAAGGACCTCACCGACAGCGTCAATGCCATGTGCGGCAATCTCACCGACCAGGTGCGCAACATCGCGCAGGTGACGACGGCGGTGGCGCGCGGCGACCTGTCGCGCAAGATCACGGTCGACGTCCGCGGAGAGATCCTCGAGCTCAAGGACACCATCAACACGATGGTCGACCAGCTCAACTCCTTCGCTTCGGAGGTGACGCGCGTTGGCCGCGAAGTCGGTACCGAAGGTAAGCTCGGCGGCCAAGCCCAAGTGCCGGGCGTCGCGGGCACGTGGAAGGACCTGACCGACAACGTGAACCTGATGGCGAGCAACCTCACCGCCCAGGTGCGCAACATCGCCGAGGTGGCGACGGCCATCGCGCGCGGCGACCTGTCGCGCAAGATCACCGTCAACGTGTCGGGCGAAATGCTGCAGCTGAAGGAGACCGTCAACACGATGGTCGACCGGCTCAACGCATTCGCCGAGGAAGTCACGCGCGTCGCCCGCGAAGTCGGCACCGACGGCAAGCTCGGCGGCCAGGCGATCGTGCGCGGCGTCGGCGGCACGTGGAAGGACCTGACCGACAGCGTCAATTCGATGGCGAGCAACCTCACCGCCCAGGTGCGCAACATAGCCGAGGTGGCGACGGCGGTGGCCCAGGGCGACCTGTCGAAGAAGATCACGGTGAACGTGAGCGGCGAGATCCTGCAGCTCAAGATCACCATCAACACCATGGTCGACCAGCTCAACGCCTTTGCCGCCGAAGTCACGCGCGTCGCGCGCGAGGTGGGCACCGACGGCAAGCTCGGCGGCCAGGCCGAGGTTCTTGGCGTCGGCGGCACGTGGAAGGACCTGACCGACAGCGTGAACTCGATGGCCGGTAACCTCACCGGCCAGGTGCGCAACATCGCGGAAGTGGCGACGGCCATCGCTGCCGGCGACCTGTCGCGCAAGATCACGGTCGACGTGCGCGGCGAGATCCTGCTGCTCAAGGAAACCCTCAACACGATGGTCGACCAGCTCAACCGCTTCGCCGGCGAGGTGACGCGCGTCGCCCGCGAGGTCGGCACGGAAGGACGGCTGGGCGGCCAGGCCAACGTTCCAGGCGTTGCCGGCACATGGAAGGACCTGACCGACAGCGTGAACTCGATGGCCGGCAATCTCACCGGCCAGGTGCGCAACATCGCCGAGGTGACGACGGCAGTGGCGCGCGGCGACCTGTCGCGCAAGATCACGGTCGACGTGAAGGGAGAGATCCTCGAGCTCAAGAACACCATCAACACGATGGTCGACCAGCTCAACGCCTTCGCCTCGGAGGTGACGCGCGTGGCCCGCGAAGTGGGCACGGAAGGCCGGCTCGGCGGCCAAGCCCAGGTGCCGGGCGCCGCCGGAACGTGGAAGGACCTGACCGACACGGTCAACGTGATGGCCACGAACCTCACGGAGCAGGTGCGCGGCATCGTCAAGGTGGTGACGGCGGTCGCCGACGGCAACCTGAAGCAGAACCTCACCGTCAAGTCGAAGGGCGAGGTCGCGGCATTGGCCGAGACGATCAACAACATGACGAACACCCTCGCCATCTTCGCCGACCAGGTGACGACGGTCGCCCACGAAGTCGGCGTCGAAGGGCGGCTCGGCGGCCAGGCCAACGTGCCCGGCGCCGCCGGCACGTGGAAGGACCTCACGGGCAACGTGAACCTTCTCGCCGCCAACCTCACGACGCAGGTGCGCGCCATCGCCGAAGTGGCGACGGCGGTGACGAAGGGCGACCTGACGCGGTCGATCCAGGTCGAAGCGCGCGGCGAGGTGGCCGAGCTCAAAGACAACATCAACACGATGATCGACAACCTGCGCCTGACCACGGAGCGCAACACCGAGCAGGACTGGCTGAAGACGAACCTCGCCAAGTTCACCAACATGCTGCAGGGGCAGCGCGACCTCGAAACGGTCGGACGGCTGCTGCTGATCGAGCTCGCGCCGCTCGTCAACGCCCATCTCGGCGCCATCTACCAGATGGAAACGTTGGAACCCGACCATCTGCGCCTTCTCGCGACTTACGCCGAGGACGCCACCAACAGCCATTCTCGGCGCCTCAGGATCGGCGAAGGCATGGTCGGCCAGTGCGCCGCCGACCGGCGCCGGAAGCTGATCGTCGACATTCCGGTCGACCGCCTGGCGATCGGAACCTCGCTCGTCAAGGCGGCGCCGCGCAACGTGATCGTCCTTCCGATCCTGTTCGAGAACCAGGTCAAGGCGGTCATCGAGCTGGCAACGGCCGGCGAATTCACGCCGTTGCAGTTCATACTCCTCGACCAGCTTACCGCCAGCGTCGGCATCGTGTTCAACAGCATCGAAGCGACGATGCAGACCGAGGGCCTGCTCAAACAATCGCTCGAGCTGGCGGCCGAGCTGCAGTCGCAGCAAGGCGAGCTGCAGCAGACTAACGAGCAGCTGCAGAAGACGAACGAGCAGCTCGCCGATCGCAACGTCGAAGTGGAGCGTAAGAACCAGGAAATCGAGCTGGCGCGGCGCGCCGTGGAAGAAAAGGCGGCCGAGCTCGCCCTCACCTCGAAATACAAGTCCGAGTTCCTCGCCAACATGTCGCACGAGCTGCGCACGCCCCTCAACAGCATTCTCATCCTGGGCCAGCAGCTGCTCGAGAACGCGGAGCGCAACCTGTCGTCGCGCCAGGTTGATTTCGCGCGTACCATCCATTCGGCGGGCACCGACCTCCTCAACCTGATCAGCGACATTCTCGATTTGTCGAAGATCGAGTCCGGCACCGTCACGGTCGACGCCGAGGAGCTGCTGTTCAGCGACCTGTGCGATTCGGTGGAGCGGGCCTTCCGGCACGAAGCGGAGAGCCGCAACCTGTCGTTCACGGTGGAGCGCGACTCGTCGCTCCAGGCGAGCATCCTCACCGACTCGAAGCGCCTGCAGCAGGTGCTGAAGAACCTGCTGTCGAATGCGTTCAAGTTCACGCGCGAAGGCGAGGTGCGCCTGCGCATCGCACCGATGAGCAGGGGATGGAGCGCGGATCATCCGGTCCTGCGCGACACGCCGGACGTCGTCGCCTTCGAAGTCAGCGACTCCGGCATCGGCATCCCGCAGGAAAAACAGAAGATCATCTTCGAAGCGTTCCAGCAGGCGGACTCGAGCACCAGCCGGCGCTACGGCGGAACCGGTCTCGGGCTGGCGATCAGCCGCGAACTCGCCGGTCTCCTGGGCGGCGAAATCCAGCTGCAGAGCACGCCCGACCTCGGGAGCACGTTCACGCTCTTCCTGCCGCTGCACTATACCGGCCCATCGACTCCCGAAATCGCCGAGCGTCGCCTGCCGGCGCGACCGGTCGCCGGCGGCAGTGCAGCCGAGGCCAAGACCGCAATTCCCGACGATCGCGAGGAGGTCAAGTCCGGCGACTCGATCCTGCTGGTCGTCGAGGACGATGCGAACTACGGCCGGGTCATGGCCGGACTGGCGCGCGACAGCGGCTTCAAAGTCCTGGCGACGGGCCGCGGCGCCGAGGCGATCAAGCTCGCCAAGCACTACCAGCCGAGCGCCATCTCGCTCGACATCTTCCTGCCCGACATGCTCGGCTGGACGGTGTTGAGCCAGCTCAAGCAGAACCCGCTGACGCGGCACATCCCCGTGCAGATCGTTACGCTCGACGAAGGCCGCCAGCACGGCCTGGCGCGGGGCGCGTTCTCGTTCCTCACCAAGCCGGTCGACAAGGAGCGGCTCCAGGCGGAACTCGGCCGCATCAAGGCATACACGACGCGGCAGAACCGACAGCTGCTGATCGTCGAGGACGACGAGGCCGAGCAGCTCGGCATTACCGCGCTTCTCGAGCACGACGACGTCACCATCTCGGTCGCCGCTTCCGGACGCGAGGCGCTGGAGAAGCTGCGCAGCACGACCTTCGACTGCGTGGTTCTCGATCTCAAGCTCCCGGACATGAACGGCTTCGACCTACTTGAAACGATCCGCGGCGAAGGCAACCTGCAGGACGTGCCCGTGGTGGTGTTCACCGGCCGGGAGCTGTCGCCCGACGAGGATGCGCGCCTGCGGTCCATGGCACGCAGCATCGTCGTCAAGGGCGTGGAATCTCCTGAACGGCTGCTCGACGAGACGGCGCTCTTCCTGCATCGCGTGGTCGGCGACCTGCCGCCCCACAAGCGCCGCATGCTCGAGAAGCTCAACACGTCGGACGAGATCCTGGTGGGACGGCGGGCGCTGCTGGTCGACGACGATCCGCGCAATATTTTCGCCCTCAGCAGCGCGCTCGAGCGGCGCGGCATGCAGGTGGTCACGGCGTCGACGGGCAGGGAAGCCATCGACCTCATCGACACCATGCCCGACCTCGACATCGTGCTCATGGACATCATGATGCCGGTGATGGACGGGTACCAGACGATCAAGGTCATCCGCCAAAAGCAGGCGTACAGCCGGCTGCCGATCGTCGCCCTGACCGCCAAGGCGATGAAGGGCGACCGGGAGAAATGCCTGGAGGCCGGCGCCTCCGACTATCTGGCGAAGCCCGTCAACACAGAACAGCTCCTGGCGACGCTGCGCACCTGGCTCCACCGGTGACCGAGATGGCGAAGGACGACAAGGTCAACATACTTCTGGTCGACGACCAGCCGGCGAAGATCATGAGCTACGAGGTCATCCTCCAGGATCTCGGGGAGAACCTCATCAAGGCGATGTCGGGGCGGGCGGCGCTCGAGCAGCTTCTCAAGCAGGACGTCGCCGTCATCCTGGTCGACGTCAGCATGCCGGACCTCGACGGCTTCGAGCTCGCCGCCATGATCCGCGCCCACCCGCGCTTCGAAAAGACGGCGATCATCTTCGTCTCGGCCGTCCACCTGAGTGATATCGACCGCGTCCGCGGCTACGAGATGGGGGCGGTCGACTACGTGCCCGTGCCGGTCATTCCGGAGGTGCTGAGGGCCAAGGTGCGGATCTTCGTCGACCTCTACCGGAAGACGCGCGAACTGGAAGACCTCAACGACAAGCTCGAACAGCGGGTGACCGAACGGACGCTGGAGCTCAACGAACTCACCGAGCGGCAGTCCGTCCTGGCGCGCGAGGTCGACCACAGGGCGAAGAATGCGCTCGCCATCGTGCAGTCGATCATCCGCCTCACCAAGGCCAACACCGTCGGCAGCTACATCGAGATCCTCGAAGGCCGCCTCGCGGCCTTGTCGCGGGCTCACGCCCTCCTTTCAAACTCGCGCTGGGAAGGGGCGAAGATCCGTCAGCTGATCGAGGACGAACTGGCCCCCTACCGGACCGAGCATCCGACCCGCATCGTCATCGAAGGTCCGGATTTCCTCCTCGAGCCGGGTGCGGCCCAGTCGCTGGCGCTCGCCGTCCATGAGCTGGCCACAAACGCCGCCAAATACGGCTCGCTGTCGCACGAGCGCGGCGGCGTGCAGGTGTCGCTCAAGCTCGATGACGAAGCACTTTCGATCGCCTGGGTCGAACGGGGCGGGCCCCCCGTCGACCGGCCGTCGGACGAAGGCTTCGGCGTGAAGCTCATAGAGGCCAGCATCGGCGGGCAACTCAACGGTCAGGCGGGGTTCGAGTGGCACCCGCAGGGCCTCGTCTTCAGCCTGCAGATTCCGTTGGGCGACCGGTTCAAGCCGTTGAACGACGGGTCGCCGCCGCGCGCCGCCGCTGCAGGCTCCGGCGGGAACCGCATCCTGCTGGTCGAGGACGAAGCCCTGATCGGCATGATGATGGCGGACATTCTCGCCGATCTCGGCTTCGAAGTGGTTGGACCGGTGACGCGCGTCAGCGAGGCCGTCTCGACGGCCCGCAAGGGTGACTTCGACAGCGCCGTTCTCGACGTCAACCTCAGGGGCGAGCTCGTCTATCCGGTGGCGGAGATCCTACGCAGAGACGGGGTGCCGTTCATCTTCATCACCGGCTACAGTGCCGACCGCATCGAGGAGCGGTTCGCGAATGTCCCGGTGCTGCAGAAGCCGCTGCAAAGGGACGAGCTGCAGTCGGCGCTCGCCGAGGTCCGGGTCAAGCCATGGATGAAGGCGGAGCGCCAGGACCAGGTCCGGCGCTACAAGCTCTAGGCCTCCGACAGAAATTCAAGCCGGAACGGCGGTACGGATGCGATCGCGCGTGAGCGGCAGGTCCACCAGGCGCACGCCCAGGGCGTCGCGGACGGCGTTGCCGATGGCGGCGGCGGTCGGTCCCTGCGCCGCTTCGCCGGTGCCCAGAAACTTCTCGCCCGGCCGGTCCATGATGACGACATCCACCGTGTCGGGAACGGCGGAGAAGCGCAGGATCGGATAGCTCGCCCAGTCGGTGCTGGTGATTCGCCGCCGGTCGAAGGCCACCGCTTCATAGAGCGTCCAGCTCATCGCCTGGATGATGCCGCCCTCGGTCTGATTGCGGATGCCGTCCGGGTTGACGACTTCGCCGCTGTCGATCGCAGCCGTCGCTCGGGTCATGCGCACCCGACCGGTCACGCGGTTGACCTCGACTTCGACCGCAACGGCGAGATAGGCCGCGCTGTTCTTATATCGGGCGTAGGCGAAGCCGCGGCCGAGGCCCGGCGGGGGCCGGGCAGTGGTCCATCCGAAACCGTGCGCCGCAGCCTCGACCACGGCCCGGGCCCGCTCGTCGTCCAAGTGGGCGAGACGGAACTCGACCGGATCGGCACCGGCGAGATTCGCAAGCTCGTCGACCGCCGCCTCTATGGAGAACACGTTCATGTATGCGCCGAGCGCCCGAAGGGCCGACACCCTGATCGGCATATCCTTGATGAAGTGCCAAACCACGTGTTTGTGGGGGAGCACGTAGGGCGGGTCCGCATTGCGATCCCCGTTGCCGTTGGGCGCAATGCGAAGCTCCTGTTCGTCGGGAGGGAAGGGCGCTGCGAGGTAGCCCGCCGAGATGAGCTGCCCGGCGCTGCCCGGCCGCGTGCTGTGATTGTTGCTCCACAGCTCGTAGTTCCACGACGAGATCCGCCCGGCGGTGTCCAAGCCGGCGGCGATGCGGGTGACCATCGCAGGTCCGTAGGGTTCCCAGGCATGTTCCTGGTCGCGCATGTACTGTACCCGCACCGGCGAGCCGGGAACGAGGCGGGCCAGGAGCGCAGCGTCGGCAGCCGCGTCATCGGCGCCATTGTGGCCGTAGCACCCCGAGCCTTCGACGTGGATGAGCCTGAGCTTCGCCTTGTCCATGCCGAGGAGCTCGGCGATGGCGTCGCGGTCCGGATAGACGCCTTGAGTGTGCGTCCACACCGTCAGCTCGTCGCCGACCATCTGCGCGACGGCACAGGACGGCCCGATGGAGCCATGGATCTGATAGGGCCGGGTGAAGACGGCTTCGAAGGACTTGGCGGCAGCGGGCGCCGTGCCGGTCTCGGCAACGATCCCGTCCTCCACAGGCATGGCCTGCAAAGCCTGGGGTAGCCGGGCGATGTCGGGAAGCGAGTCCTGTTCCTGCCAGCGAGCGCCGCGGGCCAAGGCGCGCATTGCCCTGACGGCCTGGTATTCCTGGCTGGCGATCACGGCTAGGTAGCTGCCGTCGCGAACCACCTTGACGACGCCCGGCATCTTCTCCGCCGCGGCCGTGTCGATCTGCGTCAGTCGCGCGGCGTAGCCGGGAGGCCGCACGACGCGCGCGTGCAGCATGCCTTCAAGCCGGATGTCCTGAACATAGGCGACGCCGCCCGTCACCTTGGCCGGAATGTCGACGCGCGGCATCGACTTCCCCATGATCCGGAAATCCTTCTGCTGTTTCAGCAGCGACTCCGGCTTGGCGTTCACGTGCAGAAGATTGCCGGCGACGATCTCGCCATAGGACAGCCGGCGGCCGTCGGAGGCGGAGACCGTGCCGTCGGCGATCACGAGGGCATTCCGCGCGGTGCCGAGCTTGGAGGCGGCAGCATCAAGAAGCAGCTCGCGCACCTGCGCGGCGGCGTTCCTGATGGCCGTGCCCGAGTTCTGCATGGACTGCGAGCCGGCGGTGTAGCCCTCGTCGGGCGTCGATGCGGTATCGGCCGTCACGAGCTGGATGGCGGCGGCTTCGACTTCCAGCTCCTCCGCGGCGCATTGCAGGAGCGCGGTCCGGATCCCCTGTCCCAGCTCGGCCTTGCCGGTGAAGACGGTAATCTTGCCATTGGCGTCGATACGGATCCAGCTGTCGAGCAGCGGCGCATCGGCGAGGGCACCCGGGAGCTTCGGTGTCTCGGCCGGCGCCGCTGCCGGAGGCGCGGCTACCTGCGCGACGGCGCGCGTGGCGAGGGAGAAGCTGACGATGAGCGCACCGGCGCTGCCGAGGAAGGCGCGGCGGTCCATGACGGCATATCGCGAACGATCGTCCATCAGCCCGTCCTTTCACCACCCTGCTGGCGCATGACGTCGGCAGCGCGGCGGACCGCCTTCAGGATGCGCATGTGAGTTCCGCATCGGCAGAGGTTGGGCTCGAGCCACGCCCTGATGTCGCCATCCGATGCGGCCGGATTGTGCTCGAGAAGCGACTGGGCGCGCATGATCATACCGGCGATGCAGTAGCCGCACTGGGCCGCCTGTTCGTCGATGAAAGCTTGCTGGATCGGCGAGGGGGCCTCGACGGTGCCCAGGCCCTCCACGGTGGTGACACGGCGGCCGGCCACCATCAGGAGCGGCGTGATGCAGGAGAGCACCGCTCGCCCATCCACCATCACGGTGCAGGCTCCGCATTGGCCGAGACCGCAACCGAACTTCGCCGCGTTGAGAGCGAGATCGTTGCGGAGAAAATAGAGCAGGGGCGTTTCAGGATCGGCATCGGTCTCGTGCTGGCGGCCGTTCACGGTCAAGGTCGTCGTCATGGTCTTATCTCCGGCAGGCCGGCGACGGGCGCCCGGCGCACGCCATCGGAACTGTAGATCGCGGGGCGCGTCGCGCCGCTCATCGTGTTGGCGACGATGGTCCGGGCGTTGAGCCAAGGCGGTTTCTCGGCGAGGGCGGTGCGCAGGTAGTCGAGCAGGGCGACGAGATCCGCCTCGCTGAGCGTACCGGCGTATCCCGGCATGATCGGCCCGGGCTGACCCTCGGCCGCCGGCAGGCCGAACAGCACCATGTTGACGATGTTCTGCGGGTTGTCGGCGTGGACCGCCGTGCTCTTGCGCAGGTCGAGCCCGGCGAAAGGCTGCGGCCGGCGCGACTGATGGCAGCCGTCGCATGCGGCTTCGTAGATCGCTCCGCCGCGGTCGCCCGGTTGGGCCGGCGGGACGGGCGCGGCCTCCTGCGAAGCGCCGGGCAATTCCTGAAGCGCTACCGTTTCTCCCGACTGACTTGTCGACGGGACGGGCTCATGCCCCATGCGGGAGACGACGTAGGTCGCGAGGGCGCGAAGGTCGGAGGTTTCGGCGGCGCGGAGATTGGCGGTCACTTCGGCCATGGGACCTCGCGAGACGCCGTGCTCCTCGGCAAAACCCTTGCCCAGATAGAAGGCGAGACTGTCGACGTCCCAGGGCTTAGGTGCGGGGTTCGTCCGGTCGATCGGATAGGCATACCAGCCCTCGATGTCGGGCGCGCCCGCGAAGCTACGCTCCTTGTCTTCGGCACCGAATGCATTGCGCGGGGTGTGGCAGGATCCGCAATGGGCGAGGCCCTCGGCCAGGTAGTAGCCGCGGTTCCAGTCCGCGCTCTCGGTTTGCACGGGTGTCAGGGGAGCGGAATCGAAGAAGAGCAGTTTCCAGCCGGCGAGCAGGGGGCGGAAGCGCAAGGGCAGCGGAAGTTCGTTCGCCGGCACATCGGCTTTCACCGGTGCCTGCGCCATCAGGTAGGCGTAGAGCGCCTGCGTATCCTCCGACGTGAGATGGGTGAAATGATCGTACGGGAAGACGGGATAGAGGTGCCGACCCTCGCGGTCGACGCCTTCGTGCAGAGCCCGCGCGAACGCCTCTTCGGACCAGTCGCCAATGCCGGATTGCGGATCGGGCGTGATGTTTGTCGAATGGATCGTGCCGAACGGGGTCGGCAGGGCGACACCTCCGGCAAACGGCCTGCCATCCTTCGTGGTGTGGCAGCTGGCGCAGTTCCCCATGGCAGCCAGCACCTTGCCGCGGGCCACAGTCGCCTCCTCGAACAACGGCTTGCGATCGGCCGGCAGCGCGGCAATTTCGGGGCGATAGGCATAGACGGCAAAGCTGGCCGCCCCAAGAACGAGGACAACCAGCAATCCCACAATCACGGGAACTATGATCTTCATGCCATGTCGTCTCGACAGGACGAACGCGCAGTCGGAGGTCGGGTTGCGTCGCCGCCCGATCAATTTCGCACTGGTGGAGGCCGACCCGGGAACGAACCAGTCGCCACCACGTTTGGCGCCGTCGAATTCTTGTCGAGGGGAACGGAGCGCAGATGGCGACCAAAGTGGTCGGGGAACCGATCGAAGGCCGGACGATCAATCCGGAAAAAGCCGTTTTCACGATCGAAAAGGCGAAGAAAATCAACGTTGAGGGCGTCATCACGGAGCCGAACCCGGCTGACACGCCTCTTCTGGGCGATCTTCTCGAATCGGGCCTCCAAGTGCTCCGCCACCAAGTCGCCGAGCTGGAATCTCAGTCGTTCTGACGTTCCGACGGCGAGGCAAGGACGGCTCGCCGCCAGTAGTCCCGCGACCGGGAACTTACGGGGCTGCCAGCAGCATCGACGCGCGCCTCGATGGCAGAGAGAAACTGCTCGGCCCGGGCGCGATTGACGAGGAGCCCCAGGGAGCGGAGAATTCGGGTGATGCGCAAATGATTGTGATCCGCGGGGCTCAGCCAGTGATCAGAGTTTCGGTAGAAGCGCAGCATCCGTTCGGCGGCGCGACCAAGGTTCTGCTTCGCCAGAGGGCTCCCCCGCACAGCCGCAATGTCGTCGGCAGCGAGAATGGGAGCGAACGCGTTGAAGGCACTTGCCTCGGGAAGCGGAAACAGCCACTGAATGAAATCGTGTACGGTCTCGAGTTCCGGATCGGAGAAGGCGAGAATGTCGTCGATGCGCCGACCGCGATGGTCGGTCCCGGTGCCTTCCAGGAAGCCGAGGAGGCCCATGCTTTCATCCTTTCCGTATGGCGGGAGACCAGGAGACGACGATGAACGACGATGAATTCAACATGTCGGTGCGCCAGTTCCTGAAGCAGGTCGGCGTGACGTCGCAGCGCGAAATCGAGGAGGTCGTCCGCAAGAATGGCCTCAGAGGAAAAGGCACGCTCAAAGTGAAGATGGTGCTGACAGCCGAGGGAACAAAACTCAACCACGTGGTGGACGGCGAGATCGATCTCAGCTGACGGCGGCTGCGCCGGTGGCAGGCGCACTCTGCCGGGGTGGAAGCCCGAGTATGGAACGCGCTTCCGCGGGTGTGGCGGCCCGCCGTCCATATTCTGCGCATAGGCCGGCAAGGCGGCCGACAAGCTCGGCATTGCTCGCCGCCAAACGATCGGCGTCGAAACGAACATTGTCTTCAAGACCCGTCCGACAGTGGCCGCCGAGCTCCAAGGCCCAGCGATTGACCTCGAGCTGGTGGCGACCGAGGCCGGCCGCCGTCCACGTCGCCTGCGGCATCAGCGTCTTCAGCTCGCCGACCTCGAATTCCAGGATCGCCCGGCGCGCCGGCTGGGCATTGGGGACGCCAAGGACGAACTGGACGTGCGGCGGCGAACCGATCGCTCCCTGGCGCGCGAGCTTTTCGGCATTGTAGAGCATCGCCAGATCAAAGATCTCGCATTCGGGCTTGACGCCATGCTCGCGCATCGCCCACGCCAGGCCGTCGATGAGATCCGGCGGGTTCTCGTACACGACCGACGGAAAATTGACCGAGCCGGTGGCGAGCGAGGCCATGTCGGGCTTCAGGTGGATCATGCTGCCGCGCTCCTCCTGGCGACGCCCGCGGCCGCCGGTGGAGAACTGAACGATGATGCCGGGGCAATGCCGGCGGACGCCCTCCTGGACGCGGGCAAACAGGTCCGGATCGGAGCTCGGGTTCTCGGCCGCATCGCGGACATGGATGTGGACGAGAGCGGCACCTGCCTCGAATGCGGCGTGGGTCGATTCGATCTGCTCCTGCACCGACACCGGCAAACCGGGGTTGTCCTTCTTGCGCGGCACGGAACCGGTGATGGCAACCGTGATGATGCAGGGCGAGGTCATGGGCGGGCGGCCCAGGAGGGTCCGTGCGCGACGCCGAGCAGCGTCAGGGTATGAACGGCGGCAAGGATGACGAGCAGGATTCCGGCGAACAGGAAGGGTGTCGTTGGAATCAGGCGTGGTTCGAGGCCGCGGCGCGGCCGCCGCTCGAGCCACACCATGGCGGCGCTCAGAGCGAGCCCACAGATCAGCGCCGTGCCGGTTATGAAGATTTCCATGGCAGAGCGTGCCCCGAGCCAACCCGACCGTTGCCGCCCGGGTGCGGTTGACAGGCCGCCGGGGCGCAACTATGGTCCGCCCCGATCACTTCCGGGGCATTTCCGGTCGAATTTAGGTGAACTCCATGAAGGTCCGCAACTCTCTTAAATCCCTGGCGAAACGGCATCGCGCCAATCGGCTGGTGCGGCGCAAGGGGCGCCTCTACGTCATCAACAAAGTGAATCCGCGCTTCAAGGCGCGCCAGGGCTGACGCTCGCTCACCGGATTTTGAAGGACGAAGGCCGCGATCCTCGCGGCCTTTCGCTTTTGGAGCAGGCCATCGCCGGTGTAGTCTAAGCCATGCGGTTGCGGACGATAACTTCCTTCCTGGTCCTCCTGCCCCTCATGGCCATCGCGGCTCCGGCCCAGACGGCCAAGGAGGGCGGAACGTCCCCGCCGACCCGCCAGGCCCCGGCGAGCGAGGCGGCACAGAAGGACGAGCTTCTGGATCGCCTGTTCGGCCGCCTGAGGGCCGCCACGAACCAGGCGGAAGCCGACGCCATTGAAAAGTCCATCTGGCAGGCTTGGATGCGTTCCGACAGCCCGACGTCGGATCTCCTGCTGCAGCAGGCCATGAAGGCCATGGCCGTGAAGCGCTACGACAAGGCGCTGGACATCCTCGATGCGGTCATCGATTCGACGCCGAATTTTTCCGAGGCCATCAACAAAAGAGCGACGATCTACTACCTGGTCGGCCGGCTCGACCAGTCGCTCGCCGATATCGACAAGGTTCTCGACCAGGAGCCGCGGCATTTCGGAGCCCTGGCAGGGCTCGGCATGATCCGGCGCGACCGCGGGGACCAGCGCGGCGCGCTCGAAGCTTTCCGGCAGGCCCTGGCGATCAACCCATTCATGCCGAAGGTTCGCGAAACGGCGGACGACCTCGAGAAGCAGCTCGAAAAGGGTATCTAAGCGACGTGCGAAGCCTCGGCGCTGCCGCCGACATAGGCGATGCGGAGCATGTTGGTGCTGCCCGGGGTGCGAAGCGGCACTCCGGCGGTGATGATGATGCGATCGCCGGGCGAGGCAAAGCTTTCCTCGGCGGCGATCCGGCAGGCGCGCAACACCATGTCGTCGAGATCGGCCGCATCAGCGGTCAGGACGCAATGAAGGCCCCAGACGAGCGCCAGTCGCCGGCCGGTGGATGGGTTCGGGGTCAGCGCGATGATGGGCGCTTCGGGACGTTCGCGGGCGGCGCGCAGCCCGGTCGATCCCGATGAGGTGTAGCAGACGATGGCGGCGAGCTTGAGCGTCTCGGCGATGGTGCGGGCCGCCTGCGAGATGGCGTCCGACGCCGTAAGCTCCGGGTCGGTGCGCTGGGCATGGATGATGCCGAGATAGTGGGGATCGCGTTCGACGGCGCGGGCGATCTGATCCATGGTGGCCACCGCCTTCTCCGGCCAGGCGCCGGCCGCGGATTCCGCCGACAGCATCACCGCGTCGGCGCCCTCGAAGACGGCCGTCGCGACGTCGGAAACCTCGGCACGGGTCGGCACCGGGTCGTGGATCATGGATTCGAGCATCTGGGTAGCCACGATGACCGGACGGCCGGCCCGACGGGCGGCGCGGGTGATCTGCTTCTGGCGGCCCGGCACCTCCTCGAGCGGCAGCTCGACGCCCAGGTCGCCGCGGGCGATCATGATTCCGTCCGAAAGCTCGAGGACCTCCGGCAGGGCATTCAGCGCCGAGGGCTTCTCGATCTTCGCCATGACGCCGGCACGGCCGCGGATGAGCTTGCGGGCCTCGGCGACGTCGTCGGCGCGCTGCACGAAGGACAGCGCGATCCAGTCGACGCCGATCGAAGCCGCGAATTCGAGATCGGAGCGGTCCTTGGGCGTCAATGCCGCGAGCGGCAGGATAGTGTCGGGCAGGTTGATGCCCTTGCGGTCGGAGAGCACGCCTCCGAAAATCACCTTGGCGGATATGCGGTTCGGCGCCACCTCCAGGATTTCGACACGCACGCGCCCATCATTGAGGAGAAGATTGTGGCCAGGCTTGACGGCGAGGAAGATCTCCTTGTGCGGGAGATGGACGCGGCTGCCGTCGCCCGGCTCGGGATTGTCGTCGAAGACCATGACGTCGCCGGAGTTCACCCGCACTTCCTTCGCCTTGAACGTTCCAATGCGCAGCTTCGGTCCCTGTAGATCGGCGAGAATGCCGATCGGACGCTCGAGGCGGGATTCGATGCCGCGGATGGTCGTGCAGAATTTGGACAGCAGCTCGTGCGACGTGTGGCTCATGTTGATGCGGAACACGTCCGCGCCGGCCACGAACAGAGCTTCGATCAGTTCAGGAGTTGAGGAAGCGGGACCCAGGGTGGCGACGATCTTGACTCTGCGGTTTCGCCTCACTGGCTTGGCTGCTCCGTCGTCTTCTCGCCGGAGAGGGAGACGGTCCAGTCCGTCTCCTCCTTGGTATCCACCTCGAAGAAGCCGGTCTTCTGGTAGCCGCGTTCCTTGCAGTCCTTGAGGCCGCGGATAGTGAAGATCTTGTCGCGGGTGCACATGAAATTCTTACCGCCCCAGGCGCCGCCCTTGTCGTAATCGACGGCGTAAATGTAGTAGAAGCGCGCGATCAGCGAGCCCTTCAGGAGCGTCTCGCAGGCGTTGGCGCCGATGTTCCACCATCCTTCGGACGCCCAGCCCTTCGCGTCCTTGTAGCCCAAGGCCACGCCGACCCGATTCTGGGTATTGTTGCAGAGCTTGAGATCAGCGCGAGCCGGGCCCGCCGCCAGCATCATCGCCGCGGCGGCCAAAATCACTGTCGACCGCAAAGCTGCCATGCGACCTCGGGCCCCCCTTCCACCGCGAATCCATTTATCATGTTTCCAGTCCCCTGTAAGCGGCATTCGGTGCAAGAGCGCCCGCGGGCCTGGACAGCCGAGCAACGCATGCGAGCCTCATGATAATGTATCGGCGGGCGGTCCGTCGATATGCGTGAAATGCCGCGGCGGACCGAGCCCGCGGCAGAGGAGTTTCGAGCCGATGAACAAGCCTGATGATGACGTGCAGAAAGAACTTGAATCGACCGTTCTGCGAAGGCTTATTGGCCACCTGCGGAGCCGAACGGACGTGCAGAACATCGACCTGATGACGCTCGCCGGCTTCTGCCGGAACTGCCTCGCCAACTGGTACGAAGAGGCGGCAAAGGCGCGCGGCATCGCCATGACGCGCGATGCAGCCCGGCAGCACATCTACGGGATGCCCTACGAGGAGTGGAAGGCAACCCACCAGCGCGAGGCCGGGCCGGAGCAGGTCGAGCACATGACGAAGGCCCGCAAGGATCACTGACGCGGCGTGCCGTAAACGGAAGGGGTGCGATGGATACCAAGCCGACATTCGCAAAAGCGCAATTGAAGAGCCTCGTCGAACGGATCGAGAAGCTCGAGGAAGAGAAGAAGGCGCTGGCCGGCGATATCCGCGAAGTCTACGCCGAGGCCAAGGGCCACGGATTCGACACCAAGATCCTGAGGCGCGTCGTTTCGATCCGCCGGAAGGACAAGAACGAGCGGGCGGAAGAAGAGGCCATGCTCGACGTCTATCTGAACGCGCTGGGGATGATCCCCGCCGAATAGGCGGGCGGCAGGCTACTGGAAGATCGAGGGCGTCATGCCCGCTGCCGGGCCGGCATCGCCGAGGCGGGCGGGCGTGAAGTTACCCTTGAGCTCGCGATTGACGAACAGGCTATCCGCCTTGCCGGACGACTGCACCTCGGGTTCCGACGAGCCGCCGAAATGCAAGGCGGCGAGCAGTTGGCTCAACGCGCTGGCGGGCTCCTCGTCGACGACCGGGTCCGGTTCCTCGATCGGCTCGTTGGTGTAGCTGATCTCGATGGGCTTCGGCGTGCTGTCGGTGCGCACGATGCTGTCGGTGTTGAAGAGCCAGCGGGTCGGCCACCAGAAGAAGTCGTCGGCGCCGGTCGTGACGGAGGACGTGGACGCCGTCACGAGGTCGGCCTGGTCATGGGTGGCGTTGGCGGCGAAGCTGCCCTTGCTCGAGATGTTGGAGAAGCTGTAGTCGGACTCGAAGGGATCCTCGACGGCCGCGAGCATGCCGATCTCGTCGGCGGCGGGCGGACGGCGGGCGAAATTGTTCTTCGGCGCCGGAGCGGAGGCGGGCTCGATCTGCATGCGGGCGGCGGCGAGCATCAGCACTTCGATCGGCTTGGCGCGTGGCTTCGGAACCGGATAGCCGTCTGCGACGGAGGAGGGCTTGGCCGGAGCGGCAGCCTCGCCGCCTTCGTCGTCGACGAAATCTGCAGCGGCCATCTGGACCTTGCCGCCGACCTTCTTGATCTCGGCGGAAGGACCGGTCTGCACCTGGGCCAGCATGTAGCCGTTGGTCATACGGGCGCCGATCGTCTTCTTGTAGGTGCTCATGATCTGAGCGACCTGGGCGGTGCTCGGCCGCGGCCAGTACCGCACGTTGCCGGAGTCGATGTGGACGAAGCCCGATGCACCCGATTTCGGATAGTAGCCGACGCCGCCGATCTCGCGGGCCATGGCGCTGCCGCGCAGCTTGGCGACCGAGACGTCGGGGAAGTAGAGGTCGATCGCCTTGCCGCGGATGTGCATGCTCTGCTTGGCGACGTTGCGGCCGATGCGCTTCAGCATCGCGTTGGTGTTGGCGGAGCGATAGCCGCAGATGATGTGAATGGGTGCCTTCGAATCGAGATCGGCGTGAAGCTCCCACATGAGGTCGAGAGTCTTCGGATCCATCTTCATCGCCTCATTGCGGCGCCAGTCGCGCATGAGGTGGTTGATCTTGCTGAGGGCGGAGGGGACGTAGCGACCATCCTTCTTGTAGGTGATGGTCAGCGACTCTTTGGTGTGGACGTGATATAGGCTTAAAGTCCTGGTATCACCTGCCGCGGTCGTAGAGCCGGGAAAGGTGCTCCAGGCGAATGCCGCGCAGGCCGCAAAGAGGACCGACGCGGCGGCGAGCTTCTTCAATCGAGATGGCAACGGCTTGTGGTGTCCCACGAAAAGAGGTTTCCCACTCAAACCCATACGCACACACAAACCGGAGCTTGTCCCCGACTCCCCTTTTCAGTCCCTTCGTCCCCAACACCCGCGCCAAGTATGTTGCGGGAAAGTCCTTCCCACAAGCCATAAGATTGCGGCCATGATTGGGCACGCCGGAGTTCTTCCAGCATGGCCCCATATGCTTAACAAATGTTTAAGTGCGTTCACGCAGAGGCATTTTTCGCCTCCGAACCGGCAGGTCCAAGCGTTAACGCATGGTCAGGCGAGGGCTTCTAGTTGGCCGCCACGGCGATCCGGTTGAGGGCCGACTCCAGGCGCTTGTCGCGACCGTAGATATCCGGAAGGTAGATGAGCTTCCCGGAGGGGTCGATCCAGGTCGTGAAATAGGTGAGGTGGACCGGGATCTTCGACGGCAGGTTGACTGTCATGTTCTCGCCGGAGGCGATCGCGCCGTCGACTTCGTTGCGATCCCAGCCGAGGACGCGGACGGCGAGCTCGCGCGGGTTCTCGACGCGAACGCAGCCGTGGCTGAAGGCGCGCACCGACTGGCCGAAGAGATTCTTGGTCGGCGTGTCGTGCATGTAGATGTCGTGGGAGTTCGGGAAGAGAAACTTGATGTTCCCGAGGGCGTTGTCGTCGCCGGGCGGCTGGCGGACGTCGAAGGGGATGCGATCGCCATAGGCCCACCAGTCGACCTCGCCTGAACTGACGACGCGACCGCCGGGCGCCACGACCTCAAATCCCTTGCGATCGAGGTAGTAGGGGTCGCGCATCAGCATCGGCAGCATCTCGTGCTTGATGATCGAGCCGGGGACGCCCCAGTAGGGATTGACGACGACCATCTCCATCTCGTCGCTGAAGACCGAGGTCTGGGTTTGGGGCTTGCCGACGATGACCTTGGTCGACCAGGAGATCTTGCCGCTGTCCATCAGGCGCAGCTCGAAGGCCGCTTGGTTGACCATGATGTATTTCGGGCCGAGATCACGCGGCAGCCAGCGCACGCGCTCCATGTTCATGACGAGCTTCTGGAGGTTGCGGCTGTCCGTGCGCTCGTTGAAGGCATTGACCGTGGCGGCGTCGAGGCGGCCCGTTACCTTGATCTTCTGGCTTTCCTGGAATGCCTGCAGCGCCTTCGACATCGGTTTGTCGAGCTTCTCAGCGTCGGCGCGGCCCTTGGCCGTCCGCTTCACCTCGAAGCTTCCCGACATGTAGGCATCGGTATCGACGGACTTGCGCCAGTCACCCGTGTTCGCTTCGGCCAGGTGGCCGAACTTGACGAGGCGGGCCCGGACCATCGGAATGCGGGCGTCGCGCTCCCCGACCTTGACGCGGGCGCCGGCCGGGATGGGCTCTTCGGTCAATTCGGAGGTCTTGGCCCTGAGCTGGGCGAGTGCCTTGCGCATCGCCTGGTAGGCCGGATGGGTGGGCTGCAGGCTCCTGAGATAGGTGGCCGCATCGGATGCGGCGGCGAGGCTGTTCAGCGCCTCGGGCAAGGCCAGGGCCGGCGGCGCGATGTCGTAGTAGCGCGAAAGCTTGTTGGGAAGGATGCGTCCGCCGTAGGCCTGGTCGGCATAGCGGAGGACGGCGGCGGTCATGCCGATGTCGAGCATGGCCAGGTGGACGACGTCGCCCTTCAGACCCGTGCCATCGTCGCCGAAGCCAGAAAGCAGGGGCGGCAGATAGTCGGTCGCGACCATGCCTTCGGCATCGGCGTCGGCCATGAGGGTGAGGGCGCCGGCGCCCTTGGCCGACAGGCCTTCGGAGGTCACCCAGACCGGCTCGAACCCGCGCGCCGCATAGAAGGCCAGGATGGCATCGCGCTGGGCGGGCGTGACGCGCACGGCAGTTTCCGAATCGCGAAGCTTGTAGAGGATGGTCGAGGCCAGGACCTGACCGGGCTTGGCCGCGGCAAGGGCCGGATCGGAGAGGGAGACGAGCTTGACCGGGGTATAGGGGCCGATGTTGCGGTCGGGATCGGGCGGCGCCTCGGGCGTCGGGTCGATGTCGCCGTCGGGTGATTCGAAGGCGTCCCAGAAAGAGAAGAAACCCCGGCGGCGCGAGGGGTTTTCGAAGCGGTCGGGTATGAAAGTCTGGCGAGCCGAATAGTTGTACTTGTATTTCTTGCGGTGTTTTTCGAGCGCCTTTTCGCTGAGCAGCCGGTCATTGTTCCCTGCCAGAGCGGGCAGCGGAATCAGGCTGAAGCCGACAATGCCCGCAAGACCGATTGCGAACAGACGAAGCGATTTCATATCCGGCACTCCGAGGGGTTGTCCCGCACGCTAATTGCCTACCGTGATGCTTGCAACCGAACTCCGACTTTTTCGGGTCACAAGCATGTGTAGTGTCACATTTTGGCCTCATCCAACCCTAGGTCGCGCATCTTGCGATAGAGAGTCGACCGGCCGATTCCCAATTTACGGGCAACTTCCGACATCTGCCCGCGATAGCGATTGAGGGCGAGACGGATCATGTCCGCTTCGACCTCCTCGAGCTTGCGGATGTGCCCGCCGTCGGTCACGGCCGGAATGCCCAGCGCCATGCCGTCGCCGGCGATGTTGCCGGGGCGCTCGGTGCCGTTGCCGACCATCGCGGCCTGACCCTGGGGGAGGGAGGGACGCGGCTGCATGGCGGGAGCGGGGGGATCTTCGCCTCGTAACCTTCGACCAGCGAGGCGATCTGCGGGAAGTCATCGACCGTCAGCTCGTCGGTCTCGCACAGCACGATGGCGCGGAACACGGTGTTCTCGAGCTGGCGGACGTTGCCCGGCCAGGCATAGGTCTTCAGCATGGCCAGGGCCGCCGGCACGATGCCGCGCACGTGGCGGCCCTCCTCGGCGGCGAATCGGGTGATGAAATGGTGGACGAGCTCGGGAATGTCGTCGGTGCGCTGGCGGAGCGGCGGCACCATGACCGGGAATACGTTCAGTCGGTAGTAGAGATCCTCGCGAAACTCGCCGCGCTTCACCATGTCGATCATGTTGCGGTTGGTGGCGGAGATCAGGCGGATGTTCACCTTGATCGGGCGACGCGAGCCGACGGGATCGATCTCGCCCTCCTGTATGGCGCGGAGGAGCTTGACCTGGATGTCGAGCGGCAGTTCGGCGACTTCGTCGAGGAAGAGGGTGCCGCCGTCGGCCTCCTGGAACTTGCCGGAGTGCCTGCCGGTGGCGCCGGTGAAGGAGCCTTTCTCGTGACCGAACAGGATGCTTTCGACGAGGTTCTCGGGAATGGCACCGCAGTTGACGGCGACGAACGGTCTGCCGCGGCGATCGCTTTCTCCCTGGATGGCACGGGCGAACATTTCCTTGCCGACGCCCGATTCGCCCTCGATGAGGACGGGAATCGTCGACTGGGCGGCGCGGCGGCCGAGCCTCAGGACGTTGGTCATGGCGGGGCTCGACGCGATCAGCTCGTCGAAAGTCAGCGCGCCGCCCACCTTGGCGTTCAGCCGCTTCACTTCCTCGGTGAGCGCCGTGACCTTGAGCAAGTTCTGGATCGACACCTTGAGGCGCTCGGGCGAGACGGGCTTCACGACGAAATCGTCGGCCCCGGCCCGCATGGCCCGGATCACCGTCTCGATCGAGCCCTGCGCCGTCTGCACGATCACTGGACGATGGACCGACCCCGATTCGAGCTTCTCCAAGACCTCGAGCCCGTCCATGCCGGGCATCATGAGGTCGAGAATGATGAGCTCGAGGCTTGCCGCCTGAGGCGCGGTGAGCAGGTCGAGGGCTTTCTGACCGCCGTCGGCGGACGTGGTCTCGAAACCCAGCCGCTTCACCATCTCTTCAAGGATCCGACGCTGTGCGGGATCGTCGTCAACAATTAGTACGCGAGGAGCCATGCCAGTTCGCTTGCCATGTGTTTTCGATTTTCAGTTGTCCGGTCGGATATCCCCGCGCCCCCCTGGACTCGCGGCGTCGGACGACTACCGACCGGTCCCGAAATGTGACAGGCAAGCGTAAAGAGTGGCTTAAGCCGCTATAACAATTAGGGACAATGGCGCTTGCGAGGTGCGGAGCAAGCCGCCATATGGATGGTTAACACTTCCGCAACACTCGCATCGCCAAGGAGCCGTCATGCTGGATGCAGCCCCATCGCTCGGTCCATTGCCGGAATGGAATCTGAGCGACCTCTATGAAAGCGGTGACTCGCCGACATTCAAGGACGATCTCAAGAGGGGGCGCAGCGACGCGGAAGCCTTCGCGGCCCGCTACAAGGGAAAGCTCGCCGAGTTCGCAGCGGCTGCGGACGGCGGCGAGCGGCTGGCGGAAGCCCTGAAAGACTACGAAGCGCTCGACGAGCTCCTGGGGCGGATCGGTTCCTATGCGCAGCTTCACTATGTGGGCGACACGACCGATCCGAAACGCGCCAAGTTCTACGGCGACGTCACGCAGGCGCTGACCGACATCTCGGTGCTCCTGCTGTTCTTCGAGCTCGAGCTCAACCGGATCGCCGATGCGACGATGGAGACGGCGCTCCAGGCACCGGGCTTCGCGCGCTACAAGCCGTGGATCGACGACTTGCGCAAGGAGCGCCCCTATCAGCTCGACGACAGGATCGAGCAACTGTTCCAGGAAAAGTCGGTGACCGGCTATTCCGCTTGGAACCGGCTTTTCGACGAGACGATGGCGGACCTCAAGTTCGAGGTCGAGGGCCGGGAGCTCCTGCTCGAGCCGACGCTGAACCTGCTTCTCGATCCGGACGAAAACAAGCGCCGGGCTGCCTCCGATGGGCTCGCCAAGACGTTCCGTGCCAATCTCCGGCTCTTCGCGCACATCACCAACACGCTCGCCAAGGACAAGGAAATCTCCGACCGCTGGCGCGGATTCAAGGACATCGCCGATGCCCGGCATCTCTCCAACCGGATCGAGCCGGAGGTCGTAGATGCGCTCGTCAAGGCGGTGCGCGAGGCCTTTCCGGCGCTGTCGCACCGATACTACGCGATGAAGGCGAAGTGGCTCGGCAAGGACAAGCTCGAGCACTACGACCGCAACGCGCCGCTGCCCGAGGAAGACAAGCGCAACGTCCCGTGGGACGAGGCGCGAAACACGGTGCTCACCGCCTATGGCAGCTTCGATCCGAAGATGGCCGACATCGCCCGACAGTTCTTCGACAAGCGCTGGATCGATGCGCCGGTGCGGGCCGGAAAGGCGCCGGGCGCCTTCGCCCATCCGACCGTGCCGTCGGTCCATCCGTACGTGCTGCTAAACTACCTCGGCAAGACGCGGGACGTCATGACGCTCGCCCACGAGCTCGGACACGGCGTGCACCAGGTCCTGGCGGCGCGCCAGGGGCCGCTCCTATCACGGACGCCGCTGACGCTCGCCGAGACGGCGAGCGTGTTCGGCGAGATGCTGACGTTCCAGTCGCTACTCGACCAGACGCGCGATCAGAAACGCCGCAAGGCGCTTCTCGCCCAGAAGGTGGAGGACATGCTGAACACGGTCGTGCGGCAGATCGCATTCTACACCTTCGAGCGGCTGGTCCATGACGAGCGCAAGGCCGGCGAGCTGACGGCGGAAAGGCTCGGCGAGATATGGCTTCAGGTGCAATCCGAAAGCCTCGGCCCGGCCATCCGCCTCGGCCCCGGATACGAGACATTCTGGACCTACATCCCGCACTTCATTCATTCACCGTTCTACGTCTATGCCTATGCGTTCGGCGACTGCCTGGTGAATTCCCTCTACGCGCGCTACCGCGAAGCGGAGAAGGGTTTCACCGACAAGTATTTCGCGATGCTGGAGGCGGGAGGAAGCAAGCATCACTCCGAGCTCCTGCGACCGTTCGGGCTCGATGCGGCCGACCCGTCATTCTGGCAGAAGGGGCTTCGCGTCATTTCCGGATTCATCGACGAGATCGAGGCCCTCGACAGGACGGCGCGTTGAACGACCGCGACAAGGACCTTGAAGCGAACCGGATCGGCGCTCGCCTCAGCCGCTACGCGACGGTCGGGGCGGGGCTCGGCTCGACGGCGGCGCGTGTCGCGGCCCGGCGCATGCTAGCGCCGGAGACGGATGCCGCCGGCGAGGCGCGCCTCTTCCGCGAGACGCTGGGCTCCCTGAAGGGCCCGCTCATGAAGGTGGCGCAACTCCTGTCGACGATCCCCGACATCCTGCCGCCGGAATATGCGGAGGAGCTTGCGACGCTACAGTCGCAGGCGCCCGCGATGGGCTGGCCGTTCGTGAGGCGGCGCATGGCGGCCGAGCTCGGCGCCGACTGGCAGGCAAAGTTCGCCAGCTTCGAGCCCGAGGCGGCGGCCGCCGCTTCGCTCGGACAGGTGCACCGGGCGCGTGACCACGCAGGAAGACTCCTCGCCTGCAAGCTCCAGTATCCGGACATGGATTCGGCGGTCGAAGCCGACCTCACGCAACTGAAGCTCCTCCTGTCGCTGCATCGCCGGCTCGACCGGGCCATCGACACGTCGGAGATCGAAGTCGAGCTTTCCGTCCGGCTGCGGGAGGAGCTCGACTACGAGCGTGAAGGGCGCCACATGGGGCTCTACGGCAAAATGCTCGAGGGAGAGGAACGCATCCGCGTGCCTGAGATCCTGGCCGAGCTGTCGACGCGCCGGCTCCTCACCATGACGTGGCTCGAGGGCAGGGGGCTCCTCGCCTTCAAGGACCATCCGCTCGACATCCGCAACCGCCTCGCCGCCTGCCTGTTCCGGGCCTGGTGGCTGCCATTCTGCCGTCACGGGGTCATTCACGGCGATCCGCATCTCGGCAACTACGCCGCGTTCGACGACGCGGGCGAAGCGCAGGGCCTCAATCTCCTCGACTTCGGCGCCATCCGCATCTTCCCGCCGTCCTTCGTCGGCGGGGTCGTCGACCTCTATCACGGCCTCCAGGCGAACGACCGCGATCTGATCGTCCACGCCTACGAGACGTGGGGCTTCCGCAATGTTTCGCACCAGCTCATCGAAGTCCTCAACATCTGGGCCCGGTTCATCTACGGCCCCCTCATCGAGGACCGGGTCCGGGCGATCGCCGACGGCGTCAGCCCCGCCACCTACGGCCGCAAGCAGGCCTATACGGTCCACCAACAACTGAAAGCCATCGGCCCGCTGCGGGTACCCCGCGAGTTCGTGTTCATGGACCGTGCCGCGATCGGTCTCGGCGGCGTCTTCATCCATCTCAGGGCGGAGCTCAATTTCCACCGCCTGTTCAACGAGGCGCTGGCCGACTTTTCCGTCGAGGGAACTGCGACGCGGCAACGGGAGGCGCTGTCGCTGGTGGGGCTTGCCCCCTGAACCAGATCGCTTCGCGCGCCCAAGATGCGGCCTTAAAGCACGCGTGACCCGGCTTGCGATCACGAGCCTGCCGGGCTAGCGTGGCGCCCCGTTCGCATTGATCCTCCAGAGGAAACCATGGCCGACACTCCCGCGCACCCGCACGAGATGGAAGAACACCTGCAATCCTACCGGGGCTTCCTCAAAGGCGTGATCATGGTGGTCCTGGTCAGCGCATTGACGCTCGTCGCCTTGTGCGCCTTCGCGTTCGGAAAGACTTTGCCCATCCTGCTCGGCTGGGCGACGCTCATCATCGGCGTCCTCGCCGTCCTCATCGACGCGCGCTCGGATTCGAAGACGTGGCGGCTTTCGGTCGGCACGCTTCTCCTCTTCGGCATCATCACCGCCGCCAGCATCTGAGGGCGGACGTTCATGAAAATCGGGGTGCTCGCAGAACGGACGCCCGGCGAGACGCGCGTGGCGGCGAGCCCGGATGCCGTAAAAGCCTATGTGAAGAAGGGCCTTGCCGTCGCGATCGAGAGCGGTGCCGGAGAGGGATCGTTCATTCCCGATGCGACCTACGCCCTGGCCGGCGCCCGGATCGGCAGCCGGGCGGAGACGCTCGAGGGTGCCGATGTCGTGCTCGCGGTCAGGCGTCCGCCGGCAGCGGACCTGCAGGGCCTCAAGCGCGGGACGGTGGTGCTGGGCCTTCTCGATCCCTACGGCAACAAGGACGGAATCCAGGCTCTGGCAACTCCCGGCGTCACGCTCTTCTCCATGGAACTCATGCCGCGCATCACGCGTGCCCAAGCCATGGACGTGCTGTCGTCGCAGGCCAACCTCGCGGGCTACAAGGCGGTGATCGACGCCGCCGGGCGCTTCTCGCGCGCCTTCCCGATGATGATGACGCCGGCCGGCACTGTGCCGCCCGCCAAGGTCTTCGTGATGGGGGCGGGCGTCGCCGGCCTGCAGGCCATCGCCACCGCCCGGCGGCTCGGAGCCGTTGTGTCGGCGACCGACGTGCGCGCCGCCGCCGGCGAGCAGGTGCAGAGCCTCGGTGCGAAGTTCATCTTCGTCGAGGGCATGAAGGACGCAGCCACGGCGGGCGGCTATGCGCAGGAGCTGTCGGAAGACGACAAGCGCCGGCAGGCGCAACTCGTTTCGGACCACATCAAGGGACAAGACATCGTCGTCACGACGGCGCTCATTCCGGGCCGTCCGGCACCGACCCTTGTCACGCAGGAGATGGTGGAAAGCATGCGGCCGGGCTCGGTCATCGTCGACCTCGCCGTCGAGCGCGGCGGCAACTGCCCGCTTTCCAAGGCGGGCGAGACCGTCGTCCACAACGGCGTGGCGATCATGGGCGAGCTCAACCTTCCGGCCCGGCTGCCGGGCAACGCCTCGCTCCTCTACGCCCGCAACCTGCAGAATTTCCTCGAGCTCATCGTGGCGAAGGACGGACGCGTAGCGATCGACTGGGACGACGAGATCATCAAGGGCACGGCACTGACGAGGGACGGCGAAATCGTCCATCCGGTGCTCAAAGGATAAGGAGCAGGCGCCATGGACATCGATCCGTTCATCTATCTCTTCGCGATCTTCGTGCTGGCGATCTTCATCGGGTACTACGTGGTGTGGAACGTGACGCCGGCCTTGCACACGCCGCTCATGTCGGTCACCAACGCCATCTCGTCGGTCGTAATCGTCGGTGCGCTGCTTGCCGCGGGATCGGGATCGACGATCGCCATGGTGTTCGGCTTCTTCGCGCTGGCGCTCGCATCGGTCAACATCTTCGGCGGCTTCCTGGTGAGCCAGCGCATGCTGGCGATGTACAAGAAAAAGGACACCTAGGCGATGTCCGCCAGTCTCGTCGCGCTCCTCTACCTGCTGTCGGGCGGGCTGTTCATCCAGGCGCTGCGCGGACTGTCCAGTCCCGTGACGGCCCGGCGGGGAAACCTTCTCGGCATGGTGGGCATGGGGATCGCCGTCGTCACCACCTTGCTTGCGCGCCCGCCGGCGACGGGGACGGCCTGGCTCCTGATCATCGGCGGCATCGCCATCGGCGGCGCGGTCGGCGCGGTCATCGCGCGGCGGATCGCCATGACGGCGATGCCGCAGCTCGTCGCGGCATTCCATTCGCTGGTCGGCCTCGCCGCCGTGATGGTGGCGGCCGCCGCCTTCTACGCCCCGGAAGCATTCGGTATCGGCACGGCGGACCACATCCATACGGTCAGCCTCATCGAGATGTCGCTCGGCGTCGCCATCGGCGCGGTCACCTTCACCGGCTCGATCGTCGCCTTCACCAAGCTCCAGGGCCTGGTCTCGGGCGCGCCGGTCGTCTTTCCCAACCAGCACCGGATCAATCTCGGGCTCGGCGGCCTGCTCCTCCTGCTCATCATCTTCTTCTGCGCGACGGGCTCGGCGGTCTTCTTCTGGCTGATCGTGCTCCTGTCGTTCGCCATCGGCGTCCTCATCATCATCCCGATCGGCGGCGCCGACATGCCGGTCGTCGTGTCGATGCTCAACTCCTATTCGGGATGGGCGGCGGCGGGTATCGGCTTCACGCTCGCCAACATGGCGCTCATCATAACCGGTGCGCTGGTCGGCGCCTCGGGCGCCATCCTCTCCTACATCATGTGCCGGGGCATGAACCGCTCGTTCTTCAACGTCATCCTCGGCGGCTTCGGCGGCGAGACGGCGGCGCCGGGCGCAGCGGGAGAAGCGAGACCGGTGAAACAAGGCTCGGCGGAGGACGCCGCCTTCCTCATGAAGAATGCCGGATCGGTCATCATCGTTCCGGGCTACGGCATGGCGGTCGCCCAGGCGCAGCACGCGCTGCGCGAGATGACCGACAGGCTGAAAAAGGAGGGAGTTTCGGTGAAGTTCGCCATTCACCCGGTGGCGGGCCGCATGCCCGGGCACATGAACGTGCTGTTGGCGGAGGCCAACGTTCCCTATGACGAGGTGTTCGAGCTCGAAGACATCAATCCCGAATTCTCACACACCGACATCGCCTTCGTCATCGGCGCCAACGACGTCACCAATCCAGCCGCCAAGGAGGATCCGAAATCGCCGATCTACGGCATGCCGGTCCTCGAGGTGTGGAAGGCGACGACGGTCATGTTCATCAAGCGATCGCTATCGTCCGGCTATGCCGGCATCGACAACACGCTCTTCTACCGAGACAACACGATGATGCTGTTCGGCGACGCCAAGAAGATGGTGGAAGAGATCAACAAGTCGCTGTGACGGCGGGCGGCCGTTGCGCGCAACCTCACCAGAACAATCGCGATCCTAGAAGCTCGGGGCCGGGCGGCGCGGAGTGCGCTCGACCTTCTTCGGCGCCGGAAGCAATCCTTCACGCTGCAGCTTCTTGCGGGCCAGCTTGCGGGCGCGACGGATGGCCTCGGCCTTCTCGCGCGCCTTCTTTTCGGATGGTTTCTCATAGTGGCCGCGAAGCTTCATTTCCCGGAAGATGCCTTCGCGCTGCATCTTTTTCTTCAGCGCCTTCAGCGCCTGGTCGACATTGTTGTCACGAACAATAACCTGCACGAGCCAAACCTTCAGGTTCGAGTGGACGTCCGACTTTCGCTGGCATCGGCGCTGCCACTCTGAAGGAGCCGGCGCGCGCCCAAAACCAATCGGAGGGGGCTATACCCCCTCCATCAATGGCGGTTGAGATATCAGAAGTGCCGCGACCTGTCGAGAGGCTGAAGGCGGCATCGCCCAGCCTTCTTCAGAAAGGCGAGTCCTTTCGGGCCGTTAGCCGCGTGACATGACCCATTTTGCGACCCGGGCGGGCGTCGCGCTTGCCATAAATATGAAGGGCCGAAGCCGGGTCGGCGGCCAGGGCCAGGGCCCGGTTCACGTCATTTCCGATCAAATTCTCCATTTCGACGTCGCAGAAGCGCAGCGGATGCGGCAGCGGCCACCGGGCCACGGCGCGAACGTGCATCTCGAACTGCGACACCGGGCAGGCGCTCTCGGTCCAGTGCCCTGAATTGTGAACGCGCGGCGCGATCTCGTTGACGAGGAGCCGCTCGCTCCCGCCCTCGCGCAGCAGGAAGAGCTCGACGGCCATGACCCCGACATATCCGAACGCCTCGGCGAGGGCGGTGCCGATGCGCACCGCCTCCGCAGCGGCGGCGGGCGAGATCGACGCGGGGACGCGCGAGACCTTGAGGATGTGGTCGCCATGGACGTTCTCGACGACGTCATAGGCGACGACCGCGCCTTCGCGCCCGCGAGCCAGGATGACCGACACCTCGCTCGAAAAGGGAACGAAGCGCTCGAGGATGGCGGGGGCGCCGCCGATGGTTTTCCACGCGCTGTCGAGATCGCCTGCGGCGTCGATGCGGACTTGGCCCTTGCCGTCATACCCGAGGCGCCGCGTCTTCAGGACGGCCGGGCGGCCGATGCGGGCCGCTGCCGCGTCGAGGTCGGCACGCTCGGCAACCGACTCGAAATCGGCCACCGGCAGGCCCGTCTTGCGAATGAAGGATTTCTCCGTCAGGCGATCCTGGGTGGTGGCAAGGATGCGCGGATCGGGAGCGACGGCGACGATGCTCGAAAGGATCTCGGCGGTCGCGGCGGGAACGTTCTCGAACTCGAAGGTCACGACATCGACGGTATGCGCGAAGGCTTCGAGCGCCGGGCGGTCAGCGTAGTCGGCGCAGGTATGGCGGTCCGTCACCCGGAACGCCGGGCTGTCTTCGTCGGGACAGAAGACGTGGGTGCGGAAGCCGAGGCGGGCCGCAGCGAGAGCGAGCATGCGGCCGAGCTGGCCACCGCCCAGAATGCCGATCGTCGCGCCGAGCGGCAGGGGTCTGGCGACGTCAGGCATCGGCGCGCGGTTCCCCGGGCACCGACGCCGTCTGGCGGGCGCGCCAGGCATCGAGGGCCTCGGCCACGGCCGCATCCGCCAGCGCCAGGATGCCGGCCGCGAGCAGGGCGGCGTTGATGGCGCCCGCCTTGCCGATCGCCAGCGTGCCGACCGGAATGCCGGCCGGCATCTGGACGATCGAATAGAGGCTGTCGGCACCCTTCAGCGCCGCCGTCTCCATCGGCACGCCGAGCACCGGCAGGCTGGTCAGCGAGGCGGTCATACCCGGAAGATGCGCCGAACCGCCGGCGCCGGCGATGATCACCTTGAACCCTTCGCCGCGGGCGGCACGCGCGAATTCATAGAGCCGCTCCGGAGTACGATGAGCCGAAACGATGCGCGTGTCGTGACCGATGCCCAGGGCCGCGAGCGTCTCGGCGGCGTGGCGCATGGTCTCCCAGTCCGACTGGCTGCCCATGATAATGGCCACCGGACGTCCGTCATTCGCAGCCAACGCATCGCTCCTTAGAAAGGTCCGCCCCGGAAGGAAAGCGGCGTTTGTATCCGATCGCGACCGTTCATGGCAATCGGCCGATCACGCGATGATCGGCGGAATGAGCTGATCGATGATCTTCTGAATCTGGTCCTTGAGCAGTAATTTTTGTTTCTTGAGGCGCGTGAGCTGCAGCTGGTCGCGGGCAGACACGGATTCGAGGCCGGCAATCGCGACATCGAGGTCGCGGTGCTGCTGCTGCAATTGCGTCAGGCGCGAGCGAAGCTCGTCTTCGGCTTCAGATTGCATGGGCCCCGTTTCCAACGCCTGCCGAAGAACCCATTCTTGCTGCGATTATCAGACCTTGCAAGCGGAAGGGTCGAACCTATGTCAAGAACTGTGGGTACAGGCCGGGCACCGGTTCGACAATTCCGCCGGAATGTGGCACACTAAATACGCAAACCATCTGAAGGGTGGAGGCTAAAGATATGACTTTTCAGGCGCATCTGAGTGAATTGACCGCCAAACACAAAGCGCTTGAAGCGCAGATCGAACAAGAGAGTTTACATCCCGGCTCGAACGATCTGATGATTTCCGAGCTTAAACGAAAAAAGCTCAAACTTAAGGATGAGATTACCCGGCTCGAGACGCAAATCCGCGGCCACTAGAAGCTACCGGGTCCGGTTCATTTTCGATGTCGGCCGGCGCGATTGCGACCGGCTCGCTGGGGCCTTTGCTTTTTCTCTACGGCTTTTTGCGCAGCGCGTCCGGCAGACCGTCGTGCGGTCCGCGCTCGCGATGCGGCACGTCCTTCCACCAGCGCACGCCGATCTCGGCATTGCGATGCGGATGCACCGGATAGTGCACGCGGCTCGACTCGCGCGTCGCCTCGCCGATGACCAGGAAGCGAACGTCGCGATCGGTGTTGTTGAGAAAGGTATGGGCGAGGCCGGTACCGGGAACGAAGCCGACGCCGTCGCCTTCCTTGAGCCGGTAGAGACGTCCGTCGACCCACAGATCGGGCTCGCCTTCGAGCACCAGGACGAACTCCTCCTCGTCCGCCTCGGCATGCGGCCAGGCCAAGCGGCGCCCGGGCGGCAGGCGCTCGTGATGGATGCCGAGCCGGCGCAGGCCGAAGTGCCTGGCGAAGGACGCGACGACCGCATGCTTCTCGTCGGTACCCGGATAGCTCGACGACTCAGCCTCGATGTCGCGCCAGTTGGCGATGATGTCGGGTCTCACGGCACTCCTTCCCTGGCGATCTGCCTAAGCTTGAACTTCTGAATCTTTCCCGTCGAAGTCTTCGGAATCTCCACGAAGAAGACATGACGGGGACATTTGAACTTCGCCAGCCCGTCGCGGCACCAGGCGATGAGATCCTCCGCCGAAGCGGATGCGCCGGGCCGGAGCTCGACGAAGGCGCAGGGCGTCTCGCCCCATTTCTCGTCGGGACGAGCGACGACGGCGGCGGCCTGCACGGCCGGATGCTTGTAGAGACGTTCCTCGACCTCGATCGAGGAGATGTTCTCGCCCCCGGAGATGATGATGTCCTTGGAGCGGTCCTTGAGCTGGATGTAGCCGTCGGGGTGGATGACGCCGAGATCGCCGGAATGGAACCAGCCGCCATGGAACGCCTCGGCGTTGGCGGACGGGTTCTTCAGATAACCCTTCATCACGATGTTGCCGCGGAACATCACCTCGCCCATGGTCGCGCCGTCGGCCGGCACCTTCTTCAAGGTCGCCGGGTCCATCACCGCGAGATCCTCGAGCGCGCCGTAGCGCACGCCTTGCCTCGCCTTCAAGCGGGCGGCCTCGGCGGGCGGCAGCGCGTTCCAGTCGTCGTTCCAATCGTTCACGACAGCGGGCCCGTAGGTTTCGGTGAGCCCATAGAGGTGAGTGACGCTGAAACCGGCGGCGGTCATCGCGGCCAGCACGGCCTCGGGCGGCGGCGCGGCGGCGGTGAAGAACTCGACGGGCCGGGCGAGCGGGCGCTTCTCTCCGGAAGTGGCATTTAGAATGGTCGACATCACGATCGGCGCGCCGCACAGATGCGTGACCCCGTGGTCGCTCAGCGCCCGCCAGATCGCATCGGCGCGCACCCAGCGCAGGCAGACATGCGTTCCGCCGACGACGGAGAGCGACCACGGAAAGCACCAGCCGTTGCAGTGGAACATCGGCAGCGTCCACAGATAAACGGGATGCTTCTTCATCGTCGCCGTGATGACGTTGCCCTGGGCGAGCAGGTAGGCGCCGCGATGATGATAGACGACGCCCTTGGGGTTTCCGGTCGTGCCCGAGGTGTAGTTGAGCGAGATGGCGTCCCACTCGTCCTCGGGCATGGCCCAGGCATAGGCAGGATCGCCGCTGGACAGGAACTCCTCATAGTCGATCCCGTCGAGCGTCTCGCCGGCGACCTCGAACTCGCGCTCGTCGAAGGTCACGAGAAACGGGCGGGCACGGGTGAGCAGCGGCAGGGCCGCCTTGACGATCGCGGCGAATTCGCGATCCACGATCAGGGCCTTGGTGTCGGCGTGGTCGAGGGAGAAGGCGATGACGACGGGATCGAGACGCGTGTTGAGGGTGTTGAGCACGCCGCCTGTCATCGGCACGCCGTAATGCGCCTCGAGCATAGGCGGCGAGTTGGCGAGCAGGACCGACACCGTATCGCCGCGGCCGATGCCGCGATGGGCGAGGGCCGAGGCAAGCCGGCGCGACCGGGCATAGAACTCGGCATAGGAAAAGCGAAGGCTGCCATGGATGACGGCACACCGGTCGGGATAGACCGCCGCCGCGCGCGCGAGGAAAGACAGCGGCGTCAGCGGCTGGAAGTTGGCCGGGGTCTTGGGCAGGTCCCGGTCGTAGGGGTTGATCGACATGGTGCACCACTGTGATCCAACGCGGACGTTACAGGCAATCGGCGGAGGCGGGCAATGCAAGCCTTGCCGATGCACCGGCGCAAACACCGTGCTATTTTCCTCCCGACCGGCAACGTCAAGACCGGGCCTTGGAGAACCAGATGAGCCGATATGCTGAGACCTACGAGTCCTGGCAGACGAACCCGGAAGTCTTCTGGGCGAAAGCGGCACGCGACATCGACTGGGTGACGCCGTGGCGGCGGACGTTCGAGACGGTCGACGGTCTCGACCGCTGGTTCACGGGCGCCCAGTGCAATACGAGCTACAACTGCCTCGACCGGCATGTGGCGCGCGGCCGCGGCAGCCAGGCGGCTCTCATCTACGACAGCGCGGTGACCGGGCAGCGGCGGACCTACAGCTACGATTCGCTGCTCGATGAAACCGCGACGCTCGCCGCCGCTCTACAGGACCTCGGAGCGGGCAAGGGCGACCGGATCATCCTCTACATGCCCATGGTGCCCGAGGCCATTGTCGGGATGCTGGCGGCGGCCCGCATCGGTGCCGTCCATTCGGTGGTGTTCGGAGGCTTCGCGGCCCACGAGCTGGCGACGCGCATCAACGACGCCCGGCCGAAATTCATCCTGTCGGCATCGTGCGGCATCGAGCCGGGGCGCACCATCGCCTACAAGCCGCTGCTCGACAAGGCGATCGAACTCGCCACGCACAAGCCGGACGGTGTCGTCATCGTGCAGCGTCCCGAACTCGTTGCCGATCTGAAGGCGGGCGAGCACGACTGGGCAGGGTTGGTGGCGAGCACCCGGGCCAAGGGCCGGCGCGCCGAGCCCGTACCGGTCGCGGCGACCGATCCGCTCTACATCCTCTACACGTCGGGGACGACGGGCCAGCCGAAAGGCGTGGTGCGCGACAACGGCGGACACATGGTGGCGCTGCACTGGTCGATGCGCAACGTCTATGGCGTGGAGCCGGGAGACGTCTTCTGGGCGGCGTCCGACGTCGGCTGGGTGGTCGGGCATTCCTACATCGTCTACGCGCCGCTCCTCTATGGCTGCACGACGGTGCTCTACGAAGGAAAGCCGGTGGGCACGCCCGATGCGGGTGCGTTCTGGCGGGTCATCGCCGAGCACGGCGTGAAGGCGCTGTTCACGGCACCGACGGCGTTCCGGGCGATCAAGAAGGAGGATCCGACGGGCTCGCACATCGGCAAACACGATCTCTCGCGCTTCCGGACACTGTTCCTGGCGGGCGAGCGCGCCGATCCCGACACGCTCAAATGGGCGGAAGAAAAGCTCAAGGTGCCGGTCATCGACCACTGGTGGCAGACGGAGACCGGGTGGGCGATCGCCGCCAATCCGGCCGGCCTCGGCCTGCTTCCCGTCAAGCACGGGTCGCCGACGGTCGCCATGCCCGGCTACGACATCCGCGTCCTCGACGATGCGGGTCGCGAGGCGCCGCGCGGCAAGCTCGGGGCGATCTGCGTGAAGCTTCCCCTGCCGCCGGGCTGCCTGCCGACGCTGTGGCAGAACGATGCGCGGTTCCGCGACAGCTATCTCAGCGCCTATCCCGGCTACTACCAGACGGCGGATGCCGGCTTCGTCGACACGGACGGCTACGTGTACGTGATGGCGCGAACCGACGACATCATCAACGTCGCCGGGCACCGGCTTTCGACGGGAGCCATGGAGGAGGTGCTGGCCGGACATCCCGACATCGCCGAATGCGCCGTGATCGGCGTCGCCGATGCGCTGAAGGGACAACTTCCGATCGGCTTCGTTGTTCTCAAGGCGGGCGTGACGCGAGAGGCGAGTGCGATCGCGCAGGAGTGCGTCGGCCGCGTGCGCGAGCACATCGGTCCGGTCGCGGCCTTCAAGACGGCGATCGTGGTGCCGCGGCTGCCGAAGACGCGCTCGGGAAAGATCCTGCGCGGCACGATGCGCAAGATCGCCGACCGCGAAGAGTGGCGCATGCCGGCGACGATCGACGATCCGGCGATCCTTGACGAGATCGCGGCCGCTCTGCAGAGTGCCGGCCTCCTTTCACCCCCAGCATCCGCGGACAGTTCGGTCAGCGCCGCCTGAATGCCTCACCATCCCTCCCGGCCGGCCACGCGGCTCAGCATCGCTGCCATCTTCTTCGTGCACGGGATCGTCCAAGGCTCGTGGGTGCCTCACATCCCGCTGGCGCAGGCGCGACTCGGCCTCGATCTCGCGACGTTCGGCTGGGCGCTCCTGACGCTCGCCTGCGGAGCGGTGGGCGCCATGCCGGCGACGGGGGCGCTGATCAACCGCTACGGCAGCGCGCCGGTCACGGCGGCGACCTCCGTCTTCTTCTGTCTCGCCTTCGCCTTGCCCGTCCTGGCGCCGAGCGTACCCATGTTCATCCTCGGCCTGGCGGTGTTCGGAATCGGCATCGGCTCGATGGACGTCGCCATGAACGCCCACGGCCTCGCCTTCGAAACGCAGACGCGCTACCCGGTGATGTCGTTCTTCCACGGCACCTACAGCGTCGGGGCGATGACCGGGGCAGGGGCGAGCGCCGTCCTGCTGACCAATCTCAGCGAAGCCGCCCATGTCGCGGTCGCCATCGCTGCGGGCCTCGCCGTCCTGGCCGTCGCCCTGCAGTTCCTGCTGCCGGCCGCAGCCGATCGCGGCGGAGGAGGGACCCACTTCGCCTGGCCGACCCGGGCCACGATCGGACTTGGATCCTTGTGCTTCCTCGTTCTCATGTCGGAAGGGGCGGTGCTCGACTGGAGCGCCATCCACCTCAAGCGCGCATTCGGACTCGACGCCCATGTGGCGGCGCTCGGCTATGCCATGTTCGCCGGCGGCATGGCGACCGCCAGGTTCACCGGCGACTATCTCAGGGCGCGGTTCGGAGCGGTGCCGCTGGTGCGGTGGAGCGCGGTCCTGAGCGCGCTCGGGCTGGCCGGCGCGCTGTTCCTTCCATCGCCCGGCCTCGCCATCTTGGCGTATGCGTTCGGAGGGCTGGGGATCGGCAACATCGTGCCCGTGCTGTTCGGAGGCGGAGGGCGACTCGAGCCCGACGCGCCGGGACGCGGCATCGCCGCGGTCGTCGCCATGGGTTATGCGGGGTTCGTGGCCGGACCGCCGTTCATCGGAATGATCGCCGAGTCGGCCGGACTGTCCATCGCCCTCGGCATCACCGTCCTGGCTTCGGCGACCATCGCCGCAACCGCACGCATCGCGCGGGCCGCCGACCTCGAGTGAAAGCGTCGACCGCAACCCCTGAACGGTGTAACACTCGAGGGGCTGAGGGAGAGAGGTTACGAGCCATGAACACAGCCATCCATCCAACCGAGACCACGGATGCCGGGGTCGCCCGGCTGCAGGACTTCGAGTCGCCGGCCAGCGTGCCGGTGCTGTCGACGCAGCTCCTGATCACCGCCGACGGCGAACTCAACCGCGAACTCAACCATTTCCTGCTCGATCCGCCGTCCGATCCGAATCTGCTCAAGGGCAAGCGTGTCGCCATCTGCTGCACCAACGGTGTCGAGGAGGTCGAGATCCTGGGTGCGATGCGCTGGCTCAAGGAGCACGGCGCGGAGGTTCACATCGTCGCGCCGCGGGCCGGTGCCCTGCCGCCGAGCTACGGCGTACGCATGCCGCCCCAGGCCGAGACCCACGTGCTCGCCATCCGCCTCTTCGAGAATGCGGGGTGGCTGAAGATCGACGCTTATCTGGGCGAGGCCGACCCGCAAACCTACGACGCGGTGATCGTGCCGGGCGGATGCTGGAACCCGGATTTCCTGAGGACCGACGAGAATGCGCACGCCTTCCTCAGGGCCATGGACGCGGCGAAGAAGCCGGTGTGCGGAATCTGCCATGGTCCGTGGGTGATGATCAGCGCCGGCCTGCTCAAGGGCCGCAAGGCGACGGCGGTGTGGAACATCCATGTCGACCTCGCCAATGCGGGTGCGACGGTGATCGACGAGCCGGTCGTGATCGACGGCAACCTCATCACGTCGCGCTTTCCCTACGACCTGCCGCGCATGATCAAAGCTTTAGCGGCCCAGCTCGTCGGAAAGGCCTAGCCGTCGGCGATGAGCACCTCGCCGCTCATGCCGCCCTCGACGCTCTTCAGGTAGGTCTGGCCGACCCGGTGCGAACTCACCGGAATGTGACCGGGGAAAACCCTCTCGTACTTCGCGGCGGCCGCGTCGAGCACGCCGGGACTGACGACGTTGATGCGGATGCCGCGCGGCATTTCGAGCGCCGCCGCTTTCACGAAGGCACCGAGAGCGCCGTTGACGGCCGCCGCGTTGGCGCCGCCGCGGACCGGATCGCGGTCGGCGATGCCGCTCGTAAGCGTGATCGAACCGCCGTCGGCGACGTGATGCATGCCGATGAGCACGAGCATCACCTGGCCCATGAGCTTGTCGTTGACGCCGACCAGGAAGTTCGCGGCCGTCATATCGACGAGCGGCCCGTAGTGGCCGTGACCGGCGGCACTGATGATGGCATCGACCTTGCCGGTCTTGCCGAACATCGCCATGACCGAGGCCATGTCGGTGATGTCGGCGAGGACGTCGCCCGACTTACGCCCGACCTTGATGATCTCGTGGCGCGGCGAAAGGGCGGCAACGGCGGTCCGGCCGACGATCCCGTCGCCGCCGACAACCAGGATCCTCACGAGTCGGATTCGTTCTGGTCGAGCTTCAGGCCCTTGAGCTTGGCGAAGACCGATTCGGCGTCATACTCCTTCTCGATCTCCTTCGACTCGGGCTGCATTTCCGCCGGTGCCGGGGCCTGCGGCGCGGGCTCCGGCTTCAGGCTCTCGCTCGCCGGAAGCAGGGTGGCGCCGCGGGCCTCGGGCGGCGGCGCGGCATTGCGCTTCTTGGCGGAGCGCTGCACGGCGAGGTCGAGCTCGAGCTGCGAGCACAGGCCGAGCGTCACCGGATCGACCGGCTTGATGTTCTGGGCATTCCAGTGCGTGCGATCCTTGATCGACTGGATGGTCGATTTGGTCGTGCCGACGAGCTTCATGATCTGGGCATCGGAAAGCTCGGGATGGTAGCGGAGCAGCCAGGCGATGGCATCCGGACGGTCCTGGCGGCGGGATACTGGCGTATAGCGCGGGCCCTTCTTCACCTTGGTCGCCGGGAGCACGACCTTGGATTCCTGGATCTTCATACGATAGGCCGGATCGGCCTCCGCCTTCTCGAGCTCCTCGCGTGCCAGCTGGCCGCCCGCCACCGGATCGAGGCCCTTGATGCCCTGGGCCACGTCGCCATCGGCGATGCCTTTCACCTCGAGCTCGTGCAGGTGACAGAAATCGGCGATCTGGGGAAACGTCAGCGCCGTGTTCTCGACGAGCCAAACGGCGGTGGCCTTCGGCATCAGAGGTGCGAGCGACATGGATTTCTTCCTTCCGAACCCTGGGTTCCGGCGTAACAGGTCATCGTCGTGACGGGATGGCGAGCTATATAGTCTCGCGACCCCCGGTTTGAAAAGAGGGAAAATCGCGTCAGGCAGCGATGAGCACGAGCTTGCCGATATGGGCGCCGGATTCCATGAGGGCGTGCGCCTCGGCCGCCGCCACCAGCGGAAAGGTCTTGAAGATCTGCGGCTTGACGTGCCCGGCGGTGATCAGGGGCCACACCTCGCGCTCCAGAGCCCGGCAGATTTCGGCCTTCTCGGCGACGGAGCGCGGCCGCAAGGTCGAGCCGGTCAACGTCAGCCGCTTCACCATGACGGCGAGGATGTCGACTTCCGCCTTCGCACCACGCTGGGTGGCGATCGAGACGATGCGTCCGCCGCGCGCCGCCGCGGCAATGTTGCGCGGCACGTAGTCGCCGCCGACCATGTCGAGGATGACGTCGACGCCGCGGCCGCCGGTCGCCTCGGCGGTGCGCGCCACGAAGTCGTCGGTGCGGTAATTGACGGCGAGTTCGGCGCCGAGCTTCTCGCAGGCGCGGCACTTCTCCTCGGATCCGGCCGTCGCGAACACCCTCGACCGCAATGCCTTGGCGAGCATGATCGCAGTCGTGCCAATGCCGGACGATCCGCCGTGCACGAGGAGCGTCTCGCCTTCCTTGAGCGCGGCACGGTCGAACACGTTGGTCCACACCGTCATGAAGGTTTCCGGGAGCGCGCCCGCCTCGATCACGGTGAGGCCGGCCGGGATGGGCATCGCGTTCGGCTCGGCGACGAGGCAGAATTCGGCATAGCCGCCGCCCGGCACGAGGGCGGCGATCTCGTCGCCGAGAGCGAAGCGCGACGCGGCCGGTCCCTTCGCGACGACCCGACCGGCGATCTCGAGACCTGGCGTCTCGGGCGCGCCGGGAGGAGGGGGATAGGCACCCTTCCGTTGCATCACATCGGGACGGTTAACCCCTGCGGCGGCGACGCGGATCAACACCTCGTCGTTCTGCGGCCGCGGAACAGGAAGTTTCACCGCAGTTAACACCTCCGGTCCACCCGGCCGCGCAATGGCGATGGCCGTCATCGTTTCAGGCACTTCCGATTGCATCACCTGTCCCCTTGATCATTCCGGGTGTCGTTGTGCAAACTGCTAGCACAGCGCGGCAATAGGTTAAAACCCATGGACGCCGAGGAAGATCGCAAGCCGAAGTTGCCCGAGATCGTCATCGGGCAGGATCTCGACGTCATCTCGATCGCCGAGCTCGAGCGCCGCATCGAGATTCTCAACCGAGAAATCGATCGTCTCAAGGCCGCAATTGCCGCGAAAAAGAGCAGCATCAACGCCGCCAACGCGGTCTTCAAGCTCTAGAAATTTTCGGCGGTTTTCCGCCGGCGCGGTCGGCGTTGAGAGAAAATTACCGTAAAGGACGCGTAACGTTAACCATTCAGTAACATCTTCCGGTGTATTTTCGTTAATGCAATCCAGTCTTCTGGATTCTTCGAGTGGCTCCTGTCCACTCTGTTTGACGCCTCCCTGTTAGACTCAAAGAGCCGCGGTTTCGCGGCTCCTTTTTTTTCGAGTCGCGCCAATGCGTTGGCACCGGTTTTGCTCACATCTATTTCGACTCGCGATGCTTGCGCCGTATTGACCATCAGCATCGCACGCTTCATGATCACTCTCGCTTTCGGGGACGGAATGAGTGCAAGCGTAAGGGGAGGCCCCAGATGACCGGCATCGGCCAGAATCGCCGCCGCGGCGAGACGACGATCGATTTCCTTGCGCACTTCGCCACCTCCGATCAGTTCACCGCCGTGTTCAAGGAAGGGATGGGCCTCGTCGAAGAGACGGCGAACTATCTCGACGGTCCCGGCCGGCAGGAGGCCCGCGGCCTCGATCGGCACGGATCGATCGCCTACGCCACCGAGAGCATGCGCCTCACGACTCGACTTATGCAGCTTGCGTCATGGCTGCTGCTGCAGCGGGCGCTCCACTCCGGCGAACTCACGCCCGAGGAGGCGGTGTCGGAGAAGCATCGCATCAATCTCACCGATATCGGCGCCGGCCACGCACTGCAGGGCGACGAGCTGCTGCCGGAACCATTGCGCCAGCTCATCCAGCGCAGCCTTCGGCTGCACGAGCGCATCGTCAAGCTCGACGGCATGCTGAACGCCAAGCCCGAGGAGCAGGACAGCGAGGCCAATCCGGTCAGCAATCAGATGAACCGCCTGACCGCCGCCTTCGGAAACGTGCGCAGCTAGGCGGTACTGCCGACCCACAACGAAAAAACCCGGCTCGAAGCCGGGCTTTCGCATTTCCGTGCGGCCGCGAGGCTACTTGTTGAGGAAGCCGAACTTCTGCTTGAAGCGCGACACGCGTCCACCGCGGTCGACGAGCTGCTGCTGGCCGCCGGTCCAGGCCGGGTGCGACTTCGAATCGACGTCGAGGTGCAGGGTGTCGCCCGGCTTGCCATAGGTGGAGCGGGTTTCGAACTTCGAGCCATCGGTCATGACGACCGTGATGGTGTGGTACTCGGGATGAATTTCTTTCTTCATGGATATCGTCCTGCGACGGCCGGGCTTCCGGGCCGTGATCAAAGTCGGCCGGTCCTATACAGGAGGCGGGGCCATGAGGCAAGCCTCGGCCCCGGTAGGCCCCGATCAGCGCTCGGTCAGCTTGAGCTCAATACGCCGGTTGCGCCCCTTGGCATCCTCGGTGTCGCCCGGGTCGATCGGCTGGAACTCGCCGAACCCTGCGGCCACCAGGTGCTGGGGCTGAACGCCGTTCGAGACCAGGAAGTTGACGACTGAGATGGCGCGTGCCGCCGACAGGTCCCAGTTCGAGCGGAAAGCGGGAGAGGAAATCGGGTCGACGTCGGTGTGGCCGTCGACGCGCAGGACCCAGGCGATGTCGGTTGGAATCTGCTGCTCGAGCTCGCGCAGCGCGATGGCGAGCTTGCGCATCTCGTCCTCGCCGGCGGGATTGATGTCGGCGGAACCCTTGGGGAAGAGGACTTCCGACTGGAACACGAATCGGTCGCCGACGACGCGAATGTCGGAGCGCTGGCTCAGGATCTGCCGGAGACGGCCGAAGAACTCGGAGCGAAAGCGGGCCAGCTCCTGCACCTTCTGGGCCAGGGCGGAGTTGAGACGCTTGCCGAGATCGGCGATCTGCACCTGGTTGTCCCTGTCCTTGGCCTCGGCCTGGTCGAGGGCGGCGGTGAGGGCGGCCAGCTGACGGCGCAGCGCCGCCAGCTGCTGGTTCAGGAGATCGACCTGCGACAGGGCACCGGCGGAAATCGCCTTCTCCTTCTCCAGCGCATCCTCGAGGCTCGATGCGGCGGTGCCCTGCTGGGCGCCTTCCTGCGAGGCGGCGGCGAGCAGCGAGTCGAGGCGGGCGTTGTCGTCCTTCGCCGTCTTGAGATCGTCGCTCAGCGTGCCGAGGGAAAGCTCGAGCTCGCGCTTTGCCGACTTCTCGAGAGCCAGAAGATCGGTCAGCTCGGCAATCTGCGATCTCAGACGAGTAAGGGCGGTGTCCTGGCCGGCGATCTGCCGGGCGACGAGAAACTGGGCGATGATGAAGATCGACAGGAGGAAGGTGATGACCAGCAACAACTGGGCCATCGCATCGACGAAACCAGGCCAGTAGTATTGCGGTTCGGCGTTCCGGTTGCGGCGGGTGGCGACGCTCGCCATCTAGCGCTCTTCCCGCGACCGGGGCCGGACCGTAGCCCTCACCTCGTGGGCCGGAGGCGCCTGGCTGATCCGGCTCATGATCTTCTTCAGCTCCTCCTGCTGGGTCGACTGGGCCTCGGCCCAGCTGCGCACGATCTTCTGTTCCTCGCGCATCTGCTGCACTAGCCCCTGGACGGCTCCGGCCAGCTTCTCGAGCGACTCGTTGTCGTTGGATTCGGGGAGGGCGTGAAGCTGCGCGTTGGTGTCGTTCAGCGCGTCGCTCAACGTGTTGTTGATGCGGTCGATGCCGTTCTGGAGATCGCGCATGTCGAGCCTAAGATAATGCGGAACCGCCATCTGACCCGTACCTTCGCCGGCCTCGATGTCGGTGATCGACGAGAGCCAGTTCTCGAGCTCCATGTAGAAACGGTTCTGGGCCTGGTTGGTCTGCAGGTCGAGAAAGCCGAGGATGAGCGAGCTGGCGAGGCCGAACAGCGAGCAGGAGAACGCGGTGCCCATGCCGGCGAGCGGCGAGGCCAGCCCGGTCTTCAGCTCCTCGAACAGGCTTCCCTGCTCGGTGGCGGTGACGTCGAGCGCCTGGATGGCGGTGCTCACCGAGGAGACGGTGTCGAGCAGGCCCCAGAAAGTGCCGAGCAGGCCGAGGAAGATGAGGAGCCCGATCAGGTAGCGGAGCAGGTCGCGGCCCTCATCGAGACGGGCAGCGATCGAATCGAGCAGCGAGCGCATCGACATGGTCGAGAGCACCGTCATGCCCTGGCGGTCGCGCAGCAGGCTCGCCATCGGGGAAAGCAGGCGCGGGGTGTGCGGCAGCTCGAGCCCGGGATCGGCGATGCGGAAGCTGTTCACCCAGTTCACCTCAGGGAAAAGCCTGACGACCTGGCGGAAGGCGTGGGCGATACCGAACAGCAGGATGAGGCCGATGAATCCGTTGAGCCCGGGATTGTTCATGAAGGCCTGAGAGACCTGCGGGCTCAGGATCGCCGTGAGCACCGCGACGATCATGATGAACACCATCATCCGGATGAGGTAGACCCGGGGCAGATCAAGGACTGTTTGTTCCGACGTTTCGGCCATTGGGGTGCTCGATGCCTCGCTCTCGAGAGTAGGTGAGATTAAGACCAAACCATCACACGGAAAAGATGTGGCATTCCCATGTCACAAAAAAAGATCGAGCGGCCGTCATGCCGGCCGCGAAAACTTCAGCGTCTTTTCAAGCTCATCATAGATTGCAGCGTTGGTCGCCAGCACGTTGCCGGTCGCCAGCAAATCGCCCTGTCCGTCGAGATCGTTGACGCGGCCGCCCGCCTCGCGGACGAGGAGCAGGCCGGCGGCGATATCCCAGGCATGGAGGCCGCGCTCCCAGAAGCCGTCGAAACGGCCGGCGGCGACATAAGCGAGATCCAGGCAGGCCGAACCGGTCCGCCGCAGCCCGGCGACACGGCCTTGAAGGGCCGCCATTTCACCGGCGAATTTCGTGGTCGACTCGCCCGTCGCATGGGGGAGGCCGCAGGACACGAGCGCATCCTTGAGGTCGCGGCGGGCGGAGACGCGCAGCCGGCGCTTCTCGTTGAGAAGGGCACCGCGGCCGCGCTCGGCCGTGAACAGCTCGTCCATGACCGGGTTGTAGACGACTCCGGCAACGATGTCGCCCGCCCTTTCGAGCGCGATGGAAATGGCGATGAGGGGAACGCCGTGGATGAAGTTCGTGGTGCCGTCGATCGGATCAATGATCCAGCGGTTGTCGCGGTCGCTGCCCGGGCGGGCGCCGCCTTCCTCGCCGAGGAATCCGTAGCCGGGGCGTGCCCTGGCGAGCTCGTCGAAGAGGATCTTCTCGGTGCGCTTGTCGGCGCTGGTCACGAAGTCGCCGGGGCCTTTCACCGAGACCTGCAGGTTCTCGACCTCGCCGAAATCGCGTCGGATGCCGCGCGCGGCCTTGCGCGCGGCGTTGACCATGACGGTCATCAGCGGCGAAAACGACATTCGGTCTCAGGCTCTCCGTGAACGCGCGCGGAAGCTACTGACCGGGTTGCAGAAAAGCAACGTCTTTCGCTTGGATCAACCGCCGCTCGAGGCCGTCGGCTTGGCGGCGGCGGCCGCGGCGTTCTCCTGGGCATTGAGGCTCGCCCAGGATTCGGCGCGCTTGTTCGCCTCGCCGCGGTCCTTGTCGGAAAGCTTCGAGACGAACTCATCGAGCCAGTTGTCGGCACGGCCGGCCTTGGAGGCGAGGATGTGCCACTTCGCCGCCTCGATCGAGTCGGCTTTCAGGCCGCGACCGGCGGCGAGGATGCGCGCCACCCGGTTCTGGGCGATGACGTTGCCGCGCTGGGCGGCGACGAGCAGCCACTGGGCGCCGATCTCCTCGCTCTTCTCCACGCCGTCGCCGCGAAACACCATGACCCCGTATTCCAGCGCCGCGTCGGCCATGCCCTGCATCGCGGCCTTGAGGAAGTACTCGCCCGCCTTCACCGGGTCCTTGTCGATGCCCTTGCCCTCGGCAAAGAGGACGGCGAGGTTGTACTGCGCCTCGGAAAATCCCTGATCGGCCGCCTTTCGGAACCAGCCCATGGCGCGCGGCCACTCCGGCTTGCCGCCGCCGGCGCCTGCCGCCAGAAGCCCCATGTTGTGCTGGGCGGGGACGCTGCCGTTGCCGGCGGCGCGCTCCATCCACTTCTCGGCGCCCTTGAGGTCGGGCTTTCCGGCGATGCCGTCGAGATAGATGATCGCCAGCTGGAACTGGGCGCCGGCGTGCTCTTTCTCGCCTGCCGCGGTCAGCCACTTGACGGCCACCTTGAGATCCTTCTTCACACCCTGGCCGTTCTGGTAGAGCGTGCCGAGCATGGCCATGGCGCGGGCATCGCCGCCTTCGGCCAACGGCTTGGCGACGCTCAAGGCTTCCTTGAAGTTCTTGTCGGTGTAGAGAGCGACGGCCTCATCGAAGCTCTGGGCGAGGGCGACGGGGCTTGCGAGAGCGAGCATCACACAGGCAGCGGCAAAGCGATTCAACATCTCGAACCATCCTCGATTACGGAATTCCAAGCAATGACGGTGGCGGCCGCCCGTTCGGGGCTTTGCCACATGGCGTCCGGCGGGCGGAGAAAACTGGCCCCCTCGGCGACGGCGCGGCGGGCGGCATCCTCGGCGAGCGGCTCGAATGCGACGGAGGGCACCTCGAAGAGCTGGTTCCACCACGCAAGGATCGTCTCCTCTCCGACCAGGGCATCGACATCGGAGAAGGCAACATAGTCGACGCCGGCCTCGGCGATGGTCATGGCGTCATGCCGCGACGGCCCGCACTTCGCACCGACGATCGACCGGTCGCCCAGTCCGGCGCGCGCGGCCGAGTACAGCGACGGCGAGGCGTCGATCTGGACGCCGTCGGCGCCGGCGGCGCCGGCCAGTCGATGATCGTCCTCGACGAGGAGGGCGACGTCATATCGGCGAACGATCGGCTGCAAGGCTTCAAGCAACTCCTTCTGATCGAGACTCGACGATACGAGCAAGCTCGCCACATCGCCGGCACCCAGGGCCGCAACGGTCATGGCCTCCATCGCCTTGATATCCGTTCCCGCCGGCGTGACAAGGAAAAGCCTGCAAGTGGGCAAGGTCATGGCAGGGCTCGACACCGCAGGTTAAGGGCCAAAGCGCGAACAAACGTAAAGGCCTCAGGCGGCCTTTTCCAGATCTTCGGACCATTTGCCGAGCGAAGCGAGGCCGTTCATGCGTGCGCGGTGGCCGAAAGCGCGCTGGGCCGCAGCGACGTTCTCCGGCTTGCCGCCCCAGGCCTTGAGCGCCGCCGCCTGGAGGGCGCGGCCATAGGAGAAAGTGAGCTTCCAGGGCAGTCCGCCCATCGCATTCATTAGGGAAAGATGGTTGGTGGCCTCGGCCTCGGTCTGACCGCCGGACAGGAAAGCGATGCCGGGAACGGCAGCCGGCACCGTCGCCTTCAGGCAGGCCACGGTGCGCTCGGCGACCTCGTCAGGCCCCGCTTTGGTCCTGGCGTTCTTGCCGGCGACGACCATGTTGGGCTTGAGCACCATCGAGTCGAGCCGCACATGCGCTTCGGCAAGCTCGTCGAACACGATGCGGAAGACCCATTCGGACACCTCCTGGCAGCGGGCCGCGTCATGGGCGGCGACCGGCCCGTCCATCAGGACCTCGGGCTCGACGATCGGTACGATACTCTGCTCCTGGCACAGGGCGGCATAGCGGGCGAGCGCGTGGGCGTTGGCGCGGACGGCATTGCGGGTCGGAATGCCCTCGGCTATGTCGATGACGGCGCGCCATTTCGCAAATCGGGCGCCGAGACCGTGGTATTCCTTGAGCCGCTCGCGCAGGCCGTCGAGACCTTCGGTCACCGTTTCACCCGGAGAAAAGGGCAGGGGCTTGGCACCGGTATCGACCTTGATGCCCGGGACGGCGCCGGACGCGGAGATGATGTCGACAAGGGGCGTGCCGTCGCTCGACTTCTGGCGGAGCGTCTCGTCATAAAGAATGACACCGGAGATGTACTTGGTCATCGCTTCCTTCGCGGTGAACAACATCTGCCGGTAATCGCGCCGCGCATCCTCCGTCGACTGAAGGCCGATCGAGTCGAAGCGCTTCTTGATGGTTCCCGAGCTTTCGTCGGCAGCGAGGATGCCCTTGCCGCCGGCGACCATCGCCCGTGCCGTATCCGCGAGTGTCGCTGTCATCTTATCCCTCTATTCTCAACTCCGATCACTTTTGGCCGACTGTAGCACTTTTATGCCGGGGAGAGTCTTGCCTTCGAGCCACTCCAGAAACGCTCCGCCCGCCGTCGACACATAGGTGAATTCGTCCGCGACGCCCGCCATGTTGAGGGCGGCCACCGTGTCGCCGCCGCCGGCGACAGAGACGAGGCGGCCATCGCCGGTCAGGCTGGCCGCGTGACGGGCGACGGCAATCGTTCCCGCTTCGAACGGCGATGTCTCGAATGCCCCGAAGGGTCCGTTCCACACGAGCGTGGCCGAGCGGTCGAGCGCCGCCGCGACGGCCTCGACGCTCAGCGGGCCGATGTCGAGGATCATGTCGGCGGGTCCGACGGCCTCGACCGCGACGATGCGGGAGGCGACGCCGGGTATCAGCTCGGCCGCGACGCGGGCATCGACCGGCAGGATGATGTCGCAGCCGCGTGCCTCGGCCTCGGAAAGGGTTTTCAGGGCCACATCGAACAGGTCGGGCTCGCATAGCGAACGGCCGACGGGCGAGCCGCGGGCGGCAAGGAACGTGTTGGCCATGGCGCCGCCGATGGCGAGGCTGTCGACCTTGGCGGTGAGATTGGAGAGAAGGTCGAGCTTGGTCGATATCTTTGCGCCCCCGACGATGGCGAGCAGCGGACGGCGAGGCGTCTCGAGCGCCGCTTGGAGGGCGCGCAGCTCGGCTTCCATGGCGCGGCCGGCGAAGGACGGCAGGAGATGGGCGATGCCCTCGGTCGAGGCATGGGCACGATGGGCTGCGGAGAAGGCGTCGTTCACATATATATCTCCTAGGCTCGCGAGGCGGCGGGCGAAGTCGGGCGCGTTCTCTTCCTCGCCGGGATGGAAGCGGGTGTTCTCCATGACCAGGATGCCGCCGGGTTTCGCCCGGAGCGCGGCGTCGAGCGCCGCATCGTCGCGCCAGTCGGTGGCCACGAAGGCGACGGGGCGGTCGAGCGCCGCGCCGAGCGCGTCGGCGACGGGCTTCAGCGACATCGAGGCAACCACCTTGCCCTTCGGCCGGTCGAAATGCGCAAGCACGAT
>CAWBJO010000003.1:0-230263 GCA_963789175.1 uncultured Alphaproteobacteria bacterium
GTCGACCTGCCGCCAGAGCACGACGAGGAAGTCTGCCTGCCGGCCGCCAAAGCGGGGCTCAACTTCATTCGGCTCGCCACGCCGACCACGGACGACCGGCGGCTGCCGGCGGTCCTCAAGAACACCTCGGGCTTCATCTACTACGTCTCCGTGCTCGGCATCACCGGCACGAAGGTGCCGGATATCGCGCAAGTGAAGGGCAACGTCCGGCGCATCAAGCGCCATACCGACCTGCCGGTGGCGGTGGGCTTCGGGGTTAAGACCGCTGCCCAGGCGAAAGCCATCGCCGAGAGCGCGGACGCCGTCGTGGTCGGTTCGGCGCTCGTCAATGCGGTTAAGACGAGCCTGACGCGCGACGGGCGAGCGACCCGCAAGACGCCGAAGGCGGTGCTGTCGCTCGCCGCGGAAATCGCCAAGGGCGTGCGGCTCGCCCAACGCGCCGCAGCGAAGGAGGCATCGCGATGAACTGGATCAAGAACTTCATTCGACCGAAGATCCGCAACTTCCTCGGAAACAAGAAGGAAGTGCCGGAGAACATGTGGGTGAAATGCCCCGAGACCGGGCAGATGGTTTTCTATCGCGACCTCGAAGCGAACCAGTTCGTCATCCCCGGCTCCGGCTATCACATGCGCATGCCGCCGGGCGAACGGCTGAACATCCTTTTCGACGGCGGCGAGTACGAGCGCCTGGCGCTCCCCGAGGTTCCCGCCGATCCGCTGAGCTTCCGCGACGAGCGCAAATACGCCGACCGCCTGAAGGAGGCGCGGCAGAAGAACAATGCCGAGGATGCCATCCTCGCCGCGGCGGGCGAGCTCGACGGCCAGCCGATCGTCGCCACGGTACAGGACTTCGCCTTCATGGGCGGTTCGCTCGGCATGGCGGCCGGCGAGGCGATCGTCGAATCCATGCGGCTCGCCGTCGAGAAGCGGTGCTCCTACATCCTCTTCGCGGCGTCGGGCGGGGCACGCATGCAGGAGGGAATTCTGTCGCTGATGCAGCTGCCGCGCACGACGGTCGCCGTGCAGGACCTGCGCGAGGCGCGCCTTCCCTACATCGTGGTTCTCACCAATCCGACGACGGGCGGCGTCACGGCCTCCTATGCCATGCTCGGCGACATCCACCTCGCAGAGCCCGGGGCGCTCATCGGATTCGCCGGCCCGCGGGTCATCGAGCAGACGATCCGCGAGAAGCTGCCGGAGGGCTTTCAGCGCGCCGAGTATCTGCAGGAGCACGGCATGATCGACCGGGTCGTGCACCGGCACGAGATCAGGCCGACGCTGGCGCGGCTCATTCGAATCCTGACGCGGGCGCCGGCGGGCAGCGAGCCGGGCCGGGCCCTCGTGGCGACAACCGTCGCCGCGCAATAGCCAGCCCGCCGATGGCGGTGAGCGATGCCATACTGAAGCGTCTCCTCTCGCTTCATCCGAAGATCATCGACCTGTCGCTCGACCGCATGGAGCGTTTGCTGGCGAGACTCGGGGCGCCGCACGAACGTCTGCCGCCCGTCATTCACGTCGCAGGGACGAACGGCAAGGGCTCGACCGTCACCTATCTCAGAACGATCGCAGAGAGCGCCGGACTCAAGGTCCACAGCTACACCTCGCCGCATCTGGTGCGCTTCCACGAGCGCATCCGGCTGGCGCGAGCGGCGGGCGACAGCGCGCATATCTCCGACCAGGACCTGTCGGCACTGCTCGAGGAATGCGAGGTCGCCAATGCGGGCGCGGCCATCACGTTCTTCGAGATCACGACCGCCGCGGCGATGCTCGCCTTTGCGCGCGCTCCCGCCGACTATCTCATTCTCGAGGTGGGACTCGGCGGGCGCCTCGATGCAACGAACGTCGTCGCCCGTCCCAAGGCGACGGTCATCACCACGATCGACTACGATCACCAGCAGTTCCTGGGCTCGCAGCTCAAGCAGATCGCGCACGAGAAGGCGGGCATCCTCAAGCCCGGCGTACCGGGAATCATCGGGCCGCAGCCCGACGAGGCGGCGGAGGAGATCGTACGGGTGGCGCGGCGGGTCGGCGCTCCCCTGCACATCGCCGGGGAAGACTGGCATGCGCACGAGGAGCTCGGCCATCTCATCTTCCAGGACGACGACGGGCTTCTCGACCTTCCCCTGCCGCAGCTTCCGGGCCGGTTCCAGATCGACAATGCAGGCAACGCGGTGGCGGCCTGGCGGGCGGTCGCCGACTCCCGGATCGACACCGATGCGATCGCCCGAGGCCTGCGGTCGGCGCAGTGGCCGGCCCGCATGCAGCGCCTCGCCTCCGGCAGGCTCACGGCGGCCCTCGGGCGCGGGCAGGACCTGTGGCTCGACGGCGGCCACAACATCTCGGCGGCGCGGGCGCTGGCGCACAGCTTCGCCGACCTCAACCAGCGCTCGCCGAAGCCGCTCGTGATGATCGTGGGAATGCTCGCGACCAAGGACGCGGCGGGCTACCTGCGCGCTTTTCGCGGACTTGCGGCCCGCGTCATCGCCATCGCGATACCCGAGGAAGAGAATGCGATCGCCGCCGCCGAGCTCAAGGCGGTCGCCGAACGGGAGGGCATCGAGGCCGAAACGGCCGGCTCGATCGGCGAAGCGGTGAACCGCGCCGCCGCTTTCGACCCGGAGGCGCGAATCCTCATCGCCGGCTCGCTCTACCTCGCCGGGCACGTGCTGTCGCTCAACACCGGCGAGCCGATGTCGGAGGTGTCGGGCGCGGGACGGCGGTGAGCCGCCGTCGGGAAATCTAAAGAGAGCGGTTGATCCACTCGACGAGCTTGCTCTTCGGCACGGCGCCGATCTGGGTCGAGGCGACCTCGCCGGACTTGAAGAGCATCAGGGTCGGGATGCCGCGCACGCCGTAGCGCGACGGGGTGGACGGATTCTCGTCGATGTTCAGCTTCACGACCTTGATCTTGCCGTTCATCTCGGCGGCAATCTCGTCGAGAGCCGGGGCGATCATCCGGCATGGGCCACACCATTCCGCCCAGAAGTCGACCACGACCGGCCCTTCGGCCTTGAGTACATCGGCTTCGAAAGACTGATCGGACACATGGTGTGTCGCCATGGAAAACTCCTCGTTCGGTGAGCGCCTAAGGGGCGGGAAACAGGTTCGCACAAAACCTAGGTGCGCCATCCCGGCAGGTCAAGGCCGCAGGGCGACGGCCGCACGCGATTGTGAACGCTTCCGTCTTCTCACATGCGGCTCACGAAACCGATGTCGGTCGACGCGACGTCGTTGAGCACGGCATCGGCCGCCGCCTCGGGCAGAGACGCGTCGTCGGGCGCGAAATTGCCACAGGCCCTGAGCGCCTGGCGGATGGGCGTGCCGGCCGGGATCGGCAGCAGCAGGACGCGCATGCAGACGGGCTGTGCCGTCTCCGGCCTCACCCCCATGGTGAGGCCCGCAAGGGCGACGGGAGGATCGTAGGCGGGCAGCTGAAAGGCCGTCGTCCACCACGATCCGAGCCCGCGGGTGCGATGAAAGGCGAAGATCTTGTCGCCCACCGCGGTCAGCAGCCCATCGTAGCGCATGACGCGGGGGACCAGGGATGCGCCTTTTGCATGGCGCTCGAGCGAAAGGGAGCACCAGCGGCGCTGGCGCTCGTAGAAGCGCATGAAGTAGCGGGTGATGCGGCGCGGCGTCGCCTTCTGCATGCAATAGGCGTGATAGCAGCCCTGGATCCGAACCAGGCTTTCAAGACCCTGGGGATCGGGGGTGCCGACGCGGTCGGCCAGCGCCCGGTACGGATCCTCCGCCGTCACCATTGCGGGCGGACGCGAGCGCAGCACCTTCCCGAACGCCTCGCGGTCGAGAAGGATCTCGTGCTCGTCGACGCCGAAGAAATCGCAGATGCGGCGCAGGGTCGCCAATGACGGCTTCGTCGTTGCGCCGACATAGCGGCTGAACTGCTGGCGGTTGATGCCGAGGCGGCGGCAGACGTCGGACACCGACCGGCCGTAGCTGCACAGGAGGCGCAGGTTGGCGGCGAGATCCGACTCCGGCTTGTGCGTCATGGCATCACCGCCGCGGCATCAGCGCCGACAAGAGCCGCATCTGGGCAGGCAGGCAGATGCGCCTCAGATCGCAGGTCGACACCACGGCACGTCGGGCCGCCTCTCCCAGGGCCGCCCGTCCGGCCGAATCGTCGAGCAGCTCGTCCAAGGTCGATACCAATTCTTCCTGATTGAAAAAATCAACCAACCTCCCCGTCCGGCGATCCTCGATCACGTCGAGGAGCGGCGTCGTGCGCGAGGCGACTACCGCGCATCCGCAGCTCATGGCCTCAAGCAGGCTCCAGGACAAGACGAATGGGTAGGTGAGGTAAACGTGGACACGCGACACCTGCAGGACGGCGAGGAAGCGTGCATACGGCACCCTGCCCAGGAAGTGAAGGCGGCTCGCGTCGATGCTGCCGCGGACCTCGGAGTGGAAGATTTCCTTCCAGCTGCGGCCGGGCGGCGGCTTGGCCCCGTAGCTCACGCCGTCGCCGCCGACGATCACGACATGGGCCTGCGGACGGCGGCGCATGAGCTCAGGCAGCGCGCGCATGAACCGGTGATAGCCGCGATAGGGCTCGAGATTGCGATTGACGAAGGTGACGACTTCGTCGTCGCGGGTCAGGCAACGGCCATCCACCTCGATCCTGGCATCCGGCTCGGGCCGCACGAGATCGGTATCGATGCCGTCGTGGATCACCGAGATGGCGGGCCGGAACCAGGCCGGGAAGCCGCTCTTCTGCCAAGCGGTCGGCGCCACGCCGGCCGTCGCGAGCTCGAGATGCAGGAGGTTGCTGGCATTCTTGCCGGCAATGCGGCCGCAGGTGTCGACATCGGGGAATTCCGGATCGAAGGACACATCGCCGCCGACGGCGCTGTAGAAGTACTCGCAGTAGAGCAGCACGGGGGCCTGCGGCCACACGTCCTTGAGGAGAATGCCTTCTCCCCAGCCGGGATGGATGCACATGACATCCGGCACGAAACCCTCGGCCTTGAGCTTGAGCGCGGCGCGGTACGCCGCCTCGGCCCGAATCATCTTGGTCTCGAAATCTCCCGCCCAGGGATGGATTTGGCGCGAGCTGCCGCGGCGCGGTGCGTAGCGCAGCGACCGGATGCGGCGGTGCGGATCGGCGAAGCCGTTCATTGTCAGGGCGACGATCTCGGCGCCCGGGCTCGCCGCGAGCGCGCCGCTAAGATGCAAGTATTGGGCCGGGAAATTCTGGTGGACGAACAGCACGCGCATGCGGGGCTAGGCGTCTATCCTTCCTTGAAGCCGCGGCGAAACAGGCTCAGCACGGGATCGGCCAAGTAATCGAGCAGCGTGTGGGTCCGCGTGGCGATCAGGACCTCGACAGGCATGCCGACGCCCATCGGCACGTTCGCCGCGGCGGGCGCGACGCGGAGGCGGGCGAGGAAGTAGGACTCGCCCGAGCGCTCGTCCTGGCGGCGATCGGCGGACACGGTCTCGACCGTCGCATCGAAGGGCATGAGGTTGCGCTGGGTGTAGGAGAGAAGACGCACCTGGGCCGGCAGGCCGGCGGCGACATCGTCGATGTCGGATGGATCGATGCGGGCCTCGACGACGAGCGGCTCGTCGAGCGGCACGAGATCGAGCACCGGGCGACCCGGCTCGAGCACCGCGCCGAGCGTCCGCAGGCGCAGGTTCGCAACAACGCCGTCGACCGGCGCGGTGAGGGTGGTGCGCCGCAAGACGTCGTCCGCCGCGGCGAGCTGCTCGGCGGTCTCGAGCTTCTGCTTGCGGATATCCTCGAGCTGCGTGTTGATCTCCTCGCGATAGCGGGTGACGATCGAGTCCTTTTGTTCCTTCAGCGTGGCGAACTGGGCGTCGGCGCGGTCGCCATCCGTGAGGCGGGCCCGGCGCTCGGTTTCGCGCTCGGCCCGTTCGCGCTCGAGCGCCCACAGCCGCGACTTCGATTGAATGCCCTGGTCGACAAGCTTGCGAACGGCGGCGATCTCGAGGTCGAGAATAGCAAGATGATCGTCGATCGCCTCCCCCTGACGCGCCGCGCCTACGGATGCGGCGGTGAGTTCCGCCATCCGCCGATCGGCGATCGCCTCTTCCTCGACGATCCGGCGGCTGCGGAGTTCGAGAAGGCTGATCTCGGCCTCGAACAGGCTGGCAAGCCGACGATCGCGCGACAAGGCGTCGGGCAACGTCCAGGACGCCTTGCCGTCGAGCTCTGCCACCAGGCGCTGCTCGACGGCGCTCATCACGGCGAGGCGCAGGCGCAGGCGCTCTGCGATGCTGACCGCCTGGACGTCATCGAGCTTCAGAAGCGGATCGTTGCGACGGACAACGTCGCCTTCCTTGGCGTGGAAGGCCTCGACGATCCCGCCTTCGAGATGCTGGACGGTGCGGGTCGCGCCTTCGGGCGCGACGGTGCCGAAGGCGACGACGGCGCCGGCGATCGGCGCGAGCCACGACCAGACGACGAGCGCACCGAAGAAGACCGCGCCCGTGGCGAAACCGACCGTGCGGGCCGGTGAAATTTCGATGGCGAGATGGCGGCCGGCCATCATGGTCCCTCGCTGCCCTGACGGGTACCGGCGGGCCGGCCGGATGTTGCCGGAAAGGGCACGACCGTCTTCATCAGCTCATCGCGGCCGCCGAGGCGGGCGATCTTGCCGCCCTGGAGGACGAGCAGCTTGTCCATGGCGGCGAGGGCGGAGGGACGGTGGGCTACCATGAGAATGATGGCGCCGGCCGCCTTGGCGGCGCGCAGCGCCTCGTGGAGCTGCATCTCGCCCGAGCGATCGAGATGGCTTTCCGGCTCGTCGAGGATGAAGAGCATCGGCGATCCGTAGAAGGCGCGGGCCAGGGCGAGCTTCTGGCGCTGCCCGCCGCTGAGGGGGATTCCGCCGGCCCCGACCGGCGTCTCGAAACCCTTGGGAAGCGCCAAGATCATCTCGAGGGCGCCGGCCGCCCGCGCCGCGGCATGGACAGCGTCCGGATCCGCCTTCGATTCCAAACGGGCGATGGTCTCGGCGACGGTGGCGGGGATGAGCCGCACATCCTGGGGCAGATAGCCGATGCGCGCCCCGAGCCCGCCGGGGCTCCAGCTTGCATAGCGCGCCCCGCCCAAGCGGACTTCGCCGAGGTCAGGCTGGACGACATTGGCGAGAAGGCGGCACAGCGTGGTCTTGCCGGACCCCGACGGACCGACGATGCCCAGAGCATCGCCCGCTGCGAGCTCGAAGGAGACGTCCTGCACGAGCCAGGCGCCGAGACGGCTGGGCAGCCGCAGCGACAAACGATCCACCGCGAGCTCGGCGCGCGGCGGCGGCAGCGGCATCGGCGCCGGCGGCATCTGCCACCGCCCGAGAAGTCCGGCGAGGCGATCACGGGCGGAGCGCGCCGCCACGAACTGGCGCCAGCCGGTGACGAGCTGATCGAAGGGCGCGAGCGCGCGGGCGAGAAGGATGGCGCTCATCACCGTGCCGCCCGCCGACAAGCCGCCCGCAAGTGCGATGGCGGCCGCCACCGCAATGATGCCGATCTGGACCGCCTGCCGGCCGGCCCGCGCCGCAGCACCCGTCCATTCGAGGAGCACCGCCAACCGGTCGCTCGACGCATCGACCTGCAGGGATTGCTTCTCCAGGGAGCGCGCCAGCCCGTCTCCCATGCCCAGCGCCTTCGCCGTATCGGCTTCGGCGACCGCCTCGCCCCACCAACGGTGGAGCGCCGTCGATTCGTCATGAACGCGCTCCTGAATGGAGCGGACCTTGATCTCGCTCAAGGCGGCAAGGCCGACGAGCACGACGGCGCTTGCGAGTCCGAACAGGCCGAGAGCAGGATGCAGCACGGCGAGTGCGAGAAGGAACAGGAGCGAGAACGGCGCATCGAGAAGGGCGACGACGGTGCGTCCGGCGAAGAAGCCGCGCACGGCTTGAAGATCGCGCAGGCCCTGATCGGCTCCCTGGTGGCCGGCGGTGCGCGCCGCCAGCGTCGACGACAGGACGCGAACCTTGAGCGACCGGTCGATCCAGGCGCCGGTGCGGGAGAGAATGCGGGTGCGCGACCAGTCGATGAAGCCGTAAGCCACGAAGGCCGCCAGGGCCAGGAGCGTCAGCATGATGAGGGTTTCGTAGCGGCGACCGGTGAGCACGCGGTCGATCGTCTGCATGGTGTAGATCGACGGGGTGAGAACGAGCAGGTTCAGGGCGGCGGACAGGATGAGCACGGAGCGCAGCGCCGCAGCCACCTCGCTACGCATGCCGGTCATCGCCGGATCGCCGGGTACATTTTCCGCCACTGGCTGCGCGCCCATCGACGTTCCAGGTTCCTCAAGTGCCCTTGACGGCGGCGAGGGCAAATTCCCGGGTGCCGTCCGGATGGCGCGGCTCGCGCTTTTCGACCTCGCAGGCGGAGAGTATGCGAGTGGCGAGGCGCCGCAGAGACGAGGACGATTTGCGGCCGGCATGCAGGACGAGTTCGACCGGCAGATGGACCTCGGGCTTGGCGTTGCTGATGGCAATGCGCAGGAGCTCGCCGGATTTCAGTTTCCGGGCGACGGAATGGAGCGGGAGAATGGACCAGCCGAACCCGTCCTCGAGCAGCTTCAAGCAGGCGCCGAGATCGTTGACCAGCATGACGCAGCCTTCGGCGAGGCCGGGAACGCCGTGGCCTGTATAGGGGAGCTCGATACGCCGGTGCCGGTTCAGGGCCGAGAGGTCGAGCGGCATGGCACGGGCGATGGCATGTCCCGGCGCGACGACCGGCACCAGCTCGACGGTGGCGACGGTGCCGGTGCGCAGGAGCTCGCGGCGGTCGTCGAAGCCGGCCAGCGCCGTCAGGGCAAGGCAGTCGGTTTCCTTCAGGAGATCGGCGATCGCCGCCGGCGTCGAGCGGATCTCGAGGCGGGCCGCCATGTCGGGGAACAGCTCATCATAGTGATGAAGCGCCAGCACGATGATGGACGGCGGACAGAGCTGGTCGGTCACGATGCAGGTCGGGATGTCGCGGCACTTGGCGATGAGCTGGGCGCGCTCCTGCATGCGCCGGATCTGCTGCACAACCGCCTGCGCGTCCTCGAAGAGGAGGCGGCCGGCATCGGTCAGCTGCGGGGTGTGGGTCGAACGGTCGAACAGCCGCACGCCGAGGTCGGTCTCTAGATTGTTGATGGCCAGGCTGATCGAACTCTGGGCCCGGCGATGCCGCCGCGCCGCGGCGGAGAAGGAACCGGCCCGCACCGCAGCGACGAATGCGGTCAACTGGCCGACGGTGATGTGCTCGACCTCCCACCGTTCAACGTCCGCCTTCAACAATACACCCCCCGGTGTCACTCGGTTCCAATTCCCATTCTCAACTTTCTTCCGCAGACCCGAGAGAACGCGTGACGGCGGCGGCATTATCCTTTATGTGGCGCGCCGCAAGAAAGTTCCCATTCGAATCGGTGAAGGGAACGTTTGTTGCGTTGGACTGGTTCAGTGGACACTTCGACGACAGGAATTGAACCGCGTGAAACATGAATGCCGTCACTATTGTGGATTTGCCATCCATCGAGCGCAATCATACGACCCGCTTTTCAGCTGCAGCCACTTGACCACAAAAAGCTAAAAGACGGATAGGGGTCGCATGGTGACTGATAGTGTTTCAGCAATGAGTGGTCTCTCGCCTATGGCGAGAAATCTTCGCTTGCTTTGCGGGTATGACGGCTCCCTGTCCCGAATTTGCCGCCGAAGCCGGGTCAGCAGGCAACAGCTCGGGCGGTATCTCAACGATGCGGCGCACCCTTCGCTCGCCACCCTGCGCCGGCTCTGCGACTATTTCGGGCTTGAGGACCACGAAATTCATCTCGATTACGAAAGTTTCCGGAAGCTTATTCAATGCCATCAGCGGGTTCCGGAGAGGAGCAAGGACCCCATCGCGACCTTCGGCACCCAACTCGCGGCCAGCCATCCGCGGCGGGTGGTCGAGGCCTGCGGGCTCCTCGGCTACTACCACGTCTATCACCGGCCGCGGCTGCCGCAGGACAATATCGTCTGCTCCCTGGCGCGGATGTACCCGGATGCCGGACTCTACCGTACACGGACGATCGAGCGCTACAAGGAAGGCCAGGTGGCGCATGCGACCCTGCTCAAGTATGAGGGCGTAGTGCTGGAGGCGGAGAACCGCCTTTACGTCCACGAGCAGCAGCGGTTTGGTCCCGCCCAGAAATGGGTGACCGTACTGTCGGTTCCGGCGCACAGCTATGCGGCCTACCTCACCGGACTCACCCTCGGCACGACTCCGGATACCGACCAGCTTGTGTGCTACCGAGTCGTGTGGAAGCGGCTCGACACGCGGGTGGGACTCAAGGCGGCCCTGCGGAGCTGCGGCAGCTTTCCAGCCAATCATGCGGCGCTTCCCGCCTTCATCCCGTCGGCGGTCAGCAACGACACGGACGGCTTGGAGACAGCCTTCATGCCGCTTCTCAGATAGTCAGGCGAACACGAGCCAGCCGTCGCCCTGAACGGTCAGAGAGGAGGCGTCCACGTCGAAATCCTCGAGCAGGATGCTGAACTCGGAGTCATCGTAGCCCGAGAAGGTGATCCTGAGATCGCCCTCGACAGCGGCTAGGTTCACCTTATTCGTTGTGTCGACGTAGCGTAGGCCGATCCTCAGGGTATCCTCCTCGCCAAAGTCGGAGATCACGTCGTTTCCGCCTTCGTAGAACGGATAGGCGGTGACGTAGTAGAACGTGTCGGCGCCGGCTCCGCCTTGCAGCGTGTCGTCGCCCTCCCACCCGACGAGCGTGTCGTCCCCGTCGTCGCCGGCGAGCCAATCATCACCGTAGCCGCCATAAAGCGAATCGCTGCCTGCCCCCCCGAAAAGCGTGCTGCGGCCGTCGGTCAATTTACTCGAAGTCTGAGCGGCGTAGAGCCTGTCATTTCCATCTCCGCCGTCCAGCCGGTTGTCGCCGCTGCCGCCCTCAAGAGAGTCGTTCCCTCGTCCACCAAGGAGCGTGTCGTTGCCGGCGTCGCCATAGAGCATGTCGCTGCCGATGCTGCCATCGAGCAGGTCGTTTCCATCACCGCCAAAGAGCGTGTCATTCGACAGGTAACCATAGAGCGTATCGTTGCCGGCCATGCCCTGCAGACTGTCTCCTTCCTTGCCGCCACTCAGGAAGTTGTCGCGGGCATTGCCTGTGCCATAAAAAAAACTGTTGCCGGTGAAAATTAGGTTCTCGACTTCGGTCAGCTTGACTAGACTTTCGTTCACCGACGTCGAATTGATTGTATCTATTCCGCCGTTCTCGAGCTCGACGATGGCGTCCCATGAGGATCCTTCGACTACGTAAAGGTCGTTGCCTTTGCCGCCGACCATGGAGTCGCGCCCCGATCCTCCATTCAGGACGTCGTTGCCGGTTCCACCCGAAATGGTGTTGTTGAGCTCGTTGCCTGTTACGGCGATCGAGCCCATCCCCACATAAACAAGACGGTCAATTCCGGTCGGCATGATGTAGTTCGACAGCGACGTCCGCACGGTGTCGGTGCCGTTCGACTCGATGACGACGTCTCCGGCGTTGTCGACGATGTATAGGTCGTCGCCGTCGAGGCCGGACAGAGTGTCGGCCCCGGCCCCGCCGTCGAGCGTGTCCGCCTTGGTTCCGCCGGAGAGGCGGTTGGCGGCTGCGTTGCCGCTCAGCGCGACCCCCGTCGTGCCCGCAAAGACGAAATTCTCGACTTCGGGCAGGTCGGCAAGGCTGAACTCCGACAGCGAGGTGCGGATGGTGTCGTTGCCTCCGCCGGCGGTCTCGATGACCACGTCGGTCGCGCTGTCGACGATAAAGAGATCGTCGCCCGCCCCGCCGCGCAGGGTATCGATTGGCCGGCGCCGCCGTCGAGGCTGTCGTTGCCGTCCGCACCATCGAGGCTGTCGTTGCCGGCTTCGCCGCGCAGGGTATCGTCGCCGATGTCGCCCCACAGCGTGTCGTTGCCGCTCCCGGCGGAGATGACATTGGCGGCCTCGCTGCCATAACCCTGGAAGCTGCCCGACCCGGCATAAGTCAAATTCTCGACATTGAGCGTGTTCGAGAGGCTGTAGAAGCTGAGTGCGGTGAGAATTACGTCGAACGCCTCCCGCCTCCGCGATCAGTGTCGCCGGCATCGTCGACGATATAAGTGTCGTTGCCGTCGCCGCCATCGCATGCTGTCGGCGCCGGCGCCGCCGTCCAAGCCGGTCGTCGCCAGCATACGCCGGGGAGCGTGTCCCGTCCGGCAAGGCCGAGCAGAGTGTCGTTGCCGAGGCCGCCGCCAATGGACATTGGCAAGCTCGTTCCCCGTTGCCGGCGAAGGTCGGCAGGGAGGCCGCTCGCCGACGGTTTCGAGGAACCTCAGGTTCTCGACATTGGTGCCGAGCGTGAAGGACATCATGTAGGTGGTGACGGTGTCGGTGCCGCCGCCCGCCGCCTCGACGACGTTGGTCTCGGCTCTCACGACGTAGGTGTCGTTGCCGCCGAGGCCGACCAAAGTATCCGCACCCGCCAAGCCATCGAGCGTGTCGTTGCCGGCGCCGCCGGTGATGCTGTTGGCAAGGCCGTTGCCTGTGCCAGCGAAGGAGCCCGTGCCCACATAGACGAGGTGCTCGATGGAGGATAGGCCGGCGAGACTATACGATGGAGCGGATGTCCGGATGGTGTCGGTTCCCTCCGGATCAATTCTGACGGGTTCTGAACTTGCCTCTACGATATACGTATCGTCACCTGCGCCACCGTCGAAAGTGTCGTTGCCCGCTCCGCCATCGAGCGTGTCGTTGCCGGCACTCCCGTTCAGGGAATCTCCCCCCTCCCCGCCGCTGAGGCTGTCGTCGCCGTCATTGCCGACGAGCGTGTCGTTGCCGGCCGAGGCCGATGAGAGTGTCGGCCCCACGCCCGCCGTTCAAGATGTCGTTTCCGCTGCCGCCATCGAGATTGTCGTCCCCGTCGGCCCCATCAAGGCTGTCATTTCCGGCATCGCCGCGCAAGGTGTCGTCCCCGATGTCGCCCCACAGCGTGTCGTTGCCACCGCCGCCCGCGATGACATTGGCGGCCTCGCTGCCGTAGCCCTGGAAGCGGTCAGACCCGACATAGGTCAGATTCTCGACATTGAGCGTGTTCGAGAGACTGTAGAAGCTGAGCGTGGCGAGGACGTGGTCGGTCCCTCCCGCCTCGAAGATGATGTCGCCGGCATCGTCGACCAGGTAGGTATCGTTGCCATCGCCGCCGCGCATGACGTCGGCGCCGGCGCCGCCGTCGAGCAAATCGTCGCTTGCACCGCCATCGAGCGAATCGTTGCCTTCTCCGCCGCTCAGGCTGTCGTCACCGCCGAGGCCAATCAGCGTGTCGTTGGCGGCGCCGCCGTCGAGCGTATCCCGGCCTGCCCCGCCGGTAATCCTGTTGCCGAGCTCGTTCCCCGTTCCATGGAATCCCATGGGAATTCCGCTCGCGACCGTCTCGAGAAGGGTGAGATGTTCGACATTGGCCCCGAGCGCGTAGGATTGACTATAGGTAATTACGGAATCGGAGCCGCCGTCCGCCAACTCGACGACGACACCGCCGGTCGACACGACATAGGTGTCGTCGCCGCCGAGGCCGACGAGCGTGTCGTTGCCGCCGCCGCCGTTCAAAGTGTCGTTGCCGCTGCCCCCGGTGATGCTGTTCGCAAGCACGTTGCCGGTGCCGGTGAAGCGGGAGTTTCCCTGATAGGTGAGATTCTCGACGTTGGCGGTAAGAGTGTGACTGGTGTGTGAGGTGAAGACCCAGTCGGTGCCGCCGCCGGCCTGCTCCACGATCGTTTCGTCGCCGATCAGGAGGACAAAGGTGTCGTCACCATCGAGGCCAATCAGCGTGTCGTTGCCGGCGCCGCCGTTCAGCGTATCGTTACCCGCCGCGCCGGTGATGCTGTTGTCGAGATCGTTGCCGCTGCCGGTGAAGGGCGAGTAACCGATGTGAATGAGATGCTCGACCTGCACGGAGGTCGCGAGGCTGTAAAAGGACAGCGACGTGCGGATGGTATCGACGCCCGCATTCGGCAATTCGACGATCTGATCGTCAGTCGACGCCACATACGTGTCGTTGCCGGCGCCCCCGGACATAGTATCGCCGCTGATGCCGCCATCGAGGGTGTCGTTGCCGTCTCCACCCGCCAGAGAATCGAAGCCATCGCCGCCCTCGAGGCTGTCATCGCCCCCGTTGCCGATGAGCGTGTCGTTGCCGGCGAGGCCGTTCAGCGTATCGTTACCCGCTCCGCCGGTGATGCTGTTGTCAAGATCGTTGCCGGTTCCCTGGAACGCCGAATACCCGACATGGAGGAGGTTCTCGATCTCTCCGTGGGACGCGAGGCTGTAAGAGGACAGCGACGTGCGGATGGTATCGACGCCCGCATTCGGCAATTCGACGATCTGATCGTCAGTCGACGTCACATACGTGTCGTTGCCGGCGCCCCCGGACATAGTATCGCCGCTGGTGCCGCCATCGAGGGTGTCGTTGCCGTCTCCACCCGCCAGAGAATCGACGCCATCGCCGCCCTCGAGGCTGTCGTCGCCCCCGTTGCCGATGAGCGTGTCGTTGCCGGCGAGGCCTTTCAGCGTATCGGGACCCGCCGCACCCTCGATGCGATTGTCGAGCCGGTTGCCCGTGCCCGCGAAGGACGCCGCCCCCGAATAGACGAGGTTCTCGACTGCCTGCCATTTTTCCAGACTATGGGCGGCGAGCGTCGTCTCGACCGTGTCGGTGCCCGCGTCGACCGATTCGTCGACGTAATCATCCGGCTCGGCCACGACGTAGCGATCATCGCCCCTGCCGCCGACGAGAAAGTCAGCGCCGGAGCCGCCGGCGAGCGTATCGTTGCCGTCTCCTCCGTCGAGGAAGTCGCTGCCTGCCATTCCGCGCAGGCTGTCGTCTCGGGAGCCCCCCTTTATGTTGTTGTCGAGCCCGTTTCCCGTGCCGGTGAAGCGATCGCTGCCCACGTAAGCCAGAGCTTCGACATTGTCGCCAAGCGTGTAGCCAGGCAGGCCGGTCGCTACGACGTCTATTCCGCCGTCCGGATCCTCGTAGACGACGTCGGACGCGTCGTCGACATCATAGCCATCGTTGCCGTCGCCACCTGCCATGAAGTCATCGGCGGTTCCGCCGTCGAGGACGTCGTCGCCCGGACCGCCAAACAGACTGTCGCGTCCGGGCGCCCCGAACAGCGTGTCAGAACCGCCCTGGCCCCAGAGCGCGTCGTTGCCGAAGTTGCCGTGCAGAACGTTCGCAGCGGAGCTCCCGTAAGCGTTGAAATTCGAGGCCCCGAGATAGGCGACGTTCTCGACGTTGGAGTCGAGCGTCAGAGTCCAGGTCGTTTCGAGGACCTCGTAAGTGTCGCTTCCCTCGCCCGAGTTCTCGCGGACCACATCGGAGGCATCGTCGGGGGCGGTCAGCCGATAGACGTCGTCTCCCGAACCTCCTTCGAGCGTGTCCCTGCCAGTTTGTCCTTCGAGGGTGTCGTCGCCTTCATTGCCCGCAATGGAATCATCTCCGTCTCCGCCGAGCAACAAATCCGCACCCTGATTGCCCCACAACCGATCAGAACCGGCTACACCGTGCAGCGTGTCATCGCCGTCACCACCCCACAAACTGTCGAGATCATCGCCGCCGTTCAGAAGGTCGTCGCCCTCGTTGCCCTCCAGCAGGTCAGGGCCGGCACCACCTAGAAGCGTATCGTTTCCCGACCCGCCATAAAGGGAATCCTTCCCGGGGCCTGCATCGATTCGATCACTGCCGTAGCCACCGCGGAATTCCGTCCTGCTATCCTCGTCACCTCCGCGCAGCACGTCGTCGTAGGTGAAGCCCGGCAAGGTTCCCTGATCGGTTTCGAAGTCTCCGTAGACGATCTCATTGTCGCCGCCGATGATCGTGTCGTTGCCTTCCTCGCCGAAGGCATCGTCGCGGTCGATGCCGCCATCGATGTAGTCGTTGCCGGTCCCGGCATAAATGACGTCGGCGCCGTCGCCGCCTAGGAGGGAGTCGTTGCCCTCTCCACCATACAGGCGGTCGTGCCCTCCCTTGGCCACGATGGTGTCGTCGCCTGCGCCGCCCCAAACGGTGTCCGTCGAATATTCATAGAGGTACCGGCTCCAAGATTCGAAGTAGTCATCGCCGCCGTAGAGCTCGGCCCAGCCGTGACCGGGGAAATCGTCCTCCTTGCCGTTCGGCCTTACTGACTTGTCGACATAGTCGTCGCCTTCGGTTCCGTAATAGTATTTCGTCCCTTCGGGATTGTTCTTAAAGATGTCGTCAATTGCTGCCATGGGAACCTCTCGATGAACGAGGGCGACTTTCAAAAGGCTCTCAATGAGTCTCTAGTCGGTCAAAGGAAGTTCCATCTGATTTTCCGATGGATTCTTTCCATCCAGCATCGCCGCCGGAATCTCCATCAAACTCGGTGCTTCCGTCCACAGGAGGCCCGTCCGGATGCGGCGGCGGGGAAAGATGGCGAGGAGCGCCCGGCGATACAGGGCCAGCTGCCGAATGTAGTCCGGATCGGCATCCGCAATCGCGGCGGGGGGTGGCCTGTTCGTCTTGTAGTCGAGAATCAAAATCTCGGATTGGGTGACAACGAGCCGGTCGATGCGGCCGGTGACCGCCGTCCCTTCGACCTCCGCCGCGAAGGGGACTTCGGCGAGGCTTCCTTCGCCGAAGACGGCGGCAAAGCGGGAATCGGACAGCAGCCGCATCACCGATGCCAGGATTTCGCGCTGCTCGGCCGAACCGAGCTCGTGACCCGGCTGGGACAGGAAGCGGCGTCCGGCCGGCTCACGGGTCGCGGGCGCAAGGCCGGGCAGCACCTGGAGGAGCCGGTGGATGAGGATGCCGCGCCGATAGCGCCTCGGGTCGCGCCCGTCCAGCGGCGGCGTGATGCGCTCGCCACCAGGTTCGGTCAGCCGCGCCGCCGACTGCCAGGAGCGCGCTCCGGGCTCGGGGGGCGCCGGGGCGAGCACCCAGAGCGGCAGGGCGGCGGCGGGCGCCGGCGGCTCGCCGGCCACCGCCGGCATGGCGATCGCGGCGGGGGCATCGGCGGCGCTCTCGTAGCGCCAGACCGTGCGGCCTTCCGCGTCTGTGACGGAGCGGCCATGCGACTTTACTGCCGTCTCGATGCGCGCATACCAGCACTGCGCGCCGAGCTCGCGCGAGCCTGCGCGGTCCGGGTGGCCGCAGACATAAAGGCGATCTCGGGCGCGCGTCATCGCCACATAGAGGAGCCGGTCGTGTTCCAGCAGGGCCGCATCGCGAAGCCGGTCGCGCAGGCCCTCGACGACAGGGTGATCCTTCCCGTCCTTGACGCGCCAGACCGGCACCTCGACACGCTGGCCGTTCACGTCGGCTTCGCACATCAGGATGCCGGGATCCTTGGCGCGATCCGGAAGGCTCAAGGTGTCGGGGAGGATAACGACGTTCGATTCGAGCCCCTTGGCTCCATGCACGGTCATGACGCGAATCTCGCCGAGCCCGTGATCCATGTCGCGCTTGATCATCGCCTGCTCGCCGTCGAGCCAGTGCAGGAAACCTTCGAGCGAGGGGGAATGAGCGCGGTCGTAGTCGAGGCACTGGGTGAGGAAGGCATCGATGGGCTCTTCCGCTTCGCCGCCGAGGCGGGCGAGAAGCCGGCCATGGACGCCGGGCGTGTCGAGCACGGACATGTAGAACTCGAAGGGCGGCCGGTTCAGCGCCTCGTCGCGCCAGGCGCGGAGCAGCGAGAGCGCCTTCGCAAATGGCCGGCCGGCGGCGACCGCAGCGGCGAGCCTGTCCCACAAGGTCGCGGCGCCGCGGCCGTGGCAAAGCGCGAACAGGTCGTCGTCGTCGATCGGCAGATCGTCGTCGCGCGCGAGGAGTGCGCCCTTCAGGACGCAGGCCAGCATCTGGTCGTCGGCGGGAAGGAGCGCGGCCCGACCGAGTGCCATCAGATCCATCACCGCAATGTGCGACGTCAAGGCGAGACGGTCGGCGCCGGCAACGGGAAGACCCGCGGTCTTCAGCGCACGGACGAGCTCGTCCATCAGCGTGGTCCGGTTGCGGACCAGGATCATAATGTCTGAGGGACGGATGGGGCGGCCTTCGGAGGGAAGAAGCTCCTGCGCGTCGATCCAGCCGCGGATGGTCGCGGCGATGCGCGCCGCGAGGCGCCGGCGCGGCCTGTCGCGCAGCGCGTAGCCGGTCGGCGCCCGCCATGGATCGCGCTCCGCCTGGCTTTCCATGGTTTCGAGCGGCCACAGCTCGACCCGCCCCGCCACATTGCGGCGGCGCGCGAAATGCGATCCGCCGGGGAAGACCGCGTCGACCATGTCGAGCACGGCCTGGGACGAGCGGAATGACACGTTGAGCTCGACCTCTTCGAAGGCGAGGCCGGCCTCGCGGCTGCGCTGGCCGTAGTGGCGCCCCATGGCGCGGAAAACTTCGGGGCTCGCGCCCTGAAAGCCGAAGATCGACTGCTTCTCGTCGCCGACCGCGAAGATTGTGCGCAGGAGCTCGGGGCGGACGCCGCGGCCGGCATAGAACTCCTCGCTCAGGCTTTGAACGATGGACCACTGGTCGCGGCTCGTGTCCTGCGCCTCGTCGAGGAGAACATGATCGATGCCGCCGTCGAGCTTGTAGAGAACCCAGCCGCTGTTCAGGCTCGAGAACATGCGCAGCGTGCGGCGGATCAGGTCGTCGTAGTCGTAGGCGCCGGCGGCCTGCTTGCGGCGCTCGTAGTGGGCGACGATGCGGCCACCGATGTCGCACAGCGCGCCGGTCAAGTCGACGATGCGGGTCGCATCGTAGGCCTTGAAAAGCGGAAGCAGGCGGTCCTGCTCGGCGAGGAGGAAGGCCGCGCTGCCGGGATGGCCGTCGCGCAGGCGGGCCGGGATGAAGCGGGTTTCGCTGCGCGGCTCGCCCGCGTCAGTAAGGAAGACCGACCGCAGGGCGCCGAACGCATCCTCGGGCGAGCGCGACGCGAGGCAATCGCCGATCGACCGCGCCAACTCGCCGGCCCGCACGCCGCATGTCCCGAGACGGTTCGCGACCTCGACATAGGCGTCACTGTCGAGCGATGCCAGCACGTCGCTTGCGAGATCGGTGGCGGTGCCGCCGTGCGTCAACTGCATCACACGGGCGAGCAGCGCGCGGCGATGCTCCGCTACTTCGAGCGCGAGAAACGGCGGGCGCCTGCGGACGAGCTCGCCGATCAGCGCGTCGAAGGGGCCTTCCCCGGCATGGGCGACGATCTCGGCAAGCCGGTCGGGAACGGTCCCGCCGTCGAGCAGCACCGAGTGGCGGCTGTCGGCAATGAAATCGAGCGCCTGCCTGTCTTCGAGAACGCGAAATCCCGGCACGACGCCGGCTTCGACCGGGAAGCGCTGGAGAAGCTGCTCGCAGAAGGCATGGATGGTTTGAATCTTGAGGCCGCCCGGCGTGTCGAGGGCGCGCGCGAAGAGGCGGCGAGCCTGGTCGAGATCGAGCGCGACGTCGGAATCGCCGGCGAGCGTGCGGATATGATGGGCGAGCGCCTTGTCGTCGAAGGCGATCCAGCGGCCGAGATGATCGAACAGCCTACGGTTCATCTCGGTCGCCGCGGCGACGGTGTAGGTGAGGCAGAGAATGCGCTGCGGAAGCGTGCCGGCGAGCATCAGGCGGATCGCCCGGTTGACCAGAACATGGGTCTTGCCCGAACCGGCATTGGCGGAAACCCAGGCCGACGTTTCCGGATTGGAGGCACGCTCCTGGGGCGGAACGTCGGCCGGCGCGCGCATCCGGTTCACGGCTGAACCTCGCCGTAGGCGTTGAGGAGCCATTCTCCCGTGCGCGCCAGATGGTCGACGTCGCCGGCTTCGGAATTTCGCTCATCGGCGCCGAGGGCGACATAGGGCGTGTCGGGGCGAGCATAGTCGGCGAGCAGGCGAGCCATGCCCTCTTTGGCGTTCGCCGCAAGCTGCGCCGAAGTCGCCGACGCATGGGCGGCGCGGCGCTCACCGGCCGGGATGCCGCCGGCGAGGCGAATGTAGACGAGCTCGGAGGCAGGCGCCGCGGCCAGGCCCGTGAAGGCGCCTTCGCCGGCAAGCCATGCTTCGAGCGGCAACTGCGGACGGAGACCCGACGCGACGTCCTTCTGCGCCGGCAGCGCGCCCGTCTTGTAGTCGACGATGCGCAACGATCCGTCGGCGAGACGATCGATGCGGTCGGCGCGGGCGGTCAGAAGGAACTCATCGCCATCGACAAGGAGGGCGAGGCGGGCCTCGCATTCGTGCAGACGGGCGACCGTCGTCGCCTGGTTGCGCATCTCGTCGGCCACGAACCAGCGGGCAACCCGTTCGAATCGCGGCCACCAGAAACCGGCGACCCGCGGGTCGGCCAAATAGGGCGCGAAGACCTCGTGGCCGCACGCTAGGAGGACGTCGAGCGCGTCTTCCCCGAGATGCACGGCGATGCGTTCCGAGAATCGGCGCAAGGCCTCGTGGACGAGACTGCCGCGCTCGGCCGCATCGGGTACGGAGGCGAGCGGATCGAGAGGTTTAAGGGCGAGAATCCGTTCGGCGTATACGCGGTAGGGATTGTTGACCAGCGTCTCGACCGCCGTGACGCTCAGGCGGCGCGGTCGTGCGGCTACCGGCGGGGCGGGGCACGGCGGCGATATGCGGATGGCAGGCGAAGGAGCGGACAGGCCGCGGGCGATGGTGCGCCAGGCCGTAGCACCGGAGGTCGCGGAGCTCACACCGGCGGCGGCGAGCAGCGCCTCCAGCCGCAGGATCCACCGCGACGGCGTGGCGGGCGCGCCGTCGATCTTGCGCGCATAGGTGAGCACGACGTCGCCCGTCGAGAAGCGCTGGACGAAATCATGGGCGGAAAGCCCGATGCGGCGCTCCGGCGGACCCAAGCCAAGGTCGTTCTTCATCGGGCGCGACAGCCAGGGATCGGTCTGCGGCTCGCCCGGCCATACGCCCTGGTTCAAGCCGCCCAGGATGGTGACGTCGGAGCCGAGGAGGCGGGCCTCGAGGAGCCCGAGGATGCGCAGGCGGGGATGGTCGTCATCGCGCGGGCGCACCGGCCAGGACTCGATTTCCGTGCCGAACAAGGCGGCATAGTCAGCGGGCAGAAGTGGCGGCGCGTCGTCGGCATGCTCGAAGAGGGCGGACAGTGCGGCAGCGAGCGCCTCACCCGCCTCGCCCCGAAAGATGGTCTCGTCGCCATGCTCGTCGGTGGCGAGCTCCTGGGCCATGCGCAGATGCGCCTCGAGCAGACGCGCCAGGGGCTGCGGCGTCTCGGCGGCCAATACGGCGGCTCCCTCGGCCAGAACCTCGAGGCGAGACAGGAACGTCTCCATCACATGCCAGTCGGCATCCGTCAGCCGGAGGATCGAGGGATGAAGACGATCTCCCGCCATTCGATCGGGCGTGCGGCGGCGGCGCTCGACCAGCGATTTCAAACCGGCGATGCCGACTGGCGGCGGCACGCCGCGCAGGAGCCCGATCTCGACGTCGCCGGCGAGCTTCTCCATGTCGGCCCGCGTTCCCCCAAGGCGCGCCAGCGGGTGCTTCAAGGCGGCGGCGAGCGTGAGCGGCGCGAAACGGGACAGCGCTAGATCGAGAACGAGCCGCATGAAGCTTCCGGGCGGCGTATAGAGCAGCGGCTCGCCGGCGGAGTCGTTCACCTCGATGTGCCAGCGCCGCAACTCCGCCTTGACGCGGCGCGCCAGCCGGCGGTCGGGCGTGACCAGACTTGCCGTACGGCCCGGCACCTCGAGCGCCTGGCGCATCACGATGGCGATGACGCTCGCCTCCTCGCGCCGGTCGACGCCGGCGAAGATTTCGACGCGCTGCATCGCCTGGCGGACCTGGGCCTCGCCGAGCGCCAGGGCCCGCTTCCATTGATCGGTGGTCGCCGAGGGACGCATGATTTCGCGGGCCAGCCAACGGCGCGCCGTACCCGCGTCGTCCTCGACGCATCCGGGAAACGGCTGGACGAGGCCGCGCGTGACCCCAAGCACCGAGAGGAGACCCTTCATTCCGAATTGCGGATGGGTCGGCTCGCTCTCGACCACGCTCCAGCTCGCCTCCTCCATGGCGAGATCGAGACCGGGGAGGACGACGGCGCCGTTCGGAAGGCGGGATATGACCCTCAGGAGCTCCGCCGTCGCCGGCAGCGAACCGGTCGAGCCGGCGGCGACGATCGGCCCCGGATGCAAACCGGCTTCAAGGCGCCGCGCCTCACGCTCCAGAAGCTTGCTCCGGCGTTCGGCCGCCCCCATGACGCCACGGCGCGCCAGCTCCTCGGGCAGGCGGCGGCGGACGATCGCCAGGAACTCCAGCATGGCTTGGCGGTGTCCGGCAAAATCGCCGCCGGTGAGCTTCTCCAGCGTTTCGAGCCCCACGTTCTCGATGGCAAAACCGTCGACGAGGCGCACCAGCGAGCTCGCCAACGCGAAGATGCGCCCCGGAAAGCCCGCCACCGCCGCGGCGAGCTGTTGCCCGGGATTGTCGGCCGCCCATTCGGCGATGAGTCCGGCCAGGAGGAAGGCCGCGCCGGCCGGCGAGATCGCCGGAGGAAGATCGGTGTCGTCGACATCCGGTGGCGGTGCAAAAGCGAACTCGCTTTCGTCGACATCGCCCAAGGCGCGAATACGCGGCAGGATGCGTCCGACGCCGCCGCCGGCCTGCGCGAACGCATCGGTCAGCTCGCGCACCGAGCGGCGCGTGGGCAGGAGAATGGTCCAGCGCGGAAGGTCGAAGGGTCCGGGCGCCACGCCGGAGCTTTCCGGAAAGCCCCGTTCCAGCACCGCGCGCGCGAGGCTCGGGAGGAAGGGCGTGCCGGCTGGAATGTTGAAGACCCGCGGGACCCCGCCGGATCCGCTCACTGCCGCATACCGTCTTTCATGGCGTGCTCAGCATAGGCAATTGACTCCGGTGTGCCCACATGAATCCAGAGGCCGTCGTGACGCAATCCGAAGAGGCGGCCGGCGGCGGCGGCACGGTCCCACAGGACGTTCATGGAGAAAGGACCATCGGGCGCGTCACCGAACAGCGTGGGCGTCACGATGAAGCATCCCGCATAGACGAAGGACGCCACGCCGTCCGGCGAACGTCGCGTCAAGCTGCCGTCGGGATCCATGTGGAAATCGCCCTTGCCGTCATAGCCGACGGCCGCGGCGACGGGCGCGAGCAGCAGGAGGCTGTCCATACACGCACCGTCCCATGCCTCGCGCAGGCGTTCGAGCGCCGGACGCGTGCCGTCGAGCCAGAAGGAATCGCTGTTGAGGACGAAGAACGGAGCGGAGCCGAGGCGCGGCAAGGCCTTGGCGATTCCGCCGCCGGTGTCGAGGAGCCCGCCGCGCTCGTCGGAGACGGTCACGCGCGGCGATGTCTTGGCGCTCGCCCATGCCTCGACCTGGTCGGCATGGTAGTGGACGTTGACCACGGCGTCGGTGACGCCGCCGGCCCTGAGCCGGTCGAATGCATAGTCGATGAGCCGCTTGCCGCCGACCGGCACCAGCGGCTTCGGGGTCGCCAGGGTGAGCGGGCGCATGCGGACGCCAAGCCCGGCCGCGAGGATCATGGCGCGGGCGCCGACGGTGTCGCGACCGCGCGTCATGCGGAAGCCACCGCTTCGCGGACCGACAGGGGGAGGTGCGCATCGTACCAGCGGCGCAGCTCGGCGAGAACCGGATGGCGAAGGTTGGCCTCGAGATAGCGATCGAGGATGCCGACGTTCTTCAGGTAGCCGGGCTTGCCGTCGCGGCGGGCGAGGCGCGCGAAGATGCCGAGGATCTTGGTAAGGCGCTGGGTGCCGAGAATCACGAAGGCATCGCGAAAATCGGAGGCGTCGAAGTCCGGAGAGGCCGCCTCGCGATACGCGCAATAATAGTCGAGAAGGTCGGCGGACGCCGCCTCGGCGACGAAGATGCGGGCGTCCTGGAGGAGCGAGGCGAGATCGTAGGCGGGATGGCCCAGCACCGCATCCTGGGTATCGATGACCCCGACGCGGGCGGTCCCTTGGCGATCGGGAAGCCAGAGCAGATTGGGCGAATGATAGTCGCGCAGCGTCCACACTCGCGGGCCGTTCACCACGCGCGGCCACAGGCGCCGCCAGATGGCGAGGAACTCGGCCCGCACGCTCGCAGGCGGCTCGGACGAGAGTGCGAGCGGCCAAAACCAGTCGAGAAGCAGTTCGGCCTCGATCTCCATCGCCGAGGCATCGTAGGCAGCGAGCTCATAGGAGCTGCCGTCGGGAAGCGGTGTGCTGTGCGGCCATTCCATCGCCGCCATGTCGGCCAACAGGGTCACGGCCATGGTCATCGCCTCGGACATGTCGGCGTGCGTGCGCAGCATGCGGCCGTAGACGCCATCGCCGAGATCCTCGATGACGAGGAAGCCGCCCTCGACGTCGCTATCGTAGATGCGCGCCGCGCTCAGACCGCGGGCGAGGAGCGCCTCCGTCACCGCAACGACGGAGCGGACATCTTCGGCAAGGTGGGCGATGACGCTGTATGGCCTGCCGTCGCGCACCGGCGGACCGTCGGCGCGGGCCGGCATGTCCATGAGAATCGCGCAGCGGTCGGCGCAGCGAAGCCGCTCGTAGCGACGCGCCGAAGCGTCGCCCTCGAAGTAGCGGCGCTCGGCATCCTTCCATTCGCCGGACGCGAGGAACGTGCGCGCCGACTCGAGGCGCCGCAGCCGCGATGCCCAATTCCCCTCCCCCACCAGCTCGGCGCGGCGGCCGCCGCCGTCGTGGACGAGGCGCACGGTCAGGCGGTCGGCCGGCAGGGTGGGAGAGAGAAGCGCCGGCCACTCGACAAGAAGGACATGGCGGTCGCGCAGATCGTCGATGCCGAGCTCATGGAGATCGCCCGCCGCGCGGACGCGGTAGAGATCGAGATGGGCGACGGGCAGGCGCCCATCCTCATAGGTCTGGAGGATCGGGAAACTCGGGCTCGGCACCTCGATCGACGCATCGTCTGGATGGACCGCCCGGATGAAGCCGCGGGCGAGCGTGGTCTTGCCGGCCCCCAGATCGCCGTCGAGAAGCACGACGTCGCCCCGGCGGGCCACGAGCGACAGCTCGGCGCCCAAGGCCGCCGTCGCGGTCTCATCGGGAAGGATGCGGGTGACGCTTGTTTTCGACATGCCGGGCGGGTTGCGAGAGGCGTTGAAACGCGGGCGCGCGTTCTAGGACGCTTCCCGCATGCGGCCGGCTTCCACCTGGGCACGCCTCACTGATTTACCGCCGGAACCCGGCCCGTCAATGGGGAAATGACAAATCACCGTCGTGCCCTTGCCGGGGCGGGACAGCATCAGGACCTTGCCGCCGTGCAGCTCGACGAAGCTCTTGACGATGGCGAGGCCGAGCCCCGGCCCGCGATGGCCGCCGGAGGTCGGCTTCGACTGGAAGCGCTCGAAAGCCTGCTTCTGGAATTCCGGCTCGATGCCGCGGCCGTTGTCCGACACCCAGATGACGGCGTCGCCCCCGTCGCGCTTGGCGCCCATGCGGACCTCGCCGCCGGCGGAAGAGAAGCCTATGGCGTTGGACAGCAGGCTCGCCAGGATCTGGCGCACGCGCTTCTCGTCGCCGACGAACTCGCGCACGTCCTCGGCGACCTCGATCTCGATCCGCAGGTCCTTCTTCTCGATAGCCTCGACCATGGCGGCGGCGGCCTGCTCGAGAAGCTCGGCGACCGGTATCGGTCCGAGCTTGAGCTCCATGGCGCCGGCGTCGATGGTGGTGAGGTCGAGGATGGCGTCGATGATGGACAGGAGATCGTTCGAAGAGGACTCGATATGGCGCAGGTACTCGTGCTGGCGGGGCGCCACGGCGCCGGCGATGCCCATCGCCATGCCCTGCGCGAAGCCGATGATGTTGGTGAGCGGCGTGCGCAATTCATACGAGACGTTGGAGAGGAAGTTGGTCTTGAGGCGGTCGGCGGCTTCGAGGGCCTCGGCGCGCTCGCGCAGCGCGTTCTCGATGCGGGTCGAGTCGGTCACGTCCATGTAGGTGAGGAGCGTGTTGCCGTCGGGGAGCGGTACGGACGAAGCCTGAAGCGCCACGCCGTCGGGGCGGACGATACGCTCCTTGAAGGCACTGCGCTCGGTATCGAAGGAGGTGACTGCGTATTTGAGATCGTCCCACATGTCGCGGTCGCTGAACAGAGCGCGCGCCTGGGTGATGATCTGGTCGATGTGCGGATGCTGCTCGAGGAATCCCGGCTCGAGGGCCCAGAGGCGGGCGAAGGTCGGATTGTGCAGGCGCAGGCGCCCGTCGGTGCCGAAGAGGGCGACGCCTTCGTGGAGATTGTCGAGGGTCTCGCGCTGAACGCCGATCAGCTCGTTGTACTGGCTCTCGAGCCTCAACCTCTCGGTCACGTTCTCGTACAGGTAGGTGACTCCGCCGAACGGGTGCTGCTCGCAGACGACGCGCAGCGACTGGCCGTCCGGCAGATGCCACCAGTTCTCGCGCGTCTCGAGAGTCGTGTAGGCGTTGAGGTGGCGGCTCTTCCAGTCGCGATAGTTCGCCTGTTCGGGCAGCTTGCGGGCCTGGCGCAGGCGGTCGAGAATCTCGCCTTCTGTCGGATGGGTGCCGAGCCAGGCCGGATCGAGCTCCCACAGTTCGACATAGGCGGAATTGAAGAAGCGCAGCGTCTGGTCGGATCCGAAGATGGCGATGGCGGTGGCGAGCTTGTCCAGCGTGCTCGCATGCGCGCGGATATGGCGCTTCAACTCCTTCTGCGAATCCTCAAGCGCGGTGACGTCGACGGCGAAGGATGCGAAGCCCTCGGCCAGGGCGGACTCGTAGACCTCGAGGGCGCGCTTGGCTCCCGCTATGACGGCATGGGACCGGCCGCGGCGCACCGTCTTCTCGGCGTCGGCGGTCTCCTCGAACTCCACCTCGCCCTGGTTGACGAGCATGATGCGACGACCGACGACGGCTTCGACGTCCTCCATCTCGACCGCATCGAGATAGGCGCGGTTGACCCAAACGACATTGCGCTGCTCGTCGGTCAACCACACCGGGAACGGGGCGCCGTCGAGGATGGCGCTCAGGCGACCGACCTGCTTCGACAGCTTGCGGACATCGTAGGCAAGCTCGGTGATATGGCGGCGTTCGCCCGACAGCGGCCGCAGGCGCAGGGTGGCGAGCCCCCCGGCGGCACGGCCATCGGCCTCGAGAAGCTCGGCGCCGGTCGTATGGACGCCGATGTTGAACGGCGTGCCCGAATCCTTGAGGGCGGCGATGGCGGAGGTGAGAGCGGTCGCCGATTCCGGTTCCAGCCAAGCGTTGAAGTCGAGAAGGAGATTATGGTCGCGCGGGATGTGGGCGCTGCCGCGCATGTCGCCGACGATGCGGTCGGGCGCCTTGTCGCGACCTCGCCAGATGAAGAGAAGGTGCGGCTCGGCCTTGAGCGCGGCCTCGGCCTCGTTAAGCAAGCCTTCGAGATCGGCGATGCGGCGGTGCGACGCCGCGAGCTGGCGGGTGCGCTTGCGCATGCGCAGGAAGGCCGACACGGCGAAGACGAAGACGAGCGGCAGGAGCGCCAGCGGCAGGAGCTTCAGGCCAGGATACTTCGCCAGGGTCGTCGCGAGAACGCCGGCATGGGCCGGGGCGGCGAAGAAAAAAGGCGCGATACCGGCGAGCCGGAGGACGCGCAGCCGCGCTCCAATCCCGTCCCGTCCGGCGAGCCCAGATCTCGTGCCGTTTCCCCGCATCGGGCATGCCCCCAAGAATCGCAAAACGCATACCGACGTGAGGCGGTGAGCAGCGACAGCGAATCAGGAAGGCCCCTCAGGACGAATCACGGTCCGCCCACCATGATGCCGAGATATAGAGACAAAAGACGCAACGCGGCAACCGTCTCGGTCGACCTCGCGAATCGGCGTTTCAGATCAATAGCGATAGTGCTCGGACTTGAACGGTCCGGTCGGAGCGACGCCGATATAGGCCGCCTGCTCCGGCTTGAGCTCGGTCAGCCGGACGCCGAGCTTGCCGAGGTGAAGGCGAGCCACCTTCTCGTCGAGATGCTTCGGGAGAACGTAGACCTCGTTCTTGTACTTGCCGGGATGCTTCCAGAGCTCGATCTGCGCCAGGGTCTGGTTGGTGAAGGACGCCGACATCACAAAGCTCGGATGGCCCATGGCGTTGCCGAGATTGACGAGGCGGCCTTCCGACAGGAGCACGATGCGGCGGCGCGAGGGAAACTCGATGATGTCGACCTGCGGCTTGACGTTGGTCCAGCGGAAATTGCGCAGGGAGGCGACCTGGATCTCGTTGTCGAAGTGGCCGATGTTGCAGACGATCGCCATGTCCTTCATGGCGCGCATGTGATCGACGGTGATGACGTCACGATTTCCGGTCGCTGTGACAAAAATATCAGCCTTGTCGACCATGTCCTCCAGGGTCGCCACCTCGAAGCCGTCCATCGCCGCCTGGAGGGCGCAGATGGGATCGATCTCGGTCACGGTCACCCGGGCGCCGGCACCGCGCAGCGACTGCGCCGAACCCTTGCCGACGTCGCCATAACCGCAAACCAGGGCGACCTTGCCGGCCATCATCACGTCGGTGCCGCGGCGGATGGCGTCGACGAGGGATTCGCGGCAGCCGTACTTGTTGTCGAATTTCGACTTCGTGACGCTGTCGTTGACGTTGATCGCGGGAAACGGAAGCTCGCCCTGCTTCTGCAGCTCGTAGAGGCGGTGGACGCCGGTCGTCGTCTCCTCGGTGACGCCGCGGATGGCGGCGCGGATCCTGGAGAACCAGCCGGGCGACGTCTCGAGGCGGCGGCGGATGAGGGCGAACAGCGCTTCCTCCTCCTCGCTCTTGGGATCGGAGATGAGCTTCGGGTCGCGCTCGGCGCGGGCGCCGAGAAGGATGAGGAGCGTGGCGTCGCCGCCGTCGTCGAGGATCATGTTCGACGGCTCGCCGTCCGGCCAGTCGAAGGTGCGGTCGCAGAACTCCCAATACTGCTCGAGCGACTCGCCCTTGAAGGCGAAGACGGGAATGCCGCGCGCGGCAATCGCGGCAGCGGCGTGGTCCTGCGTGGAGAAGATGTTGCACGACGCCCAGCGCACCTCAGCGCCCAGATCCACCAGCGTCTCGATCAGGACGGCCGTCTGGATGGTCATGTGGAGCGAGCCGGTGATGCGGGCGCCCTTCAGCGGCTTGTCGGCCGAGAACTCCTTGCGTACGGCCATGAGGCCGGGCATCTCGATCTCCGCCATCTCGATCTCCTTGCGGCCCCAGTCCGCAAGCTTGATGTCGGCGACGCGATAGTCGGAGAATTTCGTCATCGGCTCTCCCCTTGTGATCGTTGGCCGCAATCGGCGGCGGCACGGCGACAGCCTCTTAGCAGGCCGTCGACGATCGGGCAAGAAGACATAAAGAAATCTTTATATTCTCAGTCCTCGCCGAACCGCTCGGCCACCAGCCGGCTCAAGGCCTCGACAGCCGACTCCGCCTCCGGCCCTTTCGCCTCGACAAGGATGGTCGAGCCCATCTGGGCGGCCAGCATCATCAATCCCATGATCGAGGTGCCGGGGACGCTGTGGCCGTCGCGCGATACGGTGACGTCGGCCTTGAACTGCTCGGCGCATTTGACGAACTTGGCGGAGGCGCGGGCGTGGAGACCGCGGGAGTTGACGATCTCGAGCTCACGGCGTGCCTCGGCCGTCATGGCGCCCGTCCGCCCATGTCATTCGCCGAGAATCTGGCTGGCGACGCTGATGTACTTGCGTCCCGCCTCCTGGGCGAGCTCGACGGCCTTCTTCAAGGGCGTTTCGCCGCGCACGCGGGCGAGCTTGATCAGCATCGGCAGGTTGACGCCGGCCAGCACTTCGATGTGACCGTTCTCGAGGGCCGATATGGCGAGGTTGGACGGCGTGCCGCCGAACATGTCCGTGAGGATGATGACTCCGCTGCCGCCGTTGACGCGGGAGATCGCCTCGACGATGTCCTTGCGGCGGGTCTCGACATTGTCGTCGGGAGCGATCGAAACGGTCTCGACGCGGTCCTGGGGTCCGACGACATGCTCGAGCGCCAGGCGGAACTCGGCAGCGAGCCGGCCATGCGCGACGATGACAAGTCCGATCATGCTTCCTGGTGCTCCGGGGGGTGGCGGCTCGGCCGGGGTGCTGTTCTAGTCCGCCGTCGCCGGCAAGCGCAACCCTTCCGTGGAAAGCGTTAATCGCGCAGGAAATGCCGGTCCGGCCAGGGCCTGGCAAGCCGCCCGGACGCGCGATGCGGCGGATGCCGGGCGGGGGTCGATTCGGATGGACGGCAGGCGGACGCCGAGGAGCTCCTCGACAGTGTCGGCGGCTTCCGGCAGGCGCTCGATGGCAGCCGTTTCGGCCAGGCGCACGATGAGGCCGACGCGAGAACGGTGATGGACGTCGAGCTCCAGGATGCCGATGCCGCGCACCTCGAGCAGGCCGGCGAGACGGGCCGGCGCCGTGGCGAAGACGTCCCCCGCGTCCCGCGACAGAACGACCTGGTCATCGGCGACGAGCCTCGCCCGCAAGAGCGCGGGGCCGAGACCGCATCCCGGCGCATCGATGAGCCGTAGTGCGAGGTCCGACTTGCCGGCACCCGGCGAGCCCAAGATCAGCACCCCGGTTCCTGCGATGTCGACGCAGGTGCCGTGCACGGTGATCTGCGCAGCACCGGGCTCAGGCATCTTTGCGGCGATTCCATTCGTCGGCGAGGGCGGGCAGCCTGACGGTGAAGACGGCGCCGCGGATGGAGCGCTCGCCGTTGGCATCGGCGGGACCGTAGCGGTTGTCGGCGCGGATGCCGCCGCCATGCGCCTCGACGATCTGCCGCGAGATGGAGAGGCCGAGGCCGGAGTTCTTGCCGAAGTACGCCTCGGGGCGGTCGGTGTAGAAACGCTCGAAGATGCGACCGATGTTCTCGGGGCGGATGCCCGGCCCCTCGTCCTCGACGCGAAACTCGACGTCGCGCGCGGTGCGGCGGAGGCGAACGCGCACGCGCGTTCCGGAGCGCGTGAAGGACACGGCATTGTCGATGAGGTTGCGCACCACCTGGCCGAGGCGATTGTCGTGGCCGAGCATGCGGAAGGGATTTTCCGACTGCACCGATCTCGGCACGGTGGCGATCTCGAGCCCGACCGAGATCGTCTCGTCCTTGCGAACCTCATTGGCGAGGCGGACGAGCGTGTCGAGCAGCCGGTAGACGTCGACCGGCTCGGCGCGGTTGCGGGCGAGCTCGGCATCGAGGCGCGAGGCATCGGAGATGTCGGTGATGAGGCGATCGAGACGCTTGACGTCGTCCTTGACGATGGCGATGAGGCGTTCGCGCTGCTCGCCGGTGCGCGTGTAGGGCAGAGTCTCGACGGCGCTCCTCAGCGAGGTCAGCGGATTCTTGAGCTCGTGCGAGACGTCGGCGGCGAACGCTTCGATGGCATCGATGCGGTCGTAGAGCGCGGTCGTCATGTCGCGAAGCGACTTCGACAGGTGGCCGATCTCGTCGCGGCGCGAGGTGAAGTCGGGAATCTCGACGCGGGTGTTGACGCCCCGCCCGACATGCTCGGCGGCGGCCGACAGTCGGCGTATGGGCTCGGCGATATGCCCGGCGAGCAGGATGGAGAGCAGCATGGTCACCAGGACGGCGACGAGGAAGGTGAAGAGCACGATCTTGCGCTCGGCGCGCAGCACCTTGTCGATCTCGCCGCCCTGCGTCGACAGGACGAGGGCGCCGAGCACGGCCCGGAACCGCTGGATGGGGACGGCGACGGAGACGATGATCTCGTTCTTGTCGTTGACCCGCACGATCGACACGGAGGCGCCGTTCAGGGCCGCGGTGATCTCCGGGAAGTCACGGCCGTTCTCGAGCCCGTACTCGGACTGCAGGGGGTAGTTGTTGTGGAAGAGCCAGCCGTTGAAGCGATGCCAGAGGCTGAGGACGAAGTACTCGTTCTGCGACCGAAGCGGCGGCAGCTCGGCTTGGGTGATGTCACCACGCGAGTAGAGTCCGCGGCTGTCGACGACGATGCCGCCTTCGCGGTCGTAGATGCGGCCGCGGATGTCGGTCGACGACACGAGGCGGCGCAGGACCGGCCCGGCACGCTCGGGATTGATCGGGAAATCGAGGCCTTCGAGATCGTCGCCGTCGGGCGTCGGCGCCGTGTCGGGATGCGCCTCCAGGAGCTTGTCGGGATCGACGAGGATGGAATCGGTGTCGATGGACGCGGCGGAAGCGACGGCCGCCGCCATGACCTGGCTCTGGGTCAGAAGGCTCTGGACGCGCGCGTCGATGAGGCCCTGGCGGAACTGATTGAAATAGAGGCTGCCGGAGACGAGGATGATGAGGCCGGCAATGTTGAGCAGCACGATGCGGCTGGTCAGGCGGGCAGGAACGAAGACGTCGAGCCAGGTGCCGGCGCGGCGGAGCGAGGATTCCGAAACGGCGGCAGGATCGTCCTGCTCAACCCGTTCGGTCATCTCGACATTAGCCACCATGGAGCGTCACACGTTGAAGCGTGGGCCCACGGTGCGAAAGCTCAAGCTTCCTTGAACCGATAGCCTACGCCATAGAGCGTCTCGATCGCCTCGAAGTCGTCGTCGACCTGCTTGAACTTCTTGCGAAGCCGCTTGATGTGACTGTCTATGGTACGGTCGTCAACATAAACCTGATCGTCATAGGCGGCGTCCATCAGGGCGTCCCGACTCTTAACGATTCCGGGCCGCTGGGCAAGCGCCTGGAGGATCAGGAACTCGGTAACGGTTAAGGTGACGGGCCTGGTGTCCCAGGTGCACGCATGGCGGTCGGGGTCCATGACGAGCTTGCCCCGCTCGATCGTCTTGTTCAGATCGACGACGGGCACCGAGCCGTCCTTGGGCACGGCACGCCGGAGGACCGCCTTGACGCGCTCGACGAGCAGTCGCTGGGAGAACGGTTTGCGGATGAAATCGTCGGCGCCCATCTTGAGGCCAAAAAGTTCATCTATCTCGTCGTCCTTGGAGGTAAGGAATATGACCGGCATGTCGGTCTTCTGGCGCAGGCGGCGCAGGAGCTCCATTCCGTCCATGCGCGGCATCTTGATGTCGAAGATGGCCATGTCTGGAGGATTGTCCTGAATCCCCTGCAGGGCCGCCACACCGTCGGTGTAGCTCTGCGTCTGGTAGCCCTCTGCCTCGAGGACAATGCTGACGGACGTCAGGATATTGCGATCGTCGTCAACCAGTGCAATCACCGGCATGCGTTTCTGACCCATTTCCAGTTGTCCCTTTTGGCGCTCTAGCGGGTGAACTAGGGTAAAATGTGGCGGAAAAAATACAACCACTCAGGGTAAACAGTCATGACAAGCGTCCAGAGGGCTGCAAAAGGCGGGAATTCCAACGAAGCGGCGACCGTCATCCGAGGGCTCATACGGAGCGCGAGGACGGCCGTGCTCGCGACACTGCGCGGAGAGGACCGGGCCCCCTACGCATCCCTGGTCGCAGTGGCGCCCGATGGGCGGGGCGAACCCGTGCTCCTCCTGTCTTCGCTTGCGTGGCATACGCAGAACCTCCTCCATGATCCCAGAGCCTCCCTCCTGATCGCCGATCCGGCGGCGCAGGGAGATCCACTTGCGGCTCCCCGGGCGAGCCTCATCGGCGCGATCGCAAGAACGACTCATGACGATGCAGCGGGTTGGTATTTCGCCGTCCATCCCGAAGCGAAAGGATATGCAGAGTTCAACGATTTCGCCTTCCATCGGTTCACGATCGCCTCGGTGCACCTGGTGGCCGGCTTCGGCCGTATCGAGACGCTCGACCGGGATGCCCTCCTTGGTGCTTAATGCCTTGGCGCGCCGTGCCTATTTGTCGCGTTGTCGCCCCACTTGCGCGTCGGTAGGGGTTTCAACCGACGATTTCACCCGTCGTTCACCGAACAATCTTCCGCGCCGGCTGTTTTTCACGAATCAATCCCCAGGTGGAATTCATGGTCATGGCCGTTCCCAGGGAGGCACCATCCACCAGCGCAGTCGATGCGCTCGCGGCGGAGTCGCGCCACCGCAACGAGGTTGCTGCGCATCTCTACGAGCTGGCGGTGCGGCGCAAAGAGGGGGCGGCCGTCGCGGACGGTGCGCTGGCGGTCACCACCGGACAGCACACCGGCCGTTCGCCCGCCGACAAATACATCCTCAGGGACGCGGAGACCGAGGGATCCGTGTGGTGGGACAACAACAAAGGGATCGAGCCCGACCGATTCGCCCTGCTCCGAGATGAATTTCTCGCCCACGCCCGGGCCCTTCCCCTGCATGTCCAGGATCTTCATGCCGGAGCCGATCCGCGGCATCGCCTCGGCGTGCGCGTGTTCACCGAGCATGCCTGGCATGCTCTCTTCATCCGCCATCTGCTGATCCGCCCGCCGCGCGGCGAGCTTGCGGGCTTCGTGCCGCAGCTCACCATCATCGACCTGCCGAGCTTCAGGGCGAACCCGGCCCGGCTCGGCGTGCGCTCGGAAACGATCATCGCCTGCGACCTGAAGAACGGGCTGATCCTGATCGGCGGCACCGGCTATGCCGGCGAGATGAAGAAATCGGTGTTCACGACCCTCAACTATCTGCTGCCCCCGAAGGGCGTGATGCCCATGCACTGCTCGGCGAACGTCGGGAGCAAGGGCGATGCGGCGCTGTTCTTCGGATTGTCGGGCACCGGCAAGACGACGCTGTCCGCCGATCCGCAGCGGACGCTCATCGGCGACGACGAGCACGGATGGTCGGAGACGGGGATCTTCAATTTCGAAGGCGGATGCTACGCGAAGGCGATTCGGCTGTCGGCCGAAGCGGAGCCGGAGATCCATGCCGCAACACGGCGCTTCGCCACCATCCTGGAGAACGTCGCCGTCGATCCGGTGACGCGGGAGCCCGATTTCGACAACGCGACACTCACCGAGAACACGCGGGCGGCCTATCCGCTGCACTACATCCCCAACGCGTCGGCGACCGGGATCGCCGGCCATCCGAAGACCATCGTCATGCTGACCGCCGATGCGTTCGGGGTGATGCCGCCGATCGCCCGGCTGACGCCCGAGCAGGCGATGTACCACTTCCTCTCCGGCTACACCGCCAAGGTGGCGGGAACGGAACGCGGCGTCAGCACGCCGCAAGCGACGTTCTCCACCTGCTTCGGAGCGCCGTTCATGCCGCGGCATCCGAAGGAATACGGCGAGCTCCTGCGAGCCCTCATCGCCCGCCACCGGACGACATGCTGGCTCGTAAACACGGGATGGACGGGCGGGCCGCACGGAATCGGAAAGCGGATGCCCATCGACGTGACGCGGCGGCTGCTGACCGCCGCGCTCGACGGCAGCCTCGCCGCGGCGCCGGTGCGCAGCGATCCGTGGTTCGGGTTCGCAGTGCCGCAAGCCGTGCCGGGCGTGCCGCCGCAGACCTTGAGCCCGCGCGACACGTGGAGCGACGCGAAGGCCTACGACACGCAGGCCGCCAGGCTCGTGGCGATGTTCGCTGAGAACTTCGCGACCTTCGAAGCGACGGTCGCTCCCGAGATCCGGGCGGTCGCCGACCTCCTCAAGAGCAAGGCGGCGTCGGCCGTCTAGTGCGCCTCTTCCCAGTTGTGGGCGGCGCGGGCATCGACCTTGATCGGAACGGTGAAGCGGATGACGGGCTCGGGCGCCTGTTCCATGACCCGCGCGGCGATCTCCTTCGTCGCCTCGACCTCGGCATCGACGGCCTCGAAGATCAGCTCGTCGTGCACCTGGAGGAGCATGCGGGCGGACAGGCCGGCGGCTGACAGCGCCGACGGCATGCGGATCATGGCGCGGCGGATGATGTCGGCGGCCGAGCCTTGGATCGGTGCATTGATGGCGGCACGCTCCTGGAAAGCGCGCTCCGACGGGTTCGGGGACGAGATGCGCGGGAAGTGGCAGCGGCGGCCGAAGATCGTCTCCACGTAGCCGAGCTCGCGGCAGGTGCGCTTCGTTCCTTCGATATAGTCGCGAATGCCCGGAAAGCGCTTGAAGTAGGTGCGGATATACTCACCCGCCTCGTCGCGCGGGATGCCGAGCTGGTTCGCGAGGCCGAAGGCCGAGATACCGTAGATGATGCCGAAATTGATGGCCTTGGCGCGGCGGCGGACCAGCGGGTCGATGCCGGCGACGGGAACGTTGAACATCTCGGCGGCCGTCATGGCGTGGATGTCGAGGCCTTCTGCGAATGCATTGCGCAGCTGCGGGATGTCGGCGACATGGGCGAGCACGCGAAGCTCGATCTGGCTGTAGTCGGCGCTGATGAGCTTGGAGCCCGGCGGAGCGACGAAGGCCGTCCGGATGCGGCGGCCCTCTTCGGTACGCACGGGAATGTTCTGCAGGTTGGGATCGGTCGAGGCGAGCCGGCCCGTCGAGGTCGCCGCCATGGCGTAGCAGGTGTGAACGCGGCCGGTCTCGGGATTGATGTGCTCGAGAAGGGCGTCGGTGTAGGTGGACCGCAGCTTGGTCAGCTGGCGCCAGTCGAGGATCCGCTTGGCGAGCGGCAGGCCGGAGCTGGCGAGATCGTCGAGGGTGCTCGCATCGGTGCTCCAGGCGCCGGTGCCGGTCTTGCGGCCGCCGGGAAGGCCGAGCTTGCCGAACAGGATGTCGCCCAGCTGCTTGGTCGAGCCGATGTTGAAGCGCTCGCCGGCGAGGGTGTGGATCTCCTCCTCGATGCGGGCGGCGGACTGCGCGAACTCCCCCGACAGGCGGGCCAGCACTTGGCGGTCGACCAGAATGCCCTCGCGCTCCATGTTGGCGAGCACCTCGAGGAGCGGACGCTCGAGCGTTTCGTAGACCGTGGTCTTGCGAGCGCCCACCAGCCGGGCGCGGAACAACTGCCAGAGCCGCAGGGTGACGTCGGCGTCCTCGGCGGAATAGCGGGTGGCCTTGTCGAGAGGCACGAGGTCGAAGGTGGTGCGCGACTTGCCGGTGCCGGCGACCTCGGCGAAGGCGATCGGCTTGTGGGCCAGATGCTTCTCGGAAAGCTCGTCCATACCGTGGCCGTTCAGTCCCGACTCGGTCGCGTAGGACATGAGCATGGTGTCGTCGTAGGACGCGATGCGGACGCCGTGGCGGCGAAAGATGGTGTAGTCGTATTTGAGGTTCTGGCCGATCTTGAGGATTCCCGGATCCTCGAGAAGCGGCTTCAGCGCCGCGATCACTTCGGCCCGCGGCAATTGGCGGATCTCTTCGCCCCCCGCAAAGTCAAGACCGTCGAACTTGCGATGCGCGAGGGGGATGTAGCAGGCGCGACCGGGAGCGACGGCGAGGGATATGCCGACAAGATCGGCGCGCATCGGATCGAGCGAAGTGGTCTCGGTGTCGATGGCAACGTGCCCCGCCTTCATGACGGCCTCGATCCAGCGCGCCAGGGCGTCCGGCTCGGTCACGGATTCGTAGGCCTCGTAGTCGAAGGGCAGTCCCGCTTCCTTGCGCGCGGCGTCGAGCAGGCCGGAGGGCGCGAAGGTGACCCCTTGGCCCGACGCGGCTCTTTGGGGCGTGCGCGACGGCGAACCATTCATCGCCGCTTCCGGTGCAGCGGCCTCGCCGCCCGGCGGCCACCCCTCGACGAGGACCGGGACGCCCTCGATCTCCGCGGCGTCGGCATCGAGCTCGCTCGCGATGCGGCGCGTCAGCGTCGTGAACTCCATGGCTTTGAGGAAGCCGACGAGCGTCTTGGCGTCGGGCACGGCGACGCCGAAATCCTCGATCGGCGTGTCGACCGGCACGTCGCATTTGAGCTCCACCAGGCGGCGCGACAGCCGCGCCTGGTCGGCGAAGGCGATGAGGCTCTCGCGGCGCTTCGGCTGCTTGATCTCGGAGGCGCGCGACAACAGCGTCTCGAGATCGCCATACTCGGTGATGAGCTGGGCTCCCGTCTTGACGCCGATGCCGGGGACGCCGGGAACGTTGTCGATGCTGTCGCCCGCTAGCGCCTGAACGTCGATGACCTTGGCGGCGGGGACGCCGAATTTCTCCATGACCTGGGCCTCGCCGATCTCGATGTCCTTCATGGTGTCATAGAGGAGGATCCCCGGCCGCACGAGCTGCATAAGGTCCTTGTCGGAAGAGACGATGCGCACGGTGGCGCCGCGGCGCACGGCTTCGCACGCATAGGTGCCGATGAGGTCGTCGGCCTCGAAGCCTTCCTGCTCGATCGAGGGCACGTTGAAGGCGGCAACGGCCTGACGGATCAGCCCGAACTGGGGAATGAGGTCGGCGGGCGGCTCGCTGCGGTTGGCCTTGTACTCCTTGTAGATCTCGTTGCGGAACGAGCGCGACGACTTGTCGAAGATGACGGCGAGATGGGTCGGGCGCTCACCGCCCGGGGTTTCGCGCAGGAGCTTGTTCAGCATGGCGCAGAAGCCGTGAACGGCACCGATGGGAAGGCCGTCGGACTTCCGCGTCAGCGGCGGCAGCGCATGATAGGCCCGGAAAATGTATCCCGAGCCGTCAATGAGATAGACGTGGTCCCCGGGCCTGACCGGACGGTTGACGAGTGACTGAGCCATCGACGGCAATATGGCATCGCCGTCGCCCGCTTTCCACTGGCAGCGTCAGGCTGTTGCCAAATCCTGCTGCCGGTGCGGCACGAGGCGGAAGCAGGCCGGGCGCGCGAACAGGAAGGCCAAGGGCCCGCCGCGCACCATAGCGAAGAGGACGAGCGGTCCGATGACGCCGGCCGCCGTTACGGCAAGGGACAGGAGGGCGGCATCACCGATCACGTCGAGCTTCATGAGGACCGTGCGGCTGCCGGCCATAAAAAGGAAGAAGGCGAGATAAATGACGATGGACCGGGACCCGCAGTGGCGCAACGGCGCGCCGATCGGCGATCGGCTGAGAAGGACGGAGACGGCGATGACAGCCGCGGCGCCGGCGAAACCAAAGCCGAGGCCGAGGCCCGGCATGAACGCCACGCCCGACGCAACGGCGAGAGCATTGACGACGCCCCAGGCCGCCAAGGCGATGCCGATTTCGGCGGAAGGCCGGGCGGCCAGCCGGTCGGCCAGCGCGAAGACGCGATCGGCGAAGAGGAACCCGGCGTAAAAGTAGACGAAGCGCGCCGCGAACTCGTCGACGACCACATAGCCCGTCTCGATCGGCAGCATCTCCAGCGCTGCAGCGCTCATGAAGACGACCTGCCAGGGAACCGACCGCAGGAGCTTGGCGGCGACGAAGAACACGGCCAGGAGATAGATGAACCAGAGGGTCGAGGTCGGATTGACGAAGCCTTCGAGATAGGCGGCGATCATCGGGACCAGGCCTTCGCCCATGACGTCGCCGCTTTTCAGCGCGAACTGGAGCGTCATCCACAAGACATAGAAATAGGCGAAGTGGACGACCTTGGAATCGAGATAGGCCCGCCAGGGACGATCGATGCGGCGGGCGAGGAACAGGCCCGAGATGAGGAAGAAGTCCGGCATGCGGAACGGCCTCGCCCATTCGATGAAGCCGTGCAGCCAGCTTTCCATACCGGAATATTTCTCTACTCCCAGTGTCGAATGCATCATGACGACGAGCAAGATGCAGATGCCCTTTGCCGTATCGACCCAGGCAATGCGATTTTCGGTAGTCATTTTCCCGCTCCAATAAGCGCTCATCGTGCCAGCGCGGCACAGGCGCCGTTCTGCGGGTTTGGAAAGCAAGGACGGGACCACGCGGCGAGGCCGTCAGTCTCCGGAGAGGTAGCGGAGGGTGGCCGAATAGGTGGCGCCTCCCACGACGCAGGGAACGCCGAGCTGCACCTGGCCGGTCGCGGCGGCAGCGACGCAGCCGAGCGATATGGCGCCCTCTCCCATCTTGCCCCACCACGAGATCTTGCGCTTGTAGGCCGGCCCCTTCTGTCGCAGATCGTTCAGGGCGGCATTGGCCTCGCTCTTGAGCTTGCCCATCTCGGCGGTCTCGGCGGCGAAGATCACTTCGTCGAGATGGACGACGACATCGGCGCGCTGGTAGCCCCGCGCCGCCTTCAGGGCATCGAGCAGCTCGGCGTCGCGGGAGCTGTTGACGGCGAGCGAGTATTTGGCGGTGCTGCCGAGCGTCAGCCGGCCGGCATCGTCGTAGTCTCCGGACCAGGGAAGCAGGGAGGCGATGTTGGAAAGCGGCAGCAGGGCGCCCGTCGCATAGTAATATCCCCAGAACGTATCCATGACGACCGGGCTCGGCTCGAGGCCGGGCGCGGGCGGAGACGCGCTCCACGGCATGCGGGCGCGCATGCGCTGCCAGGCGGTCGGCGTTTCGATCACCGCGTATTCCTCGAGCGTCGGCAGGCGGCCCGACACGTAGGCCTCGATCATCGTGCGGCGGTTGGGCGCCGCAGTCTCCAGCCGACGCAGGAGAAGGCGCCATTCGGGATGACCGGAATAGGCGACGGCGCGGATGACCGCCCAGTTGTCCTCGGGCTCGACCTTCAGCATCGCCCTGGCGAGGCGCTCGGCCTTGCGGGGATTGGAACCGACGACTCCCGCCATGAAGCCGACGAAGACCCCGGCCGCATCGGGCTCCCGGAAGGCACCGGAGAGAGCGAGCACGCGAACCGCCTCGGGGAGGAGATCAGGCTCCGGCTTGTCGCGATAGGTCTTGATCCAGGAAAGGACGCGTTCGGCCGACGCCGGCTCGGCCACCGCAGCCAGGGCGACGCCTGCCTGCCCTACCGCCAGAACCGCAGCCAGAAAGACCCCGACCCGCCGCGCACGACGCCACATCTACGCGAACCCCTCGACCTCGAGGCGATCATGCGGATTGTTGCGGCGGTTGTGTGGCGGCGCTTGCTCCAACTGGTGCGGGTCACCGCCTTGGGATAGGGTCCGCAAGAGATGAACGCCCACATCGTCCTCGCCCATCCCGAGCCGCAATCCTTCAACGGGCACCTCGCACGCAGTGCCGCCGATACGCTGCGGGCGCGCGGCTGGCACGTCACCACGTCCGACCTCTATGCGATGGGCTTCGATCCGTGCGAGCGCGGCGATCACTATCCGGTTCGGGAAGGGCCGGACCGCTTCGACGCCCAGGCCGAGCAGCGGCACGCCTCGGAGCGGGAGGCGATCCCCGGCGACGCCGCGGCGGAGATCGCGAAGCTCGACCAGTGCGACCTCCTCGTCCTGCAATATCCGATGTGGTGGCACCTGCCGCCGGCGATGCTCAAGGGCTGGTTCGACCGGGTCTTCATCTACGGCGCGGTCTACGCGAGCCGCAAGCGCTTCGAGAACGGCCGGTTCCTCGGCAAGCGCGCCATGCTGTCGGTGACCGTCGGGACGAGCCCGGACACCTACGCCTTCAATGGACGCAGCGGCGACATCGACCTCCTGCTGTGGCCCGTCAACTTCACGCTCGCCTATGTCGGCTTCACGGTCCTCAAGCCCTTCATCGCCTACGGCGTCGAGGCCGGTCTCAGATATTCCGACCCTGCGGTGATCGCGGAGCGGTTGCGGGGCATCGAGGACGACCATCATGCAGCGCTCGCCGCCATCGAGGAGCGCTCGACGATCCCTTTTCACCGCATGGCGGACTGGGACGCAGACGGCCGCATCGCGGCCGCCGCGCCGGTGCATTCACCGTTCATCCGGCACCGCCGCGACCTGGCACTGGAGTAGCGAACCGCCGATGCGTAAGCGCGGTGCGAGACCCCCGGCGATGGCGAGGTTGCCCCTCGCCTCCCCATCCGCTATATGTCGCGGCTGGCTAAGCACCCGTAGCTCAGTTGGATAGAGTGCTGCCCTCCGAAGGCAGAGGTCGCACGTTCGAGTCGTGCCGGGTGCGCCATTCAGATCATATTTCCAACGCTCTCTCAAAAGGCTGCGGAGCGACCCCTCGAAGCGCTAGGAAATGACTTCGTTAGTCAAACGGATATTATCCCCGCTTTGGATCCCAATCATCTCCGGGCCTGTCGCCGAAAAGTGACGCGATACGTCTGACGAACAACCACATCGTCGTACCGAGCGACATCGTAACGGCCGCAACGTATGGGAAAGCGTCCTGCCAGAGCGCCACATTCACTAGCAGGACAACAGCCATTAGCGCATGAATGAGGAAGCCGCCTACAACACTGTAGGACATCGGGGACTGTGATGCTTGCTTCCTGAGATACACACTGTGTCCTAATGCCCAAACTACGAGCAGTGCAGCCAAGAAACTCGAAATCGCCCAACGGATATGTAACGGGAAATCGACGAAGGCGATGAGAGCCGGCAAGAGCCCGTTAATGGTATGGGCGAAGCCGAAAGAGATATAAGCGGTCAATAGATAAATATCGAAATTGGATGGCCGGCCACCAAGGCTGTGCCGCATCAACATCACGAGAACTGAAACAGCAGTGAAGGTGATGGCAACTAGCGACAGTGTGTAAAGGTACTCTGAGCCGGCCAAATCCATGTCGTCCCCCGATTTGGAGTATAGCACGGTGCTGTGATGATCGCCCTGGCAGCCAAGCGATTGAATGATTTCTTATGGATTTACATCAGCCAAGGATCAACCAACATACTAGTGCGATCGCACTCACGACAACTACTGCCGCAACTCCTATGAAGAGTACGCCGAGCCAGCGCGGAAAGAGAAGGCCAACCGGGAGTGCATGACCACCCAGCGCAGGAGGTTCAGCTTCATCTTTTGATTTTCGGTTCGACATAGCTAAGGCCCTTCTAGGCTCATTCACTTTTTTCTCAAGGACCGAGTCCTATGACGCCCCCCTTTCCAAGCGGAAATCCCAAGTCCGTTGATTGCTGCAAAGGCGGTTGCTACACCAAACGTGCCAACAACGCCGGTGCCTCATGACCGACCGCACGAGATCCATAGATTTGAACTCCGATCTTGGAGAGAGCTTCGGGCCCTGGAAGATGGGCGAGGATGCTACGATGCTAACATTGGTAACCAGTGCGAACGTCGCATGTGGGGGCCATGCGAGCGATCCCGAAACCATGTTCAAAACTCTCTGCCTCGCAAAGGAACATGCCGTTGTGGTGGGTGCCCATCCGGGATTTCCGGATTTGTTGGGGTTTGGGCGGCGAGTGTTGCCCTATAGCGCTGCAGAAATTGAGAGATTTTGCGCCGCCCAGATCGGCGCCCTGGTTGGCATCGCCGCCCTAGCCAATTGGCCGATCCGATATGTAAAACCACATGGTGCGCTCAACAATCTCGCAGCGGACGATCGGACGCTAGCCGACGCAATAGTTGAAGCTGTTGCAGCTTTTGATGGATTGGCCCTATTGGCGATTGCGGGAACAGAGCTAGAGAATGCCGCGCGCGCACGTGAACTCGAAGTCTACAGCGAAGTATTTGCCGACAGAGCCTACACTTCGCGCGGACGGCTTGTCCCTCGAAGCCATTCTTCAGCTATGATCACAGATCCCGATATAGCAGCCGCCCGCCTAATTGAGTTTTTTCATACCGGCGCCATGCCGACGATCGACGGTTCTCCGGTGAAGCTAAGCGCAGATTCGATCTGCATTCATGGCGACAGCCCCCACGCCGTTTCGATGGCGCGTCGGCTGAGTGCCGCTCTGGGTGACGCAGGTCTTACCTTCGCTCCCTTCGTTTCTAACTGAACAATCCACTCATGACGGGCCAGTTTCCACGTTTGCGCTTCGTAGGAGATACAGGACTGCTTGTGGAATTTGGCGATCATATCGATGAGAAAGCGCATGACCAGGTTCTGCAACTCGATCGAGCAATCGCCGAGCGTCCTTTTCCTGGTCTGACGAACTGCGTGCCTTCGTATACTGCGTTACTTGTGGGATATGATCCGTGCGCTATTTTTCCCGCTGACGTGGAAGCCCACGTTCATTCGCTTTTGAAAACTCCGTCAACAGCGAATTTAGCTGTCCGCTCGCACCAAGTACCGGCCTGCTACGACGCTGCCTATGCACCAGACCTTTCGGATGTCGCGGCTCAAGCTGGTCTGGCGTATGAGGCGGTGATTGCAGCTCATTTATCCGCCACCTATCGTGTCTATATGTGTGGCTTTGCACCTGGTTTTGCCTATCTTGGCAGTGTACCTGCATCAATTCAGCTTCCCCGCCGCCCTGAACCTGTAAGGGACGTTCCCGCCGGCAGCATGATCATTGCCGGGCCGCAATGCGCCGTCACGACATTGGTTATGCCTTCCGGCTGGTGGAATATTGGACGCACACCCGTGACGATCCTGCGGCCCGATGACGATCAGCCATTTCTCTTTGGCGTGGGAGACAAGGTGCGATTTGTGAGAATTGATCGGGTGGAATTTGAACGGCTCGCAGCCGAAAACAACCCCTAATGGCCACCGCAAGACTTCAAGTGTCTTATGCAGGTCCGTTGACGACGGTGCAGGATCTTGGACGGTTCGGCTACCAGCGCTACGGCGTGACTGAAGGTGGCCCCATGGATCGGACCGCGTTTGCAATCGGTCAGATTGCTATTGGCCAAACTTCTGGAGGCGCATCAATTGAAGTCGGCTTGGGAGGCGTCACCCTGCAGTGTGTCGAAGGGTCTGTGCTTCTTGCCATTACGGGAGGTAACTTCACACTGCAAATTGATGGACAGCCACGCCACAGCTGGACAATCGCGAGACTGCATACGGGAATGGAGTTGGGTATTAGCCAGGGTCGATGGGGTAGTTGGTGCTATATCGCGGCCGCAGGAGATATCCGCTGGCCACTGTGGCTTGGCAGCCGATCAACATTTCCTGCGTCACCATTCACGGGTAGACCGCTCAACCGCGGGGATGAGATCTTCGTTGAAAACGTACGCCACCTCTCCCAGCCGGAACGCGAGCTTGCGATTCCGATTTTTTGCCAGCCGCGAGTGGCAATCAACCTGGTCATCGGGCCACAGGAACGTTTTTTTGATGCGGAAGCTTTGAGACATTTGTTCGGAGGGTCATATTTTCTTTCCAACCGGAGTGACCGCATGGGTGTTTGGCTTGACGGCCCAAAACTACCCGTCGCGGCGCGACTTGATATGCCTTCAGAGGGCGTTCTCAGAGGATCGGTGCAAGTGCCGGGCGGCGGCGATCCACTGGTGTTGATGGCCGATCACCAAACTACCGGCGGTTATCCAAAAATTGCCACCATCATTTCAGCCGATCAGGATGCGTTTGCTCAATTGCGACCCCAGCAACCAGTGCGGTTTCAGCCGATGTCCGTGGAACGGGCAGTAGAGCGAGCCCGCACGCGTAGAAACATCGTCCAAAACTATCTTGATTCAGTGCACCCCAGGATTGGATGAGACGTTGGTGTCCTCGTCCATTCCGCGCGCCTCATCAAGATCAGGGGGTAACGTGGACAACCGCGGATACGGCGGGCGTGATCCCTTGGTTTGCACGAATGCACAGACTCTATTCTGGCATTCCTGCCTGTCCAAGCAGTCGCAGAAGGTGGTTGTGACTTTCATCGCTGGCAAATCGCAGGACGAAATTCGGGACGACCATGCTGACCCTTAGATCCGGTCTTTGCGTCATACAATCGCCTATGGCGGCCGTCATATCGTCAGCCTTGTTCAGCGCGGCTGCAGATGCCACCCAGAAAATTGCACTCGGCAAATGTGTTCGCGAGCGAGCAACCTTCCTGCTTACCAGCAAGCAGGCCGAAAAGTTTCCCGCAGCGAAATGAGCAACAGCAATTGCATAGTGGCGCCAGAAGTTAGACGGGTCCCTTGGATTGAGCTTCAAAGCCAATTCGATGATTTGAATTGCTTCATTGGACCTGCCCTGTGCAGCCGAATAGAGTCCAAGGTTCCCCATGATCATCGAGCAGTTTGGGTTGATTTCCAAACCCCGCTCACATTCCGCAATAGCATCGTCCAGGCTTCCTAAAGCATATGCCCACGCCCATGCCATCGTGAGATGAGCGTATTCGTCGCTGGGTGCGAGCCTGAGGGCGGTGCGCGCCAAATCGAACGCGTGTGACGCCCGACTGAGATCGAACAGAATCCAGATACGGTTCAGCTCCATGTCCGCTAGGAGACGGTGGGCCAAGGGATCTGCGGGATCGATCTCGAGGGCCTCGGATACAAGCCTGGAGGCCTGATCGAGGGCCTGTGCCGTCTGTTCGTAGATCAATCCGCTCGCTCTCGCCAACAGATCTCGTGCTTTGAAATTAATGGATGGCCGCGTTTCGGCGGCAAATCGCTCGGCGAGCCTAACTTGCGTGTCGATCGACGCAACAACGCTCCGGGTGATTTCATCCTGAATTGCGAATAGATCGGTGAGAGAGCGATCGTAGCGCTCCGCCCATTTGGCATGACCCGTCAATGCGTCAACTAGCTGAGTCGTAATTCGCAGGCTGTCGCCAGTACGTTGAACGCTCCCTTCGAGCACATAGCGTACGTCCAGCTCCGCTGCGACATGTTTCACATCCACAGCCCTTTCCTTGTAGATAAAGGTCGACGTCCGCGCGATGACGAAAAGGCTGCTGAAACGCGATAGAGCATTGATGATGTCGTCCGTCAGGCCATCGACGAAATACTCATGCTCCTTTCCGCCTGCTGTGTTGACGAACGGCAAAACGGCTATTGAAGGTCGCGCGAACACTTCGGCCGAGCTCAGATATGGTTGAACGGAGGCAGTATCGCTACGTGGCGACGCCGATTTGGAGATTCGTCTTTTTGCCCGGATAGTTCCGGCAAGCTCGTCGGTTTGAGTTTCCGGTGCGATTCCCAGTTCGGCAGCCAACTCGCGCCGACATCTTTCATACTGAGCGAGTGCCGCATCGTAGCGACCCTGCAATGCAAAAAGCTGCATGACCTTCCGATGAACTTGCTCTCGAACCGGATCTAGCGAAACAATCGTCAAGTAGTAGCCGATAGCCTCCTCGAGCTTTCCCTCCCGTTCAGCAACTTCAGCAAGACGAGAATGGAATGCCACGAAGTGAGATCGAAATCGTTGTCGTTCAGTCGCGAGCCATTGCTCGAAATTCGGCTCATCAATGGAAATCCCTTCCAGCAAATCGCCGACAGGGATGCTGCGAGCATCTTGAAGGTCGTCGTCGCGACCTTTTATGGCCGATGCAAGAACGTTGGCGTCAACCCAGGCCTCCTCGCCGATCCAACTCACGCTCTCCTTGCTCGTCTGAAGGGATCCGTCTGCACAGGATCCCAGCGCGGCCCGCAATTCGGTCAACGCCTGCCGCAGACTCGCAAACGCCTGAGTGTCCGATCTTTCTCCCCAAAGGAGGTTGGCGATGATGCTTCGAGGAATTTGGACCCCTGGGCGCAACACGATGTAGGCCAGCAGTGCCCGCACCTTTCTTGAGGAAATTGTGACGATTTTGTCGTCACTTAGGACCTTCATCGGTCCCAACAATTGGATTTTGAGTGATCCAACTTGGTGCGACTGCCGTTTTTGCGATTGTTTGACGATGGCCATAACAGTCGCCTGATGGGAGTGACCCATTCTCCTCACACACACGTTCGAGGAGACAATACCATGTTCGACGTCAACCCGCTGGGCCCCATGTTTCAATTGGAGGAGTTCGAGCGCTCGGCTGCACCCTACCTTCGCCTGTCTGAGAATCGCGGCTGCACCTTTCGTACGCTACTGGAGGCCGCAGTTCGAACTTTCGGTCGTTCGACTAGGGGTCTTGCATGGCGGATACGCCCATCGAACCGACCCAATTCAGTGGCGACGCTGAAGCATTGAATCTGAGCATCGCTCAGCGGTTTCAGCGGTGAGTAAGCCCCCTCAGCCCGCCGGCAGTGGCCGGGTTTTTATTTCTCGTTTTGCCATCTGCCCATATCATCTCTACAACTATCAGAATGGGGTCGCAGCCGCGCCCCCCGCTACCCGCCATTGCGCAAACACACGGGGAAACAGAAAATGCTCATCGGAATGATCGTCCTCTGCATCGCCTTCATCCTTATGGGCATCGGTATGATCCGGCCAGTCGGAATCCCCGCCCAAGTCACCGGCGGCCTGTTGATTGTCGGCGCCGTGCTGGTCCTGCTGGGCCGATGAGCCGTGTACACGGGGCCTGAGAGGAGCGATGCGGCCACGCTTGCGTTGACTTCAAAAGCACTCGAACAACGAGTTGACGTCGGCGGACAGGTGAGTAAGTACCTTCAGTAAGCCCGGGCGGTCAGTGACGCGATCAGCGTTCGTTCTCCCGCGCCGCCCATTCCTTTGGCACGGCGTTGCACTTCGATAAGCCGTCTTTGACCCGCCCACCGAGGGTGTCTCGTACTAGTGGCTGTCCACGTGCATCAGCACCGCGCCTTCGGATACCTGCGGCGCTGCAACGCCCAGGTTTCCGGCGTTCTCGGAAATCCATTCACGAGCCACTTTCACGCTCTCGTCGACACCGGCCTTGTCACGACAGACAGTTACTGAAAAACCGCCATCGCCAGACCGCGCGAGCGTGTAGCTCATGAAACCCTTTACCGGGCGCATCAGTTTTTCCACATCCGACCGGCGCTGCTCGAGGAGATCGAACAGCTCCTTCGCGCCTTTGCCTTGATAGTTCCGCATGACCGCGTGCATGACACCCCTCACATCCGTCGTTGGTTTCTCACAGAAGCGAGACTGAACCTCGCCGGGCCAGCTGGCAAGGACGGCTGCAATCCTCGCTTCGAGGCGTTGGGCGGCCTGTTGCCTGGGCGGCTTCCGATCAAAATACCTATGTCCCAAGCAACTTTTGTCGCCCAACCCCCGTAGCTCTGAAAGCAGGCGGGGACGCCTGCTCAAACCCCGAAAGGAAACCCCATGAAAACTCTATTTGCCTCGGCTGTCGTGCTGGCATTGCTCGCAGCGGCGCCGGCTCATGCTCTCACCGAGTCAACCTGCGCGGGAGTGTGGACGAAAGCCGACGAGAACAAGGATGGCTCCATAGACGCGACGGAAGCCGCAAATCACAAGGATGATCTCATGAAAATGGGCTGGGACAAGATGGGCGACGCCCCCGTGACCCAAGCCAACTATATGACGGGCTGCAAGGCCACGTAGTTCCCTCTTCCAACACAGAGTGCAGGGGCAATCCGGAATCGGGTTGCCCCTTCCAAACACCATCACATAGAAAATTGACCGAGCCAGCGCAGGCGCATTGACAACGGCGCATACAGCCGTGCCCAGACGGGAGATTCCCTCTTCTTCGATCCATCGCGGGACCATCGGGCATTGGGATTTTCGCGATCCGACGCCGTTCCCTTTCATCCTGTGCCGGTCCCTGTTGACTTAAGGAAGGCACTTGCGAAGGCCGTGCTTCACGGAATCGCACGGTCTTGCTAAGACGATGCGGCAGGGGCCGCTCCGCGGGACGGATCGGCGGGACCAGATAGAGGGGTAGAATGACTGTCTCGGCTGAAACGGCAGCGGCATCCGCACATGGCGGCCGACTGCAAAGGGCGATCGACTGGAAGGGCGCGTTCTGGGTGGCGAGCGGAGTGCCGCCGCTCGTGCTGTTCTCGATCGGCGGCATCGCCGGCACCACCGGCAAGCTCGCCTTCCTGGTGTGGATCATCTCCATGGTGATGGGATTCCTGCAGTCCTTCACCTATGCCGAGATCGCCGGCATGTTCGGCAGCAAATCGGGCGGCGCCTCGGTCTACGGCGCGACGGCCTGGCTCAGGTACTCGAAGTTCATCGCGCCGCTCTCGGTGTGGTGCAACTGGTTCGCCTGGTCGCCCGTGCTGTCGCTCGGCAGCGCCATCGCGGCTGGATACGTCATCAACATGCTGGCCCCCGTGCCGATCTTCACAGACCAGTCGCCGGAGGTTCTGGCCTGGCTCGCCGATCCGGCCAACGTGGGTATGGCTTCCGCAGACGCGCTGGCGGCCGTGACGGCGGCAGCAACGCCGGCGATCCGCTCCTGGTCGCTCGCCTCCTTCCCGATCCCGGGGCTCGCGACGGCCAACCTCAACGCGACGTTCTTCATCGGCCTCGTCCTCCTGCTCATCGTGTTCGCGATCCAGCACCGGGGCATCCTCGGCACGGCGAACGTGCAGAAGGTGTTCGCGGTGATCGTTCTCCTGCCGCTCCTCATCATCGGGCTGTGGCCGATCCTGACGGGGAAGATCGAATATGCGAACTTCTCGAACCTTGTTCCTCCCTCCGCCGCCTACTCGGCCACGCCGGGCGAATGGAACATCGGAGGATGGACGCTGTTCCTCGGCGGCCTCTACATCGCGGCCTGGTCGACCTACGCCTTCGAAACGGCCATCTGCTACACGAGCGAGCTCAAGAACCCGGCCACCGACACATTCAGGGCCATCCTCGCGGCCGGGCTGCTTTGCATGCTGTTCTACTTCCTGGTGCCCTTCACCTTCCAGGGCGCGCTCGGCGTCGAAGGCATGCTGGCTCCCGGCATCGTCGACGGGACGGGCATCGGCCACGCGCTCGCTGCCATGGTGGGCGCCGGGCCTTTCATCACGCAGATCCTCGTCATCCTCATGATATTCGCGCTGATGCTGGCGATCATGACCGCGATGGCGGGCTCCTCACGGACCCTCTACCAGGGGTCGATCGACGGATGGCTGCCCAAGTACCTGAGCCACGCGAACTCACACGGCGCTCCGACCAATGCGATGGTCACCGACCTCGCGTTCAACGTGTTCCTGCTGTCCATCGCCTCCGACATCGCCGGCTACTTCTTCGTGCTGGCGGTCTCCAACGCCGGCTACATGATCTTCAACTTCCTCAACCTCAACGCCGGATGGATCCACCGCGTCGACTCGGGCCATGTGAAGCGGCCGTGGAAGGCGCCGACCTGGCTCATCGGCCTCAACACCGTGCTCGCGTTCGTGAACGCACTCTTCCTCGGCGCCGGCGCCAAGGTGTGGGGCTACCAGAATGCGCTGTGGGTCGGCTTCGCCTTCGCCGCCCTCATCATTCCGGTCTTCGCCTACCGGCACTACGTCACCGACAATGGCAAGTTCCCACCCAACATGCTGACCGAGCTCGGCCTCAAGGGTACGGATCTCGGCCAGCGCAAGGCCGGTATCTGGCCATATGTCACGCTCGCCGCCGGCCTCATCGTCGTGCTGGTGGCGAACGTCATCTTCGTCCTGCCCGGCTAGAGACACGACGCAGCGCCAAACCCGCGCGGGGGCCAAGACGATCGGCTCCCGCCGTCGTTCGGGGAGAAAGGTCAACGCAGCATGATCGTCGACAGCATCTGGCGATACCCGGTCAAATCGATGGCCGGCGAGCGCCTCGCAGATGCGCAGGTGGGCGGCGGCGGCCTCATCGGCGATCGCGCTTATGCGCTGATCGACGTGGCGCAAGGCCGGGTGGTCAGCGCCAAGCTGCCGCGCAAATGGGGAATGCTCCTCATGGCGCGGGCCGAGTACGCGTCACCTCCGGCCGCGGAACGCGACGTTGCCGCCGTCCGGATCCGATTTCCGGACGGAACCCAATCGACGAGCGACGATCCCGATATCGACGATGCCCTCTCGGCACTGGCCGGTGCGCGGGTCCGAATCACGACGTCGAGACCGTCGACGGTCAGCGTCGAACGGCTTGACCCGCTCGCCGAGGGCGAAGTCATCGCCGACATCGGCGCGCTGATGCCGGAAGGGCGGTTCGCGGACTACGCGCCGCTGCACCTCGTCACGACGTCGACGCTCGCGGAGCTCAAGCGGCTAAACCCGCAGTCCGATTTCGATGCGCGCCGGTTTCGGCCCAACCTGGTGATCGAAACCGGCCCGGAGTCCGGTGCCTTCATCGAGCAGGGATGGATCGGGAAGAGCCTGAAGATCGGCGGAGTCGAGGCGCGCATCTCCGATCCGACGCCGCGCTGCTCGGTGCCGACCCTCGCACAAGCCGAGCTTCCGCAGGACAGGGAGATCCTGCGCACCATCGTGCAGCACAACCGCGTGCCGGTCGACCTGCTCGGAGGCGAACTCCTGCCCTGCGCCGGCGTCTACGCGTTCGTGACGCGGGAGGGCAGGATCGAAGCGGGAGACGAGGTCGAGCTTCTCTGACGCTTGCCCGCGACGGGGTCCGGGCGGGCGGCCAGCATCGGAATTGAAACCTAGGGGCGTTGTGGGCTAGCTTGGACCCCTTGTGAGTGCGTATGCGTGTTCGATTGTCGCAGTGAGGGACGAGGACGGAGCTCCGCTTCTTCCCTCGCGGGTTCCTATTGGCGGCATCGTCCAGCTGAAGCGCGAGCGCGGCAGCGCCACTCGCCCGGAAGCCATCGCCGCCTACCACGACCGGCGCAAGGTCGGATACCTGCCCCAGGAGAAGCGGTGGATCTGGGAGGCGCTGAACGACAGCCGCCACACCGTCATCGTCGTCGGCCAAGTGGCGACGACCAGCGGCGAGCTCATCGCCTTCGACGTCGAGATCACGGTCACCGAGCGACGGCCGGCGCGCATCGCGCGAAACGCCGTCACCCGGCAGAGACGGCTCATGCGCCTCATGCCGGCCGTCGCGGCCCTCACCCTCACGTTCGCAACGCTCGTCGCGCTGGAGCGCGTCGCCATGAAAGGCGATGCGACTTCGCCCGATTCACCATCGCGCGCGCTCGTGGAGTCCGATCAGGCTGCCGTGCCTCCCGCCTCGTCCGGGAATCCCACGTTCGGCACCGTCGCCACGGCACCACTCGTCGCGGCGCTCGAAGCGCGGCGGGCGGGGCGCGATGGACACATCGAGCCCGACGTCATTTCCGGCAGCCTACAGTCCGAGACCGCGTTCCAGGACATGCGCGTCGGACGACGAGCGATGGGGCGGCTCGTCGAGGATGGCCCAGGCGACGACGACGCGGCAGCGAAGCCCTCCCAACCCCGCGTCGCGAACCCCCTGCCGCGGCCGCTCTCGAAGCCGACGAAGACTGCGGCAAGGTCGCTTGACATTGCAGCCAGGATCGAGGCCGCGCCCGGACCGGCCGTCGAGAGTCCCATTCGCCCGCCGTTTCCGGCCATCGCCTTTGCCCACGGCGCGGCCGGCCTCGTCACCTCAATGCCAGAGCCGCCCGCAGCATCGGAACCGGTGCCGGTAACCGCTCACCCGCCGCCCGATGCGAACGAAGAGGCGGCGCCCGCATCGCCACCCGCCGCATCGGTCATCACCGTCAAGCCGCGCGTGAAACCTATCCGCAAGACTGCCAGGCCCATCGAGGCGAAACCGAAGCCCGCCGTGAAACAGAAGAAGAAACGCAAACCGCCGCCGCTCGCCCCCGAATCGCCGAGCGGCAACGCCGCAGAAACACCGGATTGGTAAGGCGCAGGCGCGGCGGCGGCAAAACAGGGCTTGCGTTTCCGCGAGGCGGCCACGATCCTCGCACCGGTTCATCCAGCTCGATCGAGGAAGACATGAAGGTCGTCATCACCGGAGGCACCGGGTTCATCGGCGTCACGCTCGCCCGGCGGCTGCTCGCCATCGGAAAGCTGACGGCGCCCGATGGCAGGCCGGCACCTATCGAGGAGATCGTTCTCTTCGACATGACCGTGCCGGACGACAAGCCGCGCGACTTGGACGGCAGAGTGCGCATGGCGAAAGGCGAGATCTCCGACGGCGCGACCGTGCGGGCGCTGATCGACCGGCCAGATACCAGCGTGTTCCACCTCGCTTCGGTGGTTAGCGGCGGCGGCGAACAGGATTTCGACCTTGCCATGCGCGTGAACCTGACCGGCAACCTGAACGTCCTCGAAGCGGCGCGGGCGCTCGGCTCGCGGCCGCGGGTGGTCTTCGCAAGCTCGATCGCCGTGTTCGGAGGAACGTCGATGCCGAAAAGCGTCGGCGACGACACGAAGCAGCTGCCGCAAACCACCTACGGCGTCACGAAGGCCATCGGCGAGCTCCTGATCAACGATTACAGCCGCAAAGGCTTCATCGACGGCCGCTCGGCGCGCCTGCCTACGGTGATCGTCAGGCCCGGCAAACCCAACAAGGCCGCATCGAGCTTCGTCAGCGGCGTGTTCCGCGAACCGCTCGACGGCGTCGAATGCATCCTGCCGGTCGAGACCGACGCCATCATGCCGCTCGCCGGCTACGGCACCGTGGTCGAGGGGTTCATCCGGCTGCACGAGGTGGAAGCACGCGACCTCGGCGAGGACCGGGCGGTGAACTTCCCGTCGCTGGCGGTGAGCGTCGAGGACATGATCCAGGCGCTGAAACGCGTGGCCGGCCGCAGGAAGCTCGGGCCGATCCGGGTGGCGCCCGATCCCGCCATCGCGCGCATCGTTGCCACCTGGCCGGTCGCCTCGCATTTCGAGCGGGCCGTCGAGCTCGGCCTTCCCGTCGACCGCGATCTCGATTCGATCGTCAAGACCTACATCGAGGACTACCTGCCGGGCTGATGCAGCCCCCAGGGCGCACCCCAGCCGAGGCCGGCGGCGGTCGTGCCGCGAGGCCTGTACTCGCAGCCGATCCAGCCGCGATAGCCGAGCTCGTCGATGAGCGAGAAGAGGTGCGGATAGTCGACCTCCTGGGTGACGTCGGGCTCATGGCGACCTGGCACGCCGGCAATCTGGATGTGGCGCGTGACGCCGATGACGGCGCGCAGCGTTTCGATCAGGCGGCCGCCCATCATCCCGACATGATAGAGATCGAGCTGGAGACTGACGTTCGGACGATCCACCTCGCGGACGATGGCGAGAGCGGCCTCGACGCTGGCCACCAGATAGTTGGGCATGTCCTGTGGGTTCAGCGCCTCGACGAGGACGTTGATGCCGTCGCGGGCGGCATGCTCGGCGGCCCAGCGCAGATTGGCGAGGTAGCAGCGGCGGTGGTCGCCGGAGCCGCCCGCCGCGACGCCGGAGAGAACGTGAATGTTGGGACAGGAGAGCGCGCGGGCGTATTGTAGGCTCACCGCGAAGGACGCCCTGAACTCCGCCTCGCGGCCCGGCAGGGCGGCAATGCCGCGCTCGCCGTGCTGCCAGTCGCCGGGATAGGAATTGAACAGGGCCACTTCGAGGCCCGCGGCGGTGCGGCGCGACGCGAGATCGGCGGCGGGGTGGGCATAGGGAAAGAGGCATTCGACGGCGCGGAAGCCGTGGTCGCGGGCGGCTGCGAAGCGGTCGAGGAAATCGAGCTCGCCGAAGAGCAGGCTCACATTGGCGGCAAAGCGCGGCATGGTGCGGTCACCGGGCGGCGATCCGCAGGACGGCATAGGGCTGAAGATCGAGCGTGGAAACCCGCTTCACAGCCTTGCCGCCACGGCGGAGATACTGCGGGTCTCGGCTCGCCGTCGCGAAGGATCCGGCATCGAGGACAGCGATGGACGCTGCGCCGTCGAATCCCTTGACCTTCACACGGCGGGCCTCGCCCGTGAGATTGGCAAGCCAAAGTTCCGGGCCCGAAGGGCCTCGAAATGCGAGACCGGCCACGGCCTGCGGCTCCGACACCTTCGCCTCGATGCGCTTTCCGCCAGACGCGGGCGCGATGCCGGCGAGGACGTGATAGACCGGGTAGAGCGCACCGGCCTTCAGGGTGTCGTAGTAGGGAGCCGCGAGCCGGGAGCCGGCATGGATCATTCCGGTCGGTCCCGTCGCCGACCCCAGGGCGATAGCGTCGACGCCGGTCGGGGCCAGCATGGCGAGATAGCCGAGCGTCCAGGCGGCGCCGTAGATGCCGCGCTGGCGCGGATCCATGTTCGAAAGACAGACGCGGCCGTTGCCGGAATTGTCCGTCAGGCCGGCGCCATACGGATTGAGGCGGGCGGGAATCCCACTCGGCCCGATCCGATAGGGCCTGCCGCCGCCGAATGCCTTCACCGAGCGCACGACATAGGGGAGCGCCTCGAGCGTCTCCATGACGGATATGTCGTCGGCGGCATGGACGATCGGGCAGGTCGTGTGGGTGATGAAGTCGATGCCATCGACCGGCGGCCGCTTGCGATTGAGCTCGGTGAAGAAGGATAGCATGCCGCCGCCCACCTTCGCTCCCGGAAACGCCTTGCGGGCCGCGGCGTGGATGTCCTTCTGGGCGGGCGCATCGCCGCCTTCGCTTCCCGGCAGAACCGCCTTCAGATCGATGGCGGGCGACACGAGGACGGATTCGGGACGAAGGCCCGACTCCGCGACCGCCGCGGCGAGGGACGCGAGCTCGCGCGCCGGCGCCGCCTTGCCGGGAACGACGACTTCGAGCGCGATCTCGGCACCGGTGAGATCGCGCAGTTCGCGAATCCCGTCGACCGACCGGCGCAGGTCGGAGCCTGCCGCATCGAGCGTGCAGATCAGGCGACGAACGCCTGCCGCCTTGATGAGCGCAGCATGGGCGAGCGCCGTCGACATGTCCGCCTCGCCGACGGCGGCGGCAAGGAGCGGCATGGCGCCGGCTGGGCGGCCGAGCGCGACCTCGACGGGCTTCGACCGACCTTCCGCCCGCGGCCGCGGCAGCTTGCCCGAGAACGACAAGGTGACCGACTGGGTGACGGGCTTGCCCTTCGGCAGGACATAGGGCCAGGGAAGCGCAAGGGGCCTGACATAGGTCTTGAAGGACGCATCGGTCCAGTTGCGGTGATCCTCCGTCTCGAAGGCATCGCCTTCCATCCGGCAGGTGGCGAAGATGCCGGGCGCCACCTTGTGACGCAGGGCGCGAATATCGAAGAACGGCTGGACGGGATCGATCAGGGCCGGAAATTTCGACTTGAGGCGCTTGCCGCCGACGTTCTCGATCTCCACGGCCGAGCCCGCCACGCCTTTCAGCGGATGCAGCACGACGAAGCCGGTGCGATTGGTTCGGAAGTCGGTTTCCGGCGTGGCGACAGCGCTGAACGCTATCCGACCATCGGCGGTGGCGACGATCTCGGCGCGATAGGCGAGGGCCTGCTTGGCGTCGCTGCAGCGGGCGTCGTAGGTGATCGCGAATCCCTTGGCGCTCCTCCTGACCTTCTCGTTGGAAATCCGCGGCGTGTAGGTGCCCCAGTTCTCGTCGCGGACGAGGAAGGCGATGGCGCGCACCACCTCGATACCGCTGAGCCTGATGTAGCGCAGGGCGCCGTTGTCGAACATCACCGAGACGGGACCGGCGCGAAGCTCGCGCGGCCGGCTGTCGGGAACGTCGGTTCCGAAGAGCTTGATGGCGCGCGTCGGCTGCTTCCCCGGCATGTCTCGCTTCCTCTTCCGGACGGGCTTTCCCATTCAGACGACCCGATTGGACTGCGGATCGATCAGGATGGCCCGGCTCATGTCGAAATCGACCTCGATGCTGTCGCCCGGCTTCGGCACGTCATGGGCGTCGAGCTCGGCAACGACACGGACACCGCTCAGGATGAAGGTGATGTAGACGCGCGAGCCGGTGGGCTGAACGATCTCCACCTTGACGGGAAGGCGCGAATGACCGGTGCGCGCCGCAGCGCCGGCAGCGCGGGTGATGGATTGCGGCCGGATGCCGAGAAGAACGTCGCGGCCACCCTTCGGAACGTCGCCGGCGAAACCGGCCGGTACGGGAACGCGCGGGCCTTCGCCGAGCTTGAGCTCGGCATGGGAACGGGTTCCGGTCAGGCGGGCAGGAATGAAGTTCATCTGCGGGGAGCCCAGGAACCCGGCGACGAAGCGGGATACCGGCCGTTCATACACTTCGAGCGGCGTCCCCACCTGCTCGATCACGCCGTCGCGCAGAAGCACGATGCGGTCGGCGAGCGTCAGGGCCTCGATCTGGTCGTGGGTCACGTAGATCATGGTCGTGCCGAGCTCCTGGTGAAGGCGCTTGATCTCGATGCGCATCTCGTCGCGCAGCTGGGCGTCGAGATTGGAGAGCGGCTCGTCGAAAAGGAAGATCTGGGGATTGCGGACGATGGCGCGCCCGATGGCGACCCGCTGGCGCTGGCCGCCGGAAAGCTGGCGCGGATAGCGGTTGAGCAAGGGCTCGATGCCAAGCATCTTCGCCGTGGAGCGCACGCGCTTGTCGATCTCGGCAGCGGGAAACTTGCGGGCCTTCAACCCGAAGCCGATGTTCATGGCCGCCGTCATGTGCGGATAGAGGGCGTAGTCCTGGAAGACCATGGCGACATCGCGGTCGCGCGGCCGCATGTCGTTCACGACCTTGCCGCCGATCGCGATGGTGCCGCCGGTGATGTCCTCGAGCCCGGCGATGGAGCGCAGAAGCGTGCTCTTGCCGCATCCCGAGGGACCGAGAAGGACGGTGAACTCCCCGTCGGCGATCGATAGATCGATACCCTGCAGTGCGTTCACGGCCCCGTAGCGCTTTTCGAGCCCGGTGATCTTCACGTCAGCCATCGATGCCCGCCCCGCTCGTCATCCTCTAACCGCTCCCAGGGTCAGGCCGCGCACGAGATGGCGCTGGACCAGGGTTCCAAGTGCAATCGACGGAACCAGCGAGACCACCGAGAGCGCGCTCGATTCGCCGTAGAGCGCGCCCTGAAAGCCGGTGAAGGCGCGGAACACCGTCGGGAGAGTGAAGGCATTGCGGCTGGTGAGCAGAAGAGCGAAGAAGAATTCGGTCCAGCACGCAATGAAGGCGAAGACCGCGGCGGCGACGATGCCCGGCGCGGAGAGTGGAATAGCGATGCGCCAGAGCGCCTGCCAACGGGTGCACCCGTCGACCATGGCTGCGTCCTCGAGCGAGCGCGGCAGCTGCCGGAAATAGGTGTACATCATCCACACGGTCACCGGCAGCGTGATGACCGTATAGGCGAGGATGAGGCCGATGTGCGTATCGGCAAGGCCGATGCCGCGATAGATGAGGAAGATCGGCAGGATGACGGCGATCGGCGGCAGGAACCTCTGGGACAGGACCCAGAACGACAGATGCTGGCCGCCGGTCCGGAAGCGCGCCAGGCTGTAGGCCATGAGCGTGCCGAACAGCACCGACAGCAAGGTCGCGGCGGTCGAGATGATCAGGCTGTTGACGATGCCGCGCAGGCCGCGATAGGCGAAGAGCGCGGCGGTGTAGTGCACGAGGGTCGGCTTGGAGGGGAACCAGACGGGCGGCACGGTGAGGTAGTCGTCGCTCGGCTTGATGGACGTCATCGCCATCCAATAGAGCGGCGCAAGCAGGAAGATCAGGAACAGCGTGACGAAGAGGATGCGCCCGATCGGAATGCGCAAAGCGCGGCGCGTCGTGGCGGCCATCACACCGGCTCCTCGCGCAGCAGTCGGCGCACCAGGAAGGCAATGAGGACGGTGGTGAGGATCAGGATGATCCACGCTCCCGCCGTCGCCTCGCCCAGGTGGAACTGGGTGAAGCCCAGGGTGTAGAGATAGAAGGCGCTGGTGTAGGTGTTGGTGCCGGGGCCGCCGCCGGTGATGATGAAGATGGTGTCGAAGAGCTTGATCGCATCGAGGAGCCTGAAGGTGATGGCGAGAAGCATCATCGGGGCGAGCAGCGGCACGGTGATCGTCCAGAAGGCCTGCCAACCGTCGACGCCGTCGAGCTCGGCCGCCTCGTAGAGGTTGGGCGGAATGGCCGTGAGCCCGGCGAGCAGGATGACGAACATGAACGGAGTCCATTGCCAGACGTCGGCAAGGATGATGGCGATATAGTTCCACGGAGATTGGGTGAGCCAGCCGATCCTCACGTCGTAGCCGAGAAGCTGGCTCAGGAGCCAGTTGGTCGGGCCGAAGGGCTGCTGCAGCAGCAGGGCCCAGGCCTGGCCGACCACGACCGGGCATATGAACAGCGGAATGATGATGATGGACAGGATGAGGCCGCGCCCGCGGAACGTCTTGGTCATGGAAAGCGCCAAGCCGAGCCCCAGGACGAACTCGATGCTTACGTTGATGGTGGAGAACACGATGGTCAGCCACAGCGACCTGATCGCGACGGGATCGGTGACGACGCGCTCGAAATTCCGCAAGCCCACGAATGCGTGGCCGGGCACCTGGAAGTCGTAGTTGACGAAGAGAACCCAGATCGAGAACAGCAGCGGATATACGGAGAGGGCGAGAATCAGCAGCACGGCGGGAGCGACCAGCAGCCATTTGAAATGACGATCGCTCCAGATGGACAGCCGCTCGAGCCGCGACGCCCTCCCAGGCAGTGCCAGACTATCCGCAGTCATCGGAGACGCATCTCGAGGCCTTCACCAGCAAGCCGCCCTTCCCGCCGGATGTCGACGGGAAGGGATGGTCGTTCGCGGACGCTCAGTCGAGCTTCACCGCCAAGCCGAGCTTTTCGACGGTGTTGTCGGCGAAGGAGCCCGGGAGCTTCTTGAACTCCTCGTAGTAGGCCTTCTGGGAGTCGACGCCGAGGCGGTCGGTGGTCTGATCCCATTCGGCCGCCGCCGTCTCGAGCGAGGCTTTCGGGTCGGCACCTGCCCACACCGCCGAGCACATGCGGTCGATGCTGATGAAGTAATCCTGGGCACCAGGCATGATCGGGTCGAGAAGGCCGACATTGGCGGAGTTGTTGAGATTGTGCAGATACTCCTTCGCAGTCGGGAAGAGCGCGGCATAGAGATCCGACTTGAAGTGCGACAGGCGATAGGGATCGCGCAGCGCATAGGGGAGCATGCAGCGCGCCAGCGACACGGGCGGCGAACAGGCCCACTGCATGAAGAGGTATGCAGCTTCCGGATTGGCGGAATCGGCGGAGAGCGCCTTGTTGTAGCCCGTGGCATGCTCCGGATTGCCGGGGACGACCGCATAGCCGACCTTGTCGGCGATCGTCGACTGGGGAACGAAGTTGATCGCCTTGTCGCTCTGCGAGTAGCCGGCAGTCATGCGTCCGGTCGGCGGCCAGGAGTAGATCATGGCGACCTTGCCCTGGAGCCATGCCGCCCACAGCGACACCGCGCCCATCTCGTTGTTGCCCGGGATCGATGCGGCGTTCGAGGCGAGCATGTTGATCAGCGCCTTGACACCGGCATCGGTGGCAATCTGAGCCTTCATGTTGTCGTCGAAGAATTTGCCGCCGTTCGCCCTGAACTGCTGCAGGAAGTCGAACTGATTTCCCGGGTCTCCGGCCTTGCGGAAATGACCCGCGCCATAGACGTTGGGGGCCATTTGGTCGGTGATGAACTGCGCCGTCTGGGCGTAGTCCTCCCAAGTCTTCGGCACCTCGAGCGCCTTGCCGAACTTCGCCTGGTAGGCCTCCTTCAACTTCGGATCCTCGAAGATGTCCTTGCGATAGTAGAGGGCAAAGATGTCGCCATCGTCGAAGAAACCCCAGATCTTCCCCTTGTAAGTCGGCAGCGCCTTGTAAAGAGGATGATAGTCATTGAGGTCATCCATGTTCATGTACTTGGCGATGTAATCGTCAAGCGGGGCGATCACGCCGCCGTCAGCCATCGAGGGCGTCCAGGCGGGCGAGATGTCGAGAATGTCATAGGCTCCGGACCCAGCGATGTGCTCTGCCACCGCCTTCGAGTACTGGTCGGGGTTCGACAGCTCCACAACGTTCGACTTGATGCCGGTGAGCTGTTCCCACACCGGGCCGGAATAGTTGCGGGGATCGAGCGCCTGCAGTCCGACTTCGTAGGTCATGGACAGCGTGACGCCCGAATACTGCTTGGCCGCCTGCACGGCGCGGTAGGCGGAGCCTTCGGCGGGTCCTTCCATCGAGGCCTTCATGGCGGCGAGCTGGGCCTGGCCAAGCGGCGTCGACGGGTCGGCAAGCTCGGCAGCCGCCTGGGCGAGAGCCCGCTCGGTGAACTCCGGCAGGAGCGCGCCGCCGATGGTGAGCATGCCGGTCAGCAGGCCGAAGCGCTTGATGAAATCACGGCGGGTCGGCTCGCCGCGCAGCCATGCGTCCACTTCGGCCGACAATCCGGCTTCGAAATCGCGCCTTTCACGTTCGTTCATTGTATTCCTCCCTAGGTTTTCATTTTTCACTTCTTCACGGCCATCATAATCCCATTTTCACGGTTTCTCACCGCCCTTCTCCGAACCGGCGCCCGAATTCCGCCAGGCGGCTCTTGAACGCCGGATGGTCAAGCACCCGCCGGCTCACCACGCCGCGCGGCACGCGGCCATGCTGGACGTCGAGCACCGCACGGACATCCGCCGCGCCGTTGCCGGCAAAGCACTGGTCGGTCCAGCAGAGGGCGTGCGGCGTCACGATCACGTTGTCGAGGCCGAGGAGCGGGTCGTCGGCGGCCGGCGGTTCGGTCTCGAACACGTCGAGTCCGGCCCCGGCGATCCGTCCGGCGGCGAGGACATCGGTCAGCGCTTTCTGGTCGACGATTGGCCCGCGGGCGGTGTTGATGAAGTAGGCGGTCGGCTTCATGAGCGCCAGGCGCTCAGCATTCACCAAATGGTGTGTGGCGGGAGCCAATGGACAGTTGACGGTGAGGACATCGGAGCGGCGGAAGACATCTTCGAGCCCGACGAGCTCGACGCCGAGATCGGCGGCGACCGCCTTGTCGGCGAAGGGATCGTGGGCGATGAACTTCATGTCGAATGGTTTCGCCAGGCGGAACATCTCGGCCCCGATGTTCCCTATGCCGAGGGAGCCCAGCGTCAACCCGACGAGGCCGATACCCATGTGCTCGGCACGCTTGTTGAACCCGGCGGGGCCGGAGCGGGTGAGTCGATCCTTCACCATGAGCTTGCCGGTCAGGGCCAGCATGAGGGTGATGATCGATGCGGCGACGGGGCGGCGCACGCCGTCGGGCGTAATCACCACGGCAATGCCGGCATCGGCGCAGGCCTCGACGTCGACGTTGTCGAAGCCGACACCGAAGCGGGCGACGACGGCAAGGCGGCCGTTCTGGTGGATGCTCTCCTTAGCGAAGCGGGGAACAAGAAGGATGAGGGCGTCGAAATCGGCGATCTGGCGGGCTTCGATGGGATTTGCGGCGGCGAGGAACTCCACCTCGACATTCGGTGCGGCCCGCAGGGGAGCGAGGTCGAAATCCGGGAAGGTCGGCGAGCCGTCGGGCTTCCTGAAATCTCCGGAGAGGGCCACGCGAAACTTATCAGCCATCGCCGCCCTCACCTGGCCTTGGCCTTGCACTTGTCGCGCAGCTTGCCGATCGCCTCGGCGAGCGCGTTGTGGAGGACCCACACGTCGCCGGAATAGCACACGAAATCGAAACCCTGGGCATAGATCTCGATGCCCAGCTCGACCGTCGGCACGAGGCGGCCGAGCGCCTTCTTGTGGCGGCGCGTCGCGGCGACGACGTCCTCGATGGCCTTCCTGAACTTGCGATGCCCGAACTCGCCCGGAATTCCAAGCGACACGGAGAGATCGAAGTGGCCGACCCACAGGCAGTCGACGCCGTCCATGGCGGCGATGGCGTCGGCATTTCGCACGCCCTCCTCCGTCTCGATCTGGCAGAAGAGAGCGGTGCGGTCGTTGGCGGCGGCGAGCTTCTCGGCGACGGGACCGCCGCGATAGCGGTCGTGGGCGACCTGAAGCGCCACGCCGCGCTTTCCTTCCGGATAGTATTTCATGGAATCGAGAATGGAGCGCGCCTCGTCGGGATTGCCGACCATCGGCACCATCAGGCCCTCCGCCCCCATGTCGCAGGCCCGCGCGATGTGGTGATACTCCTTCGAGGGCACACGGACGATCGGCGGGATGCCGCCCGCCTCCAGGTAACGGATGGCGCTCTTGGCCGTCTCGAAACCGAAGCCGGAATGCTCCATGTCGAAAAGCGCGAACTCGCAACCGGCCGACTTCAGTATGTGGCCGATGCCGGGCGTCGCGAATTCGACCAGGAAGTGGCCGAGCTTGACGTTCTTCGTCTTCGCCATCGCCCGCAAGCCCGTACCAGCCATGCCGTTCCCCGCTTTCTTCATCGTTTGGCGTCCGAACCTTCGAGGACGAGATCATGCGTCGTGACCGTCTTCCCGACGACATGCGGCGCGCTTGCGGAATCGAAAGCCGCAAAGTGGGGCGTGCGCGTGTGAGCGTCGAAGGCCTGGCGGTCGTCGTAGATCTCGTAGAGGAAGACGCGGTCGGCGCCGTCGGTCGGCTCCATCACGTCGAAACGCCGGCAACCCGGCTCGTCGCGGCACGACGCCCTGGCATTCTCATCGATGAGGCGCAGGAAGGCGGACTTGGTGCCCGGGCGCAAGCGGAAGTCGACCATGACGACGTAGCCCGTCATGCGTCCCCTCCCGACACGCGCGCATAGAGGCCGGATACCTGTTCGAGATGGGCGCGCATCTCGCGCTCGGCACGGACCGGGTCGCGGGCGACGACGGCTTCGCAGATCGCGGCGTGGGCGGCGTAGGCGACGCGGATCTGCCCCGGCTCGCCGAGGGTGGTGGTGCGCTGGTCCTTCAGCCATTCGAAGATCGCGGCATGGAGTGCCGTGAAGATCGGGTTGCGCGGAATGACCGCGATCGCAAAGTGGAACGCGACGTCGGTGTCGGCGAACTTCCTGCGGTCGCCGATCGACAGCCGGTTCTGCTCGAGCGCGTCGGCAAGGGCGCCGAGATCGGTCGCGGACGCATGTTCCGCCGCATAGCGCGCCAGCCCCGCCTCGAGAAAGATGCGAACCTCCTGGAAGTGGCGCACGCCATCGGGATTGGAGAGGAAGTAGCGGGCGGGGCCGGAGAGCTGCTCGACGACAGCCATCGGGGTCGGCACGGCGACGCGGGCGCGCTCGCCGGACTTCAGCTCGATCAACCCCATCTTGCTCAGGTGAAAGAGCGCCTCGCGCACGGCGGGCCGGCCGACGCCGAACTCGCGCATCATCTCGCGCTCGGAGGGGAGCCGCGCACCGGCGGCAAATTCATCGTCGCGGATCCGCTGCTCGACACGCTCGGCGACATCTTCATAGAGACGGCGGCGACGAATGACGCTCATACTGGTATACCTGTTATACCAGTATGACGTTAGTTACTGGGCGCGCCTAAGTCAAACGGCTCGGATCAAACGGAGCCGTTCGAGGATCACATGTCCCGCAGGCGCGCCAGGAGCTCGGACGTGGGATAGCTGTCGGCGGGAATGCCGAGCTTGATCTGAGCCTCCTTCACCGCACCGCGCGTGGCGAGGCCGAGCCGTCCGTCCACCTTGCCGATATCGTAGCCGTGCCTGGTCAGAAGCTCCTGAAGCTCGAAGACCTGCTTGGCGCCGAACGGCTCGACCTCGCCGTTGCCCTTACCGACGGGCGGAGCGCCTTCGAGGCGGGTGGCGAAGTACGCGGCCGTCGTCGCATAGACCAGCGACTGGTTCCAGGTGAGGAAGGCATTGAAGTTCTCATAGGCGAGGAAAGCGGGACCGTTGCGGCCCATGGGCAGGAGGAGGGATGCCTGGAGGTCGTCCGCTTCGATGGGCTCGCCAGAGGGAGTGCGCACGCCCCACTTGGCCCACTGGGCGCGAGGATGCTTGATCTCGAGATCGGCCTGCTGCCAATCGAGGTCGGGTGGAACGCGCACCTCCTCTAGCCACGGCTCGCCGCGCTGCCAGCCGGCGAGGGAAAGATAGTTGGCCGAGGATGCGAGAACGTCGGGCACGCTCTGCCGCAGGTCGCGGCGCCCGTCGCCGTCGTAGTCGACCGCCTTTTCGAAATAGTCCTTGGCCATGAACTGGACCTGGCCGATCTCGCCGGCCCAGGCGCCCCGCATCTCCTCTGGCGGGAGGTCGCCGCGCTCGATGATGCGAAGGGCGGCGATGAGCTCAGGGCGGAACTTCTCGGGCCGGCGGCAGTCGAAGGCCAGGGAGGCAAGCGCGTTCAGGGTCGACGACTTGCCGAGGTTGGCGCCGTAGTCGGTCTCGAGCCCCCAGAAGGACGCAATGGGACCGGCGGGCACGCCGTATTGATCCTCAAGCTCGGCAAAGATCTTCTTGTGCTTGGCGAGGCGCGCGGCGCCCTGCTTAAGCCGATAGGAGTTCACCATGCGGCCCGAGAACTCGAGGAAGGTCTGCGCGAAGACACCCTGGCGGCGGTCCATGTCGATGATGTTCTGATCGAACTCGACGCGATCGAGCACGGCGACAGCCCTCGGCGAGACGCCCTGGGCAAGCGCCTCCTCCTTGACGCCGTCGCGCCAGGCGCGGAAATCGCCGCCGCAGTCCTGGGCAAGGGCCGGCCCGGCCAGCGCCCCCAGGTTGAGAAAGATGAGCATCTTCAAGGCATGTCTTGACATTGCGACTCCCCGGCTGGTGTCATGGACCGCATATTGACGCGAGAGGCCCTCGGGTCAAGGTGGCCTGGCAAGGCGAAACTGCCGCGCGTTTGCAGCGGTTTTTGGGCGACGGGCAGCGGCCCGCCATCGCTCCGTAGGCAGAAGGAATCGCTCGTGATCGAACCCTTGGAGAGCCTCGGGCTCGTCATCGTCGACCGCCGGCAGTCGCCGACCGCCGCAGGCATCCAGCGCGGCGTGTGCCGGCTGTTCCGCGAACTCGGGTTCGCGACGGTGACCGAGCTGCCGCTGGCGAGCGGGCGGCGCGTCGACATCATGGCGCTCGGCGAGCGGGGCGCGATCTGGGTCGTGGAGATCAAGTCGTCGCTTGCGGATTTCCGGGCCGACGACAAGTGGCCGGAGTACGAGGAATACTGCGACCGGCTCTATTTCGCCATTCCTCCCGAGATGCCACAGGAGATCATGCCCGATCATTCGGGCCTGATCGTCGCCGACGCGTGGGGAGCGGAAATCCTGCGCGACGTCGGCGACCGGCCGTTGAGCGGCGCCCGGCGAAAGGCGATCACGCTGCGCTTCGCGCATGCCGCCGCCCTTCGGCTTCAATATCTGCGGGACCCGATGGCGCCCTAGCGCGGGGCGCGCTTGGCAAGGATGCGCTGCAGGGTGCGGCGATGCATGTTGAGACGGCGCGCCGTCTCGGAGACGTTGCGATTGCAAAGCTCGTAGACGCGCTGGATATGCTCCCAGCGCACGCGATCGGCCGACATGGGATTTTCGGGCAGCGCCGCCCTGGCCGACGTCTCGGCCATCAGAGCGCCGTAGACGGCATCGGCATCGGCTGGCTTGGCAAGGTAGTCGATGGCGCCGAGCTTCACCGCCGTCACGGCGGTAGCAATGTTCCCGTAACCGGTGAGCACGACGGCGCGCGCATCCGGCCGGGCGTGGTGCAGCGCGCCGATGACGTCGAGGCCGCTGCCGTCGCTCAGGCGGAGGTCGACGACCGCATAGCCGGGCGGCGCCCGCTTCACCTGGTCGATGCCTTCGGCCACCGTCTCCGCGGTCCGCACCTCGAAGCCGCGCGTCTCCATGGCGCGCGCGAGCCGCATGAGGAACGGCTTGTCGTCGTCAACGAGGAGGAGCGTCTTATCCTGGGGAAGAACTTCGGCCGTCATTGCATGGGTTTCCCCTTTCTATGTGTCCCAATTGGGACCCAGGGTCAATCGGCGGCGGCGGTCATCAGTGGAGCGGAGGGAATGATTTTTGCCGGAGCCTCTATCGCCGGCCGCGGCCACGCGATCTTGACGACCGCGCCGCGTTCGGCGCCCGAGCGGTTGGCGAGCGTGACGATAGCGCCCGAGCGCTCGAGCAGAGTCTTGGCAATGAAGAAGCCCAGGCCCATCCCCTGATGACGGCGCAGGTCGATCGACTCCTCGGCCGAGTCGTAGCCCTTGCGCGTGGTGACGAACGGATCGCCGAGACGGTCGATGATATCCTGGGAGAAGCCCGGGCCATCGTCGCGGATGAGGATCGAGACGTCGGCCTGCGTCCAGTGCGCCACCACGTCGACGCGGTCGCGCGCGAAATCGACGGCATTCTCGAGCAGGTTGCCGATCCCATACTTGATGGCAGGGTTCCTCAGGATCCACGGCTCGAGCGATGGGGCGGCATCGTGGGTGACCACGATCGCCACGTCCGGCCCGCGCAGGGGCTCGATGATCTCCTCCAGCATGACCGACAGCTTGAGCCTGGCGAACATCGCGTCAGTCTGCGCCTCGCGGTTCGACAGGCGCGACAGGATCTCGCGGCACCGCTCGGCCTGGCTCGCCAGAAGATCGAGATCATCGGCGAGCGGGCCGGTGAGCGGCACCTCGCGCTTCAGCTCCTTCGCCACGAGGACGATGGTGGCGAGCGGCGTTCCGAGCTCGTGGGCGGCGGCGGCGGCAAGTCCGTCGAGAGCGGAGAGCTGCTGCTCGCGGGCCAGAACCATCTCGGTCGCGGCGAGCGCCTCCGACATCTGACGCGACTCCGCGGCGATGCGGCTGGCATAGATCGCAGAGAAGACGGTGCCGCACAGGACCGATGCCCACAGGCCCGCCACATAGAGCGCAGGCATGCTGAGAGCCTCGCCGGGGCGCCACGGGAGCGGCAGGTGGAGATAGACGAGCAGGCTCGCCAGAGCCACCGCGAGGGCGGCGATCCACGTCGTGTAGCGGGCGGGCAGGGTCGTCGCCGAGACCATCACGGGGACGAGGAAGAGGAAGGCGAAGGGGTTCTCGAGACCGCCGGTGAGGAAAAGCAGGACAGCGAGCTGCACGAGGTCATAGGCGAGCAGGAGGGCGGTGCTCACGTCGGCCAGGCGGACGGTCGAGCGCCAGCGCAAAGCGAGGAAGATATTTAGCCAGGCGGAGAGCGCGATGACGGCGAGGCAGAATCCCAACGGCAGCGGAAAGCCCAGGACGACGTTGACGAACAGCACCGCTCCCGTCTGTCCGACGACCGCGATCCAGCGGAGCCAGACGAGGGTCTGGAGCCTGAGGCCACGTGTCCGGCTTGAACTCTCCTCGAATGTCATCATCTTAGTGTACCGCAGAGTGCCCGACGGAGCACGGGCGGCGCCATCCAGCAAGGCTTAGCATGTCGTCCTTCATAAGGAAGCGGTTCATTCCCCTGGTCATTCTCCTCGCCGCGGCGGTCACCGCCGGAGCGGCCGGCTATCGGCTCCTCACGTCTTCGCCCGCCCCCGCGACGAGCGGAACGGCGCTGGTCGGCGGGCCCTTCCGGCTGACCGCCCATACAGGAGCGAAGGTGAGCGATCAGGACTTCCGCGGCAAGTTCATGCTCATCTTCTTCGGCTACACCTATTGCCCCGACGTGTGCCCTTCCGAGCTGCAAGTCATCTCGGCGGCTCTCGACAAGCTCGGCGATGACGGCCGGGACATCCAGCCCCTGTTCGTGACCATCGATCCGGCCCGCGACACGCCGGAGGTGGTCGCCCAGTACGTCAAGAACTTCCATCCCCGCTTCGTCGGCCTTTCCGGCTCGGCGGCGGAGGTGGCGGCGATGGCGAAGGCATACCGCGTTTTCTACGGCAAGGCGGAAGGCTCGGGCGCGACGGACTATCTCATGGACCATTCGAGCATCGTCTATCTGATGGACCGGGAGGGACGGTTCCTCAAGCACTTCGGCTACAGCACCGATGCGGAAGGGCTCGCCCGCGGCCTCAAGGAGGCGACGGCGGGGCGATAGACGTCGTTCCCATGGACAGGCTTGCGACGCGATCCGGAATCGCGGCAGTGTCGGCTTGAAGGGAGAGCGGCGTGACCGGCATTCGATTCTTGCGCACCACCACGGAGTCCGCCGAACTCGTGCTCGACGGTCACGCGCTTCCCGTCGTCTTGAAGCGCAACGTCCGGGCGCGCCGATTCATCATCCGGATCGCCGACGGCGGCCGCAGCGTCATCATCACGCTGCCGATGCGGGCCAGCCACAAGCGGGCCATGGATTTCGCGCGAAGCCAGGCGCGGTGGATCATCGACCGGCTCGCCACCGTTCCCGCTGCGCAACCGTTCGTCGAAGGATCATCCGTCGTGCTGCGCGGCGAGGCACACCGCATCGTTCATGCGCCGGGCGGCCGCGGCGTGAAGACGGGACATGACGCACATGGTGAGAAGATCATCGAAGTGGCGGGGGCGCCGGCGCACCTGGCGCGCCGCCTCACCGACTGGCTGAAGGCGGAGGCACGTCGCGATCTTCTCGCCGCGACGCACGACTATGCGGAAGCCCTGGAGGTCAAGCACCGCCGCGTGTCGATCCGCGATCCGGCGAGCCGATGGGGCTCGTGCTCGGCGAAAGGCGACCTCTCCTATTCCTGGCGTCTAATCCTCGCGCCACCCTTCGTGCTTCGTTACGTTGCGGCGCATGAAGTGGCCCATCTCGTCGAGCTCAACCACAGCGCAAGGTTCTGGGCGGTGGTGCGCGGGCTCAACCGGGACGTCGCATCGGCGCGGCGGTGGATGCGCACGCACGGCCGCGACCTGCATCGCTACGGCCGCCAGGGCTAGCGGCGCTCGCGGGCCTTGCGCAGCTGCTCGCGGAAGGACGGCACGCCGTCGTCCTGCTCCTCGATTCCCTCCTGCATGTCGTCGCCGCGCGCCGAGGAGCCGAACATGTCGCGCAGGACATCGAAGATGCCGTCGCTCGCCACCTGCACCGGTCCTTCCTCCTCATAGGCGCCGGGCAGCGCGGCGTAGGCGAGGCCGTCGTGGGCGGGGGACATGATGTCCTTCCAGATGGCGGCGGGGATGCTGCCGCCGGTCACTTTCTGGGTCGGCGAATTGTCGTCGTTTCCGACCCATACGCCGCACACGAGATAGGCCGAATAGCCGACAAACCAGGCGTCGCGATAGTCCTGGCTGGTGCCGGTCTTGCCGGCAATGTCCTGACCCTGGATCTGGGCGCGGCGGCCGGTTCCCTCGGCCACGACGTCGCGCATCATCAGGTTCATGGCCCCGAGGCTCGAGCTCGACACGACATAGCCCATGCCGTCGCCGCGGCGCTCGTAGACGATGCGCCCGTCGCGCGTGATGATGCGGGTGATGACGTGCGGGAGAACGGCGCGACCGCCGTTGGCGAAAGGCGCGAAGGCCGTCGTCATCTCGATCAGCGACACTTCGGAGGTGCCGAGGGCGATCGATGCGTTCGGCTGCAGGGGCGAGTTTATGCCCAGGCGGTGGGCGGTCGTGATCACGTTCGAAGGGCCGACCTCGGCGGCGAGCTTCGCGGCGACCGTGTTGAGCGACAGGGAGAGGGCGCGGGTGAGCGACACGCGACCGAGATACTTCCGCTTGTAGTTCTCGGGCGACCAATTGCCGATGCGGACCGGCTCGTCGATCGCGACGCTCTCGGGCGTCATCCCCTGGTCCATGGCGGTCAGGTAGACGAAGGGCTTGAAGGCCGAACCCGGCTGGCGCTTGGCGTTGACGGCGCGGTTGAACTGGCTGCGGATATAGGACTTGCCGCCGACCATGGCCACGACGGCGCCCCGCATGTCCATCACCACGACCGCCCCCTGCCCGACCTTGAGCTTGCGGCCCTCGTTGTTGACCCGCTGGCGCACCGACTTCTCGGCGATCGCCTGCAGGTTCTGGTCGAGCGTCGTTTCGACGATGATCGACTGATCGATCGAGCCGGCAAGCTCCGGGATCTGATCGGCGATCCAGTCGACGATGTATTGCGTCGAGGGCACGTAGTCGACGGGACGTACGGCGGCGGGGGCCTTGACGGCGCGGTCGGCCTCGCGGGCGGTGATGAAGCCCGCCTCGACCATGTCCTTGACGACCTCGCGGGCGCGGGCGCGGGCCTCTTCGGGGTGGTTGATCGGGTTGTAGGTGGCGGGAGCCTTCAAGACGGCGGCCAGGATCGCGGCCTCGGAAAGCGCGACGTCGCGCGCCGACTTGCGGAAGTATTTCTGGGCGGCCTTCTCGACGCCAATGGCGCCAGCACCGTAGTAGACGCGATTGAGGTAGAGCTGGAGAATGTCCTCCTTGGTGAACTTGGCCTCGAGCCAGATGGCGAGCACCATCTCCTGGAGCTTGCGCTGTATGGTCCGCTCCGGCTTCAGGAACAGGTTCTTGGCCAGCTGCTGGGTCAGGGTGGACCCGCCTTCGACGACGTGCCCGGCGCGATAGTTCGAGACGGCGGCGCGAGCGAGGCCGATCGGATCGATTCCGAAGTGGCTGTAGAAGCGACGGTCCTCGATGGCGATCACCGCCTGCGGCACGTAGACCGGAAGCTCGTCCAGCCGCACCTCGTCGCCGAAGAACGTGCCGCGTTCGGCCAGCACCTCGCCGTTGGAGGCGAGCACGATCATGCCGGGCTCGCGGTCGGGAATCTGGAACAGGCCCTGCTGGTCGAGGGAGAACCACACATAGGTGGTGAGGCCGCCCAGGGCGATGAGGCCCCACAGGCACAGCATGAAGCCCCAGGCGAGAAGCCGATAGACGACGGGGCGGCGGCGCGACGACCGGCCGGACGACCTGCCGGAGTCAGCGTAGAGTCGCGGTTCCCGGCGAGCGTCGCCCTTCCGCCTTTTGCCAGCCCTGAAAATACCCATTTAATTTCCGAAGCATAGGGCCAATCATGTCGAGATCATGACTGGGTCTCAAACGTCGAGATTGGCTACCGAAAGCGCATTCTCACGGATGAACTCGCGGCGCGGCTCGACCACGTCGCCCATGAGCTTGGTGAAGAGATCGTCGGCCTCGTCGAGCTCGCGCACCTGGCACTTGAGAAGCGTGCGGACGTTCTCGTCGAGCGTCGTTTCCCACAGCTGGTCGGGGTTCATTTCGCCGAGGCCCTTGTAGCGCTGCAGCGTCAGCCCCTTGCGGCCGGCCGAGAAGACCGCCTCGAGCAGGCTCAATGGCCCATGGATCACGGTGTCCTGGTCCTTGCGGCGCAGGCGGGCCGGCTTGGCGTAGATTTCCTGCAGGTGGCTTGCCTTCTTGTCGAGGCGCAGCGCGTCGGCCGAGCCGATGAGGCGGCCGTCGATCACCCAGCTCTCGGTTACGCCGCGCACCTCGCGGGAGAAGTTGAGGCCGCCGTCGGACGTCGGCGCGCCGGTCCAGCCGCGTTCGGTCTCCTCCGATATCACGTCGAGTCGGCGCGCAATGTAGCGGGCCGCGCCGTCGGCATTCTCGGCATTGGCGAGAACCTCCGGGTTGAGCGCGCCGGCGATGGCCGTCTGTTCGATGACGGCACGGGAGTAGCGCGAATGCAGGGCTTCGATGGCGGCGCGCACGCTGATCGCCTCGTCGATGATCGACCGCAGGTCCACACCGGCGCGTTCCTGGCCGCTGCCGAGAACGAGAACGGCGTCCTCGAGGCCGGTCTCGATCAGGTAGTTCTCGAGACCTTTGCCGTCCTTCAGATACTGCTCGGAAGAGCCGCGCTTGACCTTGTAGAGGGGCGGCTGGGCGATGAACAGGTGGCCACGGTCGATGATCTCCGGCATCTGGCGGTAGAAGAAGGTCAGGAGAAGCGTGCGGATGTGAGCGCCGTCGACGTCGGCATCAGTCATGATGATGATCTTGTGATAGCGGAGCTTCGCGATGTTGAAGCCCTCCACCTCGCTGTCGCGACCGATGCCGGTTCCAAGCGCGGCGATGAGCGTGCCGATCTCGACGGACGACAGCATCTTGTCGAAGCGGGCCCGCTCGACATTGAGGATCTTGCCGCGCAGGGGGAGCACGGCCTGGTTCACGCGATTGCGGGCAAGCTTCGCGGAGCCGCCGGCCGATTCGCCCTCGACGATCAGGAGCTCCGACTTGGCCGGATCGCGCTCCTGGCATTCGGCGAGCTTGCCGGGGAGCCCCGCCATGTCGAGCGCGCCCTTGCGGCGCGTGAGCTCGCGCGCCTTGCGCGCCGCCTCGCGGGCGGCGGCGGCTTCCACGACCTTGGTCACGATGAGCCGCGCTTCCTGCGGATGCTCCTCGAACCAGCTGCCGAGATACTCGGCGACGAGGCCCTCTACGATCGGACGGACTTCCGAGGAGACGAGCTTGTCCTTGGTCTGGGAGGAGAACTTCGGATCGGGCACCTTCACGGAGAGGACGCAGGTCAGGCCTTCGCGGGCGTCGTCGCCGGTCAGCGCGATGCGCTCGCGGCGGGTAACGCCGGACTCGTTGGCATAGTTGTTGACGACGCGGGTGAGGGCGGCGCGGAAGCCGGCGAGGTGGGTGCCGCCGTCGCGCTGCGGGATGTTGTTGGTGAAGCACAGCGTGGTCTCGTGGTAGCTGTCGTTCCACCACAGGGCGCATTCGACGGTGACGCCGTCGCGGTCGGCCTTCATGGAAACGGGCCGCTCGAGCGCCGGCGTCTTGGTCCGGTCGAGATAGCGGACGAAGGCGGTGATGCCGCCGTCGTACTTCATCTCGATCTCCTTCGGCTCGACGCCGCGCCGGTCGGAAAGCACGATGGTTACGCCGGAGTTCAGGAAGGCGAGCTCGCGCAGACGGTGCTCGAGCGTGCTCCAGTCGAACTCGGTCATGGTGAAGGTGTCGGTGGAGGGAAGGAAGGTCACTTCGGTACCGGACTTGCCCTCGGCCTCGCCGACGACGGCGAGCGGCGCGTCCGCCACGCCATGGGTGAAGCGCATGGCGTATTCCTTGCCATTGCGGAATATCCTGAGCCTGAGCCAGCTCGACAGGGCGTTGACGACCGACACGCCGACGCCGTGCAGGCCGCCCGACACCTTGTAGGAATTCTGGTCGAACTTTCCGCCGGCATGGAGCTGGGTCATGATGACTTCGGCGGCCGAGACGCCTTCGGTCGGGTGGATGTCGGTCGGGATGCCGCGCCCGTTGTCGGACACGGTACAGGTGCCGTCGGCGCTCAACGTGACGACGACGCGGTCGCAAAAGCCGGCGAGCGCCTCGTCGACGGCGTTGTCGACAACCTCGTAGATCATGTGGTGAAGGCCCGAACCGTCGTCGGTGTCGCCGATGTACATCCCGGGCCGCTTGCGCACGGCGTCGAGACCCTTCAAGACCTTGATCGATTCGGCGCCGTAGGCGTCGACATCGCGGTTCCAGTCCTTCTCAGTCATTCTTCATCCTACTGGCGTCGCCGCGCCATCCGCGATGACGAGGCGAAGTCTATCGTCATCGAACCCGTGAAACAGCACCTGATCGGTACCCGAAAACCAGCTCTGGGCGCCGAGGGCCGCGATCTCCGCGAAGAGACCGAGGCGCCGCTCGGTATCGAGATGGGCAAGGCCCTCGTCGAAGAGCAAGACGGGGGCGCCGCCGGCATGGGTGCTCGCCACCGCCCGCGCCTGCGCCATTATGATGCCGATCAGCAACGCCTTCTGTTCTCCCGTCGAGCAGATGCCAGCCGAAATCCCCTTGGGACCATGCATCACGCCGAGATCGCTCCGGTGCGGGCCACGAAGCGTTCGGCCAGTCGTCCTGTCAAGGGGTCGCGAATCAAGCAGTATTTTACGATATTCGTCCTCGACCTGCACGGCCGGCGTCGCCGCCAGCCGCTCCTCGAATTCACCCACCAATGTCAGGCTTACCCAGGGGAATGCGCCATTCTCGCCTTCCCGCCGGATGTGGCCGCGGAGCGTGTCCAGGGCCGAAATGCGACCTGCCGCCAGCGCCACGCCCTCTTCCGCCAGCCGGTGCTCGACACTGTCGAGCCAGACCCGGTCGCCATCCGACATGAGCAGGCGCCGGCGCTCGCGAAGCAGGCGGTCGAAGGCGGATACCCGTCCAGCATGGGCGGGGTCGATCGCGGTGACGAGCCGGTCAAAGAACCGGCGACGGTCGGCAGGCGGACCGGAAAAGATGCGGTCCATGGACGGCGTCACCCAGAGAATGCGCACGTGCCGTCCCAGCCCACCACTGCCCTTCTGAGGAATGCCGTCGACGGCGACGCGGCGGCTGCGCGCATGGGCCCGTTCGCCGCCTTCGCCAGTGAAGATATAAGACGTCGCCAGCGAAACGACGAGTCCCCCGCGTCGACTTCGGCCGAGATCGACCAGCCCGCATCGGTCCCGCGCCGCACCAGCCCTTCGAATGCCGCCTGGCGGAGGCCGCGGCCAGGCGCCAGGAGCGAGACCGCCTCCAAAAGGTTGGTTTTGCCCGCACCGTTCGCGCCGGTGAGCACGACATGGCGCCGGCCGATCTCCAGCCGCAGCCGCTCATAGTTGCGGAAGTTGGCGAGGTTCAGCTGATCGATCGAAAGGGCTTCAGCCGAGACGGGCACGGTCGCCTTTCATGGCCGATCGAGCGCCGGTGCGCTAGACGCGCATCGGCATCAGGACATAGAGGGCCGAATCGTCACCGGCATCGCGAATGACGGTCGGAGAGCCGGCGTCGGCAAGAGCGAAGCTGGCGGTCTCGCCCTTGAACTGGCCCACGATGTCGAGAAGATAGCGCGAGTTGAAACCTATATCGAGCGCGGCGGCAGTGTAGGTCGCCGGTATCTCCTCCTCCGCCGATCCGGATTCAGGATTGTTCACCGTCAGCGTGACGCGGTCGGTGGCGATGTTGAGCTTGACCGCCCTGCCCTTCTCGCTCGACACCGTCGACACGCGGTCGACCGCCTGGGTAAAGAGACGGGTATCGACGGAAAGGCTCTTGTCGTTGTTGCGCGGAATGACGCGCTCGTAGTCGGGGAAGGTTCCGTCGATGAGCTTCGAGGTGAGGATGAGGCCGTCGAGGGCGAAGCGGATCTTCGCGGAGGAGAGGCTGACGGCGATCTCGCCATCGGCGGTCTCGACGAGCTTGGTGAGCTCGAGAACTGTCTTGCGCGGCACGATGATCCCCGGCATGCCCTTCGCCCCTTCCGGACGGGCGTACTGGACCTGGGCGAGCCGATGCCCGTCGGTCGCCACGGCGCGGATCATCGGGGTGCCGGACACCGTCACCTCGTGGAGATAGATGCCGTTCAGGTAGTAGCGCGTTTCTTCGGTCGAGATGGCGAAGCGCGTCTTCTCGATGAGCGTCTTCACGTCGCCGGCACCCATGCTGAAATCATGGGTCGGCTCGCCGGCCGCAAGGTCGGGGAAATCCTGGGGCGGCAGGGCCTGCAGCGAAAATCGCGAGCGGCCCGCGGACAGCGCCAGCCGCCCGTCGTCCGGTCCCTGCTCGATCTCGAGCTGAGTGCCGTCGGGCAGCTTGCGGACGATGTCGTACATGATGTGGGCGGGCGCAGTCGTCGCACCCTCGCGGCCGACCTCGGCCTCCAGCGTCTCCACGACTTCGATGTCGAGATCGGTGGCGGTCAGCTTGAGCGAGCCGCGGCTCGCCTGGATGAGAACGTTCGAAAGAATGGGGATGGTGTTGCGGCGTTCGACGACGCTCTGAACATGGTTGAGCGAACGCAGAAAAGCCGAACGCTCTATCGTAACTCGCATTCCAAACCATCCTTCGATGCAACGATGCCACTGCCCCGGCGAACCGAGGCCCGCCGGGGGGAAGTGACTTTCGCGCGTATTTCATCGCAAGGCAAGAGACGCCAGCGCGACGTGCGGCCTAATGCTGCTCGATCAGCTTGATGAGCAGCGCCACCTCTCGCGCCAGCTGTTCGTCGACGAGCATGAGCTCCTCGATCTTGCGGACGGCGTGCAGCACAGTCGAGTGGTCCCGGCCTCCGAAGCGGCGGCCGATCTCGGGCAGCGAGCGCGGCGTCAGCTTCTTGGCGAGGTACATGCCAACCTGGCGAGGGCGCACGATCGACCTGGCGCGGCGGGGCGACAGGAGATCGGCACGCGCCACGTTGTAGTGGCGGCCGACCACCTTGAGGATGTCGTCGATGCGCACCCGCGCGACATCGGTGGGCTCGGAGACGTCGCGCAAGGTCATGGCGGCAAGCTCGACGGTCATGCGCGACCGGTTGAGCTGCTGGCTGGCGATGATGCGGTTCAACGCGCCTTCGAGCTCGCGTCCGCCGCCGGCGACCTTGTTGGCGACGAATTCGATGACATCGTCGCCGATGACGATCGAGGGATCACGACGCCTGGCGGTGTGCAACCTGCCGGACAGGATCTGGCAGCGAAGCTCGAGGTCGGGAAGCTCGATGTCGACGACCAGGCCGCCGGTCAGCCGCGAGCGCATTCGCTGGTCGATGCCTTCGAGCTGAGCCGGCGGGACGTCGGCGGCGACGATCACCTGGCGCTTGTTGTCGACCAGGGAATTGAAGGTGTGGCAGAACTCCTGCTGCATGGTCTTGCCCTGCAGGAATTGAAAATCGTCGATCAACAGGACGTCGATGTTCTGGAAGTAGTCTTTGAAGGAGATGACGTCGCGGGCCCTGAGCGCATTGATGAAATGATACATGAAGCGCTCGGCCGTGATGAACAGGACCTTGCGGTCGGCGTGCTGCTGGCGGACCCGCCAGGCGATGGCGTTCAGAAGGTGGGTCTTGCCGAGCCCGGCGGCCGAATGGAGATAGAGGGGATTGAAGCTGATGGGGGCGCCCGGAAGCGCATCGGAGACGCGCATGGCCGCCGCGTGGGCGAGCGCGTTCGACTTGCCGACGATGAACGACTCGAACGTAAAGACGGGATCGAGCGGCGAGCCGCGGTCGCCGGGCATCTTGTCGGGCGCCGGCACGATGGCGGGTGCGATGCGCGGCTCGGCGGTCGGCAAGATTGGACGCCGCTCCTGAAGCTCGGCGGGCCGAGTGGGCAGGCCGCGGGTGCGAACCTTGATCGATACCGCGTCGAGGGTGCCGAGCTCGCTCTGGGCGACTTTCAGGAGGCGATCGGAATAGTGCGACTGGATCCAGTTCTTGAGGAAGCGGGTCGGAACCGACACCGCCAGCTGCCCATCATGGCATTCCTCCGCCTCCATGCGGACGAACCAACTCGTATACAGGTCTTCCCCGAGCTCCGCCCTCAGCCTTTTTGCGATGTTGTTCCAGCTCTGCTTGAGATCGTCTTTCGCCGCATCCGCCATCATGACTTCGAAGCCCCATGTTACTATGTACTCAACTCAACAAGCCCCGGCTTGATCCGCCGTGCGGGGCCATTCCTCCGCAACGTCTGTCGTTCCTCGTTCGCCACCTCCTCGCCTTTGCCGCTTCGCCGTCCAATCTGGGTACAGGTTTCGGCGCGCGCGTCATCATCGACCGGTCAAGCCGACCGGCCACTCATTCCCGTTTTGAATTGATGACCTCAGGACCCGCAGGGTACTGCGAGTAGCTCGCCACCGTACCATCGATGTCTCAAGATTGTTCCCGCCGCGTCACGAATCTTGTTCGACCCCTCTTAAACCTGACCTCCACCTTGTGCGGCCGTTCCCGTTGGCCAGTGGCTACGAAGCGACGTTACATAGAGGGAAGGTGCGGGGACAAGGTTTTCCACTGCTATGTCCGTACACGGACAACCACGCCCGACGGCGCGGCGCGAGGCGTCATTTCCTCCGTTTCGTCAAGCCTTTGACTCACTTGTATGAATCTTACGCGACGCAAATGCGACTTTTGTGCAACAGCACTTTTCGCAGGCCAGGGCGGAGGCGGGCGCAGCGCCGCGAAAAAGGCGATTCTTTGGTGAGGGTCCCGTTCAGGGAACAAGCGATTGAAATGTCGAGCGATTTTTTCAGTGAAAAGAGTCCGTAGACTGACAAAAAACCCGGGTCGAGCCCGGGTCTTCGAACTTCACCGCCGGCAGGTCGCGATCTAGCCCTTGATCGCCTTCACACGGCGCGAAAGGCGCGAAATCTTCCGCGAGGCGGCATTTCGATGCATGACCTTGCGGTTGGCGGCACGTACGATCTCCGGCTGGGCCGTCTTTAGCGCGGCTTCGGCGGCGGCACGATCGCCCTTGGCGATCGCTTCCTCGACGGTCCGAATGAAACTCCTGACCCGACTGCGCCGATTCTGATTGACCTTCGTGCGCCGGGCGGCGACGCGCGTCGCCTTCTTTGCAGAACTCGTATTTGCCATGGTCAGTCCTCAAGACGGGTACGGGCCACAAGCCCCGCGCCCTCGTTTGCCTGTTTCGATGAAGCGAATTGGCGGGCTTATATCGGCTCAGGGGCCCTGCCGTCAACCGATCCTCAGCGCTGGCAGACGGGGCAAAAGAAGGTGGAACGGCCCGCCTGCACCATCCGCCGGACACGTCCGCGGCAGCCAGATCGCAGGCAGGGCTGGCCGGCCCGGTCATAGACCTTGAAGCGGTTCTGATAGTCGCCGCTCCTTCCATCGGCATCGGCATAGTTGCGGAGAGTGGATCCGCCGGCGCGGATCGCATCCTTGAGGACCCGGCGCACGGCGTCGGCGAGGCGGATCAGGCGGGGGTCGCCGGCACCACGCCGCGCGAGGGTGCGTGCCGGCCGCTTCGGCGACAGGCCGGCCCGGAACAGCGCCTCGCAGACGTAAATGTTTCCAAGGCCGGCGATGTTGCGCTGGTCCATCAGGGCGGATTTGAGCGGCGCCTTCCTGGCAGCGAGGATGCGGGCGAGATAGCGGGCCGAGAACCTGCGGCTCAACGGCTCGACGCCCAGGCCCTTCAGGAGCCGATGCTCCTTGAGGTCGGCGGTCGGGACGAGATCCATTACACCGAAGCGACGCGGATCGGTGAACACGATGCGCGTCCCATCGTCGAGCGTCATCAGGACATGATCGTGCAGACCGGGCGCACCATCCGCGGCAGCAGGCTCGTAATAGGCGTCACCCAGATTTCGCATGCCTCCGGTCGGTGGGAATATCGTGAAGCGGCCGGTCATCCCGAGATGCACGAGCAGGGTCAGGCCATCCGAGAGATGAAGGAGCAGGTACTTGGCCCAGCGGTCGACGCCGAGCACCTCGCGCCCCTTCAGCCGAGCTGCGAAGTCGCGCGGCAACGGCAAGCGGAGATCGGGGCGCCTGGCGGTCACCGAGACGAGGCGTCGGCCGGCCATGCCGACGGCAAGACCGCGGCGAACAGTTTCCACTTCCGGCAACTCGGGCATGGGCAACTTCCGTTAACCAAAACGGCGTCACCCTACCGCCGCGGCGACGCAATAGCCATGTTAAGGGCCATAAGATATGGTCCGCCGCCATGGTTGAAAAGCATCCCGGGCCCCGCGACGCCGCCTTCGGTTTCCGAAGCGTCGAGGCGGAGCGCAAGCAAGGGCTCGTCAACGACATCTTCGCCGACGTGGCCCGCCGCTACGACGACATGAACGATCTCATGTCGGCGGGGCTGCATCGGCTATGGAAGGACGATCTCGTGACGGCGCTCGGTCCGCCGCGCGGCGGCCGCGCCTTCCACTGCCTCGACGTCGCCGGAGGCACCGGCGACATCGCGCAGCGCATCCTCGCAATCGGCGGTACGGGCGTGCGCGTCACGCTATGCGACATCTCGCCGGAGATGATCGCCGAGGGCAAGCGGCGGGCGCGGGACAGCGGGATCGACGGACATCTCGACTTCGCGGTCGGCAATGCCGAGGCCCTGCCCTTCCCCGACGCGTCGTTCGACGCCTACACGATCGCCTTCGGCATCCGAAACGTCAGCGAAATCGGCCAGGCGCTTGCCGAAGCCTACCGCGTGCTGAAGCCCGGCGGGCGTTTCGCGTGTCTCGAATTCTCGCGAGTCGACGCGCCGGGCCTGAAGCAGCTCTACGATGCCTATTCGCTGACGGTGATCCCGGCACTCGGAAAGGCGGTCACCGGCAACGGCGCCGCCTATCGCTACCTCGTCGAGAGCATCCGGACGTTCCCCAACCAGAGCGCCTTCGCGGCGATGATCGAAGACGCCGGATTCGGGCGCGTCCATGTGCGCGACCTCACGGGCGGCATCGCCGCCATCCATGCGGCCTGGCGGCTCTAGAGACATGGCGCGCGCCGTCACGCATTGCCTGTCGCTTCTCAAGGCAGCGCGCACCATCGCCGCCCACGGGCGACTCTTCGATGATCGCCAGCTGGCGCAGCTGCCGCGTGGCGCCCGCACGCTCATGACGCTTCTTGGCGCCGGCAGACGGAAGCCGGCCGACGGCGACATGGTGGCGGCGCTCGCGGCCCTGGGTCCGAGCTACATCAAGCTCGGGCAGTTCCTCGCCACGCGGCCCGACCTGATTGGGGCCCGGCAGGCGCAGGAGCTCGCGCGCCTGCAAGATCGCCTGCCGCCCTTCGCGACCGCGCTTGCATTGGCCGAGATCGAGAACGCGTTCGGCGCTCCGGCGGCGAGCCTGTTCTCGCATGTCGGTCCGCCAGTCGCCGCCGCGTCGATCGCCCAGGTCCACAAATGCCGGACCACGGATGGTCGCGAGGTGGCGGTCAAGATCCTGCGGCCCGGCATAGAGGGACGGTTCAATGCCGATCTCGAGAGCTTCTTCTTCGCGGCGCGGCTCGTCGAGCGCTGGCACGAACCGGCCCAAAGGCTGAGGCCCGTGGAAGCTGTCGAGACACTCGCCCGGTCGGTGCGGCTCGAAATGGACTTGCGCATGGAAGCCGCTGCCATCGCCGAGATGGGCGAGAACGTCAAAGGCGATCCCGACTTCCGGGTACCGCAGGTCGACTGGACGCGGACGGCGCGCCGCGTGCTCACGACCGAATGGATCGATGGCAAAACGCTCGGCGATCCGGCAGCGCTCGATGCCGCCGGCATCGACCGCGAACGGACGGCAGAGGTGCTCATCCGGTCGTTCCTGCGGCATGCCATCCGCGACGGATTCTTCCATGCCGACATGCATCCCGGCAACCTGTTCGCCGATCGCGACGGCCGGCTGGCGGCGGTGGACTTCGGCATCATGGGACGGCTCAATCAGAAGGAGCGGCGTTTTCTCGCCGAGATCCTGTTCGGCTTCATCACCAAGGACTATGCGCGCGTGTCGGAGGTGCATTTCGATGCCGGCTACGTGCCGGCCGACCAGAGCGCGGCCGTCTTCGCCCAGGCGTTGCGGGCCATCGGCGAACCGCTGATGGACAAGACGGCGGACGACATCTCCATGGCGCGGCTTCTGACGCAGCTCTTCCAGGTTACCGAGCAGTTCAACATGCAGACCCAGCCGCAGCTGCTGCTTCTTCAGAAGACGATGGTGGTCGTCGAAGGAGTGGCGCGCAGCCTCAACCCGCAGCTCAACATGTGGACCACCGCCGAGCCGGTGGTGCGGCAATGGATCGAGGCGAGGCTCGGGCCGCAGGGCCGGCTCGAGGACGCAGCCGAGGGCGCCTTCAGCCTCGGACGGTTGGTCACCAGCTTTCCGGAGGTCCTTTCGGAGGCGCAGCGGGCAACCCACATGCTCTCCGAGATGGCCCAGTCGGGCGGCCTCAAGCTCGACCGCGAGACGACGGAGGCGCTGGCCCGCGTCCAGGCCCAGAACAGCCGGGTCACGCGAGCCGCCCTGTGGATCGGAGCGGCGGCGCTCGTCGTTCTTGCCCTGGCGCAGGTCTTCTAACCATGGCCAAAAGGGCCGCTTCGGCGACACGAACAAAAGTGCCATACTTCCAGAAGCCTGAAAGAGGCGAGCCATGATCAGCGGAAAACGAATCCTCCTCATCATCACCGGCGGCATCGCCGCCTATAAGAGCCTGGAGCTCATCCGGCGGCTCAAGGACCGCGGCGTCCAAGTGACGGCGATCCTCACGCGGTCGGCGAAGGAATTCGTGACGCCGCTGTCGGTGGCGAGCCTCAGCGGCACCAAGGTCTATGACGATCTCTTCAACCTCACTGACGAAGCCGAGATGGGACACATCGAGCTGTCTCGCGCCGCCGACCTCGTGGTGGTGGCACCGGCGACTGCCGATGTAATCGCCAAGATGGCGCACGGGCTCGCCGACGATCTGGCGACGACGGCGCTGCTTGCAACCGACAAGCGGGTCCTGATCGCGCCGGCCATGAACGTGCGCATGTGGCTCCATCCCGCGACGGTCCGCAATGTCGAGATCCTCAAACGCGACGGGATCGCCGTGGTCGGTCCCAATGACGGCGACATGGCGTGCGGCGAGTATGGCCCCGGCCGAATGGCCGAGCCGGAGGAAATCATCGCGGCGATCGAGCGACTGTTTCCGGCGGAGTCCGAGGGTCTCCTGTCGGGGCGCAAGGTGATCGTCACGGCCGGGCCGACCCACGAGCCGATCGACCCGGTGCGCTACATCGCCAACCGGTCGTCGGGCCGGCAGGGCTATGCGATCGCCGAGGCTGCAGCGGCTCTCGGGGCCGACGTCGTGCTCATCTCGGGCCCGACGGAACTGGCGCGGCCGCGCGGCGTCGAGGTGAAGACGGTGGAAACAGCAGCGGAGATGCTGGCGGCGGTCGAGCAGGCGATGCCCGCCGACATCGCCATCTTCGCGGCGGCGGTCGCCGACTGGCGCATCGCCAATGCCGAGACCCACAAGATCAAGAAGGGACGAAGCGGCAAGGCTCCCGAGCTCAGCTTCATCGAGAACCCGGACATCCTGTCGACCATCGCCCATCGCACATCGGGGCGGCCCAGGACCGTGGTCGGGTTCGCAGCCGAGACCGAAAACGTGATCGCCAACGCCCGCAGCAAGCTCGAGGCGAAAGGCGCCGACCTCATCGTGGCGAACGACGTGGGCCCGGCCAGCGGCGTCATGGGCGGAACCCACAACCGCGTCCACATCGTCACGGCGGGCGGGGTCGAGAGCTGGCCGCAGCTCACCAAGTTCGAAGTGGCTCGGCGCCTCATGGACGTGTTGGCGGGCCGGCTCAGCGAACGGCGCAAGGCCGCCGAATGAGCGACCCCGTCGCGGTCGCCATCATACGCATGGCGCATGGCGCCGATCTTCCGCTGCCTGCCTATGAAAGCCGCGGCGCGGCCGGCATGGACCTGCGTGCCGCACTGCCGGGCGAAGAGATGGTGCTCGGCCCCGGTGAACGGCGCGCCGTGCCGACCGGGCTGGCGATCGCATTGCCGCAGAACTACGAGGCGCAGGTGCGACCGCGGTCGGGGCTCGCCCTCAAGGCCGGCATCACCTGCCTCAATTCGCCCGGCACCATCGACAGCGACTATCGCGGCGAGATCAAGGTCGTCCTCGTCAATCACGGTTCTGATGCATTCCGTATCCGGCACGGCGACCGCATCGCACAGCTGGTGATCGCACCGGTGACGCATGTCCGCTGGCAGGCGGTGAAAACCCTCGACCACACGGATCGCGGGGACGGCGGCTTCGGCTCGTCCGGCGTCGGTTAAGTCCGATGGCGCTTTCGCCGATCGAACTCCAGCGCTATTCGCGCCACATCCTTCTGAAGGAAGTGGGAGGCCCCGGCCAGGCGAAGCTCAAGGCGGCCCGCGTTCTGGTGGTGGGCGCCGGCGGTCTCGGATCGCCCGTGCTCCTCTATCTAGCCGCGGCGGGCGTGGGCCATCTCGGCGTCGTCGACGACGATGCGGTCGGGCTTTCGAACCTGCAGCGCCAGGTGATCCATGGCACGGACGGCGTCGGCAGGCCGAAGACGGACAGTGCGGCAGAGGCGGTTCGCAGGCTCAACCCGCACGTCACGATCAGCCCTCACCAAACGAGGCTCGATCACACGAACGCGCTCGACCTCATCTCCGGATACGACATCGTCGCCGACGGCTCGGACAATTTCCCGACGCGCTTCCTGGTCAGCGACGCCTGCTACCTGGCACGCAAGACGCTGGTCACGGCGGCGGTCGGCCAGTTCGACGGCCAAGTCGCCACCTTCAAGCCGCATCTCGACCATCCCGACGGCACGCCCTATCCGAGCTATCGCTGCCTCCATCCCGAGGCGCCGCCGCCGGGCCTGGTGCCCACCTGCGAAGAAGCGGGCATCCTCGGTGCCCTCACCGGCATCATCGGCTCGATCCAGGCGATCGAGGTCATGAAGGAGATCCTGGAGATCGGGGAAAGCCTGGCCGGGCGAATGCTGCTCTACGATGCGCTCGAGGCCCGCATGCTGATGGCGGAGATCCGCTGGGATCCGAACAACCCCGTCAACGGCACGGGGTCGCGGTTCCGCGATTTGTCGCACCACGCCTGAAGGCTACTGGGCGGCCTCGGGAAGCTCGTCGATGTCGCCCGACCGAAGATCCTCGGGCCGCGGCGTCGAGATGATGTTGTAGCCCGAGTCGACGAAGTGGACTTCGCCCGTGACCCCGCCGGAGAGCGGCGACAGCAGATAGAGCGCGGCGCCGCCGACGTCGTCGAGCGTGACCGTGCGGCGAAGCGGCGAATGGCGCTTCTGGTAGTTGAACATGATGCGGGCGTCGCCGATGCCGGAACCGGCCAGGGTGCGCATCGGTCCCGCCGAGATGGCATTGACGCGAACCCCCTGCGGGCCGAAGTCGGCCGCCAGGTAGCGCACGGAGGCCTCGAGCGCCGCTTTGGCGACACCCATGACGTTGTAGTTCGGCATGACGCGCGTCGAGCCGCCATAGGTGAGGGTGACGATCGAACCGCCATCCGGCATGAGCGCCGCGGCGCGCCTGGCGATCTCGGTGAAGGAGAAACACGAAATGAGCATGGTGCGCTGGAAATTGTCGCGCGTCGTGTCGGCGTACTTGCCCTTGAGCTCCGCCTTGTCGGAATAGGCGATGGCGTGGACGAGGAAGTCGATCGCGCCCCACTTGCCGCCAAGCTCCGCGAAAACCGCATCGACGGTCGCGAGGTCCTCGACGTCGCAGGGGATGACGAGAGTGCTGCCGACCTTCTCGGCAAGCGGCTTGACCCGGCGCCCGAAAGCTTCGCCCTGGTAGGTGAAGGCGAGCTCGGCGCCATGACGATGGAGCGCCTGGGCGATGCCCCAGGCGATCGAGTGATCGTTCGCCACGCCCATGATCAGGCCGCGCCGGCCCTTCATGATCTCGCTCGCCAATTCGCCCATGTCCCGTCCGGTCTCGCAGTCCCTAACCGTTGTAACGTTGCAAAGCGAGCGTGGCGTTGGTGCCGCCAAACCCGAAACTGTTCGAAAGAACGACGTCGATCTTCGCATCGTCGATGCGCTTGCGCACGATCGGCATATCGTCGAACTCGGGATCGAGCTCGTCGATGTTGGCGCTCTCGCAGATGAATCCGTTCTTCATCATCAGGAGCGAGTAGATCGCCTCCTGAACGCCGGTGGCGCCTAGCGAATGGCCAGTCAGAGACTTGGTCGCCGAGATGGCCGGCGGGTGGTTTCCGAAGACGTCGCGGATCGCCTCGATCTCCTTCTTGTCGCCGATCGGAGTCGAGGTGGCATGGGGATTGATGTAGTCGACCTTGTCGCGCACCGTCGCCATCGCCTGCCGCATGCAGCGGGCGGCGCCTTCACCCGAAGGCTGAACCATGTCGAAGCCGTCCGACGTCGCCCCGTAGCCGACGACCTCGCCATAGATCTTGGCGCCGCGTGCCCTGGCGTGCTGGAGCTCTTCGAGAACGACGACCCCTGCGCCGCCGGCGATGACGAACCCGTCGCGGTTCTTGTCGTAGGCGCGCGACGCCTTGGCGGGCGTGTCGTTGAAGTGGGTCGACATGGCGCCCATGGCGTCGAAGAGAACCGACAGCGTCCAGTCGAGCTCCTCGCCGCCGCCGGCGAACATGACGTCCTGCTTGCCCCACTGGATGAGCTCGGCCGAATTGCCGATGCAGTGCGAGGAGGTCGCGCAGGCGGACGATATCGAATAGTTGACGCCGCGGATGCCAAAGGGGACGGCGAGCGTCGCCGAGTTGGTGCTCGACATGGCGGCGGGAACGGCGAACGGCCCGACCCGCTTCGGTCCCTTCTCACGCGTGGTGTCGGCGGCAGCGACGATGGTCCGCGTCGAAGGACCTCCCGATCCCATGATGATGCCGGTCCGCTCGTCCTTGATGTCCGATTCCTCGAGGCCTGCATCGGTGATGGCCTGCTGCATGGCGACCCAGTTCCAGGCGGCGCCGTCGCCCATGAAGCGGCGCACGCGCCGATCGACCGCGGCGTCGAGATCGAGCTTCGGCGCGCCATGCACCTGGCAGCGGAAACCGAGGCGCGCATGATCCTCGGCGCGCACGACGCCCGATTTCGCTTCCCGCAAGGAGGCAAGCACTTCCTGCGTATTGTTGCCGATACTCGACACAATACCCATTCCAGTGACCACGACGCGCCGCATGTCTCTCTACTCCCTATAGCCCAAACGCGCCTTCAGGCGCCGGCGCCGGCCGCGTCGGGCAGAAAGAGGCCCACACGCAGGTCCGACGCCTGGTAAATGGTCTCGCCGTCGGCCTTCAACAACCCGTCCGCGATGCCGAGATTGAGCTTGCGGAGGATCACGCGCTTGAGGTTCACGATGTATTCGACCTTCTTCACGGTCGGCAAAACCATACCGGCGAACTTGACCTCGCCGACGCCGAGGGCCCGTCCACGGCCCGGGGCACCCATCCATCCCAGGAAGAACCCCAGGAGCTGCCAGAGCGCATCGAGGCCGAGGCACCCGGGCATGACGGGATCGCCGAGGAAGTGGCAGGAGAAGAACCAGAGGTCCTTGTGGACGTCGAGCTCGGCAACCACCTGCCCCTTGCCGTGCTCTCCCCCCTCCTCGGTGATGCTGGTAATGCGGTCGAACATGAGCATGGGCGGCAGCGGCAGCTGTGCATTGCCGGGCCCGAAAAGCTCGCCACGGGCACAGGTTAAAAGGTCCTCAAATGAGTAATGAGGCTTCCGCTCGAACATGCGCCGCCCTGCCGCCCCTATCCGACTTTGATCCATCCCTCGCCTTTACCCGGTCTGATTATACACCCACCCGGGCATGCACGTTCAAGGCGCGTCCGGGCCATGCGTCAATGGCGCTCCTAGCGTCAGTTTGCCAAAAAGCCAGGGATCATGCTACCAACTCGCAGCTTTGAACAAGGTTATACAGATATTCATGAATACCGAGACGGTCACAGATAAGCTCAGAAAGGCCGGATTGCGACCGACGCGCCAGCGTCTGGTGCTGGCCAAGCTGCTGTTCGACGGACCGGACCGCCATGTGACGGCGGAGGAGTTGCACAGCGAGGCCACCGCCGCCGGCACCGGCATATCGCTCGCCACGATCTACAACGCCCTCAACCAGTTCACTGCGGCGGGGCTCCTCCGCGAGGTCGCGATCGAGGGTGCGAAGACTTATTTCGACACCAACACGTCGAACCACTTCCACTTCTATCTCGAGAACGAAGGGAAGCTCATGGACATCGACAGTCCGTGCGTGACGGTGGACGGGCTTCCGTCCACACCGCCGGGAAAGAAGGTGTCACGGATCGACGTGATCGTCCGGCTGCGGGACGCCTAGAGCACCGGCCCCACTAGTTCTCGATCTTCTCGCCGGGATAGACGCCGTAGAGCTCGACCTGCGCGACCCAGCCGTCATAGCCTTCGACCTGCATCTCGCACCAGGTTCCGTCGCAAGCCTCGACTTCAGCGACGACGCCAGAGCGCAGCATGGCGACGGGAGCCGAGGCGCCGGCCGGCGTGCTGCGCAGGGCGATGGTCGATTCCTTCTTCCATGGCTCGACGAGTGCGGTGCGCTTGCCGGCCAGCAGGCTGTGATAGACCCAGCCTTCTTCGCCTTCGCTGTCGCGAATGCGGCGCCAGTGCTCGAACTCGGCAATGATTTCAACGGGGAGTCCCTTTCGCCGGAACACCCAGATCACCTCATGCTCGCTCGAGGGACCGCGGCGAACGTTCACGAGATCGGTCTTGAGGCTCACGAAGCGCGGCAGAGGCAAGCCGCTGACGCCGACGGCCGTCTCCGGAGCCACGCTGGCGGTCGTCTCCGGCGATGCCGCAGCCGCCGCCTGGACCTCGGTGCCGGAGTTGTCGCTGAAAAGCGCAAAGAGCGCCGCGGCGACGATTCCCAGGCAAGCGGAAGCCATCAGCAGGGAGCCCAACCCTCGTCCGGTCATCGATCCTGATCCCACTCCGTCGGCCCGAATCCGACCGACAACGGCTGGTCGTGCCTGCCCCTTGCCACCCGGGTCAAGCGCAGTTTACACAGACAAAAGGCAACAAAAAGACCGGCCCAAGCTGCGGCCAATGCGTTAACACTTCGTAAACTCAGCGGCCCGAGGAGAGTTTTTATGGCGAAGCGCAAGCCGTTGGTCATCGTGACGCGGAAGTTGCCCGACGTCGTCGAGACCCGCATGCGCGAGCTCTTCAACACGCGCCTCAATTCCGACGACAAGCCCATGAACCAGGGCGAGCTCGTCACCGCGGTGAAGGAAGCCGAGGTGTTGGTGCCGACGGTGACCGACCGAATCGACAAGTCGGTCATCATGCAGGCAGGCGAGCAGCTGAAGCTCATCGCGAATTTCGGAACCGGCGTCGACAACATCGACGTCGAGACTGCGCTGGCGCGCGGCATCACGGTCACGAACACGCCGGGCGTCCTCACCGAGGATACGGCCGACATGACCATGGCGCTGATCCTCGCCGTGGCGCGGCGCATCATCGAAGGCGCCCAGGTGATCGGTCCGGACAACGTGTGGGGCGGCTGGTCGCCGACCTGGATGCTCGGCCACCGCATCTTCGGAAAGCGGCTCGGCATCATCGGCATGGGGCGCATCGGCCAGGCGGTCGCCCGCCGCGCGAAGGCGTTCGGGCTGCAGATCCACTATCACAACCGCAAGCCGGTGCACCCGTCGATCGAGGAGACGCTCGAGGCCACCTACTGGGAAAGCCTTGACCAGATGCTGGCGCGGGTCGACATCGTGTCCGTCAACTGCCCGCATACGCCCGGGACGTACCACCTGCTATCGGCGCGGCGGCTGAAGCTCCTCAAGCCCGACGCGATCATCGTCAACACGGCACGCGGCGAGGTCATCGACGAGAACGCGCTGGCCCGCATGCTCGAGTCGAACGAACTCGGCGGCGTCGGGCTCGACGTGTTCGAGCACGAGCCGGCGGTCAACCCCAAGCTGCTCAAGGCGAAAGGCGCGGTCCTCATGCCGCACATGGGATCGGCGACGATCGAGGGACGCATCGACATGGGCGAGAAGGTGATCATCAACATCAAGACGTGGGTGGACGGCCACAAGCCGCCCGACCGCGTCCTGCCGGCGATGCTCTAGCGCATCGACACTGGCACCCTTACTCGGCCTCGGCCGCCACCGGCTCGGCCGCCCCCTCCTTCTTGGTCAGGTCTTCGCCGGTCTTCTGGTCGACGACCTTCATGGAGAGGCGCACCTTGCCGCGCTGGTCGAAGCCCATGAGCTTCACCTTCACCTTGTCGCCTTCCTTCACGACGTCGCTGACCTTGCCGACGCGGCGCGGCGCCAGCTCGGAAACGTGAACCAGACCGTCGCGGGCCCCGAAGAAGTTCACGAAGGCTCCGAAGTCGACGATCTTGACGACCGTGCCCTCGTAAACCTCGCCGACCTCCGGCTCCGACACGATGGACTTGATCCACTTGATCGCCGCCTGGATGGCGGTGCCGTTGGCGGAGGCGATCTTCACCGTGCCGTCGTCGGAAATGTCGATCTTGGCGCCGGTCTTCTCGACGATCTCGCGAATGACCTTGCCGCCCGAGCCGATCACTTCGCGGATCTTGTCGGTCGGGATGGTCAGGACCTCGATGCGCGGCGCGTGCTCGCCGAGGCCGGGGCGGGCTTCGGCGATGGCCTCCGACATTTTCTCGAGGATGTGCATGCGGCCGCCCTTCGCCTGGAAGAGCGCGGTCTTCATGATCTCCTCGGTGATGCCGGTGATCTTGATGTCCATCTGCAGCGACGTGACGCCGCTGGCGGTGCCGGCGACCTTGAAATCCATGTCGCCGAGATGGTCCTCATCGCCCAGGATGTCGGAGAGGACCGCGAAGCGCTCGCCCTCCTTGATGAGGCCCATTGCGATCCCGGCCACCGGCGCCTTGAGGGGCACGCCGGCATCCATGAGCGACAGCGACGAACCGCACACCGTTGCCATGGATGACGAACCGTTCGACTCGGTGATCTCGGAGACCACGCGGATCGTGTACGGGAATGCGTCGGCCGCCGGCAGCATCGGCCGGATGGCGCGCCAGGCAAGCTTGCCATGGCCGATCTCGCGACGGCCGGCGCCGCCGAGCCGGCCGGTCTCGCCGACCGAGAAGGGCGGGAAATTGTAGTGCAGCAGGAAGGTTTCCTTGTAGGTCCCCTCCAGCGCGTCGATGTACTGCTCGTCCTCGCCGGTCCCGAGTGTCGAAACGACGAGCGCCTGGGTCTCGCCGCGGGTGAACAGCGCCGAGCCGTGGGTTCGCGGCAGCACGCCGACCTCGCACTTGATGGGCCGCACGGTCACGAGATCGCGACCGTCGATGCGGTGCCCGGTGTCGAGAATGCTGTTGCGGACGATGTCCTTCTCCAGATGCTTGAACGCATCGGCGACCCGCTGGGGTGTGGGCTCCGACAGGTCGGGCTTCACGAGGGCAACCACCGCCTTCTCCTTCGCCTTGTCGATAGCATCGCGCCGCTCGTCCTTGCGAACGATCGCATAGGCCTGGCGCAGGTCGGCCTCGACGAGGCCGCGGATCCGGTCGAGCAGCGCAGAGTCGTCGGCGGGAACGAAATCGCGCGGCTCCTTGGCGCCGCGCTCGGCGAGGCGGATGATCGCATCGATCACTGGCTGGAAGCCGCGCTGGCCGAAGGTGACGGCGCCGAGCATCTTCTCCTCGGGCAGCTCCTTGGCTTCCGATTCAACCATCAGCACCGCGTTGGCGGTTCCGGCGACGACGAGGTCGAGGTCGGAGGCCTTGATCTGCTCGAGCGTCGGGTTGAGCACGTATTCGCCGTCGATAACGCCGACACGGGCGGCGCCGATCGGGCCCATGAACGGAACGCCCGACAGAGTGAGGGCGGCGGAGGCGGCCACCAAGGCAACCACATCCGGCTCGTTCTCGATGTCGTAGGACAGAACCGTCACGATGACCTGGGTCTCGTGGCGATAGCCCTGGGCGAAGAGCGGCCGAATAGGACGGTCGATCAGACGCGAGACGAGCGTCTCCTTCTCGGTCGGCCGGCCTTCACGCTTGAAGTAGCCGCCCGGAATCTTGCCGGCGGCATAGGTCTTTTCCTGGTAGTTGACGGTCAGCGGGAAGAAGTCGATGCCTAGCTTGGGCTTGGTCTCGCTCACCACCGTGGCGAGGACCGTCGTTTCACCGTAGGTCGCCAGCACGGCGCCGTCCGCCTGGCGCGCCATCCTGCCGGTCTCGAGACGAAGGGTCCGTCCGGCCCATTCGAGTTCCTCAACGTCGATTTCAAACATCATCTATCCTTTGCATCGCCCTTCGCCGCCGCGCGCCTCGCACGTCCACTCATCGAACGGCATCCCGTTTGGGCATCCTGGAAAGCCGGCCCTATTGCCGCTTTCCGAAAAAGGGATCGCGCTTGGATGCCGCGCACCCTCGCGCCAAATGCACCCGGTTGCTATCGCCGGATGCCGAGCCGATCGATGAGCGCCTGGTAGCGGCCCTCATCCTGGGACTTCAGATAGTCGAGCAGAACACGCCGCTGGCTGACCAGTTTCAAGAGGCCGCGCCTGGAGTGATTGTCGTTCTTGTGGACCTGGAAGTGATCGGTGAGATACCGGATACGCTCCGACATCAGCGCCACCTGAACCTCGGGAGATCCCGTATCGTCCGTCTTGGTGGCAAATTCCTGGATGAGCGCCTTCTTGCGCTCCTGCGTCATCGACATCGACTGGTCTCCTTTTCCAGCGGCGATGCCGCCTCGAGATTGAAAACGCGCTTCGGGCTGATGACCCCGCTCCTGACGCTGGCCAGGGCGATGGGAAGATCCCCATTGAGCACCAAGACCGTGTCGTGATCCGGAGTGGCGACAGGGGACCGCAATGAAACGGATTGTCCCTGACGCAAGCGCTTGGCCTCCGCTTCGCCCAAGGCCAGTGCCGGGATGTCGTCCAGCGCGGTCCGGAGCGGGTGGAGTGCAGCAAAAATGGCCTCGCGGCCGGCGCCCTTATGGCCCAATTCCTCGAGCTTGGCCAGTGGAATCATGTCGGTCGCGCCAAACGGCCCGACGGCGGTGCGCCTCAACATGACCACGTGGCCACAGGTGTCGAGGGCTCGAGCCAGGTCGCGCGCCAGGGACCGCACATAGAGGCCTTTTCCGCAGCGGACCTCGAAGGTCGCCGCATCGGCCTCGACGTCGCCGAGTTCGAGGCTTGCGACAGTGACCCGGCGGGGCGCAAGCGTCACGGTCTCGCCGGCCCTCGCCAGCTCGTAGGCGGGCCGGCCGCCGACCTTGAGGGCCGAGTAGGCAGGCGGCGTCTGCTCGATGATGCCGATGAATTGCTGTAGCGCATCCGCGATGGCGGAGCGGTCGGGGCGCACCGGCGAGGTTGCCGTCACCACGCCCTCCCGGTCCCCCGTCGCGGTCTCGGCCCCCCAGGCGACCGTGAAGCGGTAGGTCTTCTCACCGGCCATCACGGCATCGACGGTCTTCGTCGCCTCGCCGAGCGCAATCGGCAGAAGTCCCGTGGCGAGCGGGTCGAGCGTGCCGCCGTGCCCGGCCTTGGCAGCGGCGAAGAGCCGGCGCACGCGCGCCACCGCGGCGGCGGACGACAGGTTTTCGGGCTTGTCGAGAACGACCCAGCCATGCGGCATGGCGCGGCCTTCAGCTCTCGCCGCCGTCGCCCGTGTCGCGGCGCACGTCGGGGCGCGACAAGAGCTCGTCGACATGGGCGGCGTAGTCGAGGGACGTGTCGAGCCTGAAGCGCAGCTCGGGCATGAACTTCATCTTGAGCATCGGGGTGACGCGGCCGCGCAGATAGCGGCGGTGGCGCTCGAGCGCGGCGATGAGGTCGTCGCCGCCGGCCGGCATGAACGGCCGGACGTAGACCGTCGCGATGCGCATGTCGGGCGAGACCGCGACTTGCAGGACGGTGACGCCGAGCCGCTCGACGACCGGATCACCCGTCTCGCCGCGGCTGAACACCTCGGCGAGAGCATGGCGGATGAGCTCGCCGACCCGCAACTGACGCTGGCTTGGAGCGGAACCCGACATGGAGCAATCCCCGGAAGCGCAGCACCGAAACTACAGCGTGCGCTTCACCTCCTCGACGCGGAAGCACTCGATGACGTCGCCCTTCCGCATGTCCTGATAGCCCTCGAAGGCCATGCCGCATTCCTGGCCGACCTGGACTTCGCGCACCTCGTCCTTGAACCGCTTCAGGGTAGAGAGCGTACCCTCGTGGACGACGACGTTGTCGCGGATCAGCCGGACGCGGGCGCCGCGCTGGACGACGCCTTCGACGACGCGGCAACCGGCCACCTTACCGACCTTCGAGATGTTGAAGATCTCGAGGATCTCGGCATTGCCGAGGAAGGTCTCGCGCAAGGTCGGGGCGAGTAGGCCCGACATGACGGCTTTCACGTCGTCCACGAGATCGTAGATGATGTTGTAGTAGCGGATTTCGATGCCCGCCTGCTCGGCGGCGTCGCGCGCCTGCTGATTGGCCCTGACGTTGAAGCCGAGAACGACGGCGCCCGACGCCTGGGCGAGCGAGACGTCGCTCTCGCTGATGGCGCCGACGCCGTAGTGGACGACACGGGCCGCGACCTCGGCGGTCGACAGCTTCTCCAATGCCTGCAGGATCGCCTCGGACGAGCCCTGGACGTCGGCCTTGACGAGGATCGGGACTTCCTTGCGCGCGCCCTCCTTGAGCTGGCTCATCATCTGCTCAAGCGAGGAGCGCGACACGGCACCGCGCGTCTCGCGGCGCTTGCGCTCGCGATAGTCGGTGACCTCGCGGGCCCGCGACTCGGATTCGACGACCGCGAAGGTGTCGCCGGCTTCCGGTGCGCTGTTGAGGCCGAGAACCTCGACCGGCACGGCGGGCGATGCGGACTCGACCTGCTCGCCACGATCGTTGATCAGCGCCCGAACGCGGCCCCAGGCGGAGCCGGCGACGAAGATGTCACCGAGGTGCAGGGTGCCGTTCTGGACGAGGACGGTCGCGACGGGTCCGCGGCCGCGGTCGAGCTGTGCTTCGACGACGATGCCGGTGGCGGATCGGTTGGGATTGGCCCTGAGCGCGAGGATTTCGGACTGCAGCAGGATGGCGTCGAGAAGCTTGTCGAGATTGGTGCCCTTGGTGGCGGACACCTCGATCTCGAGCGTATCGCCGCCCATGCTTTCGACGACGATGCCGTGGGCGAGAAGGTCGGTGCGCACGCGGGTCGGATTGGCGTTCTGTTTGTCGATCTTGTTGATGGCGACGATGATCGGGACGCTCGCCGCCTTGGCATGATTGACGGCCTCCACCGTCTGCGGCATCACGCCGTCGTCGGCGGCGACGACCAGGACGACGATGTCGGTGGCCTTGGCGCCGCGGGCGCGCATCGAGGTGAACGCCTCGTGGCCGGGCGTATCGATGAAGGTAACCATGCCGCCCGGCGTCTCGACCTGGTAGGCGCCGATGTGCTGCGTGATGCCGCCGGCCTCGCCGGCCACCACGTTGGTCTTGCGCAGGGCATCGAGCAGCGACGTCTTGCCGTGGTCGACGTGGCCCATGATGGTGACGACGGGAGCGCGCGGGGCGAGCGCGTCGTCGCCGTCTTCGCTGCCGGAAAGCCCCTCCTCGACGTCGGATTCGGAAACGCGCTGCACGGAGTGGCCGAGCTCCTCGGCGAGCAGCTGCGCGGTATCGGCGTCGATGATGTCGTTGATGGTGTGCATCTCGCCCTGACGCATCAGGAGCTTGATTACGTCGACGGCACGCTCCGCCATGCGGTTGGCGAGCTCCTGGATGGTGATGGCCTCCGGGATGACAACCTGGCGCGAACGCTTCTCGGTCGGCATCTGGAATCCTTGCGCCTGCTTCTTCTGGCGCTCGGTGCGGCGGCGGAAGGCTGCAAGTGAGCGGTTCTTCTCCTCGGAGTCGTCGAGGGCGTTCGAAATTGTGAGCTTGCCGCGCCGGCGCTCGGCATCGGCCTTAGTGCGGGTCGGAACGAGCTTGACCTCGCGCCGCGTCTTGAGGCGGTTCTTTGCTCCCTCGTCCTCGGCCTCCGCCTCGGGCGTTGCGCGGACCTCGAGCTTGCGCGCCGTCTCCTCGCCGCGGCGCTTGGCCTCGGCTTCGGTACGCCGGCGGGTTTCCTCCTCGGCCTTGCGGCCGGCGGCAGCTTCCCTCTCCTTGCGGTCCCGTTCCTCGACCTCGGTACGCTTCTGGGCATCCTCGCTCGCCTGGCGGCGCTCATCCGCCTCGCGCAGGCGCGCATCGTTGAGGGCCCGTTCGCGCGCCTCCTTCTCGTCGTCGGTCAGGGTGCGCAGGACCATGCCCGAGCGCGACACGGGCGCGGCCTGCTCCTCCCGCCTGACTTCAGGACGGGCGGGGGCACGCAGGTTCATCGGCTGAGGCTCACGGGACTCGATCTTCGGGGATTCGCCGGGGCCGGCGGTACGCTTGCGCTTAATCTCCACGGCGACAGTCTTGGAGCGCCCGTGCGAGAAGTTCTGCCGCACCCGGCTCTGCTCGACCGCAGGCCGCTTGACGCTCAGAATTCTGCCCCCGGCACCCTGCTTGTTCGTATCCTTGGTGTCGCTCATGCTCTCACTATCTATCCGCGCGCCCAGGCAAGGGCGCCTCAAAGCCTTCGATCCGCCGTGTCGCAGACAGCAGGCGCTCGGCCAAACCGCCGCCCGCTACGGCTGCATGTATCACATTTGTGCGGCCTAATGCCAAATCCAATTCGGCCGACGTAAAGACATCGACCACCTCGCAGCCATCAGGCTTACGGGCCCGCAACTTGCGCCGTCCGTCGTCGGCACCGTCGGACGCCTCGAGCAGGAGCCGGACCCGGCCGCCGGCAAGCTCGGCCAGCGTCCTCTCGAAGCCGGCGGCGACCAGCCCCGCCTTGTTGGCCAGGGCAAGAACCTGACGAGCGTCGTCGCGCAGGAGCTTGCGGACGCGGTCGACGAGATCGGCATCGGCTTTGCACTTGGTGCGAAACGCCTTCGGAAAGAGTTTGGCCTTCAAGGCCTTATCGAGGCTCTCGGCATTCGCCGACACCCATACGCCGCGACCGGGCAGCTTTTGGCGCAGATCGGGAACGACGGCCCGGTCCGGGTCGAGAACGAAACGCAGGAGCCCGCCGGCATCGGCCGGCTGTCGGGTCACGATGCACATGCGCTCTGCCATTGCGGGTTCGGTCGCCGTCACCTCAGCTCGTCGCCTCCTCGGCAGCCGGTTCCTCGGCAATCGGCTCCTCGCTCGGCTCGGGGGTGGGTTCTATCCAACCGACCTTGACGCGCGCGGCCATGATGATGGCTTCGGCCTCGGCCGCCGTGATGCCGAGTTCGCTGAAGGCGCCCTTGTGGCGGGTGGCCTCGCCCTGCTTGCGCTCGGTCCAACCGATGAGGTCGTCGGTGGCGCATCCGGCAAGGTCCTCCAAGGTGAAGAGTCCCGCCTCGCCCAGAGCCACGAGCATGGCGCCGGTCACGCCCTCGACATCCTTCACGTCGTCGTCGACGCCGAGTTCCTTGCGGCGGTTGTCCTGCTCGACCGCCTTGCGCTCGAGGAAGTCGCGGGCCCGCGCCTGAAGCTCGGCCGCCGTCTCGTCGTCGAGCCCCTCGAGGGCGGCGAGCTCGGAGGTGGCGACGAAGGCGACGTCCTCGACTGTCGAGAAGCCTTCGGAAGCGAGCAGCTGGGCGAGCATTTCGTCGACGTCGAGCGCTTCCATGAAACGCTGCGTCCGCTCGGCGAATTCCTTCTGGCGGCGCTCGGATTCCTCGGCCTCGGTCAGGATGTCGATGTCCCAGCCGGTGAGCTGCGAGGCCAGGCGGACGTTCTGGCCGCGGCGGCCGATGGCGAGCGACAGCTGCTCGTCGGGAACCACGACTTCGATGCGCTCGGTCTCCTCGTCGAGAACGACCTTCGCGACCTCGGCGGGCGCCAGCGCGTTGACGATGAAAGTCGCGGCATCCTGCGACCACGGGATGATGTCGATCTTCTCGCCCTGGAGCTCGGTGACCACCGCCTGTACGCGGCTGCCGCGCATGCCGACGCAGGCGCCGACGGGATCGATGGAGGAATCCTTCGAGCGCACGGCGATCTTGGCGCGGCTGCCGGGATCGCGGGCGACGGAGACGACCTCCACGACGTTGTCATAGATCTCAGGCACTTCCTGGCCGAAGAGGCGCGCCATGAACTCGGGATGGGTGCGGGACAGGAAGATCTGAGGCCCGCGCTGCTCGCGCCGGACGTCGTAGACATAGGCGCGAATGCGGTCGCCGGGACGGAAGCTCTCGCGCGGCAGCGTCTCGTCGCGGCGAACGATGGCCTCGGCGCGGCCGAGGTCGACGATCACGTTGCCGTACTCGACGCGCTTGACGACGCCGTGGACGATCTCGCCGATGCGGTCCTTGAACTCGTTGTAGTGGCGCTCGCGCTCGGCATCGCGGACCTTCTGGACGATCACCTGCTTGGCGTTCTGGGCGGCGATACGGCCGAAGTCGATGGGCGGCAGCGGCTCGGCTATGAAGTCGCCGACATTGGCGGCGGGATTCTTGTGGCGGGCGTCGACGAGGGAAATCTGGGTCGCCTCGTTCTCCACCGTCTCGACCACCATGAGCAAGCGGTTGAGCCGGATCTCGCCGGTCTTCGAGTCGATCTCGGCGCGGATCTCGTTCTCCTGGCCGTAACGCGACCGCGCGGCGCGCTGGATCGCGTCCTCCATCGCCTGCAGGACAACCGTCCGGTCGATGGTCTTGTCGCGGGCCACCGCATCGGCGATCTGCAGCAGCTCGAGGCGGTTGGCGCTAACGGTTGTTTCGGGCATCTTCGTCTCCAGTTTCCAATTCGTTTGCATCTTGGACGTGCCAGTCGCTGCCATCGGCGATACTGGCCGCGGTGAGGCGTGAACGCGCCGCCTCGATCAAGGCATCCGTCATCACGAGCTTCGCCTCGGCGATGTCCGCGAAGGGCAACCGCGCCTCGGTCGGCTCGCCGCCGCGCGCCGGAGGCGCGAGACGGAGGCGGACGTCGTCGCCGTCGATCCCCTCGAGGAGGCCGCGGAACCGGCGGCGGCCGTCGCGGGGCTCGCGCAGCTCGACGCTCGCCTCGTGGCCGGCCCAGCGCGCGAAGTCGCCGCGGCGGACGAGCGGGCGATCGATGCCGGGCGAGGAGACCTCGAGGTCGTACTTGCCGGAGATCGGATCCTCGACATCCAGTAGGGGCGACAGAGTGCGGCTGACGCGCTCGCAATCGTCGATGGTCAATGTCCCATCCGGCCGCTCGACCATGATCTGAAGGGTGCGGCCGGCGGCGCCGATCATTCGTACACGCACGATCCGGTATCCTAGATTCTCGACTGCCGGCTCCACCAGCCGCGCCACCTTCAGCGCGGCCCCGGTTTCATGGCCCAAACGTTCACCTGTCATACGCATCGTCCAAGCGGATAACAAAAAAAGCGGGCCCCGGAGGGACCCACTCTCATCTGCATCCTCAAGGCTAGAACAACCTCAAGGCTATGTTGAGAATGAATTCTTGAGCGCCGTTATACAGACTCCGGGCCAAAAAGCAACCCGAGATTCCTCAGGTGCCGCGCACGAAAGACAGATAGGTAGGGATGCGGCGCGATTTCAAGGCCTTCTGTTCATATCGGGTCGGCACGGCATCGGCGGGACGCGTTCGCCAGTCCGCCGGCCGCCGCGCCTGCCATGTGAAGCCGCCGTGGCGGCTAACTTCCATGAGCGTCCAGCGGACGTAACCGGGCATGTCGCTCGCGATCCTCAGCTCGGCTCCGGGGCGCATGATGCGATGCAGCTCGGCCAGGTTTCCGGCCTCGACGAAGCGCCGTTCGGCGTGGCGGGTCTTGGGCCACGGATCGGGGAAGAGGAGAAAGACGCGGCCGACGGTCGCCGGGGCCAAGGCCCGGATCAGGGGCCGGGCGTCGTCGTCGACGATGCGCACGTTCGAGACGTTCTCGGATACGAGGGATGCAAGCAGGCGCGCCACACCGTTGCGAAACGGCTCGGCGCCGATGAATCCCACATCGGGACGGGCGCGGGCCTGGGCCGCCAGATGCTCGCCGCCGCCGAAACCGATCTCCAGCCAGACATCCGCGCAGCCGCCGGGAAAGAGCGAACCGGGGTGAAGGCGATGGCCGTCGGCGGAAAGTTCAACGCGGAGGCGTGGGAGATGCTCGGCGACGAGCCTCGCCTGGGCGGGCCGCAAGGCACGGCCGGTCCGCCGGCCATAGAGCTGGAAGCGCCGCTTTTCAGACACCAGCCTACTTTACAGCGGCGCGGATCTCGTCGACGAGGTCGGTCTTCTCCCAGCTGAAGCCGCCATCCTTCTCCGGCGAGCGGCCGAAATGGCCGTAGGCGGTGGTGCGCGCATAGATCGGACGGTTGAGATCGAGATGGGCGCGAATGCCGCGTGGCGTCAGGTTCATGACCTGCGACAGCGCCTTCTCGATCTTGCGCTCCTCGACCTTGCCGGTGCCGTAGAGATCGACATAGATCGAAAGCGGCTCGGAAACCCCGATCGCATAGGACAGCTGGATCGTGCATTTGCGGGCGAGCTTCGCGGCAACGACGTTCTTGGCGAGGTAGCGGGCCGCGTAGGCGGCGGAGCGATCGACCTTGGTCGGATCCTTTCCGGAGAAGGCGCCGCCGCCATGGGGTGCGGCTCCTCCATAGGTGTCGACGATGATCTTGCGGCCGGTGAGACCGGCATCGCCATCGGGTCCGCCGATGAAGAACTTGCCGGTCGGATTGACGTGCCACACGGTGTTCTTGGTGATCCAGCCCTTGGGCAGGGCGCGGCGGACATAGGGCTCGATGATGTCGCGGACGTCATCGGAGGTGAGGCGCTCGTCGACATGCTGGTGCGACACGACGATCTGGCGGGCAGCGACGGCCTTGCCGTTCCTGTACTCGACGGTCACCTGGCTCTTGGCGTCGGGACCGAGCTTCGGCTCCTTGCGCGAGCGCCGCGCCTCGGAGAGAACCTGAAGGATGCGATGCGAATAGTAGATCGGGGCGGGCATGAGCTCGGGCGTCTCGTCGCAGGCATAGCCGAACATGATGCCCTGGTCGCCGGCGCCCTCGTCCTTGTTGCCGACGGCATCGACACCCTTGGCGATATCGGCCGACTGGCTGTGGAGGAGAATCTCGACGCGGGCGTCCCGCCAGTGAAATCCGTTCTGCTCGTAGCCGATGTCGCGCACGGCGGAGCGCGCCGCATCCTCGATGCGTTCGGACGTGACGGAGGCGGGGCCACGATACTCGCCTGCGATCACGATGCGGTTGGTCGTGCACAACGTCTCGCAGGCGACGCGGACATGGGCGGGATCGAGCCCGACCTTGCGGGCTTCACGATAGAAGAGGTCGACGACCTCGTCGGATATGCGGTCGCATACCTTGTCGGGATGTCCCTCGGAAACAGATTCACTCGTGAAGACGTAGTTCTTGCGCGCCACCGGAATTCCCCTGCCTGACCGACACGGCCTTCGTTCGTCCGCGGCGAGAGAGCCGGGACCGACCCCGTGATCGGGGGGCTATTTGGCAGGCCTTGCGCTTCCGGTCAACGGCCAGCCCAGATCAGTGGCGGCCGAGCACCTTGACGAGGTCGATGATGCGACGGCGGACGTCGGGATTCTCGATGTCGATGAAGGCCTGGTTGAGCTGCAGGCCCTCGGAGGAGCTGATCAGATCCATGATGAGCTCGCCGTTCTTGTTCTCGGCGAAGCCGGTGGATGCCTGGCCCGAAACGGAGCCGGGCATGTCGTCGTAGAAGAACTGGACGGTCACGCCCAGGATCTGCGCCATTTGGAACAGCCGGCTGGCGCTGACGCGATTGGATCCCTTCTCGTATTTCTGTACTTGCTGAAAGGTTAGGCCCAGCTGGTCGCCAAGCTTTTCCTGACTCATTCCGATGAGCATGCGGCGCATGCGGACCCGATTGCCGACATGCACATCGATTGGATTGGCATTGCGTTTCGCCATATTCGTCAGACTCCAGCCTCCGCCAGAACCAGCCCCGCTTGCGGTTCCCCCATACCGAGTGGCGAAGAAGTAGTACACTTACCCATTTCAACGCAAACTAAAATTCCAATAAAACTTAGTATTTCCTAATTGTTGATCCGATGGACACTCGGACTTCAAGGATTCTCATCTTCTAGCACCGCGAAATTCTCGCGTGATTTCACAACTTTAGCGAGCGGGCGCGACCATAGCCCGAGCAGCAGGGCGAGGGCCAGGCAGAGCCCGAACACTGCATCTCCGTAGCGCGCGTAGACGGTCGGCGGCAGCGCGCCAGGCAGCTCACCGTCCAGTGTTCCCTCGGCGCCCAAGGGCAAGGAAGCGACGATCCGGCCGTAGGGATCGATCACGGCCGAAATGCCGGTATTGGCGGCCCGAACGAGGGGAAGCCCCTCCTCGATGGCGCGCAGCCGGGCTTGGGCGAGATGCTGGTGGGGACCACTCGTTTCGCCGAACCAGCCATCGTTGGTGACATTGAGCAGCCATTCCGGCCGGTCGAGCGGATCACGCACCGCACCGGGAAAGATCGCTTCATAACAGATGAGCGGCGAAAACGAGGGGAGCCCGGCCACGGCGAGGGTGCGCGGGCCGGCGCCGCTGTCGAAGCTTCCGGGCACCGTCACCACGCGGCGGAGACCGAGCGGCCCAAGCCAGGATTCGAGCGGCAGATACTCGCCATAGGGCACGAGATGCGCCTTATCGTAGGTGGCGACGATGCGGCCGCCGACGATGGCATAGACGCTGTTGAAAATATTCGCTCCCGGATCGGGCGTGGACCTGCGCAAGGAACCCATCAGGAGCGTCGCGCCGTTCGGGATCGACGCGGCCAAGGCGGCGAGTGCAGCAGGATGCTCGTCGATCAGGAAGGGCACCGAGGACTCAGGCCAGACCACCACGGTGGAGGAAGCCTTCGCCTCTGCCGCTCCCGACAGACGCAGCAGGCGCTCGAAGATCGCCGCCGCGTTGTCGGAGCGCCACTTGTCGCTCTGCGGCACGTTCGGCTGGACGATGCGCAACGCGATGCCGGGAACGGCAGGGGTGGGTTCGGCAGGCACGCGGAGCTGGCCGAGAATAGCGATGAGCGCTCCCGCCGCCACGATCAGCGCCGCCACGCCGGTGGCGCCCGACTCGCGATGGCGACCGGAGAGACAGGCGGGCGCTGCCGTCCAGAGCACGATGAAGAACGTCACGCCCCAGATGCCGAAGACTGCGGCGAGCTGATCGAGACCGAAAACGCCTTCGGCCGCGTAGCCGAGCGCATTCCATGGAAAGCCGGTGAAGAGATGGCCGCGCAGCCATTCGGCGATCGAGACGAGAGCGGCGAGGATGAGGACGCCGCGGATGCCCGACCGCCACACCAGCGATGCGAGCGAAGCGGCCGCACCCCAGTAGAGCGCCATGCCGGTGGGAAGGGCGACAACGGCCAGCGGCATCATCCAGGCGTAGACCTCCGCCTCGACGAGAAAGGCGGCGCCGATCCAGTAGAGGGACGCGAGGAAATAACCGAAACCGAAGATCCATCCGACACCGAGGGCCGAGACGGCTCTGCGCAGCCGCGAGCGAGGCTCGGCAGCGATACCATCCAGCAGCCAAACCAAGCACGGAAGGGAGAGGAACAGGACCGGCCAGACGAGAAAGGGCGGCATCGCCAGGGCGGCGAGCAGTCCGGCCACAAAGGCAACGAGGCGCCGCGGCCAGAAGCGAAGCGCCCGAACTCGCCGCGCAAGGGCGTCGATCATGCGGAAGGCGGTCCGGCGGCCGGCTTCTCCTGATCCTTGCGAAGATGGATGCGGATCTTCTTCACGCGGCGCGGATCGGACTCCGCCACCTCGAACTCGAGGCCCGAGGCGTGCCGGACGATCTCGCCGCGGGACGGCACGCGGCCGATCATGGCGAAGATCAGGCCGCCCAGCGTATCGGCGCTCTCCTCCTCGTCGGCGGGCAGAAGCTCGAGGCCGAGCAGCGCCTCGACCTCGTCGATCGGCACGCGGGCATCGGCGATGTAGGTGTGGTTGCCGGCATCGCGGATCATGCCTTCGGTCGTGTCGTGCTCGTCGGCGATGTCGCCGACGATGATCTCGACCAGGTCCTCGATGGTGACGAGGCCGTCGGTGCCACCATACTCGTCGACCACGACGGCCATGTGCATGTGTGTCGCCTGCATCTTCACGAGAAGATCGGAGGCGCGCATGGAGGCCGGAACGAAAAGAAGCTCGCGCACCAGACCTGACTGCTTGATCGTCTTCTTCAGGTCGCTAGCCCGAAAGGCCGCCGGAGGCGGCGGGGCGGTCTCGGCGTCGGCGGTCTTCGCGGCGCGCCGCCGCGGCTTCTGGGTCGAGAACTTGACGACGAGATTCACGAAATCCTTGATGTGAATCATGCCGGAAAGATCGTCGAGGGTCTCGCGATAGACGGGCAGGCGCGAATGATTGGCCTCGGCAAAGCGCTGCATGAGCTCCTGAAGCGTCGCCGATTCCGCGATCGCGACGACATCGGCGCGGGGCACCAGGACGTCCTCGATGCGCGTATCGGCGAATTCGAGAAGGTTGCCCATCATCGAACGCGCTTCCGGCTGCGCCAGCCGCTCCGCATCGCCGGGACTACGGTCACCCGACCGCTCGAGCGGCGTGCCGGACGAACGAGCGAACCTCGCCTTCATACGCGTCCACCATCCGTCGGCGGGCGCCTTCGCCTCCTCGGTCTTCGGTTCCCTGGTCATGATCCTTTCACTTTCTCGGCCGCATATGGGTCGCCGATGCCGAGGCTCAGCAACGCATCGACTTCGAGGCGCTCCATGGCGCCTCCATGATCGTAGCCGAGGAGATGCAGCACGCCGTGCACGACGAGATGCGCGGCGTGGTCCTCGACGGTCTTTCCCTGCTCGGCCGCCTCGCGCGCCACGACGCCCGCCGCCAGGACGACATCGCCGACGAAACGCGAGCGCCCGTTGCCGCCGAACCCCTCAGGGGCCGGAAAGGCGAGGACGTTGGTCGCCCCCTCCTTCGCCCGCCAGGCGCGATTGAGCTCAGCGACGCGGTCGTCATCGGCGATGGAGATCGAGAGATCGACGCTGCGCGGCTGCACCCCGGCCGCCGACAACGCGGCGTTGACCGCCTGACGCACGAGGCGCTCATGCCGGCCCGTTCCGTTCCACGCCCCACCGTCGATCTCCACGGCGACACCCATCAGCCGGCCTTTGGCTTCTCCCCCTTGCGCGCGCTCGTGGCGCGGTCGTAGGCATCGACGATCAGGCCCACCAGCGGATGGCGCACGATGTCGGCGGACGTGAAGGGAATGTGGGCGACGGCCTTGACGCTTCTCAGGACGGCGACCGCGTCGGCGAGCCCGGACGTGATGCCGGGCGGCAAGTCGACCTGGGAGGGATCGCCGGTGACGACCATGCGGCTGCTCTCGCCGAGGCGGGTCAGGAACATCTTCATCTGTTGCGGCGTCGTGTTCTGCGCCTCGTCGAGGATCACGAAGGCGTTCTTCAGAGTGCGGCCGCGCATGAACGCCAGAGGCGCGATCTCGATAGTGCCTTCGGCAAGCCCGCGCACGACGGTGTGGGCCGGGAGCACGTCGTACAGCGCATCGTAGAGCGGGCGCAGATAGGGATCGACCTTCTCCTTCATGTCGCCTGGAAGGAAACCGAGGCGCTCGCCGGCTTCCACGGCGGGGCGCGACAGAATGATGCGATCGACCTCGCCGGCGGTGAGCGCGGCGGCGGCGGCGGCGACGGCGAGATAGGTCTTGCCGGTTCCGGCGGGTCCCGTGCACAGGACGAGCTCGTGGCGACGCAGCGCCTCCATGTAGGCCCTCTGCATGGGCGAGCGCGGCGTCACGACCTTGCGCTTAGTCCGGATGGCGGATTCGTCGCTCGTTGCACCCTCGGCGGCCTCGACCATGCGAATAGCGCCATCGACGTCGCCGGCGCCGATTTCCTGTCCGAGGCGGGCGCGGGAATATAGCCGCTCGAGGACCTGCGCCGCCTTCTCGCACGCCGAGGGCGCACCGCGAATGGCAACGCGATTGCCGCGCGGCGTGATGTCGACGCCGAGGCCGGACTCGATCAGGGCGAGATGCTCGTCGTGCTCGCCGAAAAGGAGCGGCAGAAGGCGATTGTCGTCGAATGCGAGCGTCATGCCCGGCGATGACCCGGCGCCGCTGTCTATGACGCGGGTCGGCAGTCCGGCGGCGGGCTCATCGAGCCGGCGTTCGGGACTTTTGCGCTTTGAATGTGAGTCCGTCACCCTATTCCACAATTCGTGCCGAAAGACTGTTGGAACCAATCGCGGCGATCCTGGCGCGCACCGTTTCGCCGACCGAGGCGCGGCAGTCTTCCACGTGAACCGCCTGCAGATAGGGCGAGCGGCCGACAAGCTGACCCGGATGGCGACCGGGCCGCTCGAGCAGTATATCAAGCTCCCGGCCGACGCAGGAGACATTGAATTCGGCCTTCTGCGCATCGATCAGCGCCTGCAGGCGCGCGAGGCGTTCGGCCTTCACCGCCGGATCAACCTGGCCCGGCCAATCGGCGGACGGCGTTCCCGGCCGCGGCGAATACTTGAAGGTAAAGGCCTGGGCGAAGCGCACCTCGCGTACGAGGTCGAGCGTCGCACGGAAGTCGTCTTCCGACTCGCCCGGAAACCCGACGATGAAATCGGATGACAAGGCAATGTCGGGCCGGGCACGGCGCACCCGGGCGAGTACGTCGAGATAGAATTGCACCGTGTGCTGACGATTCATCCGCTTAAGGACCGCGTCGGACCCCGATTGCACGGGCAGGTGCAGGTAGGGCATGAGCTTCGGATTGTCGCCATGGGCGGCGACGAGGGCGTCGTCCATGTCGCGGGGATGGCTCGTCATATACCGGATGCGGGCGATCTCGGGGATCTTCGAGAGGCGCTCGATCAATCCGGCCAGGGTCGCAGGGCGGTCCGCCGCGTCGCCGTGATAGGCGTTGACGTTCTGGCCGAGCAGCGTCACCTCGCGGACTCCCGACCGGGCGAGGCCGCGCACTTCCGCCTCGACGTCGTCGACCGAGCGCGAGTACTCGGCGCCGCGCGTATAGGGCACCACACAGAAGGTGCAGAACTTGTCGCAGCCTTCCTGCACGGTGACGAATGCCGCGACGCCGCGCGGCAGGGGCTGCTGGCGCAGACCATGGAGGCTTGCAAACTTCTCGCCTTCCGGAAATTCCGTCTCGACGACGCTCCGCCGCGTGGACCTTGCCCGGGCGAGCAGGCCGGGCAGGCGGTGATAGGCCTGTGGACCGACGACGATGTCGACGCCCGGAGCGCGCCGCACCAGCTCGCGGCCCTCGGCCTGGGCTACGCATCCAGCCACCGCCACGAACATCTCCCTGCCTTGCGCCGCCTTCTCCTCCTTGAGCCGCCTCAACCGGCCGAGCTCAGAATAGACCTTTTCCGCCGCCCTTTCGCGAATATGGCAGGTATTAAGAATAACGAGGTCGGCGGACGCCGGATCGTCGGCCGACTCGTAGCCGGCGGCGGCCAACAGCTCGGCCATCCTCTCGCTGTCATAGACGTTCATCTGACAGCCGTAGGTCTTGATGGCGACTCGTTTCGGGATTTCGCGCGACATATGTGTCCAGAGACCTTTTAGCCGGTTTCCCGGGGCACGGGAACCGCCACCGGAACCCGGCCCGTCAAGGCCTCGGCGAGACCGGTGCGGATGATCTCCTCACAATACCGGGAAAGCTCCTTGCGGTTCCGGAATTCGCCGACATGGGTTGGCCGGTGGAACATGACGGTGGCCTCGAAGGGGCCGGTCAGGGCGACGCCGAGCAGATGCTTGACGATATTCATGCGCCCGTACCAGGCGAAGAGCGGCCGGCGCACCCGCCCCAGCGGAATACCATGAATGCCGGTGTAGGCGACGGTGACCGGCTGAACCGGCACGGGCGCCTCATGCACCTTCACCTCGGCTGCCGCCATCAGGGCGCTGCGGAACGGCAGGACGCGATTGCCGTCGCTCGACGTGCCTTCGGGAAACAAGGTGACGATCTCGTCGGCGTTCAGTCGGTCGCGCATCACCTCGAGAGAGCGTCCGACGTCGTGCCGGCGCTCGCGATCGATGTAGATCGAGCGGCCGACCGTGGCGAGAGTCCCGAAGAGCGGCCAGTAGGCGACCTCCTTCTTGGCGATGAAGCTCATCGGCGTCACCGTCGACAGGACGATGATGTCGAGCCACGACACGTGATTTGAAACGTAGAGACAGGCGCGCCCGGCGAGCGGCTCGCCGCGTGATTGCACCTGGAGACCCATGATCCGCGCCACGGTGCGGAAGTAGGCGCTCGGAAGATGGCGGGCTCCCCACGGCCACAGCCGGCAAAAAATCCACTGCGGGATGATGACGGCGATGGAGAGGACAAATATGGCGGAGAGAACCAGGGCAGCGCGCAGCAATCTCATTTGTGTCTCGTGCGCCCGCCCTGGCCGCGCAGCGGCTTGCCGTAGAGCTCGAGCCGATGGCCGACGAGCTCGTAGCCGAGCTGGCGCGCGACGAGCTCCTGCAGCTTCTCGATCTTCTCGTTCTGAAACTCGATCACCTTTCCGGTCGACAGATCGATGAGGTGATCGTGGTGGCGCTCGGAGGCCTTCTCGTAGCGGGCGCGGCCGTCGAAGGCGTGACTTTGCAGGATGCCCTCCGACTTCAGCAGGCGAACGGTGCGATAGACGGTGGCGAGCGAGATGCCGCCGTCGATGGCGGAGGCGCGGCGGTGCAGCTCGTCCACATCGGGATGGTCGCCGGCCTCAGCGATGACCTTGGCGATGATCCGCCGCTGTCCGGTCATGCGGATATGCTTCGCGATACAGGCCTTTTCGATCTCGTTCATGGGACTTGGTATAGGTTCTCGCCCGGGTTCACGCAATCGGCAGAGCCAGCGCCATGGTAACGGCGTGGCGGTCGTGGCCTTCGGCCTCGGCATAGTAGTCCTTGCGAACGCCGACCTGCGAAAATCCGAGCTTGGCATAGAGCGACAGCGCGGCGGCGTTGCCCTGTGCCACTTCGATGAACAGGCGCCGGGCGCCCGAGCTCGCAAGGCGAGCCGCCGCATCCCTTATGAGGCGGGTGGCGAGGCTGCGGCGACGCTCCGGCGGGCGGACGCCGACGGTCAGGATCTCCGCCTCGTCGCTGGCACGGCGCGCCATGACGAAACCCACGGGTTCGCCTGCGGACGTGGAGGCAATGAGTGCGAAGGCGCCGGGCATCACCATGAGTTTGGCGAAGGCCATCGCGTCCCATGCGGTGTCGAAGCATTCGCCGTGAAGGGCCGCGAGAACCGTCGCATGCTCGCTGCCGACGCTAGTGATTTGCGCGGGGCCGGCATCGACATCGCCTACCGCCGGCTGCGCGTCGGGCGGCCGAAGGTAGAGCGGCTGCGGCGGCACATCAGGCATCGGGCGCTCGGCGGCAAGAGCGGCGATGATGCGCGCGTCCGGCAAGGCGGGGATGGCGGGCGGCGCCGCGGACGGCTCGCCGGCGATGCCGGCCAGGAGGGTGGCGCCCGTTCCGACCAGATCGGCACCACCGTCGGGCAGGCGCGCGGCGGCATCGCGCAGTGCGAGCACCAAGGGCGGCGTCAGCTGATCGAGGCCCGGCGAGAAGAGCTGGAAATAGAGATTGCCGCGGCGAGCGTCGAGGGCGACCGCGATGGGACGACGACGTCCGGCCGGCGGAACGTTCGCCGCAACGGCCTCGAGCGTCGTCACGCCGACGACGGGGCGCTTGAGCGCCAGGGCGAGCCCGATGGCGAACGACAGGCCGATGCGCAGTCCGGTGAACGTTCCAGGCCCGATGGTGACGGCGACGCGCTCGACGTCGCGCAGGGTCTTGCCGGCTTGCGCCATGACCCGGCGCACCATCGGACCCAGCGCTTCGGCATGACCGATGTCCATGAACGCCTGCTCGTCGGCGAGGACGCAATTCCCCTTCGCGTCATAGAGAGCGGCAGAACAGGAGGCGAGCGAAGTGTCGAACGCGAGAATCATCGCACCCTATCTTCCGCCCGGACGCGGACGCCCAACCGGACGCCGTGCCGCCATCAAACGGGCCGGACTTCCTTCACCTCGGGGATGAAGTGCCGCAGCAGATTCTCGATGCCCTGCTTCAGGGTGGCGGTCGAGCTCGGGCAACCGGCGCAGGAGCCGCGCATGTTCAGATAGACGATGCCCGAGCGGTAGCCGTGGAAGGTGATGTCGCCGCCGTCCTGGGCGACCGCCGGACGGACGCGGGTGTCGAGCAGCTCCTTGATGGTCGAGACGACCTCGCGGTCGGCGGCGTCGACCGTTTCCTCGTCGCCGGTGGGACTCGGACCATCGTCGTTCAGAACGGGCTCGCCCGACAGATAGTGCTCCATGATGACGCCGAGGATGGCCGGCTTCAGATACTGCCACTCGCCGCCGTTCTTGGTGACCGTGATGAAATCGGCGCCGAGGAACACGCCCGATACGCCATCGATGCCGAACAGGCGCTCGGCAAGCGGCGAGCGGCCGGCCTCGGCGGGCGTGCGGAAATCGTGCGGACCGCTGCCGACGACCGGCTGGCCGGGCAGGAACTTGAGCGTGGCCGGATTGGGCGTCGCTTCGGTCTGGATGAACATGGCAGGGGAACTCCTTCACCCCTTGATTTATGATAGCGCGCGGCGAATGCAACCACAATCGCCCGGCGCGGCTAACGGCCGACGAAACCTAGGATTTTTTTGACCTCGGCGAGGACGGGGCCGGCGATCGCCGCCGCCCGTGCGGCCCCGTCGGCGAGCACCCGGTCGACATGGCCGGGATCGGCGACCAGCCGCTTCATCTCGGCGCCCAAGGGCCCGAGGCGCGCCACGGCCACATCGACGAGGGCCTGCTTGAACTCCGAGAACTGGCGGCCGGCGAATTCGGAGAGCGCGGCGTCGAGACCGATATCCTTCAGCGCAGCGTAGATGCCGAGAAGGTTCGCCGCCTCCGGCCGTCCGGCGAGCTCCTTCGCCTCGGCGGGGAGCGGCGCCGGGTCGGTCCGCGCACGGCGGATCTTGTGGGCGATCGCGTCGGCATCGTCGGTGAGGTTGATGCGCGACAAATCGGACGGATCGGACTTCGACATCTTCACGGCCCCGTCCTTCAACGACATCACGCGCGTCGCCGGACCCGAGATCAGCGGCTCGGGGCTCGGAAAGAAGTCGCCGTCGTACCCGGCTTCGCGGATGCTGGCGGCGAAATCGCGATTGAACTTCTGGGCGATGTCGCGGGCGAGCTCGAGATGCTGCTTCTGGTCCTCGCCGACGGGAACGTGCGTGGCGCGGTAGGCGAGGATGTCGGCCGCCATGAGGTTCGGATAGACGTACAGTCCGACGGATGCGGCCTCGCGATCCTTGCCCGCCTTCTCCTTGAACTGCGTCATGCGGTTGAGCCAGCCGAGCCGGGCGACGCAATTGAAGACCCAGGCGAGCTCGGCGTGGCAGGGAACCTGGCTCTGGTTGAAGACGATGTGGCGCTTCGGATCAATGCCGGCGGCAAGGAAGGCCGCCGTCACCTCGCGGGTGTTGCGCTTGAGCTCGTGCGGATCCTGCCACACGGTGATGGCGTGCATGTCGACGACGCAGTAGAGGCATTCATGGCTCTCCTGCATCTCCACGAAACGCTTGATGGCGCCGAGATAGTTGCCGAGATGCAGATTCCCGGTCGGCTGCACGCCGGAGAAGACGCGGGGCGTTATGGCAGACGTCATGCTTACCGTCCTTCGGTTTCCCGGCTATATGCCCGGAAACGCCGGACCCGCCAAGCGTCTCATCGCGGGCGCCATATGGTCCGAAGCTCGCCGTAGGTCATGGCCTTGAAAAGGTGGCCGGCCAGAAAATAGGCGATCACTCCGGCGATCAGGAGCACCGCGAGACTCAAGGCCCGCTCGCCATAGGTCGTGCCGTCGAGCCCGGCGGCGTCGAGGGCGAAGCGGGCGCCGAGGAGAACGACGGCCATGACGACGCAGGCCAGCAGAGTGCGAGGAAGGCGGGCGCGCAAACGAGCGTCCGCCGCATAGTGCTTGCGCCGAACCAGGGTGATGGCCAACGCACCGGCATAGACCCACGCGGCGATGGCGGTCGCCAAGGCGATGCCGACATGTCCCCACCACCGGCTGAGCAGGAGCGCCGCGCAGAAATTGACGACGACGCTCAGAATTGCGAAGCGCATCGGAGTCGCCGTGTCCTCGCGGGCGAAATAGCCCGGCGCGAAGACCTTGTTGAGGACGAAGGCCGGAAGGCCGAGGGCGAACGCCGCCAGGGCGGCGGCCGTGGCGTCGGTGTCGGACGCGGTGAAGGCGCCATGCTCGAAGAGGCCGTGCACGATCGGGCGGGCGATCAGGACGAGGGCGACCGTGGCCGGAAGGGTGAGGAACAGGGCAAGCTCGAGAGCGCGGTTCTGACTTGCCACCGCCGCATCGGCGGCATTGCTCCTGAGCTTGCGCGACATGTCGGGGAGAAGCACCACGCCGATGGCCACTCCGACGACGCCGAGCGGCAGCTGATAGACGCGGTCGGCATAATAAAGATAGGACACGGCGCGATCGAAGGCGGAGGCGATCTGGGTGGCGATCATCAGGTTGAGCTGGGTGATGCCGCCGGCAACGATGCCCGGAACGCTCAACGCGATGAGGCGCCGGACATCGGGATTGAGACGCGGCAGGCGCAATCGCAGGCGCATCCCGGCCCGGTTGCAGGCGATCCACAGCAGGAGGAACTGGGCGATGCCCGAGATGAAGACGCCGGTGGCCATGGCGTAGCCGGTTCGCTCCTCCTCGCCCCAGCCCAAGGCGCGCACGGCGACCAGCGTCGCGATCATGACGATGTTGAGCACGATGGGCGCGGCGGCGGCGGCGGTGAAGCGATGGAGACTGTTGAGCACGCCGCTCAGGAGCGCGGTGAGCGACATGAAAAGGAGATAGGGGAAGGCGACGCGCGTCAGCCCGACGGCGAGGTCGAACTTGGCGGGATCGGCCGCGAAGCCGCCGGCGATCGCGTAGATGACGAGCGGCATGAACAGGATGGCGAGGCCGGTGAAGAGGAGAAGCCAGGCGAGCAGGACGGCATGCACCTCTTCGGCGAAGCGCCGGGCGCTGTCGGGCCCTTCATGCTCGAGCCGCTTGGCGAACAGCGGCACGAACGCCGAGTTGAACGCTCCCTCGGCGAAGAGCGAGCGGAAGAGGTTGGGGAAGCGAAACGCCACGACGAAGGCCTGGGCGACCATGCCCGTTCCCACGACGTTCGCCGTGAGGACGTCGCGGATGAAGCCCAGGACGCGGCTCACCATGGTGATGGAGCCAACCGTTGCGGCAGATCTCAGCAGGGACATGGTGACTTCCGGCGCGAGGGAAACTCTCCTTAGGCGAGATGGGCGGCGATCCTCAAGCCCCCACGCCGGCTTCGGCCGGAACGCGGGCGGACGGTTGGAGCACATTCAAGAGCTGGGCGACGATCGCCCTGTGGCGGGATTCGGCGGTGATCTTCGCCCCGGTCAGGTCGTTGACGTAGAAGACGTCGACGGCGCGCTCGCCAAAGGTGGTGATGCGCGCCGATACGATGTTCAGATTGAGGCGGAAGAGCGCCTCGGTCAGGTCGTAGAGGAGTCCGGTACGGTCGAGGCCGGCGACCTCGATGACGGTATAGCGGTTCGAGGAATCGTTATCGATAATCACCTGCGGCGCCACCTGGAAGGCCTTGATGCGGCCTTTCGGCGCGGCGATGCCGGAGATCATCTCCTTGAGGCGCAGCTCGCCGCCCAGCGCCTTGCGTACGATCTCGGCGACCCGCTCGCCGCGACGCTTCTCGTCGGCGCCTTCGGTGAACTGGCGCTGGATGAGAATGGTATCGAGCGCCATGCCGTCGGTCGTCGTGAAGATCTGGGCGCCGACGATGTTGGCCCCCGCCGCGGCGCACGCGCCGGTCAGGAGAGCAAGCAGCCGCGGGTGGTCGGGCGCATACACGGTAAGCTCGGTAATTGCCGTGAAGGAATCGGTCTCGACCGCGGTCGCGACGGAAGCGGCGCGCGCCTGCGCATCGGCGATGAGGCGTGCATGCGCCACCTGGTGGCGCTCGTCGACCGTGATCCAGTAGGCGTCGTAATGACGGGCGAGGTAGGCGCGCAGGCGCTCGGCATCCCAGTCCGAAAAGTGGCCAGCGAATACCTGTTGCGCCTCGGCGACGCGATCCTTGCGCGACACCGCGGTATGGCCGCCCGAGACGATGGGCTCGGCCTCCCAATAGAGATTGCGCAGAAGCTGGCCCTTCCAGCCGTTCCACACGCCCGGTCCGACGGCACGGATGTCGACGACGGTCAGGATCAGGAGAAGCTTCAGGCGCTCGGGACTCTGCACGACATGGGCAAAGTCGAGGATGGTCTTGAAGTCGTTGAGATCGCGCATCTGCGCCGTCTCGCTCATGAGCAGATGGTGGCGGATGAGCCAGGCGACCGTCTCGGTCTCCGACGGCGTCAAGCCGAGGCGGGGGCACAGCGCCAATGCGATCCGCTCGCCGGCGATGGAGTGATGCTCGTCCCGGCCCTTGGCGATGTCGTGGAGAAGGGTCGCGACGTAGAGCACGCGGCGTCCGGCCAGCGTGCGGATGATCTCGCTGGAGACCGGGTGTTCGTCGCGCAGCCTTCCCTTCTCGAGAGCGGAAAGCGCGCCGACCGCCCGGATCAGATGCTCGTCCACGGTGTAATGGTGGTACATGCTGAACTGCATCATGGCGACGATGCGCCCGAAGTCGGGTATGAAGCGGCCGAGGACGCCCGCCTCGTTCAGGCGGCGCAGCACGGTCTCGGGATCGCGGCTGTCGATGAGGAGCCTGAGAAACAGACGATTGGCCTCCGGGTCGTCGCGGAGGCTCGCGGCCGTGGCCGGCAACGAACGGCGGATGTGCTTCAGCGCGTCAGGGTGGATTCCGGCCTGATACTCGTCGGCATGGGCGAAGAGCTTCAGCACGTTCGCCGGAGCGGCGAAGGCGGTCTCGTCCGTTACGTTCATGCGGCCGGCATCGATGCGGAAATGGCTATCGATGACCGCCCCCGTCTTGGACCGCTTGGCGAGACCGCGCCAGAACTCGATCATTCCGGGCGCCTTTTTCATCTCCTGGGCCTCGAGCACAGCGCAGAAGATGAGCGTCAAATCGCCGACGTCCTTGGCGACGAGGAAGTAGTGCTTCATGAAACGCTCGACCTGTTTCAGGCCGCCATGCGCGGTGTAGCGGAGGCGGGCAGCCAGCTCGGCCTGAATCTCGAAGATCAGCCGGTCGGCATTGCGGCCGGTCATGAAGTGCAGATGACAGCGGACAGCCCAGAGAAAATCCTCGCAGCGGACGAACCTGGCGACCTCGCCGCGGGTGAAGACGCCTTCCGTCGCGAGATCGGCGGGCGAGGCGCTGTTGTAGAGATAGCGGCCGATCCAGAACAGCGTGTGCAGATCGCGCAGGCCGCCCTTGCCGTCCTTGACGTCGGGTTCGACGAGATAGCGCGATTCTCCGGACTTCCGGTGGCGCGCATCGCGCTCGGCGAGCTTGGCGGCGATGAACTCCTTGGCGCTGCCGGCGACCACCTCCTTGCGAAACCGTTGCGCAAGCTCGTCGGAGAGCGCCTTGTCGCCGCAGACGAAACGCTGCTCGAGGACGGCGGTCGCAACGGTGTCGTCGAGCTTCGCAAGCCTGATGCACTCGTCGATGCTGCGGGAGGCGTTGCCGACCTTGAGCTTCAAATCCCACAACACGTAGAGAGTGAACTCGACGAGGCTCTCGCCCCAGGCGGTCTGCTTGTAGGGCAGGAGAAAGAGAAGGTCGACGTCGGAGCCGGGAGCGAGCGTGCCGCGGCCGTAGCCGCCGACGCCCAAAATGGCGATGCGTTCGGACGTCGAGGGATTCTGGACGGTGAAGAGATGGGCGACGGCAAAGTCATAGATGTGGCGAATGAGCCGGTCGTGCAGGTCGGACAGGCTCCTGGCGCAAGCCAGGCCCTTGCCGTCGGCCATGAGGCGCCGCTCGGCGACCTGGCGACCGGACAGGAGGAACGGCTTCAGGATCGCGACGACGTCGGCGCGAAGACCGGCGCCCGGCGTCATCGTGCGGGCGAGACCGGCAAGAGCGGCGCGCACCGCCGCGTCCTCGGACGCGATCGCCGCATCGAAGATCGCGGCGGTCATGCGGACGATCCGAGCATGCGGCGCAGCTCGTAGACGAGATCGAGAGCCTCGCGCGGCGACAGCGAATCCGGATTGACCGTCGACATGCGTTCACGGAACGGTTCGGGTTTCGGCGAGGCCGGCGGGGCACGGGAGAAGAGCGGCAGATCGTCGACGAGCTCCCGGCGGCCGGCCCGCTGCTCGCTCTTCTCAAGGAGCCGGAGAACTGCTTCGGCGCGCGCGGTGACGAGGGGCGGAAGTCCGGCGAGCCGGGCGACATGAATTCCGTAGGAGCGATCGGCGGCGCCGCGCTCGACCTCGTGCAGGAAGACGATCTCGTCGTGCCACTCCTTGACCTTCATGGTCAGGTTGCCGAGGGAGTCGAGCTTGGCGGAGAGAGCGGTGAGCTCGTGGAAATGGGTGGCGAAGAGAGTGCGGCAGCGATTGACCTCGTGCAGGTGCTCCAGGCAGGCCCAGGCGATCGACAGCCCGTCGAAGGTCGACGTGCCGCGGCCGATCTCGTCGAGGATGACGAGTGAACGCGGCGTCGCCTGATTGAGGATAGCCGCCGTCTCGACCATCTCGACCATGAAGGTGGAGCGGCCACGGGCCAGATCGTCGGCCGCGCCGACGCGGGAGAACAGGCGGTCGACGATGCCGACATGGGCGCGGGCGGCCGGCACGAAGGAGCCCATCTGGGCGAGAAGCGCGATGACCGCCTGCTGGCGGAGAAACGTCGATTTGCCGGCCATGTTGGGGCCGGTCACGATCCAGATCCGCTTGTCGCCGTCCTCCGTCGAGAAGCTGCAGTCATTGGCGATGAAGGCCGCGCCGGCGGTCTCGGCGAGCGCACGCTCGACGACCGGATGCCGGCCGCCAACGATCGCGAACGCCGTGCCGTCGTCGACCAGCGGCCTGACGAAACTTCGCCGCTCGGCGAGTTCGGCGAGCGCCGCGAGCACGTCAAGCTCGGCGCCGGCCGAGGCAATCGCGGCGATGGCCGGCGCCCGCGCCGCAAGGGCCGCTACGAACTCCTCGAAGACGGCGAGCTCGAGCGCGAGGGCGCGGCCGGCCGCCTCGTCGATCCGTTCCTCGAGGCTGCCGAGCTCGACGGTGGTGAAGCGCATGGCGCTGGCCACCGTCTGGCGGTGGATGAACTCGTCGCCCACGGCTTTCAGGGCAGCGACGTGCTGCTGGCCGACTTCCAAGAAGTAGCCGAGGACATTGTTGTGGCGGATCTTGAGCGACTTCACTCCGGTGCGCCCGGCATAGTCGGCCTGCATCGCGGCGATCACATTGCGGCTGTCGTCGCGCAGCCGGCGGGCCGCATCGAGTTCAGCCTGCCAGCCGGCGGCGATGAAGCCGCCGTCGCGCGCCTGGAGCGGCAGGTCGGCGCCGAAGGCGCGGGCGATCCGCTCGCCGATGCCATCGGAATCGCCTTCGAGAGCCGACCGCACCTTGGCGATGAGTTGCGGAACGCCGACCAACGTCTCGCGCTCGAGGAGCGCGGCAAGGTCGTGGGCAAGCACGAGCCCACGCCCGAGCGCGGCGACGTCACGCGGGCCGCCGCGGCCGAGGGTGATGCGGGCCAGGGCACGGTCGAGATCGGGCATCGATGCGAGCGTCGCGCGCAGCGCGGATCGCAACCGGCCATTGTCGAGGACGAAGCCGACGGCATCGAGGCGCGCATCAATCGCGGCAACGTCGGTCAGCGGAGCGGAGAGCCGGGCGGCGAGCAGGCGCGACCCGGCGCCGGTCATCGTCTCGTCGATCACGTCGAGGAGACTGCCGCGGCGCTCGCCGGCCAGAGTGCGAACGATCTCCAGATTGTTGCGCGTCGCCTGGTCGATCAGCATCGTGGCACCGTCGGCGGCGCTGCGCAGCGGGCGAATGTTCGGCAGCCTGCCGACCTGGGTCAATTCGACGTAGTCGAGGAGGGCGCCGGCGGCTGCCACCTCTCCCGGAGAGAACGCGCCGAAGCCGTCGAGCGCCGTGACCCCATAATATTTGAGGAGGCGCGCTTCGGCACCCGTGCCGTCGAAGCGGACCGCAGGCAAAGGCGTCGCGGCGGCGCCGAAGTCGCGCAGAAGCGCGGTGACCGATGCATCGCTTGCAAGACTATCAGGAAAAATTACTTCACTCGGTTCAAGGCGAGCGATCTCGGCCGCCAGACGACCCATCTCTCCCCGCATGGCGGCGAATTCTCCGGTCGAGATGTCGATCCATGCCGCGGCGAGCTCCGCCTCGCCACGCCGGCGGGTGAGCGAGAGGAGATAATTGTGCCGACGCGAATCGAGGAGGCTGTCCTCGGTGAGCGTTCCCGGCGTCACCAGGCGGACGATCTGACGCTCGACCACCGCCTTGGCGCCGCGCTTGCGCGCTTCGGCGGGATCCTCCATCTGCTCGCAGACGGCGACGCGGTGGCCGAGCCTGATGAGCTTCTGCAGGTACTCGTCGGCGGCGCGGACGGGCACGCCACACATGGGAATGTTCTCGCCGTGGTGCTTGCCGCGCCGGGTCAGCGCGATGCCGAGGGCGCGCGAGGCCGTTTCGGCATCATCGAAGAACAGCTCGTAGAAGTCTCCCATCCGGTAGAACAGCAAAAGGCCGGGATTGGCGGCCTTGATCTCGAGATACTGCGCCATCATGGGGGTGGTGCGCAGGGTTTCACGGTGGAGCGGCGCATCGCCGTTTCCCTCGAACTCGTCCCGCTGACCATCCTGCGCCATGCACCCGAAGTCTAGCAAAGAGCGGCCGCCGCCTCCATGCGATAGTCCCACCGGGCTTGAGCGGCGGCAGGCGTCCATCTAGGCTACACCTTCGCCTCGCGCAATCACCCAAGGTGTTCAAACCCAGATGGCTTCCGAAAAGAAACCCGCCCGGCCGACGTTCACCGAGGAGGAGGCGCTCCAGTTCCATCAGGCCGGAAAGCCGGGAAAGCTCGAGATCAACCCGACAAAGCCGATGGCGACGCAGCGCGACTTGTCGCTCGCCTACAGCCCCGGCGTGGCAATCCCGGTCCGGCGGATCGCAGAGAATCCGGACAGCGCGTACGACTACACCGCAAAGGGCAATCTCGTCGCCGTCATCTCAAACGGCACGGCGATCCTCGGGCTGGGCGACCTCGGCGCGCTCGCCTCCAAGCCGGTGATGGAAGGCAAGGCGGTGCTGTTCAAGCGGTTCGCCGACGTCGATTCGATCGATCTCGAAATCGATACGTCCGACATCGACGCCTTCGTCGGCGCCGTGCGCTATCTCGGCCCGTCATTCGGCGGCATCAACCTCGAGGACATCAAGGCGCCGGACTGCTTCGTGATCGAGCAGCGTCTCCGCGAGATGATGGACATCCCCGTCTTTCACGACGACCAGCACGGCACGGCGATCATCGCCGCTGCAGGACTGATCAACGCCCTGAAGATCACCGGGCGCGATCTCAAGTCGTTCAAGCTCGTGTGCAACGGGGCGGGGGCGGCGGCGATCGCCAGCGTCGAGCTCATCAAGGCGATGGGCGTGCCGCACGACAACGTGATCCTGTGCGATTCCAAAGGCGTCGTCTACCAGGGGCGCACCGAAGGCATGAACCAGTGGAAGTCCGCACATGCCATCGCCACCAAGGCGCGGACCCTCGCAGACGCCATGAAGGGCGCCGACGTGTTCTTCGGCCTGTCGATCAAGGGCGCCCTGTCGCCGGCGATGGTGGCGTCGATGGCCAAGAAGCCGATCATCTTCGCAATGGCCAATCCCGATCCGGAGATCACGCCCGAGGAAGTGCAGAAGGTGCGCGACGACGCCATCATGGCGACGGGACGCTCCGACTACCCGAACCAGATCAACAACGTCCTGGGCTTCCCGTACATCTTCCGCGGCGCCCTCGACGTCCGGGCACGGACGATCAACGAGCCGATGAAGATCGCCGCGGCCCGGGCCCTCGCCCAGCTGGCGCGCGAAGACGTTCCGGACGAGGTGGCGGCGGCCTATCACGGTTCGCGCCTGCGCTTCGGCCCCGACTATCTCATCCCCGTGCCCTTCGATCCGCGCCTCATCTCGAAGATCCCGCCGGCGGTAGCGAAAGCGGCAATCGAATCCGGCGTGGCCAGGCGAGCGATCGAGGACTTCGACGACTACGTAGCGGTGCTGTCGGCGCGGCTCGATCCCATCGCCGGAACCCTGCAGGTCATCCTCGACCAGGTGCGCCTGCATCCAAAGCGCATCGTGTTCGCCGAGGGCGAAGAGGAACGGATGATCCGGGCGGCCAACGCCTTCGCCGTGTCGGGCCTCGGCGAGGCGATCCTGATCGGGCGCGAAGCGCAGATCGACAAGGCGCTCGTGCATGACGGCATCGAGCTGCACGGCAACGTGCGCATCCTCAATGCCCGCCTGTCGAGCCGGAACGACGACTATGCGAGCTATCTCTACGAACGCCTGCAGAGGTTCGGATTCCTGGCGCGCGACTGCCAGCGCCTCGTCAACAACGACCGCAACGTCTTTGCGGCGTGCATGGTGGCGCTCGGCGACGCGGACGGCCTCGTCACCGGCCTCACCCGCAACTTCTCGGTGGCGCTCGACAACATCCGGCGCGCCATCGACCCGCGGCCGGGCCATCGCACCGTCGGGGTGTCGCTCGCCATCAGCCGCGGACGGACGGTGCTGATCGCCGATACGTCGATCATCGAGCTGCCGACGCCCGGGGAGCTCGCCGACATCGCCGAAGAGGCGGCGAGCGTGGCGCGGCGATTCGGCTACGAGCCGCGGGTGGCGCTGCTCTCCTATTCGACCTTCGGCTATCCGCGCGGCGACCGTTCCGAGCGGGTGCGGGAAGCCGTGCAGGAGCTCGACCGGCGCAAGGTCGACTTCGAGTACGACGGCGAGATGGGAGCCGACGTGGCGCTGTCGCGCGAGGCGATGGCCCTCTATCCGTTCTGCCGTTTGTCGGCGCCGGCGAACGTGCTCGTCATGCCCGCCGCCCACAGCGCCAGCATCTCGACGAAGATGCTGCAGCAGCTGGGCGGCGTCACGGTGGTCGGGCCGCTCCTCACGGGACTCGACAAGCCGGTCCAGATCGTGTCGATGAACGCCACCGCCTCCGACATCGTCAACCTCGCCGCCATCACGGCGTTCGACATCAACGGCTAGGCCCCGGCGCCCCGAAGCGGGTGAAGTAGCGCGGGTCGATGCGCGACACCGGCTGGACGACCATCACATCGGTGGTGTCGAACCAGCGGTCGACGACCGCGCCGTCGCCGACATAGGCACCGAGAGCGACGTAGCCGCGCAGCAGGGTCGGGAGCGCCCGCATGGCCTGCCGTTCATCGTAGGCGGCGGGGTCGATCCGGCGCATGTCGACACGGCGGTCGGCATGGGCGAACACCCGCCACTCCTCCGGCGCGGCGCAGCGATGGGCCAGGAAACTCAAGGGGACCGCGAGCGCGTCGACGTCGGTGCCGGGAAGGCTCGCGCATCCGAACATCACGTCGACGCTCTCCCGGCGCACGTAGTTCCAAATTCCCTGCCAGAGGAGTTCGAGCACCGGCCGGGCGCGATAGGATTCTAGGACGCAGGATCGTCCGAGCTCGAGAAACCGCAGGCCCGGCCGGCGGTCGACGAGCGCTGCGACATCGAATTCGGCCTGGCTGTAGAAGGAGACGGCGGCGCCGGGCGCCCGGGGAAGAAGGCGATAGGTGCCGACGAGCCCGCGACCGCGACAGCACGGAGCAGCCGCAGCGGGTGCCGCCTCGTCGTCGAGCACCAGCAGGTGATCGCAAACATCGTCGAAGCGGTCGACGTCGCGACGCCGTGCCGGCGAAGCGCCCTCGCCGTTCCGCCCCGCGAAGAAGACGCGATAGCGCAATTCCTGCGCCGCCCTGACGTCGTCGGCGCGACGCGACAGGTGGACGCTCAGGCTTCCCCGCACCGCCAACGGCGCATAGATGTCGGCACAAGCTCGTTGCATGCGGGACAGGTTTCCGCCAGTCGGTTGCCGTCACGGGCAAACATCACACAAAGGCCGCGGAGACGAAAGGCCGGCTCAGGCGGCGGAGCGGCGGGCGACGCGAGCGATCGCCTCCTCGAGATCGGCGCGGTCGAACGGCTTGGCGAGGAAGCTCGTCATGCCGGCACCGATGCAATTGTCGTAGTCCTCGTCGCGGGCATTGGCGGTGAGAGCGAGAATGGGAATGGGCGGACGGGCGAGCTCTCGCTCGATGGCGCGGATGCGGCGCGTCGCCTCGAGACCGTCGAGGTTGGGCATCTGAACGTCCATGAGCACGAGGTCGGGCAGCGGAGCGGCCCCCGAGAGACAATTTTCCATGTGGTCGAGCGCCGCTTGCCCGTCGGCAACCGGCATTACGGCGTGACCGGATTTCTCCAGCATGGCGATGGCGAGCTTGGCATTGATGGGATTGTCTTCGGCGAGCAGGACGCGGAGGCCGGGCTTCTCGCGAGCGGCGGCAGACCGCCTCAGCTGCGCGACGGCGAGCGACAAGCGCATGGTCTCGTGCTCGGCAAACTGGCGGACGAGCGTCGCCTGGCGCAGCGGCTTCATGAGGTAGCCGGTATTGGGCGAGTCCATCAGATCGCGGAAACGACGACGCTCCTCGGGCTGGAGCAGGATCCAGATCTGCGGATGGGCGGAGCGAAGCTCGGGATCGTTGTCGAGCCAGGTGCGGAGGAGACCAGCGCGCGAGGAATCGACGACAAGATCAACCGCGCCCGACGCCGCACGGTTCATGGAGCCGAGCAGCGCCATGGTGGCCTTTTCGGTCGCCACCTCCTCGACCCGGGCTCCGAGATCGGCAAGCGTCGCAGCGAGCGCGGTCTTGGTCGGTCCGTCGGGAAGCGCCAAAGCGACGGCGCGGCCGGCGAGCGGCGGTGGAAGGCGGCGAGATTCTCCGCCGGCTCCGGCCAGGCGAAGCGTGAAACTGAACGTGGTGCCGACGCCGAGCTCGGAGCGGAATGAAATGTCGCCGCCCATGCGGCGCACGAGCTCGCGCGAAATCGACAAGCCGAGGCCCGTGCCTCCATACCGCGCCGCCGTGCGGCCGGACGCCTGGGTGAACTGTTCGAATAGGCGGTCGCGATCCTCCGGCGCGATCCCGATCCCGGTGTCGACGATCCGGAAGGCGACGCCTTCGCCGCCCGTTTCGGATTCGATGCGCAGGAGGACGCCGCCCTTTTCCGTGAACTTGATCGCGTTGCCCATGAGATTGAGGAGGACCTGGCGCAGCCGGTTGGCATCTCCCATCACCTGGTCGGGAACATGGCGCGACACATGAGTCGCGAGCTCGATACCCTTCATATGGGCGCGCGGCGCGAAGAGCTCGGCGACGTGCTCGGCGACGTCGAGGATCGAGAACGGCTTCGACTCCAAACCGACGGCGCCGGCCTCGACCTTGGAGTTGTCGAGGATCTCGTCGATGATGGAGAGGAGCGCGCGGCCCGAAGCGTCGATGGTCGAAGTATAGCTGCGCTGCTCGGGCGTGAGCTCGGTCTCGAGAAGAAGGCTCGTCATGCCGATGACGCCGTTCATGGGCGTGCGGATCTCGTGGCTCATCGTGGCGAGGAAGCGCGACTTGGCGACGTTGGCGGCCTCGGCATCGCGGCGGGCCTGCTCGATGCCGGTCAGGGCACGCCCGAGAGACAGGAACCGGCGGCGACTTGCCAGCCAGCCGACCATGAAGAAGGCCGAAGCGATGATGAAGACCGCAGTCGACAGCTGGACGTAGGCGAGGCCGGGATCGTCGAGAACCTGCGAATAGAGCGCGAGAGCCGTTCCGCCAACCGCCCCGATGCCGGCCAGGAGGATGGCGAACTTCTCTTCCGTCACCACGGCGAGCGACCTGCTCCAGGCCGTTTGCCCCGAATTGCCTTTCGCAACGCGCATTTGTCCCGCGACCTGCCACCTTAACAATGCGGGCGGGAGCTTTGCACAGGCTGTTTATTGAAATGCTACGAAATTTCCTAAAATTTTAGCTATCGCGCGCCTTTCAGTGGTTGTCGCGGGGCAAACCCTTGGTCTGGGCGATGCGCTGATACTTGACGGCCGATTTCAGGACCATGCCCTTGTCGAGCTGATCGACCTGGCCGCGCTGGATCTCCTGCCAGGGCGTCTGGCTGGGCGGCACCGGGAAGCCGCCGCTCTTTTCGAGAGCCTGGCGTCGGGAGGCGATCTCGGCTTCCGGGAGCAGAACGTTCACCTCGCGCTTGCGGAGATCGATGCGAACGCCGTCGCCGGTCTTGAGGATCGCCAGACCGCCGCCGACGGCCGCCTCGTCGGATGCATTCAATATGGAGGGCGAACCCGAGGTGCCCGACTGGCGGCCGTCGCCAATGCAGGGCAGCTCCGTCACGCCTTTCCGGATCAGCGCCGCCGGCGGCTGCATGTTCACGACTTCGGCGCTGCCGGGATAGCCGACCGGACCGACGCCGCGAATGAACAGCACCGACCGCTCGTCGACGCCGAGGGCCGGATCCTCGATCCGATGATGGTAGTCCTCCGGGCCCTCGAAGACGACGGCCTTTCCCTCGAACGCCTCGGGATCGGACGGATTGGAGAGATAGCGCTTGCGAAACTCGGGCGAGATGACGCTCGTTTTCATGATGGCGTTCGAGAAGAGATTGCCCTTGAGCACGATGAAGCCCGCATCCTTCACGAGCGGCCGGTCGAAGGGATGGATGACGTCGGCATCCCCTACCCCGCTTGTGCGGCAATTGTCGCCGATGGTGCGGCCGTTGACCGTCATCGCATCCTCGCGGATGAGCTTCGCCTTCATCAGCTCGTTCACGACAGCCGGGACGCCGCCAGCGCGGTGGTATTCCTCGCCGAGATATTTGCCGGCCGGCTGAAGGTTGACGAGCAGCGGCACGTGGCCGCCGATGCGCTCCCAGTCGTCGATGTCGAGACTCACGCCGACATGGCGCGCGATGGCGTTGATGTGAATGGGCGCATTGGTCGAACCGCCGATGGCGCTGTTGACCATGATGCAGTTCTCGAAGGCGGCGCGTGTCAGGATGTCGGAAGGTTTGACGTCTTCCCACACCATCTCGACGGCACGCCGTCCCGTCTCATACGCAATCTGGCCGCGCTCGCGGTATGGCGCCGGTATCGCCGCGCAGCCCGGGAGCGACATGCCGAGCGCTTCGGCAAGCGAGTTCATGGTCGTCGCGGTGCCCATCGTGTTGCAGTGGCCGACCGAGGGTGCCGAGGAGGCGACGATGTCGATGAATTCCTCATAGCCGATCCGACCCGCCGCGAGCTCCTGGCGCGACTGCCAGACGATGGTGCCCGAACCGGTGCGCTCGCCCTTATGCCAGCCGTTGAGCATGGGACCGCCGGACAGGACGATGGCGGGAAGGTTCACGGTGGCCGCCGCCATGAGCGCCGCCGGCGTTGTCTTGTCGCAGCCCGTGGTGAGAACCACTCCGTCGAGCGGATAGCCGTAGAGCACCTCGACCAGCCCGAGATAAGCGAGGTTGCGGTCGAGCGCCGCGGTCGGCCGCTTGCCGGTCTCCTGGATCGGGTGAACCGGAAACTCGATGGCAAGACCGCCGGCAGCCGTGATGCCGTCGCGCACTCGCTTGGCAAGCTCGAGATGATGACGATTGCAGGGCGAGAGATCGCTTCCGGTCTGGGCGATGCCGATGATCGGCTTGCCGGAGCGCAGCTCGCCGGGCGTGAGGCCGTAGTTCAAATAGCGCTCGAGATAGAGCGCCGTCATTCCCGGGTTGGCGGGGTTGTCGAACCACTCCTGGGACCTGAGCCTGCGCTCGCCCTTGCCTGCCTTCATGTCCCGTCCTCTGCCTTGGCCTACTCCGCTTTCTTTGTGATACGGTGAACGGCGCCCTATTGGCAATGTCCCTGTGGTGCATCCGCAACAAGGCTTTCAAACGAACGACCGCCATCGATGACCAACACGGGCAACGTCATTGCGGTCGACTGGGGCACGAGCCGGTTTCGCGCCTATCTCGTGGACGCAAGAGGGATATGCGACAGAGTCGCATCGAACGACGGCATCTCGGCCGCGGCGGGCGGCGACTTCGCAGGGATCCTCAGGCGGAATTGCGGACGGTGGATGGACATCGCTCCGAACGCGCCCGTGATCATGGCCGGCATGGTCGGCAGCCGCAACGGCTGGCGCGAGGTGCCCTACGCGGCATGCCCCGCTTCACTCGCCGACATCGCTCGCGGCCTCGAGACGGTCGAGATCGCGCCGGGCCGGACCGCTTCCATCGTGCCCGGCGTACTTTGCCGCAGCGACGGGGTCGCCGACGTCATGCGGGGCGAGGAGGCGCTCGCATTCGGAACGCAGGCAGAGAACGGCATCATCGTCATCCCCGGCACACATTCGAAGTGGATCCGGATGGAGAGCGGAAGGATCGCCGAATTCCGGAGCTTCCTCACCGGCGAAGTTTACGGACTGCTCCGCCACCAATCGATACTGCGTCTGCTGGCCGAAGAGCCCGAAGACGAAGCGGGACTCGAGCGCGGCTTCGCTGCCGCCGATCGGGCGGGCGGTCCGCTGCACCAGGCGTTCGAGGCGCGTACCGGCGTGCTCGACGGAACGCTGCCAGCCGCGCAGGTCGGCCCGTTCCTGTCCGGCCTCCTGATCGCAACCGAGCTCAAGGACGGCCATCAGATGCTCGACGGCGCGACGAGCTTGACGCTCGTGGCCGACGGCGCGCTTGCCGACAACTATCGCAAAGCGTTCGAACGCCGGTTAATCGAGATCGCCGCAGCCGAACCCGAATCCTGCCTCGCCACGGGCCTCAAACGCATCGTCGAAGCATCGGCGAGGGCAAGATGAAGGACGCCCCGCTGCAGTTCGACGAAGCTCTCGGCGCCATGCCGCTTATCGCGATCCTGCGCGGCCTCAGACCCGAGGAGGCGGAGGCTGTCGCCGGCGCGATCTTCCATGCCGGAATCGGCATCATCGAAGTGCCGCTCAACTCGCCCTCGGCATTCGTCAGTATCGAGACGATCGCAAAGACGGTCGGGGAGCAGGCGCTCGTCGGCGCGGGTACCGTTCTGACGCGCCTCGACGCCGTGCGCGCCAGGGAAGCCGGAGCCCGGCTCATCGTGTCGCCCAACATGAATCCCGACGTGATCGCGGCGAGCGTGGAGCTGAAGCTCGCGAGCCTCCCCGGAATCATGACGCCGACCGAGGCCTTCGGGGCACTCGCGGCAGGCGCGACGGCGCTCAAGATCTTCCCGGGCGAGCTCGCGACACCGGCCTCGATCAAGGCGCTTGCCGCGGTGCTGCCGGACCGCACGAGGCTCATCCTGGTCGGCGGAGTGACGACGGAGACGCCGGCGGCCTATGCAGATGCGCCGGTCGCCGGATACGGGATCGGGTCTTCGCTCTACAAGCCCGGGCTCGATGCCAAGAGCGTCGGCGAGCGTGCGGCGCGGCTCGTCGCGGCGATGCGGTCGCTCGGTCAGCGGAGCTGAGGGTTCAGGCGGCGATCTCGAAGGCGGCGAGACGCTGGCGATAGCTCAGCGCCTCGGCAACGTCGGGGCGGGTGACGACATCGTTGCCGGCGAGGTCGGCGATGGTGCGGGCGACGCGCAGGACTCGATGATAGCCGCGCGCCGACAGCTTCATCGTTTCGGCGGCTTCGGTCAGGAGATCGAGTCCGGCGGCCTCGGGCCGGGCAATGGCTTCGAGCAGCTCGCCGTCCGCTTCCGAGTTGAGGCGCAGGCGATCGCGGCCGAAGTCGAGAAACCGGTGGCGTTGGCGGTCGCGCGCCGCAGCGACGCGACCGGCGACGGCGGCGCTCCCTTCCTTGGCCGCCGGCAAGGTCAGATCGGACGCCCGCACGGGCGGCAGCTCGATCTGGATGTCGAGACGGTCGAGCAGCGGACCGGAGATGCGGGCCTGATAGTCGACGGCGCAGCGCTGGCCGCGTCGGCAGACATGGTCGGCGGATCCGGCCTCGCCGCAGCGGCAGGGGTTCATGGCGGCGATGAGTTGGAAGCGGGCGGGATAGGTGACGTGATGATTGGCGCGGGCGATGACGGTCTCGCCCGTCTCGAGCGGCTGGCGCAGAGACTCGAGCGCGCGCGGCTGAAACTCCGGCAGCTCGTCGAGAAAGAGGATGCCGTGATGGGCGAGCGCCATTTCACCCGGCCGCGCCCGCATTCCGCCGCCGACGAGGGCCGGCAGGCTCGCCGAATGATGCGGCGAGCGGAACGGACGGCGCCGCGTGATCCTGCCGCCGGCCAGTTCGCCGGCGACCGAGGCGATCATCGACACTTCGAGCATCTCGGTGGCATCCATGGGCGGCAGCAGCGAGGGCAGGCGTTGCGCGAGCATCGACTTTCCCGCTCCCGGCGGTCCGACCATCAACAGGTGGTGGCCGCCGGCGGCGGCTACCTCGAGGGCGCGCTTGGCGACCTCCTGGCCCTTGATGTCCTTGAGGTCAGCCCCACCGGCGACCTCCATCGCCATCGCCGGCTCCGGACGGGACAGCACCTGCGTGCCTTTCACGTGATTGATGAGCTGGATGATGTTGGCGGGCGCGAGGATGTCGACGTCCGCACCAGCCCAGGCGGCCTCGGGGCCGCTCGCCTTCGGGCAGACGAGACCGAGGCCGCGGGCATTGGCGGCGACGGCCGCAGGCAGCGTTCCCGCGACGGGAGATATGGCCCCGTCGAGAGCAAGCTCGCCCAGGACGAGGTAGCGCGCCGCCAGCTCGGCGGGGATGAGGCCCATGACGATCAGAAGGCCGACGGCGATCGGCAGGTCGAAGTGGCTTCCCTCCTTGGGGAGGTCGGCGGGCGCCAGGTTCACGGTGATACGCTTGGCGGGAAGCGCAAGCCCGCAGGCGTTTAGGGCGGCCCTGACCCGCTCGCGGCTTTCGGCGACGGCCTTGTCGCCGAGCCCGACCACCGTGAAGGCGACGACCCCCGAGGAAATCTGAACCTGTACATCGACCGGGAGCGCCTCGATGCCGAGGAACGCAACCGTCGCCACGCGCGCGATCATCTGCCACCATCCAAGATGGCGGTGCATAGAGCATGCACGCTATGGATGCAAGAACAATGAGGGAACTAACGTCGCGCTTCGATGACGTCCCAAATCATGGCGGCGATGTCGCTGCCGCCGAAGCGCTTCACCTCGCGAATGCCGGTCGGCGAGGTCACGTTGATCTCGGTCAGGTAGTCACCGATGACATCGATGCCGACGAAGATCAGGCCGCGCGCGGCAAGGTCGGGCCCGATGGCTTCGCAGATCTCGCGGTCGCGCCGCGACAACTCGACCGGCTCGGGCCGACCGCCGACATGCATGTTCGAGCGCGTCTCGCCCTTGGCCGGGACGCGATTGATGGCACCGGCCACCTTGCCGTCGACGAGGATGATGCGCTTGTCGCCCTTGCGGACTTCGGGAAGGTAGCGCTGCACCATGAACGGCTCGCGGAAAGTCAGCTGGAACATCTCGACGAGCGAGGCGAAGTTCTCATCGTCCTTGGTGATGCGAAAGACGCCGGCGCCGCCGTTGCCGAACAGCGGCTTCACGATGACGTCGCCGAACTCGGCGCGGAAAGACTTCAGCTCCTCGGCATCGCGGGTGATGAGGGTCGGCGGCATGAGGTCGGGATAGCGCGTCACGAGGAGCTTCTCGGGCGCGTTGCGCACTTCCTTCGGGTCGTTGACGACGAGCGTCTTCGGCTGGATGTGCTCGAGAAGGTGGGTCGCCGTGATGTAGGCCATGTCGAAGGGCGGATCCTGGCGCATGAGCACGACGTCGAACGATCCGAGATCGACATGACGGCGATCCGACAGGGTCGCATGATTGCCGGGCTCGTCGCGGACGGTGACCCCGAAACCGGAGGCGAAAAGTCGACCGTCGCGCAGCGCCATGGTCTTCGTCTCGTAGTAGAAGAGTCCGTGGCCGCGGCGCTGCGCCTCGAGCTTCAAGGCGAAGGTGGAATCGCCGGCGACGTTGATGGACTGAATGGGATCCATCTGGACTGCAACCTGCAACACCATGGAATCCCGTCTCCGTTCGAAGGCAGCGCTACCAGAGCTCCTGCCCAAAGGCGTTGGGCACGTGCCGCGGCCAGTGGTAGGCACTCACAATCACGATGTCAAAGCGGTAGTCCACGTCGAGACTCACGCCCCGCCTTCCGATCCAGCAGCGTGCGGCGCCGATCATGCGCTCGGCCTTGCGGCGGCTGACGGCGGCGGCCGCATCAGCGACGGCGCGACGCGACTTCACTTCGACGAAGGCCGTGGCGCGACCGCGTGCGACGACGAGGTCGATCTCGCCCAAGGGGGTTTTCACCCGCCAGCCCAGGATGCGGTAGCCCTTGGCCGCCAGATAGATCGCCGCCGTCCATTCCGAGATGCGGCCGCGGCGCTCGGCACGGCGGCGGTCAGTCCGCATCCGCGTCCTTCCGCGCCACGGCGAGACCGTATGCACGGCGGCGCGCGACCCCGAGCTGGCCGGCGACGTGCGCGGCGGCCTCGCTCGCCGACATGGTGCGCATCGCTTCCGCGAGCGCGCGGTGGATGTCGTCGTCGCTTGCCGCATCGGAGCCGGAGGGAGGTGGAGCGACGATCAGCGTCACTTCCCCCTTCAGCGCCATCCGTTCACGGACGATGCGTTCGATGTCGGCAGCCCGGCCACGCACCACCTCCTCGTGGATCTTGGTCAGCTCACGCGCTACCGCCACCGGCCTGTCGCCGAGCACATCCCTGATCGCGGCGAGCGTCGCGGCGAGGCGGCCCGGCGATTCGAAGAAGATCAACGTGGCGCGCACGGGCTTCAGCTCAGCCAAAAGGCGGCTGCGCTCGCCGGCCTTCGGCGGAAGGAAGCCCGCAAACAGGAACCGGTCGGAGGGAAGGCCGGAGAGGGACAGAGCGGCGAGCGATGCCGAGGGTCCGGGGAGAGCTTCGATGCGATGTCCTGCGGCGATGGCCGCCTCGACGAGCTTGAACCCAGGATCGGAAACGAGAGGCGAGCCGGCGTCGCTCACCAATGCGACGGACCGGCCTGCCTCGAGGTCGCGCAGAATTCCGGGTCGCACTTTTGCCGCATTGTGGTCGTGATAGGGCTTGAGACGATTGGCAATAGCATAGCGATCGAGGAGACGGGCGGTGACGCGCGTGTCTTCGCACAGAACGATATCGGCCGCCGCCAGGGTTTCGAGGGCGCGAATCGTGACGTCGCGAAGGTTGCCAATCGGCGTCGCCACCAGATAGAGGCCCGGACCCAGAGGCGGCGCCGCAAACGTCGCATCGGCTATACGATAGGCAGGGGCGTCGTTCGGCGCAGCAGACATCTTAAATCGGGCCCGTTGGATACCGTGTTAACAGTCTCGCATGCGACATGCCATCGGTGGTTCCAATTGCTGGGTATGGTCCCTAGAGAGACTGTCAGCAAGACGAAAAGTCTGGCAAAATGCGCCGCATGTTTCCGGGGGCCAGAATAGTATGAAACATTTTCAAATGAGCCGGTTGAACGACGCCCTGCACCCGCTGTCGGACGTCCTGCGCTTGATCGTTCTTCTTGTTTTGGGCATCGGGCTCGCGAGCTGCGGAGGCATGTCGCGGCTGGGCGGCCTGTTCTCCGACGATGGCGGATCGCAGGCGCAGACAATCCCGCAGGCTCCGGTCGGCAACGGCGCCAAAGTCGCCCTGCTCCTGCCGCTCACCGCCAAGGGCGACCAGGGCCAAATCGCATTGTCCATGAAGCAGGCCGCCGAAATGGCGCTCGTCGATTCGGGCGGCGCCGGCGTCACGCTCATCTCCAAGGACACCGGCGGTACGGCGGCGGGTGCTACCGCCGCGGCGCAGGCGGCCATTGCCGAGGGCGCGGAGATCATTCTCGGTCCGCTGCTCGGCGCCGAGGTCCAGGCGGTCGCGCCGATCGCGCAGGCCCAGAACATTCCGGTCATCGCCTTCTCGTCGTCGAGCGGCGTCGCGGGTAACGGCGTCTACCTGATGAGCTTCCTTCCCGAGGAGGAGGTCGCCAACATCGTCCGCTACATGGGCTCGCAAGGGAGCAAGTCGATCGCGGCGATGCTGCCCAAGGTCCAGTACGGGCTTGCCGTCGAGAAGGCGCTGATCGCCGCGGGCCAGCGCCACGGCGTGACCATCGCCGCCATCGAGCGCTTTCCTCGCAACAACCTGGCGCTCGTCGATCCGGCGAACAAGATGGTCGCCGCAATCAAGAATCCGTCGCAGAACATCCAAGCGCTGCTCATCGCGGAGGGCGGTGACCTCCTCCACACGCTGGGTACGGCACTCAAGAATGCCGGTTTCGACCAGACCCAGACGCGGGTGCTCGGCACCGGGCTGTGGGACAACCCCGTCACCTCGTCGACGCCCATCGCGCTCGGCGGTCTCTATGCCGGCGTGTCTCCGCAGCTCGTTCAGAGTTTCGATGATCGCTACAAGGGCGTGTACAGCACGCGTCCGTCCCGGCTGGCGAGCCTCGCCTATGACGCGCTCAGCCTCAGCATCATTCTCGCCCGCGGCGAGCCGGGCCAAAAGTTTACGGCACAGGCGATCACCAACCCGGAAGGGTTCCAAGGCGTGAACGGCATTTTCCGCTTCCGCTCCAACGGCCTCATCGAACGCGGCCTTTCCATCCTGCAGGTGACGTCGAGCGGCGTGGACATCGTGGCGCCGGCACCGGCACGCTTTACCGGCAGCGCCTCCTAGTCCGCCGTCGCAAGCGCCGCCGTGAGCGCGTTGAGAAGGCGCCGGCCACGCACGGTCGCCCGAAGCTGCCGGCGCATCGGATCTACGGACACGAGGCCGTCACCCGCAAGGTCGGCGAGCGCGCGATTCGAGATGCTGCGGCCCGCCAGGCGCTCGTAGCGGTCGAGCGAAATCCCCTCCGACAGCCGCAGCCCCATGAGGAGTAGCTCGCTTGCCTCCTCCGGCGGCTCGAGGACCGTCATGTCGCGGCGACCGTGCCCGTGCCCGGCGACGAGCCCGCGCCAGGTTTCCGGATGGGCCTCGTTGACGATGGCCACGCGGCGGCCGTCGGCGCCCAGCAGCCGGCTGTGCGCACCGGGACCGGCACCGGCATATTCGCCGTAGCGCCAATAGACGAGATTGTGCCGCGACTCGTGACCCGGCAGGGCGTGGTTGGAGACCTCGTACGCCGCGAGGCCGGCGGTGGCGGTCAGATCCTGCGTCACCTCGTAGAGCTCGGCGGATTCCGCTTCGCCGGGCGGCACGAGCAGGCCCCTGGCGTGAAGCTCCGCGAACGGCGTGCCGGGCTCGATGGTGAGCTGATAGAGCGACATATGCCCGCGCTGCTCGGCGAGCGCCTCGCCGAGCTCGGCGCGCCAGTCCGCGACGGTCTGGCCGGGACGGGCATAGATGAGATCGAGCGAGACGCGAGGGAAGACCGAAGCTGCGAGGCGGAAGGCGGCGAGCCCTTCGGATGCGGTGTGCTGCCGGCCCAACCGGCGCAGCGCATCGTCGCGCAGGGACTGCACCCCGACCGACAGCCGGTTGACTCCGGCCGTGCGATAGGCGCGGAAGTTGCCAGCTTCGGCACTGGTCGGATTGGCCTCGAGCGTCACCTCGGCATCGCCGGGAAGCCCCCAGCATCGGTCGACCGCGCCCAGCACGACCGCGACCGCAGCAGGCGGCATGAGCGAGGGCGTGCCGCCGCCGAAGAACACGGTGCCGACGCGCCGCGGGCGGCCGGAAAGCTCGGCGAGCGAGGAAAGTTCGCGCGCCAGCGAGGCGGCAAAGCCGATGCCGTCGACTTCGCCGTGGCGGACATGGGAGTTGAAATCGCAGTAGGGACATTTGGCGCGGCAGAAGGGCCAATGGACATAGACCGCGAGGTCGCCGACGGCTGAGCTGGCGTTCATGTGCATGCCGTCAGGAATTTTCGAAAGGCGACGGCGCGGTGCGACATGGCATGCTTCGCCGCGGGCTCCATTTCCCCGAAGGTGACCGCATGACCGTCGGGCACGAAGACGGGATCGTATCCGAATCCCTTCTGGCCGCGCGGCGGCCAGACGAGCGTTCCCGCCACCGTGCCCTCGAAGTCCTTCGTCTCGGCACCGGGCACTGCGAAGGACAGCGCGCAGACGAAGGAGGCGCGGCGGGCTTCCGGATCCAGCGCGCCGGCAGCATGCAGCTTCTCCTCGACGAGCCGCATGGCCAGCGCGAAATCCTTGCGCGACCCCGCCCAGCGCGCCGAATAAATGCCAGGCGCGCCGCCCAGGGCATCGACCGCCAGGCCGGAATCGTCGGCGAGCGACGGAAGGCCGGAGGCGCGGGCGGCGGCCTCGGCCTTGAGCCGCGCGTTGGTGATGAAGGTCGTGCCGGTTTCCTCCGGCTCGGCCAGCCCGAGCTCCGCCGCGGACACCGCCTCGACGCCGAGCGGTTCGACGAGGCCGCGGATCTCGCGGAGCTTGCCGGGATTGTGGCTCGCGAGCACGAGCTTCATGCCGGAAGCGAGCTTCACCGGTCGAGGCCCCAAATGCGCGGCTCGGCGATCTCGACGCTGTTGCCGGCCGGGTCGCGGAAATAAATGGAGCGTCCGCCGCGCGGCCAAGCGAAATCCGTCTCGATCGCCACTCCATGACGCTCGAGATGGTCGCGCCAGCGTTCGAGACCAAGAGCCGCGGCTCGAAAGCACACATGGCCCGGACCCGATGCGCCGTGCGGTGGCGGCACATCGCCGCCGCCCTGGGCCCGCGTCAGACGCGGATCGAACACCAGAAGCATCTGATCGCCGCAACGAAAGAAGAGATGGCGCTCCGGATCCGCCTGAACCACCTCCAGACCGATGATGCGTTGGTAGAAATCGCGCATCTCCTGCAGCCGTTCGGCGTAGAGGACGGTCTCGAGTATGCCTTCGGCCTTCATCGCCCCACGGCCCGTTTTTGAAGCCCGATCAGCTCGCCTATGCCCTTGCGGGCAAGAGCCAGCAGGCTTGTAAACTCGACTTCGGTGAAGGGCTCCCCCTCGGCCGTTCCCTGAATCTCGACGATCCCGCCCGAACCGGTGATCACGAAGTTCGCATCGGTCGCGGCCGCCGAGTCCTCGAGATAGTCGAGGTCGAGCACCGGCGAGCCGGACCATAGTCCGCACGATACCGCTGCGACGTGATCCTTGAGCGGGTCGCCGGCGAGCCGGCCGGCGGTGCGGGCCGCGGCCAGCGCGTCGTGGAGCGCGACCCAGGAGCCGGTTATCGCGGCGGTCCGGGTGCCGCCGTCGGCCTGGATGACGTCGCAATCGACGGTGACCTGGCGCTCGCCCAGAAGGGCAAGGTCGACGACCGAGCGCAGGCTGCGGCCGATCAGGCGCTGGATCTCCTGCGTGCGACCCGTTTGGCGGCCAGCGATCGCCTCGCGGCGCATGCGCTCGCCGGTGGCCCGTGGCAGCATTCCGTACTCGGCGGTGACCCAGCCGCGACCCTGCCCTTTGAGCCAGGGCGGCAGGCGCTCCTCCACCGTGGCGGTGCACAGGACGTGCGTGTCGCCGAAGCGCACCAGGCAGGAGCCCTCGGCGTGCTTGGAAATACCCCGTTCGAAGCTGACGCTGCGCAGCGTATCGACCGGCCTGCCGGATGGCCGCATGGTTAACCCTCCATCTTGAAGGGAGGGTTCTAGCCGCAGCCCGGCGCACAGGCAATCGCAGCAGGGCTTCATTGACGTGGAGAGGGGGGGTTCCTAAGTTCGTGGCAGGGGGCGAGTAGGACCAAGTGAACAAGATTGCCGAAGAGCGCATGACAGGGATCGCGGCGCTGGACCAGCGGTCCCGGGAGATTTTCGCCAGGCTGGTCGACACGTTCCTGCAGACGGGGGAACCCGTGGGCTCGCGGACCATCTCGCGTGTACTGCCGAGTACGTTGTCGCCGGCCTCGGTGCGCAACGTCATGGCCGATCTCGAGGACGCCGGCCTCATCTACTCACCGCATACGAGCGCCGGACGGGTGCCGACCGAGCTCGGCCTGAGGTTCTTCGTCGACGCGCTTCTCGAGATCAATCCCCTGGCGCTTGAGGAGAAAGCAAAGATCGAGGCCCATGTCGCGCAATCGAACCGGCCGCGGACGATCGAGGAGATCCTCACCGAGACCACCAACATCCTGTCGGGACTGTCGCACTGCGCCGGCGTCGTGCTGGCGCCGAAGAGCAATGCGCGATTGCGGCAGATCGAGTTCGTGGGTCTCGGCAACGGCAAGGCGCTCGTGGTGCTGGTCAGCGACGACGGGGCGGTCGAGAACCGCACGATCGAAATCCCGGCCGGGCTGCCGGCCTCGACGCTGACGCGCGCCTCGAACTTTCTCAATGCCCGCGCTCAGGGCAAGACGTTGATCGAGGTGCAGAGGCTCGTGCGCGACGAGATGACCGATCTCGCCCGCGAGCTCGACGCGCTCACCGCGAAGGTCGTCGAGGCGGGCATCGCGACATGGTCGGCGAGCGGGCTCGAGGAGAAGTCGCTCATCGTGCGCGGGCGCGCCAACCTCATCGAGGACAAATCGACGCTCGAGGACCTCGAACGGGTGCGGCGCCTGTTCGACGACCTCGAGACGAAGAAGGACTTCGTCGAGCTCCTCGGCGCGGCCGAGAAGGGCGAAGGGGTCCGCATCTTCATCGGGTCGGAGAACAAGCTCTTCTCGCTTTCCGGCTCGTCGCTCATCGTCGCTCCCTACCACGACGGCGACGAGAGGATCGTCGGGGTGCTCGGCGTGATCGGCCCGACGCGAATCAACTACGCCCGCATCATCCCGATGGTCGACTACACGGCGCGGGTCGTCGGCCGCATCCTCACTTGATTTTTTCACCGTAAGCCCCGATATCGGGCGCGAGAGCCCAAAACCAGACCCATGACCGAACCGAAGCCGATGGAAGACCCCGCTTTCCCGGACGCCCGAGAGCCGGAAACGGACGCGTTGTCCGAGGTCGCGGGATTGGCAGAGCCGGCGAAGGAGGACGATCCGTTGACGCTTGCCCTGCAGGCCATCGACGAGCTGCGCAACGAGAACGCGGAGCTCAAGGACCGCGTGCTGCGCGGCATGGCCGACGTCGATAACATCCGCAAGCGCGGCGAACGGGAGAAGGCCGAGGCGACGCTCTATGCCGCGACCAACTTCGCGCGCGACCTCCTCCCCGTAGTCGACACCTTCAAGCGCGCGCTCGCCGCCATGCCAGCCGACCAGCGCGACGCGGCCGATGAATCGACGAGGAACCTGCTTGCCGGCATCGAATTGACGGAGCGCGAGCTCCTCAACGTGTTCGAGCGGCACGGCATCCGAAAGATCGAGCCACTCGGCGAGAAGTTCGACCCCAACCTGCACCAGGCCATCTTCGAAGTCCCCACAGCAGCGCAGCCGCCGGGAACGGTGGCGGAAGTCGTGCAGAGCGGCTTTGCGATCGGCAACCGCTGCCTGAGGCCCGCCATGGTCGGCGTCGCGAAGGCACCCCCGGGCGACGGCTCGAACTAGGCCCTTTCATCCTTCGGCCCCGGCGTCACGCGCCGCAGAGTGAGATTGATCCGGCCGGGCTCGGCAAGGAGGGTGGAGGTTCCCGCCTTGATGCGGTCGACCCCATGATAGGCGAGCCGGCTCGCGCCGCCCATGACCAGGACGTCGCCGGATGCAAGGTCGAACGAGGCCGTCGGATCGGTGCGGGCGGTGCCGCCGATGCGAAACACCGCCGTGTCGCCGAGCGAGACGGAGAGGACGGGGGCGGCGAAATCCTCCTCGTCGGCATCGCGATGCAAGCCCATCCGGGCGCCCGGTCGATAGACGTTGACGAGGCAGGCTTCGGGCGGATGAGGGTAGGCGGCAAGCCGGCTCCAAAGCTCGAGGAGGGTCTCGGGGATGGGCGGCCAGGGACGGCCCGTCACGGGATGGGACGCCTGATAGCGATACCCCGTCCGGTCGGAGACCCAGCCAAGCGGCCCGAAATTGGTCATCCGGACGCTGAAGGGGCGGCCCGTCCGCGGCATCACGGGGGTGAAGAGCGGCGCCTCGGCAACGGCCTCCAGGACGGTGTCGCGCAACCGCTCCTGGCGGGGGCGGTCGAAATGGGAGGCAAAACGACGGAAGCCGGGCATCATGATGTTGCAGGCTTGCAGCAGACCGAAGCGGGATCAAGAATCCGGATCACGGCAACTTGATGGGCCACAGGCTCCATCTTATATAGGGAACGGACCGCCCGGACCGGGGAATCAACCGCCGGGCGAATTTTAACCCAGTGGAGGTCACCACCTGCGGCTTCGCGGGACGAGGGGTGCCTTTTGTGGGCCCTTCAGGCGGACCTGCCAACAGGAGATATGCGCATGTCTAGAGTCATCGGCATCGACCTCGGGACGACGAATTCATGCGTCGCCGTGATGGAGGGCAAAACGCCCCGGGTCATCGAGAATGCGGAAGGGGCACGCACGACACCGTCGATCGTGGCCTTCAACACCGACGGCGAACAGCTGGTCGGACAGCCTGCCAAGCGGCAGGGGGTGACCAATCCCGAGAACACGTTCTTCGCCATCAAGCGCCTGATCGGACGGCGCTACGACGACCCGATGGTGGAAAAGGACAAGAAGCTCGTCCCCTACAAGATCATCAAGGCCGACAACGGCGACGCCTGGGTCGAGGGCCGCGGCCAGAAGTACGCCCCCTCGCAGATCTCCGCCTTCGTGCTCATGAAGATGAAGGAGACGGCGGAACGGCACCTGGGCGAGAAAGTCGACCAGGCCGTCATCACGGTCCCGGCCTATTTCAACGACAGCCAGCGGCAGGCGACGAAGGACGCCGGCAAGATCGCCGGACTCGACGTGCTGCGCATCATCAACGAGCCGACGGCGGCGGCGCTCGCCTACGGCCTCGACAAGAAGCATGCCGGCACGATCGCGGTCTACGACCTCGGCGGCGGCACGTTCGACATCTCCATCCTGGAGATCGGCGACGGCGTGTTCGAGGTGAAATCCACCAACGGCGACACGTTCCTCGGCGGTGAAGACTTCGACATGCGGATCGTCGACTACCTCGCCGACGAATTCAAGAAGGACCAGGGCATCGATCTCAGGAACGACAAGCTCGCCTTGCAGCGCCTGAAGGAGGCGGCCGAGAAGGCGAAGATCGAGCTCTCCTCCTCGACTCAGACGGAGATCAACCTGCCGTTCATCACGGCGGATTCGTCGGGGCCGAAGCACCTGACCATGAAGCTGACGCGGGCGAAGCTCGAGTCGCTGGTCGACGACCTCGTCCAGAAGACCGTCGCCCCGTGCCGCTCGGCGCTCAAGGACGCGGGGCTGTCGGCAGCCCAGATCGACGAGGTCGTCCTGGTCGGCGGCATGACCCGCATGCCGAGGGTCATCGAAACGGTGAAGCAGTTCTTCGGCAAGGAACCGCACAAGGGCGTCAACCCCGACGAGGTAGTCGCCATCGGCGCGGCTATCCAGGCGGGCGTGCTCAAGGGAGACGTCAAGGACGTCCTGCTCCTCGACGTCACGCCGCTGTCGCTCGGCATCGAGACGCTGGGCGGCGTGTTCACGCGCCTGATCGACCGCAACACGACGATCCCGACCAAGAAGAGTCAGGTGTTCTCGACGGCCGACGACAGCCAGACCGCCGTGACGATCCGGGTGTTCCAGGGCGAGCGTGAAATGGCACAGCACAACAAGCTGCTCGGCCAGTTCGACCTGATGGGCATTCCCCCCGCTCCGCGCGGCGTGCCGCAGGTGGAGGTGACCTTCGACATCGACGCCAACGGCATCGTGAACGTTTCGGCGAAAGACAAGGCCACCAGCAAGGAGCAGCAGATCCGCATCCAGGCCTCCGGCGGGCTGTCCGAGTCCGAGATCGACAAAATGGTCAAGGACGCCGAGACGCATGCTTCCGAGGACAAGCAGCGCAAGGAGCTCGTCGAGGCGCGCAACCACGCCGAGTCGCTCATGCACTCGACGCAGAAGTCGGTCACCGAGCTCGGCGACAAGGTATCGGCCGCCGACCGCTCGGCGGTGGAGACGGCGATCGCCGACCTGAAGTCGGTCATGGAAACGGAAGACGTCGAGTCGATCCGGTCCAAGACGAACGGACTGGCGCAGGTGGCAATGAAACTCGGCGAAGCGCTCTACAAGAATGCCGGCGGCGGAGACGCCCCTCCGGACGGCGAGCAGCAGACCGGCGGCACCGCCGGCAGCGACGAAAACGTGGTCGATGCCGACTTCGAGGAAGTGCGCGACGACGAGAAGAAAGCATCGTAGTTCGAGCCCTCGCTTTGGGCCGCCCCTCGCGGGCGGCCCATGGCTTCTCCCGGGGGCATGGGGAAGCACATGTCTGACGGCCATTTCATTCGAGAGTCCGGGCCCTGATGGCAAAGCGCGATTTCTACGAAGTCCTTGGCGTGTCGCGAACCGCCGACGAGAAAGAACTCAAGGCCGCCTATCGCAAACTCGCAAAGCAACACCATCCGGACGCCAATTCCGGAAGCAAGACGGCCGACCAGAAGTTCAAGGAAATCAGCGAAGCCTATGACGTCCTGAAGGACCCGCAGAAGCGGGCCGCCTACGACCGCTTCGGCCACCAGGCGTTCGACGGCGGGATGGGCGGACAGGGTCCGTTCGCGGGCGGGTTCGGCCCGGAGTTCACCTCCTCCATGTCGGACGTCTTCGAGGACCTGTTCGGGGAGTTCATGGGCGGCGGCCGTCGCTCCGGCCGACGCGGCGGCGGCGGCGGGACGCAGCGCGGCTCCGACCTGCGCTACAACATGGAGATCGGACTCACCGAAGCCTACACCGGGAAGGTGGCGCAGATCCGCGTTCCGACGGCCGTCACCTGCGAGGTCTGCAAAGGCCAGGGCGCCAAGCCCGGAACGTCTCCCAAGACCTGTCCGACCTGCCAGGGATCGGGCTCGGTCCGCCAGTCCTCCGGTTTCTTCACGGTCGAGCGGACCTGCCAGACGTGCCAGGGCCGCGGCCAGGTCATCTCGGACCCGTGCACGGCCTGCCACGGCGCCGGACGCATCACCAAGGAACGGGCCCTGTCGGTCACCATACCGGCGGGCGTCGAGGACGGAACGCGCATTCGGCTCGCCGGCGAGGGCGAGGCCGGCGTGCGCGGCGGCGTTGCCGGGGACCTGTACATATTCCTTTCCATCCGGCCGCACGAGTTCTTCCAGCGCGACGGCGCCGATCTGTTCTGCCGGGTGCCGATCTCCATGACAGCGGCCTCGCTCGGCGGCGAAATCGAGGTGCCGACGATCGACGGCAAGAAGGCGCGGGTGGCGGTGCCGGAAGGCACGCAGTCGGGCAAGCAGTTCCGGCTGCGCGGCAAGGGTATGCCGGTCCTGAGGTCGGGACAGTCGGGCGACATGTACATCCAGGTGTCGGTCGAGACGCCCGTCAACCTGTCGCGGCGCCAGAAGGACCTGCTCCGGGATTTCGAACGCGACGCCAAGAACAATTCGCCGCAGTCGGACGGTTTCTTCGCCCGGGCACGCGCCTTCTGGGACGGATTCGGAAACTAGCGCCGCCGTCCCGGTTGTCTTCGGCAGCGAAGGCTGCTCAAATCGCGCCGTTCCTCCGGTCCCACAAGCGAGCCTCCCCATGAAGGCATATTGGATTGCCCACGTCACGGTCACAGCGCCGGACCAATACAAGCTCTATGTCGATGCGGCGGGCGCGGCGTTCCGCAAATACAACGCCCGCATCCTGGCGCGCGGCGGCCGGTTCGAGCAGCTGGAAGGCAAGGGACGGGCGCGCAACGTGGTCATCGAATTCCTATCGCTCGAGGATGCGCTTGCCTGCTACCACTCGACCGAGTACCAGTCAGCCAAGGCCAAGCGGGCCCAGGCCGGCGAGGCCGACATCTTGATCGTCGAAGGCGTGGAATGAGGATCGCCGTCGCTGGCGCCGCCGGTCGCATGGGCCGCATCCTGTGCCGCCTGCTCCATGAGGCGGAAGGGATCGACGTGGCCGGAGGGCTCGAGCCGCGCGGCTCCGCCCATGTCGGCGCCGATGTCGGCACACTGGCGGGAACGAGCGCCCTCGGCATCGCCGTGACGGACGATGCCGCCGGTCTCTTCAAGTCGGTCGACGGCATCATCGATTTCACCACGCCGCAAGCCAGCGTGGCGCTCAGCGGACTCGCCGCCGAGGCCGGGCTCGTGCACGTCATCGGCACGACGGGCCTCAGCGAGGCGGACAATGCGAAAATCCGCGACGCGGCGCGCCGGGCACGCATCGTCAAGTCGGGCAACATGAGCCTCGGCGTAAATCTCCTCGCCGGCCTCGTGCGCAAGGCCGCAGCGACGCTCGGGGAGGATTTCGACATCGAGATCGTCGAGATGCATCACCGCCACAAAGTGGACGCACCGTCGGGCACGGCGCTCCTTCTCGGCGAGGCCGCGGCGGCGGGACGGAACATCGACCTCGGCGCGAAGGCGATCCGCTCGCGCGACGGCCATACGGGGGCGCGCCCGGCCGGCGCCATCGGCTTTGCGACCTTGCGGGGCGGCAGCGTCATCGGCGAGCACAGCGTCGTCTTCGCCGGAACGGCGGAGCGCCTCGAGCTCACGCACAAGGCGGAGTCGCGGGAGATCTTCGCGCGCGGCGCCATTCGCGCGGCACGATGGGCGGCAGACCGGAAGCCCGGCCTCTACAGCATGGCCGACGTCCTCGGACTCACCGGATAGAACGAGCGGGGAAACGTCATGGAACGCCTGCTGGCGCTCGTCCGGCATGGGCAGAGCGAGTGGAACCTCAAGAACCTGTTCACCGGGTGGAAGGATCCCGATCTCACGCCGCGCGGCATCGAGGAGGCGCACGCCGCCGGCCGGGCTCTCAAGAAACGCGGGTTCGCCTTCGACGTCGCGTTCACGAGCACCCTCAAGCGCGCCGAGCGGACGCTCGACATCATCCTCGCCGAACTCGGGCAGACGACGCTTCCCGTTTGGCGCAGCGCGGCGCTCAACGAGCGCGACTACGGCGACCTGACCGGACTGAACAAGGACGAAGCGCGCAAGAAATGGGGCGAGGAGCAGGTGCTGGTGTGGCGCCGGTCGTTCGACGTTCCCCCGCCCGGCGGCGAAAGCCTCAAGGACACGGCGGCGCGCGTCCTTCCCTATTTCGATGCGGAAATCCGCCCGCGGGTGATGAAGCCGGAGCGCGTGCTCATCGTGGCGCACGGTAATTCGCTGCGAGCGCTCATCATGGCGCTGGAGACCCTGTCGGGCGAAGAGATCATCAAGCGCGAGCTCGAGACCGGAGTTCCCATCGTCTATCGCCTGCGCGAAGACGGCGGCGTCGAGACGTGCGAGGTCCTGCCCCTCGCCTAACGTCAGGCGGTGCGCGCCGCGAGGCCTGCCTCCCAGCCGAGGATCGCCCGTTTGCGCGTCAGTCCCCAGTGGTAGCCGCACAGGCCTCCCGACTTGCCGAGCACGCGGTGGCAGGGCACGACGAAGGAGACCGGATTGCGGCCAACCGCGGCACCGACGGCGCGCGCCGCCTTGGGCTTGCCGAGATGCGAGGCGATATCGGAATAGGTCGAAGCGCGCCCGAGCGGAATGCGCAGCAGCGTCTCCCACACCCTGATCTCGAAGTCGGTTCCGATGAACACCACCTTGAGGGGCGTGTGGGCTTGCCAGTTGTCGGGATTGAAGATGCGCGCGGCGATGCCGGCAGTGCGGGCGCTGTTCTCCACATAGGCGGCTTCGGGCCAGCGCGACCTCATGTCGGCGAGGCTCTCGGGCTCGCTGCCTTCGTCGGCAAAGGCGAGGCCGACGAGCGCATCGCCGGAGACCATGACGAGCGCGCTGCCGAACGGGCATGGATGGAAGCCGTACTCGATGGTGATGCCGCGGCCGCGCTGCTTGAACGTGCCCGGCGTCATTCCCTCATGGGTGACGAACAGGTCGTGGAGCCGGCTCGGGCCCGATAGCCCGACCTCGTAGGCCGTATCGAGGATGCTCGCCTCGCCGCGCAGCATGGCGCGGGCATGATCCAGGGTCACCGCCTGGAGGAAACCCTTCGGCGACAACCCGGCCCAGCGGGTGAAGACGCGCTGAAGATGGCTCGGGCTCAACCGCACCTCGGCGGCGATCGCCTCCAGCGACGGCTGGTCGCGCCAGTTTTCCGATATGAAGGCGAGCGCCTTCCTAACGTGCGAGTAGTCACTCTGCGAATTGTTCATTGCCAGGTCCAACATGATTTCCGTCCTCTCGATCATGAACGGATAGTAAGAAGCGGCGGAGAGCGAAACCACCCGATTCTTGCGGTCAAAAGCGCGGCGCAGCAAGCCGGTTCTTGAGGGTGCCGGCGAGGGTGCGGCGCTCTTCGGAGCCGAGGAATGCCCCAACCGTGTGAAGCCTGCCGCGCGATCGCAGCGCGAGGCGGCCGACGATGTCGCGGGCCCGGTCCCATTCGAGATCGACGTAGACGAAAGGCCGCTCGAGGCGCAGGCGCTCGGTCAGCCGCGTTCCGACGTAGCGGTCGAGATGCAGCGCCTCGTCGGTGATGACGATCCGCTCGCGACACCCGGCGCTGCGGAAGCTCATGTGAAGTGCGAACCAGATGAGCGCCACGTCGAGCCCCATGAAGCCGATGACCGGCCATGCGCCGAGCCCCCACATCACAAGTCCGCCGGCGAGATTGAAGAGAGCGACGGCGCCGACGATGAGCGCAAAGCCGCGGCGGCTGAGCGAGCGATGGGGAACGATGTCGACGGCAAAGGCTGGTTTTTCCATCGGCGACAGTCTATCGGTTCGAGACGACGGGGAGCAAGATGGCCCGCAGCGGGACACTAACCAGGAGCCAGATCGCGGAAGTTTTCCGCCGTTTTCAGGCTGCCGAACCGAACCCCAAGACCGAGCTCACCTACATCAACCCCTTCACTTTCCTGGTGGCGGTCGTGCTGTCGGCGCAGGCCACCGATGCCAGCGTCAACAAGGCTTCGCCGCGCCTGTTCGGTCTCGCTCCGACGCCCGAAAAGATGGTCGAGCTCGGAGAGGCCCGCATACGCGAGCTCATCCAGACCATCGGCCTCTACCGCAACAAGGCGAAGAACGTGCTCGCCCTGTCGCGCATCCTCATCGAAAAGCACGGGTCGGCGGTGCCGAACACGCGAGAGGCGCTCGAAGCCCTTCCCGGCGTCGGACGCAAGACGGCCAACGTGATCCTCAACTCGGCCTTCGGCGAGCCGACCATCGCCGTCGACACGCATATCTTCCGGGTCGCCAATCGGACCGGACTTGCGTTCGGCAAGGTGCCGCTCGAAGTCGAGCTCAATCTTCTCAAGCGCGTGCCGGATGCGTACATGCAACATGCCCATCACTGGCTCATCCTGCACGGACGCTATGTGTGCAAGGCACGACTGCCGGAATGCCCGCGCTGCCTCATCCGCGATCTCTGCCGCTATCCGTTCAAGACGAAGGCACTGCCGGCGCCCTCGCCACGGCCTTGAAGAGGTGCGTGAAGTAGGAGGTTGCGAACATCGGGACCAGCAGGTTCGCCACCGGAACGAAGGCGAAAAGGGCCGGCACCAATCCCGACAGCCAGATCCGGAAGGCATGTCGCCGGCGCAGCCGCCGCGCATCGGCGGGAGGGACGTGGCGCATGGCGATCATCTCGAAATACTCGCGGCCGATCAGGTAGGCGTTCGCGAAGAGGAGCACGGCGAACCCGATGCCGAACAGCAGCAGCGGCAGGATCGCAATGGTCACCGCCAGCGTCACCGCGAAGAACCGCAAGCCGGTGAGCAGCGCCGGCACGGCGGCGAGCGGAACGCCCGGCCGGTCGGCCGCATAGTGGACCTCCTCGACAAGGGCGGCGATGCGGTCGAGGAAGAGACCGGCGAAGGCCGCCGTCACCGGGGCAGCGAGAAACACCAGGGCGACGAGAAGCCCCAAGCCGGCCAGAACGTCGATGGTGCGATCGATCCAGGCTGACTCGACGAGCGTCAGCATCGATAGCCCGACGGCAGCCGCGCCGACGAGAACGGCGAAGAGAACCGCGGTCAGCAAAAGTGACAGCCAAACGTAACGGCGAAACGGCGCTGACAGAACGTCTGCGAGCGCCAGGCGGGCGGCAGCGACCATGATCGGGTTCACTCCTGTCGGCGTCTGGGTAACGCGGCACGCCACCCGTGACAAGCCGGTCCGTCTCGTCTATTGCAAGCGACTTCGACATCCACCCTCCTCGCTTTTCGGGATTCCGGCCTGACATGTCCGCCGCCTTCGACGTCCTCACCATCGGGAATGCCATCGTCGACGTCCTGAGCAGCACGGAGGACACGTTCCTCAGCACCAACGGGCTCATCAAGGGCTCGATGCGCCTGATCGACGATCCAGAGGCGCACCGGCTCTACGATCTCATCGGACCGGCCATCGTCGTCTCCGGAGGCTCGGCCGCCAACACCGCGGCCGGCATCGCCTCGCTCGGAGGAAAGGCGGCGTTCATCGGGAAGGTGCGCAACGACCAGCTCGGCACGTTCTTCACGCACGACATCCGCGCCGCCGGCGTGACGTTCGACGTGGCGCCGTCGCGCGACGGGCCGGCCACGGCGCGGTCGTTCATCCTCGTCACACCCGACGGCGAGCGGACGATGAACACCTATCTCGGGGCCTGCGTGACGCTCAGTCCCGCCGATATCGACGAGAAGCTCGTCGCTGCATCGGAGATCACCTATCTCGAAGGCTACCTATGGGACCCCCCGGAGGCGAAGGACGCCTTCGTCAAGGCGGCGCGCGTCGCGCGCGGCGCCGGGCGCAAGGTGGCGCTCACCCTGTCGGATTCCTTCTGCGTAGACCGGCACCGGGAAAGCTTCCGCGACCTCATCGCCCGCGACGTCGACATTCTGTTCGCCAACGAAAAAGAGATCGTGTCGCTCTACGAGACGGACGGCTTCGACGACGCCCTGCAGAGCGCCAAGGCGGCGGCGGAACTCGTGGTGCTGACGCGCTCGGGCGCCGGCAGCGTGATCGTCAGGGGCAGCGAGTTCCACGTCGTGGAGGCGCACAGGGTGGAGCGGGTGGTCGATGCGACGGGCGCGGGCGATCTCTATGCGGCGGGCTTCCTGTACGGGCTGACGCACGGCATGTCGCTGGTCGAGGCGGCGCGGCTCGGTTCGCTGGCGGCCGCGGAGATCATCTCGCACATCGGAGCGCGCCCGCAGAAACCGCTCAAGAGCGAAGCGCAGGCCGCCGGCCTGCTCTAGACTTCACAGCTTGCGCAGCGAGACGCGATTGATGACGTGATCGGCGCCCTTGCGCAGGATGAGGTCGGCGCGCTGCCGGGTGGGAAGCACGTTTTCGCGCAGGTTGACGAGGTTGATCGTCTCCCAGATGTGGGTGGCGGTGTCGCTCGCATCGCCATCGGAGAGGGACGCGTAGCGGTGGAAGTAGGATTTCGGGTTGCTGAAGGCGGTCGAGCGCAAGGACAGGAAGCGGTCGACGTACCAGGTGCGCAGCACGGCCTCGTCGGCATCGAGATAGATCGAAAAATCGAAGAAGTCGGAGGCATACGGAACCGCCTTGCCGTCGCCCGGCAGCGTGCCGGTCTGCAGGACGTTCAAACCCTCCACGATGAGAATGTCCGGCTGGTCGATGTAGGCAAACTCGCCCGGCACGACGTCGTATGCGAGGTGCGAATAGACCGGCGCCGGCACGCCTTTGCGGCCGGCCTTGATGGCGGAGAGAAACTTCAGGAGGGCGGGCAGGTCGTAGCTTTCCGGAAACCCCTTGCGGTTCAGCAGGCCCTCGCGACGCAGGACGGCGTTCGGCATGAGGAAGCCGTCGGTGGTGACGAGGTCGACCTTTGGATGGTCGGGCCAGCGGGCAAGGAGATGGCGCAGGATGCGGGCCGTGGTGCTTTTGCCGACCGCGACGCTGCCGCCCATGCCGATCACGTAGGGAACCTTGTGCTGGTTACCGCCGAGAAACTGCTGGGTGACGCCGAAGAGCGTCTGCGTCGCACCGACATAGAGGTTGAGGAGGCGCGAGACGGGGAGGTAGATGGCGACGACCTCGTCGAGGTCGACGCGGTCGTTAAGACCGCGGAGCTCGTCGAGCTCCTCGGCGGTGAGGGTGAGCGGCGTGTCGGCACGCAGCTTCGCCCACTCGGCGCGCGTGAACTGGCGGTAAGGCGAGATATCGTTCTGGCGCTGATCCAAGTTCGACGTCCTCAGGGTCTCTTGCGGCTGCGCTTCTCGTCGATGCCGCTCTCGGCCATGCGCCCGGCGAGCTCGTCCATGACGGACGACAGCGGCACCCGGCAGGCCTCGAGGAGCACGAGGAGATGGTATACGACGTCGGCGGCCTCGGCCTTGATGTGCGCATCGTCGGACGAAACGGAGGCGAGGACGAGTTCGACCGCTTCCTCACCGAGCTTCTTGGCGCACTTCGCCCTGCCCTCGGCCAAGAGCCTGGCCGTATAGGACGTATCGGCCGCCGCACCGCGCCGACGGGCGACGGTTTCGGTCAGTTCCGCCAGTACTTCAAGCCTATGAGCTGCCATGGCCATCGTTCCTATCACATGCGCACGGGAATGCCCCGGCTCACAAGATAACGTTTCGCATCGCTGATCGTGAACTCCCCGAAATGGAAGACCGAAGCGGCCAGGACGGCCGCCGCATGCCCCTGCTCAATGCCCTCGGCCAGATGCTCCAGGCTGCCGACACCGCCGCTGGCGATCACCGGTATGCCCACCGCATCGGCGACGGCGCGGGTCAGGGCGACGTCGAAGCCATCGCGCGTGCCGTCGCGATCCATGGAGGTGAGCAGGATCTCGCCGGCGCCGAGGCTCTCGACCTCGCGGGCATAGGCGACCGCGTCGAGGCCGGTCGCGACCCGCCCGCCGTGAGTGAAGAGCCGCCAGGTTCCCGGACCGTCGGCCTTAGCGTCCATGGCGACGACGATGCACTGGCTCCCGAAGCGCCGGGCCGACTCCCGCACCAGGCCGCGATTCGCCACGACCGCGGTGTTCAGAGACACCTTGTCGGCACCGGCGAGAAGCAGGGCGCGGATATCATCGACCGTGCGAATGCCGCCCCCGACGGTCAGGGGAATGAAGCACTGCTCGGCGGTCCGGGACACGACGTCGAGCAAAGCTCCGCGCCCCTCGAGGCTCGCTGTGATGTCGAGAAAGCATAACTCATCGGCGCCGGCGGCGTCGTAGGCGCGCGCCGCTTCGACCGGATCGCCGGCGTCGCGCAACTCGGTGAAGCGGATGCCCTTGACGACCCGGCCATCCTTCACGTCGAGGCAGGGAATGACGCGGACCTTCAGCATCGCTGCGGCTCGCGGGCATTGCGGATCATGGCCAGCGCGGCTGCGGCATCGAGACGTCCGTCGTAAAGCGCGCGTCCCGTGACGGCGCCTTGGAGAATGCGGCAGTCGGGCTCGAGCAGCCGGGCTATATCGGCGAGAGAGGCAATGCCGCCGCTGGCAATGACGGGAATGGACACGGCGCGGGCCAGGGTAAGAGTCCCGTCCACATTGATCCCGGTGAGCGTGCCGTCCTTCTCGATATCGGTATGAATGAGTGCGGCCACGCCGGTGTCCTCGAGACGCTGCGCCAACTCGACAGCCGTCAAGTCCGAAAGCTTGGCCCAGCCTTCGGTGGCGAGGCGACCGCGCTTGGCGTCGAGCCCGACGGCAATGCGGCCGGGGTGGGCGCGACAGGCGGCCTTCACCAAGGGCGGATCGTTGACGGCCGCGGTGCCCAGGATCACCCGCGCCACGCCGCGCTCGAGCCACAGGGCGACGTCGCGCAGGTCGCGAATGCCGCCGCCCAGCTGCACGGGAATCTTCACGGCCGCGAGGATCGCGGCGATGGCGGAACGATTGCCGGAGGTGCCTTTGACCGCCGCGTCCAGATCGACGACGTGCAGCCATTCGAAACCCAGCGCTTCGAAGGCGCGGGCCTGGGCGGCGGGATCGTCGTTGTAGACGGTGGGTGCGCTCGGGTCGCCGCGCGTCAGTCGCACGCAGCGTCCGTCCATCAAATCAATCGCCGGAAAGAGGATCATGGGCGCCACGCAAGGAAATTGGCGAGCAGGCGGCGGCCGAGGGCCTGGCTCTTCTCGGGATGAAACTGCGTGCCGGCGAGGTTGTCCCGGGCGATGGCGGCGACGATCGGCCCGCCGTAGTCGGTGGTCGCCACCACCGCATCACCATCGTCGGGGTGAAGCGCGTAGGAATGCACGAAATAGGCATGCGGCCCCTGCTCGCCACCTCCAAGGCCGTCGAACAGGGCGTGCGGACGGGCGACGTCGATGGCGTTCCAGCCCATGTGCGGTACCTTGGCACCTGCGAAGTCCGGCTCGATGCGGCGCACGGTCCCCGGAATCCAGCCGAGCCCGTCCGTCTCGACGAATTCGAGGCTCCTCGAGGCCATGAGCTGCATGCCGACGCAGATGCCGAGAAACGGCCGCGCCTTCGCCTGGACCGCCTCGTTCAGCGCCGACTCGAGCCCGGCGACCGAGTTCAAGCCCTCGCGGCAATCCGAGAACGCGCCCACACCGGGCAGCACGACGCGGTCGGCTCGGCGGACTTCGTCGGGCGCAGAGGTGACGGCGATCGACGCATCAAGGCCGGTGTCGGTAGCGGCGCGCTCGAGGGCTTTCAGGACCGAACGCAGATTTCCCGAACCGCAGTCGACAATGGCGACCCGCACTATGCCGGTCCCGGTTGCGGCCCGGCGGCGGCCGGCAGCGACTGGCCGCGCGCGAAGTAACGGAGCTCGGCTTCCTCGAGGCTGCGCCCGATGCTCGTTCCCTCCTCGACATATCCCCGGCGGGCGGCGGCGCGACGACGCAGGTTGTTCCCCTCGAGCCCCAGCCAGAGACCGAGGAGCGCGAACAATCCGAACACGGACGATCCGTCGAGCGCGAACGCCCATTCGAGAAGCGCCAGTGCGATGAGGGCCAGGACGTACATCACGAACGAAAACCAGAGCTGGCGGGCCGGCAGCCAGATGAACGGGAAGAAGAAGGCCGGCCAAGCGAAGCCCTCCTTGATGAAGAGGACATCCTCATTGCCGGCAGCCGGCATGCGATGAACCGAATAGAGTTTCACGGCATCAATCCTTCAACGTGCCCTTGGTGGATGGAACCCGGTCTGCCTGGCGCGGATCGATTTCCACTGCCTCCCGCAACGCGCGGGCCAAGGCCTTGAAGCAGGATTCGATCCGATGATGGTCGTTGTCGCCATAGATCGCCTCGACATGCAGGGTCACACCGGCATTGAAGGCGAAGGCGCGGAACCATTCGACGAAAAGGTCGGACGGCATCTCGCCGATGCGCGAATGGGCGAAGTCGAGCCTGCAGACGAGAAACGGCCGGCCGGAGATGTCGAGCGCGACGCGGCTCAAGGCGTCATCCATGGGGATGAGGGCGGCACCGTACCGGCAGATGCCCCGGCGGTCGCCGAGAGCCTTGGCGAATGCCTGGCCCAGCGCAATTCCGACATCCTCGGTCGTGTGGTGCGGGTCGACATGCAAGTCGCCGGCGGCCCGAACCGTCAGGTCGATCATGGAGTGGCGGGAAAGCTGCTCCAGCATGTGGTCGAGGAAGCCGATGCCGGTCGTGACGTCATACTTGCCGGTCCCGTCGAGCGACAGCTCGACCTTCACCGACGTTTCCGCGGTCCGGCGCTCGACGACAGCGTTGCGCATGTAACCCCCTTTCCGCGACCCGCGGCTATAGCAGTTGCCCCCGGCCTTGGCGAGGGCCGAAAGGAAAGCGTTTCATCCGTCATTCCAATGGTTAAAACGCATCTTCCCTGAAGGTCGCGCAGCGCCTACATCTTAGGCTTTCGCTCAACGAGGAGCAGCATGTCGCAGAACGAACGCATTCCGGCCTGGCACGGAACAACCATCCTGATGGTGCGCAAAGGCGGGACCGTGGTGCTGGCCGGCGACGGCCAAGTGAGCATCGGCAACACCGTCGTCAAGGGCAACGCCAAGAAGGTACGGCCGCTCGCCGGCGGTCAGGTGCTCGCCGGCTTCGCGGGCGCCACCGCCGATGCCTTCACGCTGTTCGAACGGCTCGAAGGGAAGCTCGAGCAGTATCCCGAGCAGCTGACGCGCGCCTGCGTCGAGCTGGCCAAGGAGTGGCGAACGGACCGCTACCTGCGCCGGCTGGAGGCGATGATGATCGTTGCGGACCGCAAGGTGAGCCTCGTCCTCACGGGCACCGGCGACGTGCTCGAGCCGGAGCACGGCACGATCGCCATCGGGTCCGGAGGTAATTTCGCGCTTGCCGCGGCGCGGGCGCTGATGGACACGGATCTTTCCGCCGCCGACATCGCGCGACGCGCCATGCAGATAGCCGCCGAAATCTGCGTCTTCACCAACGCCAACCTCGTCCTCGAGTCGCTGGAGGCCAATACCGATGACTGAGTTTTCCCCGCGCGAGATCGTCTCCGAGCTCGATCGGCACATCGTCGGCCAGAAGAACGCCAAGCGCGCGGTCGCCATCGCGCTGCGCAACCGCTGGCGCCGACAGCAGCTCGAGCCGGCGCTGCGCGAGGAGGTCATGCCGAAGAACATCCTGATGATCGGACCGACCGGGGTGGGCAAGACGGAAATCGCCCGCCGCCTCGCCCGTCTCGCCAACGCGCCGTTCATCAAGGTCGAAGCCACCAAGTTCACCGAGGTCGGTTATGTCGGACGCGACGTAGAGCAGATCGTGCGCGACCTGGTCGAAGTCGGCATCTCGCTGGTGCGCACGCAGCGGCGCAAGGACGTATCCGCGCAGGCACAGCTCAACGCCGAAGAGCGGGTGCTCGACGCCCTGGTCGGAACCGGGTCGACGGCGGCAACGCGCGAAGCCTTCCGCAAGAAACTCAGGTCCGGCGAGGTCGACGACAAAGAGATCGAGATCCAGGTCGCCGATTCAGGCTCGGTCCCATCGCTCGAAATCCCCGGCATGCCGGGTGCGTCGGTCGGGATGGTGAACATCTCCGAAATGCTGGGCCGAGCCTTCGGCCCGCGCACCAAGCCGAAGCGCCTGACGGTGAAGGAAAGCCACACCATTCTCATCTCGGAAGAGAGCGACAAGCTGCTCGACCAGGAAAAAGTCGTACAGGAGGCGATCGCCACGGTGGAGAACACCGGGATCGTGTTCATCGACGAGATCGACAAGATTTGCGCGCGAAGCGAGCGCGTCGGCGCCGACGTGAGCCGCGAGGGCGTGCAGCGCGACCTCCTTCCCCTGATCGAGGGAACGACGGTGAGCACCAAGCACGGGCCGGTCAAGACCGACCACATCCTGTTCATCGCATCGGGCGCCTTTCATATCGCCAAGCCGTCCGATCTCCTGCCCGAGCTGCAGGGGCGGCTGCCGATCCGCGTGGAGCTCAAGGCCCTCAACGAAGACGATTTCCGGCGCATCCTCACCGAGCCCGAGTCGAGCCTCATCAAGCAGTACACGGCGCTTCTCGGAACCGAGGGCGTGACCCTGAACTTCACCGACGACGGCGTCGCAGCGGTGGCCAGCGTGGCGGCGCAGATCAATTCGAGCATCGAGAACATCGGGGCGCGGCGCCTGCACACAGTGCTCGAGCGCGTGCTCGACGAGGTGAGCTACGGCGCCTCCGACATGACCGGACAGACGGTGAGCGTCGACCGGGGTTTCGTCGAGGGGCATATCGGCGACCTCGCCAGGAACACCGACCTGTCGCGCTTCATCCTTTGACGCGGCGGGCCAGCACCTGATTGAGCTCGGCAAGGAGGCGGTCGAGATCGCGGTCATCCAGCGCGGCGATGTGGAAGGCGAGCTTGTTGCACAGCTCGGTCGCCCGCGGCGCCAGACCGGCAGTCTTCGATACGACACGCGGGTGCGAGAGATTGGCGAGGCGCACGAGCTCCTCGGCATCGTCCCAGATGACGTTGAAATAGGCGATGACGCGCTGGATGAGGTACCAGCTCGGGCGGCCGCGGCGGCCGTGCTCGAGCGCCGAAAGATAAGCGGGCGACACGCCGATCGACCGCGCCATGTCGCTCAAGGTGGCGTTGCGCAGGGCGCGGAGCTCGCGCACCTTCTCTCCGAAGGGCGTCATCCCTCGCCCTCGCGGCGTCGCTTCAAGTGGACATAGTAGGCGCCGCCGCCGCCGTGCCGCGGATGGGCGGGCTGGAAGCCGTTGACCAGCCGGCTCATGTCCGGTTCGTGCAGCCATTCGGGTAAAAGGCGATGAAGCCTGCCCTGGCGTTCGGGCACGTGATAGCCCGATGCGCCATGCAAAGTGGGGCCGGCATACGGCGAGGCACCCTTGCCGGTGATGATGAGGACGAGCCGAAGATCGCGGCGGCGCGACTGATCGAGGAAGCGGACGAGCCGGGCGTGGGCCTCGGCAACGGAGTGCCCGTGGAGATCGAGGCGCGCTTCATATTCGAGCTGGCCGCGGGTGAGCTTCTGCCGGGTGCGACGATCGATGCCGGTGAACGTGGCCGGCGGCTTCGAGACAACCGCAGTGCCGCGGCGCGGGGCGGCGCGGTCGGCGGCCGGCAGGGCGGGTGGCGACTTCGCGGCAGGCTGGCGGGGCGCGGCGGACCGCCGACGCGGCTCCTTGGTCTTGTGGGCGAGAGGCCGCACGGCCATCGCGACGTCCTCCCAGAGATGGAGATCGGGCACGAGGTCTCCGGCGGTCGAACGTGGCTTGCGCGTCGCCATGGAATCTACTTTTCCGCGGCGAGACGATCGGCAAGCGACAATGGCAGGAGCGCGATCATGCGGCCGCGACCTTTCATGAGCCCGGCGCGCGATGCCGCGTCATCGCCGGCGCCGAAGAAGATGTCTCCCCGCACAGGACCCTTTATTGCAGAACCGGTGTCCTGGGCAATCATCAGCCGGCGGAAGGGTTCGGTATCGTTAAGATCGCCCTTGGGGACCGCGGTATCGACCCAGAGAGGCGTCCCGAAAGCCCAGATGGAGCGATCGACCGCCAGGGAGCGGCCCGGCGTAAGGCCGACGAGCTGGGCGCCGGGCGGTCCCAAACCGTCCACGGCCTCGACCTCGCGGAAGAACACGAAAGAGTCGTTCTCCCACATGAGGGCCCGCGCCGCGCCGGGGTTCGCCGCCATCCACCGGCGGATCGCCTGCATGGAATTGTCGGCGAGGGCGATCTCGCCGCGCTTGGCCAGGACGCCGCCGATGGCGGTGTATGGAAGCCCATTCTTGGCGGCAAACGCCAGACGGACGACCTTGCCGTCGGGAAGCCGGACGCGACCCGATCCCTGGACGTGAATGAAGAAGGCATCGGCCCAGGAGGAAAGCCACAGGATCTCGAGTCCGCGGCCCGCAAGGCCGCCCGCCTCGATCTCGCGGCGCGTCAAGTAGCGGGCGGGAGCGTCGGCGACGATGCGTCCGTAGCGAAGCCCGAGACGCTCGGCAGCGCGGTCATCGAGCGGCACGAGGTCGGGAGGACGCGAATAGATGGGCACGTTGTAGATATCGGTCCGACGGCGGGAGCCGAGGGCCTCCGGTTCGTAGTAGCCGGTGAACAATCCCTCGGGGCCGCCCGGGCCATCGATTTCGAATGGATGGAAATGGCGCTCGAAGAAACTGCGCGCATCAGCCGGCGACAGACCGTTGCCGGCGGCGATGGCGGCCTTGCAGACGGCGAGCCAGTCGTCGCGCGAACCGCCAAGGGCGGACGGGCGCGCGAAAGCCCGGCCGGCATCGACGATCTCGCGGCAGGACCTCAGGAAGGCGGGCCACGCCGCATCCAGCGCGTCCGATCCCCAGCCGTCCACCGCCGCGAAGGAAATGCGACGCAGGATGGGCCTCGCACTCATGGACCAAGCCGCAGCGGTGAAACCAGGAGCGGCCGCCGCGAGCAGAAGAGAGAGGACGAGGCGCCTATCGGGGTGCCTCGGTCGCAACGAGCGTCCAGTTCGGGTCCTTGGACTGCACGTCGCGTTCGAAGGTCCAGACATCCGTCACTTCGCGAATCTTGTTGGTATCCCCACTCAATACATCGCCGGCCGCGTTGCGGGTGACAGTGATCATCTGGCTCTGGAAGCGCACCGTCACGGTCGCCTTCCTGCCGGCGAGATCGGCCGTCACGATCTCGGCCTTGTTGATGCCGACGAAGTCGGTGTCGAGGATCTCGCCCTCCTCCTTGCGGCGGTCGATGTCCTTGAGGAACCCGTCCAGCACGTCGCGGGCGAGAAGCGGCTTCAGGGCCTGCTTGTCCCCCTTCGCAAACGCAAGGACGATCGACTCGTAGGCTACCTTGGCGCCCTCTAGAAACGCAGCGCCGCGGAACTGCCGGTCGGCACCGGCGATCTTCTCCAGTCCCTTGGCGACGGCGGACCCTTTCGGCGCCAGACCTTCCCAGGCCGGCGGCAGCGGGGCGCCACCGCCCGGCACCTCTGCCTCGCGCCCGGCGACGGCCTCGGTCGGCCGGGCGGGCCGCTCGGGCAAGGGCTGTGGCGCCGTCTTCTCGAAGGTGTCGCGGCGGGCGTAGGGATCGAAGGGCGGTCGCTCGTTGCCCGTGCGACGGCCGAGCACCGAGCCGAGCCGCCAGAAGATGACGACGGCAATGGCCAGGATGATGATGTTCAATGGGTCGAAGATGTGGTTCATCGCCTTGTCTGTCTGCAGGCCATCCGGCCTAGCCCACTCAGGTGCTTAGAATATGGCATCCGACGTCGGGCTGTCATGGCTCTTTCCGTTAGGAGTAAATAGGCAGGCCCGAGCGTGCATTCCAGTGCTGGAATCCAGCCGTGCTGTCAGCTTGCGGTCGATTGGGAGACATGATAGCCACAGAACCGCGGAAAGCCTTTGGCAAAAGGCTCAATTCAAGAGGCGCGTGACGAAAAATGGCGAAGTCCGGCAAGTCGGCATCCAAGAAGGACGTTCCCAAAGCCCTCAATGGCGGCAGCGAGGCGCCCATCGCCACCGTCGACCTGCCCGTCAAGGAGGAAGGTGCGGCCGCCCCGGCAAGCGGGTCGTCGGCGGCACGGACCTCCACCCAGCCGCAACTCAAGATTCTCGGGCAGTATCTGAAGGATCTGTCCTTCGAGAATCCCAACGCACCCCAGTCGCTCAACCAGCAGTCGGGGCCGCCGGAGATCAACATTTCGGTCAACGTGAATGCGCGACCGCTCGCGGCGCACGACTACGAGGTGGAACTGCATCTCGAAGCCAAGGCCTCAAGCGCCGACAAGGTGGTCTTCGCCGCGGAGCTTCTCTATGCCGGCGTCTTCCGGCTGGAAAACGTGCCGCAGGAGGCCTTGCAGCCGGTGGTGCTGATCGAGTGCCCGCGCATGCTGTTTCCCTTCGCGCGCCAGGTGCTTGCCGACGCCACCCGCAACGGCGGATTCCCGCCGCTCATGCTCGACCCCATCGATTTCGCGGGCATGTATCATCGGCGAGCCGCCCAGGCCAAGGCGCAGACGACCGCCAGCCCGCAGCAGGCCTAGCTCAAGCGACCGGCAAAACGCAGCCAGAGAGCGCCCTCGCCCAAGGCCGCGACGAGGCCGCCATGCGCGGCAATCTCGATCTCGGTCAGGCGCGGCGGCAAGGGTCGCGGGCGCGAATAGGCACGCACGCTGCCCGACTCCATCATGGCGGCCTTCTTCGCCTCTACCAGCATCATGGCCGCCTGGCGTCCGCCGATGAGCTCGATATAGACCTCGGCGAGGAGCTCGGCGTCGAGCAGCGCGCCGTGGCGGGCGCGCCGCGTGGCATCTATCCCATAGCGCTTGCACAGGGCATCGAGGCTGTTCGGTCCCATGGGATGGCGCTGACGGGCGAGGAACAGCGTGTCGACCGTCCGGTCGGGTGAGATCAGGCCGCGCCTGGCCAGGGTGAACTCGGCGTTGAGAAAATTGAGGTCGAAGGCGGCATTGTGAATGACGAGCCGGGCATCGCCGAGAAAGTCGAGGAGCTCGTCGACCACGGCGGTGAAGACCGGCTTGTCGCGGAGAAAGTCGATGCTGAGCCCGTGAACGGCCAGGGCTTCCGGCGGCATGTCGCGCTGGGGATTGATGTAGCGGTGAAAGCGGGCGCCGGTGGGGACGTGATGCAGAAGCTCGATGCCGCCGATCTCAACGATGCGGTGGCCGGATGCGGGGTCGAGCCCGGTCGTTTCCGTGTCGAGAATGATTTCGCGCATGCCCCACTCCGCGCCGCCGCGACTCAGCCTCCGAAGTGATTCACGATCGCCCGCACCTGGTCACGCGCAAAATCGAATCCCTTTCCCGTATCAACAACAAAATCGGCGCGCCGCCGCTTTTCCGCATCGGGAAGTTGACGTGCAAGCAGAAGCTGGGCCCACTCCACCGTCATGCCGGGACGCGCCATGAGGCGTGCCATCTGAATTTCGGCGGGCGCGCTGGCGACGACGACGGCATCGAACTCCCCCTCCCTGCCCGTCTCGAAAAGCAGGGGTATGTCGAAGACGACGAGACCGTCGCCGGCGGCACGCCGGTCGGCGCGGAACCTCTCCTCGGCGGCATGCACGAGGGGATGGATCACCGCCTCGAGCCGTTCGAGCAAAGCGGGGTCGTCCTTCACGGCCTTCGACAGGCGTCCGCGATCGACGCCCGCTGCCGTCACCGCCTCCGGGAGCATCGCGCGAACGGCATCCGTGCCGTTGCCACCCGGCCGGTAGAGGTCGTGCACGGCGGCATCGGCGTCGAAAACGGGCACGTTCGCCTCGGCGAACATTCGGGCCGTCGCCGTCTTCCCCATGGCGAGCGAGCCGGTGAGGCCGATGGTCTTCATGACGACTCGCGCTTTCCGCGAAGATCGCGCTCGACGAGCCCACGCAACTCGGCGGTCACTTCGGGCATCACGCCGTGCCAGTGACGGAAGGCGGCCTGAGCCTGGTAGAGCAGCATGCCCAAACCGTCGACGGTCCGGTGCCCTCGCGCCCGAGCCGACTGCAGAAGCGGCGTTTCGAGCGGCGCATAGACGAGGTCGGCAACGGCGGCGTGGCGCGGCAGGCCGTCGAGCGCCAGGTCGAGGCGAGGCTGGCCGTTCATTCCGAGCACGGTGGTGTTGACCAGGAGGTCGCATCGCGCCAGCGCCGTGCCGCGATCGTCCCAGGTGACGTCGGCAACGCGGTCGCCGAACAGGAGGCCGACCTCGCGGGCGCGCGACGGCGTCCGGTTCGCCACTTCGATGCGCCCCGATCCGGCCGCCAACAGGGCACCGATGACGGCGCGCGCCGCTCCGCCTGCCCCCAACACGAGCACTCTCGTTCCATCAAGACCAAGATCGGGCACGGTCCGCTGAAGGTTGGTGATGAAGCCATAGCCGTCGGTGTTGGTGCCGACGAGACCGCCGCTGCCGTGAAATACGGTATTGACGGCGCCAAGCCGCGCCGTGAGCTCGTCTTCGACGGCAACGAGCTTGGCAGTCGCCTCCTTGTGCGGGACGGTGACATTGCAGCCCAGAAGACCGGCGTCGCCGAAGCTGGCGAAGAAGCTCTTCAAGATCACCCGGCGCAACGGCGCGTGCCGTGTAGCGGCCGGGAAGGGAGTGGCGCTCGAGCCAATAGTTGTGAATGAGCGGCGAGCGGGAATGCCCGATCGGCCAGCCGATCACGCAGGTGTCGCGCGCACTCATACGGCGAGGATTCCGTTCCGACGGAGGAAGGCGACGAGAGGAAGGAGCGGCAGGCCGAGAATGGTGAAGTGGTCGCCGTGCACCTGCTCGAACAGCTGGAGGCCCCTGCCCTCGATCTTGTAGCCGCCAACCGTCTCGGTCACCTCGCCGCCCACCATGGCGAGGTAGTCATCGAGAAACGCATCGGAGAAGGCGCGCATGGTCAGGCGTGCGCTATCGACGGTCCGCCACTCGCTTCGGCCATTGCGCGCGACGGCGACGGCACTGGTCAGCGCGTGGGTCTTGCCGCGCAGGAATACGAGCTGCCGGCGGGCCTCGGCCATGTCGGCCGGTTTGGATACGATCGCCCCTTCGCAAGAAAGGATCTGGTCAGCACCGATGACCCAGCGCGAGCCGTGCCGTGCGGAGATCTTCTCCGCCTTGATGCGCGCGAGCTCGCCCGCCAGGCCGGCAGGGTCGACCGGGCCGCTTTTGGCATGCTCGGCGCGGAGCGCGGCTTCGTCGACATGGGGAGCATCGCGAAGGATGGCAAGACCGGCATTCTCGAGCAGCTGACGCCGCACAGGACTTGCCGAGGCCAACACGACCTCGTGCGTCGGGTCGGTCATGGGCCGGTCGTCTCTTCGGTGTTGGTGCGGTCGGCCATGAGATTGAGGATGGCGGCCGCCGTTTCCTCGATCGATCGGCGCGTAACGTCGATGATCGGCCAATTGCGGGCCGTGCAGACCTTGCGCATGTAGACGAGCTCTTCGGTGATCGCCATCCGGTCGACATAGGCCGTCTCGCGATGCTCCTTCAAGGTGAGGAGACGATGGCGGCGGATCTGCGCGATCCGTTCGGCGCTGGCGACGAGGCCGATGATGAGCGGATGGGTCGCAGCGGTGAGCTCGGGCGGCAGCGGAATGCCGGGGACGATCGGAACGTTCGCTGTCTTCACGCCGCGATTGGCAAGGTAGATGCTGGTCGGGGTCTTGGAGGTGCGGCTGATGCCAATCAGGACGACTTCGGCCTTCTCGATTTCGGCGACGTTCTGGCCGTCGTCGTGCAGCATGGTGAAATTGAGCGCATCGATGCGGCGGAAATATTCGGCGGTCAGCGCGTGCTGGCGGCCGATCTGGGGACGCGACACGGCATTGAGGTAACTTGCCAGGCTGGCGATGACGGGATCGAGAATCGAGATGCAGGGAATGCTCAGGCGCGCGCAGTGCTCCTCGAGCTCGGCCCGCAGTGGCTGATCGACGATCGTGAAGAGGACGATGCCGGGCTGGCGCTCTATCTCGCGCAGGACCCGCTGGAGCTGGCGCGGCGTGCGGACAAGCGCGTAGATGTGCTCGAGTGGCTGATAGTCGGCATAGTGGGCCGCAGCGGCGCGGGCAACGGTGTTGAGGGTTTCGCCCGTCGCATCGGAAATGAGATGCATATGGAAGTAGTGGCGCGTCGGCCTATTCACCGGATTATCCACGCTGTCGTTGACGGCCTGTGCAGAACGGGGGATGGGGCTCTTGGCTGCATCGAGGTTATGCACGAGGACTCGTTTTTTATCCACCGTTCTATGGATGGTGATGGACGTGGAAAAGAGTCGGACGACATCGGGGAGAATTCGGCAGTTGATCGGAATCCTGGGGACGAGGTGTGGAAAGCCCGCTGTTTTCTTCATTAACTATTTGATTTTGCACGAGTATACTGACCTCAGTAGTGTGTTCGCTATCGAGGCGTGATGCGCGCAAAAGTCGGTTTGGATCGGCTGCCGATGCAAGACGATACGCCATCCCCGAAGTCCACGGCCCAACAACATTATCAATCTAGAATAGATTTCTTTTTTTGATAGAAGACGTGCGCAGCCCATGTCTTCCTCCAGTGCTCTCATCAGCGTCCTTCGAGGCGAGATCCCATGGCGCCGGCCCGTATGGCTCATGCGGCAGGCCGGACGCTATCTGGAGGAATATCGCGCGGTGCGAGCGCAGGCCGGTTCGTTCATGGACCTGTGCCTCGATCCGGTGCTTGCCGCCGAGGTAACGCTTCAGCCCTTGCGGCGTTTCGATTTCGATGCGGCGATCGTCTTTGCAGACATCCTGCTCGTTCCGCATGCGCTGGGGGCGAAAGTCACGTTTCTTGAGAACGAAGGACCGCGTCTGACTCCAGTAGATGCCAAGTCCATGGCCGGGATGCCGGAGGAAGCGGATGGCGATGTCCTGGCGCCGGTCCATGAGACGATCCGCCTGGTGCGCGGCAAGCTGGATCCCACCCGTGCGGTGATCGGGTTCTGCGGCGCACCGTGGACCGTCGCAAGCTACATGATCGAGGGTGGATCGAGTCCCGATCGCGCGAAAGCGCGGCGCGCGGCGCTCGAGCGACCGGCGTGGTTCGTGGATCTCTACGAACGCCTCATTCGAAGTTCCATCGCGTATCTTTGCGGCCAGGCGGCAGCAGGAGCCGATGTCCTGCAGATCTTCGATTCCTGGGCCGGCGACGTACCGGAGTTTGCGCTCGAGGAGCTGGTCGTCGAACCGATCAGGCGGATCGTGGAAGGCGTCAGGCAGGAAGCGCCGAACGTACCGATCATCGGTTTTGCGCGGGGAATTGGCGTTTCCCACCTGGCATTCGCCAGGACATGCCGGCTCAATGCCGTGTCGGTGGAGTCGAGCGTGCCGGCCAACTGGTTGAAGGAGACCGTCGCACCGCATGTTGCCGTTCAGGGGAACCTCGATCCGCTGGTGCTGCAGATTGGCGGCGATCCGCTCGATCGCGCCGTGCGCCGGCTGCTCAGCACGTTGCCTGCGCATTGTCACATCATGAATCTCGGCCATGGAATCCTACCGACGACGCCGGTTGCGCATGTGACGCGCCTGGTCGAGATGGTCCGGGCGATGGATCGCGATGGCTAATTTCTACCTGTGGGTCAAGGTCGTGCATCTCCTTGCCATCATCAGCTGGATGGCGGGATTGCTCTACCTGCCGCGGCTTTTCGTCTACCATGCGGCGTGCGAGGCGGGTACGGCGAGCGACCGGACCTTCCAGACGATGGAGCGGCGGCTCTTCGCGTACATCATGACCCCGGGAATGATCGCGGCGGTGGTTTCCGGCCTACTCCTCGCCTGGGTCCTCGGATGGGGCGGTACGGCGGCGTTCGGCTGGTTCTGGTTAAAAGTCGTATCGGTTTTGAGTCTGATTGGCCTGCACCTGCGCCTGGGATGGCACCTGAAGGCGTTTGCGGAGGGGCGGAACCGGTTCAGCGAAAGATACTTCCGGGTGCTCAACGAGGCCCCTACCCTGCTCCTGATCGTCATCGTGATCCTGGTGGTCGTGAAACCTTTTTGACCGCCGCCCGTTGTCCGATTTCCTGTTTTCTTTTGAGTGCCGTTTTGCTAGGTTTGCCCGACTAAGCGGACCGTCGAAGCTTAAGCCTTGGACGGTGCCTCTTTACCCGGCGGTTCAACGTCGGAAAAACCCCCTCCCACGCCGGACCGTCGCCACACACTTCGGCTCCCCCGTTCCCTGGTTCGGATTTCACCAGCTGCATTGACAGCACCCCCCATAAAGACATGAACACCACCACCATCATTACTGAACTCAAAGAAATCAAACTTCACGACCTGAAACGGAAATCTCCGGCGGAGCTCCTGACGCTCGCCGAGGAGCTCCAGGTCGAAAATGCCAATGCACTGCGCAAGCAAGAGTTGATGTTTGCCATCCTGAAAAGCCTCGCGTCGCGCGATGTGAGCATCGTCGGCGAAGGCGTCGTCGAAGTGCTACAGGACGGCTTCGGCTTCCTGCGCTCGCCCGATGCCAACTACCTGGCCGGGCCTGACGACATCTACGTGAGCCCAAGCCAGATCCGGCGCTTCAGCCTGAGGACCGGAGACACGGTCGAGGGCGAGATCCGCAGCCCGAAGGACGGCGAGCGCTACTTCGCCCTGCTCAAGGTCAACACCATCAACTTCGAGGATCCAGAGCAGGGCCGCCACAAGATCCATTTCGACAACCTGACGCCGCTCTACCCCGACGAACGGCTGGAGATGGAGTTCATCGATCCGACCAAGAAGGATTTCTCGGCTCGGGTAATCGATCTCGTCGCGCCGCTCGGCAAGGGCCAGCGCGGTCTCATCGTGGCGCCGCCGCGCACCGGCAAGACGGTGCTCCTGCAGAACATCGCCCACTCCATCACCAGCAACCATCCCGAATGCTTCCTCATCGTGCTGCTCATCGACGAGCGGCCCGAGGAAGTGACCGACATGCAGCGATCGGTGAAGGGCGAAGTCATCAGCTCGACGTTCGACGAGCCGGCGGTGCGGCACGTGCAAGTGGCCGAGATGGTCATCGAGAAGGCGAAGCGGCTGGTCGAGCATGGCCGCGACGTGGTGATCCTGCTCGACTCGATCACCCGGCTCGGCCGCGCCTACAACACGGTCGTTCCGTCGTCGGGCAAGGTGCTCACCGGCGGCGTCGACGCCAATGCGCTGCAGCGGCCGAAGCGCTTCTTCGGCGCAGCCCGCAACATCGAAGAAGGCGGGTCGCTGACGATCATCGCGACCGCACTGATCGATACGGGCAGCCGCATGGACGAAGTGATCTTCGAAGAGTTCAAGGGCACGGGCAACTCGGAAATCATTCTGGACCGGAAGGTCGCGGACAAGCGGGTCTTCCCGTCGATCGACATCCTGCGGTCGGGAACGCGCAAGGAGGAGCTCCTCGTGCCGCCCGACCTGCTGAAGAAGACCTATGTGCTGCGACGCATCCTCAACCCGATGGGAACGATCGACGCCATCGAGTTCCTCCTCGACAAGCTGCGGCAGACGAAATCGAACAACGATTTCTTCGACTCGATGAACGCCTGACGAGGCTCAAGCCAGAGCGGCGAAGGCTGTGGCGACGGCGGCCGGCTCGACGACCGGCAGGCTGCAGCGCGTTCCCCGGCACAGATAGGCCGTCGCTTGCCCCGCTGCGGCGACTTTGCCGTGGGCGGGATGAGCGGCGTGCAAGCCTTCGTCGCGGCGCAGGAAGGCGATGGCGGGATCGAACGCCGGCAGGCCGTGAATGGCGCGTTGCAGTGCGCTGGCGTCCGCCGTATCCGGTTCGCCGACGATCACCGCATCGAGGCGATTGAGATAGTCATCGAATGAATTGAGAAGCGTCGCGTAGGCAAAGGGATTTGCCGCGGCGGCTGCGCCATAGGCACTAAGGATCGACTCGGCGCGGTCGCGATACCCCGGTTCGCCGGTCAGCAGGTAGAGGCGGCCGAGATTGGCGATCATGGTGGCGTTGCCGTTCGGCACGGCGTCGTCGTGGCCGTAGTGGGGCCGGACGATGAGCGGCGGTTCCTGGGCCGGAGAAAAATGAAAAGCGCCGATGTCCGGGTCCCAGAGGTGCCGAACCGCGCCATCGACGAGGGACCGGGCACTCTCGACCAGAGCGTGGTCGGCGGTAGCGGCATGGAGGCGGAGGGACGCCGCGGCCAGATGGGCGTAGCCGTCGACGGTGGCGAGGTTGCGCAGCTGGCCGTCGCGCCAGGAATGCCAGAGCACGCCGTCGCGCCAGTGCGAGCCCAGGATCGCGGAATAGGCATCGCGTGCGGCGATGAGCCAATCGGGGCGCGACAGGGCGAGGCCGGCATTCACGAGGCCGGAGATGGCCAGGCCGTTCCAGTCGGCGAGAACCTTGTCGTCGAAGCCGGGCGGCACGCGTCGCCTGCGTCGGTCGAACAGCGTCCGGCGGGCGTCGCTAAGAATCTTTTCCTCAAGCGGCGACAGCAGAGCCGGGGCTTTCAGGCGATTGAGAATGGTGTGACCCTCCCAATTGCCGCTTGGCGTCACGTCGTAGGCCCGGGAGAACAGGTCGAAGGCGGCCGGATCGAGGGCGGCGCGCAGCTCCGCCTCGCTCCAAACGTAGAACTTCCCCTCCTCCCCCTCGGAGTCCGCATCATAGCTGGCCGCGAAGGCGCCGCCCGATCGCATTTCGTCGAGAAGCCAGCCGACCGTCTCTTCGATTCGGATACGAAACAAGGGCTCGCGACTCACTTTATATATATGCGACAGGAGCGAAACGAGGAGCGCGTTGTCGTAGAGCATCTTCTCGAAGTGCGGCACGAGCCAGCGAGTGGTCGACGGCATAGCGCGAGAAGCCGCCACCCAGGTGGTCGTAGATTCCGCCCTGACAGAGATTCGTGAGCGTAACGATAACGGCCTGACCGAATTCAGGACGGCCGGTTGCCAAGTGGCGACGCCATAGAAACTCGAAGATCGACGTTTGCGGAAATTTCGGTGCTCCCGCCAGGCCGCCATGCGTGCCGTCAACAGCACCGAGCATCGTCTCGGCGGCCGAGTCCAGGATATCGGGTGACAGCGGACTGGCGGCGGTCGCGCGCGGACGCTTCAGCGCATTGGAGAGGGCGCGGCCGTTGGTCTCGACCTTGTCGCGCTCGTCGCGCCAGATGCGGGCGATCTCCTGCAGAACATAGGCGAAGCTCGGGCGGCCGAACTTAGATTCCTTCGGGAAGTAGGTTCCGCCCCAGAACGGTGTCCCATCCGGCTTGAGGAACATGGTGAGCGGCCAGCCCCCCTGCTCTCCCAGCGCATGGAGCGAATCCATGTAGATCTTGTCAACGTCGGGTCTCTCCTCGCGGTCGACCTTGATGCAGATGAAGTGCGCGTTCATCAGCGCGGCGGTGTCTTTGTCCTCGAAGCTCTCATGGGCCATGACATGACACCAGTGGCAGGCCGCATAGCCGACGGACAGGAGGATCGGCCGGTCCTCCGCTTCAGCGCGACCCAAGGCCTCCTGCCCCCATGGCAGCCAGTCGACCGGGTTGTCGCGGTGCTGCAGGAGATAGGGACTCGTTTCTTTCGCCAGCCGGTTTGCCGCCATCTGTGTTAGATCCTGTCGACCGAAGACGCCCGGGTTCGAAACGCTGCCGTCACGATTCGGATCCGGAACGCTGCCGCAAACACCATGACCTCATCCGACACGATCTACGCTTTGTCCTCGGGAGCCGGTCTCGCCGGCGTTGCCATCATACGGGTGAGTGGACCCAAAAGCCGGGGGGTTGTCAAAGCGCTGTGCGGCCGGCTTCCCAAGGAGCGGCGCGCGACGCTCACGCCCCTGCGTGCGGTCGACGGCTCGGTGATCGACCACGGCCTCGTCCTGTGGTTTCCGGCGCCCCGATCCTTCACCGGCGAAGACACCGCCGAGTTTCACCTGCATGGCGGCCCGGCCATCGCCGAGGCCATGTTTCGAACGCTCGAGGCCATGGACGGCCTGCGGTCGGCCGGGCCCGGCGAGTTCACGCGCCGGGCCTTCGCGAACGGAAAGATGGACCTTCTGGAAGCCGAGGGGCTGGCCGACCTCATCGCAGCGAAGAGCGAGCGGCAGCGGCGGCAGGCCTTGTTCCACAGCGAGGGAAAGGCGAGCGAGACGATCGCAGCGTGGCGCCGGGAAATCGTCGAGATCCTGGCGAGGCTCGAAGCGGCCATCGACTTCGTGGAGGAGGCGGACGTCACGGCGGAGGTCCGGGCCCATGCCGAGCGGGGCATCGTCGCGCTGGTGGAGCGCATCGAGCGCGAAATCGAACGCGGTGCCCAAGGCGAAAGGCTGCGGCGCGGTTTCACGGTGGTGATCGCCGGGTCGCCCAATGTCGGCAAGTCGAGCCTCCTCAATGCGCTCGCCGGCCGGAATGCGGCCATCGTGTCGGACATTCCGGGTACGACGCGCGACATCGTCGAGGTCGCGATGACGCTCGGCGGGCTGCCCGTGACGTTGAGGGATACGGCCGGCCTGAGGATCGGCTCGGCCGATCCGCTCGAAGTCATGGGCATGGGCCGGACGCGGGAGGCCATGGAGCAGGGGGATCTCGTGCTGTGGCTCGCCGCTCCGGATGTTCCGACCGGCGGGGCCAGCGAGGGCATCGATTCGGATACGTTATGGATCTGGAACAAGAGCGATCTCAAAGGATGGGCCGGGCGGGCAGATAAAACGCGGCCGCTCGAAGTGTCGACCAGAACCGGGGCAGGGCTCCAGGAGCTCGAGGTGGACATCATCCGCCGGCTGACCCGCCAGGTTTCGGATGCGGAAGGGGCGCTCGTGACGCGGCAGCGCCACCGCGACTGCCTCCTCGCCATGCGCGGCCACCTTCGCACAGCAATGACAAGGAGGGAAAGCGAGATCGAGTTCATGGCCGAAGACGTGCGGCTCGCCGCCCGGGCGCTCGCCGAGCTCGGGGGGCAAGTTGACGTCGAGTCGCTTCTCGATGCCATCTTCCGCGAGTTCTGCATTGGCAAATGAGTAACCTTAATGGGGCTTAACCTGTTTCACGTGAAACGGAATTTCCCCGAGTCCTCAGCCTGCCTTTACGACCGAAGGTGGGTAGACTAAACCACGCGACGTAGAGCGATGCCCATATCCAAAACCACATTCGACGTCATCGTGATCGGCGGCGGCCATGCCGGCTGCGAAGCGGCCGCAGCCGCCGCCCGGGCCGGGGCGTGCGCCGGGCTCGTGACCCACAGGTTCGCGACCATCGGCGAGATGTCGTGCAACCCGGCCATCGGCGGCCTCGGCAAGGGGCACCTAGTGCGGGAGATCGATGCGCTCGACGGGCTCATGGGTCGGGTCGCCGATGCGGCCGGCATCCAATTCCGCCTTCTCAACCGGTCACGGGGTCCGGCGGTTCGGGGTCCTCGCGCCCAGATGGATCGCACGCTCTACCGGCGTGCCATGCAGGACGCCATTCGGGCGACGGTCGGAATTTCTGTCATCGAAGGGGCCGTCGCGACGCTGAGTCTCGGGTCCGGAGGGAGGATCGACGGCATCGTATTGGAGGATGGCCGGGCCTACGGGGCAGGGGCCGTCGTGCTCACGACCGGCACCTTTCTCGGCGGTCTTATCCATATCGGCGAGACGCGCATTCCGGCAGGCAGGGCAGGAGAGCCGCCGGCAATCGGCCTCTCGGCAGCCTTGCGGGAGAGCGGCCTTCGCCTCGGCCGGCTGAAGACCGGTACGCCCGCCCGGCTGGACGGGAGGACCATCCGGTATGACGGGCTGGAGCTGCAGCCGGGCGATGATCCGCCGGTGCCGTTTTCCTTCCTGACGCACCGGATCGAAACGCCCCAGATCTCCTGCCACATCACCGCCACCACGCCGGAGACCCACGCGATCATTGCCGCCAACCTCGAGCGGTCGGCGATCTATTCCGGGCAGATCGAAAGCCGCGGTCCGCGCTACTGTCCCTCCATCGAAGACAAGATCGTCCGCTTCCAGGAGCGGCACTCCCACCAGATCTTCCTCGAGCCGGAGGGTCTGACCGATCATACCGTCTATCCAAACGGCATCTCGACGTCGCTGCCGGAGGACGTGCAGGCGGCGTTCATCCGGACCATACCCGGTCTCGAGCGCGTCGAGATCCTGAGACCCGGCTATGCGATCGAGTATGACTATGTCGATCCGCGGCAGCTCGACCCCAGCCTCGAGACGCGGGCGCTTCCGGGTCTTTTCCTGGCCGGGCAGATCAACGGAACGACCGGATACGAGGAGGCCGCCGCCCAGGGCCTGATGGCCGGACTCAATGCGGCTCGAAAGGCGGGCGGGAGCGGGCCGGTCATCCTCGATCGTACCCAGGCCTATATCGGGGTGATGATCGACGACCTGGTGAGCAGGGGGGTCAGCGAGCCCTACCGCATGTTCACCTCGCGGGCCGAATACCGGCTGACGCTGAGAGCCGACAATGCCGATGACCGACTGACCCGTTGGGGAGCGGCACAGGGCGTCGTGGGCGGGCCGCGCCTCCAGGCCTTCGAAGAGCGCAGCGCCGCCATCGACGCGGCGAGGGCGCTTGCGGAGGGTTTGAGGATCACGCCCAGCGCGGCGAACCGCCTCGGCCTCAAGCTCAACCAGGATGGCCAATGGCGATCGGCCTTCGACCTTCTCGGTCATGCCGGTGCGACAAGGGAGACGGTGCTCGGCCTGTGGCCGGAGCTCGCCGGCGTTCCCGGGTTTGCTCTCGAGCGCCTGGAAGCGGAGTCGCTCTACCGCGGCTATGCGGTACGGCAGGAGGCGGAGATCGCGTCCTACCGGAAGGAGCAGGCGATCCGGCTGCCATCGAACCTGCCCTACGAAACCATGCCGAGCCTGTCGCGGGAACTCCGTGACAAGCTAGCGGCCCTACGCCCGGCAACACTCGCCGATGCGGCGCGAATCGAAGGCATGACACCGGCCGCCCTGAGCGTGATCATCGGTCATGTGCGTAAGAGCGAAGCGGACGGCTCGACATTGCGGGCAGCCGGCGGCCGATGACCCCCCTGCCGCCCTCGGTCGGGCCGGAAGAGGTCTTCGCCACCTTCAATGTTTCACGTGAATCACAGGTCAGACTCCGGCACTACGCAGACCTGCTGACGCGATGGCAGTCCCGCATCAATCTCGTCGGTCCGGAAACCATCCCGCACCTCTGGCAACGGCATGTCGCCGATGGGGTGCAGCTCATCCGGTTCGTCGGCACGGAGCCGCGCACCGTCATCGACGTCGGCAGCGGCGCCGGGATCCCGGGTCTCGTGTTCAAGCTCGCCTTTCCGCAGCACCGGGTCGTGCTCATCGAAAGCAATGGAAAGAAGGCGGCGTTCCTCGCCGAGGCGGCGCGGCAGGGGAACGTCGAAGTCGACATCCTCAGGCAGCGAATCGAGCTGGTCGATTCGGAGCCGTACCGAAAAGACAGCCCCATCGTCACGGCACGGGCGGTAGCGCCACTGGCAAAACTCCTCGAAATGACCAAAGCGCTCCGCGAAAGCGGTAGCGGACTCTTTTACAAAGGTGAGAGCGCAGATGATGAATTGACGGACTCAGCGGTTTGCTGGAGAATCCGCTACGTCAAGCATCGCAGCATCGTTGAACCGAAAGGTTCGATCATGGAAGTCCTGGAGGCCCGGCGAATTCATGACCCAGACGACGAGCGTGGCGGATAGGATTCCGAGAACCCTCGCCATTGCCAACCAGAAAGGCGGCGTCGGCAAGACGACGACCGCGATCAATCTCGGTACGGCGCTCGCGGCGGTGGGGGAAGAGGTCCTGATTTGCGACCTCGATCCGCAAGGCAATGCCAGCACAGGGCTCGGCATCCACCGGGCACCCGGCATGCGGTCGACCTACCATGTGTTGATGGGAGAAGCCTCGCTCACCGACGTCGTCGTCACGTCGGGCATACCGCGACTCTCCTGCGCGCCTTCAACGATGGACCTCCTCGGAGCCGAGCTCGAGCTCGCCGAGATTGCCCGCAAGACCCACCGCCTGCAGGATGCGATCGCCCACGAGGTCGTGGCCCAGGACGAGCGCATCCGCTACAGCTATATCCTCATCGACTGCCCGCCGTCGCTCAACCTACTCACCATCAACGCGCTGACGGCGGCTGATGCGGTGCTGGTGCCGTTGCAGTGCGAGTTCTTCGCGCTCGAAGGATTGAGCCAGCTCCTCAAGACGGTCGAGCGGGTGCAGGCCAACCTCAATCCCCGGCTCTCCATCCAGGGCGTCGTCCTTACCATGTTCGACCGACGCAACAGCCTGTCGGAGCAAGTGGCTGAAGACGTTCGCAGCGTGCTCGGCGAGAAAGTCTACCAAACGGTCATACCGCGGAACGTGCGCATCTCGGAAGCACCGTCCTACGGCAAACCCGTTCTCCTTTACGACAATGCATGCGCGGGCAGCCAAGCCTATATTCGTCTCGCCTCCGAAGTGATTCGCCGCGAGAAGCACCTCAAGGCGGCGTAGGGCGGCTCGATTCGGGAGTGTAACGATGGCGACGGGCGACAGATTGCGGATTATTTTCCTATGATGCCTCAGCAGACCAAGCGGCGGCTCGGCCGGGGACTGGCGGCACTCATCGGCGAGGATGCCAATGACAGTGCTCCGGCGGGCGACGCAAACCAGCTGAAACGCATGCCGATCGAGTTCCTGAGGCCGAATCCCAACAATCCCCGCAAGACGTTCAAGGACGACGAGCTCGACGACCTGGCGCGGTCGATCGCCGAGAAGGGGCTCCTGCAGCCCATCCTCGTCCGATCGACCACGGACGGCGGCATGCACGAGATCGTGGCGGGCGAGCGGCGTTGGCGAGCAGCACAGCGGGCCGGGATACACGACGTGCCGGTCCTCGTGCGCGACCTGTCGGACGGCGAAGCGCTCGAGGTGGCGCTCATCGAGAACGTCCAGCGCGCCGACCTCAACGCCCTCGAGGAAGCGCAGGCCTACTCGCAGCTCATGGACCAGTTCGGCTACACCCAGCAGCAGCTCGCCGACGCGATCGGCAAGAGCCGCAGCCACATCGCGAACACCCTGCGGCTCCTGACGCTGCCGGCCGACATCCGCAAGCACATCGAGGCCGGCGCGCTCACGGCCGGCCATGCCCGGGCGCTCATCGCCGCCGACAGCCCGACGGCGCTCGCCGACCAGATCATCAAGCTCGGACTCAACGTGCGCGAAACGGAGAAGCTGTCGCGCGGCGGGGAGGGGGTGGCGCGCAAGAAGCCGGGGCTGCGGTCAAGCGATCCCAACATCCGCGCCGTCGAGAATTCGCTGCTCGAAGCGCTGGGGCTGAAGGTCGAGATCGTCGAGGCAGGGAAAGACGGTGGCCGGATTACCATCCACTTCTCGACCCTCGAGCAGCTCGAGGACGTCTTCCACCGACTGCTGAAACCCGCCGCCTAGGGCTCGCCTAGCCGGGACGGTGGCGGAAGGACGCCGCCATGCGCGCCAGCGACAGCGCGGCGCGGCTGGCGATCTGGTTCTCGAGCACTGGGAATTCGCGGGTCTGCTGCACGGCCTTTGCCGTCGTGTCGGCCGCGTTGCCAAGAGCCCCGGCGGTCCACAAGCGCAGCTGGTCGGCCACCTTGGCATGCCGGCCGAAGAACAGCGGCGGACGGGCGGCGCGAATGGCCGTCGCCTGGGGTGTTCCCGCTTCGACCTCCAGAGCCAGGCGCTGAAGCGCCGCCGCATGAAATCCGAGCGCCGAAAGGGCACGCGAACCCGGCTCACCGCTTTCGATGAAACGCGCGAGCAGGAGGTCGGCGGCAGCGGCCTCGCCACAAAAGACGGCGTCGGCGAACTGATCGAGACCGGCTGCGGCCTTGTCGCTCGCGACAGCTTCGACGTCGGCAAGCGTGATTGCATTGCGCCCGCGACAGTAGAGGACGACCTTGTCGACCTCAGAGCGGGACAGGCTACGATCGTTTCCGAGAAGCGCCAGGAGCCGGGCGCGGGCCTCGTCGGCGACCGCGAGCCCGGCGGCTGCGGCGGCCGTATCGATGAGATCGTTCAGGTCGTCGACCGTATCTTCGTAGCAGGCGACCGCGTAGGCGTGCCGCGAGGTCTCGAACGCGGTCCTGAGGCGGGCGCTCTTCGGCAGGCTTGCGGCCTCGGCGACAATGCGGTTGTCGCCCGCCCGACCGAAGTCGAGAGCGGCCAGCCGCGCCGCCAACCCCTGGCCCGCATCGGGAATCCAGATGGCCCGGCCGCCGCCGCCCATCGCCATCGACTGAACCTCATCGGCGAGACGAGCCGGATCGTCGTTGAGAGACTGATCGTCGATCTCGACGACGCGAAACGGATCGTCGAGCGAGCCGGCGGTCGCGGCGACGATGCGTCTGGCAACTTCGCGAACCTTGCCGGAATCGGGTCCGTAGACGAGAAAGGCGACGATACCCGCCTCGGGCTTCCTCAGAACGGCATCGAGCGCGGCGAGCTTGAGGATCGCCATCGCGCCTTACTTGGCGGATGCGAAGTATGCGGCGAGCCGGGTGCGAATGTCGGTGCCCACCTCGTCGGCAGCCTTCTCCATGGCGTTGGTCTCGGCCTGGACGTTCGAGAAATCGGCATCGTTGCGATCATAAGCGATGCGCGAGAACGTCTTGCCCGTATGGAGGACACGGGCGCTTGCGGGGTCGGACAGCTCGTAGGCCACGTCGACCTTGAGGACAGCCCGCCGGACGAGATCGTCGGCATCGTCGACGGCGGTTTCGGTTTCGGAGGTTGCCACCAGGCGAAGACGGTAGTGTTCCTCGACAGTGCCGCCCGGCGACATGGAGGAGAGCAGCTTGTTGCGGACGAGCTGGCCCAGACGCGTCTTCTGCTCCTCGACGGTGATGCGCGAGAGCTCGCGGGCGGTGCTCGAGCCGACAGGGGTGGTCCCGTAGAGCGGCTCGAAGCCGCAGGCCGAGAGCATGCCGGCAAGGAGCGACAGCATGAGCATGGAAGCGAGACGGAGCTTCAACATGGGGTCACCCAATTCTCCAGGGAACGACGCCGATCCGCCTCACGACGCAACCAGTGGCATTATCGGGCGGGACGCGTCCCGGATCAATGCCAAGCTCTATCATGATTCCGCGACGGCGCCGGCAACCACGACATTGGCGATGCGGTCGGGAACGACGATGACCTTCTTGACCGGCCGGCCGGCCACGACCTTGCGGACATTGTCGAGTTCCAGGACCATGGACTCGACCTCCGAGGGGGCGAGACCCTTGCGGATGGTGATCTCGTCGCGGCGCTTGCCGTTGACCTGGACGGCGATGGTGACGGTATCGTGCTCGAGGAGGACGGGATCGGCGGCCGGCCACGGGGCATGAACCGCCAGTCCCTGCATTCCCAGGGCCTTCCAGCACTCCTCGGCCAGATGCGGCATCATGGGTGCGAAGAGCTGGACCAGGATCGTCGCGCCCTCACGGAGCGCATCCGTCAATGGCCGCGACCCGGAGGCGCGCGGCAGGTCGGCGGACAGGCTGTTCACGAGCTCGTAGACGCGGGCGATAGCGCGGTTGAAGCGGAGGCCCTCGATGTCGCGACCGACCAGATCGAGGGCCTGATGAACCGCTTGGCGCAAACCATGGCTCGACGGGTCGGCACGAGCGGGTGAATCACCCGGACTGGAGAGCGCGGCGATGTCGTTGACGAGGCGCCAGACGCGCTGGGTGAAGCGCCAGGCGCCGTCGACGCCGCCTTCCGTCCACTCGATGTCGCGCTCGGGCGGCGTATCGGACAGCATGAACCAGCGGGCGGTATCGGCGCCGTAGCGATCGATGATGGTTTCCGGGTCGACGACATTCTTCCTCGACTTCGACATCTTCTCGGCCGGCCCGATGGTCAGCGGCTCGCCATCGCGGGCGCGAACGGTCGCGCCGTCCTTCAGGGCCGCCTCGGCGGGCTCCACCCATTCGCCGCCCGTCGTCCGAAAGGTCTCGTGGATGACCATGCCTTGCGTGAAAAGGCTCGCGAAAGGCTCGTCATGCGACAGGCGGCCGGTGCGTTTCATGGCGCGGGTGAAGAACCGCGAATAGAGAAGATGCAGGATCGCATGCTCGACGCCGCCGATATACTGGTCGACCGGCATCCAGTAGCGGACGGCGGCGGGATCGGTCGGGGTGCTCGCATGCGGTGCGCAGAAGCGGGCGAAGTACCAGGCCGAATCGACGAAGGTATCGAATGTATCGGTCTCGCGCTGGGCCTCGCCGCCGCAAGTCGGACACTTCACGTGCTTCCATGTCCGGTGACGGTCGAGCGGATTGCCGGGCGCATCGAAGGTGACGTCGTCGGGAAGGACCACGGGAAGCTCGGACTTGGGAACCGGCACGGCGCCGCACGACGGGCAGTGGATGATGGGGATGGGACAGCCCCAATACCGCTGGCGGGAAATTCCCCAATCGCGCAGGCGGTAGTTGGTGCGCCGTTCACCCAGGCCGCGTTCCTCCAAGCGCCGGGCGACCGCTTCCTTCGCATCGGGAACCGACAGTCCGTTCAGGAAATCGGAATTGATGAGGACGGCGCTGCCGCCGTCCTTGTCAAGATAGGCTTCATCGGCGATGGCGAAGGTGCGAGGATCGGCATCGGCGGGCGCTACGACGGGAATGACCGGCAGATTGTAGTTGCGCGCGAATTCGAGGTCGCGCTGGTCATGGGCCGGGCAGCCGAAGATCGCACCCTCGCCATAGGCCATGAGAACAAAGTTCGCCGCAAAGACGGGCAGGCGCACGTCGGCGCGAAACGGATGGCGGGCATAGAGACCGAGGAACACGCCCTTCTTCGGCGCCCTCTCGATCGCCTCCTCGCTCGTGCCGAGAGACTCGCATTCGCGCCGGAAGGCGGCGACCTCGGGCGAGCGTTCGGCGAGCGAACGCGTCAACGGATGGTCGGACGACAGGGCGCAGAAGGTGGCGCCGAAGATGGTGTCGTGCCGCGTCGTGTAGACGGGAAGCTCGCTCAGGTTCCTGCCGTGCTCGTCCTCGATCGCAAAGCGGAAGCGCAGGCCCTCGGACTTGCCGATCCAGTTCTGCTGCATCAGGCGAACCTTCTCCGGCCAGCGCGTCAGGCCATCGAGGGCGGCCAGCAGCTCCTCGGCATAGAGGGTGATCCGGAGGAACCACTGGGCAAGCTCGCGCTTCTCGACCGGGGCGCCGGACCGCCAGCCGCGGCCGTCGATTACCTGCTCGTTGGCGAGCACGGTCCGGTCGACGGGATCCCAATTGACCTGCGATACCTTGCGCTCGACGAGACCGGCGGCGAGAAAATCGATGAACATCTCCTGCTCATGCCGATAGTAGGAGGGTTCGCAGGTGGCGATCTCGCGATTCCAGTCGATCGACAGGCCCATGGACTTGAGCTGCCGTCGCATGGTGGAGATGTTCTCGTAGGTCCACCCCTTGGGATGCACACCCTTTTCCATGGCGGCGTTCTCGGCCGGCATGCCGAAGGCATCCCAACCCATGGGATGCAGAACGTTGTAGCCGCGAGCGCGCATGTAGCGGGCGATGACGTCGCCCATCGCGTAGTTGCGCACATGGCCCATGTGGATGCGTCCGGACGGATAGGGAAACATCTCGAGCACGTAGTATTTCGGCTTGGACGTGTCGGCGGAGGCTTCGAAACAGCGAAGCTCATCCCACAGTTTCTGCCAGTGCGGCTCGGCATGTCGGTGATTGTAGCGCTCGACGGCCATCGGCCCGGCATGTCCCCAGTTCTGCCCAATCCTTCGGCCTGCCTACCAATACTTGCACCCCGCCGCAAGCTCGGTCATATCCCCTCGAAGCGTTCTCGTTCCGGAGCGGCCGCCATGACCGAAACACAGTCCACCGACGCCGCCGAGGGCCATCTGCAGGTGCGCGCCAGGATCGCCGCCGCCGCCCGCAGCGCCGGGCGCGCGGAGGGAGACGTCACGCTGGTCGCGGTCACCAAGACGATCGACCAAGCCCCCATCCGAAGCGTGATCGCGGCGGGCCAGGTGGATTTCGGCGAGAATCGCGTCCAGGAGGCGAAGTCGAAATGGCCAGAGCTCAAGGCCGCGCATCCGGCAACGCGTCTCCATCTGATCGGCCCATTGCAGACCAACAAGGTCAAGGACGCGGTCGAGCTCTTCGACGTCATTCACACCCTCGACCGGCCGAAGCTCGCCGAGGCCATCGCGGCGGAACTCGCCAAGGGCACACGCCGCCTCGAGCTCTTCATCCAGGTCAACACGGGCGAGGAGCAGCAGAAGGCGGGCATCGGACCGACTGAAACCGACGACTTCATCGCCCTGTGCCGCGACCGTCTCGCCCTGCCGGTCGTCGGACTCATGTGCATACCGCCGCTCGATGAAGAGCCGGCGCTGCACTTCGCGCTCCTTGCGAAGATCGGGCGGGCAAACGGTCTCACCCGGCTCAGCATGGGAATGAGCGGCGACCTCGAAACGGCAATCGGACTCGGTGCCACGCACGTGCGGGTCGGTACGGCGATTTTCGGGGTGCGGCCCAGCGCCTGATCCTCAATCGGTCACCGTAAGCAGGGTGCCCTGGCGGCAGTTCGAAAGCACTTGGGCGAGATCGCCAGCGGACAGCGCGACGCAGCCGGCGGTCGGGCCGTAGCCGGGAAGTGCTAGATGCATGAAGATGGCGCTGCCCCGGCAGGCCACTGGCGGGTCGTCATTGTATCCGAGCACGACCACCGCGTCGTAGAGCGCATCGTCCCGCCACAGCTTCTCGCAGCTCGCAGGGTAGGGCAGGCGGACCGGGCGGTTGTAGAGAGGATCGCGCGGGTCGTCGCACCAGCCGTCGTCGTGGCCGATCTCGGAGACCGGAAGAGCGGTCCGGAGGTGCGGCCATCTTCCGGGACGGAGGAGCAGGCGACGCATGGGCCACGAACCGATCGGGGTCGCGCCATCTCCCTCGACCTTGGTTTGCCTAACGCCGGAGCGACCGATGGAACAGGTTAACGCGCCGGCCGGCGTCAGCACGATGCCGCGGTGCGGCTGCAACCCGTCCGGCCGGACGACCACTTCGCTCCAGGCTTCCGCCATTTCCGACCCCCTTTGCAACCATGCGTTAGACCTTTAACATCGCGGGCTGCGAGGGCAACCGCATTGCATCCTCCCAAAATTGTCGTCCGCAAGAGGCCTCCTCAAGACCCATGAGCACGACCAAGAAGATTCTGATCGTCGACGACGACGACCAGCTTCGCGATTCCCTCAAAGAACAGTTCTCGCTGCACGGCGAGTTCACGGTCCTCGACGCCAACAGCGCGACGAACGGCATCAAGCTCGTCCGGGGCGAGCATGTGGATCTCGTCATACTCGACGTCAACATGCCGGACATGGACGGCCGCGAGGCATGCAAGATCATCCGCCGCAACGGCTACAAGGGCCCGATCATCATGCTGACGGCGCAGGGGTCGGATTCCGACATGATCCTCGGGCTCGATTCCGGAGCGAACGACTATGTCGGCAAGCCCTTCCGCTTCGGCGTGCTGCTGGCCCGCATCCGCGCCCATCTCAGGCAGCACGAGCAGAGCGAGGATGCCATCTTCAAGCTCGGCCCCTACACGTTCAAGCCGAGCGCCAAGATGCTGGTCACGCCCGACAACAAGAAGATCCGGCTGACGGAGAAGGAAACGTCGATCCTGAAGTTCCTGTACCGGGCCGGAGACCAAGCGGTCGGGCGCGACGTGCTGCTGCACGAGGTGTGGGGCTACAATGCCGGCGTGACCACCCACACGCTCGAAACGCACATCTACCGCCTCCGGCAAAAGATCGAGCGCGACCCGTCGAGCGCCGAGATCCTGATCACCGAAACGGGCGGCTACAAGCTCGTACCCTGAAGCATCGACACGTCATTGGCGTCCGCGTCATCCATGAAACGGAATCGGGAGACCCCAATGCGCGTCAAGGCGGACGTAGACATCCTGCGCCAGATCCCGCTGTTCGCCGGCTGCGAACCGGCGCATCTTCAGCTCCTGTCGTTCTCTTCCAAGCGGGTGGAACTCGGAGCGAACCGCATCCTGATCAAGAAGGGCACCAAGGGCGGGGCGGCCTATCTCGTTCTCGAGGGAACCGCCGAGGTGTTCGAGAACGCCAACGCGGCGGGCAGCGTGGTGGCAACGGTCGAGGGCGGGGCGCTGCTGGGCGAGCTCGCCATGATCGCCGACCTGCCCTACGGGCTGACGGTCAAGACGACCAGCCCCTTTGCGGCGCAGCGCATCGAGCGCGACCTCTTCCTCAGGGTCGCGTCGGAGTTTCCGGAGTTCGCCATGCAGGTCATCCGGAACATGAACGGGAAGCTAGACCAGTCAGTCCAGGCCCTCGGCAGCGTGAAACGGCTGTTCGAGGGCTGACGCTCAGGCATCGAGGGTGGCGACCACGGGAACATGGTCGGAAGACCGTTCCCAGCCGCGGGTATCGGTCAGAACGGATAGGGCACCGCAGCGGGAATTGAGCCTGCGGTCGAGCCAGACATGATCGAGCCGTCGGCCGCGATTTGACGCGCGCCAGTCGAGGGCGCGGTAACTCCACCAGGTGTAAAGCTTGCGGTCGAGCGGCACCCTGTCGCGCATGGCGTCGACGAGGCCGCTCAGCTCGAGGAGGCGCAACAGCCTCTCGGTCTCGGCCGGCGTGTGGCTGACCACCGAGAGCAGCTGCTTGTGCGACCAGACGTCGTTCTCATAAGGCGCGACATTGAGGTCGCCCATCAGCATCACCGGTTCATTGCGGTGCTGGCCGGGCTTCGAGAACCAGTGGATGAGCTCGTCCATGAATTTGAGCTTGTGGTCGAACTTGACGTTGCGGTTGGGATCGGGAACATCGCCGCCGGCCGGAACGTAGAAATTGTGGACGAGAATGCCGTCGTTCCGTGCCAGGCGCACCGAAATGTGCCGCGCATCCTCCTTGCCGCAGAATTGCCGGCTCGTGACGTCGGCGAGCGGAATGCGGGACACGACCGCCACGCCGTGGTAGCCGGCCTGGCCGTGCTCGGCGATGTGGAAATAGCCCGCCTCCCGGAAGCGGGCGCTCGGAAACTGACCCACCGGGCATTTCGTTTCCTGGAGGCACAGGACGTCGATGTCGTTCTCGACGAGAAGCCGCAGCGCCAGCTCGCAGCGCAGCCGGACGGAGTTGATGTTCCAGGTCGCAATCTTCAGCACAGGCAAGGATCCCGTCGGTGGAGGGCCATTCCTATTTCGGCCCGGGCCCAAACGCAAACGGGCGCCCGGTCGGGGGCCGGGCGCCCGGCGCGTTTAAGCGCTTGAAGCGTCGGGAGGGGAAGCCGACGCGTACTCGCTGTCAGCGGCTGTATGAGCGGGGGCAGTGCAGCCGCCGAATACAGACAGCTTGTACTGAGGAATAAGTAGGGAGCCTGCCGCAGGCTTTCAACTCACGGCTCACCACGTTTTCGTGAAGCTGAAACCCGAGCCGCAGGCTTGGCCGCTAGCGGTTGTTCTTGCGCTTGGCGATCCTGGCCACAAAAAGCTTGGGATCCGCTTTCACGCCGGCTTCCAGGCGATCGAGGGAAATGGTCGTCCGCTTGCCCTGGGCGTCCTCCACGATCCACTGCGCGAGCTGGTTGCGATTAGCGTCGAAAACCAGGACGAGCTGCCCAGGAAGCAGATTGGCCTTGTCCTCCAAAGCGATAGTGGAGATGCCGGCGTTCGTCTCGACACTCACGACCTTTGCCTCCTCCATGAGGTTGACCTCCTCGGCGAGGAGAAATTTCAGCGGCGTGGTGGCGAGGGGGTACTGATCGGTGGTTTTCTGGTTGCGGTCCTCGATGACGACCCAGGTGCCGTCGGAGACGACGAGGAACGGATTTGGCGGCGCATATTCGAACCGGAGGCGGCCCGGCTTGCTCAGGAAGAAGACACCGGCCGACACCCGGCCCTTGGGGCTCACCTGGGTGAACTGGCCCTTCAAGGTCCTGAAGCTGTTGAAATAGGTCGAGATCTGCTCAACCGCCTTGAGCTGATCGGACGTCAGGTCCGACTGAGCCGCGGCCTCGGCCCGGCCTCCGAGGCCGAACGTCATGACCAGAACCGGGACAAGGACCCGAAGCACGCGCCAACCCGCCTGCGTCATTCGCATATCCAACTCACCTTCCGTTCGCGTGGTTTTTGCCCGCGGACTTCATGTCCAATCATAACGGCAGTTTTGGGGCAACCTATTCCTTGTCGCCGACGAGAATTTCGCGCTTTCCGGTAGCGTTCGCCTGGCTGATGAGCCCCTCGTTCTCCATGCGCTCGATGAGGCTCGCGGCCTTGTTGTAGCCGATCTGCAGGCGGCGCTGGATGTAGCTCGTCGAGACCTTCTTGTCGCGCAGGACCACGGCGACGGCCTGGTCGTAGAGAGCATCGCCGCTGCCGCCTTCGCCGGACTCGCCGAGCGCTCCGAGCTCTCCCTCCTCGGGCTCGGCCGTGACAGCCTCGACATATTCAGGGGCGCCCTGTTCCTTCAGGAAGCGGACGATCTTCTCGACCTCGTCGTCGGAAACGAAGGGTCCATGTAGACGGCTGATGCGGCCGCCGCCGGCCATGTACAGCATGTCGCCCTGGCCGAGGAGCTGCTCGGCACCCTGCTCGCCGAGAATGGTGCGGCTGTCGATTTTGGAGGTGACCTGGAAGCTGATGCGGGTCGGGAAGTTCGCCTTGATCGTGCCGGTGATGACGTCGACCGAGGGGCGCTGGGTGGCCATGACGACGTGGATGCCGGCAGCGCGCGCCATCTGGGCGAGGCGCTGCACCGCGCCTTCGATATCCTTGCCGGCCACCATCATGAGGTCGGCCATCTCGTCGATGATGACGACGATATAGGGCATCAGCTGGAGGTCGATCTCCTCTTCCTCGAAGATCGGCTCGCCGGAAGTCGGATCGTAGCCGGTCTGGACGCGGCGCTTCATCGTCTCGCCCTTGGCGAGGGTCTGCTGGACGCGCGAGTTGTAGCCATCGATGTTGCGGACGCCGAGCTTCGACATCTTGCGATAGCGGTCCTCCATCTCGCGGACCGCCCATTTCAGCGCCACGATCGCCTTGCGCGGATCGGTGACGACGGGTGCGAGCAGGTGCGGGATACCTTCGTAGACCGAGAGCTCCAGCATCTTGGGGTCGATCATGATCAGCCGGCACTGCTTGGGCGACAGGCGGTAGAGGAGCGACAGGATCATGGTGTTGATGCCGACCGACTTACCCGAGCCGGTGGTGCCGGCGATGAGGAGGTGGGGCATGCGGGCCAGGTCGGCGAACACCGGCTCGCCGCCGATGTTCTTGCCGAGCGCCAGGGCGAGACCGAAATTCGCCTTCTCGAAGGTCGGCGAGGTGAAGAGCTCGCGGAGATAGACCGTTTCGCGGCGGACGTTGGGAAGCTCGATGCCGATGGCGTTGCGGCCGGGCACAACGGCGACGCGGGTCGAGACGGCGCTCATGGAGCGAGCAATGTCGTCGGAGAGCCCGATGACGCGAGACGATTTGATGCCGGGGGCGGGCTCGAGCTCGTAGAGGGTCACGACCGGTCCCGGATGAACGTTGACGATCTCGCCGCGCACACCGAAATCGTCGAGAACGCCCTCGAGCATCCGGGCATTCTGTTCGAGCGCCTCGTCGGACAGCTCCTCCTTGCGGCCGACATGCTTCGGCTCGGCGAGGAGCGTCAACGGCGGCATTTCGAAATCACCGTCGTTGGCGCGGGCGATCCGAACCTTTTTCTGAGGGGCGGGCTTGGCGGTGGTTGCCGGACGCTTGATCTTGACGGGCGGCAGATCCTCGTCTTCGCCCGCCTCCTCCTCCTCTTCCTCGTCCTCTTCCTCATCCTCAGCGGATGCCGGCTCTTCCTTGCGGATCGCCGGACGACGGCGCTTGGCGGCAGCCGCGGGCGCCAGGATGGGTTCGAGGCGATCGCCGGCGGAAAGCATCTCGGGCTCGGGCGCGGCACCGAACCAGGCCTTGATGCGCGCCAAGAGAGACGGTTTCGGGTCGTCCGCCGCGACCGGCACTTCGGCCGTGAAGGCACGGCGCACCGCGGTCGCCAGCACGAACAGCCAGTGGCCCATGGCCCCTACACAGGCGTCGACGACGTCGTGGCCGCGCTCGCCGATGACGTGGGTCAGGATGTAGGCGTTCACATGCGAGTGGTTGATCGAGGAGAAGAAAAACCAGACGGCGCAGCAACCAAGTACGAGGAGTCCGACGAAGGTGGCGAAGGGGCCCTTCAGCCCGAAGGACAAAATCCAGACCACGGCGTTGAGACCCATGTCGCCGATGTTGCCGCCGAGACCGGAGGCGAGGGCCCAGCGCGCCGGAACCGGCAGGGCCGACAGCGTCGCGGCGAGCGCCAGGGCGCATAGGATCCAAGTGACGAGCGAGTGCGGGAACCTCAGGAGCGGCCGATGGACGAGAAGCCCCATCGCCCAGACGGTCGGAGCGGCCATCAGGCCGATGACGCCCATGCCGAACGCCTGCATCAGCTCATCGGCAAGGACGGCGCCTGGATAGCCGAAGGCATTGCGCGGCAACGCGTCCACGGCGTTGTTCAGCGAGGGATCGTTGACGGTCCAGGTGGCGAGCGCGATGGCCAGGCCGCCGATGCAGCCCAGGCCGAAGAGACCGGAAGCCTCCATGAAGCGGTTGCGGAAGAAAGCCCTGAGGGCGCCCGGAATGGCGCTTTCGTCGGTTTCCGCTCGATTGGCGAAGGACATTTTCCTGGCCCGCATTGGCAGCACGAAGGGGCCGGACGTGAGCTCCGGTTGCTGGAGTTTCCCCCTGGAGCATCAAAAGTCCGGCAATACAAAGGCTTACTTGGATTCTGAGGCAGGATCATTAATGGCCCGTAAAGACATGGCTAGCGGGGCTGACGAATCCGCATCAGGCCCTCCTGGACGACGGAGGCTGCAAGCTCGCCTCCGGCCGTGAAGATGAGGCCGCGGTTGAAGCCGCGGCTTCCCGAGGAGGAGGGCGACTCCTGTTCGAACAGAAGCCATTCGTCGGCGCGGAAGGGGCGGTGAAACCAGATGCCGTGGTCGAGGCTCGCCAGCATGAGGTCGCCATCGAAAAGGCTGCGACCCTGGGGGAGAAGCGCCGCGTCGATCAGGTTGAGGTCGGAAGCATAGGCGAGGGTGCAGAGGTGGAGCATCGGATCGGCGGGAAGGCGGCTCAACGCACGCAGCCAGATGTGTCGTACGGTCGAGCGCCGAAGGGACGGATTGACGAAGCCTTCGGGATCGACGGGCCGCAGCTCGACGGGCCAGCGGCGCTGGAAAAAATGCTTCATGGCGGGTGGCATGATCGACCCGTAGTCGCGCAGGAGGGCCTGCTGGTCGGGAAGGTCGTCCGGTCGGCGGACATCGGGCATGGGCACCTGATGCGCGAAGCCGGTTTCCTCCAGGTGGAAGGACGAAGACATCGTGAAGATGATCTCGGCTTCCTGCCGGGCGACCACGCCGCGGGTCGTGAAGCTCTTGCCGTCGCGAAAGCGATCGACGGAATAGTCGATCGGCAGTTTCGGGTCGCCGGGGCGGAGGAAGTAGCCATGCAGAGAATGGACATGGCGCTCGGCCTCGACGGTGGCGAGGGCGGCGGCCAGGGCCTGCGCCACCACCTGGCCGCCGAAGACCCGCTTCCAGCCCATGTCCGGCGTCCGGCCACGAAAACAGTCCGTGCCGCGTTCCTCGAGCGTCACGACATCGATCAATTCGGCAACCGCGTCCCTCATCGTCCCCTTCCAGCGGCGCGACACCGACCGCGTTGTCTCGATGATGCTTTGCCAATAAGACAATGCGCAATGGAAAAGAGAACCGACATCGCCGACGTCGCCATCGTCGGAGGCGGGCTCGCCGGCATGACCGCGGCTCTCGCCTTCGGCCCGCCAGCGATGCGCACGCCGTTCAGCGTCGTTCTCATCACGGGGGCGGAGAGGGCGAGCGAAGACGGTCGAGCGTCGGCGATCACGGAATCGTCGCGGCGGATGTTCGAGGTGCTCGGCGTATGGCGCGATCTCGAACGGCATGCCGAGCCGGTGCGGGAGATCGTCGTCACGGATTCGTCGCTCGGCGCGGCGCGACGCCCGACGCTACTGCAGTTCGCGGGTTCGGAAAGCGGCAACGCGTCCGCCTGGATCATCGAGAACCGCATCCTGCTCGATGCGATCGAGGCGCGCCTCGGGACGGCCAGTCACGTCGTTCGCAGGGAGGGAGAGTCCGTCGCCGGAATCACGCAGGCCAATGGGCATGCCGGGCTCGCGACGAGCAAAGGCCGGATCGCGGCGCGACTCATCGTCGGCGCCGACGGGCGCAACTCCAGCTGCCGAACGATTGCCGGTATCGACAGCTACGGATGGTCCTATCCGCAAACGGCCATCGTGACGATCGTCGAGCACGAGCTGCCGCATCGCGGACGGGCCGTCGAGCATTTCCTGCCGGCCGGCCCGTTCGCGATCCTGCCGCTGCCCGGCAATCGATCATCGCTGGTCTGGACGGAGCAGAAGGATGCAGCGGAGACGCTGATGAGCCTTGACGCGGATGGGTTCGATCAGGCCCTGCGCCTGCGCTTCGGCAACGAGCTCGGCGACGTTCAGGCGATCGGCGGCCGCTTCGCCTATCCGCTGACCATGTCGATCGCCCATGCCTTCATCGGCGAGCGGCTGGCGCTCATCGGTGATGCCGCCCATGTCGTCCATCCAATCGCGGGCCTGGGGCTCAATCTGGGCCTCAGGGACGTGGCGGCGCTTGCCGAGGCCGTCGCCGAGGATGCACGATTGGGGCTCGACTTCGGAGCCCGGCCGACGCTCGCGCGCTACCAGTCGCGGCGGCGGGTCGACACCCTGATGACGGCGGCGGCGACCGACTGGCTCAATCGCCTCTTCTCGAACGACCAGGGGTTCCTGCGGCTGCTGCGCGACTTCGGGCTCAAGGTCACCGACCAGGCTGGACCGCTCAAGGACCTCATCGTGCGGGAGGCGGCCGGCCTCACCGGCGAGGTTCCGAAGCTCATGAGAAACGAGCCGCTCTAGCCGCGATCCTTCCCGCTCGCCGTCAGGCGGGCGAGATAGCCGTCCCAGAGTTTGGCGTGGTCGCTGCCGAGCTCATGGAGATAGGCCCAGCTGAAGAGCCCGGTCTCGTGACCATCGTCGAAGACGATGCGAATGGCGTAGTTGCCGACCGGCTCGAGGCGCACGATGCGAACCAGCCGCTTGCCGTGCGCGACCGGGCGTTCGCCTTCGAAGTGGCCCTTGTTCTCGGCGCTGGGCGAAAGGACGCGCAGGTATTCGGCCGAGAGGTCGAAGCTCTGGCCCGAGTCGAAAGCGACCGACAGCTCCCTGCCCTCGTGGCGAAGGCGGATCTCGGTCGGCCAGGGCGCGGGATCACTCATCGTCGCCGAGCTGGCGCGCTTCATCGGCAATCATGATCGGTATGCCATCGCGAATCGGATAGGCGAGGCGCGCCGCCTTCGACACGAGCTCCTGGCGACCGGCATCGTAGTGGAGGCGCGTCTTGGTGACGGGGCAAACGAGAAGTTCCAGCAAAGAGGGATCAACCTGGCGTTCGGGCATGGCACGGTTCCTATTGCAGCTGCCGACCGGCGGGCGCGTCGGCGGCCGAGAGGTTCATTTCGGTCAGGGCGATCAAAAGCTCGGAGCGCGCCTTGAGATCCGGTGCTTCGAGAAGGGCCTGCTTCTCGGCGACGGCGAACGGCGACAGGGCGGCGAGCGAATTGACGAGCTGCTCGTTCGTGGCCGCCATGATCTGGTCCCAGTCGGTCATGAGGTTGTTGGCCTCGAGATAGGCGCGGAACGTCTTCAGGAGCAGGTCGCGGTCGACCTCGTCCTGCCCGCTCCCGGATTCGAGGTCGGCCGCGAATTCGGCGTAGTCTGCAGCGACCTGCCGGTAGGGCGTCTTGACCTTGAGCTCCTCGAGGACGCGGAAGCGGGCCACTCCGGTGAGCGTGATGAGGATGCGATCGTCCTGGGTTTCGGTGAACGAGGTGATCCGGCCGGCGCAGCCGATGCCGTAGATCTGCGGTCGGTCGGTCGACAAGCGGAGCGGCGCCTCGGCGGGCATGTTGACCGGCTGCATCATGCCGATGAGACGGTGGTCGGACACCACGTCCTCGATCATGCGAAGATAGCGCGGCTCGAAAATCACAAGAGGCAGCTGGGTGCGCGGCAGGAGCAGCGCGCCGGGCAGGGGAAAGATGGGGAGAACCCGCGGCAGGGCCTCGATCGTCGGGTAATTGGCCACGGCCGGCATACGCGGCCCGTCAGCTGAACAGTACCGAGGCCAGCTTGCGGCGCCCGGCGGCGGTCAGCGGATCCTTGGGGCCCCAGGCATCGAAGAACTGGACGAGCTGCTTGCGCGCCGCCTCGTCGTTCCACGCCCGGTCCTTCCTCACGATGGAGACGAGCTCGTCGAGAGCCTCCTCGCGGCGGCCGGCGGCATTGAGCGCCATGGCGAGGTCGAAGCGGGCCTGGTGGTTCGCCGGCTCGCGGCGAACGGCGTCGAGCAAGGCATCTAGCGGGGCCGCGACCGCCGCCTTGGCGGCAAGATCGATGAGAGCCCGGACGCTCGCCAGCTCCGCGTCGCCCGACTTGGCGGGAGGCGCCAGCGCCAGCGTCGCCTTGGCGCCCTCGACGTCGCCGGAGGCCATCTGGGCCCTTGCCAGGCCGGCGATGGCGGGCACGCTCTCACGGTCAAGCTCGAGGAGCTCGGCGTAGATCTGGGCGGCGGTGGCGTGATCGTTCGCCTCGTTTGCCGCCTTGGCAGCCTCGAGAAGCTCGGCCGCCTCGTTGCCGGGCGCACCCGCCAGCAGCCGCGACACGAACTGGGTCAGCTGACCCTCGGGCAGGGCGCCCATGAAACCGTCGACCGGCTGGCCGTTCGCGAAGGCGAACACGGCCGGGATCGACTGGATGCGCATTTGCCCGGCCAGCTGCTGGTTCTCATCGATGTTGATCTTGACGAGCCGCACGGCGCCGCGCTGGGCCGCGACGACCTTCTCCAGGGCGGGCCCGAGCTGCTTGCAGGGTCCGCACCAGGGGGCCCAGAAGTCGACGATGACCGGGACCTTGCGGGAGGCCTCGATCACGTCAGCCATGAAATTGCGGGTGTTGGAATCCTTGATCCAGTCGGCAGCAGCCGGGGCCGGAGCGGCCGCCTCATTGCCCATCGTGATCGCCATCGTCGGTCTCATCCATTCGTTTTGTCGCCCCTATAGTTGGTATGCCGGGGCCGAAAATGCAAATCCAGCCCCGGCTTCAGGAAATGGCGACGACCTTCGGGGAATGCCCGCAGGAGCGGATGAACCGCAGGAGCTCGCCCGATGCGATGGTGGTCGTCGCCGTGTTCTCGAGGGGGTGGCAGTTGAGGTAAGGCTCGCGCATCATCGCCTCATCGAGGACGACGCCGACCCGGTTGTCGACATCGTTGATGAGGGCGAAGGGCGTCACGGAACCGGGCTCGATGCCGAGAGCCTCGCGCAAGCGGTCGGGCTTGCCGAACGACACCCGGCCCGCGCCGACCTTGCCGGGAAGGGCCTTAAGATCGATCGCGGCATCCTCGAGGGCGACGACGAGCCACTGGCGCCCATCCTTGTCGATGAGGAAAAGGTTCTTGGTGTGGGCGCCCGGAATTTCGCCGCGCAGCCGGCGCGCCTCGTCGACGGTGAAGACCGCGGCGTGCTCGATGGTGCGGGTGACGATCCCGAGCCCTTCCAATCGTGCGAACAGGTCCTGGCGCGTGGCAGGCATGGGGCTGCCCCTCCGTTTCGGGCGCGGCACTCCTATTGCATTTCGACGGGGGTTGGGCAATAAGTGCCCGGCCGTTCCTGCTCCTCAAGGACAGGCCGACGCATGCGGGCGTAGCTCAGGGGTAGAGCACAACCTTGCCAAGGTTGGGGTCGTGGGTTCGAATCCCATCGCCCGCTCCAGTTTCCGAGATCATCGAAGCCCGTCGCGACGGGCTTTTTTCATTTCGATGGGACTCATTGTTGCGCTCGCGTTGAAGGTGCTCTTTGAGCCGCGGTTACTTGGCGGTTACACGGAAAGCAGAATGGCTTTGAGAGGTCCGAAGCAGCGCCAGAGGTCGCGTTACATCCCGACTAGATACGGACTCTGACTGAGCGCCGTCCGGAATTAAACGTACGCCGCATCGCTGCTATTTCACCCAGGGACTGGTTGGGGTCGTGCCATCAGAACCGATCCAATTATTGCCTCTTAATCCGGATTGCCCGCAAGGACCCGAAGCTCGGATCGAGTAAAAGGGGAGACCCCCCCTTTGTTTTGTCAAATCGTTGGGGTCCCATCGAACGAAGTTGACGTGGGTTGGAGCTGCTGGCGTGAAAATATCATTTTTCTCGGAGCCATCTGCCATGTCCGGCGTTCATAGCAACAGGGCAAAACGAGATCTCATCATGGCGTGGTCGATTCCAATCCTCACGGTTAAGGGCACGATCGTCCGAATCCACATCACTTTCCTGCTTTTCCTGATCTGGATCGCGGGTGCTCATTATGTGCAAGGGGGCTTAAATGCCGCCTTGCAGGGCGTGGCGTTCATCATTCTGCTCTTCTTGTGCGTGCTGCTGCACGAGTTTGGTCACGTGTTTGCAGCTCGGCGCTACGGCATCCAGACTCCCGACATCACGCTTCTGCCGATCGGCGGTGTGGCGCGGCTCGAGCGCATACCTGAAGAGCCTTCCCAGGAACTCGTCGTGGCGCTGGCCGGCCCGGCCGTGAATGTCGTGATTGCTGCGATCCTCTACGTTGCACTGGGGGGCTATCTGCCGGCGGACGGCATCGAGCTGCAGAACCCCGAAGTCAGTCTGCTTGCCCGTCTCGCCTCGGTGAACCTCTTTCTGGCGGTCTTTAATCTGATACCGGCCTTTCCTATGGATGGCGGGCGCGTCCTGCGGGCTTTGCTTGCATATCGGCTTGGCTACGGTCGCGGCACGCAGATTGCCGCTTCGGTCGGCCAGGTGGTGGCGATCGGGTTCGGGATTCTCGGTCTCTTCGGCAACCCTCTGCTCATCTTCATCGCCATTTTCGTCTATCTGGGTGCGGCGTCCGAAGCTCACGCCGTTCAGATGCGGCAGGTTTCCCGCGGCATGCTGGTGTCCGACGGCATGATCACCGAGTTCGAGAGTTTGAGCCCGAACAGTCAAGTCGAAGATGCCGTGCAGTGTCTGATTAGGACGACTCAACACGAATTTCCGATTGTCGATGGTATGGGTCAACTTCGTGGCGTACTTACCCGCGACGCCATGATCCGCGCCCTGCGGGAACGTGGACCTGAGACTCCCGTGCTCGAGGTTATGCGCTCCGACATCCCGATCATCAATTACCGACGTCCTCTCGAGGAAGCATTGCGCTTGATGCAAAACGCTGGCTTGCCGGCAATCGGGGCCGTCGATGGCACATCGCGTCTTGTCGGTCTAGTAACACCCGAGAACATTGGTCATGTGATGATGGTATTGTCCGCTGCGCCACGCCGACGGTTTCGGTCTCCCTGGCAAAGAACTAAACGCTCGACACCCTCCAGCGGAATTTGAGGCAAGCTTCATCGGCCTTGGCGAAAAACTGCCGTGCCAACGGTCAGATCAAAATTTCAAGGAAGCGACGTTCACAACCGATTTGACAAAGGATCAGATCGCAGCTGTGCCTACCTTTGACTTCGCTAAGGTAAAGAGACGTGCTCCGGCCGAGGCGTATGGTCGGCGGACAGTCCGATCACGTACTATGAGAACTACTTCAGCTAGAGTTTCCTGACTGATATGGGCCAAGACAGGTTCCGGCTTTCCTTCACTGCCGAAATTGGCAAGTAGCAGAAGCACGCAGGCGAGGCGCACACATACAAGGTATCGCCGTCAACAATCTTGGAGGCAATACCTGTGATATCGGCTGTCAACGCGTGGGTGGCTTGCCCGATCAAAAGAAACAGCCCGACTATCGCTAACCGGGCCGTTTTCCCTCGGGGGAGAGAATCAATTCGATACTGGTCATTCAAGCGCGAGCTCATCATTGAGTCTACCGACCACGGCGCTAGAATTGCAACCGTTCGTGCGGTCCGCAAAAAGCTCGTAGTTGAAGTTTGGCTAGACGATTTGATCAGTACTGGGCTTCTCCCAAAGATTGACACCACCTTCCTGCGCGTAGCGTTCAATTGCGACCAGCTCTTCTTCTGCGAAACTCAACGTTCCAGCGCTCCAAGGTTCTCCACTAGCTGTCGAGGCGAACTTGCTCCGATGAGAACTGATGTCACTCGACTGTCGCGCAGCGACCAGGCAAGCGCCATCTGCGCCAAGCTCTGACCGCGTGACGTTGCGATCTCCGATAGGGCCTTCACGCGCCTGAGATTTTCGTTGCTCAAGTGGTCCGGCTTGAGTGTGTCACCTCCAGCCCGATTGATCCGAGCGTCTGCAGGAATTCCATCTATGTATTTGTTGGAGAGCAGCCCCTGAGCCAGAACCGAAAACGCAATGCAACCAATGCCCTCTGCTTCGAGTAGGCTCAGCAAGTCTTTCTCGATCCATCGATTGAACATGTTGTACGACGGCTGATGAATTAGGGCCGGCGTCTTAAACTCTCGCAAGAGCGTTGCCGCCTCTTTGGTCTTCCTGGCAGAGTAAGAGGAGAGGCCTACATACAGGGCCTTACCCTGCTGGACCGCGCTCGCCAGTGCCGCCATCGTCTCCTCGAGCGGCGTTCTGGCATCGAAGCGGTGGGAGTAAAAGATATCGACATACTCGAGACCCATCCTTCTCAGGCTTTGATCGAGGCTGGCCAGCACATACTTACGTGATCCTCCGCCCTGTCCGTAGGGCCCATCCCACATCTCCCAACCTGCCTTGGTTGAGATCACCAATTCGTCACGAAACGGTTTGAAGTCCTCACGGAGAATGCGACCGAAGTTTTCTTCCGCGCTGCCAGGAGGAGGCCCGTAGTTGTTCGCGAGATCAAAATGACAGATACCGTGGTCAAAGGCTGTGCGTAGGAGCTCGCGCTGGTTGCCCTGTGGACTGAAATCGCCGAAATTGTGCCAGAGCCCAAGCGAAATGACAGGTAAGTCAAGGCCACTTCGACCGCATCGGCGATATGGGATTGTCTGATAACGGGTGGGCTGAGGGACATAGGTCATGACGAAACTAGTCTCCCCTGCTGCGTCTGCGACTGAGATGATCGAGGGCGACCGCGAGAAGGAGGACGATGCCGCGCGCTGTATCCTGATAGAAGGGTGGAACGTTCATAAGGCTCATGCCATTGTTGAGGCTGCCCATCAAAAGAGCCCCAACAAGGGCGCCGACGACGCGCCCCCGACCGCCTGATAAAGCGGTGCCGCCGATAATGGCGGCTGCAATCGCGTCGAGCTCTAGGAAAAGTCCAGCACTGCCCGCCACTGCTCCGCCAACGCGCGCGGTGAGAGCCACTCCGGTGATGCCATACGCGAAGCCTGCGATAACAAAATTCCAGAAAATCACCTTCCTGATATTGATTCCCGCCAAGCGGGCAGCTTCGGGATTGCCGCCAATGGCATAGAGGTGCGCTCCAAATCGCGTTCTACGCATGACGATTTCAGCTGCAATTGCACAAATGGCAACGAGAAGGACGAGATAGGGAATTCCTTGCCAACTCGCAATGAGCATGGCGATTGCCGCCGCAATAGCTGCTGGCACCATCGCCTTGACGACGGCCCGCTCGAGGTTCGCTATGACACCGAGATGGTGAGCGCGACGCAGCTCAAGCACCCGGAAGATTGCGTAGCCTCGCAAGGAGACCGAGTACGACCATGTACGACGGACCTGGTGGCAGAAAACCGGTCGCGAAACGGGTGAGTGGTCTTGGTAGTGAAGCAATTGTCGCTCCATTTGTTGCGATCATCGAGAACCCTCGGAAATAGAGCATTCCCGCCAAAGTGACGATGAACGAGGAAACGCCCACGCGGGTTACCCAGAATCCTTGCCATGCCCCCATGAGCATGCCGACCGCGACGGCTACGGGAACGGCAACTGCAGGGGAAAAATCATACTTGCCAGCCAGCAAGGCGACGACGACACCGACAAACGCCACCGCAGACCCGACCGATAAGTCGAAGTTTCGCGAGACAATGAGCATGACCGCACTGATGGCAGCGAGGCTCACGATTGACGTTTGCAGGGCGAGGAGGACGAGATTGCGAGGTCTTAGGAAGACACCGTCGGTACTGATGTAAAAGAAACAGCCAGATCAAAGCCACAATACCAAGCAGCGTCGATTCTCGGACTGAGGCGGCACCCAGGAATTTGCCTACCGAAAGCTTGTCGGACTGACGACCACGCACGTCTTCGTTTGTTGCCGCAGTGGTCAAAGGCTCAGACATTGGCTGCCAACCTTAGCAGATTTTCCTCAGTTAGATTGGCACCTGACAGCTCTCCAACCGTTGTTCCGTGTCTGAAAACGATCACACGGTCACATAGGCCCACGAGTTCTTCGGCATCCGTCGAGGCGATGATTATTGCATGGCCGGCTTGGTTGAGGTCCATCCATATGCGCCGAATCTCGGCCCGCGCGCCAACATCCACACCCCGCGTCGGATCGATGAGTATGAGGATGCGTGCGTGGGCTGCAATCCAGCGAGCGGCTTGAACTTTCTGCTGATTGCCGCCTGATAGAACAGCGACCTTTCTGTCAATCGAGGTTGTCTTGATGTTGAGTTGGGAAACCAAATCCAAGGATTGTCGCTGCATCGCTGCTGTGTCGAGAAATCCCCATGGAGAATGGGCGTTAAGACTGGCAAGTCCAATGTTGTCGTGGATGGAATGGTCCAGGAGTAGTGTGTCACGCCGGTCCTGAGCCATGAGACCAATTCCCAGACCCACGGCTTCGACTGGGTTGGAAATGGAGACTGCGGCGCCCTCCTTTCTCAATTGCCCGGACACCTTCCCACCCCATGCGCCATAGAGGGCGAGCGCCGCCTCGAGACATCCTGCTCCAACCAGACCGAACAGCCCGACGGTCTCGCCCCAATGAACCGAAAACGAAAGATTTTTGACACGCAGTCGCTTTTCATTGTCCGGATCCGACACGCATAGTTCTTCGACTGACAGTGCCTCCGCGCCAACTGATTCATTCCTTTTGGTGATGTCGGTTTTGGTGTTTCCAATCATTTCGGTGATTACTTTTTCACGCGAGACATCTTTCGTTTTATGGGTCCCGCAGATACGGCCATCACGCATGATGACAATGCGATTGGAAATTTCGAAAACCTCCCCCAGCCGATGCGAAACGAAAATGACTGCAACTCCTCGACGTGTAAGGGAGCGCATGCGTGTGAACAGACGTCGTGCCTCATCTTCAGTCAACGCAGCCGTAGGTTCATCGAGAATAAGAAGCCGAGCATTCTTTGAAAGGGCCCGGGCGATGATGACAAGCTGTTGATTGGCGAGATCGAGTGTGCGCATAGGTGCCGCAGCATCGATGGCCAGTTCGAAGTCCGCGAGTGCACGGCGAGCACTCGCAAGCCGAAGCGGAACATCGAGAAAACCGAACCGGCTCGGCTCGGCGTTCAAGAAAATATTCTCCGCAACGGACAGATCCGGTGCCACATTCACTTCCTGAGGGACGAATGCGACCCCCTTTCGCTCCGCTTCAGCAACGCTGACGGGCCGATAGTCCATGCCGGCCAGTAGAAGGTTCCCGTCATAGCTGCCGGCGGGGTGAACACCCGAGAGAACTTGAATGAGGGTTGATTTTCCAGCGCCGTTTTGCCCCAGCAGTCCAATGATCTCTCCCGGTGCGATCGAAAAACTCGCACTATCGACAGCAAGAACTCCTGGAAATCTTTTCGTGATTCCTTCAGCAACAAGAACAGCCGCCCCGGTATGGTCCGGAATCTGCTTCCGGACCTCGTCCGAGGCGGCCATTGTCGGCATTCAGGAATCCATCACGTCAAAAAGCGATGACTAAAGGTTATTGGCAGGTCGGCTTCTTGTCCGGAGCATTTTTGTAGACCTCGTCGATATTGAGCCAATGTTTGTGTGAGCATACAAACTCTGGCATCTCCTTCTGGCTGACGAGGTAGATGGGTGTTTTGACCCACGGAATATCGGCCGCGTTGTTGTTTATCTTATCGGAAGCGCCGATATCCTCGCATTTGGCCATAGCGATTGCGGCCTTCGCACCCGCCACAGCCATTTCATCGGGCGCCGGCCACACGGACCCGAACATGCGACCCTCAACAATAGCCTGAGCGGCCGCGAGCTCCATGTCTTGGCCTGTTACCGGAATCGAACCAGGCTTCAGGTTTGCCCCATCGATCGCCTGCAGTACACCGACCGACATTCCATCGTAGGAAACCAGGAAGGCATCGATGTGGTTGTCGTTCTGCGTTAGCGCGTTCTCTGCATGCGCTTGCGCCGCCTCGGTCTTCCAACCTGGCGAGAACTGATCCAGAACGATCTTTATGTCGCCCTTTGTTGCGAGAGGATCGACTACCATATGATAGCCTTCCTGCATCTGGGTTGATCCGGTCTGCCCGGGATCACCTCCAATGAGCGCATAGTTGCCCTTGGGGACGGCCGCCACGATGGCGCGTGCCGCTGATGCCCCACCTTCCCTGGGATCGCGTCCAATGAATGCCGTTTGCTTGGCTCCGAGAATGAGGTCGTCGTATGAGGCTATCGGTATTCCCGCTTCATTCGCCATCTCCGCGATGTTGGCTGCCACGTTGAAGTCGACGGGTTGGATCACGATCGCATCGACACCTTGGGTAATTACGTTCTCTGCCTGCGCAACTTGCTTTGCAGCATCGTGATCAGCCGATTGCACGAGGACCTGATAGCCACCCTCTTCGGCTGTTTTCACGAAGAACGGAACATCGGCATTGAGATAGCGAAACGCCTTTTGATGTTTGAGCATAAAGGCGATCTTGCCGGTCTTACCAGGCGTGCAGGCGCTTTGGGCATTCGCCGGGGCATAAGCAGAGCCGAGAAACATCCCGCCGACCACCAAACACGTGCACAAGTTGAATACGCTGGATGACATAAGTTCCTCCCTGTTCTAGTGCCTTTTGAAAGGCTGGAGGTAACGATAACTTTCCGTAACATCGCCGTCAACGTATACTGGTCAAGCAGTTTTTGCGTTGTTATCGGATATTGCAATGTTATAAGCACATGGTGAAATGTTAGGTACCATAGGAGACAGCGATTGGCCGTAACTCTGAAAGATATCGCCAAACGGGCCCGGGTCTCAGCGATGACCGTTTCTCGCGTCGTCAACCGAACGGGAAATGTTGATCCAGAGACGCAACAACGTGTCGAGGACGCGATTGCAGCCCTCAACTATGTACCCAATCGGCTGGCCCGGGGGTTGATCTCGCAAAAAACGAAGACCATCGGATTGATCGTACCAGATGTGGTCAATCCATTTTTCGCTCCTGTCGTCCGTGGCGCAGAATCGACGGCGCGCAAGGCTGGCTACCGTGTCTTGCTATGCAACAGTGAAGCTGATCTGCGGCTTGAACGAGAGTATGTCGAGGACCTTGTGGCACACCGCGTCGAAGGGCTGCTCGTCGCTCCTGCCAGTGACCGATCCCGTCTTTGTCTACTACCTTTGCTTCGGAGCGGGTTTCCCGTCGTTCTCGTCGATAGGTTGCTACCCGACACGGATTGCGATTCTGTAGTCAGTGACAACATCACTGGCGCAAGACGTCTTGTTGAGCACCTCATTCGCATAGGCCATCGTCGAATTGCTCACTTCACAGAGTCTGACGACGTGTCAACGGGGCGCGATCGTCTAGAAGGATATCGTCAGGCACTTGTAGAGGCCGGCATCCCTTTCAATGAGGAGTTGATATTCCGCACAACGGTCGACCGCATCGGCGGTTACCGTGCCACCTTGCAGATGCTATCCCTGCATCCCCTTCCAACCGCAATCTTTGCCGTCAACAACATGACTACCGTAGGGGCGATGGAAGCATTGCGCGAGCGGGGACTTACCGTTCCAAATGACATTGGACTTGTATGCTTTGACGATGTCGAGCACCTAGCTGTGTTGTCACCATTCCTTACTGTCGTTGACCAACCAGCTGAAACGTTCGGCAAGCTCGGAGCGCAACTCTTATTCGAGAGGATCGATCACAAAGCAGGTGCACGCAGCCGGCGAATTCTTTTGCAACCGGATCTGATCGTTCGCGAATCCTGTGGCGCCAACTGCGGTGTTCCACAACGTTAACATAAGCCTCCTGTTCCGGCGGAACGAAGCGGATGTCGCGCGAAATGGGCTTCAAGTCCTGCTGCTACCGCCCTCGGGTTTTGAGCTATAGGGAGATGGCCAGGGGCCGGCACGACTAGCGAGTCGGCGTGCGGGAAACATGACCGTATGAGAGCGCTCGCTTCGAAGAAGCGGGCTGCACTCTCAGCGCCGAGGACGTCGAGTACCGGTTGCTGTGCACTGATCAAGCACCCCGATGCTCCGAGCCGAAGAGGGCCCTGCTGTGTAACCTGCCACCTCTATCTTGCTCTCGGTGTTATGCCGGCGTGACCGCACGGCCGGATGCGGCCGCTTGATAGGCGGCTTCTACAAGCGCACACGTCTTCAAGTTGTCGCGGCCTGAAGTCTCTGCGTCGCGGCCGGCCTGGAGCGCTTCAAACATATGCCGGCAAGTAGCCAGGACGCTTTCATGGACGACGTGAAGGGGTGGAATTGCCCAGGAGACGACCGGCTTTTGCGGTGATTCCCGCCGTGTCCCGGCCTGGCCAACAACCACGATCGCACCGTCCATTGTCAATTCTAGACCGCCTTCCGATCCCTCTATTTCGATTACCGTTTCCATCTGCTGGGTGCGACGGTTCTCGAATGTGCATTCGACGATGGATCACAGCGCCGGAATGATGGCGAAGCAGAATCGTCGCAGTATCCTCAGCTCGAACCCGATCATTCCGCCGCTGGGTCTCGCAACTTACGTGCTTCACCTCGCCATCAGCAAACGCGCGCCAGATCAAGCAGATGAATACCAAGGTCGAGGATCACCAACCGATCGTCGGTTAGAAAGTAAGGCTGATTCCTGTAGACATCGACGCCGGTGCGAAATGCAATTCTTGCCCATGTAGGGACTGCCGATCTCTCCCGACGCAAGAATCTCCCGCAGACGGAGTATTGCCGTCTGGAAACGAAAATTCTCATGCACCGCAAAGAAGACCTCCGCTCTGCTCGCCGCGTCTACCATTGCCACGCAATCATGCCAGCGTGGTGCCATCGGTTTCTGCACGACGGTCGGAATGCCCGCAGCGATCGACATTTCCACTAGTTCGCGGTGGGTATCCATCCGCGTAGCGATATCGACCAGATCGAGGCTTTCTGTCGCCAACATCGCTGCTGGGTCGGAATACCAGCTTGGGACGCCGAACTCGTTTGCCGCAGCTTCTGCCCTGGCCGGATCAGCGTCACAGATGGCCGAAAGCTGTACACCGTCGGGCTTAGGTCCCGCCAGGAGTGGAGATGAAAGCGCCCAAAGAAACCGCAACCGATGACGGCAGTTCTAAAGGCTGGCATCTTCGCTAGGCCTCAGACGAGACGGTTACGCAAAACGCCGATGCCCTGAGCCTCGATCTCGATCGTGTCCCCGGGACGCATGAACACCTGCGGGTTCTTGAAATAGCCAACGCCTGCAGGTGTGCCGGTGGTCACAACATCGCCCGGCTCGAGAACCATCACTTGCGAAAGGAATGAGATCAGCCGGGGCAAAGGAAATAGCCATTCGGATGTATTGCCGTCTTGCATGGTCTTGCCGTTAAGCCGAGTCGTGAGGCGCACAGAATTTGGCGCGGTAAGCTCATCCGTCGTGACGATGCAAGGTCCGATCGGCGCAAAGCGGTTAAAATTCTTGCCGATGGTGATCTGGTTGTCTTTGAATTGGACATCGCGTGCGGAGACGTCGTTGAGAAGCGTATAGCCGAAGAGAGCAGGCATCACCTCCTCTTCCCGGGCACGTGCAAGACGCTTACCGATGACTACGCTGAGCTCGACTTCATAGTCGACTTGCTTCGACATCGGAGGGACTTCGATCGTGTCCTCGGGACCGGCCAACGAACTTGGCATCTTGGCGAAGAAAAATGGTTCGGTCGGCATCTTGGCGTTGGGGTTCTCGTCCGCGTGGCTGGCGTAGTTGATGCCGCAGCAGAGAATCTTGCCCGGCCTGACGGGCGGCAAGAGCTTTGCAGTCTGCGAGAGGCTCGAATCCTCTGCCCTTCGCGCGCTTCGGCCATTTTCCTGGCGGCCTGAGCTTTGCCTTCCCTCCTCGGATAAGCTCGAGCATCGAGTCCGCAACCCCAGCCTTCGTCAGGTCCACTATTTTGTCTCTTGGATAGCGCCGACGGCCTCGCCTCGACCCCGACTAAAAGTGACAAATTTCATGCCGGTTCCTCGAGCAAGTGCATTTGAGCGCGGAAGTAGTGAGCGCGACGCTTTCGCCGCCAGCAGGAATTTCGATCCAGTCGCCCGGCTTAAAGATCAGGCTGCGCGGCACAGGCCCTTTGGCTTCAAGCTCATTCAGATGTCGTTCGAAATCGCGCACATCCTGGTCGTCGGGATTGATGTAGTGGCACGGCAACACCGTCTGCTAACCCTAGCCACTGTGCGGCAAGGGCCCCTTCGTAGGGCGACATTTCGCCGGTTACCATTCGACCCGGCATAGGGTTGCGATCGAGAATTTCTTGCGGGTTTGCAATGCCGACACAGCCGATCGTCGGCTTGTAAAGCTCGGCCTGCAGTTTCATATCGGTAAAGATCGCTGTGTCGCCGTAATGATAGAAGCGGACGCCGTCGTCGGCGTAGATCACGAACGCCATGGGAACGCCGGATGCGAACGTGCCGTCCGGCATTCTGATCTGCGACCAGTGATGGCATTCCACAGGCTGGACTTCGATGCCGGCAACTTCGACACGGATCCCCCAGGTCGTTGCGCGGATTTGCGTCGCTGGAATGCCCTTGGCCATCAACCAAGCCTTGACCTCGCCACCGCAGATAACCGGACAGCCATAGTGCGAAGCGATTTTGTCGGTATCGCCGAGATGATCGAATGCAGCGTGGGAGACAATCACAAGGTCGACTGCGGGGAAGTCGCGGGACTTCACGGGTGAGCCGGGGTTCTCGTCTAGAAAGGGATCAACCAGTATCCGCAGTCCGGCACGCGTGACAATTTCGTATGCGGCAACACCAAGAAAGCGGATACGGGTGGAAGACATCGAGGGCATAGGGTTCCTCAATTCCGCTTCTCGGCGAGGTAGGCCTCCTGCATCGCGTTCACGAGCCACACCATGCTGTCGTTGAGCGGTGTCGGCACGCCGGTGCGCTTGCCGGCTTCGACGATCGCCCCGTTGATGACGTCAATCTCGGTGCGCCGTCTCGCTTCAACGTCCTGGAGCATCGACGCTTTGGCGCCAACAGCCCGATCGAGAAGCCCCGTGATGGCCGCCCAGCGCTCGCTCTCATCGAGGCTGATACCGTGCAGCCTTGGCGACTGAAACAACTTCCGCGAGGAGGCCTTTCATCAAAGACTTCGTGCCTTCGTGCTGGTTCAGATCGTTGGCCGCAAACCGCAACAAGCCGAAGTCGGAAGCGTGCATACATTGAGGGCCAACTTTTTCCATACTTCGTCGAGAATCCGGGAAGACGTCTGTACCTCAAACCCGGCTTTGCGGAGCACCGCGGCTGCCGCTTCAAGCCTGGGGCTCGCCATCCCATTCAACTCACCGACATGGGTCGGTCCAATGCCCGGGTGTTTAACTCGACCAGGCCCAAGCAAGGTGCCCGAGTGATAAGTCAGGCCGACCATTACTCGCGTCTTCGCCGGCGATCGCCGCGATACGGCCGGCATTGCCCCAACCGTTCTGTAGAGACAGGAAGGAGGTCTGTGGCGTTGCCATAGGCATCGCCGCCCGAATGGCGGCGTCGGTGTGGTAGCACTTCACAAAATTGATGATGAGGTCGACCGGACCCACACGTTTCCGGGTCAAGCGAGGCAATGACCTTAGTCGTGCTCGTTGAGCCGTCCTTTTCCTCGATTGTCAGGCCGTTCTTGTTGATTTCATCGACTGCCGACTTGGAGACATCGATGAGCACTACATTTTCTCCGGCACGCGCGAGATAGGCGCCGAAGAGTCCGCCCATGGCGCCGCCGCCTCCAAGCACCGCGATCCTCATAAGCGGAGAGGCTCCAGCGAAAAATGCCGTGGAATGGGGGACGCGAACCTCGACAGGTTGGTGCGGAAAGATCGACCAAAACGCTAATACCTCGGGGCCGGCCACTCACGGAACACCTTGTATCCGTTCGTCACGATAGTAATATGGTATACTGGCTGTCAAGCATGATGGTATGAAAGGTCGATGAACCAACCTATCCTTATGGAGCGACGAAAGCTTTTTCAGCAGGTCGCCGATCATATTGAACGAGAAATACTGGACGGTACGCTTAAGCCCGGGCGATCGATTGCCTCCCGAGCGCGATCTGCAGATGCGCTTCGGCGTTGGGCGGCCGTCCATTCGCGAAGCGCTGATCGCATTGCAGCGATTGGGGCTGGTCGAGATGGGAAACGGTGCTCGTGCCCGTGTGGCGCATCCCACCGTTGAAGGTGTCGTCGCCGGTATGCGACCTGCCGTTCACCAGATGCTCGCTGGCGCAGAGGGACAGCGACAGTTGCAGGGCGTGCGGCTTTTTGTGGAAGTCGGATTGGTACGACATGCTGCGGAGCACGCATCACCGGAGGAGCTCTTGGAGCTGGAGCGTGCGCTGGAGGCCAATCGCAAGACGATTGGCAACATAAGCGAATTCATTCGTACCGACGTCGAGTTTCATTTCATTTTCGCCAAGATCATGCGCAATCCTGCCTTTGTTGCCCTGCATGCCGCGATGTCGGCTTGGCTTCTGCAGCAACGTCAGATCGCGCTCAGCGAACCCGGGGAAGACAAGCGCGGCCACAAGGCTCATGCTCGCATTTTTGCGGCCGTGAAGGCTCGCGACCCAGATGCGGCGGAGGAGCGCTATGCGCGAGCATCTCAGCAGCGGCTGGGTGGCATTCTGGAGGCGATACGGGGAGGAGACCAGCGAGTAGCCCGCTGTCCACGCAGAATGGCTTCAGCAATATGGAATGCCCTGGGATCTCGACATAGAGCGAATAGATTGACTGGCTGCCGGTAATGAACAGGCGATTGCGCTTCAATCCTCCGAAACACAAATTCGATACCGCCTCGGGAAGATGAATTGTGGCTACTCGTGCTCCCCCAGGGGAAAACACCTGAACGCCGTTGGTTTCCGGGCCACCAAAACCGGACGCTGCCCAGAGGTTGCCGTGTATGTCGCATCTGATCCCGTCGCTTCGACCCGGGGCCATATCGCAGAACGGGCGGCCCTTCGACAGCTTCCCGTCGGCAACATCGAAGACCATTATTTTGCGGTGATGAGTTGGGATCATCGGTGCAACCGGTGTCGACCACGTAGAGTCGGCGGTGATCGGGTGAAAAGCACAGTCCATTCGGGCGCGTCAGCTCCTCCGTCGCGATCGTTGCCTGTCCGGTAGTGGCATCTAGCCGATAGATGCGTGTCGGAAGCTCAAAGTCGGAAATCGCGCCCTCGTAGTTGGAGAGGATTCCATAGCCTGGGTCCGAGAACCAAAGATGCCCGTCTGGATGCGCGACGATGTCGTTTGGCCCATTCAGACGTTTGTCAGCGAAGCGATCCATGATCACCCTGCGGGTGCCGTCAATTTCCGTTAGGCTTATACACCGCGTCGCCTGTTCGCAGCTAACCAGCCGACCCTGGCGGTCGCGTGTATTGCCGTTCGTGCAGTTTGACGGCGCTCGATATACGGTGACCGCGTTCGTTACTTCCGACCAGCTCAGGATGCGATCATTGGGAATGTCGCTAAATAGAAGACAGCGGGCATCCCCAAACCATACCGGCCCCTCTGTCCACCGTCCGCCCGTCCACAGGCGCTCGATTGCGGCGGCACCGATAAAGTAACCGGCAAACTTGGGATCGAGGATTTCAATTGCGGGGTCGGGGTATCCGATAACGCCCGACTCCCAATTTCGATCGAGAAGGCATTTGCCAAGATCGTGCTTCAATCTTCCCTCCCCATGATTCGCTCAGCGCGCCGTGTAACCGCCGTCAGCCATTAGGATTGCTCCGGTCATGAATGAAGATTGCGAGGATGCGAGAAAGGCAATCGTTTGGGCAATCTCCTTTGGCGATGCATATCGACCCATAGGGTGAGCGCTATTTACATCGGCTTCAGCCTTACTACGATCCGGTTGGGCGTCGAGATGGCGGGCAAGAAATGGCGTGTCGATAGCACCCGGTGCGACCGCGTTAACCCGGATTCCCTTCGCCGCATATTCGATCGAGAGCTGGCGAGTAATCTGCACCAGTGCGCCCTTCGAAGCGCAATACGCGGCCTGTTTCGCCAACCCGACGACACCTGAGATGGAGGTCACGTTTATGATCGCTCCACTCTGCCTTTCGATCATTGCAGGCAAGACGGATCGCACGTGATGAAACACGCCCTTGACGTTCACGGACATTACGTCGTCCCATTCCTCTTCCGTCGTCTCGAGGATGTCCTTGGAGAGGATGACTGCAGCGTTATTGACCAGGATGTCTATCGATCCAAAGTTTTCGAGCGCGCATTGTGCGGCTTCCTCCGCCGTCGACCTTTTGCGAACGTCACCTGTGATTACGGCGACGTGCTTTCCTTGAAGGTCCCTGACGGCCTCATCAATGTCCTCGGCAACAACCATAGCTCCGTGTTCGACAAAGCGCGCAACTGTTGCCCGGCCTACACCGCCTGCCGCTCCAGTTACAATCGCAACTTGCCCATCGAGCAGATCTAGCCACGCTTGACATTGCCAATCCATCTTGTGGTGAAGCTTGAAAGCAGGTTCGTGCGCCGGCGCACGCCCGCTGGCGTATTGGCCGCAACCAGCACAATCGTAATCACCAGCCCGCTGGCAATATGCTTTGCCTCGATAGGAAGCCCTGCAACGGTAACCGCAACGACTAGCAACGTAAGAAGCACCGCGCCGAGTACCGTTCCAATGACCGATGCGGTGCCCCCGGCGATCCAGTTTCCTCCGAGTACGACTGCGCCGACGCTCGTCAGCAGGAAGGGGTTGCCGAGCTCCAGGTCAGCACTTCCAACGGAAGCGGCCAGGAGCACCCCGGTCAAACCGGCCAGCATTCCGCTGATGACATAGGCGACGATGATTGTTCGATTGAACTGCAATGCCCGATAGATACGCCGCGCGTCGGTTCTGACCGAGCGCCAGCAGCTCTCGCCCGAAAGGCGTTCGGTTGACCAACAACCACACGGCGCTTCCGATCAACAGAACCACGTAGGCCGGCATCGGAATACCGAGAAATGAGCCTGCGTACGAAGTTCGTCACAGCGCGGTTGGCGATCGTCGTCGATCCGCCAAGCGAGATGATCTGAACCAGCGTCAGTACGACAAACCCGACGGCCAGCGTCCCGATGATCGGAGGGACGCGAAATTGCACAACGACCAGGCCATTGATGACGCCAACAATGACGCCAAAGGCGATCGCAGCTAACAAGGACCAGCGGTAAGGAGACGGGATCGGAGGAGATCATCTTAACGGCCAGGAAGGCGCAGAAATTCATCACGAAAGGGATGGAGAGGTCGATACCGCCTTCACCCGACGCAATAGGGAACATCTGGCCGATGCCGACGAGCGCGAGAAAAGATGCCGCGGCAAGGTTCGCGGTAATGATCCCGAACTTCCACTCTTCCGACAGAGCGAAGACAAATACGAGCAGGATCATGCTGCCGATCGCCGGCCACAGCCAGGATTTATCTCGCAATCGGATTGGTCATGTTAGAATTGCCCGGCGGCCAATCAGTACCGTCCTTACGCCGATGACACCGAGCAACAACAACCCCTGAACCATCGGCAGGAAGACCGCGTTCACGCCGACAAGCGATATCAGCGTTCCGACGAGAACGAGGGTCAGCGTGCCGAAAAGGGCACCAACCGGGGCTACCACCCCACCGGAAAAAGCGGCACCGCCCAGGATTACGGCTGCCACCGAGAGCAGCGTCATCGAGGTCGAGCCAGTCGGATCTCCGCCCCGCGTACTGGCGGTCACAAGAATTCCGGCCAGGACGGCAAACAACCCTGCGAAGCCATAGAGCGACGCCTTGGCGATATGCGTGGACCAACCGGCGGATTCGATGGCGCGCCGGATTTGCGCCATAGCCCCGCAGCACCGCCCCGTAGCGCCAGACCATCAGCACGAAGTATGCAACGACAGCCGGCATGATGCAGAGCAGGACCGGCAGTGGAACGACCGGGATCTTGATTCGCAGGAGCTCTACCAGCCAGTCAGGAGCAGATCCGCCCGCGCGCGGCAAGCGGAGAGCGGCAAGCCCGAGCCAGACAAATGAGAGCCCAAGCGTGACGATGATGGCCGGGACCCGCCGCGCCTCGATGAAAAGCCCCATCAGCGGGTAGGCCACCAGCATGCAGACAAAGCAAGCGGCGGCAAGCCACGGGTCGCTTACCAGCCAGGTAGCGGCGACGGCATTGACCATTCCGATGAAAGTCCCAAGGCCGAGATCGATGTCACCCGCCGCTATGATGAAGAGCTGGCTTATCGCCGCGAACGACAGGGCGAAAGCGGCGGAGAAGACAAGGGTCAACCCGAAAGGCGAAAAGATCCGGGGATTGAGCGAGATGCAGATCGCGAATACCACGGCGAATGTCACAAGCGGGATCATGCCGGAAACGAACGCTTCGCGGCGCCTGGCGCGTTCCGCGGCCTGCTGTGCATGCGATCCTTCCGGCCGCATCCGACACTTCGCGGAACGATGCCTCGATCAGCCGCTCCTCCGACACGGTCGTCACGTTGAAACTCCGCGACGATGGCCCCGTCGCGCATGACAAGCGTCCGATCGCACTGAGCAGAATTCGGTGTCGTCGCGTCGAATACCAGACGATCGCACGACCTTCCGCGGCCAGCTCGCGCGAACAAGCGGTAGAGGTCGGCCTTGGTGCCAAGGTCGACTCCACGCGTCGGGTCGTCGAGCAGGATGACGTCGGCTTGGGCGGCGAGCGCCCGTGCTATCACCACCTTTTGCTGATTGCCGCCCGGAAAGCGAGACTGACGGGCGCCGCGCCGGAAGCGGCGCGGATCTTGAGCTTGGCGAACCATCTCGACGTCAGATCGACAACATGCGCGATCGATATCAAACCCCAACGCGTTAGTCGTCGAAGACTTGAAATCGCGATATTTTCAGTTATCGACCAAAGTCGGGAAAATGCCCTCTGCCGCGCGATCGCCCGAGACGAATGCAACTCGACCCCGAATAGTGATTTCATCGCCGGCGCTTCCGCGAAGCCGCGAACATCGAACGGAGTACTTGGCGCTGCCCTCCGCCTTCGAGGCCCGGCCAAGCCGACGATCTCTCCGCGTGCCACCGAAGAAACTGACTCCGCGCAAGATCCCGGCGCGGACGTTCGAAACTTCGACCAGAGTGTTTCCTCCCTCGGCTCTTGCGGCTGCTGCTCCACGGTCCTCCAGCCTGCTTGCCTCCCAGAAGCTCGATCAGCTGGGATTGCGAGGTGCTGCTCGTGTTGCCCGTCCAGACGAGCCGGCCATTCCGCATCACCACGATCCGATCGGCCACTTCGAGAGATTCCTGCAAGCGGTGAGAAATGAAAATGAACGAGATTCCTCTCGCTCGGCGCCGTTTGATGTAGTCGCGAAGCTGCGCGGCCTCGCGGCGAGCCAAGCGAAGAGGTGGGCTCATCGAGGATCAGGAGCCTGACCGCCGGGTGGCTCAGCCGCTCGCGCGATCTCGACCATTTGCTGCTGCGACAAGGAAAGCGCGCCGACCTTCGCTCGCGGGTCGATGCTGCATCCTGGAAACACATCGTGCAGCGCAGTCTTGAGCGTGATCGATTGCCTGGCTCTTCCAGCGCACGCCGCGGATGAGGTCAGGCTGCTCGATCGCAAAGTTTTCGAAGACGCGAAGGTTCTGACAGAGCGACAATTCCTGATGGACAAAGCGAAGCCCGAGCGCCATGGCCGCCCGGGGCGAGTGATCGAATCGCCAAGCAGCTTTCCGAGAAGCTCGATGCGGCCCTCGTCGGGACTTACAAGCCCGCCGACGATTTTCATCAGCGTGCTTTTGCCGGCGCCGTTGCCGCCCATCAGTGCCACGACCTCTGAGCCGCGAACCTCAAGATCGATGTCCTGCACGGCTCGGGTCGTGCCGAAGGACTTGTGGATGCCCTGTCATATGCAGAAGGCGGGATTCGGCTCCCGCCTTCCAAGGTTAAATGACCATCTTTGCTCCACGAACCGTGCTTCTGAAAGAGAGGTCGCGATGCGCCATGCGACTGAAATACGGGCCTTAGCCCGGCAGCTTGTCGGTACGCGTGAAAACGCTCGGTATTTGCTCGAAGGTGAAGGTTTGCATCGGCACCTGCTCGCCGGTTGCGCTTGTAGCTATCTAGGTTCTCGTTGTTGGTCGGAACCGATGGCGCATACCAGTCCTTCGGCTCATTGTCATCGTCGAGCAGAATATGCGCCATGTAGAAGGTGGCCCAAGCCGCCGATCGCGGGGTCAGCGTTCAGGCCGGTTGCCTTATAGCCGTGCTTGTCGCGCGCTTCCTTCCACCACTGGATATACTCGCCATCGGCGCCCGTGCAGATCGGGGGCATGTTCTCCATTTTGTAGCCGGAAGCCAACATTCCCTCGACGATGCCGAAAGAGTCGTTGCCGCCGGCACCCGAGCACCGCATCGATCTTGGGAAGACCCGGAACGACTTGGGCGACGTTGCGCTGCGCAACCGAGCGGGTAGCCTGGCCCTCTACCTCAGCAACCACTTTGATGCCCGGATTGCGATCGAGCATTTTTTGATACTCATTGCGAATAAGCTTGCCTGCGGTGGCGCCAAGGGAGAGGTTGACGATCAGAACGTTGCCTTGCGCCTTTGCCGGCACCGCCTAGATGCGCTTCGACGAACTCGGCATTGTTTTTTCCCCAAGAGCCGAAATCGAAGCCAATATTGTGAGAGCGATCGGACGATGCATAGGCGTCGTAAGACACGACCTTTATTCCGGCGTCCGCCGCCTGCTCGATGACACCGCCCACTTGGCTTCCGGACGAGCAATTGATCATGATCCCGTTGTTGCCTTGCAGGATCATGTCGCCTATGGCCGCGAGCTGCGCCGGCACGGAATTGTCCGAACCATGCACCGCGCTGAACTCGCTGAAGACGCCCTTGGCTTTCATTTCGTTTGCGGCTTGCTCGAACGCCGCGGCATGCTGCCGGCGCCATTCATTGCCGTTATAGGCATTTGAAAGAGCGATCTTGAACGGACCCGCTGCCGACACGGACCCGCTCGCGAGTCCGCCCCCGGCCAGAGCAATTCCACCGGCAGCGCTGTAGCGAAGAATGTCACGTCTGGTCAGACGTCCACTTCGGCCAAGTCGCGTGAATCGATCCCGCGATAAATTTCCCATCTGTTCCTCCCGTGGTTAGCCAGCCAACTCTGTGGCCTTCGTCGGCAAGGTCACGATAGTAATATGGCATAATGGCTGTCAAGCATGATGGCATGAAAGGTCGGGCTGCTGAATATTCGATTCCGTGACGACCAATGGGCATAAGACTGACTTAATGCCCCGACAGTACAGCGATGGTGGCAGAACGCCGCCCGGGCCACGACCATCGCCCGGACGAACATCCCTGCCGAATGCCAGATCTCTCAAGGAACGGGTCGGGGCGCTCAGGAACCTGCGTCCGTTCCTTGCGATGGTGTGGCGCACGAGCCCGCATCTGGCGGCCGCATCTCTGATCCTGCGGATCGTCCGTGCGCTTCTTCCGGTGGCGACCCTCTACGTCGGCAAGCTGATCATCGACGAGGTCGTCCTCCTGGTTCAAGGATCGGAAAAGCCCGGACACGCTTCAGCAATGGCTCGACAGCGGGCTCCTCAACCGGCTGGGTCTTCTCCTCGTGGCGGAGTTTGCCCTTGCCGTGCTGGCGGACGTTCTCGGCCGCCTCGTATCCCTCGTCGACAGCCTGCTTTCGGAACGGGTGACGAATGCCTCGAGCGTTCGGCTCATGGAGCATGCCGCGACGCTCGACCTGGAAGACTACGAGGACGCGGAGTTTCAGGACCAGCTCGATCGAGCCCGGCGGCAGACGAGCGGACGAATGACGCTGATGACCCAGCTGTTCGGCCAGGCGCAGGACATGGTGACGGTGGCAAGCTTCGCCGCCGGACTGATCCTCTACGCTCCGTGGCTGATCGTCCTTCTTCTTTTCGCTCTGGTGCCGGCTTTCCTGGGGGAGGCGCATTTCAACGCGCAGAGCTATTCGATCGACTATCGTGCGCACGCCGGAGCGGCGCGAGCTCGACTACGTGCGGCAGACGGCGGCCAGCGTCGAGACGGCCAAGGAAGTAAAGATCTTCGGCCTCAATGGCTTCCTGATCGATCGCTACCGACGCCTGGCAACCAACTTCTATGCGGCCCATCGCAGGCTCGCCGTGCGGCGGGCAAGCTGGGGAGGCTTTTTCACGGCGATCGGCACCATCGGCTACTATCTGGCCTATGCCTACATCGTGTGGCGCACGCTGGCAGGGCAGTTTTCCATCGGAGACCTCACCTTCCTCGCAGGATCTTTCCGGCGCCTGCGCAACCTCCTCGAAGGACTTCTGGCGGGCTTCTCGACCACCGCGAGCCAGGCTCTCTATCTCAACGACCTGTTCTCGTTCTTCGACGTCGAGCCGGAGATCCTTTCACCGGAGAATCCACTGCCCTTTCCCAAACCCATCCGCAGGGATTCGTGTTCGAGGGCGTCGGATTCATCTATCCCGGCGCGGAGCGATGGGCCGTGCGCAATCTCAGCTTCACGCTGCATGCCGGCGAAGTGGTCGCGCTGGTGGGCGAGAATGGCGCGGGCAAGACGACCTTGGTGAAGCTTCTCGCGCGCCTCTACGATCCCGACGAAGGCCGCATCCTTCTCGACGGTCGTGACTTGCGCGACTACGACCTCGAGCAACTGCGCGGCAACCTCGGGGTCATCTTCCAGGATTTCGTCCGCTACAACATGACCGCCTCGGAAAACATCGCGGTTGGCAGGATCGCCGACCGCGAGGACCACGCCCGCATCGAGCAGGCGGCGATGCGCAGCCAGGCCGATGAGGTCATCGCCAAGCTTCCGGACGGCTACGACCAGATGATCGGCAAGCGCTTCAAGAATGGCGTCGAGCTGTCCGGAGGCGAATGGCAGAAAATCGCACTCGCCCGCGCCTACATGCGCGAGGCGGAGGTGCTCATTCTCGATGAACCGACGGCGGCGCTCGATGCCCGATCCGAGTTCGAGGTCTTTCAGCGTTTCAAGGAACTGAGCAAGGGCAAGACGGCCGTCCTCATCTCACATCGCTTTTCCAGCGTGCGGATGGCCGACCGTATCCTGGTTCTCGCCGAGGAACCGTGGAGGCCGCGGGAACCCACGAAGAACTCATCTCGCAGCCCGGCCGGTATTCTGAGCTCTTCGAACTGCAAGCTGCTGGATACAGATAGTTGTCGGTGGGTTCTCTCAAGGGAAAGGAGACTGTGGTTACACGCGGGTTACTGTTTCTGGCGCACACTCTAATGAACTTGGCAGCACAGGTTTGAGCCGCATTCCACACTGCAACTGACGACTGATGAGAAGCATCGCTTGTGGACTGCCGTGCAATTCCGAGTACTGGCGGTTACAGCAGTAAAATACTGTAATATAAGAGATTTTTCGTTTGCCAAGGTTGGGGTCGTGGGTTCGAATCCCATCGCCCGCTCCAATTTCCAAGATCATCGAAGCCCGTCGCGACGGGCTTTTCTTATTAGTAGGAAGCCAAAAAGCATTTGGACCACGACCCCTATGTGAACCGGCTGCATTTTGGTTGCATGTGGAACGTCTAACTAGGGTGGAGGCGCACGCGTTTCCCGCAGCTCTAGTTCAAAAGGATTTCATACAGACAAGAGTTGTGGTCGTCCTATCGATTGGTGGTCAATTAGGTGGCTCTATCCCCAATTGCGCATCTCATAGGTGGTGATAGAAACCGACGGGGGTGCGTTTTATATTTCCTGGTCAAGTCGCTGCAGGATGGAGTGGTAGCGATCGAGGATGGCGTGGTCTTCGTAGAAGACTTCCTCCTCCACAATGGCACGGAGCGTCATTCCAGGAAATTGCGGAGTAGGACGACTTTAGTTTTGCGAGGGCCTCCTTAGCATGCCTCGTTTCACCCAGCTTAGCATGGCAAATGGTGAGACAAACAAGTGACCATGGCGGTATAGTTGCCATCCTGGAATAACTGGCGAGTGCCTCGCGATAGCGTCCAGCGCCAGTTAGAATAATGCCGAAAAAATCTTCAAACCATCCTACTGCAAACGGGTCGCGCCGTTGCGCTTGCTGCAATTCAGCAAGCGCTGAGTCGAATCTTCCAACGTAGTTGAGCCAAAGAGATCGAATGCTGAGAATGAAAGGGTCATTGGGATTTAAGGCCACGGCTCGCTCAAGGCTTGGTTCGGCTTCGCGAAGCCGGCGCATGTACATAAGGGCAAATCCGACGGCGAGATGTCCGTATGCCTCTTCAGGGTCGAGTTGCAGAGCGGCCTTTGCCAGCCGCAGTCCAGATTCGAGATGCTTGGGGTCGTATGACCAATAGAATTTAATTGATTCGACAAAACTCAGGACGGCGTGCGCCCCGGCAAATTTAGGGTCCAGTTCAATGGCTTTTCGCAGATATGGTTCCGCCTGGACCACGGTGTCGTATTCGCCAGCCAACTGCAGCGCTCGAAGATAACTTTCATAGGCAGACATGTTGCTGGTCGGGCGAAGTCCTGGTGCGGGCGGTGATGGCAGTCCTTGTTTGCCGGGCCAGCCTTGCTGAGATCATTTGGGTAATTTCATTTTGTATTGCGAAGATGTCGTCGAGCTCGCGGTGGTGCATGCTCGGCCCAGACATGAGTTGTCGAAGACGCATCGATGAGCTGAGCGCTTACCCTGATCCGGCTTGCGATCCTTCGCACACTGCCTTCAACTACATATTGGACGCCAAGCTTCTTCACGACCTCCGTCAAGTCATTCGCCTTGCCGCGGAACTGGAAGGACGAGTTCCGGGCGATAACCAGGAAATCCTTGAACTTGCTGAGTTGCGCAATGATGTCTTCGGTAATGCCATCGCTAAAATAGTCCTGATCCGGATCACCACTCATATTGTCGAAGGGCAGCACGGCGATCGATGGCCTGCGCTTTTCCCCTGAACTCTGTCGTAGTCGCGAAGGGTTTTGGGCCAACATATTTGTAGCCGCGGCCGTGCACCGTCAGGATCAGGCCTGGGGGAATTGCCCGGCGCAGTGCCGAGATGTGGACCTGCAGAGTATTCTCCCCAACCACCTGGCCGGGCCAAACGATGTCGTAGAGGTCCGCCTTGCTGACTGTCTCATCCGCCTTACTCAATAGTGCATCGAAGATGTCGAATGAACGTGCCGAAAGCTCCACCGACCCGTCGGGCGCGGTGAGCAGTCGTTTGGCGCGATTAGCCGGCAGGTCCCCAAACTCCCAGTCCATTTGCCAAGACCCGGTCCCTTAGAGAAGTAGGATAGACCAAAACGATCCTAAGCCGAACTTCAGGGCAATTCAGAACTTTTCAGGTCGAGCCAAGGGACCTGAGTAGAGAGTGGTGTCATTGTCGCTTCCATAGGAGAACAACGTGATTGCTCTCTCCACGATAACACGACTTGCGATAGAGGAACTCGACTGTGATTTGCTCCGTCGGCAGGTCGAAAAAGTCGATTTGAAGCGGCTATCGAATGGCGTTCAGTGCTGATCCGGCGGCCGTTGGGCTGGCTGACCACTTCAGTACATCAAGTTCTTGCATCCGTTCGTTACGCTATTTGGTGGGAAATCTTTTGATCACGGCTCCGCTATGTCATCGGGGACTTTACGGGTGGCACGGTGGCTACTCCGGGGGTGCAACAGACGACGGGCCGATAGATGAGCTTTTGATCAGAATATCTCTGACAAAACTGAGTGAGGTGCTGTTCTTTTTGAAAAGATAAGCAGGCTCTAGTCCAGGAACCACTGGTACATCCATTGATAGGGATTGATAATGTTTTCAAGGACGGGGATACGGGGAAGTCTTGATGCGGCAGGGGCTGCGTGTTTGTGATCGTGGTCAACACCTTGCTTATCTTGCGAACAGGTTCGTTCCATGAATCGTCAGCTCTATGAGCGCTTGGGTTTCGGGTGTTAGGCGAGATCCGATCGGGCAATCCACCGCCTTTGTTTCAATGCTACGCGAACCGCCAACTCGATCTAATGCGAGCGGTCGTCCATCTGAGGTCTTGGTGGGATGTCCGATTATATCTGGTGACCGGTGGATTGGAACACGCTGTTCTTGAGAGAGGATTTCAGGTAGTCCACATCCTATTTTTAGGAACGCCCGAGCTTCATATCGCCCCTTTCCACAGAAGCATCCGCCAGCAATCGCGTCAGCGCTCTCTTCATTTCAACTGTCCGAATTTTGCGACGCCTGCCCTCACTGCAGGTCCTTGGGGGTGATCTCGTAGGTCAGGAAGGACGCCTTCCGAATCTGATCCCAATCGACCTCGATGCCGAGACCGCTGCCAGCCGGCGCATGGACGTAGCCCTGGGCATCGGTGCGAATGAAATTCCTGGACCCGAACTCATAGGGCTCGAAGGGAACTGGCCTGCTCGAAATAGGTGCAATTGTCGTACGCCAGCATGAGATGCAGGTTTGCGGCCTGGGTCAGGGTATAGCCCCAGCACTGCACTTCGACGTTCATGCTGTTCGCAGCCGCCAGCGCCATGATCTTGCGCGCCGGGGTGAACCCGCCGACGATCGTCGTATCGATCCTGGCGCTCGACCAGCAGCCGAGCCCAATCGCAGCCTCGATCAGTCCCGGAGCCAGGAGCCAATTGCCGGCCGGAATGATCGGGACGTTCACGTGCCGTCGCAGCTCCTGATAGCCGCGCAGCTCGGTGTCGAGAAGCGGGGCTTCGAACCACTCGAAATCGAGCTCCTCGAGCTCCCGGGCAACACGGTAGGCATCGGCCGGCGTATAGCGCATCTCCACATCGAGCATGAAGCGCAACGACGGATCGCCGCCGTAGCGCGCAGTCACGGCGCGCACCATCTCCATATCCTTGCGGGGATCGCACCAGCAATGGAACTTGATGGCCTTGAAGCCCTGCGCCTTGAGATCGCCGACCGCCTCGACATATTTTCCCCGTCTCCTCGAGGAGCGGCGTGCTGGCATACGACAGAACCTTCGAGCGGGCGCCGCCCAGGAACTGATATAGCGGCATATCGGCATGCTTCGCCGCGAGGTCCCAGAGCGCAATGTCCATCAGCGATTGCGCCTGGGGAGCGGTCGGAAAGTCGAGGCGGCGCATCCTGTGCCACAGCGCCTCGCGCTCGAGCGGCGTCTGGCCGAGCAGGTCGGGAGCCATCCGCCGGAGCGTTTCGGCGACGGCGGAGCTGAAGCCGTATTCGGAGAAGGAAATGGCGCCGGCGATGCCTTCGAGGCCGCCCTTGGTGAACACCCTGATAACGGTGTTGGTCATGAACTGCTCGGCCATGTTCCACACCCAGCGATAGCGCGCGACTTCGGGACCGACGGCATAGACCTCAATTCTGTCGATTGCCAAATCCTTCATGAGTGTCTCCCAGGCCTGACGGTTGATTGCTGGTCGAGTTCGGGCGAGGTCTCGTCGTGCCAGCCCAAGTGACTCAGGAACTCGCGGGTGCGGGGCACGCTCGCATCCTCGAAGATCTGGCGCGGGAGGCCCTGCTCAATGACCTTTCCATCTCGAAAACCACGATCCAGTCGGCGACGCGCTTGGCAAAATCCATCTCGTGCGTCACGACCGCCATGGTCATTCCCTCTTCGGCGAGCTGCTTCATGACGTTGAGCACCTCACCGATGGTCTCGGGGTCGAGAGCCGAGGTGGGCTCGTCGAAGAGCGTCAGATCGGGCTACATCGCCAAGGCCCGGGCGATCGCGACACGCTGCTGCTGTCCGCCCGACAGCGCCGAGGGGTATTGATCGATCTTGTCGCTGAGGCCGACCTTGGCGGCGGCTCGACCGATCGCGCCGTCGCCTCCTCCTTCGACATCCGGCGCACCAGACCCAACGCCAGGGAAATGTTCCGCAGCGCGGTCAGTGCGGGAAGAGCTTCGAAATTTTAAACCCACTTCCATGCGCTGACGAAGCTTGCGGCGATCGGTCCTCGCCTGGTGCACGTCGATGCCGCAAAAGACGACCTTTTCCGCCTTCAATCGTATCTCCGGCCCGTTCGCGCGAGCGGAGGGCGGTGGACTTGCCCGAGCCGCTCGGACCGATCAGGCAGACGACTTCGCCGGGGTTTATCTGGAACGTTATGTCCTTCGGAGCGCGCAGCTTTCCATACGACTTGGCCAGACCGGAGGGTCCGCCACTCAATTGGGCCGCCCTGGCGTTTTCGCCGAATGGGAGCCGGCTGGCGATGGATGTCGCGACTGCGAACGCGCGTAGCGTCTGGATCTACGATCTCTCGCGAGGGGCGATCCAGCGAGCGACGTTTGGCGAAGTATCGGAAACGCGGCCGATTTGGATGGACGATCGTCATCTGACGTTTTCCTGGGCGGTCGCGGGCCCTCCCAACCTCTATCGTCAGGCCGCGGACGGCGGGAAACCCGAGCGGCTCACAGAGAGCACGCGGCCTCAATATTCCGGTTCATGGTCACGCGATGGGCGGTCGCTGGCGTTCACCGAGATCCGCGATGGGCAGGGCGACGTCATGATCCTTCCGATGGAAGGCGGCGTGAAGACAGGACTGAAGCCCGGCAAGCCGGTTCCTCTGCTTGCGACCTCCCATCGAGAATCGCACCCCGCGTTTTCGCCCGACGGCAAGTGGATCGCGTACGCGTCGAGTGAATCATCCAGGTTGCAGGTCTCCGTCACCTCGGCCACGGACCCCACCCGCAAAGTGCAGGTGTCCATCGACGGAGGGGGTCAACCGATGTGGTCCCTCACTTCTCCCGAGCTTGTGTTCCGTACAGAGGAATCGGCGAGCCGGATCTTCTTCGTGACGTATGACACCTCCGATGGCACGTTCCGTCCTTCGCGACCGGCGCTCTGGACGCCGGCCCGCTTCGCGCTTCGATCGGGCGTTGGTGATGTGGCGTTGCACCCGGATGGCCGTCGAATCGCCGGCACACTGGTGGCCCCGGATGTCGATGCGACTCCCAACGAGCCGCTCGTGAGCCTGGTGACGGACTTCTTTGCGGTCCTCAAGAGCAAGGTGAAATGAGTCTTCCCGCCGGTGCAGGTGAAGTAAGCGCGAGGGGAAGAATTCTAGTAATTGGGCATTGGAGGATGAATCGATGTTTCGAGTAACCACGCTTGCTGGAATCGCACTGTTGTCCGTTGTGGGCCTTCAGGCCCAGGCACAACCTCCGGCCCGAGGTGGTGCGCCTGCGCCGGATCCCACAAAGCCGCAGAAGCTCGAGATCACACAGGGCTCAACCGCTCGCTACAAGGTGACCGAACAGCTCGCGGGCATCAGCTTTCCGAGCGACGCCGTCGGCACCACGCAGGCCATCACCGGCGCGCTCATCATCAATCCCGACGGCACGTTTGCCGCGGGCTCGAAGATCAGCGTGGACCTGCGGACGATTACCAGTGACCAGGGGATGCGCGACAACTACGTCCGCACGCGCACGCTCGAGACCGAGAAGTTCCCGATGATGGAGGTCGTACCGAAGAAAGCGAATGGCCTGCCGTCGCCTTTGCCCTCCGGCAGTCAGGCGCAAGTTGGTTTCCAATTAGTCACTGACGTCACCCTGCACGGTGTCACCAAAGAAGTGACGTGGAACGTCGTGGCGGTGCTCGGCGCGGCTCAGGTGGGTGGCCGGGCCACGGCGACCGTCGACTTCGCGACCTTCAACATGACCAAGCCATCGCTGGCGCGCCTGATGAGCGTGGACGACAAGATCGGCCTGGAGATCGAGTTCCGCTGCACGCGTGCGGCGATGTAGCGTCTCGCTATGACAGTGGTCCGTCGGAAGATCCGCTGCTCAGGGATCGCCATTCCCATCCGCTGCTGTACGCCGGCGTTGATGGACTCGGTTGACTTGAATCGACCCGGCGAGACTCGCGAATCCGCGATTGAACGTATCCGCGCGGCTGCTGCCAGCGGCCGCTCTGGGTGGACGATCGCGACGGGCTGGAACAGCGGTCGGTTCGCGCTCGACAAAGCTGACTTCGACGGCCTGTCGCCGATTGTGGTGCTCAGTCTGTCGATTCACGGACTCATCGTGAACGATGCCGGCCGGCTGCTTCTTCGCGAGCACGACGAAACGGTGGCCGCTCATCTGGACGATCAGGACTGGATTGAGCGAAACCTTCGGCGAGTGCTCAACGTGTTTGCACGGGCCGGCGCATCGGCGGAACGATTGAAAACATTCTTCGACCGGCTGCGCGAGATCGGTCTTCATAGCGCAGAGGAGATGCTGCTCGTCGGCGAAGAAGAGATTCAGATGTTCGACAACGCGGGCCTGGCGAGCCGGACGCAATTCTGGGCCGCGCCGGAAACATACGACTCGGCTTCGCCGGCGAATCGCGAGCGCATTCACGGCATCAAGCTGTTTACGGACGGCGCCATCGGCGTGACGACCGCGGCGCTGCACGAGAAGTACCGGACGGCTGATCACCAAGGGATTCTGCTGTACAGCGACGATGCGCTGGAGGACCTGATTGCGACGCTATGCAGGCAGAAGCCGATGGCCATTCATGCGATCGGTGACGCGGCCATCGATCAAGTGGTGTCCGCAGTGGAACGAGCGGCGCGAGCACGTCCAGCCGCGCCAGGTGATTCGCATCGAGCACGCGCAGTTCATTTCCGAATCGACGGCGCGACGCGCGAAGGCGCTTGGGCCTGCACCTCTCAATGCAGCCGAACTTCTCCGAGGATTCCGTCCTGTATGCGGATCGTCTGCCGGCCGGCTATCCCGCCTCGCAACAATCCCTTCCGGATGCTCATCGATCGCATCGGCTATGTGCCGGGCATCGACCTCTACTTGGGCTCGGACGGCATGCCGCACGGCGTGCATGAAGCTCTGCGGCAGTCGCTGTTTCCCGACGGCGGCTACGAAGGCCAGGTGCTCACGCTCGACGAATTCATCGCCGGCTACTGCTGTCCGGACATGAGCCAGGGGTCAATCGACATCGAAGTCGATCCGGTCAGCCGTTCGGTGCACTGCTGCGTGAAATGAGCCGGCGCGGCTAAAGCCACGCCCTACATAACCCGTAGGTAGCAGCCCTTCGGGGCGCCAAATTATCGATTCACAAGCGCTTCGCTTTCGCTGCCAGAGTCTGGCGGCCAGGTCTTTGTCTTGCGCGAGGCTGGATGGCTGCGAGGCTTCAAATCGCTCGAAGTACTGGCCGGTGGCTTCTGCAAGCTCGGGTTCCGATGCCAGCGCCACGACCGGCGCGGCGCCCTCCGCGACGGGTCATGAAGCTGCGGCTGAGCCAGAACCTGATGATGGGTTTCGACCACATGGGCGCGCCCGACCAGATGTTCGTGGCGACCGGGCCTGGAGTCAGGCTGTTCGACGTGACGCCGGTGCCCGCCAGCCGCCTCGCCAGCTCCGAGGCAAACAGGACGTTCGCGAGTTTCGATCGCGCATAGGCGCGCATGATCTGATACCCGCGCGCGAAGCCCAGATCATCGAAGTCCAGCGTGGCTTTGTGATGCGCGCCGGACGCGACGGTGATGATGCGCGCCGGGGCACTGGCGATCAGGCGGGGCAGCAGCCGCTGGGTCAGCAGGAAGGGCGCCAGGTGATTGACGGCAAACGTCGCCTCAAGTCCGTCAGCCGTACACCCTGCGCCGCGCGAACACGCTCCCCGCATTGTTGATGAGCACATCCAGCTTCGGCACGTCCCGAAGCACTTCGTCCGCCAACCTGTTCACTTCGGCCAGGGACGAGAAGTCGCACAGGTACGACGCAGCACTCGCACCGGATCGGGTCATGTATCTGCGCAAGGGCCTTCGCAATTCGACCAGCATCGCGCCCGACGATGATGACGTTGGCGCCCATGCCGGCCAGGACGGCGGCCGACTCGAGGCCGATTCCGCTGGTGGCGCCGGTTATGAGGACGGTCTTTCCTTCGATCATGACCGCTAAATAATGAGGCAATTGGGCAAGGGCCGTACGTCGGGCGCGGCCGTCCGTAGGGCGCGCTGGTTTCGAGCGCGCCGGAGACGTTGGCGGCCTTGAGAACCAGGCCGCCCTACGTACGCACCAGGCCGCCCTACGTTCACCCTAAACTAGAAGGCAATCTACCACGTATAGTAGATTACCTACCATGGCCGCATCCGCGAAGAAGCCCGGCATCATTCAAGGCACCCTCGACCTCCTGATCCTGCGGACCCTCGTGTTTGGCCCGCTTCATGGCCACGGGATCGTCAAACACATCAAGTCCGTGTCCGACGAGGTGCTGAACGTCGAGCACGGGTCCCTGTATCCTGCTCTGCAGCGACTGGAGAAACTCGGGTGCATCACCTCAGGTTGGGAAGTCACGGACTCCGGCCGGGAGATGAAGCTGTACCGGATGACACCCAAGGGCCGGACACAACTCAAGGCCGAAGAATCGAAGTGGGCGCAACTGACCGAGGCGATGACGCGATTGCTCCGGCTCGGGCAAGTGAGGTCCTGATGGCGACGCGCGATTCGCGGCGAGACGAGGATCTGCAGCGGGAGATACGTCAACATCTCGAGCTCGAGGCGGAAGAACGAAAGGCCGAAGGCCTTTCCAACGAAGACGCGCGTCGCGCGGCCGCCTTGGCCTTCGGTAATGTCAACGCAGTTCGTGAAGATGCACGCGCGGTCTGGTTTCCGCTGTGGTTGCAACAGGCGGGGCAGGATTTGCGATACGCCCTGCGAGTGGCGCGCCGGACTCCAGCCTTCACGCTCGGCGCGATCCTGGTCCTCGCCATCGGGATCAGTGCCAGCACCACGATCTTCGGCGCCCTCAAGGCCGTCGTGCTCGAGCCGATGCCGTTCGCCGAGCCTGAGCAGCTGGTCCGCCTCGCACAGACGAATCAAGGAGCGCGGCGTGAATGAGTTCTCGGCGTCCCTGCCGCTCTATCGCGACTGGCAGTCGAGAAACGGGAGCTTCAGCGCGAGTGGCCGCCGAACGCGGCGGCTCCGTCACCGTGCAGGGTCTTGGTGATCCACAGCATCTGGACGCGAAGTGGATCACTCACAACATGTTTTCGCTGCTGGGACTCGCTCCCACGCTCGGCCGCGCGTTCCAGAAGGAAGACGATGTGCCTGGCGCCGGCCGCGTGGTGATGCTGTCGCATGGATTCTGGGGCAGGGCGTTTGGTGAAGATCCGGCGGTGTTGAACCGCACGCTCACAATCGACGGCCGCGCCTACACGATCATTGGCGTCGCTCCGCCGGATGCCTTGAACACGACCGATCACGTCCTGTTGCCCGTCGTGCCTTTCACAGAGGACCGCCGTGGCTACTCCGACCTGGACGTGTACGCGCGCCTGAAGCCCAACGTCTCGATCGATTAGGCGTCCAGTGAGATGGCGGGCATCGCGGCGCAGCTTGAGCGCGAGCATCCTGAGGACCATCGGGGCTGGGGTGTCAGCGTGGTGCCGCTTGCCGAATCCGTGGTGGGTCCGGGAACACCGCGAGTGCTGTATCTGCTGCTCGCGGCCGTTGGTGTGCTGCTCCTGATCACCTGTGCGAACCTGTCGAGCCTGTTCCTGGTCCGCGCGTCGGCTCGCACTCGCGAGATTGCCATTCGCGCCGCCATCGGCGGCGGCCGTGGCCGGATCCTTCGTCAGTTGCTGACCGAGAGCCTGCTGCTTGCCGTCGCCGGTGGCGCGCTCGGCGTTGTGTTGTCGTTGAGCGGAATGCGGCTCTGGCGCAGCGCGATGGCTGGAGATGTTCCGCGCGCCGGCGAGGTCGCGGTGGACATTTGGGTGCTCGCGTTTGCATGCGTAGTGTCGGCGGCCGCGGGTGTGCTGGCGGGGCTTGCGCCCGCACGGCAGATGGCCAGGCTCGATGTGACGAAGGGCCTGCGCGAGGGATCGCGATCGGTCACTGCAAGCGGCAACTGGGCACGCAATGCCCTGGTCGTCGGCCAGCTCGCGTTGTCGGTGGTTCTGCTCGCTGCTGCTGGCCTGACTATCCGAACGCTCAGTCACCTGAGTCGCGTCGACGTCGGGTTCACGCCCTCACAGGTCCTGACCGCGCGCCTCGCGCCGCGCGACCGGCCAGAAGCGTTCTTTGCCGATCTGCTGAGGCGGGTTCGCGCCATTCCCGGCGTGGCGATGGCCGGCGCCGCCAGCCACGTACCGATGGCGCCCGGCAACCTGAGCCTCAACGTATTCCCGATCGGCGAAGCGCGGATCGCTGCCACCGAATCGGTACAGGCTGACTGGCGCATCGTGACCGACGGTTACTTCGGCGCGATGGAGGCGCCGATCCTCGCCGGCCGCGATTTCTCGACAAGAGACGATGACAATGCGCCGAAGGTCATCATCGTGAACCAGACGCTGGCGCGAATGGTGTGGGGCGATCGCGATCCGGTGGGCCGGCAACTGGATCTGGGCGGCGGTGGCGGCACGCCTGCCACGGTTGTGGGTCTCGTGCGCGACATGCGTCACCACAATCCGGCAGTGGCGCCGGCGCCGACGTACTACGTGCCGGCGGCGGCGGGTGTGTGGGGAGCCATGACGCTCGTGATTCGCACAGATGCCGATGCTGCCACGCTCATGCCGCGAATCCGCGCTCAAGTGGCAGCACTCGATCCGGCGTTGCCGGTGTACGACATCAACACGATGGAGGCACTCATGCGCCAGAAGCTGGCGCCGCAGCGGCTTGTGGCCGGCGTGTTGACGGGATTCGGCGCACTCGCGCTGTTGCTGGCCGTGCTCGGCATCTACGGTGTGATGGCGTACTCCACACGTCAGCGCGCACGTGAATCGGCGATTCGCCTGGCGCTTGGCGCTACCCGACGAAACGTCATTTGGTCGCTGGTGCGCGAGGGCGGAGCACTGGTGGCAGCGGGCGCAGCCATCGGCCTCGCGGGCGCGATTCCCCTGTCACGACTGATGGGCGGCGTACTGACCGAGGTGAGTCCAGGCGATCCGCTGACCTTCGCCGCGGCCGTGGGCGTGCTCGTGGTGGCGGCGCTAACGGCGTGCTTGCTGCCGGCTCACAGGACCGCGCGCATCAATCCGATCGAAACACTTAGAGCCGATTGAAACGCTGAGGGGTGATTGAAATGGTGCATAATCCGCGGCATGCGCAAACACTTCTTTGCTTTCGCTCTGATAGCCGCATGCCTGATTCCCGCGACCGCGTCCGCGACCTGGTCGATCATCGCGGTCGATCTCTCCAATAAACGCCTGGTCATTGCCTCGGCCACGTGCGTCAACAACAATGACGCATTCCTGATGGGAGTGCAGGCGGTCGTCGTACCCGGCATGGGCGTGGCGGCGTGCCAGGCCGGCGTCGACGGCACGAAGGCGAACCAGATGCTGGTGTTTCGCGAACTGCAGAAGGGCACGGACCCGAAGCAGATCATCGAGATGCTCAGCGCGGACCCGGCGTTTCAATCGCGTCAGTTCGGCATCCTGGATTTCCAGGGACGCATGGCCGGGCATTCCGGATTGGGCAACGGTTATGTCTCCCAGGACATTCAAGGCATGGTGCCAGGCACGCAGATCTATTACTCGATTCAAGGCAACATCCTGCGGCCCGGCCAGGTGGTGCCGAACGCGGTCGCAGGCGTTCATCGCCACAAAAGGCGCGCTGACCGATCGCGTGATGGCGGCGATGGAAGCCGCCGACGGATCGGGCGGCGACAGCCGTTGCGTGTGCCCGCCGTGGCCGACTGACGGATCGAAGCCGGTGAATCCGTGCGACGGCAAGACTTCGCACATCGCGTACATCCTGATGTCGGATCCGAAGGACACGAACGGCGACTCGCACAACAACGGTAAGTACTCGATGTACATCACGGTGGCGCAGCCTGGCGAGAATCGCGGGGCTGGCGCGATCAAGCCAGGTGAGAACCTCAATCCGGTCAAGACACTGCGCGCGCGTTACGACGAGTGGCGCAAGACGCAACCGGCGACTTTCAAATAACTCACGCGAGGAGAACGCCGATGCGAACCATTCGAGTAACTCTCGCGTTGATGCTGGTGTTTGCCGCCGCGGCACTGCTGCCCGCGCAAACGCCACCGCCGGCAACGACAACAGTCCAGACGCCGCCAGTACAGACGCCTGCTCCTGGCGCGCCAGTGCAGACGCCCGCCCCGGGCCGTGGCGGCCGTGGTGGCCGCGGCGGCACGGTCATCATGACGCTCACCGCGCCATGGGCGCCGGGCGCGGAGATTCCGCTGAAGTACACGCAGGCCGGCGGCGAGGTGTCGCCCGCGCTGAGCTGGAATGATCCGCCGGAGACCGTCGTCAGCTTCGCACTGATCGTCCACGACGTGTCGGCCGCCGTGAATCCAGGGACTGACGACGTGCTGCATTGGATGGTGTGGAATATTCCGGCGGCCTCGCGCGGGTTGCCCGAAGGCGTGCCGCGCGGGTCGCAACTGCCGGACGGTACGCGTCAGATCAGCGCGACGGGTCCGAACTACCGCGGGCCCGGTGCATTGGCGTCGGGTCCACCGCACGTGTATGTATTCGAATTGTTCGCGTTGGACTCGATGATCGATGTGCCCGCGCTTGGTCCCACCGGCGCGAGTGTGCCGCAGATTCGCGCGGCGGTGATGGCGGCGATGGCGACGCATGTGCGCGGCAAAGCCGTCACAGCCGGAGTGTTCAAACGGAAGTAGAAGCCGGTCAGCCGCGCCAAATTGATGTGTGCAATGTGATCTTGACTTCACGTCAAACGAGGCCTACGGTGGAGCCAGACCCATCGTTCACTCGTTGATCGACGAGGTTGATGGGTCGCTACGGGAAAGGAGGTAGCAAAAACATGACGTCGTCTGCGGAAGGTGCTCCACCGCGCTACGAAAGACGTCATCGCTCCTGACCCATGCACCTGCCGCCTGCTGGCGGCTGTCGCCTCGGCGACCTCCTCACGCAAGGGTCAGAGCCCCAAAGACGTCGCAGAAGGACATCCATCATTCATGAAGGATGTCCTTTTGTTTTGTTGGCGCGGCTAAAGCCACGCCCTACGTACCGGCGCCCTTGAAAACCAGGGCGCCCTACTTAATTAGGAACAGCTTGTCCTGGCGCTTGAGCGCCCAGCGCACTTTGCCGTCGGCGCCGATGATCATGTCTTCTTCCTGCGCCATGCGCACCGGCTGGCCGCCCCACTCGGGCACGGGCGTCGTCGCCTGCAGCTCGATCGAAAACCACATCGACGGAATCACCTTCGCGTCGCCGCGGCCGGGCACGCCTTCCTGGTAATCCCACAGCCCGATGAGCGGGCCGGCGCCGTGGCCGTGCACGCCGATCGGATGCGAGTACATGCGTGCCGTCGATGCCCTTCGCCTTCATGCGCGTCGAGCACGGCCTGCAGGATCTCGTTGCCCGTGCGGCCCGGGCGAATCTCCTCCATCGTCGATGTCCTGCATCGCGTTGGCGTTGGCGAGCGCCTGCTTCAGGCCCGCCGGCGCGTCGGTTTCGCCGGGCTTGCAGCACGTAGGCGAGGTGCTGCGTGTCGGTGTTCAGCCGCGCGACGGTGATGCCGACGTCGCAGTGCAGCACGTCGCCGCGCTGGATGATCGGATCGGCGCCGAGCTGTTCGCGGTCGCGCCCTGCCGCTGCACGTCGACGCTCGGCTGGAACCACGTGCCGAGCCCCTGGTCGTTGACGCGCTGCCGCCACCACCACACGAGGTCGCTCGTGCGCGTCTTGCCCGGCACGATGACCTTCTCCGAGAACATCGTCTGCGTCATCTGCCAGACGAGCGCGGTCATCTTCTGGAAGAACGCCTCCTCCTCCGGCAGGCGCGACGCGATGAGTTCGAGCGGCAGCCGCTTCGGCGTCCTTGAACTTCGCGGTCCAGGTGGCGCCGAGCGCCGCGCGTCATGCCCTCGAGCTCGCCGCTCGAGAGGCCGTCGGTGAACGCGAACACGCGTCGAGCGGTTGATGCCGATGACGCGACGGCTTGCGCTCCTCGATCACCGTCTTCAGCAGCCTGCCACTGCTCGTCGCCCCAGAGCTCGGCCTGCCGGCCGCCGACGGCGGCGCCGCCGACCGGCGCGCGTGGACGGCGCGCTTCGAACACGCCGCCCTGCGATGTGCCGCCGAGCGCGATCCGCTCGACGCACGGCCGCGCCGACCGGCGTGCCCGCGGCGGCGCACTTGTCGAAGAACACGTAGATCGTGCGGCGGCGCGCCGCGAACGTCTCGGGCGCGACGATCGACGTGAAGACCGGGATCCTCGTTGTACTCGCGCATCGGCACGACCCACATGTCGATGCCGTGCTTGCGCATCAGCGGCGGCAGGAACGTGTCGAGCCGCTGCTTCAGCCACGCCTGCTGCATCGCCGCCTGCTCGCGCAGCGTGCCGAACGGGCGTTCGGCGGCTGGCACGGCGTTCGCAGCTAAACGGTCTTGTCCGGCTGGTCGCGGCCACGGACAGGCACGCCCAGCACTAAGGTGGCGAAAACGACGCGAAAGGTTCTGGATGGCACATGGGCCTCCCCTGAAATAGGTGCACCATGATAAAACAGGCACGACAAAGATGACTGGCGTCGCACACCCTCGAACGGATGGCCGACAACGCCCGCACGATTCAGGGCGTATGGGCGGGCGATCTCAAAGCCGGAGACTGGGTCATCGTCCGGACGAAGAACTCTGTCTACACTCTCGCATCGTTGGGGGACGGCCGATTCCAGGCGTCGGGCGGATGGTTCACCTCACACGGCGGCTACGCCAGGCTCGTGCGCGTGCTCGGCTGCACGTGGGGCGGCCGCGCGATCCTCACCGAAATGATCGCCGCGCCGGGCATGTTCATCGAGTTCGACAACGGCGTGCAGACCACGCGCGTGCAACACGTGCGCGTGTTGCGCGCCTCCGACACCACTCACTGACGCTTCAGCGCACGCCGCGGACCAGATACAGGTCGTTCAGGGTGCGGCTGTACTGATACACGTACGATTGATCGTCAGCCGAGATGAAGACACGTCCGACGGACATCAAGCCAGAAGGATCAGTCGGCGCAAGGGCGCGCCAGGCTTCGACCTTGCCGGTGATGACATGGCGGCGATAGACCCGTGCGGGAGAGGTTTCGGAACCGGCGAAGAAGATGTGGTCGCCGCTCCAATGAGATTGGTTTTCCATTCTCACCGTCGAGGCGGCGCGGCGGCCCGCCGTCAATGGAGTAGAGCGCGATGATCCCACCCCTCTCACGGACGACAACGGTGCGGCCGTCAGGCGACACGACGAATGGACCAGGAGGCATTTCCGGCGTGACGGGCCGCCACGGCTGCTCGCCCTCGCGCACATAGAGGCGCCCCGGCGGTGTCTCACCCTTCGGCTCTCCCGCAGTCTCACGCTTGGGCACCAGCCACGTAAAGATCCGCTGGCCATCTCTTGACCAGAGTGAGTTCAGCTGGTTGGTCAGTTCCAACCCAGGACTGATCGGGATGACTCGTTGTTGACCGGCGCCTACGGGCATCAGCAGCAACTGGCTGAAGTCATCGTGCGGGTTGAGGAGCATCAACTCGCCATTCGGAGAGAGGCCTCTGGCGGTGTAACCCACGAAGTCAATTTTCTCCTTGCCGTCCGTCGATCGCAGGTACGCGCCTTTACCGGCTCCGCGGGTCTCGTCGAGCAACACGCGCTTGCCATCTGCCGAAAGGCCGGCAATCGTGGATCGTCCCAGCAGATCGAGCGGTTGCTCAGGTCCACCGTCCGCGCGGCCGGCGTTCACTGCACCCCATCCTGCGCCGGTCGCCACGAGCGCGGCCTCGCCATCAGGCGCAACATCGTAGACCGTCACCGGGCCGGCGACTCGAGCAATGAGCCGGCGGGCGCCAGTCATATCCAGCGCGTACAAAGCCCGGTCGTGGGCGTCGCCGGTTTCCGAGCCGGTGTACCAGACTTCGCGACCATTGGGAGCCCACGCGATACCGAACACAGACTTCAGCGAGTCGGTGATGAGCACTTCCCCGGTCAGACTCACAATCTCGAGCTGGCTCCGCTGGACCGCAATCCGATCCCCGCTGGGTGATACGCGAAGCATTGCGCAGCCCTTTTTGATGACCTGGCCGACTGGGAATTCGCACACACCTGAGCGAACTACCGCCAAGCGCTCCCCATCAGGCGCCCAATCTCCGTAGAGCGCGCCCTCGACCAGTGCCTTCGGCGTACCGCCAATCGCAGGAACACGCACGAGGGTTCCCAATGACCCGTACGTGGAGCGTTCGGAGGTCAGAAGCACGACAAGCTCCTGCCTGCCGGACACGCCAAGCAGGAACCCAGGGGGGAGATCCAGGGGCTTCGATTCCGCGCGATCGAGATGCGTCTGATAGACACGCGACGGCCCACCACCATAGGCGGCGCTGTAGTAGATCGTCTTGCCGTCCGGCGCGAAGCGGGCGCCGGTGATCAGACCACGCTGAAAGGTCAGGGGCCTGATACGTCGAGCACGACGTTTGCTGGTGATGTGCTCGTATTTTGCGGCATGCTCTGCTGGTCGATCTATTCCGTTCTGGCACAGCCGATGCTGCGGCGCCACTCGCCGCTGGTTGTGACCGGCTACTCCATGGCTATCGGTGCGACGTGCTATTTCCTCATCGCGATTCCCACGCTCGTCAGCACCCGATGGGCGATGCTTTCGCTCACGAGCTGGATTCTGATGGCGCTCTCATCGCTCCTGGCACTGGCGTTGTCCTACATGATTTGGTACACGGCCGTGCAACGCATCGGCAGTTCCCGCACGGCCATCTACAGCAATCTGACGCCGATCGTCGCGATTCTCGTCGCCGCCATCTGGCTGGGCGAACCGATCGCGGCACCGCAGATCATCGGCGCGATCACGATTCTCGGCGGCGTGTTCATCACCCGCCTCGCCCCGGCGCCTGCGCCCGCCGCTCCGGCCGAGTCGTAAGGCCGTTCGGCACCCTCGGCACCTTCGGCACCTTCGGCACCTTCGGCACCTATTCTTTTGTTATATTCTTCCGTTCGATTCCTTTTGAAATCTGTCTTCAGGCGGCAGGGACGACCCCTCACCTTACGGAGGATCAACACAATGAGGCGGACTTTTCTCACCAGCCTCAGCGCGATCGCGATCGCGTGCTGGTTTCAGCAACAGCCTTTGCACAGGGCGGTGGCGCGAGCGTGACGGGCACGATTCAGGGCCGCGTCAGCGACGCAAGCGGCGCGGTGCTGCCGGGCGTCACGGTTACAGCCACGAGCCCTTCGATGATCGGCGCGCAGTCGCAGGTTACCAACGAGAACGGCAATTATCGCTTCCCGGCGGTGCCGCCGGGCAGCTACTCGTTTCGTTCGAGCTCGCGGGGTTTAACACCGTCAAGCGGGAAGCCGTCCAGGTCGGGCTGGGGTTCACCGGCAACGTCAACGCCGAAATGGCGATTGCCTCGCTCCAGGAAACGCTGACCGTGACGGGTGAGTCGCCCGTGATCGACACCTCGGCCACGCGCATTCAGCAGAACTTCAAACTCGAACAGCTCAACTCGATCCCGAACGGCCGCGACATGTGGGCGCTGCTGGCCGCGACGCCGGGCGTGATGATGAGCCGTATTGATATCGGCGGCAACCGCGCGGGAACGCAGACCGGGTATACCGCGTACGGTCTCAACGGCCAGGTGCGCACCTCCGTTGAGGGCATCAACACGACGGAGGGCACCGGCGGCGCCGGCTTCTACTACGACTACGGGTCCTTGAAGAAGTCTTCATGGGTGTTGCCGGTCAGGGCGCCGAAGCGGCCACGCCGGGCGTGCAGTCGAACTTCCTCGGCAAGTCGGGCGGCAACCGATTTACCGGCGAGTTCTACGTCGACGGCTACAACAACTCGTTCCAGGGATCGAACCTGACCGAACAGCACATCAAAATTCGGCTTCCGTCCGGGCAGCAACGAAGTGCTGAGCTACTACGATGTCAACGTCAACACCGGCGGACCGATCAAGAAGGACAAAGCCTGGTTCCACTACGCACACCGCCGCCAGTTCAACTCCGTCGAGCAGCCGAAGTTCGCGTTCGCGTCAATTCGACACGTGGAACACCAATCCGTCATTCAAAGTGACGTATCAACTGAATCAAAACCACAAGTTCATCGGCTACTACCAGTGGAACATCAAAACGCAGCCGACCCGGTTGCCGGTGCAGCACGCTACACCTACGACAACATCGAATCGACGGTGCGTCAGGAGTCGCCGAGCTGGGTCTGCAAGGGCGAATGGAACGGGACGCTGAGCGACAAGATTATCTTGAAGCGCGTTAGGGTGATTTCGGCTACTACGATCCGCGCTTCGCCAACAGCGACGAAGATTACTTCTGGCGTGACAGCACCCTGCTGATTCTCACGGGCGCACACTCTGAGAGCCAGACCGATCGCGATCGCAAACAGCTCACGGGTGCGGCCACTTATTTCCTCGACACCAGGCCGGCAGCCACACGTTCAAGTTCGGCGGCGAGGTCTACGACGAAACGCAGTGGGGGGGCCGCTAGCAGAACGTCGGCGGCAACATCGAGCACATCTACGTCAACGGCGACCCCAGTCAGGTGATCTTCGGCATCCCGACCGCGCTTCACGTCGGCGGTCTCCGCGACAATGACAACGGAAACCTCCTCGTCGACAACAAGCTCGATCAGCAGGACTTGTTCGTCAACGACACCTGGTCGATGGGGCGCGTCACCTTCAACTTCGGCGTGCGGTGGGATCGCTATCGCGGCTGGATGCCGGATCAGCGTCAACTCGCGTTTGCGATCGGTCCCGTGAACGTCCCGGAACAGACCTTCGCAGGGCATACGTTTTACACGTTCAACTCCATGGGCCCTCGCGCCGGTGTCACCTACGACTCGCCGGCAACGGAAAGACTGTCCTTAAGGCGAGCTATGGTTTGTTCTGGCATAACCCGGTCCTGCTATGATGGCTGAGCGCGAACCCGAATGCCACCAACAAGAGCGTGA
>CAWBJO010000004.1:0-50808 GCA_963789175.1 uncultured Alphaproteobacteria bacterium
CGCCGCAGCGCCCTTGTCGGCAATTTCGCGCAATGTGGGCACGATGCGTACGATGCGCGTCGGATCGGCGACCTTGCCGCCGGACAGCGGGACGTTGAGATCGAGGCGCAGCACGACACGCTTGCCGGCGAGATCGACGTCGTCGAGCGTGGAAAAGGCGGGCATCGCAGGTCTCCGGAGGGCCTAGCGCTTGATCTTCTTCTTCACCGCGCGGACCACGGCGCCGGCCGTGATGCCGAACTTCTCGTAGGCCACCTCGTAGGGTGCGCTCGCGCCGTAGCCCGTCATTCCGACGAAGATGCCATCCTCGCCGAGGAAGTCCTGCCAGCCCTGGCGGATGGCGGCCTCGATGCCCACCCTGATCTTCTCCGTTCCCAAGACCTTGGTGCGATACGCGGCCGGCTGGCGCCAGAAGAGCTCCATCGAGGGGACCGAAACGACGCGGGCGGGAATGCGCGTCTTGTCGAGGAGGTCGCGGGCGGCGACGGCGATCTCGACCTCGGAGCCGGTCGCGAAGATGACGACCTTCGATTTGCGGGACGCGGCGGCAATCTCGTAGGCGCCGCGGGCGGAGAGGTTCTTCGTTTCGGCCTTCAGGCGCAGGGGCTTCAGCTTCTGACGGGTCAGGGCGAGAACCGTCGGCGCGTCCGTGGAAGAGAGCGCGATCTCCCAGCACTCGGCCGTCTCGACGGCGTCGCACGGCCGCAGAACCTGAAGGCCCGGAATGGCGCGCAGGGCCGCGAGGTGCTCGACGGGCTGGTGGGTCGGTCCGTCCTCGCCGAGGCCGATCGAATCGTGGGTCATCACGTAGACGACGCGCTGCTGCATGAGGGAGGCGAGCCTGATCGCCGGCCGGCAATAGTCGGTGAAGGTCAGGAACGTGCCGCCATAGGGGATGACGCCCCCATGCAGCGCCATGCCGCTCATCGCGGCCGCCATGCCGTGCTCGCGGATGCCGTAGTGGACATAGCGTCCGGACGGCTCGCCGGCGGTGAAGAGCTTCAGGTCCTTGGTCTTGGTGTTGTTCGATCCGGTCAGGTCGGCCGAGCCCCCGATCGTCTCGGGCATTACCTTGTTGATCACCTCGAGCACATTCTGCGATGCATTGCGGGTGGCGAGGGGCTGCGGATCGGCAACGAGCCCATCCTTATAGTTGCGCATGGCGGGCGCGAGGTCAGAGGGAAGCTCTCCCCCGAGGCGGCGCTTGAATTCGGTTCGCGGGGCGGCGTCCTTCGCGGCGAGCCGCGATGTCCAGGCCTTACGTGCCGCGCTGCCGCGCCGGCCGAAAGCGCGCCAGGACTTCAGGAGATCGCCTGGAATTTCGAAGGGCGGATATTCCCAGCCGAGCGCGCGGCGCGCGGCCGCAATCTCCTCGGCACCCAAGGGCGAGCCGTGAGTGGCGGCGGTGCCCTGCTTGTTCGGCGCACCGTAGCCGATGATGGTCTTGCAGGCGATGAGCGTCGGCCGGTCGGCGTCCTGGGCGGCCGCCAATGCCTCGGCCACGGCATCGGGATCGTGGCCGTCGACGCGCCGGGCCGCCCAGCCGCTCGCCGTGAAGCGCTGGATCTGGTCGGTCGAATCGGCAAGCGAGGTCTTGCCGTCGATCGAGATGCTGTTGTCGTCCCACAGGACGATCAGCTTGCGCAGCCGCAGGTGACCCGCAAGCGAGATCGCCTCCTGGGAGATGCCCTCCATGAGGCAGCCGTCGCCGACGATGACATAGGTGCGGTGATCGACGAGGTCGCTGCCGAAGAGCGATGCAAGGTGGCTTTCGGCCATCGCCATGCCGACGGAGTTGGCGAGGCCCTGGCCGAGCGGGCCCGTCGTCGTCTCGATGCCGGCGGCGTGACCGTACTCGGGATGGCCGGCGGTCTTCGAGCCCCATTGGCGGAAGCGCTGGATCTCGCCGATGGTCATATCCTCGTAGCCGAGGAGATAGAGGAGGGCATAGAGGAGCATCGAGCCGTGGCCGGCGGACAGGACGAACCGGTCGCGGTCGGGCCAGGCCGGGTCGCCGGCATCGAACTTCAGGAACCGCGTGAAGAGAACGGTGGCTACGTCGGCCATGCCCATGGGCATTCCCGGATGACCGGAATTCGCCTTTTGCACCGCGTCCATGGCGAGGGCGCGAATCGCATTGGCGAGAGCCTTGTGCTGCTGCATATCGGTGGGCATGTGGCTTGGATGTCGCTTGCGGAATAAATTGGCCGAAATTCGCGAAAAAGTGGCGCCACACATAGCATCGAGCCACCTATAGTCAATGCTCGAGGCGCGATTCGGCGACGCAGATCGGTTGACGCTCGCCGGACGAGAGCTAATAATCGCCGCAACCCGGACCGATTTGGTTCTTGGGGAAGAGGCCGATGGCGGATAGTTCGAAGATAGACGAGGCGCTTTCCCGCTTCGAGGCTGCGCTGCGGCGATTCGAAGCCGCGGCCATGCGCGTCCACAACCAGCTGCCGGCGGGACTCGAGCCGCCCGCGGAGGTGCAGGCGCTGCGCGACGATCACGGGCGGCTCCAGCAGGAGATCTCCGAGATGCGGGCCAAGGCCAGCGATCTCGCCGACCGCAACCGGAACGCGGCGACCAAGATCGACTCCGCAATGGCCAAGATCAAGTACGTGCTTGGGTCGGCGTAAGATTTCGTTCTCGACATCGGGAGATCCAACGCCATGGCGCAAGTCGTCGTACAGGTGAATGACCGTCCTTACACGATGCAGTGCGCCGACGGCGAAGAGCGCCACCTGCAGGAACTCGCCCGGCTTCTCGACACCGAGGTGTCGCGCATCAAGCAGGGCGTCGGTCAGGTGGGCGACATCCGCCTCCTGCTGATGGCGGGGCTGATGGTCGCCGACCAGCTCACCGAGACGCGGCGGCGGATCGAAGAGCTCCAGGATCAGATCCACGGCCTGCGGGAATCGCGCAGCAATGCGGTGAACTACGGGCGCACGATCGAAGAGCAGGTGGCCGAGCGGCTCAACCACGCCGCCAAGCGGCTCGAGAGCCTGGCCACCACCTTCGCGGTCGGCAACTAGGCGTCGGCCGCGGACGGCACCTCACGACTTCACGACGACCCGCGTTCCGATGCCGACGCGCCCGTAGAGATCGATGATGTCCTCGTTGCGCATTCGGATGCAGCCGCTCGACACAGACAAGCCGATGGACTTCGGCTCGTTGGTGCCGTGGATGCGGACGAGGGTGTCGCGCTTGCCCTGATACAGGTAGAGCGCGCGGGCCCCGAGCGGATTGTAAGGCCCGCCGTCGATGCTGAAGGGAAGGAACTGGTTCTGCTTGGCGGCCCGGACGACCATCTCGGGCGGCGGATACCAGGCCGGCCATTCGGCACGCCGCGCGATGCGGGCAATCCCGGACCAGCCGTAGCCTTCGCGCCCGACGCCGACGGAATACCGCAAGGCCTTGTTGCCGGGCAGGACGAGGTAGAGGCGGTGATTGGGTGAATCGATGATGACGGTGCCCGGCGCCTCGGCAGTGTCGAAGGCGACGGTCTCGCGGGCGCGGTAGGCTTTTTCCTCGGTCTTCGACCAGAACCATCCCTGGCCGCGCGGCTTCGCCTTGTCGCGAGCCTCCGCCTGCGGCGACAGCGCCAGAACGAGCATCGCCAAAATGGTAAGGACCTGAATTCCACGCATGCCGAAACGTCCGCCTCCCGCCCGTCCCGAGCCGTGCGCCACTATGGAGGATGCCAGGATAACAATTGGTTTCCCGCCGGGAGGGCGGTGCCCTCGGCAATAGGCTTCGGGAGCGGATTGGTCTAGAAAAGGGGGCTTGCAGACGGCCGGACACCATTCATGATCTCAAGACAGGCGAAATACGCATTGCGCGCGCTCTTCGCCCTGTCGCGCATCGGCGAAGGCGGCTCCATGCTGATCGCCGAGATCGCCCGCGACCAGAACATCCCGAAGAAGTTCCTCGAGCAGATCCTCCTCGTGCTGAAACGCCGGGGCCTGGTGCAGAGCCGGCGCGGCGCCAAGGGCGGCTATGCGCTATTGAAGCCCGCTTCGAAGATCACCTTCGCGGACGTCCTGCGCATCATCGACGGGCCGATCGCGCCGCTTCCCTGCCTCAGCATCATCGCCTATGCCCGCTGCCAGGATTGCGTCGCCGAGGACGTCTGCGAGATCCGGCGCGTCTTCGCCCGGGCCGTCGAGCCGATGCGCCAGGTGCTGGAGCAGACGACGATCGCCGACGCCATGACGACCGGCAGCGCCGCCGGCATCCGCCTGGGCAAGGCCAGCCAGAGCGGCGCGGCGGCGGCGCACGGAGCCAAGCCCGCAATATTAATCATGCGGGCTGGGGTCGGGAATGGCTATGGATTTTAACCTTCGTCCGTCCTAGATAGGGGTCGGCGAGCTGCCCGGTTCGTGGGAACTTTTCCCAGGGCCCTATACCGATCTCTATGGGGACTGTCCCTGTTTGGAACCGTGGTTCCTTACACATGGTACCCACCTACGTTACGTAGGACCCGGGATCGCAGCTTTTCACGGCCATGGCGGCCCGCCACTTCATTCGTCACGCGTAGACTTTCCTTCATCATGACGGCCCCGATCCGCAGCGATCTCGATACCCAGAAGAGGGCCGCACGCGCCACCGCCGCGGCCGTCCGCACCACGGCGCACCGGGCCCGGAAGGACATCGCGCCGCTGGCGCTCGCCCGCACCGGCCTCGATTTCACCAACCTGCCGCCGGGGCTGAGCGTCTCCGGCTTCTTTCCGTTCAAGAGCGAGATCGACGTGCTGCCGCTCCTCGCCCGGCTCGACAGCGAAGGCTGGGTGACGGCGCTTCCAATCGTGGTCGCCGAGCGTCAGCCACTCGTCTTCCGGCAGTGGGCGCCGGGCCAGGAAACGGTGCCCGGCATCTGGGACATTCCGATGCCGCCGGCGGAGGCCGCGGAGGTCGACCCCGACGTGCTCCTCGTTCCGCTGCTCGCCTTCGATAAGGCCGGCTACCGGCTCGGCTACGGCGGCGGCTACTACGACCGCACCCTCGCCAGGCTGAGGGCATTGAAGGACGTGACGGCGATCGGCATCTGCTATGCGGAGCAGGAGGTGCCCCGGGTGCCGCACGGGCCCGGCGATGAGCCCCTCGATTTCATCCTGACGCCGGACGGACCGGTGAAATGCGGCTGATCTTCATCGGCGACATCGTCGGAAAGGCGGGCCGCGACGCCGTCCTCGGCGAGCTTCCCGAAATCAGGTCGCGGTATCGGCCGGATGTCGTGGTCGTCAACGCCGAGAACGCGGCGCACGGCTTCGGGATCACCGAAGAGCAATACGAGCAGCTCCGCCACGCGGGGGCCGACGTGGTGACGCTCGGCAATCATTCCTTCGACCAGCGCGAGGCGCTGGTGTTCATCGAGCGGGCACCGGAGCTCCTGAGGCCGGTCAACTACCCGGCCGGCACGCCGGGACGCGGCACCGCCCTGGTGACGACCGCATCGGGAAAAACCGTGCTCGTCGTCTCCGTCATGGGCCGGCTGATGATCGAGCCCGTCCTCGACGATCCGTTCCCGGCGATCGACCGCGAACTCGACCTGTGCCCGCTCGGGCGCGGTGCCGACGCCATCGTCATCGACATGCATGCCGAGGCGACGTCGGAGAAGATGGCGTTCGGGCACTTCGTCGACGGGCGGGCGAGCCTGGTCGTCGGCACGCACACCCACGTGCCCACCGCCGACCACCAGATCCTGCCGGGCGGCACGGCATACCTTTCGGACGCCGGCATGTGCGGCGACTACAATTCCGTGATCGGCATGGAGAAGAGCGAACCGCTTCAGCGGTTCCTGAGGCGCGTCCCGCGGGAACGCTTGGAACCGGCAACCGGCGAGGCGACGCTGTGCGGCGTCGCGGTCGAGACCGACGATCGCACGGGACTTGCAGTTCAGGTGGCGCCGCTTCGGATCGGCGGGCGGCTTCAGCCGGCCCGACCGGATTTCTGGTGACAGGCGAAGCTGCCGACACCGCCGACCGACCGTTCGGCCAGGCGGTTCATGAGCACAAGCGCCCGGGTCCATTCGAGACCGGCGCTGTCGTCATCGCCGCGGGACTCGGCTTCCTCGGCCGCCTCGAAACAGGTGGTGATGCGCCGGCCGAGCGAGGCAAGCGCGATCGCCTCGCGCACGTCGCGGCGCGGGCTCGCGCCCGCTCCAAGCTCGAGCAGCCGCGTCAGAGCGCCATGGGCCACGGCGGGCATGAAGCCCTCGGCCGCATAGCGCATCTCGAACAGGTCGGAGAGTTCATCCTGCATGTTGGTCACCGTCGTCGGTTTCGAGCATCGGATGCCAAGTCTTAACGGGTGGTTAACCGCCGCTGGATTTCGAACCGTGGACTGTCTATAAGCACCCGATCGCGCAACACGATCCGTTTCCCCGCAAGGTCGCGAAGGGCGCCATGGCCGGCCATTCACAATTCAAAAACATCATGCACCGGAAGGGCAAGCAGGACGCGATCCGCGCCAAGCTGTTCGCCAAGCTCGCCCGCGAGATCACGGTCGCCGCCAAGACCGGGCTCCCCGACCCGTCCTCCAACTCCCGCCTGAGGCTCGCCATCCAGAACGCCCGGGCCGAGAACATGCCGAAGGACAACATCGAGCGGGCGATCAAGAAGGCGGAAGGCGGGGATGCCTCGAACTTCGAGGCGATCCGATACGAAGGCTATGGGCCGGGCGGCGCCGCGATCATCGTCGAGGCGCTGACCGACAACCGCAACCGCACGGCGGGCGCCGTCCGCTCGCTGTTCGCCAAGTACGGCGGCAACATGGGCGAGACGGGGTCGGTCGCCTTCATGTTCAACCGCGTCGGTGAGATCGGTTACAAGCCTGAGGCGGGAACGGCGGAGACCATCCTCGATGCCGCCATCCTGGCCGGAGCGGACGACGTCCATTCCGATGCCGAAGGGCACATCATCGCCTGTGCGCCGGACAAGCTCGGCGAGGTGGCGGCGGCGCTTCACGGGTCGCTCGGCGAGGGCAGTTCGACGAAGGTCGTGTGGAAGCCGCAGACCGCAGCGCCGGTCGACCAGGAGAAGGCGGAAGCGCTCATGAAGCTGGTCGAGAGCCTAGAGGACGACGACGACGTCCAGAACGTCTATTCGAACTTCGAAATCTCGGACGAGATCCTGAGGCGGCTGACGGCAGCCTGATCACCGCCCGCAGGGCTCAAGGAGGCCGCATGCCCCGCATCATCGGGCTCGACCCGGGCCTCAGGAACGCCGGCTGGGGCGTCATCGACACGGAAGGAAGCCGTCTCATCCACGTGGCCGACGGCGTGGTGCGCGCCGACCCCGCGCTTGCGACGGCGGAACGCCTCAACATCATCTTCACGGCGCTTCAGCAGATCATCGGCGAACACCGGCCCGACGAGGCGGCGATAGAAGAAACATTCGTCAGCAAGGATGCGCGGGCGACGCTGAAGCTCGGGCAGGCGCGCGGCATCGCCATGCTGGCGCCGGCGGCGGCCGGCATTCCGGTGTTCGAATACGCGCCGAACCTGGTCAAGAAGACGGTGGTCGGAGTCGGCCATGCCGAGAAGGCGCAGATCCACCACATGCTGAAGATGCTGCTGCCGAAGGCCAAACCCAAATCGCCCGACGCGGCGGACGCGCTCGCCATCGCCATCTGCCACGCGCACCAGCGCGGCGGCCTCCTGCGCCTCAAGGTGGGCTGAGGAGCATTGTTGACTTGTCCAGACGCCGTCCTTACGCATTCGGCACATGATCGGGAAGCTCAAGGGCCGCATCGACGCCTATGGCGAGGATTGGGTGACGATCGATGTCGGCGGCGTCGGCTACCACGTGTTCTGCTCGACGCGCACGCTCGCCGCCTTGCCGCCGATCGGCGAGTTCGCCGAGGTCTACACCGAGATGCTGGTGACGCAGGACATGATCAGGCTCGTCGGCTTCGCGACGGAGGGTGAACGGGCGTGGTTCAATCTCCTGCAGACGGTGCAGGGAGTGGGCACGCGGGTGGCGCTATCGGTGCTGTCGACGCTGTCGACGACCGAGCTCGCCAATGCGATCGCGCTCCAGGACAAGGCGATGATCTCGCGCACTCCCGGCGTCGGCAAGAAGGTCGCCGAGCGCATCGCCTCCGAGCTCAAGGACAAGGTGCCGGCCTTCGCGACCGTCGATCCGACGCTGGCGCGGCTGCAGGACGAGCGCGAGGGCAGCCGGCCCACGGCGGCCGCCGACGCGGTGTCGGCGCTGGTCAATCTCGGCTACGGCGCCTCGCAGGCCGGGCTTGCGGTGTCGGCGGCGCTGCGCAAAGCGGGGGATGCCTCGACGACCGAGCTTCTCATCCGCACCGCCCTCAAAGAGCTCGCCCGATGACCGCCCGCATGAGCGACCGGGAGCGACGCGACGAGGACCAGCTCGACGCGCACCTGCGGCCGCAGCGGCTTTCCGAGTTCATCGGCCAGTCGCGCGTCAAGCAGAACCTCGACGTCTTCATCAGCGCGGCGCGCTCGCGCAACGAGGCGCTAGACCACGTGCTGTTCGCCGGCCCGCCGGGCCTCGGCAAGACGACGCTCGCCCAGATCATCGCCCGCGAGCTCAGCGTGAACTTCCGCGCCACGTCGGGGCCGGTCATCTCAAAGGCCGGCGACCTCGCGGCGCTCCTCACCAATCTCGAGGAACGCGACGTGCTGTTCATCGACGAGATGCACCGCCTCAACCCGGCGGTCGAGGAGATCCTGTATCCGGCGATGGAGGACTTCCAGCTCGACCTCATCATCGGCGAGGGGCCGGCGGCGCGCTCGGTCCGCATCGACCTTGCGAAGTTCACGCTCATCGGCGCGACGACCCGGACCGGGCTTTTGACGACACCCTTGCGCGACCGGTTCGGAATCCCCATCCGGCTCGACTTCTATGCGGAGGGCGAGCTTCTCGAGATCGTCAAGCGCGGGGCACGGGTTCTCGGCGTCGCCCTGACGGAGGAGGGCGCGCTCGAAATCGCGCGCCGGTCGCGCGGCACGCCGCGCATCGCCGGCCGCCTGCTGCGCCGGGTGCGCGACTTCGCCGCCGTCGGCGGCGCAAAAGTCATCGACAAGGCGGTGGCGGACGGGGCGCTCGGGAACCTCGAGGTCGACAGCCGCGGCCTCGATGCCCTCGACCATCGCTATCTCGAATGCATCGCCGTCAGCTTCGCGGGCGGCCCGGTCGGGATCGACACCATCGCCGCCTCGCTGTCGGAGGCGCGCGACGCCATCGAGGAGATCATCGAGCCCTACCTGATCCAGCAGGGCTTCGTGCATCGGACGCCGCGCGGCCGCGTGCTGACGCCGCAGGCCTTCATCCATCTCGGGCTCAAGGTGCCGGCGAGGCCGGAGATCAACCAGGGACTCCTGCAGCTCGACGAGGACGATGGCTGAGGCAGGGCCGGAGCTCGGGGGCCGCCTGGTCGACGGAAGGCATGTCCTCGCCGTCCGCATCTACTATGAAGACACGGATTTTTCCGGCGCGGTCTATCACGCCAACTATCTCAGGTTCTGCGAGCGCGGACGGTCGGACTGCCTGAGGCTGCTCGGCATCCGCCACCGCGAGCTCAAGGACGGGGCGGAGGGGCTTGCGTTCGTGGTGAGCCGCATGGACTGCGAATTCCACCGTCCAGCGCGGATCGACGACGTCGTGGAGGTGGCGACGCGCTTCACCGGGCAGAGCGGGGCGCGGCTCATGCTCGACCAGGAGATCACGCGCGACGGCGAGCGCCTGTTCCGCGCGGCGGTCACGGTCGCCGTCGTCGACGGGCAGGGCCGGGCGCGGCGGCTGCCGGCCCCCCTGCTCGCCGCCATCCCGAAATCGTGACCCTTCCGCGGCGTCGCGGCTCATCCGGTTAACACATCCTTAATTCTATGCTGTTTCCGTGGCAGCAGGTGGGAGGAGCGCGGCCGCGCCTCCTCCGCGTGGGCTGCCAAGGTGCCGTAGTTTCGACATGTTTGGTCCGTTTTCATCCCCGGCCTTCGCGGGGCCGGGCGGTGCGGCTGGGCCAAAGGCCGCCGGCGCGACAGGAAGAGGCAGGGATGGAAGTTGAAGTCGCTCAAGGGGTGGCGCAGCAGGCGACCGATTTCGGACTGCTGCACCTCTTCCTGCAGGCTCACATCGTCGTCAAGATCGTGATGCTGGGGCTCGTTCTCGCATCGGTGTGGTGCTGGGCGATCATCTTCGAGAAGTTCTTCACGATCGGCAGGGCGGTGAAGTCCACCGACCGCTTCGAGCAGACCTTCTGGTCGGGCCAGTCGCTCGACGAGCTCTACCTGACGCTCGGTCCGCGGCACAGCGTCGGGATGGCGACCCTGTTCATGTCCGCCATGCGGGAGTGGAAGCGCAGCCAGGAGAGCGCGGCACGGGCCGGGTTCCAGGGCGTTCAGAAGCGCATCGAGAAGGTCATGGACGTCCAGCTGCAGAAGGAGATCGCGCGGCTCGAGTCGCGCCTCCTGTTCCTCGCCACCATCGGCTCGGCGGGGCCGTTCATCGGGCTGTTCGGGACGGTATGGGGCATCATGAATTCCTTCCGCGCCATCGCGGTCTCGAAGAACACCAACCTCGCGGTCGTCGCCCCGGGGCTGGCGGAGGCGCTGTTCGCCACGGCGCTCGGCTTGCTCGCCGCCATACCGGCGACAATTTTCTACAACAAGTTCGCCAACGACATCGCTCGGGTCGGGGCGCGCCTGGAGAATTTCGCCCAGGAATTTTCGGCAATCATCTCACGCCAGCTCGACGAGCGGGGCTGACAAGGGAACACGATGGCATCGGCAATCGGAGGAGCCAAGAGCGCGGGCGGCCGGGGCGGAAGACGGTCCTACAGGGCACTCAACTCGGAGATCAACGTCACGCCGTTCGTGGACGTGATGCTCGTGCTGCTCATCGTCTTCATGGTGGCGGCGCCGCTCCTGACCGTCGGCGTGCCCGTCGACCTGCCGGAGACGCGCGCCAAGCCGATGCAGGGCGACACGGAACCCATCACCGTGTCGGTCCAGCCGGACGGCAAGATCTTCCTCCAGGAGACGGAGATCGAGATCGACGCGCTGGTGCCGAAGCTCGAAGCCATCGCCCAGAACGGCTATGAGGAACGGATCTTCGTGCGCGGCGACAAGAACGTCGACTACGGCCGCGTCATGTCGGTCATGGGAGCCCTGAACGCGGCGGGATTCCGCAAGATCGGCCTCGTGACCGGCGCCGACCAGACACCACTCGAAACGAACTGAGAATGCGCTACAGCCTCGCCATCTCGCTCGCCGTACATGCCGCAATCCTGCTTGCGGCGGTGATCGTGCTGCCGTCGCCCGACCTCTTCAAAGTCGAGGAGATGGATACGATCCCGGTCGACATCGTGTCTATCGAGGAAGTGTCCAAGCGGCAGGCGACGGTCAAGGCACCGCAGGAGAAGCCGGCCGAGAAGCCGGCGCCGCCGAAGCCCGTCGCGCAGGAGACCAAGCCCGAGCCGAAGATCGCCGACGAGATCAAGCTCGCGGCACGCGAGCCGGAGGCGGCCGAGCCGCCGCCGCCCGAGCCGGAGGCGAAAGAGCCCAAGCTCGAGGCGCTCGAAGAGCTCATCAAGAAGACCGAGGACGTCAAGCCCAAGGAGGCGCCGAAGAAGGCGGAGGCGCCGGCCAAGCCGAAGCCCAAGCCCAAGCCCGAGAAGCCGAAGAAGAAGCTCGAGCCGCTCGACATCGACAAGGTCGCGGCCCTTCTCAACAAGATCGACGACGAGCGGGCCGCGCCGCCGAAGGAGCAGCAAGAGGTCGGGACGCCGCTCGAAGGCGCCTTCGACCTCGCCTCGGGCAGCGACGACCGCATCTCGGCGAACGAGATCGACTGGCTGCGGCGCAAGATCGAGGAATGCTGGAATCCGCCGGTCGGAGTGCAGGAGGCGCAGAACCTCGTCGTGCAGATCCAGATCGAGCTCGACCAGGGCGGCAACGTGCTCGGCACGCCGCAGATCGCCAACAGCTCGCCGCATCCGCTGTTCGACGTGGCGGCCAACTCGGCGGTCAGGGCCGTCATGCGCTGCCAGCCCTATGACCGCCTGCCGCCCGAGAAGTACCAGGCGTGGAAAAGCATCATCCTGAATTTCGATCCCCGCCAGATGTTCAGCGGCTAGCCGCCGGCGTCGGAACGGCAACAGAGGCAGACCTACGAATGATCCTTGGCGTGAAGACCGTTCTCACCTTCGTCGTCGCCGCGGCGGCGATCCTCGCCGGGCCGCTCGCACCGGCGCCCGTCGGCGCGGCCCTCCAGGTCGACATCACCGGCGGCCAGGTCGAACCGATGCCGATCGCGCTGCCGGCGTTCCTCGGCGACAGTCCCGAGACGGCGCAGCTCGGCCAGGACATCGCCGCCGTGCTCGCCAGCAATCTCGAAGGCTCGGGCCTGTTCCGGCCGCTGCCGCCGCAATCGTTCATCGAGCAGATCAGCGACTTCTCGCGCGAGCCGCGGTTCGGCGACTGGCGGACGATCCAGGCGCAGGGGCTGGTGACCGGGCAGGTGCTCCTGCAGTCGGACGGAAGGCTGAGGGCGGAGTTCCGCCTGTGGGACGTGTTCGCCCAGCAGCAGATCCTCGGCCTGCAGTTCGTCGCGACGCAGAAAAGCTGGCGGCGGATCGCCCACAAGATCTCGGATGCGGTCTACAAGGCGCTGACGGGCGAGGACGGCTATTTCGATTCCCGCGTCGTTTTCGTCGACGAGTCGGGTCCGAAGGACCGGAGGGTCAAGCGGCTCGCCATCATGGACCAGGACGGCGAGAACGTGCGCATGCTGACCAACGGGGAGGACCTGGTGGTGACGCCGCGCTTCTCGCCCGGGTCCCAGGACATCACCTACATGTCGTTCGCCGGCGATACGCCGCGCGTCTATCTCTACAACATCGAGACGCGGCAGCGCGAAATCGTCGGCGTCTTCCCCAACATGACCTTCGCGCCGCGCTTCTCGCCGGACGGCCAGCGCGTCATCCTCAGCCTTGAATCGACCGGCAACTCCAACATCTTCGTCCTCGACCTGCAGACGCGGACGACACGGCAGCTCACCAACACGGCGGCGATCGACACCGCGCCGTGCTATTCGCCCGACGCCGGACAGGTGGTCTTCGAGTCGGATCGCGGCGGATCGCAGCAGATCTACGTGATGCAGGCGGACGGGTCGAACCAGCAGCGAATCAGCCGCGGCCAGGGGCGCTACTCGACGCCGGTATGGTCGCCGCGCGGCGACTACATCGCCTTCACCAAGCTCGTGAACGGGAATTTCTCGATCGGCGTCATGCGGCCAGACGGATCCGGTGAGAGAATATTAACCGAAGGTTTCCACAATGAAGGACCGACCTGGGCGCCAAACGGCCGGGTGCTGATGTTTTTCCGGGACTCCCCGGGGGAAAGTGGCGGTCCGAGACTGTTTTCCGTGGATTTGACAGGCCGTAACGAAAGGCAGATCAATACGCCGGGATTCGCGTCCGATCCGGCCTGGTCGCCGCTTCTGAAGTGAAGGAAAGACCAGGGCCAGATCGTGGAACCGATGGGCGGGCCGCAATGCCCCCGCCCGGTTTTGGTGGCGATGTGCGGCCGAATCAGGCTTTGAAGCAGACTCATCGCAGCGGTTGAGCGTCAGCGCGACAATTTCAAGGAGTGGGACGAATGTTACAATTTCTAGCCAGTTTCAGAACCGCGGCGCTGTGCCTGGTGGTGCTCGCCGTCGTCGGCTGCTCGAAGAAGAACCGCCCGTCGCTCGAGGCAGGAGCGGGAGCGGCGGTGCCGGGATCGGTCGCCGAGTTCCAGACGGTGGTCGGGGACCGCATCTACTTCCTGGTCGATCAGACCTCGCTCACGCCGGAGGCCCAGGCGACGCTTGCCAAGCAGGCCGATTGGCTAAAGCAATACTCCAACGTCACGATCCAAATCGAAGGGCATGCGGACGAGCGGGGCACGCGCGAATACAACATCGCGCTGTCGGCCCGGCGCGCCACCGTGACGCGGGAGTTCATGGCCGCCCAGGGGATCGAGCCCAACCGGGTGACGACCATCTCCTTCGGCAAGGAGCGGCCGGTCGCCCTGTGCGACGCCGAGTCGTGCTGGTCGCAGAACCGGCGGGCCGTCACCGTCGTCACCGGCGGTGCCGTCAGCCAGTAAAAGCTCAGTATCGGCAGAACCTTAGGCGGGGCCGCGGAACCGGTCCAGGAGCCCTATTTTCACCGCCTTTGCGGATCAGGTTCGCCGCCGGTGGACGGCGGCGGCCTTTCCGGTCCGGCTAAGCCCGATGGGCCTGCGCACGGACGTTCCAGGCGTCGATTGGCTCCGCCGCGCAAATTCGGATAATCTGGTGCGATGATGTTCAAACGACTTCCCATTGCGGCTTTCCTTTTGGCGGCCGGCCTCGGCCTCGCGGCGCTTCCGGCCGGCAGTTCGGCACAGGACAAGACGGTCGCGCTCCGGCTCTCCAACATGGAAGAGCAGATGCGCCAGCTCTACGGCCAGATCGAGGAGCTGAGCCTGCAGGTCCAGCAGCTCAACCAGGAACTCGTGCGGCTCCGGAAATCGGCAGCCGCGGGCGGCAATGCCGATGGCGGGACGGACCAGCCGATCAACCAGGCGCCGCAGGTGGCCGCCCAGGACGGCGTCGAGGTCATCGCCCCCGACCCGCTTGAAAGCGAAGGCTATGCGACGAGCGTCGAGAGCATCCAGCCCGACACCCCGGACGACGACCTCCAGGCCTACCAGATGGGCGAGCTCGACCAGCCGGCCGCCCCGGATGCCATCGGCGGCGGAGGGATCGTCGAAACGGCCCCCGGACCGAAGCCGCTCGGCTACCTGCCGGGAAGCGGCATGAACGCTGCCCCGATTCCCAATTCAGGAACGGCGGACACCTACACGCCGAACGAGGTCGAGACGGCGTCGCTCGATCCGGCCACCCTGGCGAACGCACCTCCCGAGAAGCTCTACGAAAAATCCTACGAGAGCCTGCTCAGGCGGCGCTACGGCGAAGCCGAGGCCGGCTTCCGCACGTTCATCGAGCGATACAGGGACCACGAGCTCGCCGGCAACGCGGAATTCTGGCTCGGCGAGACCTACTACGTGCAGTCGGACTACAAGAGGGCTGCGCAGGCCTTCCTGACCGGCTACCAGTCGCATCCGGCGAACCGCAAGGCGCCCGACAGCCTTCTCAAGCTCGGCATGTCGCTCAAGCAGCTCGGGCAGAAGGACCAGGCCTGCGCCGCCTTCGCCACGGTCGGCCAGAAATTCCCGAAGGCGACCGAAACCCTGAAGAGGGCTCAGAATGAGTCCACGAAGGCCGGTTGCTGACCGGAAGCCCGAAGCGTTCACGACCGAGGACGCACGCCGGCTCCTGCAGCCGCTCACCCGTTTTCGCCATGTCGGGATCGCCGTCTCGGGCGGGTCGGATTCGGTCGGGCTCATGCTCCTCGCGGCGCGGGCGGGACTCGCTACCCGCTCCACGGTGCTCACCGTCAATCACGGCCTGAGAGCCCAGTCCGCAGAGGAGGCGGCGCGCGTCGCCGCCTGGGCACGGGACCTCGGCTTCCGGGCCGCGATCCTGCGGTGGGAAGACCCGAAGCCGCGAACCGGCGTGCAGGAGCACGCCCGCGCGGCGCGCTACCGGCTGATGGCGGAGTGGTGCGCGCGCCACGGGTCGGAAGCTGTGGCCACCGCCCACACGCTCGACGACCAGGCGGAGACGCTGCTCATGCGGCTCGCCCGGGGATCGGGCGTGGACGGGCTCAGCGCCATGCCCGCCATGACCATGCGACACGGCATCCGCATCCTGCGCCCGCTCCTCGGCATCGAGCGTCGCCGGCTGGCGCGGCTCGTGGCCGGGGAGAGCCATGCCTTCATTTCGGATCCGAGCAACGAGAACCCGGCGTTCGAGCGGGTGCGCATCCGAAAGGCCGGGGCGGCGCTCGGTGAGCTGGGCCTGAGGCCGCCTGCGCTTGCGCTCGCGGCGCGGCGTTTGCAGCGGGCCCGGACGGCGCTCGAGTCCGCAACCGACAAGCTCCAGGCGACGACCGTGACCGTTGCGCCCGAGATGTATGCGACCGTCGATGCGGCAGCCTTCGGCCAGGCGCCGGAGGAGCTCCGCATCCGCCTGCTCAGCCGGCTTCTCGCGGCGATGGGCGGGACCAGCGAAGCGCCCGACCTTGCGCAGGTCGAGCGGGCGGCTCAGTGGCTCGCCGAGGACGAAGGGCGGGCGCGCACGCTCGGCGGCTGCCGCATCCACCGCCGATCGACAGTCTTCCTGGTTGGACGGGAAGGCGGGCGCATGGGCGATGACACGATGCCCATTGCGGCCGGCGAGACGGTGCTCTTCGACGGGCGGTTCCTGGTCCATGTGAAGCGGGGGCCGGCCGGCGGGCTCACGGTCGGGCGGCTTGGCAAGGAAAGGGGCAGGGGAATCGCGCGGCCGCCGGCGCTGCCGGCCTTCGTCTTCGAAACGCTGCCGGCCCTCTTTCACGGCGGGGCAGTCGCGGCGGTCCCGCAGCTCGGCTATGGGCGGGAGGGGCCAGAAGCCGCAGTTTTGGCCGAAGTCACGCCATCCATCGCCTCAGCGTCAGAATTTCTTTACAATTCAGCCAACTTGGCAACGGACCGCCCGCTACTTATGTTACATTAACTAAAGCCGGGGTGGGGTTCAGCACCACGTCGCCTTGAGCTTCCGCCAACGCCGCCCCAAGAGAGGCACACGCACAGTGGTCAATTTCCGCCATTTCGCCGTCTGGATCATCATCGGGCTCCTCCTCTTCGCCCTCTACAACCTGTTCCAGGGCCAGACGCAGAGGGTCGGCGCCTCGGAGATCAGCTACTCGGAATTCCTGGGCAAGGTTTCGACCGGCGACGTGAAGAACGTCACCATCGCCGGGGAGGTGATCAGCGGCCAGTACAGCGACGGCCGCGGCTTCCAGACCTACGCGCCGCAGGACCCCAACCTCATCGCCCAGCTGCGCGACAGGGGGGTCGACATCAAGGCGCGCCCGGCCACCGACGAATCGTTCCTGACCAGCATGCTGGTCTCCTGGTTCCCGATCATCCTGATGATCGGCGTGTGGGTATTCTTCATGCGCCAGATGCAGGCCGGCAGCGGCAAGGCGATGGGCTTCGGCAAGTCCAAGGCGAAGCTCCTCACCGAGCGCCACGGACGGGTAACCTTCGAGGACGTCGCCGGCGTCCAGGAGGCCAAGGAGGACCTGCAGGAGATCGTCGAGTTCCTGAAGGACCCGCACAAGTTCCAGAGGCTCGGCGGCAAGATTCCGCGCGGCGTGCTCCTGGTCGGCCCTCCCGGGACCGGCAAGACGCTGCTCGCCCGGGCGATCGCCGGCGAGGCGAACGTGCCGTTCTTCACCATCTCCGGCTCCGACTTCGTCGAGATGTTCGTCGGCGTCGGCGCGTCGCGGGTGCGCGACATGTTCGAGCAGGCGAAGAAGAACGCCCCGTGCATCATCTTCATCGACGAAATCGACGCGGTCGGCCGCCATCGCGGCGCCGGCCTCGGCGGCGGCAACGACGAGCGCGAGCAGACGCTGAACCAGCTCCTCGTCGAGATGGACGGCTTCGAGGCCAATGAAGGCGTGATCCTGATCGCCGCGACGAACCGTCCCGACGTTCTCGACCCGGCGCTGCTGCGTCCCGGCCGGTTCGACCGCCAGATCGTCGTTCCCAATCCCGACATCGTCGGCCGCGAGCAGATCCTGAAGGTGCACATGCGCAACGTGCCGCTCGCTCCCGACGTCGATGCCCGCGTCATCGCGCGCGGCACACCAGGGTTCTCGGGCGCCGATCTCGCCAATCTCGTCAACGAGGCGGCGCTGCTCGCGGCGCGGCGCAACAAGCGCATGGTGACGCAGCACGAATTCGAGGATGCCAAGGACAAGGTCATGATGGGCAGCGAGCGGCGCTCCATGGCGATGTCGGAGGAAGAAAAGCAGCTCACCGCCTATCACGAGGCGGGACACGCCCTCGTGGCGCTCAACGTGCCGGCGGCAGATCCCGTCCACAAGGCGACGATCATCCCGCGCGGCCGGGCGCTCGGCATGGTGATGCAGCTTCCCGAAGGCGACCGGTACTCGATGAAGCTGAAGCAGATGACGTCGAGGCTCGCCATCATGATGGGCGGACGCGTCGCGGAGGAACTCACCTTCGGCGAGGAGAACGTCACATCCGGCGCCCAGTCGGACATCGACCAGGCGACGAAGCTCGCCCGGGCGATGGTGACGCGCTGGGGCTATTCGAAGGAGCTCGGCACGGTGGCCTATGGCGACAACCAGGAGGAAATCTTCCTCGGCCACTCGGTGACGCGCAACCAGAACGTCTCGGAAGCGACCTCGCAGAAGATCGACGGCGAGATCCGCAAGCTCGTCGAGGCGGCGCATGCGGCGGCGACCAAGATCCTGAAGGCCAAGGGCAAGGAACTCGAGGCCCTCGCCAAGGGGCTTCTCGAATACGAGACGCTGACGGGCGAAGAGATCGTCAACCTGCTCAAGGGCAAGAAGCCCAACCGCGACGGCGGCGTCGGCGGCCAGACGGCGGCCGAACCATCGGCTTCGGTGCCGAGCGCCGGCAAGAGCGGCGGGCGGCGCAAGAGCTCCGGCAGCTCGGGCGACATGGAGCCGCAGCCGCAGGCTTGACGCACCGGCCGCCATCGCCCGCCGGTCGACCATGACCACGACCTACATCCGGCCCACCGGCCTGCTGTGGGGGCGCGATGCCCGCATCGCCGTCGCCGACGACCGGGGCGGGTGGCTCGCCGGGGGCAGCGGCGCCTTCACCTCTGCCGAACTCATCCGACGCGACGGCCGGCAGGTGGATCGGCGTCATCTCAATTACGCGGAGCTTGCCCGATCGACCGATGCGGCAGTACGCGACCGTCTCAAGGCGCTCGAAGCGCCGCGAGCCGCGGCTGCGGGACTTTCCATGAGCGCGCCCCGGGTCATGGGGATCATCAACGTGACGCCGGACAGCTTCTCGGACGGCGGCGACACGCCCGACACGCCGTCGGCGGTGGCGCATGGCCGCCGGCTGGCGGAGGAGGGCGCGGCCATCCTCGACGTCGGCGGCGAGTCGACGCGTCCGGGCTCGGAGGGCGTGGCCGAAGACGCCGAGCGGTCGCGGGTGATCCCGGTGATCGAAGCCCTGAGCCGTCTCGGCCACACGGTCTCCATCGACACCCGCAAGGCAGCCGTCATGGATGCCGCGTCGGCCGCCGGGGCGGTCATGATCAACGACGTGTCGGCGCTCAGCTTCGAGGCGGGGAGCCGCGCCACGGCGGCGCGCCTGCAGCGGCCGACGATCCTGATGCATGCACGGGGCGATCCGAAGACGATGCAGGTCAATCCCACTTATGACGACGTGGTGCTCGACGTGTTCGACTTCCTCGCCGACGCAATCGAGAGGGCGGTCGCGGCGGGGCTTCCGCGCTCGCTGCTGCTCGCCGATCCCGGCATCGGGTTCGGCAAGACCTTCCGGCACAATCTCGAGATCCTCGCGTCTCTCGCCGTCTTTCACGGGCTCGGCGTGCCGATCGTCGTCGGTGCGTCGCGCAAGGCGTTCATCGGCGCGATCTCGGGCGTCAAAACGGCCAAGGACAGGCTGCCGGGATCGCTCGCGGCGGCCGTCTTGGCGGCCGCGCAGGGGGCACAAATCTTGCGTGTTCACGACGTTCGTGAAACCCTCGAAGCCCTGAATGTCTGGCGGGCTACCGTGGACCCGGAGAATTCAGGGGTTTGAAGGTGATCGAGGGCATCGGATAGAGTCCCGGACAGGGACGGCGGCAGATAGGTTAATGCGGACAGACGGAAGATGACGCGCGAACTCTTCGGAACCGACGGGGTGAGGGGCAAGGCCAATAGCTGGCCGATGGACGCCGAGACGGCGCTCAGGGTCGGCATGGCGGCGGGCAGCCTGTTCCGGCGTGCCGAGCATCGCCAGCGGGTCGTCATCGGCAAGGACACGCGGCTCTCCGGCTACATGATCGAGCAGGCGTTGTCGGCGGGCTTCCTGTCGGTCGGCATGGACGTGCTGTTCTTCGGGCCGCTGCCGACGCCCGCGGTCGCGATGCTGACGAGCTCGCTCAGGGCGGATCTCGGCGTGATGATCTCGGCCTCGCACAACCCCTACTTCGACAACGGCATCAAGCTCTTCGGACCCGATGGCTTCAAGCTCTCCGACGCGCAGGAGAAGCGCATCGCCGATGCGGTGAAGAGCGGCATTGCCGGCGGCCTCGCCGAGCCGGAAAACCTCGGCCGCGCGACACGCATCGACGATGCGCAGGCCCGCTATATCGAATTCGCCAAACGAACGCTGCCGCGCGACCTCAGGCTCGACAATCTCAGGGTCGTCATCGATTGCGCCCACGGCGCGAGCTACAAGGTGGCGCCGACGGCGCTGTGGGAGCTCGGCGCCGAGGTCATTCGCATCGGCGTCGACCCGAACGGCTTCAACATCAACGAGAAATGCGGATCCACGTATCCGGAAACTCTGTGCGAGAAGGTGCGCGAGATGCGCGCCGACATCGGCATCGCGCTCGACGGCGACGGCGACCGCTGCATTATCATCGACGAGAAGGGCCAGATCATCAACGGCGACCAGGTCATGGGACTCATGGCCAAGACATGGGCGGAGGCGGGTAAGCTCGCCGGCGGCGGCATCGTCGCGACGATCATGTCGAACCTCGGCCTCGAGCGCTATCTCGAGAGCCACAAGCTCAAGCTCCACCGCACCAAGGTCGGCGACCGCTACGTCGTCGAGCACATGCGCGAGCACGGGTTCAACGTCGGTGGCGAGCAGTCCGGGCACATCGTGCTGTCCGACTTCGCGACGACCGGCGACGGGCTCGTCGCGGCGCTGCAGGTGCTCGCCGCCGTCCAGTCGTCCGGCCGGCCGGTCAGCCAGGTGTGCCGGCTGTTCACCCCGCTGCCGCAGATTTCCAAGAACGTCCGCGTCGCTTCGGCCGCGCCGCTCGAGCTGCCGCTGGTCAAGGAAGCCATCGCCGACGTGAAGCGCGACCTCGGAACGGGCGGGCGGGTGGTGGTGCGTCCTTCGGGGACCGAGCCGCTCATCCGGGTGATGGCCGAAGGCGACGACGAGGCGGCGGTGCGGCGCGCGGTGGATCAGATCTGCACGGTGCTCGAGAAAGCCGCCGCCTAGGCCTTGGCCGGCCCGACGGGCCCGGCCGGCGCGACGAGCTGCACCACGGCGATCCCTCCGAGGATGAGCGCAAGTCCGGCGATCTCCGATATGCCGATCGTCTCGTCGAGGAAAACGGCGCCGATCACCATGGCATAGACCGGTATGAGATAGTTGATGAGCGATGCGAAACTCGCCCCGGCAGTGCGGATGAGCTGAAAGAAGACGACGGACGCCAAACCGGTGGTGAAGAGACCGACGAGGAACAGCGCCAGCAACGCCTCGCCGGTGGCGCGGGCCATGCCGCCCGGGGCGGCGATGAACGCCATGGGAAGGCCGATGGCGGCGGCGATGACGAGCGTGGCGGCGGCCATCTCCAGGGCACCCTTCGCCCTGAGCCGACGACTCACGATGCTCTGCAGGCTGTAGCACAGGGCGGCGGCGATCACCGCCAGCTGGCCGATGAATTCCCAGCCCGCGAACCGGAGGCCGAAGATCCGATCGGGACCGAGGATGACGATGACGCCGACGAAGCCGAGCATGAAGCCCAGGAGCTTCACGGGACTCAAAGGCTCGTCCGGCAAGAAGAAATGGGCGAGCACGACGACGCCGAGGGGCATCACCGCCATCAGGATTCCGGAGAGGCTGGAGGGAATGTAGTTGAGACCCCAGGCGATGAGCAGGAAGGGCACGACGTTGCCAATGACGGCGATGATCGCGACGGCGCGCCACGACGCCGGCTCCGAGGGAAAGCGCAGGCGCATCGCCAGCAGGGCAAGCGTGAGCGCGACCGCAGCAACGGTCAGGCGCAGCGCCATGACCCAAACCGCCGGTACTGTCGCTACGGCAACCCTCACCAGCGCGAAGGAGCTGCCCCACAGCACGACGACACTCAAGAGCAGGAACCATCTCGAGTTCCACAGGCGAAGCATCAGAGACCTTTCCTTGATTCAAAATGAGGCAAACGCTGCCGTACAGTAAAGCTTCCGCTAACCACGGTCAGCAAACAATCCCAAACTCGCCGCATTTGAGACTGCCTTCCGCCGCAGGATGTGTTTAACTGAAGTCATCCAAAATCTTCGGTGGGAGAGTCCCAAGATGGCGAAATTTCTAAAGACGAGCGCTCTCGTGCTGGCGGCCGCCGGTGCCGCTGCGTTCAGCACTGCCGCTATGGCTGCCGATATAGCCGAGGAGCCGGTGCCGACCGAGAACAGCCTCGGCTCGATCTACCTGCGCGGCGACATCGGCTGGTCGTGGCTCGACATGGGCGGCGATGACGACGAAGCGCTGACGGTAGGCGTCGGGGCCGGCTACATGTGGAACGAGATCCTTCGCACCGACGTCAGGCTCGACTGGTCGGGCGACTACGACATCGGCGCCAGCGACGTGGATGCCATGACGCTGCTGGCGAATGCGTATATCGACATCCCGATCAACATCGCCTTCCTCACCCCCTATGTCGGCGCGGGCGCCGGCTACGGCTGGGTCGACGGGACAGCCGGCGACGATTCCGGCTTCACCTACTCGCTGATGGCGGGTGCGACGTTCGACATAACGAATTCCATGGCGCTCGACATCGGCTATCGCTTCCGCGACATCGCTATCGACGGCCCGGACTTCCAGGATCACTCGGCAACGGCGGGTGTCCTCTTCAGGTTCTAAACGCGGCAATCGCGCCTGCGTTTTACCGAGCGGCGGCGGAGAAATCCGGCGCCGCTTTCCTTTTCGGCAGCGCTCTTGCCGCAGCGTCGGTCCGCCCGTATAAGCCATGTCGGGCTACCCCTCCCCACCGAGGGGCGTCCATCTGGAAGGATGGCAGGACATGACCTACCCCGAGCGGCCGGAGCGGCGTCCCGGCAGACCTCACTTCTCCTCAGGACCATGTGCCAAATTCCCCGGTTGGTCGCCGGGGATCCTCGCTGCCGCTCTCACCGGACGATCGCATCGCTCGCGCGAAGGCAAGGCGCGGCTCAAGCTGGCCATCGACCTCACGAGGCAGGTACTTGAAGTTCCCGACAGCCATCTCATCGGCATCGTGCCGGCGTCCGATACGGGCGCGATGGAACTCGCCATGTGGTCGCTCCTCGGTGCCAGGGGGGTCGACCTGCTGGCCTGGGAGAGCTTCGGGCTCGGCTGGGTGAAGGACGTCGAGACGCAGCTCAAGCCGACCGGGGTGCGCGTGCTCGCCGCGCCCTATGGCGAGCTTCCCGACCTCGCGGCCACCGATCCCGACCGCGACATCGTCTTCACCTGGAACGGGACGACCTCGGGCGTGCGCGTGCCGGATGCGCGCTGGATCGCCGCCGACCGCAAAGGCCTCACCATCTGCGATGCGACGTCGGGCATATTCGCGCAGGAGCTCGACTACGAGCGCCTCGACGTCGTGACCTTCTCCTGGCAGAAGGCGCTGGGCGGCGAGGCGGCGCACGGCATGATCATCCTGTCACCGCGGGCGGTCGAACGGCTGCGGACCCATACGCCGCCGTGGCCGCTGCCCAAGGTGTTCCGCCTGACGAGCAAGGGCGAGCTCAACGACGCGATCTTCGCGGGCGAGACCATCAACACGCCGTCGATGCTGTGCGTCGAGGACTGGATCGCGGCACTGAATTGGGCGATCGACATCGGGGGCCTCAAGGCACTCATCGCGCGGTCGGATGCCAATGCCGCGGTGCTCGATGCATGGATCGGCCGCACCGAATGGGCCCGGCACCTGGCGCGTGATCCCGGAACGCGGTCGAACACGTCGATGTGCATCACCATCGACGGCGGGCCGGACGTGCCAAAGCAGATGGCAAGCCTCCTCGCCGAGGAGGCCGTCGCCTTCGACATCGCCGCGCATCGCGATTCACCGCCGGGACTGCGCATCTGGTGCGGTGCGACGGTCGAGACCGACGACGTGGATCGCCTCGTGCCGTGGCTCGACTGGGCGCATGCGGCCGCCACGATGCGGCAAGAGTGACGGCGAGGAGGAAGACAATGGCCGCTTCAGTGCTGGTGTCCGACAATCTCAGCGAAACCGCCGTCGACATCTTCCGGCGCCGCGGCCTTGCCGTCGACTACCGTCCCGAGCTCGGGAAGGACAAGGATGCGCTCCTCGCCGCCGTGACGCAGTATGACGGGCTCGCGGTCCGGTCGGCGACCAAGGTGACGGCGAAGCTGATCGCCGCCGCCCCGCAGCTCAAGGTGATCGGCCGGGCCGGCATCGGGGTCGACAACATCGACGTCAACGCGGCGACGGCGCGCGGCATCATCGTCATGAACACGCCCTACGGCAACGCGGTGACGACGGCGGAGCACGCCATCGCGCTGATGATGGCGCTGGCCCGCCAGATCCCCGCCGCCGACGCCTCGACGCAGGCGGGAAAGTGGGAGAAGAACCGATTCCTCGGCGTAGAGCTTCTCAACAAGACGCTCGGCGTCATCGGCTGCGGCAACATCGGATCGATCGTCGCCGACCGGGCGCGGGGCCTGCGCATGCGGGTCGTCGCCTTCGATCCGTACCTGTCGGAGGAGCGGGCCACCGAGATCGGGGTCGAGAAGGTCGAGCTCGACGACCTGCTGCGGCGCGCCGACTTCGTGACGCTCCACACGCCGCTCACCGACAAGACGCGCCACATCATCGACGGGCGGGCGCTGTCGCTGATGCGGCCGGGCGTCAGGATCATCAACTGCGCGCGGGGCGGGCTGGTCGTCGAGGACGCGCTGAAGGCGGCGCTCGATTCGGGCCACGTGGCCGGTGCGGCGCTCGACGTGTTCGAAACGGAGCCGGCCGTGCGGCATCCGCTGTTCGGGCATCCGAACGTCGTATGCACGCCGCATCTCGGGGCAGCCACGTCGGAAGCGCAAGAGAACGTCGCGGTGCAGATCGCCGAGCAGATGTCCGACTACCTCATCTCGGGCGCGGTGACGAACGCCCTCAACATGCCCTCGATCACCGCCGACGAGGCGCCGCGCCTCAAGCCCTACATCGCGCTCGCCGAGAAGCTCGGTTCGTTCGCGGGCCAGCTGACGGAGGTTCCGCTCAAGGGCGTGACGATCGAGTATGCGGGCGGCGCCGGCGCCATGAACACGCGGGCGCTGAGCTCGGCACTGCTCGCCGGCCTGTTCAAGCCGATGCTCGGCACGGTCAACATGGTGAGCGCACCCGTCGTGGCGCGCGAACGCGGGCTCAAGGTGGACGAGATCCGACAGACGCCGCGCGGCGTCTACGACAGCTACATCCGGCTCACCATCACGGGCGATACCGGCTTCGAGCGCTCGGTGGCCGGCACGGTGTTCTCGGACGGCAAGCCGCGCATCATCCAGATCAAGGGCATCAACCTCGAGGCCGAGTTCGGGCCGCACATGCTCTACGTCACCAATGCCGACAAGCCGGGGTTCATCGGCGCGCTCGGCACGACGCTCGGCAACGCCGGGGTCAACATCGCCACCTTCCATCTCGGGCGCCAGGCGCCGGGCGGCGATGCCATCGCGCTCGTCGAGATCGACGAGGCGATCCCCGAGCCGGTGCTGGCCGCAGTGCAGAAGCTGCCGCATGTGCGGCAGGCGCGACCGCTAGCGTTCTAGGACGGGCGAAGGGGGAGGGGATGCAGCACTTCAGGGCCATCCTGGCCGCCAACCGCGGCGAGATCGCGATTCGCATCTTCCGGGCGGCGACCGAGCTCGGCATACGCACGGTCGCGATCTACTCGAACGAAGACCGCTTCTCGCTCCACCGCTTCAAGGCCGACGAGAGCTACCTGGTGGGCGAGGGCAAGGGGCCGATCGAGGCCTATCTCGACATCGAGGACATCATCCGCATCGCCAGGGACACCGGGGTCGACGCCATCCATCCGGGCTACGGATTCCTATCTGAGAACCCCGACTTCGCCGAGGCGTGCGGCAAGGCCGGCATCGTCTTCATCGGTCCCACGGCCGAGACGCTGCGACTCCTCGGCAACAAGGTGAACGCGCGGGCGCTTGCCGCGAAGGCCGGGGTCGCAGTCGTACCGGCGACGAGCGCGCTGCCCGAGGATGAGGCCCGCATCACCGAGCTCGCCCGTGCCGTCGGCTATCCGCTGATGCTCAAGGCGAGCTGGGGCGGCGGCGGACGAGGCATGCGGGCCGTCGAACGCGAGACCGATCTCATGCCGCTCGTCGAGGCGGCCCGGGCCGAGGCGCGCGCCGCCTTCGGAAAGGACGAAGTCTACATCGAGAAGCTGGTGGCCCGCGCCCGGCACGTCGAGGTGCAGGTGATCGGCGATGCGCACGGAAATCTCCGCCACCTCTACGAGCGCGACTGCTCGGTGCAGCGGCGCAACCAGAAGGTCGTCGAGCGCGCCCCGGCGCCGTATCTCGACGATGCCGAGCGCAGCGCCCTGTGCGAAGCCGGCCTCAAGGTGGCCCGGGCCGCCAACTACGTGAACGCCGGCACGGTCGAGTTCCTGATGGATCGGGATACCGGCCGGTTCTATTTCATCGAGGTCAATCCGCGCATCCAGGTCGAGCACACGGTCACCGAGGTCGTGACCGGAATTGACATCGTAAAGGCGCAAATCCGCATCGCCATGGGTCGCAGGCTGTCGGAGCCCGAGGCCGGCGTGCCGCCGCAGGAAGCGATCCGCCTCCACGGCCATGCGCTGCAGTGCCGGATCACCACCGAGGATCCGCTCAACGCCTTCATCCCCGACTACGGGCGCATCAAGGCCTATCGCGGCGCAACCGGTTTCGGCATCCGGCTCGACGGCGGCACGGCCTATTCGGGGGCGCTCGTCACCCGGCACTACAACTCGCTCCTCGAAAAGCTCACCGCATGGGCGCCGACGCCCGAAGAAGCCGTGCAGCGCATGGAGCGGGCGTTGCGGGAGTTCCGCATCCGCGGGGTGTCGACCAACCTGCAGTTCCTGGAAGGGCTGGTGCGCCATCCGAAATTCGCTTCCGGCGACTATACGACGCGGTTCATCGACGAGACGCCGGAGCTGTTCGACCTGCCCGAGCGGCGCGATCGGGCGACGAAGCTTCTGACCTTCATCGCCGACGTGATCGTCAACGGGAATGCCGAAGTGCGCGACCGGCCGGCGCCGGCTTCGCGCCTCGCGGCGCCCAGGGCGCCGGACATGCGGGGCGTCCTGCCGCTGCGCGGATTAAAGCAGCTGCTCGATGCCGAAGGGCCGCAGGCGGTTGCCGACTTCATGCGGGCGCAGACGCGGCTGCTGGTCACCGACACGACGATGCGCGATGCGCACCAGTCGCTGCTGGCGACGCGCGTGCGGACCGAGGACCTGGTGAAGATCGCGCCGGCGTACGCCGTCCTGCTGCCGGAGCTGTTCTCGATCGAGTGCTGGGGCGGTGCGACGTTCGACGTCGCCATGCGCTTCCTCAAGGAGTGCCCGTGGGAAAGGCTGCGACGGCTCCGGCACGTGATGCCCAACCATCTGCTGCAGATGCTGCTGAGGTCGGCGAATGCGGTCGGCTACACCAACTACCCCGACAACGTCGTCGAGCATTTCGTGGGGCGCGCCGCCGCGGAGGGCATCGACGTTTTCCGGGTGTTCGATTCACTGAACTGGACCGAGAACATGAAGGTGGCGATGGACGCCGTCCTCGCCTCCGGCAAGGTGCTGGAAGCGGCATTCTGCTACACCGGCGACATCCTCGATCCGGAACGGCCCAAATACGATCTCGACTACTACGTGCGCATCGCCCGCGAGCTCAAGGCGGCCGGCGCACACATTCTCGGCATCAAGGACATGGCGGGGCTCTTGAAGCCCGAGGCGGCGCGGCTGCTGGTGCGCACGCTCAAAGCGGAAATCGGACTGCCGGTCCATCTCCACACGCACGACACAAGCGGCATATCGGCGGCGACGATCCTCGCCGCAGCGGAGGCGGGCGTCGATGCGATCGACGCGGCCATGGATTCGATGAGCGGCCTCACCTCGCAGCCGCCGCTCGGCTCGATCGCCGCGGCGCTGGAGCGAACGCCGCGCGCCACGGGCCTCGATCCGGCCGGACTCGAGACGATCGCCGAATACTGGCGGCGGACGCGCGCCCTCTACGAAGCCTTCGAAAGCGATATCCGCGCCGGCACGGCGGACGTCTACATGCACGAGATGCCGGGCGGGCAGTACACGAACCTTCGCGAGCAGGCCCGATCGCTCGGCATCGAGGAGCGATGGAACGAGGTGTCGCGCGCCTACGCGGACGTGAACCGCATGTTCGGCGACATCATCAAGGTGACGCCGTCGTCCAAGGTGGTGGGCGACATGGCGCTCATGATGGTGACGAGCAACCTTACGGTCGCCGACGTGCTCGACCCGGAGAAGTCCATCGCCTTCCCGGACTCGGTGGTGGCGCTGTTCCGCGGCGACATCGGCAAGCCGCATGGCGGGCTGCCGGAGGGGCTGGCAAGGAAAGTGCTGAAGGGCGAGACGCCGCTTTCCGTGCGGCCCGGTTCGGCGATGCAGCCGGCCGACCTCGACGGCCTCAGCCGCGAAGCGGAGGAGCGGACGGGAGCGCCGGTCGACGATTCCGACCTCGCCTCCTATCTCATGTATCCCCAGGTCTATGTCGAGTTCGACAAGGTGCGCGCGGAGTACGGCGACCTGTCAATCCTGCCGACGCCGGTGTTCTTCTACGGCATGCAGCTGCAGGAAGAGTTCGGCATCGCCATCGACAAGGGCAAGACGCTGCTCGTCAGCTACTCGGCAGTGGGCGAGCCGGACGAGGATGCGATGGTCACGGTGTTCTTCGAGCTCAACGGCCAGCCGCGTCCCATCCGCGTGCCCGACCGGTCGCGCAAGCCGCTCAAGGCGGCGCGGCCGAAGGCGGATCCGGGCAACGCCACGCATCTGAGCGCGCCGATGCCCGGCCTCGTCGTGTCGATTGCCGTCAAGCCGGGGGCGCAGGTGAAGAAAGGCGACGTCATCCTCAATCTCGAGGCGATGAAGATGCAGACGGCCGTTGCGGCCGAGACGGCGGGAGTGGTCAGGGAACTTACCGTCGCGCCGGGCGCGCAGGTGGACGCGAAGGACCTCTTGGCAATCATCGAGTAAGACAGGCCGAACCGCCCGCCGGCTTCAGGCCTCGGGGAAGGAGGGAGTGTGGAGCGCCCACCTCGCGGGGGACTTCGCGAAGTCGACAGGCAGTGGCAATCAGGATGCCCCGTGAAGGAGCGCTCCACCGGTGTTTCGCCACGGCATCGCCCTACTGCGATCTCGCCGGATGCCTTGGTCGAGATGAACCCAACCTCGGCACCCGGCTGTGCTGAGCACGCTCCGTCTTAGGAGGGTCAGGCCGGAGACGCCGCCCGGGCTTCGTCACCTGTTTGCACAGACAACTCCGCCCGAGGCACCGATCACCCGCCACGCCGTCAGCTATCCGGACAACGCCTCCCATGTGGAAGGTGACGGTGTCGATCTACCTGTCTAGGAATATATTGTCAAGGAATTTTTGCACAGATTGAGATCAACCGGAGGCGACAGATCAGTCAGTGGGTTTGCAACGACGGTTGCGACATGTGGACGATGCGCGGCAAAATCGTCCGGATGCCGTCTGGCGGCATGACGCTGTGCATTTGCTGACATCGCGACGTCGCCCCTTTCAATTCGAGTTGAAACCTCAGGTCGCCGCGCTTGCGCAATGCTCTTCGAAGCCCTGCGAAGGTTGTTGACGAATGTGCAACTCCAAATCAGTCCTTGAATTTTTCCTTTGGCCGCAACGGTTCCTGTTCTAGACACTCGTAAACGGCCCCTGGCGCCAGCCATCGGGGCCGTTGGCATGCAGGAGAAGCGCGAATGGCCAATGTCGCGGTGGTCGGCGCCCAATGGGGCGACGAGGGCAAGGGCAAGATCGTCGACTGGCTTTCGGAACGCGCCGACATCGTGGTGCGGTTCCAGGGCGGGCACAATGCCGGCCACACGCTGGTGGTCGACGGCGTCACCTACAAGCTGTCGCTACTTCCTTCCGGCATCGTGCGACCGGGCAAGCTGGCGCTCATCGGCAACGGCGTCGTCGTCGATCCGTGGGCGCTCGCCGACGAGATCGCCAGGCTCAGGGGGCAGGGCCTGACGATCGGGCGCGACAACCTCCGCATCGCCGAGACGGCGGCGCTGATCCTGCCGCTGCATCGCGAGCTCGACCAGATGCGCGAGGCGGCGGCGGGCGAAGGCAGGATCGGAACGACGGGGCGCGGCATCGGCCCCGCCTACGAGGACAAGGTGGGACGGCGGGCCATCCGCGTCCAGGACCTGCTCGACCTCGCGAGCCTGCCGCCCAAGATCGACCGCCTGCTGCAGCACCACAACGCCCTCAGGCGCGGACTCGGGGCTCCGGAAGTCGCGCCCGCGCAGATCGCCCGCGAGCTTGCGGAGATCGCTCCGGTCGTCATCCCCTATGCCGACGCCGTGTGGGTCCTGCTCGACGAGGCGCGGCGGAGCGACAAGCGCGTCCTTTTCGAGGGGGCGCAAGGGGCGCTTCTCGACATCGATCACGGCACCTACCCGTTCGTCACGTCTTCCAACACGGTCGCGGCCCAGGCGGCGACCGGTTCGGGCGTCGGGCCGGGGTCGATCGGCTACGTGCTCGGCATCGCCAAGGCCTACACGACGCGTGTCGGATCAGGACCGTTCCCGACCGAGCAGGACAACGACATCGGCCGTCTCATCGGCGAACGGGGCCGCGAATTCGGAACGGTCACCGGCCGCAAGCGGCGGTGCGGATGGTTCGACGCCGTCCTGATGCGCCAGTCGATCAAGCTCTCCGGCATCCAGGGCATCGCGCTCACCAAGCTCGACGTGCTCGACGGGTTCGACAGCATCGCGGTGTGCACCGGGTATCGGGTCGGCAACGACCGCGTCGAGAGGCTGCCGGCCGGCGAGGTGCCGGTCGAGCCCATCTACGAGACGCTGCCCGGCTGGAAGGCCTCGACGCGCGGCGCCAGGTCGTGGGCGGACCTACCGGCGCAGGCCATCAAGTACGTCCGCTATCTGGAGGAGCTGATCGAGTGCCCGGTGACGCTGCTCTCAACCTCGCCCGAGCGCGAGGACACGATCCTCATGCGCGACCCCTTCACTGGGTGATGGGCGCGAAGCGGCGGGCGTTGATCTCGATGATGGCGATCTGGGCCTTGAACAGGGCGAGCGTCAGCTTCGGACGCAGGGGCGGCACGACGCTCGGCCAGGCGTCCTTCAGGCGCTTCAGGGCGAGGAAGATTTCCTCGGCGGCGGCGGCGTTCTGCCGCCGCAAGTCCGGCAGGATCTCGCGCAGGGCCCGGTCGGCCACGTCGTGGAACCCGAAACCGTCCTGGAATTCGGTCGGATTGACGAGGATCGTTCCGCTCCACAACTCCTCGTACTCGTGGGCGGCCTGCTTCAGCCAGAGCACGATCAGGTTGAGCGACCGCTCGACGGCGGGAGTCGACTCCTGGCGGGCCGCGGCATCGATGCGGTCAAGCTCGTCCTCGAGAGGGCCGTAGAGGGCCCTGAGCTCCTCGAGGTCCGACTTCAACGCCACCGCCTCGTTGAAAGGTTCGAAGCGGCGACGCAGGGCGCGGGACTGTTCATCGGTCAGGAGGCGCGACAGGTCGACCAACATCTCGTCGAGCGGGTGGCGGCTGTGCAGCACCGCCTCGTCGTAGAGGCCGTGGGTCGAAAGCTCGAGCGACGCGACGAGATGGCCGCGAGTCACGCCCGTGAGATAGAGGATGGTGAGCTCCGTGGACGGAAGCTTCGGCATCTCGGCGTCGGCATAGCGGAGAACCGGAAGCGGCGCGAACCGCGGTGCGGGCGCCGGCGAGACGGCGCGCGCCGCATCGGCAGGGGAGGCGAGGGAATAGAGAAGGGCGGACAAAGCAAGCGCAGCCAGCCCGATCCAGCGTATCGGAGAGAACGGGATCCGCCCATCATCGCTCGTCATGTCAAATCCCCGCTACGTTCCGATCCTGACGACCTTCGCCGGATCCGCCGCTTCGAGCTGGGCAGTCGCGTCGGCGAAATTGCGCATGATGATGGCGGCGACCTCGGTCACCGGGACCGGCCGCCCGAAGAAGTAGCCCTGGGCTTCGGTGCAATCGAGGCTCCGCAGATACTCCGCCTGCTCCAAGGTCTCGACGCCTTCGGCCGTGACCGGCAGGCTCAGGGACCGGGCAAGCCCGATGATGGCGCGCAGGATGTCGCGCACGTTGTGCTTCACGTCCATGGCGCGGACGAAGGACTGATCGATCTTGAGCTTGTTGAAGGGGAACTGCCAGAGGTAGCCCAAGCTCGAATAGCCGGCACCGAAGTCGTCGAGGACGATGCCGACGCCCAACTCCTGCAGGGCGCGAAGCTGCTCCTGAACGTAGGCGGTGTCGTCAAGGAGAACGCCTTCGGTCACCTCGAGCTCGAGGCGATAGGCGGGGAAGCGCGCCATCTCGAGGCTGCGGCGCGCCGATGCGATCATGCTGCCGTTGCGAAACTGGAGCGGCGACAGGTTGACGGCGACCTTCAGCGGATCGGGCCAGTTGGCCGCGGTGCGGCAGGCCGTCTCGAGGACCCACGAACCGATCTCGCCGATGAGACCCAGGTCTTCGGAGACGGGAATGAACTCGGCCGGCGATATGGCGCCATGCTGGGGATGGTTCAAGCGGATCAAGGCCTCGAACCCGGTGAGCTTCGTGTTCCTCAACTCGAAGACCGGCTGGTAGTAGAGCTCGAACAGCTTCTGCTCGCAGGCTTCCTTGACCGCGGACTCGATGGCGCGGCGCTTGCGCAGCCCGTTCTCGGTGTCGGCGTCGAAGAAACGATAGGAGTTGCGCCCGGAGGCCTTGGAGGAGAGCAGGGCGACGTCGGCGCTCTTCATGAGGTCGGTCGCCGACTTGCCGTCGGTCGGGGCGAGGGCGAGGCCGATGTTCACGTCCACGGTCACGCCCTGCTCGCCGATATTGACCGGCTGGGTCAAGGCCTGCAGCGCGGCCCGCGCGAACTGGGCAGCTTCCATGGCATCGTGAATGCTCGACTTCAAGACGACGAACTCGCTGTCGCTCAGCCGCGCGGCGATGCCGAGCGGGCCCGCCTGGGCCCGGAGCCTGGCGGCGAACTCCATGAGCACGCTGTCGATGGTGTCGCGGCCGAACTGCTCGTAGAGCTCGCGCAGCCGGTCGATATCAATATTGATGATGGCGGTGTGTTCCTGGCGGCGCTCCGCCTGGGCCAGCGTTTCCTGCAACTGGGCAGCGAACACCGGACGGTTCGGAAGCTTGGTCAGCTGGTCGTGGTTGGTGACGAATGACAACGTCTTTTCGACGCGCGACTTCTGGCGGGTCACGTACCAGAAACCAAAGACCGGGCCGATGGCGATCAGGAGCGCCATGAGGAGGGCGATCTGGATCGCCTCGGACAGGACGAGCTCGCGCCGCCGCTCCTGGCCGATCGAAAGCTCGACCCAGCCCTGAAGCTTGCCGGCCGACTTGACGGGAATCACGGAGACGGTGAAGTCGGCGGGCGAATGCTCGTCGGGGCTACCGAGGAAAGCGAAACTTTCCTCCGCCGCCATGGAGGCCGCCGCGTCCGGATGGAGGTCGGGGAAACGCTCCGTGTGCGTGAAGGCCTCGCCGATCGCATCGGAGGAGACGCGCAGGCGGCCATCGGCATCGTAGAAGCGGAAGCGGAACATCTTCCCGATGGAGCCCGCCTGGTGCATGAAGACGATCGAGTCGGAAGCCGGCGTCTCGCCCCGCATCACGTCTGCGAAATCGGGAATGTTGTCGAGGTAGAAGTCGACGAGGTTCTCGGCGGTGATCCGGGCGTTGTTGACCAGCAGCCGGTCGACGGCAAAGTTGACGAGACCGTATCCGGAAGCCGCCAGCGCCGCGACAAAGGCAAGGAGGATTGCCGCAGTCGAGAATCTGCCCCGGAAGCGAGAGAAAAATATGGTCACGGCCGTCCCTATAGAGAATCAAAACGGGCTTGCCCGCAGTCTCCCGACACCCTTCATAACCCGGTGTTTCACAAGGAACGGTAAAGATAGTTGAAATTGGCCGGGGATTGGTTCAAGTGATTGAAGAATCGGAGCTTTTAAGTAGAAAGACCGGTATCATGCCTGCCTGTCGGCGCCTGCTCGTGGGTTTTCTCGGCCTCCTCGCCATGGCAATGGCGGGCGAGGCGTCCCCGGCCTACCGGGACTACGCGGTCGCCATCGTGGCGAGTCCGCCCCAGGGCGTGGCGGTAAGACCCGACCTCGAGGCGTTGCTCGATCAGCTGGCCAACGAGGCACGATCCGCCAAGGGCGGCCCGGCGCTGGCGGCGAAACCGCAATTCAAGACTGCGGCCCGGGCCCAGGCCATCGACATGGTGCTGGGCGATTTCGTCGGCCACCGATCGCTGAAAGGCTATTCGTTCAACGCGCGCATCAGCGCCTTCGCCGAGGACTTCGCGCGGGTGCCGCGGCGCGGCGAGAACGCGGCGCGCGAGCGCAGCAAGGGTCCGCCCGACGCGCGGAAGGCGCGGCGGCTGTTCCAGCAGTGGATGAAGTCCGGCGGCCACAGGCGCAACATGCTCAACCGCTCCTACACGGCGGTGAGCACCGGCGTCGTCCAGAAGGGCGACCATCTCTACGCCGTGCAGATTTTCTTCGCCGAACGCGAAGAGTAGAATCCACTTCGCGGACGGCTCCCGGCCCGGCCGAGCAGACTGAGATGGAAAGCGAGCGGGGGGCTAGCCGCCTAAGCGACCGGCTCCAGGGGCTTCGAGACGGTCGCAGCCTTGAGGGCGGCCGCCTTCACCGCCTTCTGGACCTTGTCGAATGCACGGACCTCGATTTGGCGGATGCGCTCGCGCGACACGCCGAATTCCTGGGAGAGCTCCTCGAGCGTGATCGGCTGCTCGCGCAGCCGGCGCGCCTCGAAAACCCGGCGCTCGCGATCGTTGAGCTTCTTCATGGAGTCGGTGAGGAGATCGCGGCGCAGCGCCGATTCCTCGGTGCGCACCAGGACCGCCTCCTGGCTTTCGCCTTCGTCGACGAGCCAGTCCTGCCACTCGCCCTCGGCATCGGCGCGCACCGGCGCGTTGAGCGAGGCGTCGCCGGCGAGGCGGCGGTTCATGCTGACGACGTCCGCCTCGGGGACGCCGAGGCGGCGGGAGATCTCCTTCACGTGGTCGGGACGCAGGTCGCCTTCCTCGAGCGCCTCGATCTGGCCCTTCACCTTGCGGAGATTGAAGAACAGCTTCTTCTGGCTCGCCGTCGTTCCCATTTTGACGAGGCTCCAGGACCTCAGGATGAACTCCTGGATCGAGGCCTTGATCCACCACATGGCATAGGTCGCCAGGCGGAACCCCTTGTCGGGCTCGAAGCGCTTGACGGCCTGCATGAGGCCGACGTTGCCTTCCGAGATGACCTCGCCGATGGGCAGCCCGTAGCCGCGATAGCCCATGGCGATCTTGGCGACGAGGCGCAAATGGCTGGTGACGAGCCTGTGGGCGGCCTTGCGGTCGCCGTGCTCGCGCCAGCTCTTGGCGAGCATGAACTCCTCCTCCGGCTGCAGCATGGGAAACTGCCGGATGTCCTGTAGGTAGCGCTGCAGGCCACCTTCGCTCGATATGGTGGGCAACGTCGATCTGGCATTCGCCATTGTGCGGAACTCCCGAAATGACACCAATATAGTTACGTTTTGACCGGCTTCCAGTTCCGCGCCGGAGGGTCGAAGTAATATAGTTGTGACGAACCTATTCGTCTTCCATATCAAGAGCTTGCAACAGGTTCCGGAAATCCAGCGGGAGCTTGGCGCGGAAGAGCATGGGCTTGCCGGTCAGGGGGTGATCGAAACCGAGTTCGCCCGCATGCAGGGCCTGGCGGCCGAGCGTCGCCAGCGCCTCCCTGGCCCGAGGACCCAGGCGACGGGCACTGGCGGCGAAGCCCGAGCCATAGGTGGCATCTCCGAGGAGCGGGTGGCCGAGGGCGGCGAGGTGGACCCGGATCTGGTGGGTGCGGCCCGTCTCGAGCCGGCATTCGACGAGGCTCGGAGAACCCGGCTCGGAAGAGGTGGCGAGCACGCGATAGCGAGTGACGGCCAGCTTCCCCCTGGAGCCGCGAGCGGACATCTTTCGGCGGTTGGCGGCATCCCGCCCGAGCGCGATCTCGATCCTGCCCTCGCGGCGGGACGGCTTTCCCCAGACGACGGCCCGATAGGCGCGGTGGAGCCTTCCGTCGCGGCCGTGGGCGGCGAACTGTCCGCTCAGGGACCGATGGGCGGCATCGGTCTTGGCCACCACCATCAGGCCGGAAGTGTCCTTGTCGAGCCGATGCACGATGCCGGGACGCTTCTCGCCGCCGATGCCGGAGAGGCTATCGCCGCTATGGGCGATGAGCGCGTTGACGAGCGTGCCCGACCAGTGCCCGGCGGCCGGATGCACGACGAGGCCAGGCGGCTTGTCGACGACGATCAGGGCATCGTCCTCGTAGACGATAGCGAGCGGGATCGCTTCGGCGGCGGGCGTCGCCGGCAGGGGGGCCGGAACGACGACGTCGATGCGGCTTCCCGGTTTGACCCTGTGGCGCGCCTCCACTATGGTCTCGCCGTCCACCCGCACATGGCCATCCGCAATCAGGCGCTGGAAGCGAGCCCGGCTGATGTCCGCGAAGCGCCGTGGGAGAAGCCGGTCGAGGCGGTCGCCCGCATCCTCGGCCGCGACGGTGGTGGTGAGCTCATCGGGAGTCGACATATGGCGCGGATGACGGCGGATCCAGGGACGGGGCCAGTATCACTTCCGACGGGTGCGGAGCAAGAGCCCTCCAACGTGCGGGCGCTGCGCATCGTCGTCATCGTGCTCGGGGTCCTCCTGGTGCTGTGCTTCGTCACGGTGTTCGCCGTGATCGCCTACCGGCTCGCCAATCCGCGCCCGGCGACGTTGGCACATGGGGAGTATGCCGCATCGATTCCGGCCGGAAGCCGGATCGTCAGCGTCGACGTCGACGGCGACCGGATGGCGGTGCACGTGGCGAACGGAGAGACGAGCGAAATCCTCCTCATCGATGCGCGCCACGGCAGGCTCCTGGGCAAAGTCCGGCTCGCGCCCGGCACCGTCCCGGCCGGCGAGTAGGGTTCCGGGTTTTGCTTGAAAGCCATACCGGCTGCCACTATAGCTTCCATCCGCATTCCCATTGCGCCCCCTTCGTCTAGCGGCCTAGGACGCGGCCCTCTCACGGCTGAAACAGGGGTTCGATTCCCCTAGGGGGCGCCAAATTTCTGCGATCGTTTTACGATTGTCCGCCGCTGCATTTCCTGCAGCGGACGCCTCGCCGCCATTGCTATCGCTTCCCTCGCGGCATCCAGGAACCACCTGCCGAATGGCTCGTTGCCTTCGAGATGCGGGCGACGGCACGCACGCAAGACTCTCCTGCAAAGTCAGAAAGGAACGAACCATGGCAGAAGATCGGTGGAGAGACGACAATCGTCGACGATGGGAAGAAGATCGCAACCGCTACGGCGGCCAGAGCTCCGGCCAAGGATACGGCGAGCAGAGCTACGGCGCGGGCGAGTTCGGTCAGGACGAGCCCTATTACGAGCGGCCCGAAAACCAGTCGCGCTGGGACGACCGGAGCGGCCATGCGCGCAGCCGCGGCAACGGCGGTCGGTTCGGTGAGCGCGGCCGTTTCGGCGAGAGCGGCTACGGCGGCTCGGGTGAGCGCGGCTATGGAAGCCAGGGCGGATACGGCCAGCGCCATGGCCGCGGCGGCTTCGGCGAAGGCAACTGGACCGGCAGGTCGAGCCAGGACTACGGCGGCGGCTATGGTAGCGGTGGCTATGGCGGCCAGGGCGGCTACGGATACGGCCGCGGCGGAAGCTCCGGCGGCTACGGCCAACGCTACGGCCGCGGCAGCGAAGGATGGTCGGGCGAAGGCAACTGGAGCCGGGGACGCGACAACGACCGCGGCTTCTGGGACCGGGCTTCCGACGAGGTCTCCTCGTGGTTCGGCGACGAAGAGGCGGAATCGCGGCGCCGCATGGACCGCGAGCGCGGCGGCAAGTTCGGCAAGGGCCCGCAGGGCTACAGCCGGTCCGACGACCGCATCCGCGAGGACGTCAACGACCGTCTGACCGACGACTGGTTCCTCGATGCGACCATGATCACCGTGGCAGTGAGCGACGGCGAGGTGACGCTCAACGGGACGGTCGACAGCCGCGACGACAAGCGGCGCGCCGAGGACGTCGCGGAGAACGTATCAGGCGTCAAGCACGTGCAGAACAATCTCCGCGTCCAGCCCGGCAACGAGAGCCGCATGGGCACCTTCGGAACGAGCGACCGATCGACGACGACGTCGGGACCTCAGTCCTCCGCCACTCAAAGCGGAAGCGCGTCCGGATCGAGCACGGGGTCGCGGCCGAAGTCGACCTAAGGAAGCGCAAGCTCGCAACATGCCTGCCCGCCGGCTTCGTGCCGGCGGTTTTTTTGTCGTAGCGGCGGTTGGAGGCTAGCTCGATCCGTTGGCGTTCTTCTGCATGCCGCGAATGCGGGCGGCAAGCTGGATGACGTTCGCAACACCGCGCAGCTGACGCCCGGCGGCGACCCGCGGGCGCGTCTCGCCGACCGGATCGCCGGCGGCAAGGAGCGGCGGCTCGGCGACGGCGGGCGCCTCGTTGGTGCCGGTGCGGACGTCGATCGATCCCAAATCGACATGAAACTTTGCATCGAGATCGCGAAGGTCGGCGGCCAGCGCATCGGTCTCGCGCACCGCCGCGGCGAGCTCTTCCTCGAGACTCCTGGCGCCGTCGTCGAGCTCGGCCAGCCGGCTGTCCTCGAAAATCTCGGGTGCCGGATCGGTGGCGGTGGGATTCAGGATCTCGCCGGTCAGGGGCTCGGACTCAGCGAGCCGCGGCTCGGCGGTGGCGGCGATCTCGTCCTTCAAGGCGGACGTGGCCTCGAGCTCGCGCGACAGATCGGCGCGGCGGGCCGAGAGGGAGCTTGCAAGAGTTGCCAGGTCGTCGAGGCGGCGGCCGACCCGTTCCTGGAGCGACAGGGAATGGGGATTGAACAGCTGGTCGCCTGCCTCACTGCGGGCCCGGCTGCCGTCGAACGCCGCGATCTGGCGGTCGCGGTGCTGAAGTTCGGCACGGAGCTGCTCGACCACCTGGTGCTGGCGGGCGATCTCGGCGTCGCGGCGACGCAGGATCTCCTTGAGCTGCTGGGTCGCTTCGGTGCGGGCGGCAAGCTCGGATTCGAGGGGCCCGAGCTGCATCTTGAGGGTCACGAGCTCGCCCTCGCGATCGGCGATCGTCGCATCGCGATTGCGGAGCTCCGACTGGAGGTGGTCGATGCGGTTGCGGTTGCGGCTGACCTCGGCCATCTGCTCGGCCAGTCGGGTCTTGAGTTCGTTGAGCCGCAGATCGAGCTTGCGCGACAGCATCGCGTATTCGGCGCGCAGCCGATCGCGGTCCGCCTTGAGCTCGGCCAGCGTCGAAGGTGCGGCGCGCTGCATGTGGCGCTTGCCGAGCCCGAGGGCGAAGCGCCAGGTGAATCGCCCGAGAAACAATGCGATCAGTGCGGCGATCGCAAAGCCCAGGGCCACCAGCATGATCGTTTCAAGCTCGGACATCCGCGCCGGTCCTAGTCGCGCGCGCTCACAATGCGCGCCTCCACGAAGATAGCCCCTAGGCTCTCGCGATGCGATGACAAAAATAAGGTGGTATGCCGGTGCGCGAGCTATCGCCCTTTAAGGAAAAGATAATTAACGGTGCATTTTTACCACAAGGGTGAAGGCCACCGCTTGCGCCGCCTAGAATGGATTCCAGGTCGGCTCCTCGGAGTACTTGAGGTAGCCCGCATTGAGACCGAGCCGGAGGCCGACGCCGGTGCGAATGGGCGCGAGCTTCAGGCGGCCGTGCTGCTGGAAGTTCACGCCGATGCCGCCGACGATATAGGCCGTGCCCTCCACGCCGACGAAGCGCACGTAAAGGTCGGAAGGGTCGTCGATGCCGTAGACGAGCACGAGCACGCGCGAGCCGTTGCCGCCGAAATCCCAGCCGATGGACGGTCCCTGCCAGAAGACCTTCCGCCTGACGCCGTGCTTCATATACAGCGTGCCCTCGCCGTAGCGCAGCCCGCCGACCACGGCGCCCGAGCCTTCCTCGCCGATGATGTAGCCGTTGGGCTCGCCCTCGCGGCGGAACGCGTATTCGACGACGCTCGCCATCTCCTTGGTGGTGCGGCCGAAGAAGCGGTGTCCCTTGCCGACGATTTCTTCGTAGGAGTACGTGTCGTCCGACTGGCGCCCGGCGTATGCGGGGGCGTTCGTGCTCGTCGACGCAGCGCGCGCCATCGACGACTCCATCGCGAATGCCGCTATCGCCAACGCCGTCCCGATCGCGATCAAACCCCACCAACGCTGCATGCCTACCTCCTCACACACCGGAAGCGAACGCCGCTTCCAAGCCATCCTCTCCCAAAATAGCAGGCGGGGGCTTCCAACTCGTTAATGGACCGTTAGCCGCCGCTGGCGACGAACCCGCCATTGGCGAATCCCGCGTCCCACTTACCGTAGAGCAGGGGGCTGCCGTCGCTCGCGGCGACCGTGCCGCCGGCGGCATCGAGAATGGCGTGCCCGGCCGCCGTGTCCCACTCCATGGTGCGGCCGAAGCGCGGATAGACATCGGCTTCTCCCGCCGCCACCAGACAGAATTTGAGGGAGGAGCCGGCGCAGACGATGCTGGCGACGGGCCGGGCCTTCATCCACGCCTCGGTTTCGGCATCGGGATGAGAGCGGCTCGCCACCACCCGTAGGGCCGCCTCGGAGCGGGGCGTGACGCGAAGCCGGCGCATCGCCAGGGTGCCAAGCGCCAATCCCGAGATTCCGGCTTCGAAAGCGCCGACGTCCTTCTCGGCCCAGAACAGACGGTCGATGGCCGGGGCGAGGACGACGCCGGCGACCGGGCGGCGCTGCTCGATGAGGGCGATGTTGACGGTGAACTCGCCGTTGCGGCTCAGGAACTCCTTGGTGCCGTCGAGCGGGTCGACGAGGAAGAACCGGTCCGCCGGGGCTCCAGAGGCTGGTGCCGCACTCTCCTCGGAAATCACGGGCACCGCCGGAGCGAGGCGCCCGAGGCCGGCGAGGATCACCGCCTCGGAGGCGAGATCGGCGTCGGTCACCGGAGATTCATCGGACTTGAGTCGGACGGCGGGCACATCGGCATAGACCGCCATAACCGCCTTGCCGGCGGCCAGGGCGAGCTGCACCAGGCCGCGCGTCAGCTGCGAAGGGTCGGCCTCAACCATCGACTTGTCCCGGGGGATTGACAAAGGTCGGCATAAAAGCGTGCGATTGGCGAAAGGTCAATCGCCCGGCCGGCTTTTGCGGGCTTGGCGATATCGGGCGGCATCGTGTATCACCACCCGGTTCCACGATGCGGAGTGATTCATGAGCGGGCATCCCGTGCTGAGCGATCTGGACCTGGCGGCGCTTCTGTGCAGCCGCGTGTGCCACGACGTGATTTCACCGGTCGGCGCCATCGCCAACGGCCTCGAGGTGCTCGAGGACGAGGACGACGAGGACATGAAGAAGGTGGCGATGGACCTCGTCCGGCGCTCGGCCAGGCAGGCATCGGCCAAGCTGCAGTTCTGCCGGATCGCGTTCGGCGCGGCCGGATCGGCGGGCGCCTCGCTTGACCTCGGCGAGGCTGGCGACACGGCGAAATCCTTCGTCGGTGACGAGAAGATCAAGCTCGATTGGCAGGCGCCGCGGCAGACGCGGCCGAAGACCGAGGTGAAGCTCCTGCTCAACATGATGCTGCTCGCCATGGCGGCGGTGCCGCGCGGCGGCACGGTCACGGTGGCGCTCGAATCCGACATGCCGGTGGTGTCGGCCTCCGGGGACGCGGCGCGGCTGCCAGAGAAGATCGGCCAGCTGCTGAAAGGCGAGTTCGACCCCGCGGAACTCGATGCCCGGCTGGTGCAGGCCTACTACACCAAACGGCTCGCCGAACAGGCGGGCTACGAGCTCGCCACCGCGGCGGCGGGCAACCAGGTGCGGTTCGAGGCCAGGCGCGCCGAGGCTGCGGCCGCCTCGTAAAAGAAAAGCCCTGCGTCGCGCAGGGCTTCCGGATTCAGGGAATTCGTCGGGGTCAGGCGGTCTCGCGCATGTCGGCGGGCGCATCGCCGTTCTCGCGCAGGACGTAGCCGCGGCCCCACACCGTCTCGATGTAGTTCTTGCCGCCGGCCGCGACGGCGAGCTTCTTGCGCAGCTTGCAGATGAATACGTCGATGATCTTGAGCTCGGGCTCATCCATGCCGCCGTAGAGATGGTTGAGGAACATCTCCTTGGTCAGGGTTGTGCCCTTGCGGAGCGAGAGCAACTCGAGCATCTGGTATTCCTTGCCGGTGAGGTGGACGCGCTGGCCACCGACCTCGACGGTCTTGGTATCGAGGTTGACGACGAGATCGCCGGTCGTGATGACCGACTGGGCATGGCCCTTGGAGCGGCGGACGACGGCGTGAATGCGGGCGACGAGCTCGTCCTTGTGGAACGGCTTCGTCATGTAGTCGTCGGCGCCGAAGCCGAGGCCCTTGACCTTGTCCTCGATGCCGGCGAGGCCGGACAGGATGAGGATCGGCGTATTGACCTTGCTGACGCGAAGCGACTTCAGAACCTCGTAACCGCTCATGTCGGGCAGGTTCAGGTCGAGCAGGATAATGTCGTAGTCGTAGAGCTTTCCGAGATCGACGCCTTCCTCACCCAGATCGGTGGTGTAGACGTTGAAACCTTCCGACTTGAGCATCAGCTCGATGCTCTGAGCCGTTGCGGTATCGTCTTCTATCAGAAGAACTCTCATGCGAAACCCTTTCAAAAATGTCCCGCGGTCCTTGGCCATGCACCGAACATGGCCTTCCGGCGATCATCTAACCTATCCGTTAACACAGGTGGTTAAGATACGCTGAGAAAGGTTAACAAAACATAATTCACGCAATTCGGCGAGGGACTTCGCCGATTTCTCAGCCACGCTACACGATGCCGCCGTGGATGCCGAATCCGCCGATTCTCGCAGTTTGGCAGGCGGGGCGCCTCCATCCCGGTCTTGGTTCACGTCCAGGGTTTACCGGGCCTTAAGGCGACCGGTCCAAGATGGTGGATGGGCCTGCTCCTTTGGTAGTCGATTCGGCCAGCTCTGGAAAGGGACAGCTTCGGATTGCAGAGGCGGACCTCCTTCCCCGCAGCAGCGCCGAAGCAGACGACAAGGACCTTCGGGAGACGGACGGCCGCATCTCCCGCATCGGCCCGCGAGTTAGAGAGGCTTTGAAACATGCGTTCCAGGGATTCGATTTTGCGCCTGCATCGCTTCAAGCACGAAGAACGTCGCCGCCAGGTGGCGGACATCGAGGTGATGATCGCCGACTTCCTCAAGAAGCAGGACGAGCTCGACGCCCATATCCGGATGGAAGAATCACGCAGCGGCGTGACCGATCCCGGCCACTTCAACTATTCGACGGCGGCCAAGGCATCGCGGTCGCGCCGCGAGAACCTCCTGCAGTCGATCGGCGAACTGAAGGACCAGCTCGAGTCCGCGAAGTCGGCGCTCAGCGAAGAGGAGACCGAGCTCAGGAAAATCGAGCTCCTCGCCGAGAAGGAAAACGACGCCCGCGTCGACGTCGCCGCGGCTCCTCCCGCGCTCAGCGAGAGCCACGCGCGCTAGGCGCTCCGCAAACGGAAGTTCGTCAGCATCATCCGCCGGCGACGCCAGCCGGGCGAATCGCGTGCGCCTTGAGCCGCGCGTAGATGGGACGCGCTGCATCCGCCACGGCACGCAGCGCATCGGGCAGGGCGGGCGGCGCCACCCGCTCGGGCGCGGCGAAGCCCTCCGACTGCCACACGGCATTGTACCAGTGGCGCGACCACAACCCGTCGAACGGCTTCGGTCCCTCCGGCCAGCGAAGCATCTCGCCGCGAAACGGAACGGCAAGGGCGCGGCACAGGCCTTCGAGCATGGAGCGGGGATCGGCGAGCACGTCGTCGGCGTCGATCACCGGCGGGGCGCGGCCGAGGCGATCGGCGACGAGGTCGAAGATCTCCTGCTGCTCGAGAAAGCCTATGTCGCGCAGGGCCACCCGATCCCATTTCTTCACGTAGCTCGCCAGGACGCGATCGGGGTCGCGGATCAGGAAGGCGTTGGCGAGCTTCACGATGAAGCTCCGGTCGTAGCCCTTCAGCATGTGGTGGGTCATGTGCTTCTGGTAGAAGTAGGGCTTGCCCGACGGCGCCGGAGCGACGCAGCGGGCGGCGAGCCTGGCATGATCGGTCTCGTAGGCGGCGACGATCTCGTCGCGCAGCGGATGGTCGTTGCCATGATGCTTGAGGGAAAAGGCGTAGAAGGGTTCGTCCCACACCTCGCAGTCGGGCCGGTTGCCGAACGAATACATCATGGCGGTCGATATGTTGCGCGGGCCCGACCACATGGCGATGGATTTCGATTCCGTCATGGGGACCTCAGGCAAGGCTGCGCGTCTTCTCCCGCACGCAGAGCTCCTTGTAGAGTCCGGACAGCCGCGCCGTCAGCGGACCTGAACCTTTCCATTCGGCGGCGGGCGCCAGCGGATGGCCGAGCCGGCGACCGTCGACCTCGCGCACCGGCACGCAGCCGGCGAAGGTGCCGGTGACGAAGGCCTCGTCGGCGCCGTAGACGTCGTAGAGGGAGAACGCCTTCTCGAAGGCGGGAATGCCGTTGTCGCGGGCGAGACGGAGGATGTTCGATCGCGTGATGCCGGGAATGCAGTACTGGCCCGTCGACGTCCACACTTCGCCGCGGCGGACGATGAAGAAATGCGTCGAGTTGCAGGTGGCCACGAAGCCCTGCGGATCGAGCATCAGGGCCTCGTCGGCGCCGGCGGTGAAGGCCTGGATGCAGGCGGTGATGCAGTTCAGCTTCGAATGCGAGTTGAGCTTCGGATCCTGCACGTCGGGAGGGCCGCGGCGGACATTGACGGTGGACAGCCGCAGCCCGGCGGCGAGAAGCTCGGGGCGCGGGTCCTTGTACTCGGGGATGACGACGATGGTGGGCGGGCCGATCGTCAGCCGCGGGTCCTGGTAGGGCGTCGCCTTGATGCCGCGCGTCACCATGAGGCGGATGTGGACGCCGTCGGTCATGCGGTTGGCGTCGATGCAGGCGAAGATGCGGGAGACGAGCGCGTCCGGCGTCAGCCCGATATCCATGTAGATGGCCCTGGCACCTTCGTACAGTCGCTCGACATGGGCGCCCAGAAAGGGAATGCCGCCGCCGACGAGGCGCATGCCTTCCCATACGCCGTCGCCCAGCACGAAGCCCGAGTCGAACACCGACACCGTCGCCTCAGCGCGCGGCACGAGCTTGCCGTTCACGGAGATCAGGATCGAGTCGTTGCGCGGGTCGGCAACGAATTCGTGCGTGCCCTTTGTCGTATTCACCGCGGCGCTCCCCTCGGTTCGGCATCGGCCCCTAGTCCGGCGCCTTGGATGGCCGGTTTTAGGCGGCCGGCCCGGCGCCCACAAGCGCTTTCAGGACGACGACGTCTGGTCGGGGCGGCGATCGGGCGCTTCCCAGGCATGATCCTCGGGCGCCGTGCGGCCGAGATCGGCGGCGAGGATGCGGCTCATCTCTTCGCGCGCGGCGCGGGAGGCATCGATCAACGCCGTCATGTCGGCGGCAAGCGGAGCCGAACGGTGGACGAAGGCCGTATCGACATGCTTGAAGGTGCGCGCCGCGCGGTGGGCGCGATAGGGATGGACGCCGAGCTCGCGCAGCGCATCCTCGGCGAGGTCGAGCGAGGAGCCGAACACCTCGCGATAGACGCGCGTGATGCCGGCATTGATCAGCTCGTAGGCGTGCTGGCGGTCCCAGGCGCGGGCGAAGATGGCGAGATTCGGGAAGTTGCGCTTGGCGGTGTCGGCGATCTCGAGCGTCTTCTCGCGATCGTCGATGGCGATCACCAGGATCCGCGCCTGGCGGGCGCCGGCCGCCTCGAGGAGATCGCGGCGCGAGGCATCGCCGTAGAAGACCTTGAAGCCGAACTGGCGCAGCGCTTCCACCTGCTCGGCGTCGTGATCGAGGACGGTGGTGCGGAAACCCTGTTCCTGGAGCAGGCGCGCCACCATCATGCCAAAACGGCCGAAGCCGGCGACGATGACGGGATTGTCGCGCTCGTCGATCACGTCGGCCTCGCGCTCGTTCGCCTTGCTCCGGAACATCGGCGTGATGAGCAGGCGGTGGGTCATGAACAAGAGCGGCGACAGGGCCATGGAGATGGCGACGGCGGCGACGAGCAGGTTGGCGGCCGTGGTGGCGAGGAGGCCGATGGCGACGCAATAGGCGACGAGCACGAAGGCGAACTCGCCGCCCTGGGCGAGGGCGAAGGCGAAGAGCAGCCCGCTCGGCGTCGCCATTCGGAAGAGGCGGCTGAGCCCAAAGAGGACGGCGAGCTTGACGGCCATGAAACCGATCACCAGGCCGGCCACCGCGACCGGCATCGCGGCGACCAGCCCGAAGTCGATGCCGGCGCCGACGGATATGAAGAACACGGCGAGCAGCAGTCCCCGGAACGGATCGAGATCCATCTCGAGCTCGTGGCGGTATTCGTTCTCGGCGAGCACGACGCCGGCGAGGAAGGCGCCGAGCGCCGGCGACAGGCCGACCACGTTCATTAGGAGCGTGATGCCCACGATGATGAGAAGTGCCGTCGCGGTGAAGAGCTCGCGCAGGCCCGTCGAGGCGACGAGACGGAACGCCGGCCGCATGAGGAATCGTCCGGCGGCGACGATGAGGACGACGGCGGCGAGCTCGACGAGGGCACGGCCCCAGGGAGGAAGGGCGGCGAGCGCGCCGGCGCCGTGGGCCGCCGTTTCGGCGCTCTGCGTCGCAATCAGCGGCAGGAGCGCGAAGATCGGGATGATCGCCAGGTCCTGAAAGAGGAGAACGGAGAAGACCGCCTGGCCGGTCGCCGTCTTGAGCAGGCCCTGTTCGCTGAGGCTCTGGAGCACGATCGCCGTCGACGACATGGCCAGCACCAGGCCCGCCGCGAGCGCCGCCTGCCACGTCCAGCCCAGCGCCAGCGCGGCGAGCCCGAGGATGGCCGCGGTTGCTACGACCTGCAGGCTGCCGAGTCCGAAAATGGAGCGGCGCAGCGACCAGAGCTTCGACGGCTGGAGCTCGAGCCCGACGATGAACAGCATGACGATGACGCCGAACTCGGCGAAGTGCATGACATGGGCGCCCTCGGTTCCGACGATGCCGAGCACGGCCGGCCCGATGACGATGCCGGCGACGAGATAGCCGAGGACGGAGCCCAAGCCGAGGCGGGCGGCGATCGGCACCGAGAGCACGGCGGCGGCCAGGTAGGTGAAAGCGCCCAGGAGGAATTCGTCGAGGGTCATCGGCTCAGTCGCCCAGCGAGGCCGGCATGGCGTAGCCGTCGGCCAGAAGGGTTCGGGGATCGAGCCTGCCGTCGCGCAGGCCTTCGAGCAGCGCGCGATAGGCGGCGATCTCCGCCATCCGCTCGGCCCGCGACATGCGGCGGCCTGAATAGACGACGAAGGGCCGAAGCCATCCCATGCCGCAGAGATGGGCGGTCTGGTTCATGGGGCTCAGGAGCTGCTCGAGCGGGAAGCGATTGTGGCCCTGCGGCCGATAGGCTTCCGCATCGCCGCCGGTCGACACGGCGTTCATCACGAACTTGCCGCGCAGGGCGGAGCCGCGCGGACCATAGGCCCAGTTGAACTCGAGCACGAGGTCGAGCCACTCCTTCATGAGGGCAGGGATCGAGTACCAGTAGAAGGGATGCTGGAACACGACGAGGTCGTGGGCAAGCAGCGCCGACTTCTCCGCCTCGACGTCGATGGCGAAATCGGGATAGAGGGCGTAGAGGTCGCGTATGGCGACACCGTCGAGGCCGGAGATGGCGGACAGCAGCTCCTTCTGCACGACGGAGGCTTCGAAGCGCGGATGGGCGAACAGAATGAGGATGTTCATGGGCCTTGAGATCGGCCCGAAGTCTAGGCGGTCGCTATGCGAATGCCAAACGGAAAGCCAGCCGCGAACCGGCGGTCTGCATCCGCCGGCGCAATCGGGCCCAGGCCAAACTTAAGCGCGATACTGCTGGATCCGCGTCGTGCGCAAGCCGGCGAGGCCGTGCCGATCGATCGAGCGCTGCCAGCTCAGGAACTCCTCGACCGTCAGCGTGTAACGGCTGCAGGCTTCCTCGAGACTGAGCAGGCCGCCACGAACGGCCGCGACCACTTCCGCCTTGCGACGAATGACCCATCGCCGGGTTTCCGGCGGTGGCAGATCTGCAATTGTGAGAGGGCTGCCATCGGGCCCGATGACGTAGCTTACTCGGGAATGCAACTGACCACTCATATGGGAACCTTGAGATACGCAACTAACTCGTGTGAAGCCTACGCACGTGCGTTTAAAGAACAGCTAAGCAAATCCCAATTTTCGGTAACGAGGCCGCTGCCTTTGACCCAAATCCGCACAGTCGGCGGCCAAGCGTGCAGAAATCGGCCTTAAAAATGCCTTTGCAGCCTCCGAGCGATGACGGCATAAGTACCTCCTAACGAGGCGTTAATGTCGGTGCCGGACAGCATCCTGCGGTCGATCCACGAGGCCATGGACCTCAGAGGCGACCCCGCGGACCACCGCGTCGTCGTGGCCATGTCGGGCGGGGTTGATTCCTCCGTCGCCGCGGGCCTTCTGCATGCCGCCGGCTACGAGGTGGTCGGCGTCACGCTGCAGCTTTACGATCACGGCATGGCGATAGGCCGCAAGCGGGCGTGCTGCGCGGGGCAGGATGTCCACGATGCGCGGCGCGTTGCCGCGAAGCTCGGCATTCCGCACTACGTCCTCGATTTCGAAAGCCGTTTCCGCTCGGCGGTCATCGACGCGTTCGCCGACAGCTACCTCAAGGGCGAGACGCCGGTGCCGTGCGTCACGTGCAACCAAACCGTCAAGTTCGCCGATCTCCTGGAGCGGTCGCGCGATCTCGGCGCCGCGGCGCTGGCGACGGGGCACTACATCCGCAGCCGGGCGCGGGCGGGCAGGGCGCGCGAGCGCGATCTCGTCACGCCGGCCGACATGGCGCGCGACCAGAGCTACTTCCTCTACGGGACGACGCAGGCGCAGGCGAACTTCCTGCGCTTTCCGCTCGGCGAGCTCACCAAAGACGAGACGCGCCGCCTCGCCGCGGCGATGGAACTCGACATCGCGGCGAAGCCCGACAGCCAGGATATCTGCTTCGTGCCGCAGGGCCGCTACCAGGACGTCGTCGCCAAGGTGCGTCCGGAAGCCGGCCGGGGCGGCGACATCGTGCATGTCGACGGGCGACGTATCGGGCGGCACGAGGGAATCATCAACTTCACGGTCGGCCAGCGCCGGGGACTGAAGCACGCCGAAGGCGAGCCGCTCTACGTGGTGCGAATCGAACCGGCGAGCCGGCGGGTGATGGTCGGGCCGAAGTCGGCGCTGGCCTGCCGGCGGTTCACGGTGCGGGCGGTGAACTGGCTCGGCGCGGCCGAAGCAGAGCCGACGGTGTTCGTGAAGATCCGATCGAGCCGGACACCCGTACCGGCGCGATTCCTTCGCAAGGGAGATCGCGCGCAAGTCGTGCTTGCAGAACCCGAATACGGGGTTTCGCCCGGCCAAGCTTGCGTGTTCTACGATGCGCCGGGGGCGGGGGCGAGGCTCCTGGGGGGCGGTACAATCATTGCTGACGAGGGGCACGAGGGAGTTGCAGTACACCTGAATCCCGTTGTAAACCGACTTGAATCGCCGATTCCGGTCACGATCTAATGGATTGGGTTCGTTGAAGAGAGGATGCGGGAGTTGAGCGTGCGTCTTGTCGACATGAACGAGGAGTCCCTGCGGCGTACCTATGCGCGCTGGGCCCCCATCTACGACGTCACCTTCGGCAAGGTCTCGGACTGGGGCCGGATGCGAAGCGTGGACTACATCAACCGGCACGAGGGTCGCGTCCTCGAGGTCGGGGTCGGCACGGGAATCTCGCTGCCGCACTACAAGCGGTCGCTGAGCGTGACGGCGATCGACCTGTCGCCGCAGATGCTCAAGCGGGCGCGGGAGCGCGTCGACAAGGAGGGGCTTGCCCATGTCGAGGCCGTCCTCGAGATGGACGCGGGCGCGATGAGCTTCGCCGACGAGAGCTTCGACGTCGTCGTCGCCATGTACGTCATGACGGTGGTGCCGGACCCAAAGCAGGTGATGTTCGAGCTGCAGCGCGTGTGCAAGCCGGGCGGCGAGGTCGTCATCGTCAACCATTTCAGCCACGAGAAGGGCCTGCGCGGCTCGGTCGAGAAGGCGCTCGCGCCGTTCGCGCGGACGCTCGGCTGGCGGCCGGAGTTCCCGGTCGAGACGCTGCTCACCTGCAACCGGCTGCGGATGAAGGCGGCGACGCCGCTCAGGCCTTTCGGCCTGTTCACCCAGCTCACCTTCGAGAAGGTGCCGGAAGGCGCAACGGTGAGCCAGGCGGCGGCGCTGCGCGGCGCCAAGGCGGCGGTAACGGGCGAAGGCGGCGAGCGCCCGCGGCGATCGGCCTGAGAGCCTTAGGTTCCAGACGATCTGCGAGAAGGTGGTAGCGGAGGAGGGAATTGAACCCCCGACACACGGATTATGATTCCGCTGCTCTAGCCAACTGAGCTACTCCGCCCCGAAAACGGTCGCGTGCGAGGCGATATAGGTGGCGCATCCCCGCAAAGTCAAGCAAGCCGAA
>CAWBJO010000005.1:0-221776 GCA_963789175.1 uncultured Alphaproteobacteria bacterium
ATAGACAACTGGCCTGCCTCCGATTCGTTGACGTAAAGCCGGCCGTCCTTTCCCTTGGTGATGCCGTTTGCGTAATGCAAGTCGTCAGCTGCTTCGATCAGCTTGCCGTCTGCAGTCAGATGAACAACGCGGCCGGCAATTGGACTTGATTCCCAGGGTCCTGAGAGCGTGAAATAGGCACCACCGTTGCCATCGGGGGTTCCGTCATTAGCGCCAGTGAGTGCGCCGCCGGCATCGTCTTGGCTAGGACCCAGCGCTTGCCTCTTCTTTAATGATGACCAATGGCGCGCATCTGGCAGAAGTACGGTCGGTAGCGCCCATGGGCACAATGGACAGGCTGACGATCTCTCGTTCAGATTGCGCGTTCGTCTTATCGACATGGTCATGTTTTTACGCTGCGCATCGGCGTAAACCGTTCGACGGCAAAGCCGCTTCGGGGAACAAGGCCCGGGGGTTAATAACCTGCGGGTCGTTCTGGGCATAAGCGGCCGTTGACAGTGCAATCGTGCCAACAATCGCTAAGACATTTCTCATCGCTCATCTCCTTTGAATAGCGCCTCCGAGTTAACTCTCAAGGGCCCCGGATGTATAGTGCCCCAGTCTCAACTACTTCATCAGTCGAAGTAGGCCTGGCTAACTGAAATTGGCTCGTTGGTTGCTTTCCTTTTTGGACGAGAAGCCATCGTCCAAGCTCTCCGATGTAGTAGGCTATGATTGTCTGCCAGTTTCTTGTGGGCAGACTGGCAGTGGGGGTGTATCCAGTAGGAGATAGAGCTATGGCAGTCGCCAAAGTTACAGAAATCATATCAACGCCACCCAAGAGCTTTGATGACGCGGTTGCGAACGGCATCACTCGCGCCGCCGATACCTGTGACAATTGCGTTCAGCCTACCTCCCAGCCGCCATCCGTCTGGGAACAGATCGGACATTTGGGAGTGTCAACTGACCGATCGGTCGACCATCATTGATCAGCTTGCTCTTGCAGAGGAACACGTGGCTGTGGGGAAACGCAGGATATATCGGCAGCGCAACCTCATCGCCGAAATCGAGAAGCAGGGCTATGACGCTACTGAGGAACGGCGGATGCTGACAGAACTTGAAAAGCTACTGGCACAACATATTGCCGAACGTGACGGCCTGCGTCGCCACCTTGCTGATGACCATGATTGAATGACCGAGGTGTCATGCAGGCGTCAGCACCCGACATCCAACAAGACGATCGGGCAGAGGAGGGCGCCATATGAGCAACCACACGGCCCCTGTTGCGCGAACAGTTTGTATCAAAGACCCTTCTTAAGTGAGTCCAGTTTTTAACGGTGGCGGATACATAGAGCAAAGGAACTAGCAGGTCGGCGATCTACGAGTTGAGTCGCGCGAGTGGGAGCAATAGTGGCCTCAGCCAGCCGACGCCGTCTTTTACATAAACGAGGGTGAAGTCATACTCACCGTGGTTTTTGATAGGAGAAGTTTGTGCGGCATGAGAGAAGCTCAAGGCGTCGCCTTGAGCTTCTTTTGATATGTCCATTAGCCTATCGGTTAGGTGAGAAAATCGGCTTTGCTGAATTGGAACCAGCGGACAACGCGTAGCTCGTGTCAAACATGGCGCCATGGGTCGTCGGATGGATCTGATCCCACTTCTTCTGCATCAAACTCTGGGTCAGGGCACCTCCATATGACTTGCTTGTCGTTGGAACACGGCTTTCGGCTTTCTCGGGGAAGGATCCAGCGGCCGCGGGGGCAGCGAGGAAACCGAGAGCAAGGGTAGTAATCAAGATTTTCTTCATGGTCGTCTCCATCTGTTAGATTCTAGTTCTGTTGTACTCAATGGACGTCAATTAGCATCTGTGACTGGGTGCTACTGTGGGAAAACCCACAAGGTGTCCAAAACATTTTCGCAGACCCTCTCAATGGGTTGGCCATGCGATCATCTTCGCAATCAAGTGCGCTGGTGTGTGGCAACCAATTGAAACAATGGATAGAGAACCATGCATAAGAAAATTTTGGCGGTCATATCTGCTGGTCGCCAACTGTAAGCCCAGTCTGGGTCGATCTCATTCGAGAAGCTCGCCTCAAGCGCTTGGACTTAGGAAATCTAGTACAAGTCGACTGAATGCGGCGGGGTCTTGAATAGGCCACAGGTGCCTAGCGCCTGGCACCTCAATCAACTTGGCATCCGGAATGGATTGGCTCGCCGCCTTCGCAATGAGTCTGTAAAACTCACGGCTTTGTTCTCCAACTGCAATGCTGACCGGGATATCTAACTCTCCCAGTTCTTCGCAGGAAATAGACGGCGGGGGGGCGGCGAAGAGAAGCGGAAGCGTATGACCGTTCTGCTGCATTATAGAACGCACGCTTTTGCTCAGCCGTTGGAAGTCGCCGGAATGATCGTTGACGTCATCCATGAGACACTGCACGGCAGCGTTGGTTTCCCCTCCGTTCATGGCTGCCTTTGCTCTCTTCGTCATTTGCTGGCTATCATATGAGGCTCGCCCGGCAGCGGCCCGGTTGGCAACGATTGTCTGAAGCGACGGCTCATATAGAAAGAGGCGTTCCACAAGTTGGGGATGTTGAGCCGTCATGGCTAGACTGACGGCGCCTCCAAAGGACCAACCGACGATGGGGAGAGGAGCCATTCCGAGCGTTTTGATGAAGGTTGCTAAGTCGTCGGCATGGGTTTGGATTGAAAAGTTCCGCCCATCATCCCGCCAATCGGATATTCCGAAGTATCGCAGGGTCGGTGCAATCAAACGAAACTGGGCCAGGATCATCGCACGATGATCATCCCAAATCCGGCAATCCGATACGTTGCCGTGCACAAATACAACAGCTTGACCGTGTCCCTGATCGTCGTACGTGAGCTGAAACTCCTTTTGTATTTTGTTTGACGTCAATGACTTTGCTCCCTGTGAAGACGAGTATCGGTCTGTACTACCTACCCACTAGAACCAGTATCGGACCTCTCGACCTTTCAGGTGGGAATGGTTCGTCATGGCTAGGATAGGTGGCAATTGAGCGAACCCTTCGAAGAGACTTCTAAAGCGGCATAAACACGTAAAACGAAACTACGTCTCCAAAGCTAATGGAATCGTGCGCCCCCAGGGTTTTCCATAGGCTGTGCTCGTGCTGCTTCGACCACGGTACCCCCTCTATGCTATCATCGAATATGATGAGAAGTATGCGGTCGACGATCTTCCGTTCGACGGATGGTCAAGATCGCACAACTCGTTGCAGCTAAGGCAAGGCCTGCTGCGAGTAACATTGCAAGATGAATGCCTCTTGCCACCGACTCCTTTGCCATCGCTTCGGAAATGGCGCGATCGTCTCCCAGTCCGCTCGTTACGCCACTTACGCGACCGCGCTGAATACTACGATTGCTAAAAGGTCGGCTATGGAAGCAACGGCATTATTTACTCCGGATGCCACGCCAGTTTGTTGACTGGGAACGGCCTGGATAACGGTCTTCGTAAGCGGCACAACGTGCACTGCCATGCCGAGTCCGACAATCGACATCGGTAACAAGAAAGCAACAACATATGGCGTGGTCGGACCGGACCAGGCAAACAGTGCAAAGCCAATGGCAGCAATTATCGGGGCAATAATCAACAGCAACCGTGCGCCAGCATGATGGCGGGTGGAGTTTGGTTCTCGTCTATTGGGTCCTGAGACCTTACGCAAAACGCCAACACGATGGGGAGAACCCTGGGCCCCGAGGAGACTCGGGCAAAGGGCGGTTAAACTCTGAGATCGACAAGGCGCTTGCCGATCCTGAACTATCTGGCGCTCGAGCGGCCGAAGCAGACGGCACCGAGCCTGCGATACCGATCCATTTAAGCTTATTGGACTTGGACTCTTTGGGTTGAAGGCCTCGCATCTTCCGCCTACTGGGATGCGAGCAGAGAGTTTAGTCGCTCCGCCTTTGCGAACGGCAAGCTAGGCCTCTCGGATCTCGTTTTCTTCGCCGATCTCGATACAGCGACGCTGCGCCGTCAGAAAGCTAACGACCCCACACGCACGCGCAATCGCCACGAGATGCACCTTCGCATCGCCCCGGCTCTTAAACGATGGTATCGCGCGATGGCTGAGCTCGATCCCTCTCGCGTACAGTTCCGATTGCCACCTGGTGGTTTGGAACCGCTACACTTGGGCCTCGGGCGGTGCCCGGAGCGCTCGGGCACTGCGATTTTCGACCGCTTCATGCGCGAATTGGGTAAGAGTTGAAATCATCGGCCCGTTTAAGCCAGCGGCCGGATATTCTGGTTCATGCGAAATACGTTTTTCGGATCATACGTCGCCTTGATGCGCTGCAGCCGGCGGTAGTTGGCGCCATAGGCAGCTGCGACAGGATCCCCCGTCTCGTCATCACCGAGATAGTTTACATATCGGCCAGGGCCAAAGAACGGCTGCATCCGTTCGTAAGTCGCACGCGCCCAGTCGACGCAGCGGGTCGTATCGGCAGGCTGCATCCATTGCGCGAGCACGAGGAAGTTGTAGCCTTCTCTGCGATGCGGGAACGCCGTGTCGCCGACACTGACGCGGGTCGCCGCGCCATGGATATGCTCGAGAAGCAGCTGGCCCATGGGCGTGGGACAGCTGGCGAAACAGTCAATCATGGTGCTGATCGCAGCGTCGCTGAGCTCCGTCAGGAAGTTCGACTTCCAGTAATTGAGAGCGCTCTTGGGGTAGTTGGCGTCGAGCATGCTGTTGAGCTGGCAGTAGGGCATCGGACCAACCGCGTCCAATACGGGAGACCCGAACTCCTTCAGCGGCCGCATCGCCCTTTCAGCTTCGTCCGGCGCGCCGCAATGGCAAGTTACCAGCGCCGCCACGTCCATGCCGGATCCATCCGGAGCATGCGTGAGGGTTGCAAACAGCGTGTGCTCGTCAGCCAGTGATCGAGTCTTGTCGCGGTAGAACTCAAGCAGATCGCGCGCGCGATCAATCGTGTGGACGATGGGACCGGCCGTGATGAGGGGGCCGACGGCATGCAGCTGATATTCAAAGGAGGTTACGACACCGAAGTTTCCGCCCCCGCCGCGCACAGCCCAGAAGAGATCAGGCTCGACTTCCTGGCTCGCCTGCAGAACCCTCCCGTCGGCCGTAACGAGTTCGACAGCCCTGAGGTTGTCGAGGGCGAGGCCATACTTGCCCATCAGCCACCCCAAACCGCCGCCAAGAGTCAGGCCGGCAATGCCTGTGCTTGAGACGACGCCGCCTGTGACGGCAAGGCCACGCAGCTGCGTTTCGCGATTGAGCTCGGCCCAGTTTACGCCCGCTTGCGCGCGCGCCAGACGATTCCCGGCATCAACGTGAATCCCTTTCATCAAGCTCAGGTCGATCATCACCCCGCCATCGATCGTAGCGCGGCCGGCCACGTTGTGACCGCCGCCACGAACCGCCACTTCCAGGCCGAGCCGGCGCGTCAGGTTGACGGCGTCCATAACGTCGGCCACGCCCCGACATCTGGCGATCAACGCCGGGCGTTTGTCGACGAGGCCGTTGTGGACCTTGCGTGCTTCCTCGTATCCGGCATCGGCAGGCTTCAGGAGCTGTCCCCCGAAGGTGGCGGCGAGTTCGGCTGAAGCACGGTCTACGGATGCGATCGATGGCATGGCGCGCTCCCCTTGGTGGCTCACCCAATCTTTTCACCTCGGCCGGGATCAGCGCAAACGCGAAGAATGTGCGACCACGTATGCGACACCCTCGCTTCATGGCATTGGGGGCCAAAGGAGCTCTTTGCGGAGCCCCGCAAACCGGCGCAATCTGCACTCCCGGAACCCCAGTAGCTCCCCAACATGAAATCTAATTCTGCCGAACACCTAAGTTATTGAAATAATTGATGCCGACTGCAGAAGTCTTTGTGCTCGGCAAAAATGCCGAGAGGTGAAGTCAGTTTATGCTCGTCCGACAAAGTTTGAAAGTGTCCTATTAACGTCACGGGGAACCGATTTTAGATCTGAGCCCGAGACAGGAAGCAACTACGAACGGGTCGGGTACTGTTTTAGCAGGCGCCTCTATTTGCCAAGTCGAAACGTGAAGCCGACTCGAACGATGTCGACATCCCGAAGCTGCACGAAGGTGCCGTCATTGGCGTCAACTCACCGGGAATGGATACTCTAGGTCCGTCTGACCGATTTGACGTTGACCTGTTCAGGGCTAGCTCACCGCGGCGGGCCGAGCAAACTACTCCCACTCACCGGGAAACCGCTTTGGGTGCTCTCGTTCGAGTTCGCGTAGTCTCTGCGTCGGCTTAGTTGCCGATCGAACTGAGCAGAACAGGCGCGTGACCTCAGCGTTACCCTATTGTTCCAGCGCTAGCTCTCCCGATCCGCCAAATTCCTTTGGTTCATCCCTATATTTCGGCAAGCCATCCTTAACCGCTAGAACCGCCTCCTGATAGTTGACGTGCAAAGCGGGTACAAACTTCACGGAGGGAACGACCGCGGCAGGCACATCAATTACCTCAATGCCTGGATGATCGATGAACAGATGTCCACCGCAAGCCGTACACCATTTTCGCCAGCTCTTTTCGGTCCGGTGATAGGTCCCAATATTGCCGGCGCCTTTGGTGACTTTCACGCTGTCGGCGGGCCAGCCCGTGAAAGCGTGGATCGGTTCCGCCGACCACTCCCGGCACGAGCTGCAATGACAGTAGCCCATAGCAACCGGCTCTCCCGTAACCGTAATTTCTACTGAGCCGCAGAAGCACTTTCCCTTGTGGGCCATTTTCGCCCCTCCCTCTGGTTTGCATTTTGGTCGCTCTCTTGCCGACCTGACCATAAGAAGATGCACCTGCAGCCGCGAAAGTTCGCCGGATGGACAAATTCCCCCAGCGCCTCACAAAATTCAATCCACGGGAAGGGGCGGACGCTTGGCAAGGTGGATGTGCAGGCGCTGCACCTGCGATGTGCCTTCCTTCATCACCAGCACACAGCCGGGCGGGCACAAATACGGCGTCTCCGGCGGGTTGGCGAGGACGCCTTCAACCACTGTGATGTCACCGCTCGCCAGGATCCGTTTCGGCTGAATGCGGACACCGGTGCGCAGGTCGTCGTCCATCGACACATCCCAATGCGCACGGCCATACGACTGCGTTCCGGTGGACCACAGAAGATGCAGGTCGTCGGCATAGTGCGAGAGGAACTTGTCGCGCAGACCTCGATAGAGGGTGCGGAAAGAGTCTTCATAGAAGTCCCGGCGTTCGGCCTGAAGTCTCTCATGAGCGTCATCCCGACCACCCGCCGAGGATAATAGAATCTCGGACAGCCTGACCTTGGCGTCGAAGAGTCGACTCCGCACGGTGCCGACCGGCACGCTTAGAATGGATGAAATCTCATCGTAGGAATTGTAGGAGCCAAAGTAGCGCAGCATGACGGTGGTGCGCTGGTTCTCTGGAAGTTTCTGGAGTGCCGCCCAGACCCAGTCGCGCAGGTCGCGATTTTCGATGTTGGTTTCGATCCGATCTTCATCCTGCAGTTCACGGAAGTGCCGCTCTGCCTCCGCGCCGCCTACCTGAGGCCGATGTCGCCGTTTCTCCATCAGGCAGCGGTTTCGTATGATCGCGTGCAACCAGCCGCCAACCGCCGCCGGTTCGCGCAACTGACCAAGCCGGACCATCGCCGTGACGAATGTGTCGTGGACGGCATCATCGGCGTCACTGGTGTAGCCAAGCAGCGAGACCGCAGCAGCATAGAGTTGCGGCCGATAGCGCTCGAACAAGAGGCCCAAGCTTACCGCGCAGCCGCCCATTGCCTCGGCTGCAAGCGCTGCGTCACTGGTTCCCTTCCCTCGCGCAAGATTGCCTTGGTTCATCCGTGCCTCCGGATACCTACAGACACGAGCGGCGCAGGACTCGTAGCAAGGCGCGCCACTTTCGTCCGGTTTTTTTCTTCCCTGTTCCTACTTCGAAAGAACCAGCTTCAAAGCGAACACTGACGGGGTGAAGTAGTAGCCTCCGCCGGTCGGGATGACCCAGTGCTTGCCCGGCTGGCAGAGTAGTGCATCGGCGCCGGTACGCTTCTCAGGGAAGTCGTTGTTGTTGATCCATTCCTTCGTGATGAACTCGAACTGGTCGATAATACTCGTCATATAGGCGAGGAATAGCAGCCCACGCTCGACCGTGTCTTTGCTCGGCGCCTCTGGCTTCGAGGTCGATGAGTCCCCAAAGCAAATTCCACGGCGCAGTAGCCGGTGCCTTCGCCGGAGTACAGCCTCGACGTCGTCGCGGGGATTCGCCCTACGAATGTGGGCAGTGTACGGGCAGACCTCCCCGTTCGGGTCGGCGATCGCGCGCGGGAAGAAGTCGCGAGGGCACTCGTTGTTAAGTCCCCCTGCGGTGGGCACCGTTTTCTTTCTAAACCCGAAGTGGTTGTTGGCGCAGTCGTTGTCGGCCAAATCCTCGTTGTCGTCCGTGGGCGTCCGCATGATTGGGGCGCCAGAGGCCCAGCGGCCGACCAACCGCGCGCCAATCAGCGCCGGGCTCACGCCGAGCGCGTTGCCCTCACCTTGCAGGAACTTGTGGAACTCGTAGACGTCCTGCTTGAAGCGGCGGAAGACAAGATAGGAGCCGTCCTTCGCCCAATCGGGGACCCTTGGATACCCCGCTCCGTCGATGCTCGAGTCGCCTCCGCGCTCGTTGCCGTCCCGGCTCGCGCCCTGGTCCGGGTAGCCGAACACGAACTCGCCAGGCCAGATTAACTCCTGGCCCGGCTTGCCCTGGCTCCGATCCTGCGGGTTCTGCCGGGGCGTCAGCAGATCGCTCGGGTCGGCAGAGGCGCGGCCGCGTAGTCCCGGTTGTGAGATGCCGTCAAGAAACCCGAAGTGCTCGTGCCCCGCCATGCGACCAGGACGGTTTTTTCCCTCCTCGTCCTCCCCAACCTGGGTCGCGCCGCCGATCGCGATCAACTCCTTGACCCTCTTCACCTCGGCCTTAACGTCCACCTCAGTGTCGGCCGCGACGATTATCAGTACGTCCGCGGCATCGTGCCCATCGCCGTCCTTGACCTTCCACTTGCCTGGATCCGTCATGTCGCCGAGCGCCTCCGCCTGCCCTACCCATCCGCTGCGAAATGATGCATCAGCGAACAGCGCGGCGTCATCCCTCAGTTTCGCCAGCCCGGCGAATGAAAACGCAACGTTGATCCAGGTGGCCTTGAGCGTACCCGAATAGCCGCGTCGATTGCGCACCTGCTTAAATAAACGGTTGAAGGTAAGCACCTCTTCGGCCGTTGCTACGCGGTGGCCGAGCTCGGCGATGACTGGCTTGAACTGGCGGGCATCGTCGATTTGGAAGTAGAGAAGCGTCTGAAAGTCCTTGTTGAATCCCGCGACGACATTGCCCTGGATGTTCTCCATCGCCAGAATGGGCTCGGGCCGTTCATCGGGCACAGGCGGCCCCGCGCGAGTGGACGACCAAGGGGAGGGCGCCGGGGTCTCTCGCACATCCCGAAAGTCGGCATCGATCCCGCGGTGCTCGGTCGTCGACGTCAATGGCGCGCCGCTCATCGTCACCTCCATCGCTGTCAAAGGCTGATGTTAGAGCCTCGTGGTGTCTTGCTCAAGCGCTTCTCGTTTTACAGATGCCATCAGGAACCCGAAGCCCCGCTGGAGCGCGTCGGGAGCGAGTGCTATTGTCACTCAGCGTCGACCGGACGGAAGGCCTCGTATGGAGTTTCGCGTCCTCGGACCCCTCAAATTTAAGGCCAATCACGGCGTGCAGGCGCACGCGATTCTCGGCCAAGGCGCAGCGTTCCGACCCGAAGCGCCGCGGAGGCCCGAGGCGATTCTGCCGGCCTTGGTCGAGCCAGCCCCGCTGAGCGAGCGGGGGCCGGCGCCGGACGTCCGTAAGACGGTTACGGTCCTCTTCACCGATATCGTCGACTCCTCGCGGCTCACCCTCGCTTTCGACCCAGAAGCGCTTCGGAGCCTCCTCGCGCGCTACTTCGGAGAACTGAGTGCCGTCATCCGAAGGCACGGCGGGATAGTGGAAAAGTACATTGGTGACGCGATCATGGCTGTGTTCGGCGTACCCATCCTCCATGAGGACGACGCCCTGCGAGCGGTGAGGACGGCCGTTGAGATGCGCGAAACACTCACTACCCTCAACAGCGAGCTCGAAGCGGGTTGGGGCGTCCGCCTCGCCAACCGGATCGGCGTTAACACCGGCGAAGTGTTCGTTGGCGACCACACGCAGGGACAACTGTTCGTCACCGGTGAGGTCGTCAACGTTGCCAAGCGCCTTGAGGAAGCAGCAGCAGCGAACGAGATCCTGATCGGGGAGTCCACGTATAGGCTGGTGCGCGACGCGGTCATCGTCGAGCCGAGCGGGCCGCGCACGCTCAAGCACGGCCAGACGATCCACGCGTTCGTAGTGAAAGATATCTTCGCCCACGCCCCGGGAGTAGCGCGCCACTTCGACTCGCCCTTCGTCGGGCGCGAGCGTCCACGCGCCGTACTCGAAACCGTGCTCGGCACCGCGGTGGCCGACAGGGCCTGCCACTTGCTAACCGTGGTAGGGGCGGCAGGTGTAGGCAAGTCGCGACTCGTGTGGGAGTTCACGAGTGGGCTTGCCGGCAATGCCACGGTACTGCGCGGTCGCTGCCTATCCTACGGCGAGGGCATCACCTACTGGCCGCTGGCCGGAATTATCCGGGAGATCACACGCGCGGAGGGCCTGGATCCCGAGGCAATCGGCGGCGGCGATCGCGACGCGGCTCGTCGGAAACGAGAAGGCCCAACTGATCGCCGAGCGTGTTACGGAGGCGCTTGGGCTCGGCGCGACCGGAGGAGGGACGAGCGAGGAGACGTTCTGGGCCGTTCGAAAGCTATTTGAGGCGCTTGCGGGAGCGGGGCCGCTCGTCATCGTAATAGACGACCTTCATTGGGCCGAGCCCACCTTTCTCGAGCTGATTGAGCACGTCGCTGACATCTCGCGCAATTTCCCCATCCTGATTGTCTGGCATAGCCCGACCAGAGCTGTTTGAGGCGCGTCCGGATTGGGGGAGCGGGAAGCACAATGTGACGTCGATCGTCCTTGAGCCACTCAGCGAGGGGGAATGCCGCGAGTTGATCTCGAACCTGCTCGATCGGGCTCCCTTACCACTCGAGGCCGAAGCAAGGATAGCACGTGCCGCCGAGGGGAATGCGCTATTCGCGGAGGAGCTAGTTGCGATGCTCATCGACGACCAGCTGCTCATGCGAGAGGGTAACCGTTGGGTCACCTCGTCGGATCTCACCGAACTGCCCGTTCCCTCGACGATCCACGCGCTTCTCACCGCCCGTCTCGAGGGGCTCCCGGCCGGCGAGCGCGCGATCCTGACGACCGCTGCGGTCGAGGGCGCGGTCTTTCACCGGGGCGCCGTCGGCGAGCTCGTCGGCCCCGCGCTAGACTCGGTGCTCGAGGACGGTTTGTTGGCACTGATCCGCCGGGATCTGATCCGCCCCGAGACAGCAGACTTCGCCGACCATCAGGCCTACGGGTTCCGCCATCTCCTGATCCGCGATGCCGCCTATCAGTCGTTGCCGAAGAATGTGCGGGCCGACCTACACGAGCGCTTTTCCGCCTGGCTCGAGCTGACCGCCAGGGATCGGCTGCGTGAGTTCGAGGAAATCGTCGGCTACCACCTCGAACAGGCCTATAGGTACCGCGTCGGGCTCCGATCGCGTGACGCGCGCGCCGCGTCGCTTGCCGCCCGAGCGGCTGAACGGCTCGGGGCGGCGGGACGGCGCGCGCTGGTCCGCAGCGACCTGCCCGCGGCAATCGGCCTGCTGGAGCGGGTTTCCCAGCTGCTTCCCACCTCCGATCCGCAGCGGACGGTGCTGCTCATCGAGTTAGGCGGTGCGCTAATTGAAAGCGGGCGGCTGGCTAAAGCCGGGCGCGTGCTCGACGAGGCGGAGCGCCTGGCTGCCACCGCGAATGATGAGCGCGTGGCGTCGCATGTGCTCGTCCAACAGGAGTTTCTACGGCTCCTCCATGGTGAGGAGGGCGGGCTCCAACAGGCCGCGCGGGCGACGGCCCGGGTGATTCCCGTCTTCGAGCGGTACGGGGACGACCTGGGCCTGTGCCACGCACGGCGGCTGGAAGCGTGGCTCTTTTGGAACGACGCCCGCGCGGCGGCAGCCGCCAGGGCGTGGGAGAGCGCGGCTGCGCACGCGCAGCGGGCAGGGGATCGGCATGAGCAATACGAAATTCTCACTTGGATCGCATCCTCGCTCTGGTTCGGGCCGACGCCGGCCGAGGAGGGCATCCGCCGCTGCGAGGCGATGCACGAGGAGGTGCGCGAGAGTCGCCAGTCGCAAGCAGCGATCCTCCGCCAGCTCGCATGTCTCAACGCGATTGTCGGTCGTTTCGCGCTTGCCCGTGAGCTGCTCGCGAAGAGCAACGCCGCCTACGCCGACCTCGGCCTCACGCTATACGTCGCATCCTCCGATCACGAGGCCGTCGTCGAGCTGCTTGCAGGGAACCCGGCTGCGGCTGAGAAAAGCGTGCGTGGGGGGTATCGCGCGCTCGAGGAAATGGGTGAGCGTGCTTTCAGATCGACGATCGCAGCATCCCTTGCGTTGACAATCTTGGAGCAGGGACGCGACGAGGAGGCGGAAGATTTTGCTAGGCTCAGTGCCCAGCTAGCTACGAGCGGCGACCTGATGACGCAGGTCCTCTGGCGTCGAGTGCGTGCACGCGTGCTCGCGCGGCGCGCGGAGATCAAGGAGGCAGAAGCACTCGCGCGCGAAGCAGTGGAGATCGCCGAGGCGACCGACTTCGTCAACGACCGGGCTGATGCACTGATCGATCTGTCGCATGTGCTCGAGGCCTCCCGCCAAGGCGACGAAGCAGTCGCCGCCGGGTCCAGAGCCCTACATCTCTACGAGCTGAAAGGAAACGTTGTCGCTGCGGCCGCAACTCGGCTGCGTCTAGGCGAACTCAACAAAGTGTGAGACAGTTGCCACGCCCGCGGCCGGTCTTGTCGTGGACGTTGAAGCATGGCGAACCGCTCGGCTCGGATTGGAGGTGATGCGATGCCTAGAAACTTCGACGAGGTACTGACGATTGATGCAGACGGACGCATCTCGCCCCGCGGTCCTCTGAATCCTGTTGAGGGCGAGGAAATCACGAAACTCTACGCCTGGGTCGTCCAGCTGAACCCTGACGGGACGGGCGCCGCTTGCGTGGCCGCCCAAGGCAACCCGGCAGATTTGGCGGGCGACGAGTGGACGACGAGGGCGGATGCCATCCACGAAGGACGCTTCCAGGAGGGTGCAGCAATCGGGATGGCGGTGACGTTTTCGAAGGACGTGGTGAACAAAAAGACGAGGGTGTATTGGTGGAGCGAGACCATCTCCATTAGACCAGGGAAACCTTAATGCGCCTCAAGGGGGATTCGGCTAAAAGGGAGAGTCGAGTGCACGGAACCGGCCACTTTTGCCGCCCTAGATTGGGCTGCTTGCTATTTCTGTACCCTCCGCGGGATCGCATCAATTAGGCGGCGCGTATAGGGGTGTTGCGGCCAACTCATCACCTCTTCGGTTCGGCCGCTTTCGACGATCTCGCCGAGATAGAGAACGTAGAGCCGGTCGACTACTTGCCGCACGACTGCAAGATCATGGGTTATGAATAAATAAGACAGGCCGCGCTCTTCTTGAAGTCGCTTGAACAAATTGAGAATTTGCGCCTGAACCGAGACATCGAGTGCGGAGACCGGCTCGTCGCAGACGAGTATTTGCGGCCCTACCGCGAGCGAGCGTGCCACTGCCACACGCTGACGTTCGCCGCCTGACAGCGAGGACGGACGGCGATCGCGATAATCCCCGGAAAGTCCTACGTAGCCGAGAAGGGAGCGGACGTGGGCGATTTCGTCTCCAGTCACTTCCGCTGCACGAAGCGCCTCGGCGAGGCTGCGGCGCACGGTGTGCCGCGGATTGAGGGTCGCATAGGGGTCCTGAAAGACCATCTGAATCGTGCGCCTCAACTTCGTCCGGTCGGACCGGGTCATGGCACCGAAATCCGAGGCATCGATGCCAGCAATCTGAATCCCACCGCTGGTCGGCGTCTCAAGCCCAACGAGACAGCGTCCGAGTGTTGTCTTGCCAGAACCGGACTCGCCGACGAGGCCGACGCTCTCTCCAGGCCACACTTTGAGTGAAACACCTTTGAGCGCCCGAACCGGCCGGCCATGGCGGCCGGCGAAGGTCTTGACGACGGCTGTCACGGAGATAAGTGGCTCCAGCACGGTCGCCAGCGTGGGACCGGTGTCGGCTATCACGTTCGCGCTGGTGCGAAGAGTCTGCATTTCGCCCGCGATCTCATGGCGGCGGACGCAGGCTGTAAAATGTCCTGGAAGAGCCTCGAGAAGTTGAGGCTTCCCAGCTTGGCACCTCTCGCGTGCCCAATCGCAGCGGTTAGCAAAGCTGCAGCGGCCCGCAACGTCCTCGGGCCTCGGCACTGACCCTTGAATTGCAATCAGCCGCGATACACGCTTATCCGCCGGCGGTTCAGACAGGAGGAGGCCGAGCGTATAGGGATGGAAGGGGTCGCCTTCAACATCGGCTGTGTCGCCCGATTCCATGACCGATCCAGCATAAAAAACATAAATGCGATCGCAGGTGGAGAATGCGAGCCTTAGATCATGCGTGATAAGGATTAGGCTCATCCCACGCGCTTGCCTGAATACGCTTCAATAGTTTGATGATCTCGGCCTGGGTCGTCACATCGAGCGCGGTCGAGGGTTCATCGGCAATTAGCAATTCGGGGTCGCGCGCCAGTGCAGCGGCAAGTGCCACGCGTTGGCACATGCCGCCCGAAAGCTGGAAGGGCATGCGATGCGCGACATCACCATCAGTTATCCCAACCTCCACGAGACGCCGCCTGACTTCCTTAGCCCGTCCTGCCGCAGTGGAAAACTCCGGCCGCTCACTCAGCATCTCCTCGATATGCGATCCGCATTTGAGGAGTGGGTTCATCATCGCAAATGGATCCTGAAGCACGAGCGAAATGCGGTTTCCGCGCATAAGCCGCATCTCGCGCTCAGGCAAAGTGATAAGGTCGATGCCATTGAAGCGGACCTCGCCCGCAGCAGAGACGCCCGGCGGCAATAGACGCGCTATCGCTTTTGCGGTTAACGACTTGCCTGAACCAAACTCGCCGACAATGGCAATCGACTCACCTCGGCGAAGATCGAGATCGATTCCGGTCGTGATGATGCGCGATCCCCCGGCAACGGCCAAGCCGCGGACCGACAACATCGCATTCTGCTGGGAAGGCAAGACCTACCTCAACAACCGTTCGAACAGCCAATCGCCAACCACGTTCATGCTAACCGCGGTCAAAACGATCGCTGTTGCTGGAAGCAGCAACGCCGTGGGATTGGAGAACAGAATATTGCGATTCTCAAATAGCATACGACCCCAGTCGGGCGTCCCCGGCTCGACACCGAGGCCGAGAAATGACAAACCCGATAGATTGACGAGTGCAAAGGCGAAATCGAGGGCGACATAGGCGACGATAATCGGCAGAACATTCGGCAGAATATGCACGAAAAGGATGCGCATCTTCGATATCCCAAGTGCCCGCGCCGCATCGATATAGGGTAGCGGCCGCTGTTCGAGAACAGCGCTGCGGACGATACGAGTATCAGGTGCCGCGAAGAGAACGACCAGTACGAGCACCGCCGTCCAGTACCCGCCGCCGACCACGCCTACGACGACGATGGCGATAAGCGGCCCGGGCAAAGCCAGCATGAAATCGACCCAGCGCATAATGGCCGAATCGACAAAGCCGCCTAGATAGCCTGAGAGGAGGCCGAGGAGAGTCGCGATCGCAAAGGCCCCCACCGCGATCACGATCGGTCCTATTAACGCTGTCCTTGCGCCGACGATCACACGGGACAGAACGTCACGGCCGAGGAGATCTGTTCCGGCAATGAAATTCGGCTGAGGACGGCGTATCGCCAATGGCGAGCCTTTGGGTAAAAGGCGAGTCGGGGGCGATCACTTCGCCGAGTATAGCGCACAGGGCGACCACTGCGACGATGAAGCCGGCAAGGCCCAGGACGATTGGTGCGCGGCGGAGCATGCTTCGCCCGGTGACTGGCAGTTCGACCGGAATTGTCATGACTCGACTCTGCCGAAGCGGATGCGCGGATCTATCAGCGTATAGAGCACGTCGATCACGAGGTTGACGATGACCACTAAGACCGCAAAAAACATAGTGGTGCCCTGGACAAGCGGGATATCGCGTTTCTGGACGGCTTCGACAGTGAGCGAGCCGAGACCCGGAAGCGCGAAGGTCACCTCGACATAAATTGCACCGGCTGTAACTCCGACCACAATGAGCCCGGCCGCAGTTACAACAGGGATGAGCGCGTTCCGCAGTACATAACCGAAGGCAATGCGATTGGCGCTCAGGCCGCGCGCGCGGGCGAAGACAACATAGTCCTTGTCAAGCTCTTCCACGACCGAAGCACGGGTGATCTTTGTCACTATAGCCATGACCGAAAGAGCAACGGCGAAGGCAGGTAGGACCAGATGCCAGAAGCGATCGAGAACGCCGCGGCCTGGACCGTATGTCGGAAACCAGCCGAGAACGACGCCGAATATGTAGAGAAGGAAGATACCGGTAACGAAAGGCGGTGACGAAATGCCGACAACCCCCAGCATCACGACACCGCGATCAAGTCTCGAATCGCGGCGAAGCCCAGCAAGCATTCCGAGGGCGATGCCCAACGTCAGAACGAGGAATGTGCTGAAGAGGCTTAGATAAATCGTGACGCCGAGCCGATCGCCAATCATCCGAGTGACCGGCCGGTTGCCAGTAATCGAGCGCCCGAGGTCCCCCTGCATTGCCTGTCCTAGCCATTTGCCATATTGGACGAGAAAGGGATCATTCAGGTGATATTCCTCGCGAATAGCCGCGATCGTTTCGGCATTGGCTGGTCTGGATCCGATAAGCGCCCGCACGGGATCACCAGGCGCGAGCTTGACGAGCGCAAAGACTCCAAAGGAGATGAGGAAAAGAAGCGGTACTACGAAGGCCAGGCGCCGCAGGATGTAGACAATTATGCCGCTGCGAGTCATTTCCCCGCTCTGAGCCAGCGGTCAAACCAGGTAACCGTGCGTTGCCAAGCATCGAGACGGTGGCCACGCTCCCGCAATCCGTGCCCTTCACGCGGGTAAACAACGAGTTCGGCCGTTGCCCCTCGCTCAAGGAGTGCAGCATATAGCTCCTGGGCCTGGCCGAGCGGCGTGCAGCGATCCTCGCTGCCATGGATGATCAGAGTGGCGGCGGTGGGCTTGCCCAGCCGATAGAGAGGCGAGCGATCGATAGCGATCTTACGAAAGCGATCCTTGCTGAGGGACCCGCCAGCGACAAATTCCGAAAAGTCGTGATTGCACGAGTAATGGCAGCTCCAGTGGTTGGCAATGCCGCTAACCATGACGGCGGCCCTGAACCGGTTCGAAGCCGCCACCGCCCAGGCGGTCAAGTATCCACCGTAGCTTGCCCCAGTTACGCCAAGCCGGTCGGGATCGGCAATACCATCGGCGACGCAGGCGTCGACGCCGCGGAGAATATCGGCGAACTCGGCGCCCGCCGGATCGCCGATATTGAGTTTCGCGAAGGCCTGGCCCCATCCGGCGTTACCGCGATAATTGGGGAGAAAGACGGCATACCCTGCCGCGGTAAACGGGAGGGCGTAGCCCGGGTTAAACGCATACTTGGCAGCCCAACTCGGGCCACCATGAATGTCGACAACCATTGGCAGCGGACCACGAGCATCCGGCGGCAGGAGCACCAGACCTTCCAGTTCGAGTCTGTCTTGTCCTCGCCAGCGAAGCGGACGCACTTCCGGATAGGCCGGAAAGCCGCGGCCTACAGCGCCGTTTAGCCGAGTGATCAATTTCCATGCCGCGTCGGGGCTAGTCTTGAAGACGATTTCGGGTGGCACACATGTCGTCTCGCGGACAACAGCAAAACCTAGCTTGTCGGGAGCCGGCGTGAGGCTAGCGGCAAAGCTGTTGGTTCCAACAATCGCATCTTCATATTGAGACCAGGCAACTCTACCATCGACGCCGATGATGCCGTAAATGGAGCCAAGCTTGGACCAGCCGGCGAACCACAGCGATTTGTCGTCACGCCATGTCATTCTCGTAACGTTGGCGGCCTCTGCGGCCGCTAGCGTCGTGAGCTTGCCGGTTTTGAGATCGAGGACGCGGATCTCGCTCGCCACCAAACCGCGATCGCTTGACCAGCCTTCGACGAATGCGACGCGCCCCCCTGAGGGCGCCACGACAGGCGACTGAAGCTGCCAACGCGTGGTGTGGATAATCGTCGCTCGGCGCTTACGGAAATCGAGCTGGGCTAGGCTTGCGTGATACCACCCGCGCTCGCTCGCATCGGCCGAGACGATCGCGATGGCACCGTTTGTCCGGATAAGGTCGAATTCCCAAACGGAATAGTCACTCGGGCCGACTTCAGCTGTTGTGCCATCCGCTGCTGCGACTTTGAAGAGCCGCCGACGCGGTTTCTGGTTGTTGACCTGAGGATCTTCCGGCGCGCCCCAGGAAAGGCGAACAGCGCCATTAGTTGCGGTGCCATCAAGACCGCGGTCGGCGGCGAGTGCAATCAATGCTGTGCCGTCAGGTGTCCAGCGGAGGTCTTCGATTGTTCCGGGAATGTCGCCCCGCGGCTGCGTCTTCCCCTTATCAAGAAGGAACAACACCATTTTGTCCTTGAGATCGCGGTCGGATATGAAGGCGATTCGGTTATCGACCGGTGAGTAACACGGGAGATCATCAGCATTAGGTCCATGCGTGAGCTGGGTCGCCGAGCCGTTTAGACCGAATTTCCATATGCGAGCACGGTACCCCTTGCCGGGTTCGTGAGTGGCCGGGGACACCGCGGCAACAATGCTTTGGCCGTTTCGCTCGAAAGAGAGATGCGAAGCAAAACGCAAGCGGTCGAGGCGCCTGACCACCCCGCTTAGCCGATCGTTCGGGGCGCTCTCCCGACGCTGCACGCCCGACTTCTTTCGCATAACTCGGGTCGACTACTTCAGCCCAAAGCCGCGGATTGCCCAGGGGATGTTGTACCAAAAGGCGCTGTAGCCCGTGAACTTATACTTATTGTTGATTGCCATCGCTGATGACGGCCAGAAGATGGGTGCCACCGCAACATCCTCATTCGCAATGGCGAAGACCTTTTTCAGTGCTTCGGCGCGAGCTTTCGGATCCGACTGCTGGTTGGCGACATCGAGGGCTGCATCTACCTCCGCATTCTTGAAGTTGGAGCCATTCATCCCGTCCTTGACGGCATTGGCGCTGTGGAAGAAGAGATACGGATAGTTTGCCGGGTCGGCAAAATCCGGATAGTAGGCCATGATCTGCGTGCCGAGATTTTCATGCCGGAAAAAGCCGGCGAGCCACTGGTTGGCATCGATCTCCTGCACAGTGGCATTGATGCCGATCTGTTTCAGGTTCGCGGTCACGGTCTGCAGGATATTGACCATATAGGGATCTGCGGTCGAGGCTGGGATCGTGAGGTCGAAGCCGTCGGGATGGGCCGATTGCTTGAGTTCCGCCTTGGCCTTTTCGAGATCGAACGGATAGCTCGGCAGCGTCGCGTAGAAGGCCCGGACCTCATCGGCTGGAAGTACGCCCGTCCACATCTCCGGTGGATTGAGCGCGGTTGCCACCTCGCCATTGCCCTTGAGTAGCGCCTTGACCAGCCCCTCGCGGTCGATTGCATGGGCGATGGCCTTCCTAACGTGGATGTCGTTAAAGGGTGGCGCCGAATGATCCATGGTCAGCACGAACATGCCGAGGGACGGCGCGGTGATGACATCGACATTGTTGAGGGCCTTCCACTGGTCGATGTCGGAGATCGCAAGATCAAATGTACCGTCGATATCGCCGTTCTGCATGGCGAGCAGCCGGGTCTGCCGATCGGGGATCGCCGTGACGGTGATCTCCTTACCACCGGCTTCGGTCCCCAATAGTCGTCGCGCGCTTCAAGCACGGCGTGGTCTGAAGGTGCAAAATCGACGAGCCTGTAGGGGCCGGTACCGAGCGGCAAGACCTCGGGCGAGCCGATGTCCTTCGGGTGCTCTTCGAGCTGTTTCTTCTGAAAGATGAACCCTGCCATATGCGCAGCGGTGTATTGGAATTGGACATTCGGCGCTTTGAGCTTCAGCGTCACCTCGTCCGGTCCCGTCACCTCTACTGAGGCAACCGCGCTATAGAATGCTGCGAGTTGCGAGGCCGAGTCCGGATTCATGTGAAACTTCATGGTTGCGACGATATCATCGGGCGTGAGAGGGCTGCCGTCCCCGAAAGTGACGCCCGGACGGATGCGATATTTGTAGGTGGTCGCATCGGGTTGTTCTGCCGTAGTGACTCCAGGAACGAGCCCAAGATCATCACCGAAGGCGAGGGGGCCTTCCTGGACCAGTGACATAATAGCGCCGACATAAGTGCTCCAGGCGCGCGGCACGAACATCGTGTCGTTGACGGAGGGGAGCGCCCAAGTGATCTCTTCGATCTCGTCCGCCGCCTTAACTGCACTGGTGCCAAGGGAGAAACTTGCGATGGTTGTTGATGAAGCCGCGAGAAACAGGCGTCTTGAAAGTTTGTATGTCATAGCAACCTCCCTGTTATATCGGGCAATTGTTATTTAAGGTTCAAGGCGAGTCAAATCGGTAAGACTGCACCCACCCAGTTCACCGTAAGTGAAAAATGACCCTGCCGCCAAAGCAAAGGCGCCGAAAGGACGATAGTTCAGACTGATCAAGAACCCTTGTTGCTGTCCTTGACGACTGCTTCCATACAAAAAATGACTCTAGCGGCCATCCCAGGGTTTCTGGAGTCACTGGCCGTCCTTCCACCAGCACGATTGAGCTTTTCGGCGATCGGCGCGTGCACCGACCACAGGTGACTTGCCGCCCCTTGACATTCGGCGCGGCGAACAAGTGCTGGTTCGGCTAGTCGTAGAAGGGGCCAATTCTAACGACTCGCAGCGACCCCCTCTTGTCCCACCAGTGCGCCCATTGGTTTTGAGCTTTCGTACCGAGGCGGGTCAACAGTCACGAACTAAGCGGCATTAACCTGCGCACATAATTTTCCACATTCTTAAGTTGAAGCTGGCCCGCAAATTCGGTTAAAGGCGGAAAGCATCCGCCTACCGGCATACGCCGAGAACTACTGAGAACAGGACCCCTGTATGCCTTTCAAAAAGGGAGTGAGCGGCAACCCAGGGGGGCGCCCGAGGGGACACGCAGAGGTCGCCGCTGCTGCGCGAGATCACACCACGGACGCAATAAACGCCCTCGTCGAGAGTTTGAAGGATCCGCGGCTCGCCGTGCCCGCTGCAGTAGCTCTCCTCGATCGAGGATGGGGAAAGCCCACCGCGATGACGTCGGTAGTTCAGTCACCCTTGGAAGGCCTTTCTCCATCGGAACTCGATGCCCTGGAATGGGCCATAAAGGCTGTGTCGCAAGATGGTGATGTCGATGAATAGGCTTCCGGGATGCAATTTTTGACAGGCGGGGAGGTCAGGAGGCCACTTCTCAAGCTTAGAAGACTACTCGCTTGGCATCTGAGGTGGAACGAGCCAGATAAAGGGAGTGTTTGGTTCTTCGTCAGGTCCCAACGGAGGCGGCCCTTGTTCGGCTCATCGAACTTGGCCGGAAGCTTGCCGCCAGGCGAGCGGGTTTGGTCCTCCAAGTTGCGGATGCAAAGGAGGGCAAAGCGCATTTGCTCCAAGCGCGCGCTAGCCTCTGCTGATACGTCCAGCGCCTTGTCCATGAACTGGAGACCGTGAACGGTTTGCCGGTCCGAATGATATTGTCTCATCTGAACAACAGCCGTCGTGAGCTTTTCAACTGCTGCCTGCGCAGCCAAGGTTACCGGGTCGCCTGCCACTCTGCTTACGCCGGCCTCCAATGATCCTCAGCCGCCAACCGACAATACAGCTCCCACTCACCGGGGAACTGATCGAAAAGCGCACGCCGCAGCGCGGCCAATTTGCGCTCGGGCTTGGACCTGGCCTCGACGGCGCACACGAAGCGCGAGGCATTGTCGATTTGGAGGTAGACGTTCCAGAGCTTCATGTCTTGGACGGTCGCCTGGTCCTGCTGGGTTTCTCGGGAACGGCCGTTGCCTCGCTCTGCAATCGCAAAGCACGAAGGCGAGCTGTACGCTCCGCCCGGAGACGACCTTCTCGCGCTATGATCTCAAAGGCGGTCAGGTTGGTTGCGTCTTCGCGTTCTTGGCGTTTCTTGGTGGTGGTCATACCGAACTCCTACGCCGTGAATTTAGGGTGCCGTTCCTGAACACTTTTAGAACTATGTGTATCGCTCCGGACGCCGAGTTTCAGGGATTACTTGAAGACATCAGAGGCTTCGCTCCTGCTTATGGTGGATTTTGACCGAATAATTCCGGAGAGCGAGACATTCGTTGTGCAGCGCATGAGCTCGCAGACCGCAACCGCTTCGTGTGGAGGCAGTTCGGTTCACGGCGGGACTTCGAGCCACTGCCTAGGCGCTGGGACGACCTTCGGTGCTTGAACACGCGGTAGGGTACTGAAGCGGGGCGCCAGCTGGTGCACTCCTCCTAGACTTGGAGGCCAGTCGGACGAATGGCCATGGACTTTTTTATTGCGGAGGCGCAAAATCCGTTGCAATGAGACACAGTCCATCATGCGTCCATTGCTTCATACTCGAATTTCGCCACCGGATTTTATCTCGCCCAAGCATGTTTGAACATTGCGAGACGGCGGCGGCCGGTCGTGCATTAGGCTTCACCCGACGGCGTAACGTAACCCGTTCCAGACATCTGGGAGGGATAGCCATGGCTCACCTTCGACGCAAAGTTGCGAATATGCCGTTTTCATCACCAGCTCAGTTCCCCCAATGGGGCTGTGGAGCAAACCCATGAGACGCCGCCTGATTCACGTTTCTCGGAGCTCTCTTGATGCTCCCGAGTGCGTGCCTGGCTGAGACCGCATCGTTTTCGAGCTTCACAGACGCGCAGCTTAAGGAGCTAGCCTCAGAACTGAACACCCTCTGCCGTGATCCTAAGGGGAACACCAGCGATACGATGCGGAAGTTTATTTGCATCATCAGAGACGAAAGCTGGGACGCTGTTGAACAGCGCGGCTATTGCTATAGTACGCTCGGTAAGGAGTTGTTTCCCAAATGTGATGCAGTCACCGCGCCGGAGCCGTACATCTCCCCCGCACTAGGTTCAGCTACCGCTGAGGAGGTTATTCAGAAAACACGCGAGGCGGCGGAATATTTAATCAAAGAAGGCGAGAAGGGTCTCGCGACCTTCAATTCGAGAAACGCGCAATCGTTCTGGAAAGCGGATGGATATGTTTTCGTCATTGACTGCGAGCATGGAAAACTATTGGCGCATCCAACGATCGGCATCCCCGGTACGCCACTCGAAGAAATGAAAGATTCCCGGGGGCTTCCGTTGGCAAAACCATATTGCGAAAACGGTTTGCGGCCAAATGGGGGTTGGTTTGAAATTCATCTACCTAAACCGACCAGAACAAAAGTTGTGCGCAAGATCCTCTATGTTCGGTCAGTTCCCGGTACGACATATCAGGTTGTCTCGGGGATTTATGATGAGACAGTAACGGTAGAAGCGTTGAACAAGCTTATTGTCAGCAGGTAAACTCCAATATTCCGTTCACTAAGAAATCATTCGGGACTAGGGACCGCTCAGCAACGCTGTGCGACTGCGCCCCCTTGATCAGTGTCAGACATGACAAAAGTGCTAATGTTGCTCATCGACGCGAAACAAGAGATACTTCCTCATCGGCTCATGAACGGACTTCATCCGAATGACCCGCGAACTACCTCCACTGCCTTCTGCCCGCGCCTTTGAGGCGGCCGCGCGCCATATGAGCTTCCAGGGGGCGGCGGAGGAATTGCATGTGACTCCATCTGCCATCAGCCATCAGGTCCGATCGCTCGAGATGTTTTTGGGAGTTGAGCTGTTTCGCCGCGACCATCGCGGGGTGACCCTCACCATGGAGGGGGACGCATACCTAGCGAAACTACGCGAGGCATTCGACCAGATCGCTATCGCCACTGCAGCCGTTAAGAAAAGAAAACTCAGTGGGAGCCTCGCGCTTGGCGCCACATCGGCGTTTGTCTCGAGGTGGATACTGCCTAGATTGGCTCGATTTTCGGCCTCTTACCCAGAAATTGATCTTAATCTTAAAGCGCTCGTTGAGCCCGTTGATTTCCAGAAACACAATTTGGACATGGCCATTGCCATGGGTCCGAAAGATTGGCCGGGATTGCGGTCAGATCGCATCATGAGTTCGCCTTTGTTTGCGATATGCAGCCCAGCCATTGGCGAGCTTCTAAAGAAGCCTTCCGACCTGAGGGGTAAGACACTTCTCCACTACGACCAAGGTGAGGAATGGGCCCGTTGGTTGAAAGCAGCGGAAATCGATATGGATTCGTCCAGTGGCCCTAGATTCAATGACTGCAACGTCATGCTGCAAGCGGCAGTCCAAGGCATCGGAGTAGGTCTTTCTTTCACCGCTCTCGCTGAAAAGGAACTCGCGGCGGGCCAATTGGTCAAACCCTTCGATCTCAAATTACTTCCAGATGCTTGGTACTATGTGGTTTCACCTTCGCCATCAGCGGACTTACCGAAACTTACCGCTGTCCGTAAGTGGATTTTGCATGAAGCAGAATCCGATGCACTCGGGGTAGCAGCCTAGGTTAAATCGTCAGTGATCAAAGAACCGTCCGGGAAGCATTCCGATAACTCTCGGCGAGAGACCGCAGCTCCTCGGCTCGCGACCTCCACGAGGCCACCTTGTAGCGGTCATCATTCAGACCGGCAGCCATAACCACCCTTTTACCCTGTTGGACGCTTCAGCCGTTCAACGCAGACCAAGTCTGCGGCGTTCCAACCGGATGTCGGCTAAGGCGAACCTGGGAGCGCAAATCTGAGCCACGCGAATCTGGTCAAAGCGAACCTGAGTGGCGCAAACCTGAATTACGAAGTGCCGCCCAGACCCAGTCGCGCAGGTCGCGATTTTCGATGTTGGTTTCGATCCGGTCTTCATCCTGTATTTCACGGAAGTTCCGCTCTGCCTCCGCGCCGCCTACCTGAGGTCGATGTCGCCGTTTCTCCATCAGGCAGCGGTTTCGTATGATTGCGAGCAACCAGTCACCAACCGCCCCCGGTTCACGCAACTGACCAAGCTGGACCATCGCCGTAACGAATGTGTCGTGGACGGCATCATCGGCGTCACTGGTGTAGCCAAGCAGCGAGACCGCAGCAGCATACAGTTTCGGTCGATAGCGCTCAAACAGGAGGCCCAAGCTTACCGTGCAGCCGCCCATTGCCTCGGCTGCAAGCGCTGCGTCACTGGTTCCGTTCTTTTTATGCACCCTCGTCGATCCGGACATTGGCTTCACAGTCCTCGGAAAAGCCGTTAGCACAAAAGCTTTCCTTACGGGCTGTAGTGGCCGGCACCGAACACGTAGCCATCAACATTCTTAGCGAAGGTTGTTTTAGTCTCGGTTTTCCCGTTTGTGAAATTAACGAACTTGTACTTCACCCAATTGCCCTCGGCAGAGGCAGCGATAATCTCATCACCAAATGCCTTACCGTCACCGTCCTTTAAACCAACTAGGGTATCGCCAACTAGACCATTGTTGGCACCATGCGCGACCATCTTATGATCGGGGCCAACAACAAAGACATAGAGATCGCGATCCACAAAAGGTCCGCCGGGAGTATTGATCTCTCCAATCGTCTTCTCAGCCCCAACTTCCTTGTAACGAGCAATCGCCTTTTCCACGAGAGCTTGCGCTTCTTCGGCCGTGCCGCGTTCGGCGGCTGATGCTGGAAGTGGCGCAAAGAACAAAAGCACTAGTAGAAGCGAAATACCGATGGGTTTAATCATGGGAGTAACTCTTCACTACACGTGAAATGGCGTGATCTTACAATCCTATACGCATCAACCGGCGCTCTATTTGGCCTTTGGGAAAGGGTTGACTGGGTACTCGATCGGGTCGCGATACAGGTAAGTGTTTCATACCTTTGCAGCTTGGTATTGGCTTTAGCTTTGCCACAATTCCAGCGCATCTTGGTCTAGATGTTACTCGGCTAAATGTTCCGAGAAAGGTGTTTGGTGCTGTCCGGCCTACGAGGCAGGGAAGCGGAGAAAGATTGTTGCAAACGCGCCGCTTCCCTTAGTCCTGATTGAGCACCCGCGTGGGGTTTTCAATTCCACTAGGTGCAACATGCGCGGTCGATTTGTTTCATCTGCAGTGATTAGTGCATTTCTGTTCGTCATAGCCACGGCGCCTGTGGTCGTTGGCCAGGGGATGCGAACGGCTCCATCCGCAGGTGGTCAGGTCGACTTTGACACCGGCAAACTTCAAGGCGCTGATGAACGGCAAATTGCAGCAGTGCAAAGATTGCTGCGGCGCCTAGGTCATCTAAAAGATGATGACGTATCACGTCGGCTTGATCCCAAAACCCATCGAGCGATCAGTCGTTTTCTGTCAGCCACGGTGTCTGATGCAAAGGTTTCGAATTATGATGATCTATTGCACCTCTTGTACACTTCGATCTGGCAGAACGAAGGATGGGGCAAGGGCCAGGCAGCCGGGCAGGATGCGGTTATCGATCCTGAAAAGGTCAAGGTATCCCAGGAAGCCTTAAAAAAGCTGGGCTATGAACTTGGGCCCCGTCGATGGAAAATTTGGACCAGCAACTTTCGCTGCGGTCGAGGTTTTCCAAGAAGATGTGGGCATGAAGATCGACGGGCTTTTAACCCGCAATACTCATGACGCCATCTTGCGAGCTTTGGTGCTGAACGATGAGAAGCCCCAAGGTGAAGTGCATGTGCTCAACTGGCCCGACTATATGGATCCCGCGGTGCTCGAGCGCTTCTCGAAAGAGACACTTATCGAGGTTATTCACGACGTTTTTGAAAATTCCGATGAAACAAAAGAACTGCTGCTGTCGGGGTCATCGAAATATGACGTAATCGTTCAAGCCAGTTCACAGCTCCGACCGATCTTGGAGGAAAACGCGATCAAAGAACTGGATCCCGGCAAGTTGCCCAACTACCCCAATCTGGATCCGGAGGTACTGCGCTTTACAGCACGCCTCGATCCCCAAAACAAACATTCGGTGCCCTATATGTGGGGCACCGTCGGTATCGGAGTCAGCGAGGAAGCGGTCAGAAAAATTCTTCCCAAAGTAAGGGTCAACAGCCTGTCAATGTTTCTCGATCCCAAAATAGCGAAGCGGCTGTCTCAGTGCGGTCTTGCCTTTGTCGATGAACCTACCGACGTCGTTCCCGCTCTCGTGGCCTATGTTGGCGGCGACATCGCAAAGATCGGATCCACCGATCTTGAAACCGTCGACCAGACGCTCTCCCAAGTCGCTCCATACGTCAAAGTCGTTTCCGCAGCCCGCTACATTGATGACCTCGCCGAGGGAAAATACTGTGCCGTCATTGGCTATTCTGGCGACATGTTCATGGCACGCGATGCAGCAAAGCAGGCTGGCAAGGCGAGAATTTCATACTACGTTCCAATCGAGGGTAGTCAGCTCTGGTTTGATCTGATGGTTATTCCTCAGAATGCACCAAATGTTGAAAATGCCTATAGGTTTTTGAATTTCCTGCTCGAGGCAGAGGTGGCTGCGGCCAATACTAACTATCTGCAGTATGCAAATCCCAACAAAGCTTCTGAACCATACATCGACAAAACACTTATTGGACGACCCAGGGCTCTATCCGTCGGCGGAAGTGTGGGCGCGGCTCGAAATATTGCTGCCCCTCACGCCCAATGTTGAAGCGGAACTAAATCGCATCTGGGCAAAACTACCTAAGGCAAATCCTTAGAGGCACTCAACGAGCTCGTGTCGATTCAGGCGCTACTTCAGGGCATTAAGAGGACATGCCGATTACCACTCGGTGTCCGCTCTCGGGGAGAAGCACGACATCCCCCCGTGCATCCGCCTTGCACGTTGCGCAACATTAGAATTGACGGTGCGGCCTATGCGACCTGCTTACCCTTCTGGCTACCTGTTCACCGTGAGAGATTTTTCAGAGTTTATCCTCTAAAGACGAAACTCGGCTATGATTGTCAGCTCACACGCTATGGCTGTGATCTCGCGGGCTAGTCCGACACAACTCGACCGGGAGGTCACTTTTTTGGAGTAGGAGAGGGTGGGTCGGTATCTGACTTGCCTTGCCTATCGCGCTCTAGCCGTAGGGCCTTTAGCCGGGCGGTTCGCTCGGCTCTCAGTTTGGCTTCTCGTTTAATGATTTCCAAAGCTGTCTTATCGGTGGCCGCAGAGCGCGTCTCACGATCTTTTTGGGTAGCCATGGGAGCAGCGTCTCACTCCTTCAACAACGGAACCCGATCGTAATCTCACTTTTTTGGGCTGGCCTTCGGTTCGGGTCCCGACCTTACCAACAAATCCCATTTGCCCGTAAACCGTTTCTGCAATTTCTTGCGAAGCTCAATGAGCTGGCGTGTGGGTTTAGTGCGTGCCTCCACAACGGCCACCAGCAGCATGTCTTCTGATGCGTCGCGGCGGAGGTAAATCAACCATCTCTTGAGAACGGGAGATGTACGACCTGGTGAGCCCTTTCTACTCATGTGAGTAGAAGGGGAATGTGTTGAATGCGTAAGCCATGGTCCGAGCATCGTCAGAATGAGTGCCCGGCCTCCGACGCGACTTAAATCCTCATCAGGTTAGAGAGTTCTAAGACGCGCAAAGCACAGTGTCGCCGTGTGCCCAGCTTTAGGCGTGACTGGCAGTACGTCAAGGAAAGCAGGAATGTAGGGCAAAGGATGCCGTTGGTTCGGCAGGTTAAGCGGTCGCGCGCCGTCGCCCTCTGTTAACTGAAGCGGTTAATGCGAGCGAATACCGTGGCGGAGCTTGAAATCTTGTTTCTGCGCCCGGCGCCACCTGGAGAGGTGATCAAGCATGGTGGTGACATAGACAATCGCCTGAAAACTCTATTTGACGCACTCAGGATGCCAAGCTTGGACGAACTTCCAAAGAGCGATCTACCAAAACCAGGTGATGAGCCGTTCTATGTTCTGCTAGAGGATGATGCGCTCGTGACGGGTTTCTCTGTAATTACGGATCGACTTTTGACCCCGAGTGCCTCGGAAGGCCAAGTCGAACTGATTATTCATGTCAAGCTTTCCACTACGCGGTCGAGTATGGTCAATATTGGCCTCTGATCGCTTGGCACGACGTTCCTTGCATCTATTTGCATACCATCTGCCATCGTTGAAAAAATGGTGAAACGTTGAGCCAACTGGTGGGACTTTGTGGGCGAGAAACACTGTAATCATACAAGGTAGTTTCTTGTCCCACCTTCAACTAAATTATTGATTATTCGAGGATATGTCAGTCCTCCCGGGCCCACCACCTAGTCCGTTAGTCCATTGTGCGATGAGGCTCTAGGGCAATCACTGCCCATTCTCCGTGGAATTTGTGTATAAGTTTTGCTTCGCTTGGCGGTGAGCTTCTTCATTTTCTGCCAGCTGCGGCTCAGATCCGGAAAGTGCTCAGTCCGACTATTCCACCGCCAAGAGGACAAATGGTGGATTGGGTGACGGCCAGATCAATATCGTTTTACGGAACCGATTAGCCTGCATTTTTGGCCGGCGAGACATCTAACGGTAGGTTCTGCGAAAACCGTCTAACGATTTGATCCTCCACGATCTCAATTGTAACGCGCTCGCCGGGAAACGCTGGCAAACGCTGAGGGGCCCTGGCGATTTGTAACGCTCACAGTGCCGATAAATCGTTGGTAGGAAGCAGGCATGAAGAACGCCTTTAGACATGCTATCGCCCTCGCAGTCACCAGCATTCTTTCGGCCGGAACCGTTTATGCTCAGTGCGAACGAAATGAGCCGATTACGAGACAGAAGTTGGAGGGAACTCATACTTTTGATGATAACGGAGAAACGCTTTGGTATGAGTCCCGTGTGCAGGCGCAATCCGAAGAGGTGTATCGCTATGCTTACTGCATTCGGAACGATCGCAAGTATAGGGGTCACGTAATTAGGTGGAGCGAAGACAACACAACACCCTACTTTTCGGGGCTTGTCCGGGCGTCTTCCGAACGTGGTGGCTACAACGACTTAACAAACACCGCCTACTCGGCGAAAGAGATTTCCTTTCAGATTGACGGCAACCCCGTTCTTACTCCTATGACCGTCGTGCCTACGAAACCCGTTAAAGATGCAGTCGAGGAGAAGACGATTGAGTTGCGGATCGTTCTGGACATTCCTTCTGACCCGAAAATAGGACAGATGATAGTCAATGGAGATCATCACGACTGGGCGCCTGAGGAGTTGATTACGGTCAGCCTCCTATTTCGGTCAACCTTCAACCCGGAGAAACAGGAAGTCTACAATGGGCTTGAGGCTACAGTCTCAGGCAACAGTTCAATCCAGTATTTGTTAGCCGAAATGCCCATCGTTTTTCGCCCGCTGGTAGACCAACCTACCCAAGATTTTTGGGGTGCCGAAGGGGCAATAACGCTAGACAATTTTGTAGAGAACGAGCAACTGACGGTCGGAACCGTGCGAGTTCCCGGGGGGTTTCGTGAGCATCGCGGCTACATCGAAATAGGCTTCTCCAACGAGGTTTATGGGGTTTTTCCGGTAAACTACTTTGGGCCCTAGTCTCTAGCTGACTTCCCGGCGGCAAAGCCAAGAACGGCGGCTGCAGTAAGTTTGAAAACTTCGGCCCCTAGCTCAAACAATCCATTGTGATTGGTTTGGGCCCCCCACACGGTAATAATTGCGACCAGAACTAGAAGGATGACTAAGATCGTCGCCGCTAGCTTGACATTTGGCATTGGATTTTCCCCTCGTGAATCTCTGACCGTAACCTGAAGTTTAGGGTCCGAGCCATTTAAAAGCTCACCAGCGATCGAAACACTCTGAGCGCAGCTTTGCACGTCGACAACAGCGAAACGCTATAGGTGACGCTCTGTGTTGATCCTAGCGACGCACGCGAGATCACTGCCCGCTCATCACTCCTGGCCAGAGATACTCGGCCCAGATGCCGACAACGATGCTCGCCAAGGAAACGGAGATCAGAATGGCGGAGGAGTTCATGAGCCGGCGCATGATGACGAGGCGACGCCCAGCCCTATTCTGGCGAACTGCGGTTTCGGCTTCCAGTCCGTTCGCCGCAAAACTTCGCGCCTTCAAGTCCCACATTTTGTAACTGTGGCGATACCACGCTCCGAGGACCGCGCAAATTAGAGCGGCGACCACTCCTGTAAGGGCGAGCATGATCGGCAACTTGCCCGCTGCCGTTTGTAAATCCCCATACTGATTGACGATCCCGAAGGCGACGAGGCCGGAGACGGTCTGAAATACTCCTAGGGCGAAGCCTTCGTTGCCGAAGAGGACCTGGCGCTCAGCTTGATTGTCACGATTCCACTTTTCCGCGTCCGTCATGGACTAGCACTGGGGATTGGCCCACGGGTCGAGGTGCGCTTCCCGCACGATCACGCTGTCCTCATCGACGCCGAGCTTCCGGAGGGCGCGCTCAATCTTCATGACGCTCTTGGCTTCGAGCTGACCGAGGAACTGCCAGGCCGAGCCCGACTGTTGCCATATGTTGAATGTCTTCATGCCCGTCGGGTCTGACTCCGACCGAACCCAGAGTCAAGCTATGGCGACTCTTGGAGGCTTTCCGCTTCGGATGTGGTCCCAGGCTGCATGGAGTCCGCAACCGCTTCGCCGATAAACGAAGCCTACGTGGCGGCTCCCATGGGCGGCTCGACCGGTGACGAAATCGAATATCAAGCCGCATTTATCGCATTCATAACGATACGACCCTTCTAATTCTGAGAACTACCAATACGCTATGAACACCTAGCCCAGTCTTGTTGATATTATTCTTCCAGATACTAAGTTACGGGCCCGGTCGGCGTAGACTTCTTAGCTCGCGCCTATACGATGATCTTGCATCCAGGGCTAGTTGTTGAAGTTTCCAACTTGAAGGCATACTGGGAAAGCGCTTAAGCACCTCAGAAGTTAGATGAGCGGGTTGGGTACCTATAACAATTGATTTAACGATCTTGGGGGCAAGAAACGCTAGAGGAAGAAGCCTGCTAACTTCACTCGCTGTAGACCCATCTCGCCTCGTATGTCTTCCGCATGTCCCAACCAACGACTGTTGCAGCTCCATGAACCCAGCCCAAGCTAGTGCTATCGTCCGAATAAGCGTGGGATCCTCGCATCGCCCCGTAATCCCTTGTGGTTGAGTGATCAGCTTTACTTCGACCCCGCGGCGTTGAAGTTTCACAGGCACTTCAAACGTCGACACTTCATCGGACTGCTCCATTCGATCGTCTTCAGTTGCAGTTGCGGCGCTTGATCTGAGTGTGATCGAAAGGCGATCATCGAAGATTACCACTTTGGCGACGAGCGACGAAAGGAGTTGGGCGGTCCCAGCAAAATCGAGTTCTCCTTTACAATTCGCAAATTTCTCTAAGACTGAATTGAGCTCAGCACTAAATGCAGACCGATCGTTTCGAGTTGTCATCGTTGCCAAGTGGTGGCAGGTAAGCTGTGTGATCGCGCTTTCGATCGTCTTAGCGGGAAGACGCCACCCTCGCGAAAAAGTTGTCTGACCAACCAGCAGCCCTCGCGTAACGTAGTACTGATACCTCCGGCCCCGTCTGGTCGTTGATGTAGGTGAAAATCTCTCGCCAGTTTCGTCATAGAGCTTGCCAACAAAGAGCGACCCCGAACAAATATTGCGTGACGACTTTCGAGCGACAGCTTTTGCTCGCAGACTTGCCTGAACTTTTTGCCAGATCTCAGGGTCTATGATGGGCTGGTGTTGACCCTTGTAGGTCGTACCGCGCCCTCTCACCTGACCGATGTAAATGCAATTGGAGAGAGAGTCAGCCAGATTACCAAGCCAGTAGGGCTTTCCACCGCAGGGCTGCCCTTTCCTAGTGCGGCGCTTGGTGACAATGCCTTCTTGATCCGCCCAAACCTTTAGCTGGCGAATATTTCCGATCTTAAGATAGGCAGCGAATAGCCTTCTGACATTCGCTGCTTCCTCTTCATTCACGACGAACTGCCGGTCCTTCACGTCGTATCCGAGCGGCGGTGGGCCCCCATCCACATGCCTTTCATTTTTGACGCGGTAATCTTGTCGCGAATACGCTCTGCCGTGACTTCGCGTTCGAACTGGGCAAAAGATAAGAGAACATTGAGAGTGAGTCGCCCCATCGATGTCGTCGTGTTGAACTGTTGGGTCACTGAGACAAATGAGACTTTCTGCTTGTCAAAGAGGTCAACCATCCGTGCGAAATCCAGCAGCGAACGTGTCAGACGATCGATCTTGTAGACGACCACAACGTCAACAAAGTTCTTCGCAATGTCAGCCAACAGCGCCGTGAGGGCAGGGCGGTCCCTGGACCCGCCTGAATAGCCGCCGTCATCATACGTCTTTGAAACCAGGCGCCAGCCTTCATGCTTCTGGCTTTTGATGAAGGCTAAACAAGCTTCTCGCTGTGCATCGAGAGAATTAAACGACTGATCTAAGCCTTCGTCGGTGGATTTGCGTGTGTAGATGGCGCACCGCTTGCTCATTTCACGCCGAAGAATTGCGGACCATTGCGCGCCGTGTTCGTGATCTGCCTTGCGATGTGAGAAAGTGACTTGTAAATCCGGCCGTCCCAAGCAAAGCCTGTCTCGGTCACGTCGACGGTGAAGGTTCTCCCGTGCCAGTGACGAATGAGGCGTGTTCCCGGACTGAAAGCCCGGCGACTTTTCTTGTCAATTTGACCCTTTGAGAGCGCCGCGAGTTGCAGGAGTTCCTTCTGAATTTTTGGGGGGCTAAGCCTCCATACAGTTTGACCTGGGTTCCAAACGCAACAGCGCGAATTAGAAGTTTGGTGCTGGCAAACTTGGGGGGAGCATTGCCGTAATGCTCGATCCAAAGCTCGATCAGTGCAGGACGCCTGAGGGTTGTAAGGGATTGAATTTCAAGTTCCGTATGGTTCTGCTGCGGGTGAGGATGGGGAGGTGAAGTTGATGTCATGTTTTTATCACACTGGATGGTCTGCACACGGACACAGCAACGCTTGCTGTGTGCATGAAGTCCAGTCTTGGATGGGCATTCATGGAACTCGAAAGGCCGAAGCCGCACTTTGAGGGGGTTCTTGCGAGCCTTGTTGCTCCGCAACACCTATTCACTCGCGAGGAAGTCTTGGCGGATCCATGCCCGGTTCCGTCTTTGCCGGGCGTCTATGCCTGGTACTTCCGGCGGTCGCCGTCCGGTCTTGCGACTGAAGCCCGGCCATCGCTGACCAGGCTTGCCAATCGGGAAGACGAACATGCCAACGTATTAAGCCATAGCTGCCGTTCGAAGGCCAGCGATCAGCGCGTGAAGTTTGCAACCATCTCATCTTTGGAAATCGATTCGGCCTAGAGGTCCTTGAAGATTTTTAGAAGCGTCGTCTGATCAACAAACTCCACTTCTCCATCTGGTCCAGTGCGGGATCTTATGACACGTTCAGTCACTTCATCCGTGAACGTTTCGCGCAGACGAGCAAGGTCGCGCTTTGCATCGTCGATCTTGAAGCGCAAAGACTACTATCTGTAGTGTTCGAGATTCTATTGCTGGTAGCAAGGATCAACCGTTACACCCAGGTCCAGCATTCTCGGCGTTTCCACTCAGCCGCAGTCAATACTGGCCAAAATCTTCAAAAGCTTGACGCCTCAATGCACATATAATACACGACGTATAGTAATTGGAGGCGTTGGATGGGCTTGAGAGTCGGAATTGATGCTGGCGGCACTTTCACCGACTTAATTGCCCGCGACACTCACACTGGCCAAGTCTATTCTCACAAACTCGCTTCCACTCCACACAATCCTGCAGATGCGATTGTGCGTGGTATCGACGAACTCACAGACAAACATGAGCTTGGGTCCCCAGACATTGAGCTGATAGCTCATGGAACTACCGTCGGCACAAATACCCTACTTCAGCGAAATGGGGCGCGCATTGCACTAATTACGACTAAGGGGTTTCGCGATCTTCTGGAAATTGGCCGGCAGACCCGACCCATCAACTACAATATGCACATCGACTTCCCGCCGGCTGTAGTTCCTCGTCATCGGCGAATTGAACTTTCCGAAAGAATTGGCGCCGGTGGTGAAATAGTAGCTGAAGTCGATCCCGTAGAGCTTGAACAGGTTCTAGAGAAGCTACTGGGGGAAGGCCCGGAAGCGATAGCTGTCTGCTTTCTCTTTGGATATCTGAATCCAAAGCACGAGCAGCAGGTAAAGCAAAGAATTGCCTCGGCTGCACCTCAGATGCTTGTTTCGCTGTCGAGTGAAGTGCAGCCCGAATTTCGCGAATACGAGCGAATTTCGACGACAGTGATTAATGCCTATCTGCAGCCAGTGCTGGCGAAGTACCTTGATTCTTTGAGCAAGCGACTTGCAGCCTCGCGACCCAAGACGCAAATTGCCATCAGCCGCTCGAATGGCGGGCTGATGTCACTATCGCATGCGCGGCAATTTCCGGTCCGTACGTCTCTCTCTGGTCCTGCTGCTGGAGTCGTTGGTGCAATAGACGTTCTGCGGACGGCGGAGCGTCCAAATGCAATCACGTTCGATATGGGTGGTACCAGTGCTGATGTGGCACTCGTTCGCTCATTTGACTGCGGCTATCGCCACAAATCGGAAATTGGCGGGTTCCCTATTCGGATGGCTGTGTTGGACATAAACACGGTTGGTGCGGGAGGTGGCTCCATCGCCTGGTTCGACAAGGACGAGCTATTGAAAGTAGGGCCACGAAGTGCCGGTGCGGATCCGGGCCCAGCTTGCTACGGGCTAGGCGGAGTAGAGCCCACCGTCACGGATGCCAATCTAGTCCTCGGCCGACTACCTTCGATTGGCCTCCTGGGCGGCAGTATGCAACTTAGTGCAGATCGTGCTCGTGAGGCAGTAGCGAAGGTGTCGGAGCCGCTTGGTTTATCGGTTGAGCAGGGGGCAATTGGAATCCTCGACATCGTTAGCTCAAATATGGTTCGCGCGATCCGTGCAATCACAGTGGAGAGGGGATTTGACCCAAGAGAATTCAGTCTACTTGCCTTCGGGGGTGCGGGCCCACTTCATGCGAGACAAGTAGCCATCGCGCTAGGTGTCACGGAAATCATAGTTCCACCACTCCCTGGAATTCTATGTGCGCAGGGAGCTCTTGCTTCGAAGTTCAAGGAGGATTTGGTTCGCACAGTTAGACAAGAGTTACGAACTTCGATGGACCTGGACGTTCTGGCGCAGGCTATCGACGCGCTACTCGAGGCCGCAAGTCTATGGTCACGTTCGGAAGGTTTATCGGCTGCGCCACAGGACGTGTCCGTCGTTATTGAAATGCGATATGTCGGGCAAAATTTCGAGCTGACGGTTCCCCTTCAAAAAGATGAGGTTCGTCGACTTCCATCATTGGACACGTTGCGGTCTCGGTTTTTTGCGCAGCACGATCAGCACTATGGATTTCATTCCTCCGATGGCCTCATTGAAGCTGTCAACATTCGCCTGACCGTGGAGGTATCTTCAGGACAGGCAGACACCGATACATCCTATCGAAAGGTTGAGCGACAGGGGATACCTAGCGGTACCAGAGAAATCTGGTTCAATTCAGCTCCTACCAGTACTCCGGTCTATGTGAGATCGTCGCTCGTTCCAGGGCAAAAAATTGTCGGGCCAGCGGTGGTCGATCAAACGGATACTACAACACTGTTGTTTCCTGGGGATCGCTTGAGTGTCGATGATCACCGCAATCTTCTCATTGGAGTGCAAGTATGAATTTCCAGTCTGTGACTTCGCAGAAAGGGCTGGACGTCATAAGCGTGGAGGTCATTCACAACGGGCTGCGTTCGATCGCTGACGAGTGCTTCATTGCACTGATGAAAAGCGCCTATTCGACCAACATTAAGGAGAGGCATGACCATAGCGCCTGCATCATGGACGCAACCGGCCGACTGGTTGTGCAGGCGGGGCTATCGCAGTCTATTCACTTGAGCTCGATGCTGGGTCATGTGAAGGCAGTTCTCGAAAAGTATCGTCTGGAAGACCTGTCACCTGGCGACATACTTATTTCAAATGATCCATTTGTCGCCGGGGGGACTCACCTCCCAGACATTAATTTTGCCATTCCTATTTTTGTTGAGGGGCGAGTCATCGCATTTTGTTGCAATATCGCTCATCACGTAGACATCGGGGGAATGGCAGCCGGCAGCATGTCGTCAAATATGACGGAGATCTTTCAGGAAGGACTTAGGCTCCCAGTAATAAAGCTCGTGTCAGCCGGACAGATTGTAGAAGACATTCTGTCTTTGATTCTCCTGAACGTTCGAGTGCCCGCGGAGCGTCGTGGAGACTATTTTGCGCAAATCGCTGCTAGTCGCCTAGGTGAGAAACGACTAGGCGAATTCTGCGCTACCCAGGGTGTCGAACGCGTGGTGGCCGCATTCGATCAAATTATTGATCGAACCCGAAGTCGACTGCGCAAAGCGATCGCCGCACTTCCCGACGGAGTTTACGTTTTTGACGACGTGATGGAAGATGACGGGAATGGAACAAAAGATATCCCCATTCGGCTGGCCATTGAAATCCAGGGAGATCGCATTCGCTTTAATTTCGAGGGCACCAGCAAACAGGTGGCTGGAAACATCAATTGCCCGCTGACGGCTACTCAGTCAGCAATTGGATATGTCCTCAAGGCCCTTCTAGATCCCGAGGTCTCCAACAACCAAGGCATACTCGACGTAATCGAAATCGCTGCCCCGCCAGGTAATCTTCTCAATCCCGTCTTTCCTGCAGCGGTTGCCTACCGCGCCCATACAACCCAACGTGTGATCGATGTTGTTCTTGGTGCAATGGCCTCGGCACTTCCAGATCGTGTAATTGGCGCAAGCAACGGCTCGAACACCACTGCTGTATTCTCTGGTATCCACCCAAGAACTGGCCGCTCCTATCTCTATTTGGAGACGCTAGGCGGCGGTTGCGGGGCGAGATCCTTCAAGGATGGGAAAGATGGCGTGCAGCAGCACATTGCCAACACTGCCAATTTGCCCATCGAAGCAATTGAAACGGAGTATCCGCTTCGCGTCAGAGAGTACAGCTTGGTGCCAGACACCGGAGGTGCGGGGAAATTTCGCGGCGGTCTTTCTTTGCGTCGCTCAATTGAACCCGTCGACCATGCTTGTCAGTTCAATGGTGCTGGAGAGCGTTTTGTCCGGGCTCCGTGGGGACTTTTTGGAGGGCAAGACGGCGCAATCGGTCGAATTCGGCTGGTTGAGCGGGACAATACCGGGACTGATCTGGGTGGAAAACCGATACCGATGACCTGTGGTAACGGCCAAGCAATCGAAATTTGCACACCTGGTGCCGGTGGCTATGGCGATCCAAACTCTCGTGATCCACGGAGCCTCGCAAGAGATTGGCGATCCGGCAAATTCACTGATGAGTATCTACGAAGAAACTATGGCCTCTCGGTTGCCGAATTGGAACGGCTTCCATGGGATCCAGACTCCTTCGACTATGAGGAAGCTCATCCTCCCTGGAGTTCGCAGAGTTGAATAGCAAGCCGAACAGTCAGACTTAGAAGGGCAACTCCCATGGGCACGACTGTATATATCGGAGGAGGGGCTGGTTTCGCTGATGAGCGGCCCGATGCAGTGGATGTTCTGGTTCGCACCCTCGAGCGAAAGGCAGGGCCACGCTACGTAATTCTAGAAACTCTTGCCGAGCGGACACTCGCGCTTGCGCAGCTGGAGCGGCGTCGAGATTCGCAACTTGGATACACACCGCAGCTTAGTGCATTCATTCGGCCCATCCTGCCACGCTGCAAGCGGGAAGGGATTCGAATCGTATGCAATTCAGGGGCGGCCAATCCGCGTGGAGCAGCCCAGGTTGTTTTGGATTGTGCGCGAGAGCTTTCGATCCGAGATCTGAAAGTTGTCGTGGTCGAAGGTGACGACCTACTCGGACAAATTCCCGAAAGCACAATCCGATCTTGGAAAGTCATTGAAGGCTTGCCGCTGGGTCCTGAACCTTTGCTGGCCGCCAATGTCTATCTTGGAGCACGTCCCATTGCGGCGGCTCTCGATTTGGGAGCGGATGTTGTCATCACTGGTCGATGTACGGACTCGGCCCTTGTTCTAGGCCCACTCATTCATGAGTTCGATTGGGCTGAGGACGATTGGGATTTGCTCGCAGCCGGCACGCTTGCCGGGCATCTCCTCGAATGTAGTGCCCACGTATCAGGGGGCTATTTCGCCGATCCCGGATATAAGGATGTATCTGACCTCGCAAGAGTGGGATTTCCCATCGGGGAGATCGAAGCCGATGGATCAATGGTTATCACGAAGGCAGATGACACCGGCGGGTTGGTATCATCTGGGACGGTCACTGAACAGCTTCTATACGAAATGCACGATCCCGCTGCCTATATTGTCCCTGACGTCGTGCTTGATGTAACGGACGTCAAACTCGAAGAGGTAGGTGCCAACCGCATCCGTGTGCTGGGCGCTCGCGGACACCAGCGTCCGTCGACATTGAAAGCCACCCTCAGTGTGGAGGGCGGATGGCTCGCGGAAGGGGAAATTACCTATGCCGGCCCGAACGCATACGCCCGCGCGGAATTGGCCGCCAAGGTTCTTGCGGAGCGGCTTCGCATTGTCGGCATTCAAGCGCCGACGCGAATAGACATCATTGGAACTGTAGGCAGCTTCGATGGAGATTCCTCACCACTGAGACATCGGAGACGTTTTGAACCGGACGGAGAATACAGGGTCCGATTGGCTGGCAATGCACCGGACAAGAGGATGGCTGAACGCATCGCCAATGAAGTGATTGGCTTATACAGCACCGGTCCGGCGGGCGGGGGAGGCGTGAGGCGGGGAGTGACGCCTCGTGTGCAAACGCGGTCAGTTTTACTCGATCGCAATTTGGTCAATCCATCGGTTGAGCTGGTGACGGAGACTCATCAGTGACGTCGAGTGTCAAGGTGCGTTTGCACGAAGTCGCACACAGCCGCACTGGCGACAAAGGGAATCGCCTCAACGCAAGTCTCGTGCCGTATGATCCCGCTTTGTATCCCTACCTTGAGCAGCAAGTTACGAACGCACGGGTCGCTGAGCTGTTCTCTATTCGCGGACCAGTGAATGTAGTCCGTTATGAGCTGCCCAAGCTCTCTGCATTCAATTTCGTCATCGACGACGTGCTTGAAGGGGGGGTCAATGGCAGCCTCAATCTCGATGGGCATGGGAAAACTCTTTCATTCCTGCTTCTGACGCTAGAGGTGGAAGTTCCATCCAACCTTGTGCCGAAGCGGAGCAGGGGAGGGTAAGTACAAGGCCGTCCATGATTTGATTGTCGAGTCCGTGACGTCGTGAGGAGCTTCCGGCGGTGCAAGTATCTCTGTGCGTTTGTCCATTGTTCCGGACACCTTTGAGCATTCTACACCGCGTCAACAGGGCCTACCCACGCCAATTGATCTTGACAGCTTGGAGGGAGAGTTAGAAAGTTAATTATAATACACGCAGTCGAACGCTGCGTTCACAAGGGAGGAAAAGATGAAGTGCGCCGCCGCTTGGCTAGCTAGCTCAGTGATAGCTGCTTTAGGTTTCTTCGCGCCGTTGACTTCGGCGATAGCACAGGATGCCGAAGTCGTGGCTCAACGAGAATACGTGGGCTCCAAGGAACCCTGGCTTGTGTGGGACAAGGCATCTTGCTCCTACAAGGAGACGGACCAGCATCCGGAAAAGTATTCTGCGGTGCTGCATAAAGTCGGAAGCGAAGGCCTGAACATCGTCTACGCCACGGCCGACACCACTCTACAAGTGCAAAAAACCATTAATGGAAGCTTCGAAAAGTACGCCAAGCTTTCCGGCATCAATATGACGATGCTGTCAAACGAGTTCCCGAGCAAGACGAAGCCAATACTCATTGCAAAGCAAGCCGCCGCAATGAATCCCCCTGTGGTTATCTCCAATATTTGGATTCCGGAGCTCTACAAGCAGGTGGGCAAGACTTATCTTGATGCCTGCATCCCCTTTCTCAACATGCATGCATTCCCAATTGAATACAAAGTACCTGGCTGGGAGTCGGGTCACGTGGCATCAGGCCTCGCGCTGGCAGACGGTGTTATCCAGCTGGTTCGGGAAAAGGGTTGGCCAGTAGAGGAAACCTGGCTGCTGGTTTGTGGCATGCCAATTATTGCGAACGGTCCGGGCACCGACCTCGATGTGCTTACCGCTTTCATCGGAAAAGTTGAAGCGGAACTGAAGATCCCCAAGGAACAGCAGAGCGGCATTCTCGATTGTAAAGAACATGAAGCCGAGTCTCGGGTGGTGGCGACCGATTGGCTGACGGCTCATCCCCAAGCCAAACGCGTCATTGCGATGTTCTGGAATGACTTCGTAGCAGTCGCAATGTCACAAGCATTGCAGCAAAAGGGGTACACATCAGAAAATGCGATCGCGGCGGGTGGTCAGGCCAACGACGCACCCCTCGAAGTGATGACGAAACCTGGAGCAATCTTCCAGGTGAACTTCGATAAAAACTTTCCGACTTGGGGAATCATTGGGCTCTCCATGGCTCAAGACGTCGCCGCTGGTCGGCCCGTTCCATCCTATGCCGATCCGGGTGTTGTGCCGATCGTTGGCGCTGAAGCTGCCCAAAAGCTCATTGATGAGCGCAAAAAGGGAGTGCAGTGACGCAATCTCTTAGTCTTCAATCTACCGCTTCTATCGATCGGCTGAGTGGATACTCAGCCGATCTTTGCAATAGTCTCTCACGGACCCGTTGCCGCGCAAAGGAAGCCGAGAAGAAAGTTCGATGACATTGAGATCAACATCCGATTCTCAAAGAGCGACGATGCCTCTCAGGGTACGCCTTCGTCGTGCATTTGTTTCCGGGCGCTTTGATCTTTTCGGACTGTCAGTGATGCTCGCCGGGCTTTGCGTCCTGTTCACGACACTCTCCCCGTATTTCATGACCGCCGCAAACATAAAGGCCCTCGGCGTCGCTGTTTCTTACAACGCAATCCTGGCAGCCGCGCAAACTGTAGTGATCATCAGTGGTCTAATTGATCTGTCATTCACGTCAATTCTCGCTCTATGCGGGATTGCAGCGCAGAAGCTGCTTGTTCTTGGGATGCCCTTTCCAATCGTGCTTCTGGGAGCGCTCGCACTCGGCGCCTGCTGCGGGCTGGTCAATGCCGCGATCTGCGTCGTCGGCGGCGTCAACCCGCTCATCGCCACCATTGGAACCGGTTTGGCATTGCGAGGCGTAGCCTTCATTTGGCTCGATCTGTATAGCATGCCCTACTTTAGTGACACTGCACTCAACTACCTGGGCAATGGCGTGCTGTTTGGATTGCCCGCGCCCATGATCATCAGCGGCGCAGTAATTCTCATAATTTGGATTCTTATGCGTTTCACGAGGTTCGGGTCACGTGTCTATGCGATGGGCGGTAGTGAGGCTGCAGCGCGCTTAGCCGGCGTTTCAGTAAAGCAGCTCAAGACATTGGTGTTTGTGTTGAGTGGTGTCGCGGCGGCAATTGGCGGGTTACTACTGACTTCGCTCAATGGCACGGCATTCCCTGACGCAGCACGTGGCGACGAGCTTATCGTAATTGCTGCCGTCATTCTGGGGGGAACTGCGCTCGTTGGTGGCCGAGGATCGGTCATCGGAACGATGCTTGCTGTTCTAGTTTTAGGTGTGTTGGCAAACGGAATGAACTTGTTGGGAATCCAAGCATTTTGGCAGATCTTCTTGAGCGGCGTCATACTCCTTTTGGCTGTCGTTATCGACGAGCAGAGAAACAGGGCTCGAGCTCGCTGAATATATAGGCAGTGGCAACTTGAATGGAGTCGAATTTGGCAACTGAGGAGCAACACGAACGACCCCCCGTCTTGGTTGCCCGGGCAATCTCGAAGTACTACGGACCGATCACGGCCCTCGATCAGGTCAATCTCGAGATCTATCCCGGAGAGATTGTTGCCATCGTCGGTGACAACGGGGCTGGTAAGTCGACTCTGATTAAAGTGCTTTCGGGCGCTACTTTGCCGGATTCCGGGGAAGTCTTCCTGGATGGAGCTCCGGTCAAACTAGATACGCCTCAGAAAGCGCGCAACCAGGGTATCGAAACCGTTTATCAAGATCTCGCGCTGGCCCCAAATCGCGACGTTGTTCAAAATCTCTATTTAGGTCGCGAGTTGTGTTACGGCGGATTGCTTAAAGCCTTCAAAATTCTCAATTCCCGCGAGATGACCCGCGTTGCGGAGCGTCATTTGAAGGAGCTGGAGGTCGGAGTTCCTCACGTAAGTGGGGTGCCTATCGGGCAAATGTCAGGCGGACAAAGACAATGCGTCGCCGTCGCGCGATCTGCATTCTGGTCCTCAAAAGTCATGTTCATGGACGAGCCCACTGCAGCCTTGGGTGTTCGAGAGTCCGAAGCGGTCTTGAGGCTGATCCGTCGAGTGGCAAAGAGTGGAACTGCTGTTGCACTGATAAGCCATGCAATCCCGCATGTCGTTTCTCTTGCCGATAGGATTGTGGTTCTAAGGCACGGCCGCAATGCCGCGATCCTTCGTGGCAATGTGGCAATCGAGGAGGTCGTAAATCTTATCGTTGGATCGCGAGATGCAAGTCGACCGGCAAACTAAGAGTTAGAAAGATTCGTGATGTCCGCATCCCCATGAGGGATGGAATTACTCTTGGTGCAAACCTGTATCTTCCGGAGGCGGAGGGAAAATATCCAGGAATTTTCTCATTCTATCCCTACCTAAAGGATGGCTGGATTGGGATCGATCATGAGCCGCACCATATGCATTTCGCCAGCCAAGGTTATGCCGTCATGCAAGTTGACTTCCGAGGGACCGGTACCTCGGAAGGACGCAACCCTCATCCCTTCGATCTGCAAGAACGCCAAGACGGATTTGATATCGTCGAATGGATGGCGCAACAGCAGTGGTGCACGGGCGCGATTGGCATTTGGGGCATTTCCTACGGTGGAATTACATCACTAAGCATTGCCTCTACGCAGCCTCCTCACTTGCGCGCAATCATCCAAGTCGATGGCACGTTCGACAACTATGAATGGTTGCTTCGCACGCATGGCTGTCGAGGATTGCTTCTAGCAGATGTCGACTGGGGAACGAGGATGGCTGCCTGCAACCTCTTACCTCCTCTTTTCGCTGACTCTGGAAGGAAAATGGGTAGGGAAGTGGCGCGAAAGACTATCGGGAAGCAGCCCTTGGTTCATGGATTGGCATGGGGAGCCGCCCGCGCCTGACTTCTGGACGAGCCGCTCGATCCCCCTAGAAAAAATCAAGGTACCGACGTTTTCAATAAGCGGTTGGTATGATGCATACACTGCCCCCGCATTTCGTGTCTTCGAGAAAGTCGATGCGCCGGCTCGCGTTCTAATTGGTCCTTGGAAACATGTCCTCCCCGACATAGCACCTCGTTGGCAAATGGGGGGGCTTCACGAGATGGTGCGGTGGTGGGATCGATGGCTAAAGGACATCTCAAATGGCGTCGATAAGGAGCCACCGGTCGCAATTTTCGTTCAAGGACGCAATTCTTGGCGTCTTGAGGCCGAATGGCCCATCGCGCGCACGACACCCAAGAAACTCTATCTCTCCTCCAACGGGACTTTGTCATTAGAGCCGCCTCGTCAAATAGAGAGGTATCAATACGAGTACGATTCCCGCGTAGGCCTCGAGGCGACGGGCTACAATGGTCATCGCCTCCATCTCGAGATACCTACCGATCAAAGCGCCGACGATCATGCCTCCCTGGTCTTCACCGGACCAAGCTTGGATGAGGATATTGAGATCACCGGTGAGCCAACGATGCACGTAGCTCTCACCGTCGACACCGGTGAAATGACCCTTGTGGCAAAGTTATGCATTGTCGATGAGCAAGGGCGATCAAGAATGATCAGCCGCGGCAATATCAATCCCGCAAGACTCGACGCTCATTCTAAAGTTCATCGCGTGCAAGCGAGCAAAGTGCGTCATGTTTCAATTCCAATGCACCCTACCTCCACGCTTGTTCAAGCAGGTGAGCGGTTGCGCCTCTGCCTTGCGGGCGCCGACTTTCCCGAATTGTGGCCCACTCCCAACCGGTACACCATGACGGTTCACTCTTCTGAAGCGGGAGAGTGCTATCTCGAACTACCTATTGTTCCTTCTTTGTCTCACTCAGTCGAACCGACATTTGAACCGGCTCGCATCGATGTTGGATTGCCACAGACCTCAAACTGCCGGCTCTGATGAACAGTTCGATGTCGTTCACCGACGACTCGATTCGCGAAGCGCATCGTTTGAAACGCGATTGGCAACGCGGCACCTCCTGGATGACGGTGCTGTACTGAGAGGCTCTCACTGGGGAAGGGTTTCGACCGATGCCGATCGGCCCAGCACTACAAATTTGCGCACCGAAACGCAGTATGAACTGCAGCGCCCGATTGGTGCCGTATCCGTTCGAGTGCAAAGTCTGATCACGCACTACGAAATCCAGTGTGAGGCCGAGATCAAACTTGATGGGGGCAAATTCTGGGAAATGACCTGGCACAAACAATTGAACGATTGGATAGCAGAGAAATGACCACTCGGCGTTCATCGACTCGACCAATTCTCCGCAAGTTCACAAAAGCGGCCAGCGCGGCCGCCGCCAAACGTAGGAGGAAACGTGGCCTGGGACGTCCAAAGGGATCTGGTAGTCAGCGCGTATACGATGCTATTCGCGAACAGATCCTGACGTTGCGCTTGAAGCCGGGAACGATCATCGACGAACTCGCTCTTGTGAATGTCTTCAATCTCTCTCGAACACCAGTTCGCGAAGCGTTGATCCGCCTTGAAGCTGATGGACTGGTGCAAATTGTTCCGAACCGGGGTGCACGAGTAGCTGCCTTGGACTTCGAAAACATCGGGCGACTTTTCGAAGCCCTTGATCTCTATGCGCGAGCAATCTGCGTCCTCGCAGCCAAGCGACGCGACCCAGAAGCAGTTTCCGCGGCCCGTACGGCGAGCGACGATTTTTCTCGGGCTGCTGCGCAGAAGAATTTTCGAGAAATGGGGGAGGCAAATTGGCGGTTTCCATTTTGAACTTGGCCGAGCGGCGGGCAATTCTTACGTCGCCGACGCCCAAACCCGCATAATGAATGAAACAATGCGGCTAGCTTATCTAGTTCACCTCGAGTCGGTAAAGCGCAATGAAAACTACCAAGGATATTTTGCTCAGATTGCCGATGAACACGAGGAAATTCTCAAGCACATCGAAAATGGCCGTGCTCATGATGCCGAGAAACTTGCTGGTCAGCATGTAACACTGTTTCGGGATAATATCGTCCGTTATCTATCCCAAAATGACTTGAGTACGGTGCGTGTTGCAGATGCGGTTTAGTTTTGGCCGAGTTGCCCCAGTACTTCGGCAGAGAACCAGAGTTCGAAAGAGAAGGAGGCGGAAAGACAGTTTTCAGCCTGAGCATCTAAGCGCGCAAAGAAATTAGCAAAAGGAGCCGCCAACCCGCCGTTGCTTACCTGCGCACATCGAGTGCAGTGTTAGTAAAATCACTCGATCGCGCTAGCTTAAGCAAGGCCGACGCCGATCGCTGCGTTCGCTTGCAATCGAATGGCAAGACTTGGTCGCTTGAACTCAGACGGCCGCCCCTACGCTGCCGAGTCTATTCGGTCGATGCTTAACCGCCGCAATGATGGGCAACTCGTTACGTAATGACTGGAGTCGATGACCTATATGCCTACGCGCAGGGGAGAAGCGATAAATACCGGCGCCCTGTATGAGGCCGAGCACTCGCCAAGCCCTTAGGAGAGTCGCTGGAGTCGCTTTTGAGGTTTGAGGCAGTTGGGAGGGGTCAGACGAAAGCAGTCACAGGTGAATCCGTGTGAGTAAAGGAAGGGTCGACAGTTGCAGCGAGTCATAAGGGGAAGCAAACGTCATTTGTTTGCAGCAATCAATTCCCACGTTTCGCATACCGTTAAATAGTCCTCACGCCACTCAATCCCCCAATTGGCGCATTGGCGTGTGTAATACTCACGATGAGCATCCTGCCACCACAGCAGACTACTGTCGCCCTCACCCTCGACCGCTGCCCAGGACTCAGACACCTTGTTAAAAGGTACCTCCATCACTTCGGTGACTTGCACTAAAAAGAGTGGTGAGTTGTCATAGTCCAGGATTACCCAGTAGTCACCAACCGCGCGCCGGGGGATATGATTAGTTTCGAAATCAAGGACCAGGTGCGCGGTTCCCCGTTTCTTCCGCTCACTAATCAGCCGGGGTTGATCAGATAAATCGAGAGAGGGTACGCTCGTATCCAAAGCATCCGGGTCGCCTAAGGTGCAGGCGTGATAACTATCCGTCGCAATGGCGTGTTCATGACGGCACCGCTCCCAGAACGCTTTGACAGCCTCAGTTTTTTTTCCGATCATACGTGTTCCGGCCTTCGTGCTGTCTAGCGTCGTAGCCGCGCTATGCAGTCAATCTCGACAAGGCAGTTGTACAGCAGGCGCGTAATAACGGTAGTACGAGCTGGCAATTTTCCAGGCGTAAAGAACGATCGATAAACTGCGTTCATCCCATCGAACAATTCAGGATCTGCCAGATAAACGTTGGCCCTCACGACATCGTGGAAGTCGAGCCCGAGACCCCGCAAAACATCTTGCAGCATCTCCATCGTGGCGCGCGTTTCGTCGGTAATATCGCCGAGCTTAACCTCGCGGTGCTTGGCATCAGGCGCGAACTGACCTGCGCAAAAAGCGTAGTTGCCATCAATCACTGCATGACTGTAGGCATCGCCGGTTTCAGAAATAGTTGAATTGTGGTATCGAAGGTTGGTCATTGTTGTGTCTGGTTAGCTGTCGAAGCGGGTAAAACATGAACTAAGTCGAAGCTCTCACAAACTGTCGGAAGATCTTCGCGCCATTCGACTTTCCATTTTGCGCATTGAGGCTGGAAGTATGCGCGATGTGCATCTTGCCACCAGCGTTGGGTCATTTCACCCTCACCTTCGCGCTCGGCAAAAGACTCGGGGACTTCGTTGAATGGTTTGACAAAGATATCAACAACTCGCACCAGGCACCACGGCTCGTTGTCGAAGTTTAGAACCACCCAGTAATCACCGACTTTGCGCCGAGGGATGCCGTTTATTTCAAAATCGAGCAGAAGATGCGCAGTTCCTTGCTTCTTCCGCATTGCCACAAGTCGAGGCTGCTCAGACAAATCGAGCAATGGGTCGTTAAAGTCGAGAAACTGCGGATCCGCAAAGGTGCTGGCGTGATAGTCGGTCGTCGCAATGTTGAGATCGCGTCGACATTGCTGCCAGAAGTCCTCAACAGCTTTTGTTTTCTCACCGATCATTGCGACTACATCCTTTCCAAGTGAACCAGAACTCGACGACCTGGGACGCGAGGATTTGCCCGACAATATTGTGGCTATCAGTTCGCCTCGCGGCGAATACTGCCTGTTGTCCGAGATAGCGCCTGTAGGAATTGAAGATGCGATCGTCGAATGTGGTTGGCCATTTCCCGACGAGCAGCTTTCTCATCGCCGATACCTATCGCCTGCGCAATTCGACTATGTTCGTCTGCAAAGGACGGAAATTGGGCGACGTCAATTCGAAGAAAGAGACTGTTGGCAAGAATGAAGAAATGCTCTCGGCTGCGTTCGACGGCATTCAAAATCTGGGAATTCCGCGACATTTTCGCGATCAGCAAATGAAATCGCGAGTCTAGTGCGTTGAACTTTGCTTGGCTGTTGCTTGGCTGTTCACACAGAAGCCGCAACGCCCTCCGCTCCGCGACCGAGCCACGTTCAGCGGCCAGTTGTGCGGTAGCCGGTTCCAATAGTTTCCGAAACTCGTACAGCTCAGCAATGGCCTCCTTAAAGATTCCGACTGACTTTGAAGGTTCCAGGCTACCAGTGTTCTTATCGCACACGACGGTCCCACCCGTCCTCCCTCGTTCAGTTGTGACAAGCCCTTCCTCGCTCAGAATTCGGAGGGCGGCGCGGACAGTCACACGAGCCGCGCCGAGAGCAGGCGCCAATTCGCGCTCGGGCGGTAGACGATCTCTGGGTTTGAGATTGCCGGCGGCAATCAAATGTCGGATGGCGTCAGCAACAATTTCACTAGCCGGGCGTCCATGCCCTAGATCGATTGCGAGAGTGCGTAACGCGCTATCCACTAAGGGCCCCTATCCATTTTCAACGTAGGCACATCGGACCCTCTCCCCAAAGACCAACAGGAGGAGTGAAGGATGTTGCTTCTAGCGTTTCTTGACAATCTTCTTGCCACACAATAGCTTGCCAGTAAATGGATAACGTACGCGCTCCATAAGCGCGAGCTGGGCCGTCAACCCGGGCTTTCAAAAGACAAAAACGGGAGAGAAATGATGACTGAAGTCAAAGGTCGTTTGCATTCAACTAGCACTGATAGAAGGTCGGTACTGAAAAGTGGCGCAGCCACGCTCGGCCTTGCAGCCATAGGCTCGATTGCTCCCACTACTTTCGTTAGAGCTGAGGACACCACTCTCAATTGGCTCACTTGGGCCGGACATAGCGACCCTTACGTGATCGAGGCCTTTGAGAAGGAAACGGGAATCAAAATCAAGGCCAAGGAGTATGCGGCAGGCGACCTCGGCCTTGCTGAGCTGACACAGAATCCTGATCTGTATGACATCGTTTCAGTGTCGGGGGAGTTCATACCGGCATTCGTCTCGGCCAACGTCCTCGCGGAACTTGATCCTGAGGAGTATTCCAGCTGGAAGGATTACTTGCCAGAATTCAAGAAGGATTTGGGCTGGAATGTGAATGGAAAATACCACTCAATTCTTTATGAATTCGGATTCAATGGATTGGGATATCGCACCGACATGCTTTCTGCCGAAGATGTCTCGACTTACGAGATCATGCGAGATCCACGTCTAAAGGGCAAGATCGCTGCGAATGACTGGTGGGGCAATGCAATGGGCAGCCTGAGCATCTTGGCTGGCTATAGTCCTGCGAAGGGACGCAACCCCTATGTGATTACGAACGAAGAATTCAAGCATCTTCGAGAGACCATGATGGAGGTTCGCCCGCAGTTTAGTGGCTTTCTCGAGTATGCTGGTATTTTTTCCGGCTTTGCGAACGGGTCGATCTGGTTGCAGCCTGGCGGTGGCGATTGGGCTACTCAGATACTTGTTGATCAGAACATTCCCGTCGGCACGTCCATTCCGAAAGAAGGTGGCTATCTGTGGGGAGAGGCAATTTCTATCGTTGCCGGAACAAAAAAGCTCGATGCTGCCAAAAAGTTTGTCAACTATGTGATGTCAGCGGAAGCGCAGGCGCGCTTCGCCACTAAGCCGGCGTATACTGCAATCGTTGCAAATCAGAAGGGATGGGAAATCATACGTCGTGATATGCCCCAATGGGCTAAGCGTCTCAAGTTGGAGAGTTTTGATGATCCCAACGCGATCACGCCCTGGCGGCAAGGACTCATTACCTCCCGTATGCTTCCGGTAGACCAAACCGCTGCGGATTGGGCGAACCTTTGGCAAGAATTCAAAAACGCATGAGGCCGACTGCCGGCTCCATTGCCAATCGAACTACCCTATCTCGCAATACAAATGGTCTCCGAGGCGCGTAGTGTAAGTTCTAGGCGTAAGGGTCCATAGGCCGCCATCGGAAACGAGGAAGTTCTGAGGGGATTGTGCGTACACTTCGGTCCTGGTTAGGTTCGACGGTCAGCCCGTCTGTCCTTGTTACTGCCGGGCCGATGTTCGTGTGGCAGCTGGTTTTTTACTTGGGGCTGCGGTCATCCTCATCTTGATGACCTTTTGGTATGTGGAGAACTATCGTTTAGTCCCCGGGTTCACTCTCGCCAACTGGCGCAGTGTGTTCGAACTCATATTTGTTTTATGCGGTTTATTTCAGGACCCTTGTCTATGCTGTATCAGCTGCCGCAATAGCAACCGTTCTTGGATTTCCACTAGCCTACACGCTAGCGTTCAAGGTCTCAGAAAGAGTTCGGCGCATCGCTTTTATGCTCCTAATTCTTCCGTCCTTCACGAACTACTACGTCCGCAGCTACGCCTGGAGCTTCATGCTCGAAGATCAGGGGTTGGTAAATGCGGGTTTAGGCCTTCTCGGCCTCCCGCCTATCAAATTTCAGGGATCCTTCGCTCCGACAATCGTAGGCTATATGGGTTACTTCTTCCCGCTTGTCGTGCTTATTCAACTCCTGAGCTTGATGTACATTTCACGGGACTTCGTGCAGGCCGCGAACAATCTAGGGGCGGGCCGGTTCACGTCGGTTTTTACAGTTGTCATACCGATGGCCCGTGGTGGTCTTGTGCTCGGTTTCGCATATGCATTTATGCTGGCGATGGGCGACTATGTCGCTCCTGCGTATTTGGGTGGTGGTGTACGGCCAACCCTCAGCATACTGATCATCAACACGATTCAAGGTCAATCTGACTACCCAAAAGCGGCAGTCATCTCCTTGATTATGATAGCTACGCTGATGGTCGTGTTTTTTGGTGCCTACCGCTTCGCGTTTCCTTCGCGAGGAAATACTAAGTGACCGATCGGATCGTCAAACTGGCCTTGTACACTTATGCCGCACTGGCGTTCGTATTTATATTCTCACCGTTCGTCGCGCTGATCGTGTTTGCCTTCCAAGAAAGTCGTTTCCCGTACTTGCCCTGGCAAGGATCGACGACAAAGTGGTTCTCCTCACTGGCGGATCCGCAAGTGATTTCGGCCATCAAGAATAGCTTAATTGTGGGCGTAGCATCTGCATCCATTGCTACTCCCATCGGATGTGCGGCCGCCTATTTCGTAAATCGTTGGAATTTCGTGGGCAAGAACGCATATATCGGGTTCATCGTCGCGCCGCCATGCACCCCCCTCATTATTCTTGCACTCACGATGCTGATCTATCTCCGGGAACTCGGGATCGCAAAGACGCTACTTGCCGTGATCGTCAGCCACGTAGTGCTCGCGGCCCCCTTCGCCTTTGGGATCATGAGGATGCGCCTCGCCGACCTTGATCCTGATCTTGAACAAGCAGCGTGGAACCTAGGAGCAAATGAATGGCGCGCCATTTGGTCGGTTGTTTTGCCCCAGGCGGGTGCTGCAGCAATTGCCGCGTTCCTGCTTTCCATGGTGGTATCTTGGGACGAGTTTATTATCGCCTGGCTGGTTTCGGGGCTCGACGTGACACTCCCGGTCTATTTGTGGGTCAAGTTTCAAGGACAGGTTAGCACGCAAGTTAACGCAATCGGGACACTCGCTTTTGCAGTCTCAATCGCCATTGTCATCGTGGTCGAACTACTCATTTTTCGGTCAAGTCGCCGAAGCCGGCGAGATCTGAAACGCGCAGACAACAGGTAGCGATGACAACTCCCGCGATCGTATTGGCAAATCTCGTCAAGAAGTATGGGCAGGTCGAAGCCGTTCGCGGGATAGACCTTGAGATTTTCGACGGCGAATTTCTTGTCATTATAGGTCCCAGTGGATGCGGCAAGACTACGACCTTGCGAATGATCGCAGGCTTGGAACAGCCCAGTTTTGGCGACATTTATATCAATGGACTTCGCATGAACGAGGTGAAGCCCTGGCATCGCGATACCCCATTGGTCTGGCAAAATTTCACACTCTTCCCTCATTTGAACGTTGCACAAAACATCGAATACGGCTTGCGAATGCGTGGCGTGCCGAGAGCAAGACGACAGGAACTGGTCGACCGCGTGATCAACACGGTCGGGTTGACAGGCATGGGAAGCCGATCTGTTTTGCAACTCTCGGGCGGGCAAAAGCAGAGGGTCGGTTTGGCACGTGCAATAGTGTTGGACCTCGAAGATCCTGCTACTGGACGAACCGCTGGGCGCGCTCGATGCAAAGATTGGTCGTTCAATGCAAAAGGAGCTTAAGCGGTTGCATCGCGAGCTCGGCATAACTTTCGTATATGTCACACACAATCAGTCTGAAGCCTTGGCAATGGCGGACAGGATTGTGATTATGAAGGATGGACGTATCGAGCAGGTCGGTACATCGCGTGAAATCTATCGGACACCTGTCAGTCGTTTCGTTGCGGAATTCGTGGGTGCCAACAACGTTCTTTCTGGCGTAGTGGCCGCGCGCAACAATGATCTTGTCACCATTGCCACACCGCAAGGTGATTTTGAAATCGAGAACCCTCCGGATCGCTCATTGAACCTAAGCGAGCCGGTCACATTCGTTGTTAGCGCAGACAGGGTTGTAGTTGACGGCGCTCCGGACGGGAGCCGCAACTTGGTCACCGGCAAAGTCGTCGCTGCGGAGTTCAACGGCTCGGGTGCCTTACTATTCCTTGAATTGGATCACGGCCTTGAGTTTCAAGTTCAACGGCCCAATTTGCGGGCCGGTGAACCAGAGATCCCTATCGGTTCAAGTTTAAGGGTGTCATGGACTCCTAGCGATGCTTTCTTGCTGCGCAATCAGAGCTGAATGATCCGTTTGGTGAGTTGAAATCGTATGGATGACCCGCTTAAGAGTTAGACACAAATGCCGGGTGAGTTGGCCTTCTTTACTTGGACTGTGAGGAATTCGAATGCGGATTTCCGAAACCTCAGAAGACTGGAAATTCATGGACAAGGCACTTGACGCTGCGAAGCAATCTTTCGACAGCGGAGGAATTCCTGTGGGTGCGGTTCTGGTTCACGCCAATTCCATTCTGGGAAGTGGGTACAATCGCTCCATTCAAACCAATGATCCTACCTCGCATGGTGAAACTGATTGTTTGCGCAATGTAGGCCTGCTCAATTCCTTTGACGCGACGACGCTCTACACAACGTTAAGTCCGTGTGAGATGTGTGCCGGTGCTGTGACTTTCTTGGGTATTCCGCGGATCGTAGTTGGGGAACGTCAAACTTATTCAGGTGACCTTGAAGCCCTGACGCGAAGGGGAGTTGCAATTACACTCTTAGACCACCCGGGATGCGTCGAACTAATGGGTCGGTTTGTCGCGCAGAACCCTGTTTTGTGGCGACAACTAACGGAGGCGAAGGGTTAGACTTCCAGCAACAATCACAACCAGGGAATCGTATGCCGAGTCAAATTCGAATTGAGTTTAATGAGTTGGACCGACTATGCCGAAATCCTTGCCAACAGCGACCCCGTTGTGATGGTGCCCATTGGGGCGATGGAACAACATGGTCCACATCTTCCGTTGGCAACGGATTCGTTGATTCCGGAGGCCATTTGCAGGGAGTTGATCCACGGCGCCCCAACTCTTCTCGCACCTACAATTGCATACGGTTACAAATCAATTCCACGCTGCGGGGGCGGGCAACATTTTCCCGGCACGACCAGCCTGGACGCAGGCACGTTGATCGACCAGATCCGGAATATTCTGCGAGAGTTCGCTCGACACGGAATTCGTAAGATCGCCCTCGTTGTTGGACACATGGAGAACCAGTGGTTCGTGACTGAAGCCTGTGACCTTGCGCTGCGCGAGTTGAAAGCGCTTGGCATACCGACGCCGCGAATCATGCAAGTTTGCTATTGGGAGTTTCTTTCGCATGACACCGTGCTTCGGGCCTTTGACGGTAAAGTTCCCGATTGGACGTTGGAGCATGCAGGGATAATGGAAACTTCGGTCATGCTCTACAAGTATCCAGAGCTCGTAAAGATGGAAAGACTTGTAAACCAGCAACCAGCCAAGTTTCCGACATATGATCTATGGCCTTACGATCCCAAGACGGTGCCTGCATCGGGAATATTGAATAGCGCAATCGGTGCAACCGCAGCGAAGGGCAAATTGCTGTTCGACGAGTATGTCTCGACGTTGTCGAAGCGCGATGGAAGAAGCCTTTTCATGAATGCCGGAACCAGTTGCTGCAAACTCGTTAAGCCGGTTCGTCTGTTTTAGGATGCCGCGATGGAAGCAGAATGGGAGCCTATTGATACGATACCGAAGGATGCAACGAGGGTGTTGGTGTTTGCGCCTGGCGCAGATGAACCGCTCGGTATTTTCGCAGCAAACGAAGTTCCAGATATTGCGCCTACGCATTGGATGCCCCTGCCTCCGCCCCCGAGCGACTTAAAGTTTGGCCTCTAACTGAACCCCTCAGCCGTCCGAGCATCGTGGCAGGAATTCATCTTTTCCAGCGCAAACGGCACATCGCTGACACCCAACCCAGTCTGTCAGTACACTGTGTGACGGGGTCGGGGCGACTGGGGATAGGCATCTATGAGATCGCAATGGACGGTACTATAGAGGGGGCCTTTTTCGACGACTTTCACAAGGCAGGGATTGGTAGAGAAAAGCTTACTCCGGTCCGATAAGCCCGGCAGGCTTCTAGGAAGCTGCGTGATTGGCCTCCGACTGAGTGCTCAAGGCAAGTTCAGGCGCGACATCTGCTGCGGAGCGTGGCCGCCCGAATAAATATCCCTGCACGGCGCCACAGCCCAATTCCAATAGCCGAGCACAAACGCGCTCGGTTTCCACACCCTCGGCCGTCGTATTGATTTTCATGGATTTGGCCAGGTTGAGCACCGCCTCAACAATGCTGGCCTTGTCGGCATCCTCCAGCATTTCGGTGACAAACGAGCGATCGATTTTGAGCACATCGAATTTCAGTTCACGGAGGTGATAAAGACCGGAGTATCCGGTTCCGAAGTCATCCAAGGCGACCTTTATGCCCTGGCCACGAAGGCGAAGGAGCGCCTGCTTCATTCCGGCGACTTCCTCGATTAGACCGCTTTCTGTGATCTCGATTTGGATTCGCCGCGGCGAAAGCCCTGAGCCGGTAACAATTGCCATGAAGTTCGTGAAAAAGCTCGGATTGAGCAACTGGCTGGGCGCCGCATTTATCGAAAGATAAATGTGTTCTGGCCACGCAGCTGCGTCCGCACACGCCTGGCGAAGCATGGTTAGGGTGAGCGACATGAGCTTTCCGCTATCCTCCGCAACGGGAATGAACAGTGCCGGTGGCACTTGGCCACGTGTCGGATGCTTCCAACGGGCCAAGGCCTCATAGCCGATGATGCGGCGTGAGCGGAGATCCACGATCTGTTGATAGTGGGGAACAATCTCATGTCTTTCGATTGCAATCTCGAGGTCCTTTTCGAGTGCCATTCGCTCCTTGAGAGCTTCCTCCATATCGTTTTGAAAGAAATGGTAGGTGCCTCCGCCACTATCCTTGCTTTGATACATCGCACAGTCTGCCGAGTGCACGAGCTCCTCAGCTGTAGATCCATCTTCCGGGTAGATAGCAATTCCGGTACTGCCCCCCACACGAACCGATCCACCCGCGAGCTCTATCGGTTCGCGCAGAAGGAACGTAAGTCGATAGGCCAGACGCTGGGTTGCTTCTCCTCCATCCGAATTGTCCAGCAGGACGGCGAACTCATCTCCCCCCAATCGCGCTACTAGATTTGGAGGTGGGAACAAATCCAAGAGCTTCTGGGCGATCGTAACCAACACTCCATCTCCAGCGCGATGGCCATGAAAATCATTGACCGTCTTGAAGTGATCGAGATCGATTATGAATACCGCAAACGGCAGTTCGCTCTCAGCCGAACGTCGCCGCATCTCCTCAAAGAATTTTCTGCGATTGGGTAGGCCGGTCAGAGGATCGTGCCGGGCAAGCTTCTGTGCCTCGCGCTCGGCAGCGGACTTAGCGACAATGGCCCGGTTTAGTTCAACCAGCCGACGGATTACAAAGTAGCTCAGCATGATTGCGAGGAGGAAAACCTGAAAGACTATCTCATCGAGTTCCCAGGACTCATGGTCCTCCATGAACTCGACCAGAAGGTCCATGGCATCGAACTCCAGGGCAGCCACAAGCCCGACGATCAATACCGAACAGGTCAGGATGGCATCAAATCTGATACTGGAATTGTCCCGCCAGGCGTCTCGCAACCGGCGAAGGCGGTTTGAGCCGAAGGATGCCATCCGATTCCCCGATAGTGACCGGTCTCATTATTCGGGGGTTTGGGTAAATAATCGCTCAACTCAAGAAGTGAACGCATTCCGTAAAATCACGCCGCCCTGTCCAGACTTGATTTGGGGAAGGGGTGGCAAATTCGGGAATGCTTGGTCGAGCGACTGACCGCGCAACAACTGGCCGGTGGCAATCAATTCCGAATAGTCGACTTCAGACCAATTGGCACCTGGTGACAAAACTGCCCAAGCGCGGCCGGTTTTATCATCGGCGACCGCAGGGCAGCCCTTTCGCGAATATACAAGCATCCAAGGACTCCTCAGCTGGCTCTGCAACCGAGGATGTCGAGTTCAAAGAAAATGCGGGTAGGAAATAGGTTCATGTGGTCCGCACCATGCACTGTGATGCGCGAAAGACAAGACCACGGTGGATCAAACAGCGGTCTGTTAGGTGAGTGAGTAGTTTGCCTAAAGGCTCGACGCGGAACCTTCAGCAGGTCAGTAGTGCTCCTTAGCCGCGCCAAGAAAAGCAAAGGAGCCAAGGCACTGCTCGAGTTCTTGAAGAGCCCAGGGGTCACAATGTCGATTGAGGCTGCCGGCTATAAATCGCCGCTCTCTTAGAGGCCTTGAAATCGATGCGATACCGACGGGGGCGACCTAGCGACGTGATTTCGGGAAACAGCTCTCAAAACTTAAAATTGATGCAGTGGCTGCCAATTCTGCTGTGCGTCGCGCTCGCTGCAGCGGGCTCGTGAGAACTTGCACGAAATCTAGGCCCGTTAGCCACCCTTTGAGTTTTTCTGCGTCCCGTTCGCCTTGCTCAGTAAGTGGAATGTCAGCGTGACCAGTGTGCTGTCCAGCATTTTCCCCGTGGCGCACCAAGAATATCTGTGGAAGGGTGCTGTTCATTTGGTTCCCTCTAAAGCTTAGCAAAGCCATCCACGGTCGCCTTCCACAGTTTCCGGCTAGCCTACCTACTGGTAGACTAACGTTAAGATGTGGATCCCACGCGCACGATCAACTCATGTCGTTCACGTTGATAAATAGGGTAGAGCAATGAAGGCAGGCAAGATTCCCCGCAACGGACTCATTGTGGTGGCTGATGGCTCCGGCGCCCGATTTTTCCGCAATTCTGGTGATGAGAACAAGCTCTCACTATCCTTTGAGTGCGAGTTCATGCCCACCAATCTTGTCAATGACGGCCCGGGTGGCAAGCGTCCCCAAGAATCATCGGGTCGCGAGACCGACGAGGCCACGTTCGCAAAACAACTGGCAAATGAGCTTTATCACCGCGCCCACAGCAGAGACTTTGCTGGCCTTGTACTTATCGCCGATCCACAAACCCTGGGCCAACTCCGGCCCGCCTTGCACAAGGAAGTTCAGGATCGACTCCTGCTGCAAGTCGGTAAAACTCTGACAAGCGCATCGGTTGCGGAGATTCAGCAAGCGTTGAGCTAAGGCGAGCTTCAAACGGCGGCTCGACTAGAACAGGCCCACAGAATGTCGGGCACCACCAAGTGTGGGCCGCCCAGGGGCAGCCTCGGGGCCCGAACGAAAAGCTCAACGAGTTTTTCTAACCGGAACTTTCCCGCCTACTGGGTGTTACTTCTTTTCGTATTTTAGCCCTCCCAAGGAGAGACCAAATGGATAAGGACCGTATCAAAGGCTCGGCACGCCAGGCAAAGGGCACGGTCAAGTCAGCGCTAGGCCGAGCGACTGGAGATTCAAAGCTCGAAGCCGAGGGAAAAGCCGACAAAGCGGCAGGGAAAATCCAAAACGCTGTTGGCGGAATAAAAGATGCCTTTCGAGGCAAGAAACGCTAACCAAAAGTGCTTGCTGGCCTGCCTGACGCGTGAATTCGATTGTTCATTGGCCCTCGCGACTCCTCTTTCGTTCCGAGGATCTACTATTACTATTCATTTTCAGGACACGACGGACGGTGCTGGTTATCGAGCGAACCGCCGTGCTTTTCAGGACCGCTCCGCCTGACCAAGGCGGCCTTACACCTGCATGATAGAGTTGGAGGGCTATTTCGGAGGCCGGCACTCCCCTGCCGGCCATGCGAATGATCGTATCGACATGCTCAGACAGGTAGCCGCGATAGGAGCCCATTGCCGTCCTTGGAGACGTGCTGACGTCTTTTGGTGGGTAGCCCGGAGCAGAGGAAAAGGTTCTGGATGGAGCTGAAAAGAGGCCGTTGTCGTCCTTAGTCGTATTTGTACAAATGCGGCGAGGATCGGGGAAGTTCCACAAGGAGGTTAAACGGTGGCAGACAAGGACAATCGGCCGGGCAAACGGTTCACTACCAACGGACAGTAAAGTCAGGCTCATTTTTGAAACTGTTTGGGCTAGAGCAATTCAAAAGAACCCTATGCTGCATTCGACCCTGCGACCCGACTATGCGTTCGATGCCCTACATCACATGATCAAGGATTGCCTAAAGCGGGGGTTGTCAGTGAAAGACGTAATTGAGCATACACTCCTGCAAATTGCTCAAGACGGCGGGCACGGGCGCTCAGCCTGAAGATGATTGCCATCCGGCTGGCAACTAGCATTTCAGAGTAGAGGTCGTCCGCTCGCGGAACTTCCACCAGCGTCTCCACATTTCCTATGAGGGAACACGGAGGGCGTGGTGGCATTGCAGCGGGACGTGGTGGCATTGCAGCGGGATCTGTCTCGATCGCCGAGGCAGGGGATTTGCAGCGTTGATGTCATTTCTAAGCGGCCCTAGCAGCGGCTGCGATGGCAACAACTCCGGTACCCATTCTCCTTGGGTTGCGCAGCGGACTCCTACTGATAGCAGCTGGCGTTCTAGGTCTCGTCTATCAGGGCTTCGACTGGTTTCTAACGGGCTCCTGGCACGGCCCGTCGCTTGGAGCCTTGATAACCTATTTCACTCCAGTACCCCCCGGCGTCCAAAGAATAAAACTGATGCAGTGGCTATTGGAAGTTCCCGCTTCGGTAGTTTTTCTAGTGCTCGGCGCACTGGTTTTCTGGCTGGCGATCGAGGCTGACATTCGTCACATGAAAGAGCAAGCGCGACGGCTGAACCTAATGGATCGACACTAGGAGGAACCTCCTCGTGAGGTTTGGAGTTTAGTAATGCGGCGCCCAGCTGTGGGGTCCAGATATGTACAAGCAACAGCAGCGCGATCCTCGACCGGGGCGGCCGAGTCCTGAGGAAATCAAGAGAACCAACAAGCCGGTTCCCAGGCCAGAGGACCGACCGCCGCCCAAACCCGAATGAGTCGCCGAGAACCCTGATGCATCGCAGTCGGACTCTCCTCATCGGCGTGCTCATAGGTTTTTTGATCACGTTTGGCTATTTGCTTGCTCAAAGACTGATGTAGTAAGTGGCTGCCACTATTGGACGACAATTCACCATTGCTCATCCCCGAAAATTGACGTGATAACTCTGCATCACGAGGAGGCTTGGCCCGGTCCAACAGTTCCAAAGCAATCTAGTCATACTCACAACGCCGGGGCCGATCCACGAATGTGTTTCCGAAGCCCCAAAGCCAATTGGCGCCTCGATCCGTCGTCGATACCGGTCTCCGCCTCTAGGTTCCCTACGCCAAAATTCGACTGCACCTAGGGATCCAAATGCCACTAACTTCTGTCAGTGGACCGTCAGCCCGCCGCCGGCTATGCCATAGGGGTTCATCTAGACTTGCAAGGTCGACTATGGATTGGCGTACCGCACTGGGGCTCTTGGCCAGCTTCATAATCCTCGCTTCCATTGTCCCGTATGTTCTCGATACGCTCCGCGGATCGACTCGGCCGAACATTGTGACATGGTCGTTGTGGACTCTGACCGGAGCCGTCCTTGCCGCTGCTCAGTACACGGCAGGAGCGTCATGGACATTGGCCATCTTGGTGGCCTCAACCGTAACGACCACCATCGTGACGATCCTCGCGATCCGCTACGGACAAAGGAAGTACGGTTGGTTCGACGGAGCGTGCCTTGCCATGGCCATCGTGGCGATACTCGGCTGGGCGATCACGGCGAATCCACTCGTGGGGATTGTCTTGGGGGTCCTGGCTGAAGCGTGTGCCGTCGCGCCGACTGTCTTGAAAACATATCGGGCGCCTGAAACCGAAACCTCAGCTACCTATTGGCTGACCAATGTAGCCACTGGATTGGCGCTGATGGCAAGCACACGCTACGATCTCGCCAATATTCTGTTTCCCATCTATGCGATCTCAATCAATACTCTCGTTGCCAGTTTGGCGATGCGGCGCCGCCACAGAGGCAGAAAGGACCCACTAAGAGACACGGTCGTTTGAGTACCGTCCCCATTTAACAAAGCCAAAACGGAGGCGAACATGGTTGAGCGGCGCAAGTTCCCTGGACCTTGGTCCGTGGAGCGCACGGCCGGCAACCACTTCGTAGTCAAGGATGCCAACGGCTTTTCACTCGCCTACAAGGAGGTCACCAACAGTCACCTATTAGTAATAAAACAATAAGTTAAAATGGTGCCGACTGCAGGACTCGAACCTGCGACCCCCCGATTTCAAATCAGAGGACATAGTCGAGTAGCTCCGTCGGTCCAGACCTCGCGCCTCCGCTCGCTACGGTGAGATCAAAGGAGTGTCCGTAATCGGCGTTCCAAACTTCCCTGATAGCAGTGGCAGGGAACGTTGCCTCAAGGGATGAAGATTGTTCGATTTTTCGCAAGGAATGACCGCCAATGGCGTTTGGGTATTGTCGGTTGCCTGTTCCTTTCCCTGTTAGCAGGGAACTCTTAAGGCAAAGCAAGGTTAGGAGCCGACTGGAAGCACCACGCCCACCTTCTGATTTCAAACGCTTGGCGAGAAGTGGGACAAAAAACGTCCCGCATCTTCTCGAGGTTTTTTAGGACAGCTGCTCGGAGAGAGCATCTTCTTTAGTTCCAGCACCGCGTCTAGACGGGAGGCAGCAGGTCTTTCGCCCGTGCCCAAATCCGCCGTATGAAGTCAGCCGCAGGTTCGGCCCGGGCAAGTGCAGCTCCTTGACCCGCCAGCATCCACATGCGGTCTTGATCTCCAATTCGCTCTGCAAGGGCGCGCAGGGGCGCCGTAAGTGCTCGCTGGACAGGGAAGGGTGCCGGTGGAGGTGCGTCAGCAGAGACTGCAGCTCTCACATAGGCGTTTTCGATGACGCGAGCCAGTCGGCCGCTAAAGACGCGAGTTGCCACCGTTTTTTCAGGATCCAGATCGGCGAGAGCATTTGCCCAAGTCGAGTTGGTTTTGGTTTCAGGACAACGGAGGAATGCCGTACCGATTTGCACCGCACTTGCGCCAAGCGTCAGGGCAGCCGCAACGCCTCGGCCATCACCAATACCACCCGTAGCGATGACGGGAACCGAAACATGATCCGCGAGGCGTGGCACCAATGCCATGAGGCCAACCCCTTGTCGTTCGGCGTCCTGCGGTTCAAATGATCCGCGATGACCTCCGGCTTCATAGCCCTGCGCTACGATCGCATCTGCGCCAGCCTTCTCTGCCTCGATAGCTTCACTCAATGTTGTTGCGCACGCAAACCAGGCGATACCGCTCTGCTTGAAACGAGCGACCAAGCGCTCTGGAAAAGTCCCCATGATTGACGAGATGACGGTTGGTTTTGCCGAGATCAATGCATCACATTGATCCTCGAAGTCTGGAGACTCGAAGTCTCCAGCTTCCGCTGGTACCTCCGGTCCCCATTGCGAAAGAAAGTGACGGACTTTGGCTTCCGCTGCAGAATCGCGCCGAACTGGAGGATCTGGGATCCAGAGATTGATCTGGAACGATCTGTTGCTTTGGCCGCGAAACTCGGAAGCCCAGGCCGAAATCGCTTGCCGGTCTGAAGCTAGGGCACCCAGTCCGCCCATGCCTCCCGCATTGGCGACTGCGATGGCAAGACTAGTCGGCGATGAGCCTGCCATTGGAGCCTGGAGGATGGGGACATCCAGCCCATAAGTTTCGCAAAACGACGCAGCTCTGGATCTGGCTGTCGAGGGAGCTCTGGAGGCAGTGGATTGCATGCAATTCTTCCCGACTGTGAGATCTAATCAGTTCCCCAGTTTAAGTTAATAGAATTTCTTCTGGTACACGAGGCCATCGCATCATGGGGGAATGCTGCGAAAGTGAGAATGCAATGTGGATGAGGTTAGGCCGGCAAGCCGGCGCGACCAAGCGCGTCAGCGTCGAGAAACGGTATACGCGGCCAGCCCGCTTCGCGCTAGATTGCGGCGGCGCGAGTTCCGCCAGAGGCGAATTTCAAAGAAGGAGGCCGCATTGACTCTGCTGCTGCGCCTCAGTCGGGCCATCGACCTGGTGACGGCCTTTTTTGGCCGCTCGATCGCCTGGATGATCCTCGCCGCCGTCCTGGTCAGCGCCGGCAATGCCGTCATCCGCAAGCTGTTCGACATGAGCTCCAACGGGTGGCTGGAGCTGCAATGGTATCTGTTCGGAGCCGTGTTCATGCTCGGCGCCGCCTATACCCTGCAGCGCAACGAGCATATTCGCATCGACATCGTCTCCGGCTTGTTCACCGAACGGACCCGCCAGTGGATCGACGTCGTCGGCCACCTTTTCTTCCTGCTGCCGCTCACATTCGTGATGACGTGGGAGATGCTTCCCTGGGTGAGGAGGGCCATCGTGTCGGGCGAGATGTCGGGCAATGCCGGTGGCCTGATCCTGTGGCCGGCCCGCCTTTGCCTGCTCGTCGGCTTCGTGCTGCTGCTGTTCCAGGGCATATCGGAGCTGATCAAGACCGTCGCCCGACTGCGTGGCCTTCTCGCCGACTCCACCGAAGCCCACTCGGCCGCCCGCATCCTCGTTGAATGATGGAGGTCCCTCTCGGATGATCGTCGACGTCATTGCCGCCAACATGGCGCCGATCATGTTCGCGGCCCTCGTCGTCGTCCTGCTGCTCGGCTATCCGGTCGCCTTCTCGCTGGCTTTCGTGGGGCTCGGCTTCGGCGCGCTCGGCATCTGGCTCGGCCTGTTCAGCCCCCACTTCTTTGGCGTGCTGCCCGAGCGCATGTGGGCCATCATGTCGAACGAGACCTTGCTGGCCATTCCGTTCTTTACCTTCATGGGCCTCGTTCTCGAACGATCCGGAATGGCGGAGGACCTTCTCGATACCGTCGGCCAGCTGTTCGGACCAGTGCGCGGCAGTCTCGCCTACGCCGCCATCTTCGTCGGCGCGTTGCTTGCCGCAACGACCGGTGTGGTGGCGGCATCGGTGATCGCCATGGGCCTCATCTCCCTGCCGATCATGCTGCGCTACGGCTACGACCGTCGGCTGGCAGCCGGCGTCATCGCGGCCTCGGGCACGCTTGCCCAGATCATACCGCCGAGCCTCGTCCTCATCGTCATGGCCGACCAGCTCGGCCGCTCCGTCGGCGACATGTATGAGGGCGCCTTCATCCCGGGCATCCTGCTCGCGGTGCTTTATGCCGTCTATGTCCTGATCGTGTCGATCGTCAGGCCGCAGGCTGCACCGGCTCTCCCGCTCGAAGCCCGGACCCTCGGCAGCGGGGTGGCCTCGCTGGTCGTGACGGTCGCCGGAGCGGCGCTCGTCGGATGGGCCGCGACCTATCTCCTGCAAGGTCGCATGCGGGGACCCGAGATCGGTGGCCTCTTCGTCGCGGTCGTCGCCGCCTATCTCTTCGCGCTCGCCGACCGGTCGCTGGCTCTCGGCCTTCTCTCGCGGCTGGCGCAGCAGACCATCGTCGTTCTGATGCCGCCGCTGGCGCTCATCTTCCTCGTCCTCGGTACCATATTCATCGGGCTGGCGACGCCGACCGAAGGCGGCGCCATGGGCGCGGTCGGCGCGCTGTTTCTGGCCGCCGTCAAAGGTCGGCTGAACCTGTCGATTCTGAAGCAGGCGCTCGAATCGACCGCCAGGTTGTCCGCCTTCGTCCTCTTCATCCTGGTCGGGGCACGCGTCTTCTCGTTGACATTTTACGGCGTGAACGGCCATCTCTGGGTCGAGGAGTTCCTGACCGACCTGCCCGGCGGACAGATCGGTTTCCTGATCTTCGTCAACGTGCTGATCTTCGTCCTCGCCTTCTTTCTCGATTTCTTCGAGCTCGCCTTCATCGTCGTGCCGTTGCTCGGTCCCGTCGCCGAAAAACTCGGCATAGATCTCGTCTGGTTCGGCGTCATTCTCGGCATCAACATGCAGACGTCGTTCATGCATCCGCCCTTCGGGTTCGCGCTCTTCTATTTGCGCTCCGTGGCGCCGCGCACGCCGTATCGGGACAGGGTGACGAACGCGCTGATCCAGCCGGTCACCACCGGTCAGATCTATTGGGGCGCGGTACCGTTCGTGGTGATCCAGCTCCTCATGGTGGGGCTCGCCATCTTTTTTCCGCAGATGATCACGCACTACAAGTCGAGCCACCCGACGGTCGATCCCTCGACCATCGAGATCACCTTGCCGCCAGCTAACGACGGCAGCGGCGGGGTTTCGGCGCCGGACTTGAGCCAGCCGCCGAGCTTCGACTGAGGGCGCTTCCCGGCGGCTAGAGCAGCTTGCGTCTCTGCTGACCCATCATGAATGTGTCGAAGGTGTATTCCGACACCTGGAACCAGAGATACTGCTCCGCGCGGAAGGCCGTCATGGCGTCGTAGATCTTCTTGAAGGCGGCATTGCCGGCGTTGATCTCGTCATACGTCGCCTGTGCCGCGTCGAAGCAGGCCTCGAGGACGTCCTGCGGGAAGGTGCGCAGCTGCGCGCCTGCGGCGACCAGGCGGCGCAGGGCAGGGGGATTCACCGCATCGTACCGGGCCTGCATGTCGCAGTTGGTGGCTTCGGCCGCGGCGCGCACGACCGCCTGGTAGCTGGGAGGCAGCTCCGCCCACTTCGCCGCGTTGATCATCACGTGCAGCATGGCGCTGCCTTCCCACCAGCCGGGATAGTAGTAATAGGGCGCGACCTTGTGGAAACCGAGCTTCTCGTCGTCGTAGGGACCGACCCATTCCGCGGCGTCGATCGTTCCTTTTTCCAACGCCGGGTAGATGTCGCCGCCGGCGATCTGCTGCGGCACGACACCGACCTTGGCGATGACCTTCCCGCCGAAGCCTCCGATGCGCATCTTGAGGCCGGTGAGATCGGCGACGCTCTTGATTTCCTTGCGGAACCAGCCGCCCATCTGCGCTCCCGTGTTGCCGCAGGGAAGCGCGTAGAGGTTCTGCGTCGCGTAGAATTCGTTCAGGAGGTCGATGCCGCCGCCGTGGTACATCCAGGCGTTCTGCATGCGGCTATTGAGGCCGAACGGCACGATGGTGCCGAAAGCGTAGGTTGGATCCTTTCCCCAGTAGTAGTAGCTCGCCGTGTGGCACGCCTCGACCGAGCCGGCTCCCGTCACGTTGGCGGCTTCGAGTGGCGGAGCGATCTCGCCGGCGGCGAAGACCTGGATCTGGAATTTGCCGTCGGTCGCGTCCGAGACATACTTCGCAAACGTCTGGGCCGCGCCGAACAGCGTGTCCAGGCTCTTGGGGAAGCTCGACGTCATGCGCCATTTGATCTCGGGCGAAGTCTGCGCGAGGGCGGGAGCGGCGACCGCGGCCGCCGCCGTGGCGGCGAGACCGGCTGATTTCACGAAACTGCGTCGATCCATTGTTTTGATTCTCCTCTGGTGTCGGCTCCCCACCTCGATTGCGAAATTGACCATATCGGGTTGCGCCTGTCACCCCCGCGATGGAATCGCCGGATCGGTTTATGAGCCTGCGGCTCGGTCCGGCGCGGCGATGATGAAGACGGACCTGTCGGCTGTCGGCACGACTTTAAGGATCTGAAGCGGTGTTTCGGCCGGATCGCGCAGGACCAGTCCGGTCAGCAGGTCGAACTCGGAGCCGTGGCAGTTGCAGACGAGGACCGTCTCGTCGAAGATTTCGCCCATCTCGGAAAGAGAGCAGCCCGCATGCGGGCAGGCATCGAGAGCCGCCGTCCAGCCCTCGGCATGCCGCACCAGGACGAGCTTCATCTCGCCGATCATCGCCGACAGGATCGTCCCCACCGGTGCGTCCGGATCGACGGCGACAGTCGTCTGCACCTCTGCCGTCATGCGTCCCAGACGACCGGCAGCGACTTGGCGCCGCGGACGTACCAGCCATGGACGACGGGATGTTTGGCGGGATCAAGCCGCACGCCTGTCAGCCGCCCCAGGATTTCCTCGACACAGACCTGGATGAGCTGGCGGGCCACGTAGTTCCCGACGCAGAAATGAATTCCGTATCCGAACGACGCATGCACCTTGTTCGGCCGCGCGATGTCGAACTTGTCGGGCTCGCTGAACTTGGCTTCGTCGCGATTGGCCGAGCCGAGGACCAGGGCGATCTCGGTTCCGGTCGGAATGAGAAGTCCGTCGAGAACGACGTCTCGGGTCGTGAGCTTCTCCGTCATGCCGAACGGTGCGATCCATCGCAGCCCTTCCTTCACCGCTTCCGGCGCCAGCCCGCCCGGGTCGGCGGCGACCGCCTTTGCCTGTTCGATGTTTGAGAGCAGGCCGAGTATCGTATTTGCCGTTCCATGGGCGGGCTCTTGAAACCCGCCGACGATCATCACCCCGATGCTCCCGATGACCTCGTCGACGCTCCTGATACCGTCCGTCATGCCGTCCCGGAACATGTGCGCGAGGGTGCTGCCGTCATGTTGGGCCTGAAAATGATCGAGCCGGCCCTCGAGATATGTCCGGATCTCGCGCTTCACGCCTTCGCCGACGGACGTGACCTCGGCGCTGCGGCCGTTGTCTACCAGGTAGTTGCCGAGGCCGTGGAACCAGCGCTTCAGGACCCGGTCGTCGACATCGACGAATCCCATGACGTCGCCGATCGCCCTGAGGCTGATCGGTTCGAGGAGCTCGCCATTGAGCTCGGCGGCACCCTTGCTGCGAATGGCCTCGATGTAGCGCACCGCCGTCGGTCGAATGTGACTGTCGACATAGTCGTTGACGGTGCGCGGCCGGAAGCGCGCGTCGAGAGGTTTACGGGCTTTGAGATGGGCCTCGCCGCTGAGGCTCATGACGTTGGGTTGGCCATAGACCCGAGTGAAGGCGTCCTGGGTGGGGCCGAAGACTTCATAGTTGTTGCCGGCCTCCGCGCACAGATCCCAGGTCGTTATCCAGAGGCGGCCGGTCTCCGGCACCCAGGCGATCGGGCAGCGCCGCCGCATGTCGACATAGGTCGGATAGGGATCGTTCTCGAGATCCGCGAGCTTCGCGTCGACCACGATCTCGGTGGCGAGTTTGACACCTTGCGGCATCGCTTCTCCTCGGGTCCCCGTGCCTGTCGAGGCAACACATACCGTGGATCGGCTGCCGGCATCAATCTCCTGGAGCGGCTGGTGGACGGTATGGCGCTGCCGGGCCGGCCGGCCCGGCAGCTTTGTCGGTCTTCATCGCGGGGCTCGCGCCCCATTCGGACGGCCGTCGAACCCCTTGACGATTTCATGTCGCGTCAGTCCGATGTCGCGCAGCAGCCGGTCATCGAGGCTGAGCAGGATGCGACGGTTGCGGACGCTGGTCCGCCAGCGGCGGAACGGTCGCAGCAGGTCCTTGAAGGAAGGTCTCCTTTCCTTCGCAGGCAAGATATCGAAAGCATGGCGTCTCATGACGACACTCCTTTGCATCTGCGCAAGTCAGATGCATGACGAATTTCGGATGGGACCGGCGGAAATGATGAACCCGCCGGCAGGTTTTGGCGGCGGGCTGTCCAGGCGCGGACGTGTTGGCTAGACTCTAGCCATTAGCACGTCGACGCGAGCAGCCGCCGAGTTGGCGATAGGTTTGAACATCTACCATGGCTGCTCCTTTCGTTCCGTGTTGGAGCGCGGTGATGAACCCAAATCGCCGCTTCGTCAAGTAGCATTCGATGCTTTTCAGATGGTGTTGCAAAATTGTGATGCACGGAACCGCAGCGTCCGCGATGTGTTTGAATGATCGCGAGTGGTGAAGACGGAGTGGCAGACCCATGATCCGATTGCGGCGCCGCACGGTGCTGTGGACTTTGGTGGCGAGCGGCAGCGCCGGAATGATGTCGGGCCTTGCCGGCATCGGCCGCGCGCAGGAGGAACTCGCTCCGACGCCGTCCTGCGACGACGGCGATGATCCGACGCCAGCCCAGACCGAGGGTCCTTACTTCACGCCGAATTCTCCGGAGCGCTGGCAATTGCGCGAACCCGGGATGGCGGGGACGCCGATTGTCTTGACCGGCTCCGTAGTGAACCGGCGTTGCGAGCCGGTCGCCGGAGCGCTTGTCGAGCTCTGGCACTCCGATGATGCCGGCCTTTACGACAACGACGGCTACCGCCTGCGCGGGCATCAGTTCACCGAGGCCACCGGGCTCTATCGCTTCGCGACCATCGTTCCGGGACTCTATGCGGGCCGCACCCGTCATTTTCATCTGAAGTTCCAGGCGCCGGGCAGAGACGTGCTGACGACGCAGTTCTATTTTCCGGGCGAACCGGGCAATGAACGCGACCGGCTCTTCGATCCTGCGCTCCTGCTCGGCATCGACGGCACGGAGAAGACGGCACGATTTGATGTTGTCCTCGCCTAGCGTATTGCCGCAGATTGTCGGGGCGCTTCGGGGTTCGGGCAGGTTCGGCTGGTTCGAATGGCATCTTTGGATTCGCGCGAAACGTCGCTCGCTGGCGTCCTGGCCGAGGACTATGCCGAGAGGCCGTACTGGTGGGACGTTGCGAACCCGCTCGAAGGGCGATCGCATAGGGAGGAAAGGCTCGACGCGAATGCCGATGTCGTCATCGTCGGCGGCGGTATCACCGGCACCGTCGCGGCATTGAAGCTGGCGCGCGCCGGCGCGCAGGTGATCGTCGTCGACGCCCAGGCCATCGGCGAGGGAGCGGCGCGCCGCAACGCCGGTTTCATCGGCCGCACGCTGAAGCGATCGGTGGCCTGGCTGGAAGCCCGCCGCGGCGCCGGCCACGGTGTCCGCGTCTACCGGGAGCTCGACGATGCGCTGGACTCGGTCCGCGCCCTGGTCGAGGAGGAGGGCATCGCCTGCCATCACCGGATCTGCGGACGCTTCATCGCCGCGAATTCTCCGGCCCATATGCAGTTGCTGATCGACGATCTGGAAGTCATGCGCCGGCTGCTGGGTTTTCCCTATGAGCGCGTCGACGTGCCGGAGCTTGCAACGGAGATCGCCTCGGACCGCTTCGTGGGCGGCGCCGTCATTCCCGATCTGGGATCCATTCATTCGGGGCTCTATCATCGAGAGCTGGTCGCTCTTGCGACACAGGCGGGCGCCCGCTTCGAGCCGCACACGGAAGTCGGATCCATCTCCTCGGGCGACGGCGACAAGACGGTGACGACGAACCGCGGAACGCTCCGGGCCAAGCACGTCGTCGTGACCACCAACGGCTACACGAAGCGATTGAGCTGGTTCGCGAGGCGGGTCATCCCCTTCCGCGGCTATGTGCTGGCGACCGAGCTGCTTGCACCGGGGCTGATCGACAAGGTCCTGCCGAAGCGCCGCACCTATCTCGACACCAAGCTCAATATCGATTTCATCAGGCCGGCTCCCGACAGTGAGCGCATCCTGTTCGGGGGCATGACCGGCACTCCGGCTCCGTCGGCGACCGCGATGGTACCGATCCTCCTGCGCCGCCTGACGACGATACTGCCCGATCTCGAGGGCACGCGCGTCAGCCGCGCCTGGAGCGGGCATTGCGCCGGAACGTTCGATTTCATGCCGCACATCGGATGCCACGACGGCATCCATTTCGCCTTGGGCTACAACTTCGCCGGCATCCCGATCGGCACCAGTTTCGCCATGAAGATCGCCGCCCGCATCCTGGGGCGCGGGGATGCGGCGTCGGCTTTCGAGGCCAGGAGATTTCCGACCGTTCCGTTCTACTCCGGCTCGCCTTGGTTCGTCCCGCTCGCCATGCGGTATTTCGACCGTCACGATCGCCGGATCGCCGGCTCCCACGCAAAATCGATCGTGTCGTGAGTGGTCTTATATGAGTGGCCGGTACGTGATCGTCGAGGTCGCCTCGCGGACACCCGGCTCTGCGGACCCGTACTGGCGCGTGACCTCGGCGCCGTCCATGAAATCGGCTCTCGCCAGGATCGGCTCGATGACGTCCAGCAGGCCGTCCGCATCCGCGCCGTACATGTAGAGATAGGCGTCGATTCCGTCGGTTGCAATGAGATCGCCGTCGAACCGGCCGACCTCCGCCGCCTCGATGGCCTCCTCGATCCTGTCCTCCAGCTCGAAGAGCCGCGTCAGATCGGTGGAGCCGTAGCGAAAATGAACGATGACCGCATGGTCTGTCATGGTTTTGCCGAGGAATCGGTGATTGAAAATCGAACTCAAATGCCGCTGTTGAAACGATGATCGCGCGCTTCTAACAGTTTCCGGGTTTCGGTCCAGATCGAAGACTCTCCATCGACCGGTTCTTCGTGCCGAGCGTCCATCTCAGGATCGGTTCTCTCCTGAGAGTTAAATTTCGGCCGGTTTCCGGTTGCTTCCATTACCTGCAAGGTAGTTGCGGGGCGTCGGCCGATGGGCATCCTTCGGGCCCATGGATGGCATCATGATAGGTCCCCTAGTTCTCTTTGCCGCCGCCATGTGCCTGACGCCGGGGCCGAACGTGATCATGGTGATCGCCTCCGCCGTCAATTTCGGATTTCGCCGAGCGGTGCCGCACATCCTCGGCATATCCGTGGGCTTCGGACTCATGGTGGTGGCCATCGGCCTCGGTTTGGCCGGACTGTTCGAGGCGGAACCGGCGCTGCATGCTGCGGTGAAGTACCTGGGGGCCGGCTATCTTCTCTATCTTGCCTGGCGGATCGCCCGCTCGCGTCCGGCTGCGGCTTCCGACGAACGGGCAAAGCCCATCGGCTTTGCCGAGGCGGCACTCTTCCAGTGGCTCAATCCCAAGGGCTGGGCGACCGCCATCGGTGCCTTCGTCACCTACACAGCGGTTGGTGGAGAGGCCTGGAAGCAGACCTCGATCGTGGCGGCGATCCTGGCGGCCGCCTGCTGCTTGTCTGTCGTCCTGTGGGCGTCATTCGGTGCCGGCCTGTCCCGGCTTCTCGCAACGGCGAAGGTCCGCACTGTCTTCAACTGCTCGATGGCGGCGCTCCTGGTCCTCTCCCTCGTACCGGTCTTCTTCTGGTAGGCGGCTGCCTTCGAATATGACCAGCCGGACAATTGCGGGCCAGGCAGCCGTGCGGCAGTTGACCGCTATGCGCATGGCGGGGAAGCTCCGGGAAGCACGCGAAAGGCTGAGGCTCGCCGTGGCGCGCTGGCATCGACGGCGCCGAGACCGCCGGATGATCGCCGCCCTCGATGGTCGCGCCCTGCGTGATCTTGGCCTTGATCGCCGGACGGAGGATCCGGTGTCTGCTTATTGGCGGCGCTGGCGCTAGGCTGCTGCGGCGGCGGTCACAAGGGTTCGATGATGGAAGCGATGCACAGGAATTTCGGGGAGCGGCTGCGATGGTGGCGGAAGCGTCGCGGCCTGTCCCAGCTCGAGCTTGCCGGAATCGCCGGGACATCGCAGCGCCATCTGAGCTTCCTCGAATCCGGGCGCGCCGCGCCGAGCCAGCCGATGGTCCTGAACCTGGCAGCCGCCTTGAACGTCTCGTTTCGCCACCAGAACGGCTTCCTGGCCGCGGCGGGGTACGCGCCGCTGTGGAAGGAGGGAAGGTTCGGCGGCCCCGAGCTGGCGGAGGTCGACCGTGCGCTGGACTACATCCTCGCCCAGCAGGAGCCGTTCCCGGCTTTCGTCGTCGACCGGCATTGGAACCTGAAGCGCGTCAATGCCGGCGGCATCCGCTTCGTGAGATTCATTCTCGGCGCGGTGCCCGAGGGAGACGTCAATCTGGCGGATGCATTGCTTTCGCCGTCGGTCCTCAAGCCGTACGTCGTGAACTGGCAGGAGGTGGCGCTCCACTTCCTCCGCGACGTTCAGGCCGATGTGATAGCCGACGGCTCGGCCGAATCGCGGGCGCTGCTGGCGCGCCTGCTCGCCTACGACGGTATGTCGGAGCTGACCGGCTCGGCTGCGCTCGAAGGAGCCTCGAGCCCGCTGCTTCCCATCCATCTGCGCAGGGACGGAGTCTCGTTGCAGCTGTTCACGACCATCGCGACTCTCGGCACGCCGCAGGACATCACCGTCCAGGAGATCCGCATCGAAAGCTTCTTCCCAACCGACGCGGCGACGGCGGCGTTTTTCCGCAATGGCGCGGTCTAGGTCTACCAGCAGGTGTATCCGCCATCGGCCAGCACGATGGACCCCGTCATCAGGCTCGACGCGTCGGAAGCCAGGAAATGCACGATGGACGCGATCTCTTCCGGCTGCCCGACCCGGCCCATGGGCGTCATCTCGAGCCAGGTCGCATACATCTCCGGATCTTCCTTGATGCCGAACGACGTCAGCGGGGTCTCGATGTAGGTGGGTGCCACGGCGTTCACCCTGACACCGCGCTTGCCCCATTCCGCCGCCAGCGACCGCGTCAGCTGGTGAACGGCTGCCTTGGATGCGTTGTAGAACGATTGCGGCTGCGGTTTGTTGACGATGAAGCCGGACATCGATCCGATATTGACGATGGCGCCGCGGCCTTGCATCAGCATCATGCGCCCGAATGCCCTGCAGCACCAGAACAGGCCATCGACATTGACGTCCATGTGAAGTCGCCAGTGGTCGTCGGTGGTGTCTTCGGCCTTGACGTTGCTTAGGGCGACGCCGGCATTGTTGACGAGAATGTCCACCTGGCCGTGTTTGTCGGCGATTGCTCGGGCCGTGCGGTCGACGTCGGCGGAACTGCGGACGTCGAGGGTCGCTGCGTCTGCCGCGATCCCGGCATCCTTCAGCGACTTCACGGTGGCTTCGGCGCGCTCCGGCCGCAGCTCGGCGACGACGACGCGCGCTCCCGCCTCGCCGAGCGCCCGCGCGCAGGCGGCTCCGATCCCCTGGCCGCCACCGGTCACGACGGCCACCCGACCGTCCAGTTTCAGCTTTTCAAGATACACGGCTCATCGACCCTCATTGCTTGGCGATACCCGAACTATCGAAACGATAGATCCTGCCCGGATCCGGTGTGAGGTAGATGTGATCGCCGTGCTGGGCATTGATCTCGCCTTGCGCACGCACCGTCACCGGGCCGATCCTGTCGACGTTGACATGCAGGAACGTATCGGCGCCGAGATGCTCGGCGACGCCGATCACGCCCTGCCAGTCGCCCTTGGTATTGGAGAGCGCGATGTGCTCGGGACGGACTCCGATCGAGTCGGCCTTGAGTTTCTTGGCTTCCGAGCCCTCGATGAAGTTCATCTTCGGCGAGCCGATGAATCCGGCGACGAAGCGGTTCGCAGGGCTACGGTAGAGTTCGAGCGGCGAGCCGACCTGCTCGATCCGGCCGGCGTTCAGAACCACGATCTTGTCGGCCATCGTCATCGCTTCGACCTGGTCGTGGGTCACGTAGACCATCGTCGTCTTGAGCTGATGGTGGAGTTCGCTGATCTCCACCCGCATGTTGACGCGCAGCGCCGCGTCTAGATTGGAGAGCGGCTCGTCGAACAGGAAGGCGCGCGGCTGCCGAACGATGGCGCGTCCGATGGCGACCCGCTGCCGCTGGCCGCCCGACAGCTGCCGCGGCTTGCGGTCGAGATAGTCGGTGAGGTTCAGGATGCGCGCGGCGTCGCGAACCTTCTTGTCGTAGGCGCTTTTCTCCACGCCGGCCATCTTCAGCGGGAAGGCGATGTTCCCGTAGACGCTCATGTGCGGATAGAGCGCGTAGGACTGGAACACCATCGACAGCTCGCGCTGCGACGGCGGCTGGTGCGTCACGTCCTTCCCGTCGATTTCGATGACGCCGCCGCTCACGTCCTCGAGGCCGGCGATGAGCCTGAGCAGGGTTGACTTTCCGCACCCCGACGGTCCTACGAACACGACGAACGCGCCGTCCGCGATCTCGAGATCGAGCTTGGCGATGACGGTGACGGCGCCGAACGACTTCGACACGCTGCGGAGGTTGATGCTGCCCATGAAGGATTGCCCCGTGGTCTATTTGACTGCGCCGAACGTCAGCCCGCGGACGAGCTGTCGTTGCGAGAACCAGCCAAGGATGAGGATTGGTGCGATGGCGAGCGTCGAGGCCGCCGACAGCTTCGCCCAGAACAGCCCCTCCGGGCTCGAATAGGAGGCTATGAAGGCGGTCAGCGGCGCTGCGTTCGCGGCCGTCAGGTTCAGCGTCCAGAACGCCTCGTTCCAGGCAAGGATGATATTGAGAAGGAAAGTGGACGCGATGCCCGGCACCGCCATGGGCGCCAGGACGAAGATGATCTCCTTGGCGAGCGACGCCCCGTCCATGCGGGCCGCCTCCAGGATGTCCGGCGGTATCTCCTTGAAATAGGTGTAGAGCATCCACACGATGATCGGGAGGTTGATCAGCGTCAGGATGATCAGGAGGCCGGTTCGCGTGTCGAGGAGTTCCTCCGTCGCGGAACAGCAGGTAGATCGGCACCAGGACGCCGACCGGCGGCAGCATCTTGGTCGACAGCATCCACATCAGGATGTCCTTGGTGCGCTTGGTCGGCGCGAACGCCATCGCCCAGGCGGCCGGTATCGCTATGAGCAGGCCGAACAGGGTGGAGCCGAGCGACACGATCACCGAGTTCGCGAAATGCTTGAAGTAGTTGGATCGCTCCTGGACCTCGACATAGTTTTCGAGCGTCCAGTTGAAGAACAGCAGGCTCGGCGGCGAGGCGATGGCTTCGCCTTCGGTCTTGAAGCTCGTCAGGATCGTCCACAGGATCGGAAAGAACAGAAGCAGGCCGATGGTCCACCCGATGGCCGTGAAAATGATTTTTCGTTGCGTCGTGGCCCGTTGTGCCATCGCTTATGCCTCGAGATTCTTGCCGATGAGCCGCACCAGGAAGAAGGCGACGATGTTGGCGAGGATGACGGCCACGATGCCGCCGGCCGATGCGCCGCCGACGTCGAACTGCAGGAGCGCCTGCGCATAGACGAGATAGGTGATGTTGGTGCTCTGGTAGCCGGGCCCGCCATTGGTCGTGACCAGGATCTCGGCGAACACGCTGAGGAGGAAGATCGTCTCGATGAGGATGACGACGGTGATGGCGCGGGCGAGGTGGGGCAGGATGATGTAGATGAAGAGCGATATCGGTCCGGCCCCGTCCATGCCCGCCGCGTCTTTCTGCTCCTCGTCCAGGGACTGCAGGGCGGTGAGGATGATGAGCGTGGCGAACGGCAGCCACTGCCACGCGACGATCAGGACGACCGAGAACAGCGGCAGGTTCGCGAGCCAGTCGACCGGCTGCAGGCCGAACGTCTTCGCGATCCAGGCGAACAGGCCGTACACCGGGTGCATCAGCATATTCTTCCAGACAAGGGCCGACACGGTCGGCATCACGAAGAACGGCGCGATCACCAGTAGCCGCACGATCCCTTGGCCGAAGAACGGCTGGTCGAGGAGGAGGGCGAGGAAGGTTCCGCCGACGACGGTGATCAGAAGGACGCCGCCGACCAGGAGGAAGGTGTTGAGCAGCGCGGTCGTGAAGGCCGGGTCGGTCAGGAAGAAGCGGTAGTTCAGGAAGCCGACCCACTCCTCCGTTCCCGGCATCAGCAGGTTGTAGCGCAGGAACGAGAAATAGACGGTCATCACCAGCGGCACGATCATCCATGCCAGCAGAAGCAGCACGGAAGGTGCCATCATCAGCCGGGCGGCGGAGCGTGTGTGGAGCGTCGCCATGGCGGCGGTTCCTGGGGGAGTTGCGGGAGAGACGAGGGGCGGAAGCGCATCCCCGCGGCCGTGGAAAGCCGGTCGGATGGGCTCCCGCCCCCAGGGAGGACTACTTGATGTATCCGCTTTTCATCATCTCGCGTTCGGTCAGCTGCTGGGCGTTTTGCAGAGCCTGGTCGACGCTGGCCTGCCCGGCGAGCGCGGCCGAGAATTGCTGCCCGACGGCGGTGCCGATGCCCTGGAACTCCGGAATGGCGACGAACTGCACGCCCACATAGGGGACGGGCTTGACCGTCGGCTTGGTCGGGTCGGCCGCATTGATCGAGTCGAGCGTCATCTTCGCGAACGGCGCCGCCTTCTGGTACTCGGCGTTGGAGTAGAGCGACGTCCTGGTCCCCGGCGGCACGTTCGCCCAGCCTTCCTTGGAAGCGACGAGGTCGAGGTATCCCTTACCCGTCGCCCAGGCGATGAACTTCTCCGCATCGGCCTGCTTCTGCGATCCGGCCGGGATGGCGAGCGACCACGCCCACAGCCAGTTGCTGCGCTTGCCGAGCCCGGTGTCGGGAGCCAGCGCGAAGCCGACCTTGTCGGCGACCTGGGATTGCTTCGGATTGGTGACGAACGACGCGGCGACCGTGGCGTCGATCCACATGCCGCATTTGCCCGTCTGGAACAGGGCGAGGTTCTCGTTGAACCCGTTCGAGGAGGCGCCCGGCGGGCCCGCATCTTTCATCAGGTTGATATAGAAATCGAGGGCCGCTTTCCACTCCGGCTGGTCGAACTGCGGCTTCCAGGTCTCGTCGAACCAGCGCGCGCCGAAGGAGTTCGCCATCGCCGAGAGGAAGGCCATGTTCTCGCCCCAGCCGGCCTTGCCGCGCAGGCAGATTCCGTAGATCTCGTTCGATTTGTCGGTGATCTTGCGGGCCGCGTCGGCGATGAAATCCCATGTCGGCGCATCCGGCATGGTAAGGCCCGCCTTCTCGAAGAGGTCCTTGCGATACATGACCATCGAGCTCTCGCCGTAGAACGGTGCGCCATAGAGCTTCCCGTCAACCGACAGGCCGCCGCGGATCGCCGGCAGCAGGTCGTCGACGTCATAGTCGCTGCCGAGGTTGTCGAGCGGCACGAGCCAACCTTGTTTCGCCCAGATCGGCACTTCGTAGGTGCCGATCGTCATGATGTCGTACTGGCCGCCCTTGGTGGCGATGTCCGTCGTGACCTTTTGGCGGAGGACATTCTCCTCCATGGTCACCCATTCGACGTCGATTCCGGGGTTCTTCGCCTTGAAGTCGTCCGTCAGCTTCTGCATCGTGATCATGTCGCCGTTGTTGACCGTCGCGATGGTGAGCGTTTCGGCGCTCGCGCCGGTGACCAGCGCCAGCCCCAGGCCGGCTCCGGCCAAGAAGGTAGCAAGCTTCATTTGGATCCTCCCTTGTCCAAGGTTGAGCAATTGCCTTGGTTATGGGCAATTACTCACCCGCAGGCGCGTCCAGTCAAATCACATTTTGCGGGAGGGCAGGGATGTGAACAGTGTTCAGCCGGCGCGCAGCAGGGCGGTTGCGGTGCGTTCGTCGGTGATGAGGCCGTTGATGAGGCGGCGCGTCGCCGCCGCGAGAATTCCCGGAAGCTTCCGTTTTCCCATGGCAATTCCGACGACGAGCGAGCCTTCGCGTGACGGAATGGCGGCGCTCGTTACGCGGTCGTTGGTCATGCCGTCGATCAGCTTGCCGTTGCGGTCGAAGGCCCAGCCGACGATCTCGCCGACCGCTCCCGCTTTCTGCAGGGCCTTGAGCTCGCTTTCGGTGATGAACCCGTCGACGTAGAGCGGCGCCTCGGGTCCCATTTCGCCAATTCCGACGAACGTGACGCTCGCCTTGGCGACGAGGTTCAGCGTCGTGCGCACCATCGGTTGCGTTTGCAGGAGCTCGCGTTCCTTAGGCGATGAGGCGATGACGGGGAGCGGCATCGGAAAGCTGCGCGCCTTGACCGTGTTCGCAATGTTGAAAATGACGTTGTAGAACGAGGCCGTTCCGTCCGGCGCGATATTGCCGGCTATCGACACGATCTGGTGGTGCGGGCAGTCCATGGGCGCCAGCTGCTCGACCGCCGCCTTGAGGGTGCGGCCGGTCCCGATCGCCATGATGATCGGCGCGCTCGACTTGAGCCGTCTCTCGATTTCCGCTGCCGCCGCCTCGGCGATGCCGAAGGTCGTTGAGTTGGAACCGGGGTCGCTCGGCGTGACCTCGACGAGATCGAGGGCGAAGCGTGCCTTGAGCCGCTGCCCAAGCTCGAGACACGTGGCGATGGGATGATCGAGCCGCACCTTGATCAGGCCCGATGCGGCGGCGAGCGAAACCAGGCGCTGGACCGACTGCCGCGAGATTCCGAGCTTGAGGGCGATCTCTTCCTGGGTGTTGCCGGCTACGTAATAGAGCCATCCGGCCCGCGCCGCATCGTCGAGACGGTTCGCTCCGTTGTCCACGCGGTTGTTCATGGTCGTGCTTGCATTTTCGGGAGCGGGACGAAGCGCCTTTCGTTGCTTCTTCCCGGCTCGGATGGCGCCGATCTGGGTGGGCATCCTAACAGGTACGCGAAACTTTGCCCAGTTGAGGGAAAGCGTGGTGAACGGAAGCGTGAGGGAAGATGGGAAACGGCTGGCGGGCCCTAGTCCGATCGTCTCCGGGCCTGCCGTGCTCCTGAGCTTAAAGTCCGAGATGCTTCTGCACCGCGGCGAGGCCGTCTCCGCCGTCAAAGGTCGTGACGCCGGCGAGCCAATCCTTGAGCACCGCCGGGTTGGACTTGAACCAGGCCGTCGCCGACTGCTCGGCGTCCTTGCCGGCGAGGATCGCTTCCATGACGGTGCTCTCCATGTCGAGGGTGAATTTGAGATTGGCGAGAAGCTTCGCGACATTGGGGCAGGTCGCGGGAAACTCGGTTCGCACAAGCGTGTGTATGCTGGCCGGGCCGAATCCGTCTTTTTCGAATCCGGAAAGATAGCTGATCGCCATCCGTCCCATCACGGGATGCGGCGTCCAGGCGAGGAAGGCGATCCATCCCTGCTTCGACATCTCCTTCTCGGCCTGCGCCAGCATGGCTTGCTCGCTCGACTCGACGAGCTGCCAGCCTTTGAGGTTGTTGGCAGGATCGTCGATTTTGCCTTGCAGGATTCGGTTGCCGTCGTTCCCCGGCTCGATACCGTAGATCTTGGCTCCGAACTTGTCGGCGTTCCCCCCGAGATCCTTGAGGTCCTTCACCCCCGCATCGGCGACGTAGCTCGGGACGACCGGTCCGTACCCGGCACCTTCGAGATTGATGCCGGCGCTCTTGATCGAACCGTCCTTGAGGTAGGGTTCGACCTCGGTCGTCTGGCTTGGCATCCAGTTGTCGAGCCACACGTCGGTCGTGCCCTGCTTCATGCTGGTCAGGATGACGGGAACGCTGAGCAGATCGACCTGGGGCTGGTAGCCGAGGCCTTTGAGCACGACGGTCAGGAAGCCGTTCTGCGCCGTGTTGTCGGTCCAGCCTCCGTCGGCGATGCGAGGCTTCGAACAGGACTGCGGTTCGGCGGCGACTGCCGTGGCGGTCATGAGGCCCAGGAACGCCAAAGCGGCGGCGGGAACGAACTTGACTGACATGTGACCCTTCTCCCCTTGTCTGGCGGGCGGCACGCGGCCCGTCACCAAGTCACTATACGCTTCTTGCCTCCGGCGCCTATGTCCCTCATCGCCGGCTCAGGATTCGCCAGTCGAGGGGGGCGAGTTTCGGACCCGGTCCCGTCACGGCTGCGAAGAGCAGGCCGGCAAGGAAGGTGAAGTGATCGACGAAGAATCCGAACTCGGTCTGGTTGCCCTGCCAGCGGTCGGGTCCGTGGAAGGCGAAGCCGAGGAAGATGACGTAGATCCCGGCGAGCAGGCAGGCCTCGGTGAAGAACGCTCCGGTCACGAAGCAAAACACCAGGGCGAGCTCGAAGAATGCCGCGACCCATGCGAGGAACAGGGGGAACGGAAACCCCGCCGATGCGATGAATCCCGCCGTTGCTTCCATGCCCATGAACTTGAAGGCCGTCGCCATCAGGAACACGCCCGCGAAGATCAGTCGCGCGACGAGGATGGCTGCGGTCTGCCAGGACATCGTCGTGTCGTGTCGTGCCATCTGACATCCCCGTGTTGCTTCGATCCCGAGACCATATTCGACCGCAGGCACGAGTCTCAAGGGCGCTCGCGTCGAAACCGACGCGCAGCCCAAAAAAAGAGCCCGGCCATTGGGCCGGGCTTCAGGCGGGCACTTCTGGAAAGGGTGTCTATTTGGACAGGTAGACTTGGCTGATCTCGGTGGCGATCGTCTTGAAGGCCGTGATCAGGGTGCTGTTGTCGGGCGCATGGAAGTACTTCTCCGGATCGGTGGCGCAGGCCCTCATGAGGTTCTTGGCCTGGGTGTCGATCGATCCGAAGGTGATGGTGTAGATGGTGATCTTCCGATCGGGGATGCCGGACGCGGCCTTGGCGACCTCGCAGGCCTTCGCCGTGCGGGTGTCGAGGGTCGTCCGCGTATTGGTGACGTTGGCGATGCCGAGCCGAGCCGAGGACTGGCTGGCGAAACCGTAGCCGCCGTAGAGCGTCTTGTTCATGTTGCTCACGTTGCCCCAGTCGTTTTCGCCGTCGGTCATGACGATCATGACCTTGTTCCACTTCTTGTCGTTGTAGGCCGCGCCGCGGCAAGCAAAGTCGTGTGGGTCCCGAAGGACCTTGTTGAAGAGAGTCATCTTTTTTCCCAGAAGTGCAGTTATCTGGGCGCAACCTCGCGAACCGCCGACAAAATGCGATTAAACTCGGCGTCGATATTTCGCTGAATTGAAGTGATCTTTGTTAGGTATTGGAGCACGCTTTGAGCCAGCCGGTTGATTCCGCTGGAAAATTGTTTTTCTCGTGGGAAAGTTGAGCACGGCCCCGATCCGGGAAATACCGAAATGGCGCAGGCAATTGGCCGATCTGGTTAGCAAACCGTTTCGAGAACCCGCCACCGTCAGGAAATCGACAAGAACTGCGCTAGGATGTGGCCTGACGTTCGAACCGCGAGGATGACGAGATGGATAAGATGAACCCCGTAGTGCATTTCGAGCTGCCGGCCGAAGACAGGAAGCGCATGGGGCAGTTCTATTCCAAGGCCTTCGGGTGGGGCATCAAGGAGCTCGGCGCCGATATGGGCCACTACGTGCTCGCCACCACGACGGACTCCGATGACAACGGGCCGAAGACGCCCGGCGCCATCAATGGCGGCTTCTACGGAAAGAGCGACGACATGCCCGCCCAATACCCTTCCGTCGTCGTCGCCGTCGAAGATATCAAGGCGGCGATGAAGAAAGTGAATGCCTCCGGGGGCAAGGTCATCGGTGAGCCGATGGACATTCCGACGGTCGGCAAGTACGTCGCCTTCTTCGACACCGAGGGCAATCGCCTGAGCATGCTCGAGCCGCTGCCCCGCATGGGCAAGCGCCAGACCTGAGAGCCGGTCCTATTCGGCGGCTTCGCGAAGCGGGATGAGGCGCCGGCCCACCTGCTGGAGGTGAAGGCGCATGGCCGCCGCGGCGCCGTCGAGGTCGCGCTCGGCGATCGCCTTCACGATCCTTTCATGGTCGGCGAAGCTGTGATGGTCCGCGGGCGGGCGCGCGTTGTCGGGCCGCAGCCGTCCCCACACCACCGTGCGGCGGACGGCGTTCAGAACGTCGAACAGTCCGAGCAGCACCGGATTGCAGCTCGCCTGGGCGATCTGGCGATGCAGGAGATTGTCGAAATTCTCGTATTGCCGCCAGGTCCCGGCCTGCCTCGTATGGTGCAGCGACTGGCGCATCGCCGCGATGTCGTCGCGCGTCGCATGCAGCGCCGCCTCCCGCGCCACTTCCGGCTCCATGATGAGCCGCGCCCGCATCACGTCGGCCGGGCTGGTGCAGCCGGCGATCTCCGAGATGGCGACCGTTTCCTCGACGGGTCCGCTGCCGACGAAAGTGCCTTTGCCGACATGCCTCCAGATGTGGCCGTCGCGTTCGAGGATGGCTAGAGCCTTGCGCAGGTCGCCGCGCGACACGCCGAGCGCATCGCACAACTCGCGCTCCGGCGGCAGCCGGCCGTCCGGCGGCAGCTCGAACTGAGCAAGGTAGGCCTGCAGCTGGACGAGTGCGGCGTGACCGTCGCCCTCGCGGTCCATTGGTTTTGCCAATGTCTCCCCCTTCATTCTGGCCGCTACTATTATCATTTCCCCTCCGGCGTCAACTTCCGTCGGTGGAATTCCGACAGCTTCGGCGGTTCGCGCTTGACCATTCGTGCTCGCCTGTTAAACCAATTTCAGAATTGGTTAGACCAGGGAGGAAAGAATGATCAGCCTTAGCAGACGCAGCATTGTCGGCGCCGGTATCGGGATTTGCTTGGCGGCGGGAATAGGCGCAGCGGGTGCTTCCGCCGGCCAGATGCGCATCGCCTTCGGAGACCTGCCGGGCATCGAGTCCATCCAGACTCTCGCGGCCATCGAGCGTGCCAAAGAGCGTGGCGTCGGGGTCGAGCTGATCATCCTCAATGACGAGGACCTCGCCGCTCAGGCGATCGTCAGCGGTCAGGCCGACGTCGGCATCGGTGCTCCCTATACGCTCGTCCAGAAGGCCGGCGTTCCCATCCGCATGTTCGCGCAGATCTCGACCTTGCGGTTCTTCCCCGTCGTGAACAGCGAGAGCTACAAGACCTGGAAGGACCTCGACGGGCAGGATATCGCCGTCCAGGCCCGCGGCTCGGGCACCGAGGCCGTCATGCTGCTCATGGCCAAGAAGCACGGCATCACCTTCGGAAACGTCAGCTACGTTCCGGGCTCCGAGGTCCGCCGCAACGCCCTCATCCAGGGAACCATCAAGGCCTCGATCGTCGACGCCGCCAACCGCAGGGCCCTCGAGACCGAGGCGCCGGGCAAGTTCGTCGTCCTCCCGGTCGAGGACCTGAGCGCTACCGACGAAGCGGTCTTCGCCACTGCCGACTACCTGAAGAACAACCAGGCCGACGTCGACATTCTGGTCGAGGAGCTCGTAAACACCGCGCGCGAGATCACGGCGAACCCTGCCGCGGCGGTCGACATGCGCAACAAGTATAAGCTGCTTCCCGACCTCGGAGCCGAGGCGGATGCGGAGATCACTGCGTACTACAAGGAAGTGGCGGAGGCCGGCAGCCTTCCCCAGAACGGCGGCGGACCGGATGCCGTTGCCGACGACTTCTCCTTCTTCAGCCTGGCCGGCCAGGTCGAGGGTGATCCTGCCAGCCTGAAGGTCGAGGACTTCTGGGACCTCAGTGCCGTCGACCGGGCGGTTGGCAAGCTCGGCAAGAAGTAGGCGCGGGCGTCGTGACCTCGGGACTGCGGACCGAAGAGGAAGGCTTGGGCCTCGCTTCGGTCCGTCAGCGTTCGGCAACGGAGGCCGCCTTGCGGCGGCCCCTGGTGCTCCGGTTGCTGTCGCTCATCGTCTTCTTCGGCGCCTGGGAAATCGCCGGTCGCATTCCGGTGAGCTTCGCATTCCCGACCTTTTCCGCAACCGTCGCCGCCCTTGTCGGTCTGGCCGTCGACGGCAGCCTGCCGCGCGCCTACTTCTTCACCCTGCAGCCGTTGCTGCTGGGCGTGGCGCTGTCGGCCATCCTTGGCGTCGGCGTCGGCACCCTCTGCGGACTGTCGCGCCTGGGTGAATGGCTTATCGTCCCGGTCTTCGTCGTTCTCCAGGCGGCGCCGGTCGCGGCCTTCATTCCCATGGTCACCTTCATCTACGGGATCGGCATGACGGCGAAGACCCTCGCCGTCATGATCCTGGCGCTTCCCGTCATCGTCCTCAACACCTATCGGGCGGTGCGCAACGTGAACTCGTCGCTCATCGCCATGTGCCGCTCGTTCCTCGGCAACCGCTGGCAGGAGGTGGTCAAGATCGTGCTACCCGACGCGAGCCCCGTCGTCTTCGCCGGCTTGCGGCTCGGCGTCGCGGCGGGATTCGTCGGCGTCGTCCTCGCCGAGCTCCTGATAACGCCGACCGGCATCGGCGACCTCATCACCTTCCACCGGTCGCGTGCCAACTACGCGGCCATGTACGCCGTCATCGCCTCGATCATTGCGCTGTCCACGCTGACCCTGATTGGGCTGCAATGGATCGAGGTGCGCGTGTTCCGGCCCGAGAAGGCGGGGCACTGACATGCGCGCCGTGAAGCCGAAGGACCATCCGGAAGCCTCCGTCCGCGTCGGCGATGCCGCAGTCGAGGTCCGCAGCGTGTCCAAGTCCTACGACAAGGTCGAGGCGTTGCGCGACGTCGATCTCGATTTCCCGCGCGGCAAGCTCACGAGCCTGCTCGGCCCGAGCGGCTGCGGCAAGACCACGCTTCTCAAGATCATCGCCGGTCTGATCGAGGCCGACGCCGGTACCGTCGTCGTCGATGGCAGGACGGTCAGGGGTCCAGGTCCGGAGCGCGCCTTCGTGTTCCAGGACTTCGCACTGATGCCGTGGGCGACGGTCCTCCGCAACGTCGCATTCGGCCTCGAGCTCCGCAGCGTCGCCAAGTCCGAGCGCGACGACGTCGCCCGGCGGTACATCGCCGATGTCGGCCTGTCGGGCTTCGAGACCAAGTACCCGCACGAGCTGTCGGGCGGCATGCGCCAGCGCGTCGGCCTCGCCCGGGCGCTCGCCGTCAATGCCGAGGTGCTCCTGCTCGACGAGCCGTTCTCGGCGGTCGACGAGCAGAACCGGCGCAAGTTCCAGGAAGACCTCATCGCGCTGCGCGCCAATCAGAAGAAGACCTTCATCTTCGTGACCCACTCGATCGAGGAAGCCGTCTACATCTCCGACCGCATCGTTCTCCTGTCGCCGCGACCCGGCCGTGTCTCGCGCATCATCGAGCCCGAGATCGACCGCTCGGGCGATCCGGACCGCATCCACCGCGACAAGCACTACCTCGATACGGTCGAGGAGATCTGGCAGGGGCTCAAGCAGTATGTGGACTGATCGACCATGACCGTGTTCGGCTACCGCGTGCCGCTCATGGCCTCGCTCCTCCTGTGGTGCGTCCTGTGGGAGATCATCGGCCGCCTCGACCTCGTCTTCCTTCTTCCCCCGTTCACGGAGGTCGTCGCGGCGGCCATCGATCTCGTGCAGCTGCCGTCCTGGCAGTCGGCGACCGTCACCACTTTGCGCGCCTTCGTCATCGGCATGGCGCTGGCAATCCTGGTCGGGGTTCCGCTCGGGATGCTGATGGGCAGGGTGCGGATGGCCGACGACCTGTTCGGGATGTGGGTGAACATCTTCTCCAGCGCTCCCCTGTCGGCGCTCGTTCCCGTGCTCATGATTCTCTTCGGCTTCGGCGAGAAGACCATCGTCGCCGCGGTCTTCCTGTTCGCGGTGTGGATCATCGTGCTCGACACCCGCGCCGGCGTCCGCCACATCTCGCCGTCGCTCCTCGAGATGGCGAAATCGTACGGCGCCCGGCGCTATGCGCTGTTCAGCAAGATCATCGTCTGGGCGGCGCTGCCCGAGATCCTCGCCGGAATCCGCCTGGGGCTGATCCGCGGGGTCAAGGGCGTGGTCATCGGCCAGCTCCTGGTTGCCATCATCGGATACGGAGCCTTGTTCGAGACCTTCTCGCGCAATTTCCGCATGGCCCAGTTCTGGGCCCTGACGCTGATCCTCTTTGTATTTGCCGTCCTCATCGCCGAGCTCGTCGAGTGGGCGGAATCGAAGGTCGAGTACTACGCAGGAGAGAGATGATGAACCTTGAGCGTACCGGGGTTCGCTACGTGTTCGAGCCGGTTGCCGTTCCAGCCCTTCCCATACAGGGATCGCGCGAGATGTTTCCCGTGCACCGCGTCTATTGCGTTGGACGCAACTATGCCGCCCATGCCGTCGAGATGGGACACGATCCGAACCGCGAACCGCCGTTCTTTTTCCAGAAGAATCCCGACAATCTCGAGCACGGCGGCGAATTCCCCTATCCGCCGGCGTCGAACGACGTTCACCACGAGATCGAGATGGTGGTGACGTTGAAGCAGGGCGGTCGCGATATCCCGCTCGCCAAGGCGCTCGACTGCGTTTTCGGCTACGGTGTCGGTCTCGACATGACCCGCCGCGACCTCCAGAGCCAAGCGAAGGACATGGGAAGGCCGTGGGAGGTGGGCAAGGCTTTCGAATCCTCCGCGCCCTGTACGCCGCTCGTCCCCGCCGCAGCGATCGGCCATCCCGACGCGGGGGCGATCTGGCTCGACGTCAACGGCGCGCGCAAGCAGAGCGGCGACCTGAACCAGATGATCTGGAAGGTGCCGGAGATGATTTCCCACCTGTCGGGGCTGTTCACGCTGCGCCCCGGCGACGTGATCTTCTCGGGCACGCCGGCCGGGGTCGGACCCGTCAAGCGCGGCGACGTTCTTCTCGGGCATGTCGACAAGATCGGCGATCTGAACGTTCGCGTCGTCTGAGCGGTGGCGCGATTCGCGCAACCGTGCGAATTCTTGCTATGATTTGCCCGTCGGACCGCAGGCCGGACTGGGACTCACATGCTGCTCGGAGTGATTGCCGACGATTTCACCGGCGCCAGCGATATTGCCAACGTTCTCGCCAACGGGCGCGACGGTCAGCCGAGCCTGCTGACGATGCAGTATTTCGGCATCCCGCACGAGCCCGCGACGGGCGACGGTGAGGCCGGCGTCGTCTCCCTGAAGACGCGGTCGGTCGCCGCTCAAGAGGCGGTCCGAACCTCGCTTGAGGCGTTGCAATGGCTGCTGGCGCAAGGGTGCGTCCAGATCGTGTTCAAATACTGCTCGACTTTCGATTCGACGCCCGAGGGCAACATCGGCCCGGTCGGCGAGGCTTTGTGCGATGCCCTCGGGACCGGCGGCGTCATCGCCTGTCCGGCATTTCCCGCGGCCGGTCGGACGGTCTATCAGGGACATCTGTTCGTCGGGGACAAGCCGTTGAACGAATCCGGCCTCGAGCGCCACCCGCTCAACCCCATGACCGACCCCGATATCAGGCGGTGGCTCCAGCACCAGTCGCGCTCGCCGGTCGGGCATGTGCCGTGGCCGGTCGTCAGGCAGGGCGCCGCGGCAATCCGCGCGGCACTCGAAAGAGCGGCACGGAGCGGAGCAAAGCTCGTCATCGTCGACGCATTGACGAACGACGACCTCATCGCCGCGGGCAAGGCGGCCGCCGACGCGCGCCTCGTGACCGGCGGGTCGGGAATCGCCATGGGGCTTGCGGCGAATTTCGCGGCGATGGGAAGGACGGGCCGTCGTCCGGAGATCCCTGCCGGTGTGCGCGGGCCCGAGGCGGTGCTGGCGGGAAGCTGTTCGGCGGCGACGCGGTCGCAGGTCACGCGCCACGCGGCCAGTCATCCGGTCCTGCCTATCGACGCGGCGGCGGTCATCGAAGGCTGGATCGGTGCGGCCGACGCGGCGTCCTTCCTTGTCGCGAACCAGGGCAGGGGTCCGCTCGCCTATTCCTCGTCGTCTCCCGAGGACGTCGCCCTCATCCAGAAGCGTTATGGCCGCGAGCGGTCGTCCGCGGCGCTCGAGGATTTCTTCGCCGGCGTCGCCAGGCTACTGGTCGACGCCGGCGTGCGGCGCCTGGTGGTGGCCGGCGGCGAGACGTCGGGCGCTGTCGTGCGGTCGCTGCGCCTGAAGGCGGTCGGGATAGGCCGCGAGATCGACCCGGGCGTTCCGGTCCTCACGACGCGTGACGAGCCGCGGTTGGCGCTGGCGCTCAAGTCCGGAAATTTCGGCGGCGTTGATTTCTTCGAGAAGGCCCTGCGCATGCTCGAAGGTGAAGCATGAACGGACGGCACATGCGTTCGGTCGTCGACCGGCATGCCGCGTCGGACCGCCGATGATGAGCGTCCCGCCTGCCGTCGAAATCGTCAACGCCGGCGGAGCTTCGTCCTTCGTCCTCTTGTGCGAACACGCCTCGAACCACATTCCCGACGAATATGACGGCCTCGGACTTGCCGGCGCGGACCGGACCCGTCACATCGCCTGGGACGTCGGCGCCGGCGACGTAGCCCGCCGCCTGTCGGCTCTCGTCGATGCGCCGCTCCTCATGGCGGGGTATTCCCGACTGCTCATCGATTGCAACCGCCCGCTCCATGCGCCGTCCTCGATCCCCGAGATCAGCGAGACGACGACGATCCCGGGGAATGCCGCCCTGAGCGCCGCGGAGCGTGACCGGCGCGCCGAGCTTTATTTTCACCCTTTCCAGAATGCCGTCGACGGGCACCTCGACCACCGCCGGCGTCTCGGCCGCAAGACGGTCGTCATCGGCATCCACAGCTTCACGCCCGTGTTCAAGGGATTCCGGCGCCCGTGGCATGCCGGCATTCTCTTTCGCCATTCGGACGTGCTCGGCCGCGGCCTGGTCGACTCCGTGCGGCGCGGCATGGCGGAAGGCCATGTCGTCGAGGCGAACCAGCCCTACCAGATCGGCGACGAAACCGACTACACCGTGCCGGTCCATGGCGAACGCCGCGGGCTCGACGCGGTGCTGATCGAGATCCGCCAGGACCTCATTGCCGAATCGCCCGGTGCCGAACGATGGGCGGGCATTCTCGCCGATGCCCTCTCTGCGTGGCGCTGAAGGCATGGGCTGACGTGGCGAAGGCAGGGACAGGCTGGCGAAGGCGGCGAAGGCGGACGAGGGCCGCCACGGCCGCGGGCGGCCTTTGCCTCGCGGCCGCTCTCCTGTTCGCCGCCCTGGATCCTTTTGGCGGCGTACACCGCCTGCGCGAAACCATGTTCGATGCGTTTCTCCTTCTGTCTCCCCGCCCCGCGCTGGAACGAACCGTCGTGGTCGTCGACATCGATCGCGATACCTTGACCGCGATCGGTGCTTGGCCATGGCCGCGCGACCGGCTCGCCGATCTCGTGCGCGCCGCGGCCCAGTCAGGGCCGCGCGCCATCGGCATCGACATGCTGCTTGCGTCCCGCGATCCTCCGGACGAGGGAGATCGCCGTCTGGCAGAGGCGATGGCGAAGGTCCCGACCGTCCTCGGCATCGTTCTCGATCCGCTCGCGGTCGAGCCCGTTCAGCCGCCCGCCACCATTGCCGTCTCCGGCGAGGTCAGGATTCCCGATCTACTCATGACCGACGGAGCCGCCTTGCCGGCTGAGGCACTGCACGACCAGGCCCGCGGCCTCGGTGTCATCTCGCTCCCGGCCGATGAGGGCCAGCCGATACGCTCGGTCGCCCTCCTCGCGGGCGGCGGAAGCTCGCTCCTGCCGGGATTCGCGGTGGAAACGCTTCGCGTCGCGGAGGGAGCGGAAACCTTGATCCTCTCCGCACCGCCCCAGACGCTGCGGCTAGGAACACACACCATCCCCTTGCCCGAGAACGGGCTCATGCGGCTCCACTTTTCCGATCGGCAGGCGCGCCGCGGGCGGACCGTGTCTGCGGCCCGCCTGATGACGAGTGGCGCAAAGGACGAGCTTTCGGGAAAGATCGTGCTGGTCGGGGCCAGCGCTCCGGAGGCAGGCGGCCTGCGATTGACGGCCGCCGACCCGTTCATGCCGTCCGTCGAGATCGAGGCGCAGGCGATCGAGCAGGTGCTCCAGGCGCATTTCCCAGTGCGCGCGCCAGTCATGGCGTCCATCGAGATTTTCGTCGCGGCGATGCTGGGTTTGGGTGCCGTCGTCTCGCTTCTCCTCATGTCTCCTGGCCGCGCCGCCCTTCTGGTCATCGGCGTCTCGATCGCCTGGTGTGCCGCAGCCTTCGGGCTGACCACGATGGCGCTGTGGCTTACCGATCCGGCCATGCCCGTTGCGGTCGCGCTCTTTGCGTTTCAGGGTGCCGGCCTCGTCCAGTACGCCGCGACCTACCGGCAGCGCTTCGCCATCGAACGGCGCTTCGCGCTGCATCTCCCGGCCGAGGTGGTCGCCCGCATCGTCGACGATCCCGATACCATCCGCTTCGAAGGGGAATCGCGTATCGTAACCGCGCTGTTCACCGATATCGAAGGGTTCACGGCCTTGACCGAACGCGCCGGGCCCGAGGCTGTCATCGCCTTGCTCGACGGCTATGTCGACTTGGTCGCCGGCATCGTGATCGATCACGGCGGCATGGTCGACAAGATCGTCGGAGATGCAGTGCACGCTTTCTTCAATGCGCCGCTCGACCTTGCCGATCATCCGGCCCGCGCCGTGGCGTGCGCCCGTGCCATCCTTGCGGCTACCGAGACGCTGCGCAGCGAGCCTGCGTTCGCGGAGGCCGGGCTCGGCCGCACCCGCATCGGCATCGAAACCGGCCCCGCGATCCTGGGAGACGTCGGTCGCGGAGCGAAGCGCGACTACACGGCGTACGGCCGCGTCGTCAATCTCGCCTCGCGCCTGGAGCAGGCGAACAAGGACCTCGGCACTGCCATCCTGCTTGGGCCCGGCGTGGCGGCAGCGCTCGACGGGAGCGTTGCGCTCGCAAGCCTGGGCAGGGTTTCCGTCAAGGGCATCGCCGACGATATCGAAGTGTGGACCGTCGTGGATGCGAGTTCAGCGCACCAGTGACATCGCCTTGGCGATCTTCTCCGCGCCCCATCGCGTGCCCTCGCCTTTGAGCTTGCCGGGCCTCTCGATCTCGATGCCTTCGCCGGCCCGGAGCCTGATCGACTTTCGCCGTACGACGACGTCGACCACGCCGCGCGCCGCGAAGACCGAGAAGGTTCCCTCGATCGATCCGGCGAAGACGCGCGTTCCCCGCACCGCGATCAGCGCGAACGGGCTCTCGATGCGCAGGCCTTTCGGGAACTTGCCAAGCCGCGTGTCGAGCAGCAGGGCGCCGCTCTCGAGGACGAGTTCGCCGCCGGCGTTGACCAGATACTGGTCGATCCGCACCCGGCTCCTCGCGCCGAGCCTGAGGCTCGTCCGGGGTCCGAGCAGCGCATGCAGCCGGGCGTTCGGCCCGGTGCGCACCAAATCGCCGAGGAAGACGGCCGACCGCCTGTCGAGCCTGCGGCGGCGGGCATTGAGTTCCGCCATGACACTGCCCCGCGTCTCGGAAACGATGCCGACTTGAACGTCCGCGGCTTCAGCCGTGCCGAACAGCCCGGCTGCCGGTAGGCCGGCGAGCGCCTGGAGCACGAGGCGACGGCTGAGAATGAGGTTGCGACCGGTCACGGGGGCACCTTGCGATTGGACGACGAGGGTACGCGACGACGGCGGCGCTCGTCCAGACGCACCGTAACACGCCTGCGCGCGGGCTAGTTGCCGTACACCTGGCGCGGCAGCCACATGCCGATCTCCGGGAACACGTAGAGGAGCACCATGGCGACGAGCACGAGAAAGATGAACGGCATCACACCCTTGAAGATGTCGTTGATGTCGATCTCCTTCGGAGCGACGCCCTTGAGGTAAAAGGGGGCCATGGCGACGGGCGGCGATAGGAACGACGTCTGGATGTTGAGCGCGATGAGCAGGCCGAAGAACAGCGGATCGATCTGGAAGTGCTCGAGGAGCGGCAGGAAGATCGGCACGAAGATGACGATGATCTCCGTCCACTCGAGCGGCCAGCCGAGAATGAAGATGATGATCTGGCTCACGATCAGGAACATGGTGGGCGACAGGTCGAGCCTGACGACGAAGTCCTTGATCACGTCGTCCCCGCCGAGCGCCGCGAAGACCGCCGAGAAGGTGAAGGAGCCGACGAACAGCCAGCCCACCATGGCTGACGTGCGTGCCGTGAGGAAGACCGATTCCTTCAGCTTCTCGAAGGTAAGCGCGCGATAGGCTATCGCCAGCAGGATCGCTCCCAGGGCTCCGACGGCAGCGGCCTCCGACGGGCTCGCCCACCCGAACATGATCGCGCCGAGGACGGAAAGAATAAGGAGTGCCAGCGGCATGAACGACGTCAGGAGCTGGTAGACGATCTGGCCGTAGGGAAGGTTGCGCTCGCTGACCGGCAGCGGCGGCGCCAGGCTCGGATTGATCAGGGCGCGCGCCATGACATAGAGCATGTATAGGCCGGCCAGCATGAGGCCCGGAAAGAACGCGCCCGCATAGAGCTGCACCGGGGACACGCCGGCCGTCGCTCCGTAGAGGATCAGCATGATGCTCGGCGGGATGAGGATGCCGAGGCACCCGCCCGCGCACACCACGCCGGCCGACAGCTTGACATCGTAGCCGTGCCTCAGCATGGCGGGGAAGGCGAGGAGCCCCATGAGAGTGACGACGGCGCCGACGATGCCGGTAGCGGTTGCGAAGAGGGCGCAGGTGACAAGGGTGGCGATGGCGAGCGAGCCGGGCAGGGCGCCCGATGCGAGCTGGATCGAGCGGAACAGCCGGTCGAGGATGTTGGCTCTCTCGATGATGTAGCCCATGAAGACGAAAAGCGGCACCGAGATGAGCACGTCGTTGGTCATCACCGACCACGTCCGCTGGACGAGCAGGCTCGCCACCGCGTCGAGATTGCCGTCATAGGCGAGGAAGGCAAAGCCGACCCCCATCGCCATGAGCGTGAACGCGATCGGAAAGCCGAGCATGATGAGGAAGATGAAGAGAACGAGCATCAGCACGCCCAGTTGGGGATCGGTCACGGACGCTCTCCGATTTCGGGGCTCGGATTGCCGTGCTGCGCGACGAGGATCTTCTCGAGCTCCTCGACATCGTGCAGGCGCTGCGGCCACTCTCCCCGCCTCAGGCAGTAGATGCAGCGGATCACTTCGACGATGCCCTGCAGGAGGAGCAGGATGCCGGTGGCCGGAATGAGCGTCTTGTACTCGTAGACCGTCAGGCCGTCCGGGCTGTAGGCGGAGTGTTCCCGGGTCATCCACGACTGTGCCGCGAAGCCGTATCCCGAATAGATGAAGGCGATGATGCCGGGGAAGAAGAACAGGAAGTAGAGAACCAGGTCCATCAGCGCCTGGCGACGCGGCGGCCACTGGCGATAGAGGAAGTCGCCGCGCACATGGGCGTTGCGCGACAGCGCATAGGCGCCCGCCATGATGAACAGCGCCCCGTACAGGATATAGCTCGCATCGTAGACCCACGTCGTCGGCGCCCGGAACACCTTGCGCACGAAGACTTCGTAGCTCACCGCCAAGGTCAGGATGACGATCGTCCACGCGAACAGCTGGCCGACGAACGTCGAGACTTGGTCGACGGGAATTAGCACGCGTTGCAGGCGCGGGCCCCAGCCTTCGTCCAGCGTCCGCTTTTTGAGATTGAGGACGAAGCTCGCCACGATGGCGGCGACGCCGAGCCAGAACAGGAACGGCGAGTAGGCGAGCGTCTGGCGCTCGGCGTGCGCCGTCGCCAGCGGCGCGCAGCGTTCGAAGTTCCAGAACAGGCAGGGAAAGGCGGTGTTGGGCCTTAGGCCCTTGGATGCGACGAGGCTGCCGACCTGCCCGTAGGCGTAGAGCGACCAGAAGAGCGCCAGAAGGAGGAGTGCGACACCGGCGCCGAAAAGGACGGCACTGAGCCGCCTATCCGTCACGCCCGTATCTCGCACCGCCATGGATGCACCCCGAAGCCCCCGGCAAATCCCCGCCGCGGCGTGCGCGGCGGGGCTTGAAACGGCGGCCGCTACGCCGGGAAGAAGTGATTGAACGCCATCTTCTGGTCGACTTCAACCGCGAAGTCGTAGTTGAGCACGCGCTTTGCCCAGGCTTTTTGCGACTCTATGACCTTGGCGAAGAACGGTTCCTGCGACTGGTTGGCGAGCACCTTGTCCCATGCGGCGAGCTGCGCCTGGAGCACGCTGTCCGGCGTCTTGTGCGTCTTCACGCCTTGCTCGGCCTTCATCGCCTCGAGGTCCTTCGAATAGCGGTCCATGGCCTTCCACGACATGTCCGCCGATGCCGCCTCGGCGCCGTGTTTCAGGACACCTTGCAGCTCCTCCGGCAACGAATCGTATTTCGCCTTGTTGAAGACGATCTCGAAACACTCCGCCGACTGGTGGTAGCTCTGCAGCATGTAGTCTTTGGAGACGTCCGGGAAGCCGAGGACCCGGTCGGAGGACGCGTTGTTGAATTCGGCCGCTTCGAGAAGGCCGCGGTCCATGGCAGGAACGATTTCGCCGCCGCCGAGGATGGTGACGGCCGCGCCCATCTCCTTGAAAACGTCCGCCGACAGGCCGACCGTCCGGTACTTCAGCCCGGAGAAGGACTCCGGCCCCGTGACCTCCTGCTTGAACCAGCCGAGCGGCTGCGTGGGCATCGGCCCCGTCAGGAATCCGACGAGCGGCAGCCCGAGGATCTGCTGGACGAGCTCGTCGTAGAGGGCCTGGCCGCCGCCGTACTTGATCCACCCGAGCATGTGGTTGGCCCGCCAGCCCCAGGCCGGCGGCGTGCCGAAGAGTGAGAAGGCCTTGTGCTTGCCGTACCAATACGCGCACACGCCGTGCCCGCCGTCGAGGGTGCCAGCCAGGACGGCGTCCTGCACTTCGAAGGCCTTGGCGACTGCGCCGGCCGCCAGAAGCTCGAGCCGGAGACGCGGTCCCGACATCTTGTTGACGATGTTGACATAGTCCTGGGCGAATTCGTGGAAGATGTCCTTCTGCGGCCAGGTGCTCTGGAATTTCATCACGACCGTTTCCTGGGCCCGCACGATCTGCGGCATGGCGAGGGTTGCCGCGCCGGCCACCGAGGCGGCTCCCGCTTTGAGGAAGCGGCGGCGGGACTCCATCGCCTTGACCGGATTGGTTTTCCTGGTTTTGGACATGGTAACTACTTCTCCTGACAAAGGTTTTCACTGTTTGATGGCTTGATAGTGCCGCAATTGGTCAAGAGAGGCAACGCTTCCCGAAAGGCCTTGCCGTTATGCGGAAATCACCCCAGGGACGGGCGCCGTAGGAGGGCCTTCCTGACGTTGGCATGCGACCGGCGGGCGTGGTCGCGGGCCGCGGTTATGGCGTCGCGACGCTTGCCGGCGATCATGGCGTCGAGCAGGCGCCGGTGTTCCGCCCGGGTCAGCTTCGCCTCGTCCTCGTAGAGGGCGTCGATCCACACGAACAACTGCAGGCGGTCGTAGAGTCGCAGCAGGGTCTCGAGAAGGAACGCGTCGCGGGCACTGCGGGCAATGAGTTCGTGGACACCCTGGCTCTCCGAGAGCTCGCGTTCCGACTGCTCGGCGTCTCCATCGTACTTGCGGAGCGATTGGCGCAGTGCCCGGAGCTGCTTGCGGTCGCCCGCCTCCATGCGGCTCAGGGCGAGCGTGATGGCATGGGCTTCGAGGGTTTCGCGCAGGCTGTAGAGATCATCGACCGTCTTCAGATCGTAGGTCCGGACGTAGTGACCGCTTTGCGGCCGGCTCTGGACGAGTCCCTCCCGAGCCAGCTGCTTCAGCGCCTCGCGCAACGGCGTGCGGCTGACCCTGAGCCTGCCCGTGAGGTCGCGTTCGCTGACCCGCTCGCCGCCCCTGAGCTCGCCGGCGAGGATCATGCGCTTGATCTCGTCATAGGCCTGTGCGGCCAGGGTTGCATCCATGCGGGGTGTTGCCGCGTCGTTGCTGCTGGTGTACAAACTGGTATACCAATTTTCGGATCGGTTGCCAATGGGTGGTGCGTTGAAGGCAGGCAGGACAGGCGGGCGTGCGGCGGCCGGCATCATTGCGCTGTCCGCCGATCAGGCGATCGAGGATGAGCTGCACGCGCTGCTCGACGGCAACGGCCTGTCGCTGTTCTTCACGCGTGTCCCTTCCGAGGACCGCTACGATCTTTCCACGCTCGCCGCGATCGCCGCGCATCTGGACAGCGGAGCGCGCACCCTGCCGCCCGGCGATGCGATCGGCGTCCTCGTCTATGGCTGCACCTCGGGCACGATTGCGGTCGGCGAACGCGTGGTGGCCGAGCGCCTCGCCCGAGCGCGCCCGGGCCTGCCGTCGACCAATCCACTGACGGCTGCCAAGGCGGCGTTGCACGCTCTCGCCGCCCGCCGCATCGGGCTGCTCACGCCCTATCCGCAGCCGGTTCACGACGTCGTCGCGGCCGCGCTCGCCGGCGAATTCGAGATCGGCCATTCGCAATGCCTCGGCATCGACCTGGACGGCGAGATTTCCCGCGTCCCTGCCGACCGGCTCCTGGGCGCGCTCCGGCCACTTTCCCGCAATGTCGATGCAGTCTTCCTGTCGTGCACTTCGCTTCGCATCGCCCGGCACATCGACCGCCTCGAGGGGGAACTGGGCATCCCGATCGTCACGTCGAACCAGGCGGTCGCCTGGCATCTTCTGGGCATCGTCGGGCAAGTTGCGAAAGTTCCCTTCGGTGCCTTAATGGAGGACGGCCGATCGATGAAAGGCACTGGCATGCGGGGAGAACTTCGCCTTGGCCGCTAGTCCACCCTTCGCCGCGCGCGCCGCGACGATCACCGGATCGCCGATCGATGCGAGCATCAGCCTTCTCCAGCATCAGACGCGCGACGTGATCTCCTTCGCCATGGGATGCCCGGCGCGCCACAGCCTGCCAGGTGCGATGATCGCGCGCCTCGCTGCGGACGTCTTGAGTGGCGATGCCGAGTCCCTGAACTACGGCCCGACCGAAGGCGAGCGCGAATTTCGCCGGGCATTGCTTCGTTTTATTCCCGATCATCTCGGCGAAACGGTGGATCCCGGTGAGCTCCTGGTCACCTCCGGCGGCATGCAGGGCCTCGACCTGGTCGCCAAGCTATTCATCGATCCCGGCGACTGGGTCGTCGTCGAGGAGCCCGTCTATGCCAACACCGCCGCGGTGGTGAAGAGTTACCAGGGAAACCTCCTGCCGGTTCCCATCGATGCCGACGGGATGAACGTCGACCTCATCCCGGAGATCGCCCGCCGGAAAGGCGTCCGGCCGAAACTCATCAATGTCATTCCGAACTTCCAGAACCCCACCGGCCAGACGCTTTCGCTGGCCCGCCGCCGGCGCCTTCTCGCCATCGCCGGCGAGCTCGGTGCCGTCGTGCTCGAGGACGACCCTTACGGCCTCCTCGATTTCCGCGGCCGCCGCCTACCGTCGCTCAGGGCCCTGTCGGGCAATGCGAGCAACGTGATCAGCGTCCAGACCTTCTCGAAGATCCTGGCGCCCGGCCTGCGCGTCGGCTGGATCGCCGCCGGCCCGGCCATCATCGCCAAGATGGTCGACGCCCGGCAGGCGATGGACACCTGCACCAACGTGCCTGCCCAGCGCATCGTCGCGCGCTTCATCGCAGATGGTTTCGATGCTCACCTCCAGCGCCTCCGCGCGGCCTATGCCCTGCGCCGCGATGCCATGATCGCCGCCCTGGAGGACGAGCTCGGCAATCGCGCCGATGTCCGCTGGAGCATGCCCGAGGGCGGCTTCTTCCTTTGGCTCACCTTGCCCGCCGCCGTCGATTGCGGCGCGCTCTTCGAGCAGGCGCTGGCCGCGGGGGTGGCGTATGTTCCGGGCAGTGCGTTCTCCAACACGAATGCCTGCCGCAACGCGATCCGTCTATGCTTCGCCTATCCCGATCCCGATGATATCAGGCTTGGGGTGCAGCGCTTGTCCCAAGTCCTCGAGGGAGGGATGCCATGAACATCGCGAGCCGCGTCGACGACGCCAGCCGCCACGTTGCCGAGACCTACGCGGCCCGCACGCCGGGATCCGCGGACCTGGCGCGGAAGGCGGACCGCCGCATACCGGGAGGCGTCAACCGGGGCATCGTTCATTTTCAGCCGCATCCGATCTTCTTCGATCGCGCCGAGGGACCCTATCTCTACGACGTCGACGGCAATCGATATCTCGACTGCATCGGCAACTACACGGCGATGGTCGTCGGCCACAACCACCCCGACGTCGTCGCCGCGATCGCCAGGCAGCTTCCCAAGGGGACGGCCTGGAGCGGCGGGACCGCCACCGAGTTCGAGCTCGCCGACATGATCGCCGCGCGCCTTCCTTCCATCGAGGCCGTGAAGTTCACCGCCTCCGGCACCGAGGCGACCATGCTCGCCGTGCGCGCCGCACGCGCATTCACGAGGCGCCCTCTGGCGGCGAAGTTCGAGGGCGGCTATCACGGCCTCCACGACGTCGCCATGGTGAGCCTCGCACCCGGGTCGGATCGGTTCGGGCCCGCCGATCGTCCCGCCAACGTACCGGCCGACGGCATTCCTGAAAGTGTTGCCCGGTCCGTGCTCGTGCTGCCGTTCAACAATGCCGAAGCCTGTCGCAAGCTGTTGCATGAGCACGCCCGCGACGTGGCGTGCATACTCGTCGAGCCTGTCCAGGGTGTGGCCGGCATCGTCGCACCGCAACCGGGTTTCCTCGCCGCCCTCCGCGAAACCGCCGATGAGATCGGCTGCCTGCTCGTCTTCGACGAGGTGATCAGCTTCCGCCTCGCCCACGGCGGCGCGCAGGAGCTTTTCGGCATCGGGGCCGACCTCACGACGCTCGGCAAGATCATCGGTGGCGGTTTTCCGATCGGCGCCATAGGCGGCCGCCGCGAGGTGATGGACGTTTTCGCCCCCGGCGGCGCCGGACCGAAGGTGACCCTGAGCGGCACCTTCCATGCCAATCCCGTCGCCCTGGCGGGTGGCATTGCGACGCTGGGCGTCTTCGACCGGTCGGCGGTTGACACCCTGAACAGCCGTGGTGAAGCGCTGGCCCGGCGGCTGGAGCAATCCCTCTCGGAGCTTGCGCCGGGTTTCATGCTCAATGCCGTGGGATCGCTCTTCAATCTCCACTGCACGAGCGGCCCGGTGCGGAACTACCGCGACGGCCTGAAGGGCGACAAAGCCCTCGTGCAGCTTCTTTATCTGGCGCTGCTCAACGAGGGCATCCTGCTGTCGCCTCGCGGCATGGGCGCATTGTCTACGGTGATGACCGCTGCCGACCACGACATGCTCGTGGAGGCGTTGCGTGCCGCGCTTCCGCTCGTCCGAAGGGGCGCCGCATGAAGATCTCCGAAGACGCAGCCGCCGCGATCGCGCTGACCCAGGAGCTCGTCCGCATCGAGAGCGTCAGCGGAAACGAAGCCGGGGTCGCTACAGCTATTGCCCGCTATCTGGGCAGCCACGGCATCGCGACCGAGGTCGTCGATGTCGAAGGTGGGCGGCGGAACGTCGTCGCCTTCCTCGGACGCCGCGACGCGGTCAACCTGGTCCTGACCGGCCACACCGACACCGTGCCCCTGGGTCCGGGCTGGACGCGCGATCCGCTCGGCGGCGAGCTCGACGACGGCCGTATCTATGGGCGCGGCTCCTGCGACATGAAGGCCGGTCTTGCCGCAATGCTCGTCGGTCTCGTCGCGGCGGCGAGGACGATGCCGCGCGATGCGCTCGGCGTCTGCTTCGCCGGCGTCATCGACGAAGAGGTGTCGGGAAAGGGCACGCGCCACCTTGCCGCAAGCGGGCTACGCGCCAACGCGGCTGTCATCGCGGAGCCGACGGAGCTCGCCGTCGTCCGGGCCGCCAAGGGCAACGGCTACATCAGGGTGACGATGACCGGAAAGGCCGCCCACGCCGGTTCGCCGGCCATGGGAGAGAACGCCGTCGGCCTCGCCGCGCGCGTCATCGCCGCGGTCGAGCGTTTCGACGCCGGGCTCGGCGCTCCGACGCATCCGCTGCTCGGCCGGCGGTTCGCGACGGTGACGCGGGTTGCCGGCGGCGAGGGGGACTCGATCGTGCCGAGCGCCAGCACGCTGCTGGTCGACGTCCGCACCCTGCCGGGAGTGACGACGGCCGACATGATGCGCGATCTCGAAGCCGGGTTCGAGCGAACCTTGAGCGCCGCCGATCGCCGGCGGATCGCCTGCGAGCTCGTCATGGACATGCCGGCCATGGAGACGCCCGAGTCCCATGCGCTGTGCGGCGCGCTGCGCCGGTCGGTCGTCGCGGCCGGCGGTCCCGACGGACCCGTCGGCGGATGGAGTGCGGCCTGCGACGGCGGCCTTTTGCAGGTTCATGCGAACATTCCGACCATGCTGTTCGGGCCCGGCAGCATTGTTTCGCAGGCGCATCGGCCAAACGAGTCGGTGCCGGCGGACGACATCGCCGTGGCGACGGAGGCCTTCCGCCGACTGACGGTTTCTGCGTTCACTGAGCCGCTGGGGCAGGGAGGATAGGAGTTGGAGACTGGCATGACGTCCGGCATTGAGCCCGATGAGTATCGGCGCCGCCTCGCGGCGACCAAGGCGCGCATGGCGGAACGGGGGATCGAGGTCCTCCTCGTCGGCGACATCGCCAATCAGTACTGGCTCACGGGTTGCGAGGGCTGGTCCTTCTACCTGCCGCAGCTCGTGATCGTCGCCGCCGCCGATCCGGAACCCGTATGGATCGGCCGCGCCATGGACGCCGCCGGCGCCGCCATGACCGGCTACATGGACTCTTCGCGAGTCCTCTCTTACCCCGAGCACTACGTGCATCGGCCCGATCGGCACCCCTGCGACCACATCGCCGCCTATCTCGCCGATCGCGGATTTGCCAAAGCCGCCATCGGCTACGAGGCCGACGCTTACTACTTCACGCCGAAATGCGTCGACGTGCTGAAGCAGCGGCTGCCGGGCGCGAAATTCACCGAGGCCGACCTGCTGGTGAACTGGCTTCGCGCCATCAAGAGCGAAGCCGAGATCGGCCTCATCCGCAACGGCGCGCGGCTGGCGGAGAAGGCGATGGCCACCGCCTACGACCTCATCCGGCCGGGTGTCCGCCAGTGCGACGTCGTCGGCGAGCTGTACAAGGCGCAGGTCGCCGGCGCGCCCGGCTACTCCGGCGATATTACCAGCCTCTGCCCGATCATCCTCGCCGGCAAGGCCGGATCGACCGCGCACCCGATCTGGTCGGAGGAGCGGTTCGTCGACGGCCAGGTCGTCGCGGTCGAGCTCGGCGGTGCGTGCCGCCGCTACCATTCCGCACTGTGCCGCACCATCCATCTCGGGAAACCAACCGACATCATCCGCGACACCTATTCGGCCGTGCGCGAGGGCCTCGAATCCGTTCTCGCATTCGCCCGCGCCGGGGTCACGGCGCATGACGTGCATGCCGCCTGGCAGCGGGTGCTCGACAAGCACAACCTGACCAAGGAAAGCCGGATCGGATACTCCATCGGCATTGGCTACCCGCCCGACTGGGGCGAGCACACCGTCAGCCTCCGGCCCAACGAGGAGACCGAGATCAAGGAGAACATGGTCCTGCACGTCGTCCTGGGAATGTGGATGTCGGGATGGGGGCTCGAGCTGTCGGAAACGATCCTGATCGGACGTTCGTCCTGCGAGGCCGTCACCGACTATCCCCGCGAGCTCTCCGTGCGCGCCTGACCGCGATGGTCTATTGTGATCGCGTCGAGGCAGGGTGTTCCTCCCGCCGGTCGTCGCTGGTAACCTGAGGTCCATCGGCCCGGCCGGCTCGACTCGTGAGATGTAAGGTGGCACGGCACGTCCTCATTCTGCTCGGCACCAGCAAGGGCGCCTTCTTCATGGAAGGCAGCGCCGATCGCACGTCCTGGGAGCTGCGCGGCCCCTTCTGCGACACCCTTCCGATCAACCATGTGATCGCCGATCGGTCGGGGGCGATCTATTGCGGCGGCGGCAACCGCTGGACGGGCCCCTATGTCTGGAGGACAGACGATCTCGGCAGATCGTGGACCCGGTCGAGCGCCGGGTTGACCTATGGCGGCGAGTCCGTGAAGGCCGTATGGTCCCTCGCCGGATGCGGCCGCCGGCTCTATGCCGGGGTCGAGCCGGCCGGCCTGTTCCGCAGCGACGACGAGGGCCGGACGTGGGAGCATGTCGCGGCCCTGCGCGATCATCCCTCGCGCCCGGAGTGGCAGCCGGGCGGCGGCGGCCTCATTCTCCATTCCATTCTTGCCCATCCCGACGATCATCGGAAACTCTGGGTCGCGATTTCCGCCGCCGGTGTCTTCTATACCGAGGATGAAGGGCAGAGTTGGGAGCCGCGCAATCGAGGCACGCGGGCCGACTTCAATCCGGAAGACGACCGCTATCCGGAATACGGTCAGTGCGTCCACGCCCTGGCGATGGCGCCGGACCGGCCCGACCGGCTCTACCAGCAGAATCACTGCGGCATGTATCGCAGCGACGATGCCGGGAACTCTTGGCACAGCATCGAGGCGGGGCTGCCGACCACCTTCGGCTTTCCCGCCGTCGTCCATCCGCGCGACGGCGAGACCCTGTATCTCGTGCCGCTCAATGGCGATTCGATCGGCCGATACGTTCCCGATGGCAAGGCCGCGGTCTGGCGTACCCGCGACGGCGGCCGTAGCTGGATGGATTTTCGGAAAGGGCTGCCGCAGGGAAACACCTTCTTCGCCGTCCTTCGCCAGGCCATGTCGACCGACGATCTCGATCCAGCCGGAATCTATTTCGGCACCAACAGCGGCACGCTCTACGCAAGCCTCGACGAAGGAGAAACCTGGACCGGCATCGCCCATCACCTGCCGCTCATCCAGTCGGTGAAGACGTTCATGATCGAGCGCTGAAAGCCGCCGAGAATCGTTTTGCGCGGAATTCCGCCAATCCTTTGATGTGGCATTTGAGTCACTGCGAATCACAACTTGCGTTCCGATTCTTGTGCGCGAATCTTGCTATCTCTACGATCGGCAGTTCGAATCAGGAGAGAGGTTCGCCCGTGAAATTTTCCGCAGCTGGAACTACCTTCATCGCCATGCTCTTGAGCACCGTGCCCGCCTGGGCTGCGGACTACGAGAGTTCCATTCCGTCGGCCTGTGCCGTGTCCGAACTCAACGGCAAGCTCGAGGCCGCGGGCGGTGCGACCGATCTCGGCGACGGCGATGACTGGGACGGCGCCTTCCGAGGCATCGGCAGCGTCTCCTTCCCGCTGGGCTGCATGTTCGGCGCCCAGGTCGACGCCGGCGTCCTGGACAATGGCGATGACACGGGCGTTGGTTTGATGGGCCATCTCTTCCTGCGCGATCCGACGAGCCACCTGATCGGCATCGCCGCTTCCTATCAGAGCAATGACGGCGACCACGTTTTGCGCGTCGGGCCGGAGGCTGAGCTCTATCTCGGCAACATCAGCCTCGAGGCGTGGGCCGGTTTCGAGGATCCGGAGGACGGCGACAACGACTTCTTCGCGGCCGTCGATGCCGGTTACTATTTCACCGAGGATTTCCGCCTGTCCCTCGGCTGGCGCCGCAGCTTCGACGTCGATGCCGCCAGGATCAGCGGCGAATATCTGACGACCGCGCTCGACACGCCGGTGTCGCTGTTCGCCGAGGGCACGTTCGGCGAGGACGACTACAAGTCCGTCATGGGCGGCGTGCGCTTCTATCTCGGCGGGTCGAGCAAGAGCCTCATGCAGCGCCACCGCGAGGACGATCCCACGCCGGAATTCTTCGACATGTACGGCGACGGTGACGGTGCCGCGCTCGAGGAGCCAGAGGAGTGCGAATTCGGCGGGGTGTTCCCGGATTGCTATCCTGACCCCGGGCCGGACTAGACATCCCGCGCCTTTCATCGGGCTCTGCAACGAACTGGGAGAGGGGCGGGGACATTTTGCCCGCCTCGCACCCATTGGCAATTTACTTCGCCATCGCGGCTACCGCATCAGGTACTTCGCAACCGAACCGGACCTGGCGCGCGCTGTCGGCATTGCGCCGAGCGACATCGAAGGTGTTCCTCGTGCGGCAACTCCCGTAGCCGAGGGATCGGCCGTCACCTTCGGCGAGGCGGTCGCGCGGACGATCTATGGCAATTCCGAACGCGTGGCGGCTCAGATCACGGCATGGTCGGCTGCGCTTGAAGGCACCGATATGATCCTTGCCGACTATTCGCCTTCCGCATTGGTCGCGAGTCGTGGACGCCGCCCCCGTATTGCCTTCGGCAACGGCTTCACCATGCCGCCCGCGAATATTCCATTCTACCCGCGACTCTGGCGGAAGGGACCGGGACCGGTTCATGACGAACGCCGTGTCACCGCCGACATCAACTCGGCACTTGCGACGCTGGGTATTGCGCCGATCGCGAACTATCCGGAGATCATGACAGCCGAGCGCCGGTTCGTTTTTTCCGTTCCGTCACTCGATCCCTATGATGGGCTGAGGACCGAACCTCTGCACGGCAGCCTGCACGGGGTTTCGCCGCCGTCGGATGACAATCGGCGCGATTGCGTGTTTGCATACTTCCGTGGCAAGTGGGCGCAGGATCCCCGGCTTGTTGAAGCGCTATCGACACTTCCTGACGGCAAGTTCGTCCTGGCCGGCGCCACGCCCGAGGCGAAGGCGATCGCCGCAAGGGGCGGCTCGATAGTGACGGATGGCGTCCTGCCCCTGGCCGAGGTTCTGCCGAGAACGCGCCTTATTGTGCATTACGGCGGCGGCGGCCTCGTTCTGGAAGCCCTCCTTGCCGGCGTTCCTCAGATCATTCTCGCCCCGGACATAGAAAAGCACCTCAACGGCATGAGGCTTGCGGGTAGGGGCGCAGCGCGGGTCTTCGACTGGCGCACCTTCACGGCTGCGGAGCTTGTCGCCTGTATCACTGAGTGCCGGAAAGATGCCGAAATGTGGAAGGCCGCGAACACCGTTGCCGCGGAAAATGCCGCCTTCGGCAGGGGAGGCGGTGCCGAATTGGTTGCACGAGCAGTGGACGAGCTTCTGGCCTAGGTCGGAGGCGCGAACTCGTTGATGAAGTCGATGTGCTTGCGGGCGCCGAAGCTTTCGGGCGCCGTTTGCGGCTTGAATGCGACGGACAGCAATGGGCTCCAGGTGTCTGCGATCAGCTTGCGGAATTGGTCGTATTCTTCGGGTCTGACGTCCTGTTGCGGATGGAAGCGGATCTCGATTGCATCGCGCGCTACCTGAGCCACCTGCCACCAGCGTGCATGCAGGATGTTCAGGAAGGCAGACGACGGAAGGCTTGGGCTGAACGTCGTGCCGTCGGGGAGGCTGAAGAGATTGCGCACCCGTCCCTGAACCTTTGTGATCACGGGGAGCCCGCGTCCGCATGAACAGGGCTCTCCAGCGATGGCGAGATCGGCCTGCTCGTAGCGAATGAGCGGCTGGGCCGCGTTGTGAAGCACGCTGATGACAACGCGCCCCGGCACCCCGGGCGGACACGGGCGATTGTCGCCATCAAGAATCTCGACCAGGACCAGCTCGGACATGACATGAAGTAAATCGTGCTCGGGGCACTGATGCGCGATGGCGCCGCATTCCTCGGAGCCATACAGCTCGATCACCGGGATGTTGAGAATCTCGTTGACGTGGCGGCGCTGATCATCACGCACTTGCATCCCGTAACTGAGGAATGCCTTAAGGTGAGGTGCCGAAGCCTTGCTGCGAAGTTCGTCCGCGATCGCGGGAAACGTGATGGATTGGCTCGTAAGATAGCTCAGCCGTTGCCTAGCGATCCACTCCACCATTTGCGGGATCGGCGTGTTTGCATTGAGCACTCTCATGGAAGGTGCCGGAGGATCGAGCCACGGTGGCCCCCAGCTATCACCCTCCAGTCCCTCGGGCCAGTTCGCGTCGTTCTTCTTTCGTGGAATGGTCACGCCATGATGCTTGCTCCATTCGAGTCCGTGCCAGGTGTGGAGTCGGTAGACCGATGCGATCCTCGCGGCGCGCGTCAACGTGGTCATCGTGAAGTTCAACGGCCTGCCGGTCGTGCCCGACGTGGTCGTCTCGATAGTCGCTCCATGACGCTCGGGAACCGTCAGGCAATGCATCATCAGACCGTGCTCGCGCACATCGTCGCGCGTGACGAACGGAACCTCCGGCCATCTCTCCCAATCGATGGAGCCGTCGGAGCGGAACAGGACATCGAGGCGTGGCTGGTAGAAGAGCGAGTTCTGGTGTGCGTGCGTCACCAGCTGCTTGAGCTGATTGCGCTGATAGGCTTCGAGTTGCGCCGGCGTCGCCCACTGCGATCGCATCAGACTTTCGTAGAAATTGCGCAGCGTGGCAAGCGCTACGTCGCTTTTCTCGGCCTCGGCCGACTGTGGTGCTGCATTGGACCGCATCGCTATGACAGGCTAGCGGCTCGGCCTGCATTCGACAATGGACTAGAAGGCGTCGTCCCAGCTCATCGACAGGCGCATGGCCGAGTTTATGAGGCCGACCATCGAGTAGGTCTGCGGGAAATTGCCCCATAGCTCGCCGGTGCTCAGGTCGACGTCTTCGGAGAACAGGCCGAACGTGTTGCGCAGGCGGAGCAGGTGGTCGAACATGGCGCGCGCCTCGTCCTTCTTGCCGATTGCATGCAGGGCATCGATGTACCAGAACGTGCAGATGACGAAGGCGGTGGACGGGAGCCCGAAGTCGTCTTCCGAGGCGTAGCGGAGCAGCAGGTCTCCCTTTCTCAGCACGCGCCCGATTGCCTCGACCGTCGAAACGAAGCGCGGATCCTTCGGCGGTAGGAAATCGAGTACATGCAGCAGGAGCAGCGATGCATCGAGGTCGTGGCCGTCATAGGTCGCGACGAAGGAGTTGAGCTGCGAATTCCAGGCACGCGCCGTGATCTCCTGGTGCATGCGGTCGGCCACCTCGCGCCAATGGGCCGCCCGGTCCGGTCGGTCGAGCGTGACGGCGATCTTCGCCAGCCGGTCGCACGCCGCCCAGCACATGATGCTGGAGAAGGTATGGATCGCCGACCGCGTCCTGAGCTCCCACGGACCCGCGTCCGGCTTGTCGAACATGCGGGCCGCCGCCGCGCCGATGCGCTCCAAATTGGCGTAAAGGGAGGAGAGGCCACTCCGGTTCAGGCGCTGGTCGAAGAACGAATGCGTCACCGCAAGCACGATGCTTCCATAGACGTCGTATTGCCTCTGCGAGTAGGCGGCATTGCCCACGCGGACCGGGCCGAAGCCGCGGTATCCGCTAAGTGCCGGGGCGATCTCCTCCTCGAGGATCGCGCTTCGCGTGATGCCGTACAGCGGCTGCAGGCCCTCGAGCCCGCTGTCCTCCACGACGTTCTCGATGAACGAGATGTAGTCCTCCATGGTGCGGGTCACGCCGAGGCTGTTCAGGGCGTGGATCACGAAATAAGCATCGCGCAGCCAGCAATAGCGGTAGTCCCAGTTGCGCTGGGTGTGTGGCGCTTCCGGCACCGACGTCGTGAGCGCGGCGACGATGGCGCCCGTCTCCTCGTAGTTGCAGAGCTTCAGTGTGATGGCGGCGCGGATGACCGCGCCTTGCCACTCGAACGGGATCGACAGTGACCTCACCCAGTTGCGCCAGTAGAGCATCGTCCGCTCGAGGAAGCTCCGCGACGTCTGTTCGATGTCCGCCGGCAGCGGCTCGTCCTCGCCGAAGATGAACGACACCGGCTTCTTGACGACGAAGGGTTTCGATTCGTTGACGTATGAAACGGAGGCATCCGTCGTCATGCGCAGTGTCTGCGTCGGTCCGATATAGCGCAGGTGGTTGCTGCCGATGGTGATCTTGGGCTTGACCGAGCCCCAGTCGAAGGTCGGCCTGATATGGATCCTGATCCTCGGCTGGCCGGTAAGCGGCGTCACGCGGCGGATCAGGGTCGGCGGCCGGAAGGTGCGCTCGAACTGCTGGAAGCGCGGAGCGAAGTCGGTGATCTCCACCGAGTTGCCCTTGTCGTCGGTGAGCACCGAGACGAAGATGGCGGTGTTCTCGAGATAGGACTGTTCGCACGTGACCATGTCGAGGAGGTCGATGGCGAAGTGTCCATCGGTCGCAGCGCCGCTTCCGTTCGTGCCGTCGTTGAGGAGGCGGCAGAACACCGGGTCGGCATCCAGTCTGGGAAAGCACATCCAGATCAGGTCGGCCTTCCGGTCGATGAGGCCGGCGATGCAGCAGTTGCCGATGGCCGCAAGTTCAAGCGTGTTCATGCCACAATCTCCCAATCCGCTCGCATCGGGTCGCCTGCCGCCCACGCCGCAAGTTCGGTCCTGAGCAACCGGGCGGACGGAAGCTGGTAGCGCGCGACGGTCGGCCCTTCGCCAATGCGTACCGAAATGCCGCCGCGCTCGTTGGCCGACCGGAACGCGTCTTCATCCGTGAGATCGTCGCCGAACACCACCGGCTTGCGCAGGCGATACTGCTGGTGGTCGAGGATCGCCAGCATCGCCGTGCCCTTGCTGGCGCCGCTGCCGACGATTTCCACTACGCATTTTCCCGGCTGCAGCCGGTAGCGGCTGCCGAGCGCCCGCCACAGGCCGGTCACGAAGGCGAGCACCTCGAACTGAAGGTCCGGCCGCAATCGCCAATGGACTGCGACCGAGTAGGCCTTGTCCTCGATGACCAGACCGGCGTGCTGGGCGAACCGGTGGCGTATCTGCCGCGCCGCCTCGCCGATCTCGGGCGTCGGCGCGGCGCCGACAAGATACTGCGATCCGATCCGCATTTCGCTGCCGTGCACGCCGGCGGCATCCAGTCGATGCGGACGAAGCATGACGTCCAGGTCGGCGATGCGGCGGCCGGACAGTAGGGCGAGCGCGCCCCCGGCGCGCCGGGCGAGCGCCACGAGATCCGAGCCGAGGCTCTGCGGGACCGCGACGGAATCGGGGGTCGGCGCGATGTCGACCAGCGTGCCGTCGAAGTCGAAGAAAAGGGCCGACCTTTCGAGGTCCAGCCCCATGGGTGCGGGGCCGGACTTGGCGGAAGCTGGCGTCATCGCCGGCCCTCGTATTCGAGCTCGATCTGGGCGATCGTCCGCTTTTTGCGGATCAGCTCCGCGTCGAGAAGCATCTTGCCGGCCCAGCGATAGACGTTGCGGCTTCGAATGTGGTCGCGCATCAGCCGCATCCGCTGACTCTGCTCGACCACCGGCATGGTGAGGGCGCGGTTCAGCTGCTCGCCGACGGAATGGGCGTCGAAGGGATTGACGATCAGGGCTTCCGCCAGCTCGCGCGATGCGCCGGCGAAGTTGGAGAGGATCAGAACGCCCTGTTCGTCGTCGCGCGAGGCGACGAACTCCTTGGCGACGAGGTTCATTCCGTCGTGCAGGCTCGAGACGATGCACACGTCGGCTGCCCGGAACAGCTCGAATACCTCGTGCGGGTTTCGATGTTCAGCCACGAGCTTGATCGGCTCCCAGTCCTCGGTGCCGTGCCGCGCGTTGATCTTTTCCGCAAGTTCGATGGTTTCGATCTGCAGGCTGCGATAGGCATCTAGCTCGCTGCGCGACGGCGCGGCGATCTGCAGGAGGACGAAGCGTTCCCGCCATTCCGGGAAGTTCCCGAGCAGCGCATCGACGGCGTGCATGCGGTCGAGGATGCCCTTCGTATAGTCGAAGCGCTCGACGCCCACGGCGATCCGGGTGTCGGCGCCGAGCCCGTAGCGCGCCCGGACATCGGCCCGCGCCTGTTCGATCGGCGACTGCCCATCCATGGCCGCCGGCGGCCATTCGATGGAGATCGGATAGGGGCGTATGAAGGTTTCGTGGTCGGCGAGCGTGATCGAGGCGACCTCGCGGTCGATCCGGCTTTCGGCGTAGCGATCGACCGTGTCGATGAAATTGTTGCAATGGAAGCGGGTATGGAACCCGAGGACCGTGCTTCCGAGGAGGCCCCGCAGGATCTCCGACTTCCACGGACAGATGCCGAAGGTCTCCGCATTCGGCCACGGGATGTGCCAGAAGGTGACGATCGTGGCCTGCGGCAGGAGGGTGCGCACCATCCCAGGCAGGAGCGCGAAATGATAGTCCTGTATGAGGACGATCGGGTCGGGCTGCTCGGCCTCCTCGACGATCGCGGCGGCGAACCGCTCGTTTATGGCCTTGTACTGCTGCCAGTCGTCCTCGCGGAACACCGGCCTCACATAGGCGATATGGCAGAGCGGCCACAGGCCTTCGTTGGCGAGGCCGTAGTAGTAGCCTTTCTGCTCCTCCTCGCTGATCCAGATGCGGCGCAGGGTGTATTCCGGCTTGCGGGGCGGCACGGCGATGCGCCCCTGGGCATCGGCGGTTCGGTCGTCGGCGCTGCCGCTGCCATGGGCGATCCATGTGCCGCCGCACGCCCGCATCACCGGTTCGAGCGCCGATACGAGCCCGCTGGCCGGCTGCTGCAGCTCGATGCGGCCGTCGACGAGGTTGTGGATGTAGGGCTCCCGGTTCGAAACGGTGATGATCTGGCTGTTGCCCAGATTCTCGCTGATCACCGCCTTGAGCGTTTCCGCGCTCCATTGAACGGCATCGCCGTCGACCACTTCGCGGCGGTGGTCGAGATCGCGGATGAGCTCGTAGAGCTCGGGGCCGAGCGGCGCATCGCGCAGCGTTTCCGGATGGACGGGGCCGCCCGTCCGCAGTTCGACGAGCGTTTGGCGCATGCGCGACCGCCACAGGCTGACGAACAGGATGGCGGCTCCGATGGTAGCGGCGGAGCCGAGAAGGACGAACGTCGACAGCAGGACCGCTACCGATCGTCGGCCGCGCGGCGTTTGTGCGTTCGCGAAGCCCGGTTGCTGCAGGACCACGAGGTGTCCGTCAAGCGCCGCGTTTGTTATCGGGTAGGTGGCGGCGAACAGGGGTTGCTCGTCGGCATAGATGACCGTGTAGATGGGCATCGATTCGAAGCGCGCATTGCCGCAGCGAAAGCCGGCAGGCAGCTTGCTGCTTCTGAAGCGGATGCCGTTCTGATCGCAAAGGGCGATGGCGCGGACCCGCTGGTTGGCTGCAATCTCGTCGAGACGCTGGCTGATGTCGCCGCTGCCCGCTGTGGCGATCAGGCTCTCTACGTTCGCCTGAACGGAGCTGCCCACGCGCTTCGATCGGTTTTCCAGGTCGCGGCTCGACCAGTTCTCGAACAGTCCGATGACGAACGGCGCGATGAGAAGATTGATGAGCAGGATCATGCAGACGGCAATGATCGAAAGACCGCCGAACGTCAGCGCCTTTCCATTCAGGCTCAATGGTCTGTTCAATATCATCACGTGATTGAATTTGCTCGAAATCGTTTGACAACCGCCTGGTACAGTTAAAGGAAAAAGGGACCATAAAGTTCCGACATTGGGGCAAAATGTGGCAGTATCCGTGTGAGTGGCCGGTCTCGTCGCGCGAGCCCTGGCGTGGGGTCATGTGGCTTGACAGTCGTTGTGCAGAGGGTTGGGAAGAGGGGTGTGATGGGAGCTTTGACGTGCATCGAGGACCTTCGGTTGATCGCGCGGCGGCGCGTTCCGCGGATGTTCTACGACTACGCCGATTCCGGCTCGTGGACAGAAGGCACCTACCGGGCGAACGAAGTCGATTTCACTAAGATCAAGCTCCGGCAGCGCGTGGCGGTCGACATCGACAAGCGAAAGCTTTCGAGCCGCATGCTCGGCCAGGACGCCGCCATCCCCGTCGCGCTGGCGCCGACCGGCATGACCGGCATGCAGCACGCCGACGGCGAAATCCTCGCCGCGCGTGCCTGCGCCAAGTTCGGCGTGCCGTTCACGCTGTCCACCATGAGCATCTGCTCCATCGAGGACGTGGCGCGCGAGTCCCCGCAGCCGTTCTGGTTCCAGCTTTACGTCATGCGCGATCGCGATTTCGTCGACCGCCTCATCGAGCGCGCCCGCGTGGCCGGCTGCTCCGCATTGATGCTGACCCTCGACCTGCAGGTCCTCGGTCAACGCCACAAGGACGTCCGCAACGGTCTGTCGGCGCCGCCGCGCCTGACGCTGTCCAATCTCTTGAATCTCGCATGGAGGCCGCAATGGTGCCTCGACATGCTGCGCACCAAGAGGCGAACCTTCGGCAATATCGTCGGCCACATTCCCGGCGTCGAGAACATGTCGTCGCTCTCCGAATGGACGCACCAGCAGTTCGATCCGACTCTCAGTTGGAAGGATGTCGAGCTCATCCGCAAGAAGTGGCCGCGCAAGCTCATCCTCAAGGGCATCATCGATCCCGAAGATGCGAAGATCGCCGCCGAGACGGGGGCCGATGCGCTGATCGTGTCCAATCACGGCGGCCGCCAGCTGGATGGCGCACTGTCGTCCATTGCCGCCCTTGGACCGGTCGTCGACGCCGTCGGCCACAAGATCGAGGTCCACATGGACGGTGGCATCAGGTCGGGCCAGGACGTCCTCAAGGCGCTCGCCCTGGGCGCCAAGGGAACCTATATCGGTCGGGCTTTCCTCTACGGCCTCGGAGCCATGGGCGAACGGGGTGTCCTCCAGGTGCTCGAGATCATTCGCCGCGAGCTCGACATCACAATGGCGTTGTGCGGCGTCCGTGATGTCGATCAGCTGAGCCGCGACAATCTCATCCTCCCGGCCAGCTTCTCGTGACGACGCGCTGATATGAGCGATGGCCTGTCGATGTTCAGCCTGGCGGGCAGGCGCGCGCTCGTGACGGGTGCGAGCCGCGGCATCGGCCGGGCCCTGGCCGAGGGCCTTGCCAAGGCGGGTGCCGACGTCGCGGTCGCCGCACGTTCCGCCGAGGCCCTGGCGCCAGTCGTCGCGGCGATCGCGTCGGGCGGAAGTCGCTGCGTCCCGGTCGTCATGGACGTGTCGGTCGCGAGCCAATGCACCCGCGGCGTCGCCGACGTGGTCGCCGCTCTCGGCGGTCTCGACATCCTCGTCAACAATGCCGGCATCGAGGAGGTGCGCCCGTCGCTTCAGGTCACCGAAGACCTGTGGGACCGTATCGTCGACACCAATCTCAAGGGCGCGTTCTTCACCTCGCAGGCCGCCGCGCGCGCCATGACGAGCGGTGGCGCCATCCTCAACCTCTGTTCCTTGACTTCCGAGGTCGGCATAGCGACCGCCGTGCCCTATGGGTCCTCGAAAAGCGGCCTGCTCGGCATGACGCGGGCGCTGGCCGTCGAATGGGCCGCCCTCGGCATCCGCGTCAACGCCATCGCGCCGGGCTATTTTCGCACCGCGCTCACGGAAGCCTTCTATGCGGACCGGGCCTGGCAGGACGCCATGCTGGGCAAGATCCCGCTCGCTCGCTTCGGCAGGCTCGACGACCTCGTCGGCGCTGCCGTCTACCTGTGTTCCGATGCATCCGCCTACGTCACCGGTGCCTGCCTGCCGGTCGACGGCGGCACGCTCGCTTCTCTCTAGTCCTGTGCCACTTCGCTTCGAGACCCGTCATGACCCGCACCATCAACCTGCATGAATTGTCGAAACTGTCCGCGGCCGAGCGCCGGCGGCTGCTGACCCGAACCGAGGCGGACCTTTCGGCCACCATCGCCCAGGTCGCGCCGATCGTCGAGCGGGTGCGCCAAGACGGCGACAAGGCTTTGATCCGCTACGCTCGCGAGTTCGACAAGGCCGACATCGCGGCGAGCGGCATCGCCGCCCGCGACGAAGACTTCGCCCGTGCCGAGCGGGCCCTCGAACCATCGCTGCGCGATGCCATGGTCTTCGCCGCCGACGCGATCCGCCGTTTCCATGAGGCGCAGATGCCCGAGGAGATGTGGATGCGCGAAATCCGCCCCGGCGCCTATGCCGGAGACCGCACCCGGCCCATTCCTTCGGTCGCCTGCTATGTGCCGCGCGGCAAGGGCGCCTTCCCGAGCGTCGCGATGATGACGGCCATCCCGGCCGCCGTTGCCGGCGTCCGCGACGTCGCCATCGTCACGCCTCCGGGCCCCGACGGTTCGATCGACGCGGCGACGCTGTTCGCCGCACGCCTGGCCGGCGTGACCAAGGTCTACAAGGCCGGAGGTGCCGTGGCCGTCGGCGCCGTCGCCTACGGGACCGAGACGGTTCCGAAATGCGCCAAGATCATCGGGCCGGGCAGCCTGTGGGTCGCGGCGGCGAAGCGCCTTCTCGCCTCCGTCATCGACACGGGCACGCCGGCCGGGCCGAGCGAACTCATCGTGCTTGCCGACGGCGACGCCGATGGACGCATCGCCGGCCTCGATCTTCTCGTCGAGGCCGAGCACGGTCCGGACAGCTCGGCGTTCCTGGTGACCTGGAACCGCAAGGTCGCCGAAGACGCCATGGCAGCCATCGGCGAATACTGGAAGTCGATGAGCGCGCAGCGCGTCGAATTCTCCTCCGCCGTCCTGTCGGGACCGATCGGCGGCATCGTGATGGCGCGCGATGAGGCTGAAGCCGTCGCCTTCGTCAACGACTATGCGCCGGAACATCTCGAGATCCTGAGCGACGATCCGTTCCGCTATCTCGGCCGCATCGAGAATGCCGGCGAAATCCTACTCGGCCCTTACACCCCCGTGACTCTCGGCAACTTCGTGATCGGTCCCAACCACGTCCTGCCCACCGGTGGTTGGGCGCGCACGGCGTCTCCCGTATCGGTCTTCGACTTCATGAAGCGCACCTCGATCGCCTATGTGACCCGCGACGCCTATCCGGACCTCGCCCGGCATGCGCGCGTCCTCGCGACCTACGAAGGGTTCGACGCCCATGCCAACGCGGTGTCGCCGATCCGCGATCGCCTTCTCGACCGTTGACTCGCCACGAGGCTAAGTCTCACTATGCGGGCCTGCCGTCGGGGCGCGGCATCGCAATGGGAGGAGAGCATGGCGCTCATCATCGATCGTCGTCAGTTGTTCAAGGGCGGGGCCGCGGCGCTCCTCGCCGGCACCGCTATCGGCCGCGCCGCCGCGCAGGAAATTCCGTCCTCGCCCGAGTCCGGCGCCATCCGGATGGGCATCGAGCCCTGGCTCGGCTACGGCCAGTGGCATATCGCGGCCAAGAAGGGCCTGTTCAAGGCCAACGGGCTCGAGTCCGTCGAAGTCGTCAACTTCACCACCGATGCCGAGATCAACGCCGCCCTCGCATCCGGCGATCTCCAATGCGGTAACATCGCCACCCACACGGCCATGGCGTTCGCGGCCGCCGGCCTGCCCATAAAGATCGTCGCGCTGCTCGACGTTTCGATGACCGCAGATGCCATGATGACCGACGGCTCGGTCGCGTCCGTGAAGGACCTCAAGGGCAAGCAGGTGGCTTACGAAGAGGGAACGACGAGCGACATCCTCCTCAACTACGCCCTCACTCAGAACGGCATGACCATTGCCGACATCGAGAAGGTGCCGATGCCGGCCGCCGATGCCGGCACCGCGCTGATCGCCGGCAAGGTGCCGGTGGCGGTGACCTACGAGCCTTACATCAGCCTCGCCAAGGCCCAGAGCGACAAGGTGCAGATGCTCTACTCGGCGGGCGAGAACCCCGGATTGATCTCCGACGTCTTCATCGTCCGGCAGGAATTCCTCGACCAGAAGCCGGGGCAGGTCGTGGCGCTCCTCAAGACCTGGGAGGCGGCGCTTGCCGACTACAACGCCAATCTGGAGGAAGGCCGTGCCATCATCGCTGAGGCGGTGGGCGCCAAGCCCGAGGACCTGGCGACCGCCTTCGACGGCGTGCGGTTCTTCAACCTGGCCGACAACAAGTCGCAGTTCTCCGGCGATTTCCTGAACAAGGTGGTTCCCGAGGTCGAAGCCGCGGCTACCAGGGCCGGCCTCCTGACGTCGGACGTGGATCTGGCGACCCTGATGGATGGCCGGTTCATCGATGCCGCGACCAGGTCGTGAGGGTCACAGGAAAGGCAAGCGGCTTTTCAGCCTCACGACCCGGCTCAACGCCTATGAATTCGCGCGCATAGCGGCGCTCGTCTTCGCCGGCCTCGCCGTCCTGTGGTGGCTGGCGACGGCGCTGAAGCTGGTGCCGCCGCTCTTTCTTCCTTCGCCGGCGGCCGTCCTTGCGCGCCTGGAAGAATTGTGGCGCTCCGGCAAGCTCGTCGACGACACGCTCATCAGCGTCTACCGCATTACCCTCGGCTTCCTGATCTCGACGGCCTTCGCCGTGCCGATCGGCGTGCTCATCGGTTCGTACCGGGCGTGGGAGGCAGCCATCGAGCCGGTGGTCGATTTCGTCCGCTATATGCCAGTCGTCGCCTTCGTGCCGCTGACCATCCTGTGGACCGGCACCGGCGACGCCCAGAAGTTCCTCATCATCTGGATTGGCACCTTCTTCCAGCAGGTGCTGCTCGTCATGGACAACGTCAAGTCCGTGCCGCGCGACTTCGTCAATCTCGGACGCACCTTCGGCATGCCCGAATCGCGCATCCTGGCGCGCATCATCGTACCGTCGGCGATGCCGGCGATGTGGGACTCCATGCGCATCAGCCTCGGCTGGGCCTGGACCTGGCTGGTCGTCGCCGAGCTCGTCGCCGCGACCTCGGGCCTCGGCTACCGCATCACCACCGCGCAACGCTTCTTCCAGACCGATACGATTTTCGGCTACCTCCTGCTGCTCGGCATGCTGGGGCTGGCGACCGACCAGGCCATGAAGGGCATCGGCCGGCGGCTGTTCCGCTATCTTGAGGCGCGCTGATGCCGAAGCTGGTCGTTTCGAACCTCGGCAAGGTCTTCGACGGCGGACGCGACGCCGTCCGGGCGCTGGACGGTGTCGATCTCGAAGTGGGCGACAACGAGTTCGTATCTCTCGTCGGGACGTCCGGTTGCGGGAAGACGACGCTTCTGATGATCGCCGCCGGCCTCGACGAGCCGTCGAGCGGCGCGATCGCCATCGATGGCGTCGGGATCGACGGCCCGGGCCTCGACCGCGGCGTCGTTTTCCAGAGCTATACACTGCTGCCCTGGCTGACCGCGCGGGGCAACGTGGAGTTTGCACTGACGGCGGCCGGCCGCTCCCGTGCCGAGGCGCGCACCGTTGCCGAGGAGCATCTGGCGCTCGTCGGCCTGAGCGACTTTGCCGATGTCCATCCGAGCCGGCTCTCGGGTGGCATGAAGCAGCGGGTCGCCATCGCCCGTGCCTTGTCGTACCGGCCAAAGATGCTTCTCATGGACGAGCCGTTCGGCGCGCTCGATGCGCTGACCCGCAGGCACATGCAGGAGCTTCTGGCGCGCATCTGGGAACGTCACCGTCTGACCGTGCTTTTCGTCACCCACGACGTCGAGGAGGCGGTCTACATGTCGGACCGCGTGGCGGTCATGACGAACCGTCCGGGCCGCATCAAGTCGATCGTGCCGATCGATCTGCCCCGGCCGCGCAGCTTCGAGATGATTGCGGCGCCGGCCTTCATCGAATGCCAGCGTCGGGTGTTGAACGACATCCGATCGGAATCGATCGAAATTGCGGCCTTGGGTCAAGCTTTGGGGTGAGCCGGCATGCGTCAGGATGAATATGTGACGGCCGACGCGTTGGAACTGGCGGATCGGGTACGGACGGGCGAGATAAGTGCATCCGCCGTGATGGCGGTCTGCTACGCGCGGATTGCGGCGCTCAATCCGAAGCTCAACGCCGTTGTCAAACTCCTGGACTCCCCGCAGGATGCATCCGAGCGCAAGGATGCGCCGTTTGTCGGCGTGCCTTTTCTGATGAAGGATATCGGCGCCGGCGTGAAGGATGTCCCGACGGTGGCCGCCTCGCGATACTTCCAGCAGTCGGCACCTTCCGGCGACGACGAGCTGACCGTGCGGTTCCGTGCCGCAGGCCTGCGCATCGTCGGCAAGACCAACCTCCCCGAGCTCGGCTTCAACGTGACGACCGAGCCGATTCTTCACGGCCCGACTCGAAATCCCTGGGACCTGGAGCGGACCGCGGGCGGCTCCTCCGGCGGCGCCGCGGCCGCCGTTGCGGGCGGCATGGTTCCCATCGCCCATGCCACCGATGGCGCAGGGTCGATCCGCATCCCGGCGGCCTGCTGCGGTCTTGTCGGCCTAAAGCCGTCCCGCGGCACCGTTCCGCTCGGACCGCGCTACACCGACGTCTATGGCGGACTCGTTTCCGAAGGCGTCGTCAGCCGCACGGTGCGCGACAGCGCCGCGGCGCTCGATGCCTGCGCCGGCGCGGATGACGGCGCCCCCTATGCATCGCCCCTCCACGGCGGATCACCGCTCGTCGTCGACCTGCGGATACCCGGGCCGCGCCTGCGGATCGGCGTGGTTCGCAGGCCGCCGCCCGACGTCTCCCTGTCGCCGGAAGTGTCGGCCGCCGTCGAGCGCGCGGTGGCGATGCTCGCCCGTCTCGGTCACGAGGTTTCCGATCTCGATCTTCCTTTCGCGGACGAAGAGCTTCTCGTGCCGCGCCAGGTCTATCGTGCGCATGTGTGCGTGCAGTCGGCAACCGACCGCGCGGCGGAAGCAGCCGCCGGCCGGCGACCGCAGGCTGGCGATCTCGAAGCGATCAACGTTGCGGCAGCTGTGCGCGGCCGCGCCATGACGGCCGTCGACTTCGTCGCGGTCGTTCGAGACGGGCACCGGTTCGCACGCCGCCTGTCGACAGTCTGGCAGACGTGCGATGTTCTCCTCACCGCCGCGCTGTCCGAGTTGCCGCCGCCGCTCGGCCGCTTTCCCACCGACCACGACGACGTCGATCTTCATGTCGACAGGATGGCGCGCTTCGCTCCTTTCGCCTCCCTGTTCAATCTTTCCGGCGGTCCGGCGATCGTCCTTCCCGTCGCGTTGAGCAGTGGGCTTCCGGCCGCGGTGCAGCTGGGCGGCGCGCTTGGCCGCGACGGCGTTGTGCTGCGTCTCGCCGCCGAGCTCGAAGCGGCGGTGACGGCCGACGGCTATCCCGCCCATCGCCTCGCTCCGCTGGCATTGGCGTAGCGCAGGTCAGGCGCCGGGCGGACGCAACAGCGCGACCGTGGTCTGCGCGTCGAAGAGCTGCAGCTGGCTCAAGTCGTAGCTGAGCGGCACCGGCTCGCCCGGCTTCGCCGTGAAATCGCGTCCGCAGCGGATCATGATTTCCGGCCCGCCCCTCGCGAGCGTGGCGACGAGGATGACCTCGGGCCCGAGCATCTCGGTTGCGACCGCGATGACCTCGACGGCTTGCGGCATCGACAGTGCCGCGGAGCGGGGGTGGAAGTCTTCCGGCCTCAATCCGACGATGACATCCTTGCCGGCGTGGGGGGCGTAGGCGCGGGCGAGGGCCGCGGGAAGATCGAAGCCTAGCCCGTCCATGCGCACGGCCAGGCCGCCGCCGCTTCCGCCATCGAGGCGGCCGGCGATCAGGTTCATCGGCGGGCTTGCGAGAAACCCGGCGACGAAGGTGTTGACGGGGTTGCGGTAGACCTCGATCGGCGCGCCGACCTGGACGATTTCACCGTCCTTCATGATGCAGATGCGCTCGCCCATGGTCATCGCCTCGACCTGGTCGTGGGTGACGTGCACGATCGTGGTGCCGACCGCGCGATGGAGCTTGATGAGCTCGGTGCGCATCGACGCCCGGAGCTTGGCGTCGAGGTTCGAAAGCGGCTCGTCGAGCAGGAAGGCCTGCGGCTCGCGCACCAGGGCGCGGCCCAGCGCGACGCGCTGCCGCTGGCCGCCGGACAGTTGCGCCGGCTTGCGGCCGAGCAGCTCGCCGATGCCGAGCATCCGGGCGATGTCGGCGATCCGCCGGTCGATCTCCTTCCGTTCGATGCCGCGCAGGCGCAGGCCGAAATCGAGATTCTGCGCCACCGTCATGTGCGGATAGAGAGCATAGTTCTGGAACACGATGGCGATGTTGCGATCGCGCGGGATCGACCTCGTTGACGATGTTGCCGCCGATGCGGATCGTGCCCGACGTCACCGTCTCGAGACCGGCGATCATGCGCAGCGTGGTCGACTTTCCGCAGCCCGACGGGCCGAGCAGGATCATGAACTCGCCGTCCCGGATGTCGAGCGACACGTTGCGCACCGCAGCCACGCCCGTGGCGTATGCCTTGCTTACGTTTTCGAGAACGATCGCGGCCATCGTCGTCCGTCAGCCTAGCGATCGCATGTAGCGATGCAGATAGGCGGTGAGGGTGAGGACCAGAACCAGCAGGATCGCCGACATGGCGGATGCTTCGCCGAGATTCAGGCTGACGAACGCCGTCCTGTAGATGAAGTAGCTGATGAAGTCGGTGGAGACGCCCGGCCCGCCGCGCGTCATGATGTAGACGAGGTCGTAGGTCTTGACCGCGAAGATCAGGCGGATGAGCAGCGTGACGACGATGACCGGCATCATCAGCGGCACGGTGATGTGCCAGAACGACTGCAGCGCGCTCGCCCCGTCGACCCGCGCCGCTTCGTAGGGTTCGCGCGGCAGCGCCGAGAGCCCGGCCAGCAGCAGCACGATCATGAACGAAACCTGGTGCCAGATGTCGACCATGATGACCGTCCAGATCGCGACCTTGGTGCTCCCCAGCCAGTTGACCGGCTCGAGGCCGATGACGGTCAGGAGATAGTTGACGATGCCGAGCGTCGGATGCAGGAACATTCGCCAGATGAGTCCGACGATGACCGGATTCATGAGCAATGGACAGAGCAGGATCCCGTAGTAGAGCGGCTTGAAGCGATCCACCGTGTTGAGCATGAGCGCCACGAGAAACCCGATGGCGAACTCGAGGAGCACCACCGCCAGCACGAAGAACACCGTGACGCGCAGGCTGTGCAGGAATTCCGGATCGTTCAGGGCCTTGAGATAGTTTTCAGCGCCCGTGAACGTGTCGAAGTTCGGTGCGATCAGCGTGTAGTCGTGGACGCTCGTGAACAATGCCCAGAAGACGGGAAATAGAATCACGAGAAAGAGCGCGGAGAGGCTGGGCGCGGCCATGAGCCACCCGAAGCGGCGGTTTGCCGTTTCCATCGCGACGGGTGGCTGCATGTCTCGCCCCTGCGCCTAGCAGGCCCCTACTTGAGCTTGCCGTCCTTCCGCGCCAGGTCGGCCATCTCGGTCTCGATGGCGGTGAGCGCGTCCGCGGCTTTCTTCTCGCCCGCCACCGCCAGGCTGAGCTCGCGGCCCAGAACTTCGACGAGCTGCGGCGTGTAGGTGAAGACCGGGAAGTTGTGGCTCGTCAGCAGCATCTGCTTCAGGGCCTGGGCATGCGGATACTTCGCATTGACGTCGGGATCATCGAAGATGTCGGTGCGGGTCGGCGAACCGCCCTGCAGCGCCCGCTTCTTCGCGATGTCCTTCGATTCGACCCACTTGAGGAACGTCCATGCCGCGTCGGGATTGGGGCTCGATTTCGGGATCGCCCATCCCCACGCGCCGTTGAGGCTGCCGCCCTGGTCGGGCGTCGGTCCGGGCACCGGCATGATTTCGACCTTGCCGACGACGCTCGACTTCGACGCATCGTCGATCGAGGCCCGGAAGAAGTTGTAGGTGATGTAGCTGTAGGCCTTGCCCTGCGCCATCACGTTGAAGGCTTCGTCGAAGGAGAAGCTCGCCGAGCCGAGCGGGCCGTATTTGTTGACGTTGGTCGTATACTGCTCGACCGCCTTCACGCCGGCCTCGGTGTTGAGGGTCGGCTTCCAGCTGGCATCGTGGTACTCGCCGCCGTTGGCGAACAGGTAGTTGGACCATTCCATGGCGATGGGATCGGGCCGCAGGCCCTGGTTGACGACGCCGTGCATGCCGTCCTTTGTGAAGAACTCGACCTGCTTCAGATACTCGTCCCATGTCTTTGGCGTGCCGAGGTCCATTCCGTACTTCGCCTTGAAATCGGCCTTGTTCTTCTCGTCCTCGAGCAGGTCTTTCCGATAGAGAAGGCCCATCGCATAGTTGTAGAACGGCAGCATGTAGGTCACGCCGTCGACCTGGCCGACGAGGTCCATGAGCTTCGGCACGTAGACCGACGTGTCGAAATTGTCGGCCTTGATGCGATCGTCGAGCGGCTGCAGCCATCCCGCCTTGGTGAACTCGCCGACCCAGTAGAAGTCGACGACGATGGCCGAGTAGCTGCCCTTGGACGCCACCAGCTGCGGCACCAGCTTGGTGTGCATCTCCGCGTAGTTGACGACCTCGAGGTTGACGTCGATGCCGGTCGCCTGCTTGAACTCGGGCAGCAGCGTCTTGACGTAATCGGTGTCGGGCACGCCCTCCATCAGGATGTTGACGGTTTCGGCGAACGCCGTGCCGGACATGGCCGTTGCGAAGGCCAAGCCGATCAAAGCTTTCTTCCACATGTCGAATCTCCCCAGTGTGGCCCTCGCGGTTTTTGGGTGGGTGGTCACTTGAGGGCTCCGAGCGACAGACCCTTGATGAGATGCTTCCGCAGGAACGGCAGCAGCAGGAAAACCGGCAGCAGCGACACGACCGTCGCCGCGGCGAGCGGCGCGATCTCGACGCCGGCATGCGTTTCGAGCCCGGCGAGCCCGACCGGCAGCGTCTGTGTGTTCGGGCCGGTGAGCACGAGCGCGAAAAGGAACTCGTTCCAGCTCAGGATGAAGCCGAGCAGGCCCGCCGCCAGTATGCCCGGCGCTGCGACCGGCACTGCGATATAGCGAAACGCCTGCCAGCGGCTCGCCCCGTCGACGCGGGCTGCCTCCTCGAGGCGCGCCACGTCGCCTTCGAAGAACGAAACCATCATCCAGGCGAGGAACGGCAGCGCGATGGTCAGGTGCGCGATGACGAGGGCCGCCCGGCTCTGCATGAGTCCCGTGACGAGGAACATGCCGAAGAGCGGCAGCACCAGCACGATCGGCGGCAGCATCTGGCTGCCGAGCACGCCCAGGCGCAGGCTCATGCCGCCCGTGTTGAACCGCGCGAAGGCATAGGCGAGGAGCGTCGCGAGCGGCAGCGAAATCGCGGTTGCCGCCAAGGCGACGAGGAGGCTGTTTGCGAACCACATCGTGAACGGGTAGCGCGCGAAGATGTCGACGTAGTTCATGAACCCGACCGTTCCGATCTCGGGCGGGATCTTGTAGGCGGTGAGCTTGTCGGTGAAGCTGACGCGCAGGATCCACAGGAGCGGCATCAGGATCATCAGCGAGAAGACGACCAGGATGAGATGCGGCAGGACGGTGCGTGCGAAGCGCGGCATGACGATTGTTCCTCAGTCCATCCGCACGCCGCCGCTGATGTTCAGCGCTTCGCCGGTCACGAACCCGGCGAGATCGGAGGCGAGAAACAGGACGGCCGCAGCCACGTCCTCCGGCTCCTGTAGCCGTCCGAGCGGCGTCTGGCCGACATAGTCGTCGAGCACCTCCTCGGTTCGCATGCCTCTGATTTTCGCTTCCCAGGCGACCTCGCGTTCCTGCATGGACGTGCGGACGAAGCCCGGGCAGACGCAGTTCACGCGGATCCCGTCGGCGGCGACTTCGCGGGCCAGAGCCTGGGTGAAACCCATGACCGCGAATTTGCTTGCCGAGTAGTGGGCAAGCCACGGCGCGCCCCATTTCGCGGCAAGCGAGGCTGTGTTGACGATGACGCCGCGCTTCTTCGCCGCATGGAAGTGCCGGACGGCCGCCTGGTTGGTCAGGAAGACGCCACGCGCATTGACGTTGAAATTGAAATCCCAATCCGCGTCGGTCAGGTCGACGACCTTTCGCATGCTCGAGACGCCGGCATTGGCGCACAGGATGTCATAGCCACCAAAGACTTCGGCAATTGCCGCGAAGCACGTTTCGACGCTGCCTCGGTCGCTGACGTCGCAGGGAAAGGCCTTGGCTCCTTGGCCGACGCGCGATGCGGCGGCCTCTCCGGCCTGAAGATCGACGTCGGCGATGGCGACGCGGGCTCCGTTCCGGGCCAGCTCGATGCTGATGGCAAGGCCGATGCCTTTGGCTCCACCCGTGACGACTGCAGATTTGCCCTCAAGACCCGGTACCATTGCGACCCGAACTGACATCCGGGCCATTATCCATAAGGGAACTTGTGCTGCAAGCGCGAGCGCGTAACGCTTGCGGGCATGGCGATGTCAGGCGGGCAGCCCGCCCTCCCTGAGGTGCCGCAACCAGCGCGCCCCACGCTCGTCGTCGCCATAGGGCCACCTGGTATCGTCGGCAACGCGATAGCCTGGGGCGAGGTTGCCGCGGAGCTCCTTGCAGACCACGTTGGCGGCTTTCGTCCAGCCGAGCGCGGCGTAGCTCGCCACGATGTTTTTTTGGATGAGCGCATGTGGCCGGGGAATCTGTAGGAGGGCCTTCAGCGACATGAGGGCGTATGTCTCCTCCTTCGCCTGGTCGAACGCGCCGAGCTCGTAGTAGGCCCAGCCCAAGGCCCAAAAGTGCGTTTTGGGGAAGTCGCTGCCTTGCATTTCGCCTTCGATGATCTCGATCGCGGACTCGATGTCCGTCTGGTTCCCGTTGAAGATAAGGGCATCCGCCTGTTCGACCTTGAGGCAGCTCAGGTTGAAGGGGATCGCCTGCGTCTTGGCAAGTTCGAGCGCCTTTCCGAAGGAATTCATGGCATTGGTGAAGTCACGACTGTAAACACAGGCGGCTGCGAGGCTCCAATGGTTCTCGTAGTCGTCCGGTCCGTGCGTGCAGGCGAGTTTGGCGTGGTGCATCACTTTGTCGAGCGTCACGTCGTTGTCCTCGGCGATGTCGGCCCGGTTCCAGCCATGGAGATAGGCGAGGAGCAATGAGTAGGAGAGATAGCCGTGGGCGCGCGCGAAATCGTCCTTCTCGGCAATCGCCTGCTTGAAAAAGCTCCGGGCCACGCGGTTGGAGCCGGCGGTCATCTGGCGCGCCGACTGCGCTCCCTGGATGTAGAACTCGAGTTCTCTATTGATCGGGTTGGTCATGAATCGGGTGCTCCGTTTCCGTCAGTCGGGTAGGCCGGCCGTGCGAAGGTCGGCCACGAAAGCCTCGCGAAGCTCGGCATGCTTGTAGGGCCACAGGTCTTCTCGCGCCAGCGTGTAGGCGGCATCCTCCGCCATGAACTTGCGGGCCGTCTCGAGTGCCTCGTCGAGCCGCCCGAGTCGTGCATAGGCGGCCGCCTGGTGCCGGCGGGCGAGATTGGGCAGCCGGACGATCCGTCCGAGCGCCGAGAGGCAGTCCTCGTAGCGGCCGGCATGGTAGAAGGCGACGCCGATGGTCCACAGGTACGATTCCGGATAGATCGGGTCGAGGCGCATGGCCTTCTCGATGTGCCGGATCGATTCCTCGGCCTTGCCGATGAAGACGTTGGCCTCGGCCATGTCTATGAGAAGCGCGGCGCAATTCGGATTCATGTCGAGGGAGCGGGCGAAGGCCGACATCGCCGCATCGAACTCGCGGCAATAGAGATAGGCCATTGCTAGGCTCCAGTGGTTTTCGAAGTTGCCGGGCCCGAGCGTCACCGCCTTCTGACCCAACGAGCGCGCCTCCGCCAGCGTCGTGTGGTCGCTCGCCCATCCGCCGATCCAGGCCTGCAGCATGGTGTAGGAGAGGTAGCCGTAGGCGGAGGCGAAGTTCGGGTCGAGGGCGATCGCCTTCTTGAAATAGAGCTGCGCCATGCGGTTCGACTGGGCGGTCCAGTCGCGCCAGGCGGCGCGGCCGCGCAGGTAGACGTCGTACGCCTCGATGCTGTGCGGCTCCTTGTGCATGACGCGATTCCGCTCGGTCATGTCGACGCGCGACACCAGCGTGGCGACGATGGTGCTGACGATCTCGTCCTCGAGGCTGAAGAAGTCGTTCGCCGACCGGTCGTAGCGTTCTGCCCACAGGTGACGTCCCGAGGCCGACTCGATGAGCTGGACGTTGATCCGTATCCGGTCGCCGCCGCGCTGGACGCTGCCCTCGACGACGTAGCGCACGCCGAGCTCCCGGCCGACGTCCTGGATCTTCACCGAGCGCTGCTTGTAGGTGAAGACCGAATGGCTGGCGATCACGAACAGCTCGGAGAATTTCGACAGCTCGGTCAGGATGTCGTTGGTGATGCCGTCGCTGAAATAGCTCTGGTCGGCATCGCTGCTGAGACTGTGGAACGGCAGCACGGCAATCGACGGCGCGCTGGCGCCGCCTCCTGCCAAGGCGGCCGGCGGCGGCTCGCCGGCTTTTTGACCCTTCGCCAGGACCCGGAAGACGCGCACCGGCTCGGCAATGCTCTTGAGTTTATGCTCGCCCAGATCCTCGAACGTCACGTCGAGCTTGCCGACGACATGCCGATGCGCGTCGGCCGACAGCGCGATGCCGCCCGGTTCGGCAATGACCTGAAGTCTGGCCGCCATGTTCACGCCGTCACCGTAGATGTCGTCTGGCTCGACGATGATGTCGCCGAGATTGATTCCCATTCTGTAGGCGAGACCCGGCCTGTCGCTGCCGACCACGCGTTCGGCCAGCGCCCGCTGGATCTCCATCGCCCCTTTGACGCAGTCGACGATGCTTGAGAACTCGGCGAGCAGGCCGTCGCCGGTCGTCTTGACCACCCTGCCGCGGTGCTCGGAGATCTGTGGCACGAAGACCGTCTCGAGGTCGTCCTTGTATTGGTGGTAGGTGGCGGATTCGGCGACGCGCATGCGTCCGCTGTACCCGACCGCATCCGCGACCAGAACCGCTGCCAGGCGCCGAACCTGCTGCTTTTCCGACAAGGCCTTCCCCATCGCTGGCATTGTTCTGCACCGGATAACATTCTCGCTCCAGGGTCGTAAGGTCAATTCGAAGAAACATAAATGACGAACGGGACTGGCGCTGTGGCATTCCCCACAATCGGAGCGGGCGCTTAAGGCCATGATGCATAGACATTTTATGGGTTAGAAACGGGCAGTCGGCTCAGTCCACACGGCCTTTTCGGCGTCCCACGTCCCGTGGTCCGGCGCGACCCCGCCAAGATCCTGCTTGCGTACCCGCAAGGTGGGTGTGCGGGGGAAATCGGTGGAATGAAACGCCAGATATCGCGGCGCCTTGTGGGCGGCGAGCTTCCCCCGGCAGAAGGCGACGATGGCATCGGCCTCGTCCTGCGACACGCGGTCGGGCCGCACCCAGAGATGCGCCTTGACCTCTTCCTGCCGTACGGGGTCGGGAAACGCCACGACCGCCGCATCGATCACCAGGGGATGGGTCCGCAGGACGGCTTCCACCTCGGAGGCCGAGATGTTCATTCCCGACCTCCGGATGATGTCCTTGCGGCGCCCCACGAAGGTGTAGAGGCCGCGTGTGTCCCTTCTCGCCACGTCGCCGGAATGGAACCAGCCGCCCCGCATCGCCTCCGCCGTGGCCGCGCTGTCGTTGAGATAGCCGCGGAACAGGCCGGGCCCACGGATCAGGAGTTCGCCGTCCGCGCCCTCGGGCACATCGTTGCCGTCCGCATCGACGATGCGGAGCTCGATCTCCGGCATGGCCGCGCCCATCGTGCCGGAACCGACCAGTTCGCCGGCGAGCCGTGACGGCACGCGGGTGACCCAGCCGGCCTCCGTGCTTCCATAGCTGTCGAGAAAGGAGACGCCGAACCGGTCGTTGAGCTCCCGGTGCAGCTCGGCAGGGACGAGGGCGCACACGACGGTCTTCAGCCGGTGCCGGCGTTCCTGGGGCTGGGGAGCCTGCTTCAGGAGCAGGATCGGCATCGAGGCGAGCAGGAACAGCTCGCTCACCCGATGTTCGACGACCACCTGCCAGAACCGCGACGCCGAGAACCGGCGCATGGCGACGAGCGTGCCGCCGCAATGGAGCGCGCAGAGCAGGAGCTGCATGGCATCGGCGTTGTAGAAGGGCAGGCAGCAAAGTGGCCGATGCCCCTCGGCGGCGCCGGTCAATCGCAGATGCACGTCGCACAGCCTGAGCCACCAGTCGTGGTCGAGCATGCAGCCTTTCGGTGAGCCGGTCGTGCCCGAGGTGTAGTACACCGTCGCGAGGTCTTTGCGTCCCCTCGATATCGGGCGCAGTGCAGGTGCCGGCGCGCGCCCACCGGTCGTGTCCCAGCCGAAGGGTTCCGGTCCCTCGAGCAGCAGCACCTCGCGCAGGGTGGCGCACTGGCCGCGGATCGGCTCGATCACCGGCAGCTGCTCGGGGCTCGTGAGCAGGAGCACGCTGCCGGAATCGCTCAGGACATGGGCGGCATCGTGGGAACGCAGGGCAGGCGACATCGATACGAGGACGCCGCCTGCCATGAGCACGCCGATGAAGGCGATCATGCATTCGGCGCGGTTCTCGATCATCATCGCCACGGGTTCGCCGGGAGCGATGATCTCCTGCAGCCGCGCGGCCAGCCGGCGCGCCTGGTCGATGAGTGTGTCCCTGCTCACGATGGTGCCGTCATCGAGGATGATCGCCGGAGCCTCCGTGACCCGCGCGCATCCCGCCACCGCCATGTCGATGACCGATTCGTTGGGAACCGCGCTCCACGCCGGCGGCACTCCGGAGTGCAGATGGGTGATGCCGGGACTCATGGCGGGCTCAGCCACTTCGGGCCGCTGACGAACGGGTTGCCGCGCTCGTAGAAGCGATGCAGGCGCTCGACCTCCTTGGTGATTCCGATGCGCACGCTCATGCCGATCGGCCGTCGCCGCTTGACGGCCGTGCCGAGCCACAGCTGCGCCGATCGGCACAGATCGATCCCGTCGCAGCTGCGGTCGATGCCGAGGGCCTGGGCAAGCCGGCCGGGTCCGCGCGTCAGGTCAAGTAGACGCTCCGTGCGCCGCCGCGCCATCATCTGCTCGATCCCCTCGAGCGGCTCGAGTGCGCGGATGAGCACGCCGCCTCCGATGCCGTGCTCCTCGCTCGAAACGTTGAGCATGAACGACAGGCCGTAGTTGAGATAGATGTAGGCATGGCCGCGCTTGAGGAACAGCGACTGGTTGCTTGCCGTCAGCCCACGGAAGGCATGGCCGCTCGCATCGCCGACCGCGTAGGCTTCCGTCTCCACGATGCGGCCGCTGAGGCGAGCGCCCGCGAGCCTCCTGACCACGGTTTTGCCGATCAGGTAGCGCGCCAGGGTTAGAGTGTCGGGCGGCAGTTCCACGCGCGTCAGACGCAGCGGAAGGTCGGGCTTCACGCGGGGCCTCCGCTTCTGCTATAGGGGCGGCCCCGAACCGGGAACTTTCTGAACTGGCGCAGCATGGAATTCGTCATTCGCGTTTCGCATCTTTCGAAGACTTATGCCAGCGGATTCAAGGCGCTCAAGGACGTGAGCCTCGATATCCGCAGCGGCGAGATCTTTGCGTTGCTGGGTCCCAACGGCGCCGGCAAGACCACGCTCATCAGCATCGTCTGCGGAATCGTCAACGCGACGGCCGGTACGGTCGCCGTGGGCGGGCACGACATCATCCGCGACTATCGCGCCGCCCGCTCCCTCATCGGCCTCGTGCCGCAGGAGCTGACCACCGACGCCTTCGAGACCGTGTGGGCGACGATCAGCTTCAGTCGCGGCCTGTTCGGCAAGCCGGCCGACCCCGCCCATCTCGAGCGCGTGCTGCGCGACCTCTCGCTCTGGGATAAGAAGGACAGCAAGATCATGACGCTGTCGGGCGGCATGAAGCGGCGCGTCCTGATCGCCAAGGCCCTGGCGCACGAGCCGCAGATCCTGTTCCTCGACGAGCCGACCGCCGGCGTCGACGTCGAGCTGCGCAAGGACATGTGGAACCTTGTTCGCCGCATGCGTGCCTCCGGCGTCACCATCATCCTCACCACCCACTACATCGACGAAGCCGAGGAGATGGCCGACCGCATCGGCGTCATCAATCACGGCGAGCTCGTCCTGGTCGAGGACAAGGCCGAGCTCATGAAGAAACTCGGCAAGAAGCAGCTTGCCTTGCAGCTGCATGCACAGCTGGAGTCGATGCCGCCGGAGCTCGCCGGCTTTGAACTGAGCCTCGCGCGCGACGGGCATGAGCTCATCTACCACTACGACACCCAGTCCGCCCGCACCGGCATCACGGCGCTGTTGACCAAGCTGAACGAGGCGGGCATCCGCTTCCGCGACATCACCACGAGCGAAAGCTCGCTCGAAGAAATCTTCGTCAGTCTCGTGAAGAAGCAATGAACCACAGAGCCATAGCCGCGATCTACTATTTCGAGATGGCCCGGGCCTTCCGGACGCTTTTCCAGAGCATCGTCTCGCCGGTCATATCGACGACCCTCTACTTCGTCGTCTTCGGCGCAGCCATCGGCACCCGCATCACGGAGATCGACGGCATCTCCTACGGGGCCTTCATCGTGCCGGGCCTCATCATGCTGTCGCTCCTCACCCAGAGCATCGCCAATGCGTCGTTCGGCATCTACTTCCCGCGCTTCATCGGCACGATCTACGAGCTCCTGTCTGCGCCCGTTTCATATCTCGAGATCGTCATCGGCTATGTCGGCGCCGCCGCCACCAAATCCCTAATCCTAGGCGTGATCATTCTTATCACCGCAAGCTTCTTCGTGCCGGTCGTCGTCATGCATCCCTTCTGGATGCTCCTTTTCCTGGTCCTCACCGCGGTGACCTTCTGCCTGTTCGGATTCATCATCGGCATCTGGGCCGACGGCTTCGAGAAGCTCCAGATCATTCCGCTTCTCATCATCACGCCGCTCACCTTCCTCGGCGGGACGTTCTATTCGATCGACGTGCTCCCGCCTTTTTGGCGGACCGTCACGCTGTTCAACCCGATCGTCTACCTGGTCAGCGGCTTTCGCTGGAGCTTCTACGAGAGCGCCGACGTCGGCGTGGAAGTGAGCCTCGCCATGACGCTCGCCTTCTTGGCGCTGTGTATTGTAGTCATCTGGTGGATCTTCAGGACCGGCTATCGGCTGAAGAACTAAGCCACGCCGTCCATTCCTGGACGATGCTGACGTCAGCCTGCGTAAGGCCGTGGCCAGCCGGCAGCGTGCGGTGGTCGACGCTTGCGCCCCGCTCGCCGAGGAGTGCCGCCAGCCGGCCGGCATTCTCGGCCGGGATGATGGGATCCATGCTGCCCGACAGGATGAGCACCGGCTTTCCCGCGAGGTCCGCCTGCGGCGCCGATTTCAGCGGCACCATGGCGCGGAGGAGGGCGCCGCCGGCGAGCGCCTCCGGATGCAGCAGCAGCACGGCGGCGGCGATGTTGGCGCCGTTCGAGAACCCGAGCGCCACGGGCGCATCGATCGCGTAGGCTTGCCGGGCTTCCGCGATGAATTCTGCAAGCTCTCCGGCGCGCTGTCGGAGGTCGTCTTCGTCGAACACGCCTTCCGCCAGGCGTCGGAAGAATCGCGGCGCGCCGTTCTCGAGCACCTTGCCGCGCGGCGACAGCAGGGCGGATTGGGGCGCCACCGCGCGGCCGAGCGCGATCAGGTCGTTCTCGTCGCCGCCCGTGCCGTGGAGCAGGAGGAGCGGCGGTCCCGGGGTTTCTCCCGCCGGCTCGAAACGGTGGATATGCGACAGCGGACTGCTCATCGCCTCACGCGACCTCGGGCAATTGCGCCTCGATGTCGCGTCGGTTCGCCTCGAGGAACGGGGGCAGCTTGAGCGCCTGGCCGAGCTTGTCCGGCGCCTCGTCGATTTCGAAGCCCGGTCCGTCGGTGGCGATCTCGAACAGCACACCGCCCGGCTCGCGGAAGTAGACCGACCGGAAATACTGGCGATCCTTCTGCTCGGTGGGTCGGATGCGGTAGCGGGCGGCGAGTTTCTCCGCCATATCGGCCTGCATCGCATCGTCGTTCGCCCGGAAGGCGATGTGGTGGATCGACCCCGCGCCCATGCGGGCCGGCAAAAAACCGCCGGCGGCACGAATTTCCATGACTGCGCCGACACTGGTGCTGCCCGATTCGAGCCGAACCCGCGTCTCTTCGCGACCGGTTTCCGAATAGCCCAGGATGCCGAGCACCGCGGCGGTCGGGTCAGACTCGTCGACCAGCAGGCTGGCGCCGTGCAGCCCGCGAATGGCGTGCTCGGCCTCGACCGGGCCGTCGCTCCACGCCTGGCCGGCTCTGGCCCGCGGCAGCCCGACCAAAGCGAGGCGCATTCCGTCCGGGTCGCGAAACGGCAGGCGGTTCTCGCCGAACACCGTTTCGGGCTTGTCGTGCGCAACACCCTTTTCGACGAAGCGGTGCGTCCAGAATCCGAATGAATCCTCCGGCACGCGCAGGAGAACCTCGGCCACCTCGCCGATCCCGAGCCGCCCCGCCGCGATCCCGTCCCAGGGAAAGAAAGTGATGAGCGTGCCCGGCGCCCCTGCGGCGTCGCCGAAATAGAAGTGATAGGTCGTGGGATCGTCGAAGTTTACCGTCTTCTTGACCAGTCTCAGGCCAAGGGTCCGCGTGTAGAACGCGAGATTGCGCTGCGCATTGCCGGCAATGGCAGTGATGTGATGGATCCCGTTCTCCTGCATGGTCTCTCCGCCTCCGCGCTCAAGGCCGGCTCCAGGATAGACAAGGCGGCAGGCGCAGAGAAGGTTCCATGCCGGGCCGCGGTCGGTCCGCTCGGAACGGGTGACGTTTCAGTTGAGAGCGGCGCGCGTTCTCGGCACGGCGTCGCGCAGCAGTTCGCGGCGCAGCTTGCGGGCCTGCTCGCTCAAGTCGGTGGCATTCGCCATGTACCGAGCCTGGACGCGGGCGAGGCGGTCGCGGACGGATCGCGCGAGGGCGCGGCTGGCGACCGGAGCATGCACGGGGAGCGCTCCCTTCTTCTTCTGCGCAACGGACTTTGCATATCTGTTACGCATCGAGAGCCTCTCTTCGATAAAGGAAACCGCCGCCGTTCAGCCTATGGAAAAAACTCTTAAGGAAGGGTTAGACGCCTGTCCTTGGAAGGAGCGCCCGAGTCTCTGCACGGAACGAGTCGGGTCAAGTCGAAATCCCCGGTTATGCCCCGAAATCTGCGCGATTCCCGGGTTGTCGCCGGTCGGTTTTGAACTCGACGTCGCTGGCGCGATGACATAGCCTTTCCCTCGATGCACTATGCGAAGGAGTGAAGTCATGATTGTTCGCACGTCGACGGCAGAATGGCAGGGCACGCTGCGCGAGGGCCGCGGCCACATGCGAATCGGCAAGGGGGCATATGACGGCGAGTACTCCTTCGGTTCGCGTTTCGAAAGCGGCGCCGGCACCAATCCCGAGGAGCTGATCGGTGCCGCCCATGCCGGATGCTTCTCCATGCAGCTGTCGGGCGTCCTGACCGCCGACGGACATCCGCCCAAGAGCATCCGGACGACCGCCAAGGTTCGCATGGAAGTGGGCGCCGGGGGTGCCGACATCACTGCGATCGATCTCGAGACCGAAGGTGAAGTGCCCGGCATCGACGCGGCAGCGTTCACCAAGGCGGCCGAGCGCGCCAAGGAGATCTGCCCCGTGTCGAAGGCGCTGAAGGCGGTGAAGGTCAATTTGAAGGCGACGCTGAAGTAGCAGGTCACGCCGGGGCGAGGCTGGCGGGCTCGCGCAGGTCGCGCGCGATTTCCTTCTGCCGGTCGAAGTCGGCGCGCCGCTCGGCGATCTCCTTGTCCGACAGCAGGCTCGCATTCATGTAGTCCTGCTTCCACGCGGGATCGCCGTTCCAGATGAGCGGCGACTGCACGGTGGTACGGGCGGCCGGTGCGCTTTCGAGCAAGCGGAGCGCCAGATCGAGGGTGAAGCGCTGCGACGCGGGATCGCGTGGCCGGCCGGCCGAGTTTCCGAGCGGAAAATCGGAGAACAGGAAGCGGGGCACGCCTGCCAGCTCGACGATGTCCTTTGCGGCGCCCATGACGACGGTGGCGATGCCTTCGCTTTCCAGCGCCCGCGCCGCCAGGCTCACCGTCTGGTGGCAGACCGGGCAATTGGGAACGAGCACGACTCCGTCGACGTCGTCGAACTTGCAGCGGCGCACGATCTCCGGACAGTCGACGGTGATTGTCGTATTCCGGCTGCGGTTGGTCGGCGCGCCGTGGAAGCGCGGCGCAATCCTGCCGATCGTGCCCTTCTCGGCAAGTTCCCGCATCGCCCGCAACGGAAAGTAGGCCCCGATGTCCTCCGCTGTGGTGTGCTTGCGATCGATGGCGACATGCGAGATGCGCAGGTCGGGATCCGCGGCGCTGTCCATGGAGTAGACAGTGTAGAATTTCGCCGCGGCATTGTAGGGCGCGCCCGGTCCCTGGTCGCCCTTGTCCGGCTGGTAGGGCGCAGCCGTCGTCACGATGGCGATCCGGCTTTGCGAAAGCGGTCTCCGCAAGGGCGAGAAGGGCACGTCGGCATGGTGCGCCCATTCATAGGGTGGCCCGTAGCCGAGCGCCTGATAGTAGCTCCTGATCCTCTCGATATACGGGATCGGCTGGTCGTACATGCGGTCCGCCTCCGCCCGCCGCCTATTGGGAGCGGCGAAGCTTACTCCAGATCCGTTGCAGTTCGCCGTCGACGCGGCTGCTGAGCGGCTGCAGCACCGCCAGCCGTGCCAGCACCTCCGGCGGCGGATAGAGGCCGGGGTCGTTCATCAGCTCGGGATTGATATGGGGAGCCGATGCGAGATTCGGGTTGGCATACTGAAGGTAGTTCGTGTTCTCGGCCGCGATGTCCGGCCGCATCAGGAAATCCAGGAACTTGTACGCCGCGTCCGGATTCGGTGCGCTCTCCGGAACGACCAGGAGGTCGAACCACAGTTGGCTGCCTTCCGCCGGCACGTGGTAGGTGAGGCGGGTGTCGGACTCCTTCGTGCTCGCCCGTGCCTGGAACACGTCGCCGGAATATCCGATGGCCGCGCAGTATTTTCCCGCCGCCAGCTCGTCGATGAAACGGTCGGCGGTCACCACCGTGATAAAGGGGGCGACCTTGGCGAGCGCCTGCTCGACCGCCTCCAAATCGGCGATGCCGATCTTGCTGATGTCGCCGCCGAGATAGGCGACCAGCGCCGGCATCACGTCGGTCGGCTCGTCGACCACCGCCAGCCCGCACGACGACAGCTCCTTCGCCGTCTTGGGATCGAGGAACATCGACAGGCTGTTCGTCTTCGCGTCGGGGGCCAGGCGCTTGACCGCCTCTTCGTTCACGCCGATCCCGACCGTACCCCACATGTAGGGGAGCGAATGCTGGTTGCCCGGATCGAGCATGTCGGTGTAGCGCAGCGCCGCCGGATCGAGATTGGCGATGTTCGGAAGCTTGGTCTGGTCGAGTGTCTTGAGGACGCCGGGCTGCAGCACGAGGCCGATCTGGTAGCCGGATTGCACGATGACGTCGTACTTCGCTGATTTCGACAGGAGCAGCGACCGCGGCTCCTCGGAATTCTCGAAGACGTCGTGCAGCACTTCGATCTTCGTTTCCTTCTCGAACTTTTCGAGCACGGCGGGATCGATGTAGTCGGGCCAGTTGAGGACCCGCACCGTGCCTTCGCGCTGGCCGCCCTTCAGCACCAGCCCCCGCACCACGTTGTCGTAGGAGTTGCGGTTGAGGACGCCTTCGATCTTGAGTCCCCTGTCGGATTGGAACGTTTCGAGCGCCGCGAGCGTCGCCGGGCCGAACTTGCCGTCCATCTTGCCGGGCTCGTAGCCGAGCTCCTTCAAGGCTTCCTGCGCCGTCTTGACCTTCTCCGGCTCGACGATGATGTCGCGCCACGCGGCGCTGCTGTTGCTCCAGTCCTCGCGTTCCCAGATCGCCGCATACATCGCGCGGACGAGGCTGTCGTAGCTCGATGTGTCGGTCTTCGGATCGATCGACGCCAGGAAACGGGCGAACGCCGCGGCCGTCGGGCCGTCCACCTTGCCGCTCGATTGCGTCGCTTCGAGCAGGCCCAGCCGCTGCAGGAGCCCTTGCAGCGATGCGATTTGTTTTTCCTCGAGCCCGCCGAGCTTCCCGGGGTCGTATTGCTGCGTCTCGACGCCCTCGACGGAGCGCATCCCTTGCGCGACCGCCGCTGGTGAAACGGGAACCAGGCAAGCGCAAAGCAGGAGGCCGGCCGAAATGAATCGCGTAGTCATTTTTCCTCTTGAAAAGCTTGTCGCCGCTCAGTCTTCCCGTACCACTCGGAAGCCGATGCCGTTGCTGCGCCCGCCGCTGCGGTTCCAGCCGCGGGCGGCCGTGCGCAGGTTGGCGAGATCGCTGTTCCACGACCCGCCGCGCAGTACGCGGGTGGTGCAGTCGCCGGTCGTCCGGGCGGAGCCGTCCTGGGCGGCGCCCTCATAGCTGTCGTTCCAGCAGTCCTCGACCCATTCCCATACGTTGCCGTGCGTGTCGTAGAGGCCGAACGCATTGGGCTTGAAAGATCCGACCGCCGCCGTCTGCGCGTGTCCGTCGGAGCAGGTGAGGCCGTCCCCGCCGCCATTGGCCTGGTGCAGGCTCGCATCGGCGCCGTTGCCGAAGGTGCACAGGCTGTTGCCGTCGTTGCCGAAGGTGAACATCGTCTGGCCGCTTTGCGAGGCGCGGGCCGCATATTCCCATTCCGCTTCGGTCGGCAGGCGATAGGTATGGCCGGTCTTTTTCGACAGCCACGGCAGAAACTGCGTCGTGACGTCTTCCCACGACACGTTGATCACCGGATTCTTGCCGCGTCCCCATCCCTCGTCGGAAGGCGATTGCTTGCAGCTGCCGTCCTTTACGCAGGCATCCCACTCATCGAATGTCACTTCATGGGCGGATATCGCGAACGGCTTGGTGAACTGCACGCTGTGCTGCGGCCCCTCGTCGGGCTGATGGTTCGCCTCGCTCGCTTCCGACCCCATCACGAAGCTGCCGGCCGGCAGGCTGACGAGGGTCGGGCATCCCTCGCAGTCGAGGAGGGTGTTCGGAGTGGTTCGTTCGCCGACGCTCGGCGTCTGGAGCGCCACTTCCTGGTTCTTCGTTTCCGGAACGGCAGTCGAGCCCTCGGACGGTTCGGTGGGAGCGGCGGTCACCTCTTGCGCGGCGGCTTCGGCTTCCGGTGGAACTTCGGCGATGTCGGTCGCGGCCGGCTGGCTCTCGGTGACGGTTGCCGGCGCGGGCGGTGGCGGCGGGGGAAGCGGCAGCGGCTCTGCCGCCGTTTCCGTTTCCGGGGCGGCTGCTAAGCCCTCGGCAGGCGGCTGCTGGATGGTGGCCTCCTGCGACGTCTTGCTGCTCTCCGCTTCGCTGTCGGGAGGTGAAACGGGAAGGGGAAGCGGTGCCGCTTCCCCGGGCTGGATGGTCTCCGCCACGCCGGTCTCCGGCAGCTTGGCGACCGTGCTTTCGCCCGACGAGGTGGAAGTCGGTGTCACAGTTGTGAGCGTCAGCGGCGCGTCACCCGTGAGATAGCTGTAGGCCAGGTAGGCGAGCCCCGAGCCCCACAATATTCCGGCCACTGCAGCCAGCATGCCGATGCGCCAGTCCGACCGCCTCGGTTTCGACTTCGTCTGCTTCTTGCGACTAGCCGGCTTGTATTCCAGCTGGGGGATCGGCGGCGGCGGTTCAAGTGTTTCGCGGTTGGCGCCCGGCAGCGTGCCGTCCTGCAAGAGGCGGGTGGCTCCGGCCCGCCGCAAGGCGCGGCGCAGCCGCAGGGAGGAGGGGGGTGAGGCGTTGCGTTGGGGAGGAAAATCGGTTTCGGCTCCCGGCTCGTCGGCGAGCTCGGGCAGTTCGCCCGACGAGGGATCGGGAGCGAAAATATCGTCAAGATCGTCCGCAGGCGGAGCATCACTCGGCTGCCGCGAACCCCTCGTCTTAAGCTTCGGGCCTACGCCTCGCATGAAGGCATCCTCCTGGCCCCGCTCCAGTCACGCACCACTGCCACTCACCACGTTATGCCCAGTCCGTTCTCATACCGCTCGAGATCGGACCAGTAAAACTTAACAACAATCGGACACATCCACCAAGCGCCGGATGGCGCCGAGAAACGTCCCCTCGCAGGCGCGGCGTGTCGATTTCTGCGTAGAGACTACGGTCCCGCACCGAATGTCAAATATTATCATAAGTTTGGCCGGAATGCGGCAGGTTCCACCGCGCGAACTGACGCACGGTGAATCGAAACGCGAATTCCACAGCTTAATGGCGTATCCGGACCCTTGGCTCAGGTCTGCTGCGACCGGACATGCTTTATATATCCCCGCACGTCGGCGGCTGGCTCGCTATAGGCCTTCCCCAGGGCCTTCTCCATGTCGGCCATGTATGTCTTGGCCCAGTCGGGCAGCGGATAGTCGATCACTGCCAGGAACTCGAGCGTCGCGGCGAGCCGGATGTCTGCGATCGAAGGCGATGCGCCGCCGATGAAGCGATCCTTCGCCATGAAGAATTTGTGGAACACGTCGAGCGGCTCGGCGATCGCATCGACGGCGGCCGTCCGCGCCGTTTCCTTGTGATCGACGTGGGCGTCGCTTGCCCCGACTTCCCCCGCGTATTGCGGAAAGCCGAGGCGCGGATAGGTGGCGCGCGCCACGTAGGGATAGAGTGTGCCGATCAGGTAGAACATGGCGCTGTCGACCATCGCCCGACGCGACGGGTCGGAGGGGTAGAACTTCTCGAGCCCGTGCTTGTTGCATAGGTACTGCATGATCGCGCAGCTTTCCCACAGCGCCCCGCGCGGCAGTCCCGGCGCTTCCAGCATCGGAGTCAGATGCGCTGGACAGCGGGCGAGGAAGTCCGCGGACCGGGTCTTGCCCCACACGTCGGTCTCGGTGAAGTCGAGGCCCGCGGCCCGTGCGAACACGCGCACCGCCATGTTGTTGACGCTTGGCTTGAGTATGCTCAGTTGCAGTTCCGGCATCGCCGCTCGCTCCCTCTCCTGTCGGTCATCCGCGGCATGTTAGTTGGAACGGCCTCCGAAGTGCAATCCTCGTCGAGGCCGGTCAGTTCCTGAGCATCGCAGACACGAGCTTCGGCACGTTGGCGCGGAACATGTCGGTGTAGTGGGGTGCCGGACCGCTCGGTTCGGAAAGCGCATCGGAATAGAGCGCCCCTCCCATTTCGGCCCCGGTTTCCGTTGCGATCATTTCCATCATGCGCGGATCCGCGATGGTCTCGATGAACAGGGCCTTGATGCCCTTGTCCTTGATCTGGTCCATCAGCCGCGCGAGATTCCGGGCGGTGGTCTCGGCCTCGGTGTTGATGCCTTCCGCCGCAAGAAAGTCGACGCCGTAGGCGGCACCGAAATAGCCGAACGCGTCGTGGCTCGTGATGACGCGGCGCTTCTCCTCGGGCACCGTCTCGATCTGCCGCCGCACTTCGCGGTCGAGCTCTTCGAGCTCGCGGATGTAGGTGTCGGCCGCACTGCGGTAGGACTCGGCGTTGACCGCGTCCGCTTCGCTGAGCGCCGATGCGATGGTCTGCGCGTAGGCAACGCCGTTCTTGAGATCCTGCCAGGCATGCGGATCGACGGTTTGCGCGCCGTCTTCTTCCATCGTTCGCGGCCGGATGCCGGCCGTCGCGGTGACGATGCGGACATGCGATCCGGCGGCCGCCGCGAGGCGCTCCATCCAGCCGTCCAGTCCGAGCCCGTTGACGAAGATCAGGTCGGCTTCGTTGACGGCCTTCGCATCCGCTGGCGACGGCTCGAACATGTGGGCGTCGCTGTTCGGACCGACCAGTGTGGTGACCTCCGCCTTGTCCCGCGCGATCGCGGCGACCATGTCGCCGAGGATGCTGAAGCTGGCCACGACCTTGATCCGGTCGGCAGCCGCCGCCGGCCCGGCGAGAACGGTTGCAATGGCGACGGCGAACGCGATCGACCTGAACATGCGGAGGCCCTCAATGATGGAAGTGCGGTTGCGGGAAATAGCGGCGGAACAGTCCGCCGCGCGGCCCGGCGATGATGGAGACGAGGTAGGCGGCACCGGCGGCGAGCACGATGGCCGGCCCGGAGGGAAGCGAGAAATGGAAGGAGATGAGAAGGCCGACATATCCCGAGGCGAAGGCGAGCGCCGCGGCGATGATCGACAAGCTCCAAACTTCGACCGCCCACAGGCGCGCCGCCGCGGCCGGCAGCATCATCAGCCCGACCGCCATGAGCGTCCCGAGCACCTGGAAGCCGGCCACCAGATTGAGGACGACGAGGATGAGGAACAGGATGTGATAGACCGAACCGTGTCCTCGCATGGCGCTGAGGAACATGGGATCGACGCATTCGGTGACCAGCGCCCGATAGGTGAGCGACAGCGCGACGAGCGTGATGCTGGTGATGCCGGCGACGAGCAGGAGCCCCGCCATGTCGACCGAGAGGATCGTGCCGAACAGCACATGCAGGATGTCGACGTTCGAGCCGGACTTTGAGACGATCAGCACTCCCGCCGCCAGGCTGATGAGATAGAATCCGGCGAGGCTCGCATCCTCGCGCAGCGTCGTCGTGCGCGACACGACGCCCGCCGCGATCGCGACGGCGAGCCCCACCGCGAGCCCGCCCGTGCTCATGGCCCATAGCGAGTATCCGGCGACGAGGAAGCCGATCGCCGCGCCGGGTAGGATGGCATGCGACATCGCATCGCCCATGAGGCTCATGCGCCTGAGGATGAGGAAGACGCCGATCGGGCCGCATCCGAGCGCCAGCGCCAGGCAGGCGACGAGCGCCCGCCGCATGAAGCCGTAGTCGATGAACGGCGCGATCAGTAGCTCATGGATGCTCATGGCTGCGCTCCCCCGCGGCAAGGGTCTTGGTCGGCGCCGCTTCGGCGTCGTCGTCGTGCCAGGCCTGGCTCAGGTGCCGCGCCCGCATCAGGTTCTCCGGCGTCAGCACCGTGCCGGTCGCTCCCCACGCCACGGGCTCCCGTGCCATCAGCAGGCATTGTGGAAAATGCGTCTGGATCTGTTCCATTTCATGAAGCACGGCGATGATGGTGCGCCCCTGCAGGTGCCAGCGCTCGATCACCGCCAGCAGATCGCCCGACGTACGCTCGTCGAGAGCCGAGAACGGCTCGTCGAGTAGGATGACCTGCGGATCCTGGACGAGCAGCCGCGCGAACAGCATGCGCTGGAACTGACCGGCCGACAGCGTCCCGATCGGCCGCCGCGCCATGTTCTCTAGCCCGACGGCGCGCAGGGCATCGGCGATGCGCGCCACCTGGTCCTTGCCGATCGCCGAAACCACGCCGTTCTCTGCCCACAGGCCGAGCGCCGTCATGTCCCAGACGCGGATCGGAAACGACCGCTCGATCTCGGATCGTTGCGGCAGATAGCCGACGGCCGTCGCGCCGCTGACGACGACGCGGCCCTGGTCTGGCTTCAGGATGCCGACCAGCGTCTTGAGGAGAGTGCTCTTGCCGGCGCCGTTGGGGCCGGCGATGGCCGTGAGGCTGCCCGGTGCGAAGCTGCCGGTCAGGTGGTGGACGGCTGGAATACGGTCGTAGGCGACCGTGAGGTCCTCGATCCGGATGGCGCTTGGCGCTGCGGTGCCGCTCATCCGGCCGCCCACAGGACCGCCAGCCACAACAGGACGAGTGCCAGCGAGACGAGCCCCAGCCGTGCCGGCGCGCCGATGGTGAGATGCGTTCGCCCCATGGACTTTCCTACTGGCATGACCGGCACTTGCCCTCGATTTCGAGGATGCGCCGGCTCGGCTGGAAGCCCAGCTTTTCGGCATCGTGCCGCAGGAGAGTGTCGAACCGGCTGTCCTCGACCTCGCGGGTCGTGCCGCAACTGTCGCAGATGAAGAAGATGCAGTCGTGGTCGTGGTCGGGATGGGCGCACAGGACGAAGGCGTTGCGGCTGGTGACGCGCGCCACCAGCCCGTGCCTCGCCAGCACATCGATCGCCCGGTAGACGGTCGGCGGTGCCACGGGGCGCCCGCTCCGCCGGCTGAGCAGGCCGAGAAGGTCGTAGGCGCCCATCGGCCGCCGTTCCTCCGCGAGCAGGCCGAAAACGGCGCGCTGCGTCGGGGTCAGGCTGGCGCCGAAGCTTTGGCAGTACTTCTCCGCCCTCTCGATGCGCTGCCGCACGGCAGCCGAAAAGCCCTTCATGCCGGAAGCGTTTGGCGACTTGGTCATGGGAGCCTTCGCGGTCGTGAATGTTATAATATAACACTGCCGCAGCGCGGCGCAGCCTGTCAAGCGGGCTGCAGTGCGGGGTCGCCGCTCGGCTGCGGGCCCGCGGCGGCACCCAGCTCGAACGGATAGTGGCACGCGGCCAGGCGATCGCCGTCCTTGGGCGCGAGCGGCGGCGGCTCGACCCGGCAGCGCGGCCGGGCGATGGGACAGCGCGTGTGAAACCGGCAGCCTGGCGGCGGCGCGAGCGGGCTCGGCTGCTCGCCGGAGAGAATGATGCGCGGTCGCTGGGACCTTCCCTTGAGGACCGGGTTGGCCGACAGGAGCGCTGCCGTGTAGGGATGGGCCGGCCGCCGGAACACGGCCGCCGTCTCGCCGATCTCGACGATCTTGCCGAGATACATGATGGCCACTCGCTGCGTGACGCGTCCGACCACGTTGAGATTGTGGCTGATGAGGATGGTGGTCAGCCGGAAATCCCGCTGCACGCCCATGATCAGGTTGAGGACGTCGCCCTGCACTGACAGGTCGAGGCCGGCGGTTGGCTCGTCGGCGACGAGCGCCTGCGGCTCCATGGCGAGCGCCCGCACCAGCGACACGCGCCGCGCCTGGCCGCCGCTGAGCTGGTGCGCGTATCGGCTCGCGATGTCGGAGGGAAGGCCGAGGATCTCGACCAGCCGCTGGAGCCGCGCCCGCTGCTCGGGCGTATCGGCCTTGCGGATGAGGAGCGGCTCGGAGATGAGGTCGCCGACCCTCATGCGTGGCGACAGCGAGGCGACGGGATCCTGGAACAGGAGCTGTACCCGCCGCGCCAGCGTGCCGCGCTCACTTGCCTGCACCTCGCGTCCGTCGATGAGCATGGTGCCGGCGGCCATGGGATTGAGGCCGACCATCGCCTTGGCGAGCGTCGTCTTTCCACACCCGCTTTCGCCCACGATGCCCATCGTTTCGCCCTTGGCGACGCTGAACGAAACGCCGTCCACGGCGACGAGCTTGCCGAAACGGACGACCACGTCCCTGAGCTCGAGGGCCGGCGCGGTCATGCGAGCCAGCAGGCGGCGCTGTGGCCCGGCTCGCGTTCGACGGCCGGCGGCGTCTCGACGCAGCGCTCGTGACGCAGCGGGCAGCGACCCGCGAAGATGCAGCCGGGCGGCGGCGCGGCGAGATCGGGCACGCCGCCGGCGATCGTCCGCAGCGGCGTATCCCTGCTGACCGGCTCGCCGGGGTCGATTTCGCAGGCGAGGAGGGCGCGCGTGTAGGGATGCAGAGGTCGTTCGAGGACGTCGGCCGCCGCGCCGCGCTCTATGATCTCGCCCGCATACATCACGAAGATCTCTTCGCACAGCTCCGCCACCAGCCCGAGGCTGTGGCTGACGAGGAGGACGCTGCACCGGGTCTGCTCCCTCAGTTCGCGCAGGAGCGCGATGATCTGAGCCTCGATCGTCGCATCGAGCGCCGTCGTCGGCTCGTCCGCGAGCAGGAGCTTCGGTTCGACGAGAAACGCCATGGCGATCATCACGCGTTGCCGCATGCCGCCGGAAAAGGCGTGCGGATGGAGGCGCATGCGCTGCTTCGCATCGGGAACGCCGACCCGGGCGAGCATCGCTTCGGCACGGTTCCAAAGCTCGCCGCGCGCCGCATGCGGATGCTTGGCCCGCTGCGCCTCGACCATCAGAGTGCCCACGGAGAATAGCGGGTTCAGCGCCGACATGGGATCCTGGAACACCATGGCCAGGCCGCGCCCGCGCTCGCCTTCGAGCTTCGCATAGTGATCGCTGTCGATCCCGTCGAACCGGAACCGGCGCGCGCTCACCTCGGCATTGCCGGGAAGCATGCCGAGAACGGCGAGGGCCAGCGTCGATTTCCCGCTGCCGCTCTCGCCCACCAGGCCGACGACCGTGTTCTCGCCGATCTCGAGCGAGACGTTTCTGAGAACGTGCAGCGAACCCCGCCCGCCTTCGAGCCGGACGTCGAGACCGTCGATGGCAAGCAGGGGCGGTGCGGTCATCGCGCCGGCCTGAGCTTGGGGTCGAGGATATCGCGCAGCTGCTCGCCGAGCAGGGTGAACCCCAGCGTGGCGACGACCAGCGCGGTTCCGGAAACGATGGCGAGCCACGGCGACTGGCTGAGATAGGTGTAGCCGTCGTGCAAGAGCTCGCCCCAGCTCGCCAGCGGCGGCCGGATTCCCACGCCGAGAAAGCTCAGGCCCGCCTCGATGGTGATGACCACCGGCACGTCCATGCTGGCGAGAACGAAGATGGGTCCGACGATGTTGGGCAGGACGTGGCGCAGCAGGATGCGGAGTCGCCCCGCTCCCAGGACCTGTTCGGCCTCGAGATACGGGCTGCTCTTGACGAGCATCGTCTGAGCGCGCGCGACGCGGCCGAAATGCGGCACGAAGACGACGGTGACGAGAAGCACGACGTTGCCGAGCCCGGCACCCAGCACCGCGACGAGCGCCAGCGCCAGGATGATGCTCGGGAACGAGCTGATGATGTCGAAGACCGTCATGATCGCCTGGTCCACCAACCGCGGCGCGAAGGCGGCGGTGATGCCGAGCGTCAGTCCGACGGCCATCGAAATGGAGATGATCGAAAGAGCGACGCCGATCGCGACGCGGGTGCCGTAGACGACCCGACTGTAGAGATCGCGGCCGAGATGATCGGTGCCGAACCAGTTGGCGAGGGAGGGGCCCTGCAGCCGGATCGCCGGCGCGATGGCGTTGGGATCGTGCGTCGCGAGCAGCGGCGCGAAGATGGCGACCGCGACCAGCAGCGTGACCGCGGCGAGGCCGAACGCGCCGGCGCGCGTCGCCGTCAGCGGCCGGACGATGGCCAGCGCCGCCCTCATGCTCGGGCCCCTTCGAGCATGCGGCTTCGGATGCGCGGATCGATCGCCGCATACAGGAACTCGACCGTCAGGTTGGTGACGACGAACAGCACCACCACGACCAGGACTCCGCCCTGCACCACGGGATAGTTGCGCGTGCCGATCGCCGTGTAGATGAGGGAGCCGAGCCCGGGCCGGTTGAAGATGACCTCGGCGAACACCGCCCCGCCGAGCAGCTCGCCCACCCCCATCCCGATGATGGCGAGCGTCGGGATCGATGCCGGCTTGAACGCATATTTGAAGAGCACCTTCCACTCCGGCACGCCGTAGGCGCGCATCGTCCGGATGTGCGCCTCGCCCAGCACTTCGAGGAGGGAGGAGCGCAGCAGCCGCGCGATGTAGCCGATCCAGCCCGATGCGAGCGCCATGGCGGGGAGCACCAGGTGGTGAAGCTGGTCGGCGAGATCGCCCGCCTCGCCGGCGCCGAGGACCGGGAACCACCTGAGCCATACGGCGAAGACGAGGAGCAGGAAGATCGAGACGACGAAGCTCGGCGCCGAAACGAAGCCGACGCTGATGAAGGCGATGACGTCGTCGAGGCGGCTGCCCGGTCGGACGGCTCCCGCGACGCCCAGCGGAATGCCGATGGCGAGCGCCAGCGCCATGGCCGCCACCGCGAGCATCGCGGTGTTCGGAAGTGCGTCGGCGATCATCGTGGCGACCGGTCGGTTCGTCATGACGTCGATCCCGAAGTCGCCGTGCACGGCACCGGACAGGAAATGAACGAGCCGAACGGGAAGCGGCAGGTCGAGCCCCATTTGCGTCTTGAGCGCCGCCACCGTTTCCGGCGTCGCTCGCGGCCCGAGCAGCACCGTCGCCGCATCGCCGGGAATGAGGAGCGTGAGGCTCAGAAGCAGCAGCACCGCTCCGACCACCGCGACGGCGGCGCCGGTCAGCTTGACGGCTAGGATGCGTAGCAGGCTAACGCTCATGCCCGTCCGCGCGGGACCGGCACGTGCGCCGGCCCTGCATCAAACCTCCTTGAAGGCCGTGTAGAGCCACTGGTTGCCGTTCGGGAGCACGCCCGGCTGCAGCCACTTCTTGTTGGCGAAGGTGTAGAGGTTGTGCGTGATCCAGATGAACGCCGCCGCCTCGTCCTGCAGCTGCTGCGCCTTGATGTAGATCTCGTTGCGCTTCGCTACGTCGACGGTCCGCGCTCCTTCGGCGTGCAGCGCGTCGAAGTCCTTGTTCGCCCAGCGTTGCCAGTTCCACGTCCCCACCTGGTCGGAGGTGAACCATTGCGTCTGGAAGCTCGGGTCGAACTTGCCGGAATACTGGATGTAGGAGAGTTCGAGGTTCTTGCTGGCGTCGTTCTCGCCGAGCGCCCAGTAGGCGCCTTCGTCGAGCACCTCGACCTCCACCTCGATGCCCACCTCGGCGAGGTTCGCCTGGATGACGGCTCCCGCCGTCTGGTCGCGTTCGCGGGCGAGCACCGTCAGCTTCGTCTTGAAGCCGCTTCCGACGCCGGCGTCGGCGAGGAGCTTGCGCGCCGCTTCGAGGTCGCGCTTGTAGACCGGAGCATCCTTCCAGTGGCCGATGAGGCCGGGCGCGAGCAGGGCGTTGGCGCGCGGAAACAAGCCGCCGTAGGCGGCCGTCAGGACGGCGTCGACGTCGATGGCGAGCCGCACCGCCTGGCGCACGCGGACGTCGTCGTAGGGCTTCTTCTCGACGTTGGGCCCGAGCCAGATGTAGTCGATGGCCGGCACCTCGGTGACGGCGCTGTTCGCCATTTTCTGGATGGCGTCCTTGTTGGCGGGCTCGATCTCGGTGAAGTGGATTTCATCCGCCTGGAAGGCGATTTCAGCCGTCTTCTTCTCGGCGATCGGCTTGCCGATGATCTGCTTGAAGTGGGGCTTGATCGGTCCCTTGTAGTCGGGATTGACCTCGAGCACGAACTGCTCGCGCGGCTTCCACTCCTTGAGGATGTAGGGGCCGCTGCCGACGAGCGTGGTGGTGATCTTGTCGCCGAGCTCCTCGGTCGCCTTGCGCGACATGATGCGGCCCGATCCGTCGGGAAGCGTGATGACCCACAAGGCGGGCGACGGCTCCTTCAGAACGATCTTGCCCGTGAGCGGGCCGGTGACTTCGACGTGGTCGAGGGCAGCCCAGTCGTCGGCATAGGCGACCTTCTTTCCGTCGGCGCCGGCCTTGATGAAACGCTCGAACGAGAACTTCACGTCCTCCGCCGTCATCTCGCCATGGCCGCCCGTGAAGGCGAGACCGGGCCTGAGCTTGAATTCGATCTCCGTGGCGCTCGTCTGCTTGATCTCTTCCGCCGCGTCGAGCTCCCATTCCGTCGTGCCCGGCTTGAACGCGATGAGACCCTGCTGCACGACGTTGATGACGTTGACGTCTTCGGCCCCGACGCGGTTGGCCGGATCGAGGTTGGCGAGGTCGCGCTCGAGGCGCACGATCACCGAGTCCTGCGCGGCCTGGGCGCTGGCAGGCCGGAGCACGCCGGTGGCGAGCACGGTGAAGAGAGCCGTGCCGCCCTTGAGGACGTCACGGCGCTTGAGTTCGAGGGTCATGGGTTTCTCCGATTGCTGATGCGTCAATGCCCCGTGCAGACATGCCCCCGAAAGTTCCCGGTCACTATACGAGCTTGCGCCTGATGCTTCTAGAGAAATGACGGTCGGCGAACGGCTGGTCGCCCTCGAACGCGTTGAGCTCCGCCTCGACCTCGAACGTCTTGGCCGTCGCCGTGATCGTGACGCTGCTCTTCGTCCGCGGCTGCCAGTCGCCGCGTTCCATCGACCATTCGCCCCAGGCCACCGACCGGGCCGACAGCGGTTGGCCCGCCACGAGCTCGTAGGTCTCGCCGCCTTCGCGCGTGACCAGCGTGTCCGTCTCGAGGATGCGATAGGCGCCGCGCCCGCGCACCACGTCGAAACAGTAACGGTCGATGGTCGGGTCGTGAATGATGATCCGTGTCCGGCCGCTGTTCCTCAGCATCTCCACCGCAGCTTGCGGGCCTGAACGGGCCGGACCGAAGGTGTCGACCTTGTCCATGACCGACGAGATCGGCAGGGAGAGCGAGGAGCCGGCGGTCTGGACCGAGACGAGCGGCGGGTCGGCGAGCGGCCAGGTCGCCGGCCAGAAGCTCGTGGAGACGGCAAGACGGATCGACTGGCCAGCCTGGAAGCGGTGCGCCTTGTCGTTGAGGCGAACGGTGACGTCTTCATATGCGCCGGGAACGAGCGGTTCAGGGTGTTCCGCGCTTCGCCGCTGGGCGAGGTTCAGGAGGCCGTAGGAGACGAGCCCCGAGGCGCCGTCGGGGTAGACGTCGCACAGGCGCACCGCGATGGCGGCGAGGGGCTTGTCCGACTTGATCCGCAGGCGGACGAGCGGCGCTCCGACGAATTCCAGCGGTTCGGCGAGCGGTTCCGAATCCCAGGTGAGCGACTTGGCGTCGTCGACGCGCTGGTCGATCGGCAGTTCGCCGTCGCCGCTGTACGGACACCATTCACCGAAACCGAGACCCGTCTCGAGCGGCGAGCGCACCGAGCGCTCGACGGTGTCGCCCGGCTCGGGCGCCAGCATCCGGCCGGCGAGGTGGAAGACGACCGCATCCTTCCCCGCATCGGGCCAGGTGTCTAGAGTGAGCCAGCGTCCGGGTCGTTCGACGATGACGGCCGAGGGCCGGATGCTTTCCTGCATCCATACCGTCGCCATCGGCTCCTTCATGATGCCGGTGTCCTTGCCCTTGAGCCAATGGTCCCACCAGCGCGTGACCTCGCCCAGGAAGTCCATGCGCGGTCCCGGCGTGGCGATGTGGGCGTAGTTGTGCGCCCATGGGCCGATGAGGCCCTTGCGCGGGCATGAGAGCTTCGACAGCAGGCGCGGCACGGCGTTCGTGTAGGGATCGGCCCAGCCGGAGATCGCATAGACCGCCGCCTCGATGGCCCCGTAGTCCTCGCACACGGATCCCTGCTTCCAGTAGGCGTCGCGATGCGGGTGCGCAATCCATTCGGCGACATAGAGCTCGAGTCCGTCGAGGCGCCGGCGCCACATGTCGCGCCACCGGTCGCCGACGATCGCGGGATCGGGCGGCTGGGCGGCGAACTGGAACGCCGTGGCGCCCCAGGCGAGCGTTCCGTTGAGGAGTAGCCCGCCCTCCCAATGGCAGTCGCCGTTGTAGCGGTCGTCGGTCGAGCATACGGTGACGATCGCCTTCAGCGCCGGCGGCCGCAATGCGGCGACCTGCAGCGCGTTGAAGCCGCCCCACGAGATGCCCATCATCCCGACGGCGCCCGAGCACCACAGCTGATCGGCGATCCATGCGATGACCTCGACCGCGTCGGCCTGTTCCAGCGGCAGGTATTCGTCCGTGAGCAGCCCGTCCGAATCGCCCGTGCCGCGGATGTCGACGCGCACGGCGGCATAGCCGTGTGCGGCGAACCAGCCGTGCATGTCGGCATCGCGCCGGATGGTGCCGTCGCGGCGGCGATAGGGCAGGTATTCGAGGATGGCGGGAACGGGCCTCGTCATGGCGTCTTCGGGCATGCGCACCGTCGCCGCGAGCTTCGTGCCGTCGGCGAGCGGGATCCATACCGGATCGAGCACGACCGTCGCCCCGTCGCCGACGCCTGCTCTCATCATGGCTGCCTGGTCGTCCATGGCGGCATGGTGTGTCCGGCCGTCTCGGTCTGTCAACTTCCGGCCCGTTCTCTTTCCGTGCTAGCATCGGCGAGGATTTGCATGGGAGGGAAGCGTGCTCGAACGAACCGCCGCGCCGAAGGGCAACGTTGCCTCGCTTGAAGAGTCTCTTGTCGCCCTCGAACAGGCCTATGTGCGTGCCAATCCCTTGAGCCGTTCCCACATGGAGAAGTCGGCGGCCCACCTGCCGGGCGGCAACACGCGCTCGATCCTGCATTTCGATCCGTTTCCGCTGGTTCTGGCCGGCGGCGAGGGGCCTCGCGTCAGGGATGTCGACGGCCACGTCTACACCGACTTCCTCGGCGAATACTCGGCGGGCCTCTACGGGCACTCCCATCCGGTGATCGTCGAGGCCGTCAAGGCGGCGCTCGACGGCGGCATCGTCCTCGGCGGTACCAATCCCTACGAGTTCGAGCTCGCCCGGCTGATGACGGCGCGCTTCCCATCGCTGGACCGCATCCGTTTCTGCAATTCCGGCACCGAGGCGAACATGCTGGCGCTGTGCCTGGCCCGTGCCGCGACCGGCCGCGCCAAGGTGCTCGTCTTCGCCGGTGCCTATCACGGCAGCGGCATGTCGTTCCCCGTCAAGGGCGCCACCCTCAATTTGCCGTTCCCCGCGCTTCTCTCGCCCTACAACGACCTCGAAGCGGCGCGCCGGATGATCGACGCCAATGCCGGTGACCTCGCCGCCGTGATCCTCGAGCCGATGATGGGAGGCGCCGGCTGCATTCCGGCCGAGGCGGATTTCCTGCACGGCCTGCGCGCCGCGACGGCCAGGCACGGCATCGTGCTGATCTTCGACGAGGTGATGACGTCGCGCACCTCGCCCGGGGGCTACCAGGGCATGGTCGGCATCACCCCCGACCTCACGACCTTCGGGAAGTATCTCGGCGGCGGCATGAGCTTCGGGGCCTTCGGCGGCCGGAAGGACCTCATGCTCCGCCTCGATCCGTCCAATCCGAACGCGTTGCCGCACTCCGGCACGTTCAACAACAACGTGCTGTCGATGGCCGCGGGTACGGCCGGCCTGACGCGCGTGCTGACCGATGCGGCGCTCTCCGGGCTCAATGCCCGCGCCGCGCGCTTCCGCCTCGCGCTCGAGCGCACCGCCGAGCGCCGCGGCATACCGCTCCGCATGACCGGGGCCGGTTCGCTGCAATGCATGCATTTCCAGTCGAAGCCCGTGCACCGCGCCGAGGATGCCGAGACCTCGCCCGAGTGGCGCAAACTCGTGCATCTGGCGCTCATCGAGCGGGGCTTCTACACGGCGCGTCGCGGCTACAGCGCGCTTTCCCTCGCCATCACGGACGACGACGTCGACCGCTTCGCGGCCGCCTTCGACGATGTCCTCGAATCCCACGCCCCCGCTTTTCCTGGAGGCTGAGCGGATCGCGCTAGCCCGGATTGCGGGCCGTTACCTTCCACGAGCTCGAGTTCCATCACGATTCCGTCGCCGCCGAGATACTCGGCAAGCGCTTCCGACAGAGCCGTGTTGATCTCTTCGTGCCGGCCCTCGGCGACCTTTCCGGCCTCGCGATAGACTTCGCCCGCCGGCCCGAGCGCCAGCTGGAAGCCGATGGCGTCGGCGACGTCCTTGCCGACCATGAGTTTGGCATCGATGCGCTCGAACTTCGGCTCTACGTAGCCGGCGGCCTTCAGCTGCTTCGTCACCAGATCCTGGCTGGCCATCGAGAACGGACCCGGGCCGCAGCTGACGACACCTTCTTCGACCGGCGGGAGATAGCGCAGCACGATGTCCTTCGGCAGCGCCATCCATGGATTGTCCTCGATCGCCCGCCACACGATCATCGTCATGATGCCGCCGGGCTTGAGGCTCCGTCGCATGTTGCGCAGGCCGGCCACGGGATTCTCGAAGAACTGCGTGCCGAAGCGCGAGAAGCAGAAATCGTGGACCGGTTCGAACGGATAGGTCTGCACGTCGGCGGCGCTGAACGAGACGTTGGTCAGTCCAGCGGCCTCCGCGTCGCGCCTGCCGGATTCGAGGAATGGCTCGCAGCAGTCGATGCCCAGCACCGACCCGGTCGGGCCGACGCGCCGGGCGAGCTCGATCGCGGTGTCGCCCCACCCGCATCCCACGTCGACGACGCGGTCGCCCTTGCGGACCTCGAGGGTGGGGAAGATCTTGGCGCTGTGCAGGCTCAGTCCGCCCACCAGGATGTGCTTGTACTTGGAGAATTTGGGAACGAGGACCTGGTTCCAGAACTCGACCGCGTTGGTCGGGCCATCCAGCGATTCAGCGACGCTCATGACGATGCCCTTTCACTTCGAACGATGCAGGGCGCCGACTTCACACCCGTTTGCAGGGCGGATCAACTTCTAAAAATGGACCGGAATTTCACTATTCAGTGAGCGTAGATTCCGCCGACGTCCGGATCGATGACGATCTGGGCGAGCGTCACGTTGCGGGGCCGCGTGATCGCGAAGATGCCGGTTTCGACCACGTCGCGGTTGGTGGCGAGGCTCATCGCCGGCCGGTCCGCGTTCCAGGCGCCTTCGTTGAGCGGCGAGATATCTTCGAGGAGCGGCGGATAGAGCGCGCTCACCCGGATGGGCCGGCCCTTCAGCTCCTGGCGCAGCGCGTCCGTCATGCCGGACTGGCCGTGCTTGGCCGCGACGAAGGCGACCGAAGCGCCCTGGAGTTCGGTGTTCGGCAGTCCGGAAATCGACACGATGTTGAGGATGTCGCCCGCCCCCGAGGCCTCGAGCGGCGGCAGGAGGCCGCGCGTGAAGAGGAGGGTTCCGGTGACAGCCGAGCTGATCGTCCCGACGATGCCGTAGGCGTCGTGCTCCGTCATCGAGCCGGGCAGCCATTGGGCGCCGTTGTTGATGAGGATGTCGAGGCGCTTCATGCCGTCGCGCATGCGCTTGGCGGTTCGCGTCACTTCGCCCGGATCGGCGAGATCGAAGATCAGCGTTTCCGGGCGCCGTCCGCAGCGCTGGTGGATCGCCTCTGCCGTCGAATAGACGCTCTCGCTGTTCCGGCCAGTCATGATGACCTCGGCGCCGAGATCGGCGAGCACCACCGCGAAGGCCGCCCCGAGTCCGCGGCCCGCTCCGGTGACGACGGCGGTTTTGCCTTTGAGCGCGTGCGGCGCCGTGTTCATGGCGTCGAGCCTACCGGCTTTCGGGCAAGCGTCAATCGTCTTGCCGTTCGGGCGTCGCGTGCCTGTTGACTTCGCATCGCCGAACGGGAATGTAGGCGCATACTCTTCGTGTTTTTGTGTCCCAGATATTTCAAACGATTTTCCTCAGACGCATGTCCTCGAAATTTCATGACGGAACGGCGAGGCCCGTTCTAAGACCCTGGGGAACCTACACGGTCCTCCATGCCGGCGATGGCTTTCTCGTCAAGGAGATCGTCGTTGCGCCCGGCGGACGCCTCTCGCTCCAGTTCCATCACGGTCGCTCGGAGCACTGGATCGTGCTGAAGGGTATCGGGATCGCGACCTGCGGCACCGAGGAGGTCCGCCTCGGTCCCAACGGGCGCTGCTTCATCCCGGTCCGCGCTGTGCATCGGCTGCGCAATCCCGGCGACGACGCGCTTCGGCTGATCGAGGTCCAGGTCGGCAGCTGGCTTGCCGAGGACGATATCGTCCGCCTCGCCGACGACTACGGCCGCCTTGCGCCACCCGCAGCGCGCTGCCTAACTCTCCTGAGCGACGATCCGGCGGCCGGCGAGGATGCTCAAGGTCACGGCGGTTACGATGGCGACGCCCCCGATGAAGGACGCGAGTGCGGGTATTTCGCCGACCCCCACCCACGACCAGAGTGGATTGAGGATCGTGTCGAGGAGGGCGATGAGGCTCAACGTGGCGGCCGGCACCCGGCGGGCCGCTTTGGCGAAGAGAATGAGCGGGATTGCCAGCTGTACCGGGCCCATGACGGCCAGGATCGCGATCTCGCGCCAGCCGACGTCGAACCCGCCCGCAAGCCCGGCGACGCCGAATACGGCAAGGCCGCCCACGCAGATGGCGGGCATCATCTCGTAGTCGCGGAACCGCCGGAGGGTCAGGGTTTGGCCGGCGAAGCACAGCGCGACGCAGATCGCGACGAGGCTGCCGAGCCAGTCGCCTGACTGGATGCCGTCGCCGAAGATCACCGTGACGCCGACGAGCGCGAGGAGCGCCGCCAGCCACGCGGTCTTGCCGGGATGCTCCTTCGTCGCCCAGCCGCTGAGGAGGATGACGAAGACGGGCGCCAGGGCGCCGATCGACGAGACGTTGGCCGTGCTGGTGAGGGTGAGCGACGTGACGTAGAGCGTCGAGCCCAGCGCGAAGAAGCCGGCGCCGGCCAGCATCGCCACGGCCGGCAGCTCGCGGAACGTGGTAAACGTCCGCTTACCATTCACGCTCGCAAGGTAGGCGATGAGGAAGATTGCCATCGCAAGGCCGCGCCAGCAGTTGATCTGCCAGCCGTTGAGCCCCGGCAGGACGCGCACGAACACGCCTGCGAGGCTCCAGCCGACGGTGGCGAGCACGACGAGGGCGATGGCAGCTGAGTAACCGGCGGTCGGTCTGGCGGTGGTCATGAAGGACCCGACCCTAGCAGAGCGGCCAGAGGCGGCGAGCGAATTACCGGCAAAAATTTTGTCCGCAGCGCCACATTTGTCATTGAATAGCCGGCACGAATCTCGCATATAACGACTGCCCAAAGTCGCACGTGCCTGTGGGCGTCCACCGCCTCTCCCAAGAGTGAGATCAGCGGTCAGGTACAAACGGCCAAGAGCCGTTGGCGGTTTCGAAGCAGAAATCGCGGACGCCTTGAAGCAACGACGGTGCGGGCTTTTTCGGTCTCGAGCTAGTCAGTCGAACGATTGGCGATACTGAAGAGGCACACCATCCTTGCCGGCAGTGCGGTCGGGTTCTCCCACCAAGCCAAGGCAGAAAAATAGGCGGAAAAGCAGCCTCGCTGCCGACCGCCGTCATCGGAGCTGATCCGCGCGAAAGGCGGAGGCCGCGCCATCATCGGCGCCAAGCCTCGCCCTCGCAAGGCGAAGCTCCACTGGAAGCTTTGATGTGGAGGCCCAGATGGCGACACAGCGCATTCTGCAGTTCCTTGCCGACAACCGTCCGGAAGGACCATGCCTTGTTCTCGACCTCGATGTCGTGCGCGACAACTACCTGGCGTTCGCGCGCGCGATGCCGGACACGCGCATTTTCTACGCCGTGAAGGCCAATCCGGCGCCGGAGGTCCTGTCGCTGCTCGCCGGCCTCGGCTCCTCGTTCGACACCGCCTCGGTGCCCGAGATCGAGATGGCGCTGGCTGCCGGCGCCACGCCGGAGCGCATTTCCTACGGCAACACCATCAAGAAGGAACGGGATGTTGCCCGCGCCCACGCGCTCGGCGTCACGCTGTTCGCCGTCGATTGCGAGGCCGAGGTCGAGAAGATCGCCCGCGCCGCGCCCGGCGCCCGGGTGTTCTGCCGCATCCTCACCGACGGCGAGGGCGCCGAGTGGCCGCTCTCCCGCAAGTTCGGCTGCGCGCCCGACATGGCCGTGGACGTGCTCGCCCATGCCCATGCGCTCGGCCTCAACGCCTATGGCATCTCGTTCCACGTCGGCTCGCAGCAGACCCACCTGCCGGCCTGGGACAAGGCCATCCGCCAGAGCGCCGCCATCTTCAAGACCCTGGCGGAGCGGGGCATCACGCTTTCCATGGTCAATCTCGGCGGCGGATTCCCGGCCCGCTATCTGAAAGACGTGCCGCAGGTCGGCCGCTATGGCCATGCCATCCAGAAGGCGCTCGCCAAGCATTTCGGCAACGCCATCCCGGAGACCATCATCGAGCCAGGCCGCGGCATGGTCGGCGGCGCCGGCGTCATCAAGGCCGAGGTGGTGCTTGTCTCGAAGAAGCAGGCCGGCGACGACAAGCGCTGGGTGTTCCTCGACATCGGCAAGTTCGGCGGCCTCGCCGAAACGCTGGAGGAGGCGATCCGCTATCCGATCACCACGCCCCGCGACGCCGATCCGAAGGCGCCGTGCATCGTCGCCGGTCCGACCTGCGACAGTGCCGACGTGCTCTATGAGAAGACGCCGTACGACCTGCCGATCACCCTGACGGTGGGCGACGAGGTGCTCATCGAGGCGGCCGGCGCCTACACGACGACCTATTCGTCCGTCGCCTTCAACGGCTTTTCGCCGCTCCGGGCCTACGTCATCTAGCCGCCGTCGGAAGAGGTAAGTTCGATGGTGACGATCAGGCACGAAAGGGCCGGCGACGGCGCGGCCCGGGAGAAGCTGCTCGACAGGGTCTTCGGCGAGGCCCGGTTCCTGAAGACGTGCGAGCGTCTGCGGAAGGACCGGTTGCCGGCCGAAGGGCTGGCCTTTGCCGCCTACCACGGTCGCAAGCTCGTCGGCACGGTGCGGATGTGGAACGTCTTGGCCGGCTCGGCCGGGCCCGCGCTTCTGCTCGGACCGCTGGCGGTCGCGCCGGAAATGCGGGGCAGGGGCATCGGCGCCGAGCTGATGCGGCATGCCATCGCCGAGGCGTCGCTCCATGGCCACGGCGCGATCCTGCTCGTCGGCGATGAGCCGTACTATCGCCGCTTCGGCTTCTCGCTCGCGCGCGGTGAGGGGCCTGACGCTGCCGGGCCCCGTCGACCGTCGCCGCTTCCTCGGCCTCGAGCTCGACGGGGATGCGTTGAAGGGCGCCCGTGGCATGGTCGCTGTTCCGCCGGCAGGCATCCTGCCGGGCGTTGCGGCGGATCTCCATCTTCCGGTCCGCGGCTGAGCCGGGTCGATTTTGCGGGCGGATGGGCTTCTGCTATAGCGGGCCAATCCGCCCTTTGATTTCTTCCCGGACATGGCTGAACCCTGCAGCACCTACCTCATCGGCGTCGACACCGGTGGCACCTATACCGATGCCGCCGTGATCGAGGCGGAGGGCCACCGCGTGCTCGCCTCGGCCAAGGCGCTGACCACCCGCGGCGACCTGTCCATCGGCGTGACGGCGGCCATCGAGGCGGCGCTGGCGCAGCTGCCCGAGCGACTGACGCCCGGGGCGATTTCCCTCGTCGCCGTCTCCACCACCCTCGCCACCAACGCCGTGGTCGAGGGCCACGGCGCCGATGCCTGCGTGATCTTCATCGGTTTCGACGATCTTATGGTCGAGCGCTCCGGCATCGCGCGTGCCTTTCCCTCCATGCCGCTGGTCAGGATCGGCGGCGGCCACGACCACAATGGCGAGGAACGCCTGCCGCTCGACGAAGCGGCGTTGCAGCGGGCGCTCGCCGTCCATGAAGGGGTGGACGCCTTCGCGGTGGCATCCGCCTTTGCGGTGCGCAATCCCGCCCACGAGCATCGGTCCCGCGAAGCGATCATCGCGCGCACGGCTAAGCCGGTGACCGTCTCGAGCGAGCTGTCCTCCGCCCTCGATGCGCCGCGCCGCGCCCTGACGGCCGCCCTCAACGCCCGCCTCCTCTCAAGGATATCGGCCCTAATCGCCGCCGTCGCATCCGCCATGAAGCGGCTGGCGCTCGACTGCCCGCTCATGATGGTGAAGGGAGACGGCACCCTTGCGTTGGCCGACGTCGTCGCCAAGCGGCCGATCGAGACGGTTCTGTCGGGTCCCGCCGCAAGCCTCGTCGGCGCCCGCTGGCTCTCCGGTTTGGAGAATTTCATCATGTCGGACATCGGCGGGACGACCACCGACGTGGCCGTCCTCGCCGACGGCCGCCCCAAGATCACGGAGGAGGGCGCCGAAGTCGGCCGTTGGCGGACCATGGTCAGGGCCATCGACGTTCGGACCACGGGTCTCGGCGGCGATAGCGAAGTCGGGTTCGACATGGGCGGGGCTTTGCGGATCGGGCCGCAGCGCATCCTGCCCGTCTCCCTCATCGGCGAGCGATTTCCCGCCACGCTCGATGCGCTCGAGGCCGAGCTTGCCAGCCCCGACATCGGTTCGCTCGCCGGCCGCTTCATCCTGCGTCCCTTCGGCTGGGATGGGCGCGAGGCGGATCGCGCCGATCTTTCCGAGCGCGAGCGAACCATCCTGAAGGCGGTCGGACCCGAGCCGAAGCCGCTCGCCAAGGTCGCCGTCAGCGCCGGCGCCCAGCGCGCCGTCCAGTCTCTCTACCGAAAGGGCCTTGTGCAGCTTGCGGGCTTCACGCCCTCCGATGCCGCTCACGTCCTGGAGAAGCAGGCGAACTGGTCCGCGGCGGCCGCTCGCCTCGCGGCCATGCTCATGGTGCGGCTGCGCGACATGAGGGCGCCGAGCGCCGAGAGCGCCCGGTCCTTCGCTTCCGACGTGTGGAGCGAGGTCGTCAGGCTTTCCGCCCGCGCCGTTCTCGACACGGCGTTCGCGGGCGAAGCCGGCGACGGGACCGAGCACGCCACGCTCGTCGATCGCGTGTGCAGCGGCAGTGCCCGCCTCGGCCTGACCTCGATATCGATATCACCGGTGGTGCCCATCGTCGCCGTCGGCGGCCCGGCGCGCGTCTATTATGACGAGGTCGGCAGGCGACTGAAGGCCGAGATCGTTTTTCCCCCGTTCTGGGACGTGGCCAATGCGGTCGGCGCGGCGACGGGGGTGATCGCGCGCACGGTCGCCGTCCAGGTCGTCGCCGATGGCGGCGGCGTGTTTCGCGTCCATGCCGGCGATGGCACGCACGTCTTCTCCGCCCCCGACCTTGCCCTTGCCAAGGCGGAGGCTTACGCGCGCGAGACGGCGCGTGCGGCGGTTCTGCAGATGGGATCGGGCGAGCCGGAGGTGCGGATCACGGTTGCCAAGCATCGCCTTCCCGATGCGACGGACGACAATGGGCTGCTCGCCGCCGAGATCGTTGCCGAAGCCGTCGGCCGGCCCGACTTCGCCGCCGGCACCGGGGAGTAGCCAGCTTCGCTGCCCGCCGCTACTATCGCTCCCGCTGATCAATGGGAGGGTGAGTGAGCGATGGTAACGCGCGCGTTGGTTTGGATGGCGGGCAGCGTCATGGGTCTGGCAGCGGCGGCGTTTACGCCTGCCGGGGCAGAGGAGATTAACGCCCTCGTCTGGTGCGATCATGCCGATCCGGCTCTCATCGAGCCGTTCGAGAAGGCGACCGGCATCAAGGTCAATCTCAAGGAATACGAAGGCACGGGCGCCGGTCTCTCCATCATCGAGCAGTCGCAGCCCGGCGACTGGGATGTGTTCGTCGTCGACGGCATCGACGTGCCGCGCATCGTCGAGAAGGGCCTTCTTGCCGAATTGCCGGAGGACCAGCTTCCGATCGCCGACATTTTCCCCGCCCTCCTGATGGATGATCAGACGAAGAAGGACGGCAAGCGCTACGCCGTCTCCGAGAAGTTCGGCTACAACTCGATCTCCTTCAACAACACGAAGGTTGATCCGGCCGACATGAATCACATCCCGATCATCTGGGACGACAAGTACAAGGGCCGCATCGCCGTCTACGACTACTACCTGCCGGTCATGGGCCTGGTGGCGATGGGTCTCGGAATCAAGACGGCCGAGATCGATGAAGGTGACCTGCCGCAGATCCGCGATGCGCTCTTCAAGATGAAGGCCGTCTCCAAGCTCGTCGGCGACGTCGTGGCGAGTCAGACGGCGCTCGCCACCGGCGAGGTGGACATTCTGGTCGGCGGCGGCGAGTTCGTGACCGCGGGCCTTCAGAAGGACAATCCGGCCATGGATTTCGTCCTGCCGGAGGAGGGCGGCGTTCGCTGGTCTCAGGCGATCGGCATCTTCGCCGCCAGTCAGCGCAAGGACGCGGCCCTCAAGTTCGTGCAGTACATATTGAGTCCCGAAGGCCAGGCACGCCTGGCGACGTCGGCTTGCTACTGGGCCATGCCGACCAATCGCAACGCCGCGCTGAACGACGAGCAGAAGAAGACCCTGCGCTGGGCCGACCAGGAGAAGTATATTGCCAATTCGCAGCTTTATCCCGCGCCGTCGGCCGAGCTCGACGCCAAGATGCAGGAAGTCTGGACCGAGTTCCTGAACAAATAGCTGGCAGCGCGATGCGTGCGCCGGGCGGAGCGGACAGGGATGCGTGACCCGTCCGCCGGCCGTCGCGGGCTCCTCTTCGCCGCGCCCGCCCTCCTGTGGACGCTGGCGTTTTTCCTCGTTCCCTTCCTGCTGATGGTCGGCCTGAGCTTCCGGCCGCCCGAGGGCATGGCGGGGACGGCACCGTCGCTTCAGAACTACGTTCGCTTCTTCACCAACGAAACCTTCCTCGGCGCGCTGCGCAACTCGATCGAGGTGACGGCGATCGTCACCGTCGTCTCGGTGATCCTCGCCTACCCGCTTGCCTATGTGATCGCCGAACGCGTTCCCGAGCGATGGCAGCGCCTGGCGCTGCTGGCCGCCGTCCTTCCCTTCTGGACCTCCTATCTCGTGCGTTCCTACGCCTGGCTCCTGGTGCTGGCTAAGAACGGCGTCGTCAACAACACCCTGGTCGGCCTGGGTCTCGTATCCGAGCCGATACAGCTGGCCAGCACGCGCTTCGCGACGGTGACCGGCTTCGTGCACTTCTTCGTCATGCTCCTGACCCTCACCATCTACGCCAACCTGAAGCAGCTTTCTCCGAACTACCGCCGCGCCGCGGCCGATCTCGGCGCCGGGCCGCTGCGCACCTTCCTCCACGTCGTGCTGCCGTTGACGCTTCCGGGAATCGTGGTCGGCGCCTTCCTCACCTTCGTCCTGTGCATCGGCGACTATGTGACGCCGCAGATCCTCGGCGGCAACAACGAGCTCCTGTTGCCGCAGCTCATCATGCTGCAGGTCCAGCGGCGGGCCGACTTTCCCACGGCCTCGACCCTGTCCGTCGTCCTCATGGTCGTCGTGACGGTCGCCTATCTCGCCTCGGCCCGCTGGCTGAAGCTGGAGCGCGCCTGATGCGTCCGCTCGACATCCTCGCCGCGCTCTATTCGGTTGCCCTCTACGTCTTCATCTTCCTTCCCGTGGCGGTGCTCGTTCTCTTTTCCTTCCAGGGCTCGCAGATTCCCGTTCCACCTTTCAACGGTCCGAGTCTCAAATGGTACGGCGCCGTCCTCGCCGACGGGGGCGCCATGGAGGCGCTCGGCAATTCCATCCTGCTGGCCGTGGTGTCTTCGGCGGTGAGCGTCGCGCTGGGGTTCCTCGCCGCCTACGGCCTCGCCCGCTTCACCCCGCGCGGCTCCGGCGCATTGCGCGCCTTGCTCATGGCGCCGTTGACCGTCAGCTATCTTATCATCGGCATGGGCCTCCTCGTTCTCTTCAATGGTCTCGGCATGCCGAAGTCGCTCGTCACGGCGGGCATCGGTCACGTGGTGATCAACCTTCCCCTGTGTTTCGCGATCATCCTGTCGCAGATGGGCGAGCACCAGGTGAACATCGAGCGGGCGGCCCGCGACCTCGGCGCGTCCGACTGGCAGGTGCTGGGTCTCGTGACCGCCCCCATGCTGTGGCCGGCGCTGTTCGCGGCCTTCTTCCTGTCGATGACCTTCTCCTGGGACGAATTCCTCATCGCTTTCCTGCTCACGCGGTTCGAGGTGACCTTGCCGGTCGAGATATGGTCGATGCTCCGCTCGGGCCTCAATCCGAAGACCAATGCGGCGGGAAGCCTCGTCTTCGGCATCTCCATCTTGCTGCTGCTCGTACTCGAGCTTGCCGTGCTGCGGAGGCGGAGCCGATGAGCCGACCGGTCCTTTCGGTGCGCAACCTGTCGCACGCCTTCCACGGCGTCGTCGTACTCGACGACATCTCGCTCGACATCGCCGAGGGCTCGTTCACCGTGCTCCTCGGTCCGTCGGGATCGGGGAAGACGACGCTCCTCAACATTCTCGGCGGCTTCCTGGCGCCCACCCGCGGCAGCGTACTCATCGACGGCGAGGACCTCACCGCCACGCCGCCGGCCCGGCGCCCGACGGCGACCGTGTTCCAGGACTATGCGCTTTTCCCGCACATGACGGTCGGCGCCAATGTGGGATTCGGCCTGCGCATGCGCGGCATGGCTCGCCCCGAGCGCGACGGGCAGGCGGCCGAGATGCTGAAAATGGTCGGATTGGACGCCGTCTTCCATCGTCGACCCCACGAGCTTTCCGGCGGCCAGCGCCAGCGGGTGGCACTCGCCCGTTCTCTGGTCGTCAAGCCCAAGGTCCTGCTGCTCGACGAGCCGCTGGGCGCTCTAGATCTGAAGCTTCGCCGCCAGATGCAGGAGGAGCTCAAGAACATCCAGCGCCGCGTCGGCACGACCTTCGTCCATGTGACTCACGACCAGGAGGAGGCGATGGCGGTGGCCGATCGGGTCGTGGTCCTGAACCGCGGGCGGATCGAAGACGAGGGAGAGCCCCAGCGCGTCTACCTCGATCCGCGGACCGCCTTCGCCGCCGGCTTCATGGGCGAAAGCAACATGTTCGTAGGAACGGTGGCGGCCGCGGCGGACGGAATCTGCGAGATCGTCGCCTCCTTCGGTCGGGTGACGGCGGCCGGCGAGGCTCGCGCCGGTGAGGCCGTCCTGCTGGCCGTTCGCCCCGAGCACGTGCGGGTGGGCCGGGAGGCCGGCGACGCCGTGTTCGGCGCCGCGAAGGTGGAGGAGACCGGATTCTTCGGCACCCACCACCAGTGCGTCTGCCGTCTCGAGGCCGGCGGCGCGCTGCTGCGCGTGCGACTGCCCCAGGACGTCGCCTACACGGTGGGGACCCGTCTCGAGCTCTCGGCCGAGCGCCGCCATCTGCGGGTCTTTCCTCGAAGCCCGGACCCATGAAACGCATCCGGCCCGAGGACTGGTACCGCGTCCGCAGCGTCGGCGACGGCGTCACCGCCGTCGGCGAGCCGCACATCCGCGAGTTCTATCGCTGCAACATGTGGCACGTCCGCGGGCGCGACCGCGACATGCTCGTCGACAGCGGCATGGGCGTCGTGCCGCTCAAGCCCTATGTCGAGATCGTGCGCGAACGGCCGTGCGTGGCGGTCGCCAGCCACACCCATTTCGACCACATCGGCGCCCACCATGAATTCGCCGAACGCCGCGTGCACGCCGCCGAAGCCGATCTGCTCGCCAATCCGACGCGGCGGAATACGCTCGCCGATCCCTACGTCACCGACGAGATCTTCACGGCCCTCCCGCCGGCGCCTTACGACTCCGCGACCTACGGCGTCGCACCGGCTCCCGCGACGCACCTGCTGGCCCATGGCGACGTCGTCGACCTCGGCGACCGCCGCTTCGAGGTGCTGCACACGCCGGGCCACTCGCCGGGCGGCATTGCGCTCTACGAGCGGGCCACCGGCATCCTGTTCTCCGGAGACATCATCTACGACGGCCCCCTGATCGAGGACTGCTACCACTCGAACGCCGCCGACTACGTCGCCAGCATGAAGATGCTCTACGACGTCCAGGTCCGCGTCGTTCATGGCGGCCACTTCCCGAGCTTCGACGGCGAGCGCTACCGCACGCTCATCAAGGCATGGCTCGACGCCAAGGGCGTCTAGTCGAGGGTGCGGCGGAACCGCGCCAGGGCCAATCCGGCGAAGGCGAAGACGAACAGCAGGAGCGCCATCACCTCGTGCAGGATCTCGGGAAGCGTCGATCCCTTGAGCATGATGGCCCGCACGACGCGCAGGAAATGCGTGAGCGGCAGGAGCTCGCCGATGAACTGCGCCCAGCCCGGCATGCCGCCGAACGGGAACATGAAGCCCGACAGCAGGATGGACGGCAGGAAGAAGAAGAAGGTGAGCTGCATCGCCTGCATCTGGGTGCGCGCCAGCGTCGAGAAGGTGTAGCCGAGGAGCACCAGCGCGACGATGTAGATGAGGATCGACATGAGGAGGAGCGCCAGCGATCCCACGAACGGTACCTGGAAGAGCAGGGCGGCCAGGCTGAGGATGACCACCACCTGCACGGCGCCGATGCCGATATAGGGCGTGATCTTGCCCGTCATGATCTCGACCGGCTGCAGCGGCATGGCGAGCAGGTTCTCCATCGTCCCGCGCTCGACCTCGCGGGTGAGGGCGATCGCCGTCATCATGACCATCGTCATCTGAAGGATGACGCCGAGCAGCCCGGGAACGATGTTGTACTGGGTGATGCCCTCGGGGTTGTAGCGGCGGTGCACCACGATATCGAGGCCTTCCTCGCGCCGTTCGGCGCTTTCCGCCTCGGTGCCGAGCTCGCGCTGCAGGGCCCGCGTCGCGACTTCGCCCAGCGCGCCGATCGCGCCGCTCGCCGCGGCGGGGTCGGAGGCGTCCGCCTCGAGCAGCACCTGGGGCTTCTCGCCGCGCATGACGCGGGTGCCGAAATCGCTCGGGATGGTGACGAGGAAGGTGATGGCGCCGGTCGCCATCAGGCGCTCCGCTTCGGCGCTGGTCGCCGGCATCTCTCCGAACCGGTAATAGCCGGTGTTCTCCAGGCTCGACACGATGGCGCGGGAGAACCGTTCGTGGCTGAGGTCGAGCACCGCCGCCGGCAGGGCCTTGGGGTCGGTGCTGATCGCGAAGCCGAAGAGGAGCAGCTGGATGATCGGGATGCCGAGCATCATGCCGAAGGTCAGCCGGTCGCGCCGCATCTGGATGAGCTCCTTGTGCAGGACCGCGAGCACCCGCCGGTAGGAGAACGCGATGCTCATGGCCGTGCTTCCCGTTGCGCCGAACCCTTTTGCGCCGAGCCCTTTTGCGCCGCACCCATGAGTTCGATGAGGACGTCCTCGAGCGACGTCCTGCCGGCGTGGACGCGGAAGTCGCCGCCCTTCGTCGCCGCCTCGACCGCCAGTCGCAAGGCCTCGGGGTCCCGACCGACGACGTGCAGCGCGTTGCCGAACGAGGCGACCTGCTCGACCTCCTTGCGCGCTTCGAGCGCGCCGACGATGCCGGAGACGCCGGGGCCTTCCACCACCATGACGGACAGTCCCGACCGGTCGATGAGGGCGTCCGCCGTCCCGGTCATCAGGATGCGGCCTTGCGAGATGTAGGTGAGGCGGTGGCATCGTTCGGCTTCGTCCATGTAGTGCGTCGAAACGAGGACGGTGAGACCGCCCGCCGCCAGGCGGTGGAGCTCATCCCAGAACTCGCGCCGTGCCTTCGGGTCGACGCCTGCCGTCGGTTCGTCGAGCAGGAGGAGCTTCGGCGCGTGCATGATCGCCGCGGCAAGGGCCAGCCGCTGCTTCCACCCGCCGGAAAGCGTCCCCGACAGCTGGTTGCGGCGCGCTTCGAGGCCGAGCGACCGGAGCGTCTCCTCGACATGGGCCGCGACCGGCTCGAGCTCGTAGAGCCGGGCGACGAAGGCGAGGTTCTCGGCAATCGTCAGGTCTTCATAGTAGGAGAAGCGCTGCGTCATGTAGCCGACCTGGCGCTTGATCATCTGGCTCTCGGTCACCACGTCGTGGCCGAGCACCGTTCCATGCCCGGCATCCGGAACCAGGAGTCCGCAGATCAGGCGGATGGTCGTCGTCTTCCCCGCCCCGTTGGGGCCGAGGAAGCCCATGATCTCGCCTTCCTTGATCGACAGCGACACGCCGTCGACGACGGTTCGGTTCCCGAAGCGCTTGGTCAGCCCTTCGACCTCGACGACGTTCATGGCTGCTCCTCGCGCCGGATGCGCGCATCGACGATCAAGCCCGGCTGCAGGATGGAGCTCGCCGCGACCGGCCGCGCCTCGACGAGGTAGAGGAGCTTCTGGCGCCGGTCGACCGAGTAGATGACGGGCGGGGTGAATTCCGGATCGGACGCCACGTAGCTCACCTCGGCCTCGATCCCGGCCGGACAGCCGTCGCACGAGATGGCGAGCCTCACGCCGGGCCTGAGGTTGGAGCGTGCGGCCTCGGCGACGAAGAGTTTGAGCTTCACCGCGCCTTCCGGCAGGAACGACACCACGGGCAGCGTCGGCCCGGCGATCTCGCCGCTGCGCCGGATGATGTCGCTGATGGTCCCGCGGGCCGGAGCGACGATGCGCCGCTCGTCGACATGCCACTGGGCGACGCGGACGCTGGCCTTCGCCTCTTCCACCCGCTCGACCTGGACGGCGATTTCGTCGGGCCGCGCCCCGGAGCGGGCCGTCTCGACGTTGGCTTCGAGCTCGTCGACCCGGGCTTCCGCCGTCGCCCGTGCCGCCTCCGCCTGGTCGAAGCTCTGCTTGGGGACCGCGCCCCGGTCGGCGAGGTCGCGGGCCCTGTTGTAGGCCAGCTGCGATTCGCGAAGCTGGGCCCGGGCGGCATTGAGCGACGCCTGGATGGCGGCGATCTCGTCGGGCCGCTTGCCCTTCGTTATGTCGCGCAGCTGAGACTGGAGCTGGGCGAGACGGGCCGTCGCCTGGTGAAGCTCGAGCACCGCGTCGCTGTCGTCGAGCTCGGCGAGGAGCGTGCCCTTCTCGACCGCATCGCCGCGCCGGACGTGCACGGCTTCGATTCGCGCGCTCGCCACCGGGGCGGCCGAGACGTATTCCCCTTCGACGTAGCCCGACAGCATTGCTGCCGGATCCGCGGCGCAGCCCACGAGCCAGCCGATGAAAACGATACTGCACAAGCCGCCCATGGCCGGTCTCCTTCAGGGTCTTTCCGTCAGCAGGTCGACGTTGTCCTCGAGCCTGCGGATGATGCTTTTAAGTTCTTTCGACCCGACGTCCCTCCACGCGAGCCGCTTCAGGACTCCCGCCCGGGTGATGCGGAACACGAGCAGGCCGCCAACGAGCGTGAACACCGCGAGCTTCACGTCCTCGGAATCGGCGGATTTCCCGGTCGCCGCGGCCCATAGTCCGCACAGGCGGGCATGCATCGGCGCCATGAAGGAATCGTAGAGGATGGCGAAGGCGGGGGAGGGGTCCATCTGCTCCCGCACGATCACCCGCGCGAAGCTCGACAGCCGCGGCGTCGCCAGGATGACCTCCGCCATGGCGCCGAGGATGTCCTTGAGCGCCTGGCGGGCGGCTTCGGGCGTGTCGGGAGCGGCCCCGAGCCGGGTGGCGAGGCGCGAGCCGACCCGGTCGGCCAGCGTCGATACGATATGGGCGAGGCAGGCGCGGTAGAGCTTGTCCTTGCCCCCGAAATGATAGGCGATTCCGGCGAGGTTCGTGTCGGCCGCCGCCGCGATCTCCCGGATGCCGGCGCCCTCGTAGCCCTTCTGCCCGAAGGCGTCGATCGCCGCGTTGAGGAGGCGGCTTCGCGTGTCGGCCGGGGCTGCCGGGGCTGAGGTCTTTCGCTTCATGATGGTTCTTTATCAATCGAACGTTTGATTGAAAAGTGCCTCACGTAAATGTGACGGCCGGGTGCCTCGGCGCTATGGCGGGGGTCCGTCTCAGCCTGGCGGACCGCGGCCGGCGATGGTTTTCAGGTGGTTAATTCAACGGCTCGTTAATGATTGGACCTTACCCTCCCCGGTTCGGGATTGCATCGAGGGCCACGATAGAGATGAGCCAAGTGTCCACGACAGGACTATGGCCGGACGACCTTGCGCAAGCGGAGGCGACCAACGCGGCCTGGCGAATCGAGAAGAACGAGCCCTCCGTCGAGGACTATCTGCCCTTCTTTCCCGACCAGGCGAGCGGCCGGGTCTACGAGCAGCTTCTCTTCAACCTGCCGATAAACCTTCATTGCATGGACGGCGCCGGCCGCATCCTGAGCATCAATCGGCAGTGGATGGAGACCCTCGGCTATTCGCTCGCCGACGTCTCCGGCCGCCACTGGCACGAGCTTCTGTCGCATGAGTCGCGCGCCTACCTGACCCAGCAGATCTACCCGCGCTATCTGCAGACCAATGCCATCCGCAACGTCGAAATCGTGATGTTCCGGAAGGATGGCCAGAAGGCGCACATGCTCATCTCGGCGCTTGGCTATCGCGGCAGCAAGGGCCGCGTCGAGCGCTCGATCGTCATCCTGCAGGAGGTGACCGCCAGGAAGTCGGCCGAGACGGCGTTGCTCCGGTCGGAGCAGCGCTTCCGCGGCGCCTTCGAGGCCGCCGCGCACGGCATCGTGCTCGTCGCGCCGAACGGCCGCATCCTCGCCTACAATCCGGCCTTCCGGGAGATGTCGGGCAGGACCGACGAGGAGCTGACCACCCTCGCGTTCGACGAGAGCGTCCATCGCGACGACAAGGCCGCCTTCCTGTCGGGCATGCGCAATCTGATCGACGGCGACAGCTTCGCCTTCAAGATGGAGCTGCGCTATGTCGGCGGCGGCAAGCCGTTCGCCTGGGGGTTCACCAGCGTGTCGCTCGTCCGCAACGAGCGCAACGACATCGATCACCTCGTCGTCCAGATCGTCGACACGACGAGCCGCCGCCAGGCCGAGCGCCAGCTCCAGCAGGCCCAGAAGATGGAAGCCGTCGGCCAGCTCACCGGCGGTCTCGCCCACGACTTCAACAACCTCCTGACCGTCATCATCGGCAACCTCACCCTCGTCGAGACCGCGATCAACGGCGACGAGAGGGCGCGTCACCGCCTGCTCGAGGCGAGCGAGGCGGCCCAGAAGGGCTCCGACCTGACGCGCCAGCTCCTCACCTTCTCCCGCCAGCAGGAGATCGAGCAGCGCCAGGTGCAGGTGAACCACCTCATCGCCAACCTGCATTCGCTGATAGCCCGGACCATCGGCGAGTCGATCGATCTCCAGCTTGCCCTCACGCCCGACGATGGCCTCGTGCTGATCGATCCCATCCAGTTCGAGACCTCGCTCCTCAACCTCGCCATCAACGCCCGCGACGCCATGCCGTCGGCCGGCAAGCTGACCGTCGAGACCCAGCACATCGTCCTCGACCAGGCCTATGTGAACGAGAATCCCGATGTGAAGCCCGGCCTCTATGTGATGGTCGCGGTCACCGACACCGGCACCGGCATTCCCAAGGCCATCATCGACAAGGTCGTCCAGCCCTTCTTCACCACCAAGACGGCGGCGAAGGGGTCGGGCCTCGGCCTGGCGATGGTGTACGGATTCGCCACGCAGTGCGGCGGCCACCTGCGCATCTACAGCGAGGAAGGCCACGGCACGTCGGTGAAGATCTATCTTCCCTGCAAGGGGATCGTGCCGCGGATCGAACCCGCAGCGTCGAAGGCTGCCGAGACCGCCCAGCCGAAGACTGCTGAGACGGCTCCGCAGCAGCCGAAGACGCCGGAAAGTCCGCCCCAGGAATTCACCCTGGCGCCGGCCGCCGCGTCGCCGCCGAAGCAGCCGGCCGTCGCGCCGCCTGGACCGAAGCTGTCCGTGCCGGCCGACACGCCGCTGGCCCTCCTTCCCGCCCCGAAGCCGGAGAAGAGGGCAGGGCCCACGGTCACCATCAAGCCCGTCGCCGCGCCGCAGCCGGGCAGCCGCAAGCCGCACCCGCGCATCGAGGTGGTGGTGGCGCCGGTCGCCCCGCCGTCTCCGCAGCGCCGCGGCTGGAACGTGCCGAAGCCCACCGCCGCCGAAACCTCCGCCGCGCCCGCCGCTGCGCCCACTGCTGCTCCCACTGCGAACGGCTCAAGCCGCGTGTCGCCGCAGCCGGCCGCTCCGTCGATCCCGCCGCGCCCGCGCAATGCGAGGCCCAAGATTCTCGTCGTCGAGGACCAGGAGGGCGTGCGCGAGGTCGCCACGGGCTTCCTGGCCGAATTCGGATACGACGTCGTCGAAGCCGCCGATGGGATTGCCGCGCTGACCCTGCTGCAGCAGCAGCGCGACATCGACCTGATGTTCACCGACGTCGTGATGCCCGGCGGCCTCAACGGCTTCGACCTCGCCCAGGCGGCGCAGCAGATCAATCCGGACCTGCTGATCGTGCATACGTCGGGCTATCCCAAGGGCGCCATCGTCCACATGGAGGAGCCGCGCCTGAAGGACAACATCATCATGAAGCCCTACCGCAGGGAAGAGTTGCAGCAGGTCATGCGCGAGACGCTTGCCAAGCGCGGCTTCTGACGGCATTTTGCCGCCGCTCGAGCGCAAAGCTCGCGGCTTCTACGGGTGAAGGCAGTCGCGTCGGGCAATCTCAACTGGGGAGGAGAGAACCAATGATCGGGATATCGAGGATATTCTTCATCGCCGCACTGTGCTTCGCCGTGCTCGGCATGCTGCTCGGCCTCAAGATGGCCATGACCCAGGATCATTCCCAGATGCCGACCCATGCTCACATGCTGGTGGTCGGCTGGCTCAGCATGGCGGTCTTCGCCTTCTTCTACCATCTGTTCCCCGAGCGCGCCCGCACGCGGCAGGCCCAGGTCCACTGCTGGCTCGCCATCGTGTCGATGGCCGTGCTGACCGTGGCGCTGTACCTCGTGCTGGCCGGCAATCCGTCGGTGGAGCCGCTGGCCGCGATCTCGTCGATCGCCCTTTTCCTGTCCATGCTGACCTTCGCCTGGGTGGCATGGCCGCTGCTCAGCCGGTCCTGATCGCAACGGAAGGGGTGTCGCAAGACGGATCGTCCGGGCGGCCTTGGGCCTCCGGGAGGGAAGGGAGTGTGGAGCGCCCACCTCGCGGGGGACTTCGCGAAGTCGACAGGCAGTGGCAAATCAGGATGCCCCGTGAAGGAGCGCTCCACCGGTGTTTCGCCACGGCATCGCCATACTGCGATCTCGCCGGGCCTTCGATTGAGATGACTCAATCTGGCCCCGACTGTGCTGAGCACGCTCCGTCTTAGGAGGGTCAGGCCGGAGACGCCGCCCGGACTTCGTCATCTGTTTGCACAGACGACTCCGCCCGAGGCACCGATCACCCGCCACGCCGTCGGAGTTTCCGGACAACGCTCCCTTGAGCGGCGAGTGACGTGCGCGTTCTACGCATCTAGGAATTTATTGTCAAGGAATTTTTGCACAGGCCGGCCGCGAATTGCTAATATCTCGGATCGGCTGGTCTCTCCGGCGGGACGTCGGTCTGCTTCGCGAAGTCGGTGCGCGCTTCGTTGAAAACTTGCGCGATGTTGAAATACTGAATCCACACCGTCTCGCGAAGGCGCTCGAAGAGGTGAACATCCTGCTGCGTGAACTTGCCTTCGCGCGCTCTATAGTGTTTGACCGCCATCATAGTGGCCTCGAGCACATAATGGATTGCGTCGCTCAGCGGATGCTTCGGCGGGAAATCTGGGTAGTCCATGGTCGCCTCCCTTCATGAGTGGAGGTCACCAACGCACGCTGGTGACCGGGGAGGTGAAAAGCCGCGATAGACGGCTGCGCTGTCCTTTGGGCTTTCGCCTTGGACATGCGACAGCGCCTCCCCGGCCTCGAGGGTGCGAAACCGGTTTGGCATCTTACCGGCTAATGCCTAGCCGCTATCGAGGAGCTTTCACACTCCAGGGTCGTGCACGACCCCGGCTGCAACTTATGCTTCAATGCCCGTGACCGTCAAGCGTGTGAAGCCATACGCGACGCACGGACACCTTGGCCGCCGCCGTTGTGGATATAAATTTTCATCTCACTAAAAACTTCCTCGACCAATACTCTGACGCGCGAAATCCCATAGCGAGGCGCGATGGCAGAAGACAGGATCCAAACCTTCCCTCGCCCCTGGCGGATCACCCGAACCCAAGGCGGCCACTACAAGATCGAAGATGGGAACGGTCGTGGGCTGGCTTATGTCTATGCGCGTAACGAGCCGGGGCTTAGAGACAGTTATTTGCAGGAAGCGATGCGCTAGCGATGGCACAGGCCATTGCGCGGTTGTCGCTAGGCGCAGGCGGCGCTTCCGAGTAGGAAATCTGACCTGTTGAAAATTTCCCAGTCCTTTTTAATTTTCCTTTCGCTGGGTCAATCCTTAAGGAGGGGGGCCTTTCGATGTTTCTCAGTCTCAGTTGTCCCCAATGTCGCGAGTTGGTCAAAGTCAGCCTCCTGAAAGTTGCGGATGGTGCCAAAGTCAAATGCGAGAAGTGCGGCGCCGAAGTTGACCCAATAACAGCGCCGCTGGCAGTGACCGACCTAAACCAAAATTCATTGGGCAAGCTTGACTCTACGATCGGTCGGAGTCAGACCCGCCGGCCATGAAGCAGTTCAACATCTGGCAGGAATGCGGTGGCGCTTGGCGCCTTCTCGGCACCCTACAGGCACCGGGAAAGAAAGCTGTTGGCAGAGCACTAGAGAAACTCGGCGTGGACGAGGACTCCGTCATCTACCGGGAAGCGCATCTCGATCCGTGGGCCAATCCCCGGAGCTAGCAAAGAGCCAGAACCGAAATGGCTATTCGCAATTGTCTTATGTTCCTGGGCCTTGTTGCCAGCACCGTTGCTGCTGAAGCGCAGGACAAAGACGAGCAGGTGATCATTGGGGAGCTTGTATTCTTCACATGCCAGACCTGTCATCTCGTGGGCGATAAAAAACTCAAAAAGATCGGTCCACATCTCAACGAGCTGTTCGGTCGCAAGCCCGGCAGCGTGCCAGAATACCAGTACTCCGCAGCCATGGCCGAGTTCGGCAAGAGCAATGTCTGGGACGAAGCGACCCTTACGAAGTTTCTCCGCGACCCGAAGGGCCTGGTGGTCGGCAATAAGATGATTTTTCACGGCCTGAAAAAGGATGAGGAGTTGCAAGCCTTGCTCGCCTATTTGGCAACCTTTGACAAGAATGGGATGGCGCCAGAATAAGGGCCCTTCAATTGCATCCTTGCGGCGCATCCGCTAGAAGGCGCCTCGACACCCATCCCGCAATCTCGAAGGTTCCTGACGTTGGCGCGACAATTCATCTATCACATGCACGGCCTGACCAAGGCCTACCCCAGCGGCAGGAAGGTCCTCGAGAACGTCAACCTGTCCTTCTACCCCGATGCGAAGATCGGCGTGCTCGGTCCGAACGGCTCGGGCAAGTCGACGCTGCTGCGCATCATGGCGGGCCTCGACAAGGAGTTCGGCGGCGAGGCCTGGGTGGCGGAGGGCGCGACCGTCGGCTTCCTTGCCCAGGAGCCGCAGCTCGATCCTTCGAAGGATGCGCTCGGCAACGTCATGGAGGGCGTCGCGGCCAAGCGGGCCGTGCTCGACCGCTACAACGAGCTCATGATGAATTACTCCGACGAGACGCAGGAAGAGGCGGCCAAGCTGCAGGACACCATCGACGCTCAGAACCTCTGGGACCTGGACACCCAGGTGGAGCAGGCGATGGATGCGCTGCGCTGCCCGCCCGGCGACGCCGACGTCGCCAACCTGTCCGGCGGCGAGAAGCGCCGTGTCGCGCTGACACGCCTGCTGCTGTCGCGGCCCGATCTTCTGCTGCTCGACGAGCCGACCAACCACCTCGACGCCGAGTCGGTGGAATGGCTCGAGCACCATCTGCACGACTATCCGGGCGCCATCCTCATCGTGACGCACGACCGCTACTTCCTCGACAACGTGACCGGATGGATCCTGGAGCTCGATCGCGGCCGCGGCGTTCCCTACGAGGGCAACTACTCCGCCTACCTGGCCCAGAAGGCGAAGCGGTTCGCGCAGGAATCGCGCGAGGACGTCGCCCGGCAGAAGGTCCTCGACCGCGAGCGCGAGTGGATCGCGGCGAGCCCCAAGGCCCGCCAGGTGAAATCGAAGGCGCGCATCAGGGCCTATGACGAGCTCGTGAAGGTCAACGAGGCGCGCCTGAAATCGAGCGAGGCGCAGATCGTCATTCCGCCCGGGCCGCGCCTCGGCACCAACGTCATCGAGGTCGACAACCTGTCGAAGGCCTATGGCGACCGGCTCCTGATCGACGGACTGTCGTTCCGCCTGCCGCCCGGCGGCATCGTCGGCGTCATCGGGCCCAACGGCGCCGGCAAGACGACGCTGTTCCGCATGATCACCGGCGAGGAGAAGCCGGACGGCGGCACCATCGAGATCGCCGACAGCGTCAACCTCGGCTACGTGAACCAGAGCCGCGATGCGCTCAATCCCGACAAGACCGTCTGGCAGGAGATCTCGGGCGGCAACGACATTCTCTATCTGGGCAAGCGCGAGCTGAACAGCCGCGCCTACACCTCCTCCTTCAATTTCCGCGGCGCCGACCAGCAGCAGAAGGTCGGCACGCTGTCGGGCGGCCAGCGCAACCGCGTGCATCTCGCCCAGATGCTGAAGTCGGGAGCCAACGTCCTCCTGCTCGACGAGCCGACCAACGATCTCGACACCGAGACGCTCGCCGCTCTCGAGGAGGCGCTGGAGGATTTCGCCGGCTGCGCCGTCATCATCAGCCACGACCGCATGTTCCTCGACCGGCTGGCCACCCACATGCTGGCTTTCGAGGGCGACAGCCACGTCGAATGGTTCGAGGGCAACTTCCACGACTACGAGGAAGACAAGAAGCGCCGTCTCGGCGAGGACGCCGTCCGTCCGAAGCGCATCAAGTACAAGAAGTTCGCGCGCTAGTTCGTCGGCTGGCGGTTGAGCACCGCCACGAGCTGCCTGACGTCGCCCTTGCGCTCCCGGATGTAGGAGACGAAGAGGCCGCGCTGGAAGTAGATGAGCGAGAACCCGGCCACCTTCACGTCGGTGATCTTGAAGCTCTTGCCTTTCGGCGTGAGCCTCCATTCCACATTGTGGCGGGCGCCGGTGAGCAGGGTGACTCGCGTGTCGATGAGCACGTCGCCGCCCGACTGATTCTCGGGTTCGCCAATATCCCACTTGGCGATGCGATAATAGCGCGTCTGGTCGGCGAAGTAGCGAGCGATGAACAGGGCGACGCCCTTGTAGTAGCTCTGCCGATCGTCCGCCGGCAGCTTGGCCGCATACTGGCCGAGCGAGTAGTCGGCGATGCTGGCGACGTCGGCATAGCGCTCGATGGGCGGAAGGAATGCCGACACCGTGCCGAGCTTGTGGGCGTTGAAGAGCTCGCTGGCGGCCTTCTTCATGTAGGCGACGGAGGCATCGGCGGCGCGGGCGCGGGCCGCCGGCAGGGCGAGGGCCCCGGCGACAAGTCCTGTCAACATCGTGCGCCGCGTCGGGTGCCGGGCAGGCAGGCTCATCTTCGAACTCCTTGGACGGCCATCGCTGTTTCCCAACTAGTCGAGGGTCAGGTCAACGTCAATCGATTGCGGTTTTTCCCCGGACCTTCCGGCTCGTCACGCATTGCTGCGCAGGAATTTCAGGAGGGCATCGAAGTCGCCCTTGTTCTCGCGCAGGACGGAAACGAACTTCTCGCGCATCTGCAGGGAAAGCCAGATTCCGCGCACGTTGACGTCGCTGACGCGGTAGCCGCCGCCCGCCTTGACGACGCGCCACTTCACCGGCGACTTGCTGCCGCCCTTGAAGCGCATCGAGCTGTCGATGATGACCGCCTTGCCCTGCGAGCGCGACGAGCGGATATCGAGATCGGACGCCGCGAAGTCGTCGATGTAGTAGACGAAGAGCCCGGCCGCGTAGTCGACGACGAGCTTGAAATATTCGTTCTTGAGTCCCGACGGCAGCCCCTTCTGGTATTGTCCGAGCGAGAACAGCGCGAGCCCGCGCACGTCCGAATGCCGGTTGAGCAGCGAGACGAACTTGGACTTGAGCGCGCCGCCGCGGACGCTGCCGTTGGCGAGGGTCATCACGTCGTCGGCGATGCCCTTCACATATTGCTCTTGCGGCGTCGAGGCCTGGGCGAGCGCCGGCAGGCAGCCGAGACCGGCGAAAGCGGCTCCCGCCGCCAGGGCTTTCAGGAAGTTACGGCGCCGGAAGTCGGCGGTGGGTCGGCTATCCTTCATGTCATGTTTCCCTGTCGCCAAAACCTCTTGCGGAGAGGCGAGCCCTGAACTCGTCACCTGTTCTTGGTCGGCCTGCAAGATTCTTACCAGAAGATGCGAGGTTTTCAACGGAAGCGGATAACCCCTCTCAATAGGAAGTTGAACTTATCACCAAAACTCCGCACCCGCCGTCGCGTTCCGGCCACCGATTTCGATTGACATAAGGATATGTTTATATCCTAATTCCCAATTGGCCAGCTCGGAGCGGCGCTGACGAATGGACAATCTCCTCAAGGGCTTGCGGGCCATCGGCGAGGTGAGCCGCCTGCGCTTGCTGCATCTCCTGTCGCATGGCGAGCTCAACGTGACCGAGATCACGCAGATTCTCAACCAGAGCCAGCCGCGCATCAGCCGCCATCTGAAGCTCATGTGCGACGCCGGGCTTCTCGACCGCTACCGGGAGGGGAGCTGGGTGCTGTTCCGCATGCGGGACGGGGGGTCCGGCGCCGCTCTGGCACAGGCCGTTCTGCGCCTCCTGCCCACCGACGCCGGGCAGTTCGACCGCGACCTGAAGGAACTCGGATCCGTGCGCGATGCGCGGGCCCGCGAGGCCCAGCAGTATTTCCGCGCCAACGCCGCGAACTGGCACAAGATCCGCGCGCTTCACGTGAGCGAGGCCGAGGTCGAAAGCGCGCTTCTCGGGCTCGCCGGCGAGCAGGGGGTCGACTCCTTCGTCGATCTCGGCACCGGCACCGGGCGGATTCTCGAACTGTTCGCGCCGCGCGCCCGCCAGGCGGTCGGCATCGACATGAGCCGCGACATGCTCGCCGTGGCCCGCGCCAATCTCGACCGCGCCGGCCTTCGCCATGCCCAGGTGCGCCAGGGCGACGTCGCGCAGCTGCCGCTCGCCGACGCCGTCGCCGACCTCGTGACCATCCACCAGGTGCTCCACTATCTCGACGAGCCGGCGCGCGCCCTTGCCGAGGCGGCGCGCATCCTGAAGCCGGGTGGCCGGCTCATCGTCGTCGATTTCGCTCCGCACGAGCTCGAGTTCCTGCGTGACGAGCATGCCCATCGCCGGCTCGGCATCGACGCCGGCCCCATGGCGGGCTGGCTCGAGCGCGCCCGCCTCGATCTCGTTCGGTTGGAAACGCTGAAGCCGCCCAAGGCGCTCGCCAGGACCGGTCTCACGGTTTCGCTGTGGCTTGCCGAAAAGCCCGCGGGCGATGCGCCGCATTCGAGGAAGAGGACAAGGGATGCCTGACCCGTCGAACATCGCCGTCGAGGCGCCGGATTCGCTCACCGTCTCCTTCGAGTTCTTCCCACCCAAGACGGCGGACGCGATGCCGGCCTTCCGCCAGACGGTGGAGCGGCTGGCGGGGTTGCGCCCGCTTTTCGTATCGGTGACCTATGGCGCCGGCGGCACCACCCGGGAGCGTTCGCTCGACACCGTGCGCGAGCTCGCCGCGGCGACGGCGCTCAATCCCGCCGCCCACCTCACCTGCGTCGGTGCCGCCAAGGCGGACGTCGATGCCACGGTCCGGCACTTCGCCGCCGCCGGAGTCCGCCACATCGTCGCCCTGCGCGGCGATCCGCCCCAGGGCGTCGGCGCCAAGTTCGAGCCGCATCCGGAGGGCTATCGCAACGGCGCCGACCTTGTGCAGGGCATCCGGTCGATCGGCGATTTCGAGATTTCCGTCGCCGCCTATCCCGAGAAGCACCCCGAATCCTTCACCCTCGAGGTCGATCTCGCCATGCTCGCGGCAAAGGTCGACAACGGCGCCAGCCGCGCCATCACCCAGTTCTTCTTCGACAACAGCGCCTTCCTTCGCTACCTCGACCGCGTGAGGGCCCGCGGCATTACGGTGCCCATCGTTCCGGGAATCCTGCCGGTCACCAACTTCGCCCGCGTGAAGGAATTCGCCTATCGGTGCGGCGCGACCATTCCCGCCGCTTTCGCCCGCCGCTTCGAAGGACTGGACGACGACCCGGAAACCACGCGCCTCGTCGCGGTCGCCACCGCCAGCGAGCAGGTCGAGGCCCTGCGGCGCGAGGGCATCCGCCACTTCCATTTCTACACCCTCAATCGCGCCGACCTCGTCTACGCGATCTGCCGCATGCTCGGCCTGGGGGAGACGGCCGCCGCCGCGGCCTAGACCTCGATCTCGTGCCGCTTCCACACCCGCGCCACCGCCGGGCGCGCCGCGACGCGGTCGTGATGCGCCTTGAGCTTGGGATGGATCCGGAAGAAGGCCGGCACGTCGTCGTTCCAGGTCATCAGCATCGCCGCATAGATGTCGGCGGCCGAGAATGCGTTGCCGAGGATGTAGGGGCCGGAGCCCAGTGCGTCGGCCATGATCCGCCATTCCTCCGCCATCGTTGCAAGCGCCGCCGTGCGCACGCCCTCGCCGCCGTTCGGATCCGACGTGTAGCGCGGCGCGTAGGCGACGATCAGGTCCGAATTGTAGATGCCCGACGCCATGAACAGCATCCAGCGCAGGTAGTCGGGACGGAGCGTGTCGGCCGGAGCGGGAGCGAGCTTCGCCTCGGCGTGCGTGTCGGCGAGGTAGAGCACGATCGCGGCCGATTCCGTCATCACGCGTCCGTCGGCGAGCGCCAGCGACGGCACGCGGCCCTGCGGATTGATGGCGAAGTAGGAGCGCTCCGGCCGCCCGTCGGCGCCTTTCGGCACGTTGCGCGTCTGGTAGGGCGCGCCGATCTCCTCGAGCACCGCTTCGACGGCGATCGAACCCGCACCGATGCGTCCGTAGACAGTGTACATCCAACCCCTCCCGCGTTTCGTGGCCAAGGCGAATGTGGAAGATGACGTATCCGGCCGTCAAGCGTGGTGCGGGGCAGTCATCGGACTGACGCATGACCATGCGATCGAGGCCGGATGGACACGATTCGCTTCACCTATTCGACGCCCGACCAGCCGCTCCTCCAGCGCGCCGTGATCCAGGCGATCGAGAAGCTCGGCGGCCAGCCCCGCCTGCGGCGACTTTATGATCTTCACGCCGGTCATCCGCGCGCCGGCGAGACGTTCTTCGATGCCGCGGTCAGGCTTCTCAATCTCGATGTGCGGTACGATGCGGACCGTCTCGGTCGCGTGCCCCGGTCGGGCCCGGTCCTGTTCGTCGCCAACCATCCCTACGGCGTGCTGGACGGCATCGTACTCGCCTGGCTCGCCATGAAGGTCCGTCCGGACGTCAAGGTCCTCGCCAACAGCGTGCTCTGCCAGGCGCCGGAAGCCCGTCCGAACCTGCTGCCGGTCGATTTCACGGCCACCCTCGCGGCCCGGTCGACGACGCTGCGCACGCGCAGTGTCGCGCATCAATGGCTGAAGCAGGGCCAGGCCGTAGCCATCTTTCCGGGCGGAGGCGTCTCGATGAGCGACAAGCCGCTCAAGGGTCCGGCCATCGATTTCGCCTGGGCCCCGTTCACCGAAAAGCTGGTCCGCATGTCGGGGGCGACGGTCGTGCCGATATGCTTCATGGGCCAGAACAGCCGGCTGTTCCAGCTCGCCAGCCATCTCAGCATGACGCTCCGCCTGTCGCTGATGTTCCGCGAGACGGCCCGGCGCATCGGCACACCGCTCGACGTGCGCATCGGCCGACCGATCCCTTATGCGGAACTCGCGAGGTTCGAGCGCCGCAACGATCTCCTTGCCGAGCTCCGGCGGCGGACGTTCGCGCTCGCAGTCGATCCCGATGGATCGGTGCCGCCGCCCGCCTGCTACCTGAAACCGGTCCGCCTGAAAGTCTACAAGCCGAAGGACCTGCCTAGGTCTCCGCGCTCAGCTCGCGGCTGAGGATGGCGGCGAGCTTCTCGGCCGAGGGCATTTCCGTCTTCGGCTTGTCGGGCCGTTCGTATCCGCCGCCCGACGGCGTGCGGATGATGATCGCGTCGCCCGGCTCGCAGACGAACTGGTCGCAGCCCTCGCGCTTCTCCAGCGTTCCGTTGGCGCGGCGGACGTAGTTCTCGCCCCGCTTTCCCGGCTCGCCGCCGGCCACTCCATAGGGTGAGACGCGCCGGTGGCCGTGCAGGAACGAGACGTCCATGCGTTCGCGGAAGACGATGATCCGCTCGACGCCGTCGCCGCCGGTCCACTTGCCCCTGCCGCCCGTTCCGCGCCGGATGGCGAATTTCTCCAGGATGACCGGATAGCGGAATTCAAGCACTTCGGGATCGGTCAGGCGGGTGTTGGTCATGTGCGTGTGCACCGCGCTCGCGCCGTTGAAGCCGGGCCCGGCGCCGCTGCCGCCGCAGATCGTCTCGTAGTATTGGTGGCGGTCGTTGCCGAAATTGGTGTTGTTCATCGTTCCCTGTGCCGCCGCGATGGCGCCGAGCGCGCCGAACAGCGTATCGGTCACCGCCTGGCTGGTCTCGACGTTGCCGGCGACGACGGCCGCCGGATATTCGGGCGACAGCATGCAGTCGGCGGGGATGGCGATCTCGATGGGCCTGAGGCAGCCGGCATTCATGGGAATGTTGTCGTCGACCATGCATCGGAAGACGTAGAGGATGGCGGCCCGCGTGATCGGCCGCGGCGCGTTGAAGTTGGTCGGCTGCTCCGGCGAGGTTCCCGTGAAGTCGATGCGTGCCGAGCGCTGCTGGCGATCAACCTCGATCTTGACCTTGATGACGGCTCCCTGGTCCATCACGTAGGAGAACGAGCTGTCGTGGAGCGCGCCGATCACGCGCCGAACGCTTTCCTCGGCATTGTCCTGCACGTGCCGCATGTAAGCGCTGACGACCGGGAACGTGAACTCGTCGACCATCCGCATGAGCTCCTGCACGCCCTTTTCGTTGGCGGCGACCTGCGCCTTGAGGTCGGCGATGTTCTGGGCCGGGTTGCGGCACGGATAGGGCCCGGCGGTAAGGAGCTCCTGCAGCTCCTTCTCCCGTAGCCGGCCGCGATCCATGAGCTTGAAGTTGTCGATGACCACGCCTTCCTCGTGGATGGAACGCGCCATCGGCGTCATCGAACCCGGCGCCTTGCCGCCGACGTCGGCATGGTGGCCGCGCGATGCCACGAAGAAGATGATGCTCTTGCCGGTCCGGTCGAAGACCGGCGTGACGGCCGTGATGTCGGGAAGGTGCGTGCCGCCGTTGTACGGGGCGTTGAGCAGGAATGCGTCGCCCTTCTTCATCACCGGGTTGTTCTTGATCACCACCTCGACCGAGCGGTCCATTGAGCCGAGATGCACCGGCATGTGCGGCGCGTTGGCGACGAGTTCGCCCTTGTCGTTGAAGATCGCGCAGGAGAAGTCGAGCCGCTCCTTGATGTTGACGGAGTAGGCGGTCTTCTCGAGCGTCAGCCCCATCTGCTCGGCGATGTTCATGAAGAGGTTGTTGAAGATCTCGAGCATGACCGGGTCGGCGTCGGTGCCGATGGCATGCCGGGTCGGTGCCTTGCGCGCCCGCGTGAGGACGAGGTGCGAGCGCCCGGTGAGGGCGGCCTGCCAGCCGTCCTCGATCACGGTGGTGTTGTGCGGCTCGACGATGAGGGCCGGGCCTTCGACCTTCTGCCCGGGCTGGAGCTTCAGGCGGTCGTAGATGTCGCAGTTGTGCCACTTGCCGTCCGAGTAGATCTTGGTCTTGCCGACGGCGCGCGGCGGCGTCTTGACGAGCGTCACGGCCGGCTCGCGCACTTCCGTTCCCCCGCCGACGCTTTCGACGGCGATGGCCTCGACCATCAGGTCCTTCTCGGGCGTGATGAAGCCGAACTGCCGCTTGTGCGCATGCTCGAAGGCGCGCCGCATCCTGTCGGTCGTGTCGAGTGGTACGGCGAGGTTCGAGTCGGTTCCGGAATAGCGCAGGTGGACGTTGGCGTTGTGCGTGAGGCTCTCCGCCGCCATGCCCTGGCCGGTGAGCTCGGCCGTGTTCTCCTCGGTGAGCCGCTTGGCGGTCGCCTTCACTTCCGCCATGACCGGCGTGGCGAGCGGCTTCTCGACCGCCTGCTGGCGGTTGGCGCGGATGTCGGCAAGCCCCATCCCGTAGGCCGACAGCACGCCGGCCAGCGGGTGGATGAGGACCGTCTTCATGCCCAGCATGTCGGCGATGAGGCAGGCGTGCTGCGGGCCCGCGCCCCCGAAGCAGTTGAGCACGTAGGCCGTGACGTCGTGCCCGCGCTCGACCGAGATCTTCTTGATCGCGTTGGCCATGTTGTCGACGGCGATCTTGATGAACCCGTCGGCGACCTCGGCCGGCGTGCGCTTGTCGCCGATCTTCTGGGCGAGTGCCGCGAACGTGACGGCGACGCCCTTGGCGTCGAGCGGCTGGTCGCCGCTGCGCCCGAAAATCCTCGGGAAGTGCTCGGGATGAATCTTGCCGACCATGATGTTCGCGTCGGTGACGGTCAGCGGACCGCCGCGCCGATAGGAGAGGGGACCCGGATTGGCGCCTGCCGAATCCGGCCCGACGCGGAACCGCGCCCCGTCATAGTGCAGGATCGACCCGCCGCCCGCCGCCACGGTATGAATGCGCATCATCGGCGCCCGCATGCGGACGCCCGCCACCTCCGTGTCGAAGGCGCGCTCGAGCTCGCCGTCGAAATGCGCGACGTCGGTCGACGTGCCGCCCATGTCGAAGCCGATGATGCGCCGGAAGCCGGCCATGCGGCCGGTCTCCACCATGCCGACGACACCGCCGGCTGGCCCGGAGAGGATGGCGTCCTTGCCCTGGAACAGCCTGGCCGAGGTCAGGCCGCCCGACGACATCATGAACATGAGCCGCGTCCCGCCCTGGCGGGCCTTGAGCGCGAAAGCGACCTGGTCGACGTAGCGGCGCAGGATCGGCGAGAGGTAGGCGTCGACGACCGTCGTGTCGCCGCGCCCCACGAGCTTCATGAGCGGAGAGACCTCGTGCGACACCGACACCTGCGTGAAGCCGATGGCGCGGGCGAGCTGGGCGACCTGCCGTTCGTGATCGTGGTACCGGTAGGCGTGCATGAAGACGATGGCGCAGGCGCGGATGCCTTCGTCGTAGGCGGCCCGCAGCTGAACGCCTGCGGCGTCGAGATCGAGGGACGCCAGCACCGTGCCTTGCGCGTCGACGCGCTCTCTCACTTCGATGACTTTGCGGTAGAGGAGTTCCGGCTTGACGATGTTGCGGTCGAAGAGGCGCGGCCTCGCCTGGTAGCCGATCTCGAGCGCGTCGCCGAAGCCTTCGGTGATGACGAGGACGGTGGGGTCGCCGGTCCGTTCGAGCAGCGCGTTGGTCGCGACCGTCGTGCCCATCTTGACGGCGGCGATGGCGTCGGCCGGGATCGCTTCCCCGTCGGGGAGGTCCATCAGCTGGCGTATGCCTTCGATGGCGGCGTCGGGGTAGGCTTCAGGATTGTCCGACAGGAGCTTGTGGGCGACGATCGTGCCCTCGGGCGTACGGGCCACGATATCCGTGAACGTGCCCCCGCGGTCGATCCAGAAGTCCCATTTGCCCGGCTGCGGCTTGCCTTTCGGTTTCGCCATTCGCGTCCCAGACCGTACCTTCCCTAAGGGCGGCATATGCCTTGCGCCGCAGCCGCTTGTCCAGTAGCAAGGGCGCCGGGCGTTCGGCCCGCTTGCGAAGGAGTTTCGCCCCCGTGCTTGACCTCAGGCCCAATTGCGAATGCTGCGATCGCGACCTGCCGCCCGACTCGGCGGAGGCCCGCATCTGCACTTTCGAATGCACGTTCTGCGCATCGTGCGCCGCGGATCGGCTGAACGGCGTCTGCCCCAACTGCGGCGGCAATCTCGTGGCGCGACCCATCCGGCCGCCCGCCATGCTCGAAAAGTATCCCGCAGCCCGTCAGCGCACGCCGCTGTCGGCAAGGTGCCGCCATGTCGCTTGAGGAGAAACGGCCCGCGGCCGTTCAGCAGAACATTCTCGGCCGCCTGCTCGCCGCAACCGGCGCGACCCTCCTTGCCTTCGTCATGACGTTGACCTCGGTCTCGTCGGTCGCCTTCGCCTTCGTCAAGCTCTCCGGGCTGCCCGACATCGTACTTTACGCTCTTCTGGTGATCGGGATCGTGCCGGTCATCGCCGCGACCGTCTGGACCGCGGGCCGGGCCTGGCACGTCGAGAATCGGCTTGAGCAGGGGCTCGACATCGACCAGCCGGATTTCCGCATCCTCGCCTATTTCAACCGTCGTTCGAAATAGCGATCCATCGATCGGAGGTTCCGATGTACCTGAAGACGATCGCAACGAGGCCAAGGAGATAGCCGCGCGTCGAGTCGGAGAGAAGTGGCATGGGCGGCGCGCACCTTGCCACGCCGGTCGTGCGATCCACAAGGCGGCGCGTCGCAGCGAATCCGGCCGGCTGTAGTGGACATCGGTTCGCCCATTCGTCGCGCGATATCAATGCCCTCCCCACGCCTGAGCGACTCCGCTATTGTGCCGCCGCAAATGTCGATCTGGACACGTGTCATCGATGTTCTGACCGGGGTGGGGGGGTCCGTGCTGGAGTTCCTGACCTCGATGGCGCGTCCTGGCCGAAACCCGCCCGATCCCGAGACATCCATCGCCTTTACCATCGGCATGATCGCGCTCGGCGCCAAGATGGCGAAGGCGGACGGCGTCGTGAGCCGTCGCGAGGTCGACGCGTTCAAGGAGGTCTTCGAGATCGCCCCCGACGATCTTCCCCACGTGGCGCGCGTCTTCAACCTCGCCAAGCAGGATGTCGCCGGCTTCGACTCCTATGCCCGCCAGATCGGCCGCCTGTTCGCGCGCCGGCCGCAGGTGCTCGAGGACGTGCTCGACGGTCTCTTCCACATCGCCAAGGCCGACGGCGGCATCCATGTCGGCGAGCTCGACTACCTCAGCGCCGTCGCCGGCCATTTCGGCTTCGACGAGCGCCGCTTCGCCCGCATCCGCGCCCGCCACATTCGGTTCGCCAAGAACGACCCCTATGTCATCCTCGGGGTGGATCCCGGCGCGACCGACGAGCAGCTGAAGAAGCAGTACCGGAAGCTGGTGCGCGAAAACCATCCCGACCGCCACATCGCTGCCGGCCTGCCGCGTGAGCTGATCGCCCTGGCGACCCAAAAGCTCGCCGCGATCAACGACGCCTACGCGCAGATCGCCCGGGCGCGCAGCCTGTGATGCGCACCCTCCTTCCCCATCGCTGGCGCCCGTCGCCCAATGCCGAGTCGCGGCGCGACGGCCTCAAGCCGCATCTCCTCGTCCTTCACTATACCGGGATGAAAAGCGCGCAGGCCGCCGTCGATTGGCTGTGCAATCCCGCCTCCAAGGTTTCCTGCCACTATCTGGTCGACGAGGCGGGAGAGATCACGCAGATGGTCGAGGAGGGCTCGCGCGCCTGGCATGCCGGCGTCTCCTGCTGGCACGGCGCACGCGACATCAACTCGCGCTCCATCGGCATCGAGATCCACAATCCCGGCCACGAGTTCGGCTATGTCGAGTTCCCGGAGGCCCAGGTCGAGGGGGTCGTCGAACTGTGCCGCGACATCCTTTCCCGCAACCCTATCGGCCCGGCGGACGTGCTGGCCCATTCCGATGTCGCTCCCGGGCGCAAGATCGATCCTGGCGAGAAGTTTCCCTGGCAGCTGCTGGCGGAGGCGGGCGTCGGCCACTGGATCGATCCCGTGGCGCCGGGCGATCCCGTGCCCGAGGCCGGTGCGGTCGCCCGCTTGGGCGCGGGCCTGGCGGCCTATGGCTATTGCCTCGATCCGGCGACGGCCGACGGGGATGCATTCCAGCGAGTCGTTGCGGCTTTCCAGCGGCATTTCCGTCCCGGTCGCGTGGACGGAATCCCGGATGCATCGACCTTCGCCACCCTCGAGCGGCTTCTCGCGGCGATTCCGGATCCGTCGCCGGCCGTGGTGGACTGGTTTAGCGGCGGCCTCGGGCGCGCCTGAAGACGCCCGGTTTCCTTGACGAAACGCGAATGCGGGACTACCTCAGTCCCTGCCAGTCGGCCGGATGACCGCCTGCCGGTCCGCCAAAAGCGCCGGCGGGAGGAAAGTCCGGGCTCCAGGGAAATACGGTGCCGGATAATGCCCGGCGAGGGCGACCTCAGGGACCAGTGCTACAGAAATCAAACCGCCTCGGATTCGTCCGGGGTAAGGGTGAAAGGGTGCGGTAAGAGCGCACCGCGCGACCGGCAACGGCCGCGGCACGGCAAACCCCACCGGGAGCAAGATCGAGTAGGGGCGGTTAGGGTCTTCGCAAGAGGATCCGGGCCCATTTCCTGGCTACCGCCCGGGTAGGTCGCACGAGGTGCGTGGCGACACGCATCCCAGATGAATGGTCATCTCATGCCCGAAAGGGCGTGAACAGAACCCGGCTTATAGGCCGGCTGGCATTTTTTCCCGTGGTCGGCTTGCGGACGAAGCGCTGCCCGAAACCATTTATTAAGAGCGTCGGAGGCACTGTCCTAACGGACGTTAACCTTATGGTTTTGCAGACCCCACCCCTCCACCGACCGGTGATGCTCAAGGAGGTGCTCTTGGCGCTTGCTCCTGTACAGGGAGGTCTCTACTTGGACGGCACGTTCGGCGCCGGCGGGTATGCGCGCGCCATTCTCGAAGCCGCTCCGGAGAGCCGCGTGATCGCCTTCGACCGCGATCCCGACGCCGCGGCTGCGGGCGAGGCATTCATCCTGGCCTATCCGGGTCGCTTCAGCATCGTCAACGGGATGTTCTCGGACCGCGCCGGCACGGCCGAAGCCGGCACCGTCGACGGCGTCGTCCTCGACATCGGCGTCTCGTCCATGCAGATCGACGATCCCGAGCGTGGATTCTCCTTTCAGAAGGACGGACCGCTCGACATGCGCATGGACCGCAGCGGGCCGACGGCCGCCGATGCCGTGAACACTCTGCCCGAGGTGACGCTCTCGAATATCCTGTACGCCTATGGAGAGGAGAAGCGGTCCCGCGCCATCGCCCGCGCCATCGTCAAGGCGCGCGACACCAAGCCGATCACCCGCACCGGCGAGCTCGCCGCCCTGGTGCAGTCGGTCATCGGTCGGCGGCACGACGACCAGGTCCATCCCGCGACGCGCACCTTCCAGGCGTTGCGTATCTATGTGAACGGCGAGCTCGAGGAGCTCGAAGGCGCGCTTCTCGCCGCCGAGCTGCGCTTGAAGCCGGGCGGTCGCCTCGCCGTCGTCACGTTCCATTCGCTCGAGGATCGCATCGTCAAGCGCTTCCTCGCCGAGCGCAGCGGACGGCTTGCCCGTCCCTCGCGCCACCTTCCCGACCAGGCGCCGCCGCCGCCGCCGAGTTTTTCGCCGATGACGCCGTCGCCCGTCGTCCCGTCCGATGCGGAGGTGGGAGCGAACCCGCGGGCCCGTTCGGCCAAGCTTCGTGCCGCGACGCGGCTCGACGCGCCGCCGCATTCGCCGAGCCCCGATTGGCGGAGGCTCGCGGCTTTCGAGGCGCGTCGCTGATGCTGAGGCTTCTCAACGCCGTTCTCGTGCTGGGGCTGCTCGTCTCCGCCTATTTCCTCTATGGGCTCGAGCATCAGACGCGCAGCGGCGAGCGCGACGTCGCCCGCCTGAAGTCGCTCATCGCCAAGGAACGCGAGACCGAGCAGCTGCTCACCGCCGAATGGAGCTTCCTCACGCGCCCCGATCGCATCGAGCAGCTGGCCAGGAAATACCTGAACCTCGGTCCTCTGGCGCCGGCCCAGGTGGTGGGCGAGCGGGACATCGCCGCGCGTGTGCCGGCCGAGCCCGTCGTTGCACCGGGAACGCCCAACACCGATCCGATCGGCGACGTGTCTGAAGGCGCTGGAGTGACAGGGATGGGCGACTGGGGGGACGGGCAGGGGCTGCGTGGCCTGAATCGCATCAGGCTGGTGATGCTCGGCTTCGCCGCCTGCTTCGCCTTGATCGGACTGCGCCTCGTCTATCTCGGCGTTCTCGGGCCGGTGGGTGAGCAGGTTCAGCGCAGCGAGATCGAAGAGCGCCTGCCGCGCCCCGACATCGTCGACCGCAATGGCGTAGTCATGGCGACCGACATTCCCCTATCGTCGCTCTATGCCGATCCGCGCAAGATCCTGGACGTCGACGAGGCCGTCGAACTTATCACCGGCGCCATTCCCGAGCTGAAGCCGCGCGAGCTCCGCGACAAGCTCACGCAGAAGCGCTCCTTCGTCTGGCTGAAGCGTCAGATCACGCCGCGCCAGAAGGAAGAGGTCCACAACCTCGGAATCCCCGGCATCGGCTTTCGCAACGAGACGCGCCGCGTCTATCCCAAGGGCCGGCTCGCCGCCCATGTGCTCGGCTATGTCGACGTCGATTCCCGCGGCCTTGCCGGCATCGAGAAGTTCCTCGACGGACGCGGCGCGCTCTACACCGCCTCGCTCGCCGATCCGCTCAACCGCGCCGCCATGCCCGCCACCCTGTCGATCGACAGCCGTGTCCAGTTCGCGGTGACCGACGAGCTGGCCAAGGCGCTGACCGAATTCAAGGCGACGGCGGCGGTCGGCCTGGTGCTCGATGCGCGCACCGGCGAGGTGTTGGCGGCGGCATCGCTCCCCGATTTCAATCCCAACGATCCCAAGGACGCCCAGGAGAAGACGCGCCTCAACCGCTTCACCGGCGGCGTGTTCGAGCTCGGCTCGTCCGTCAAGACGGTCACCTTCGCCATGGCGCTCGACGCCGGCGTGACGACGCTCGAGCGATCCTACGACTGCCGCGCCCCGCTGGTCGCCGGCCGCGCCCGCATCGACGACTACCATGCAACGCGACGGATCCTGACCGTGCCCGAGATCTTCACGCACTCCTCGAACATCGGCACCGCCAAGATGGCCCTCGACGTCGGGATCGAGGGCCACCAGGCCTTCCTGCGCCGGATCGGCTTCTTCGACCGCCTGCGCACCGAGCTGCCGGAGGCCGCCGAGCCGCTCTTTCCCAAGCACTGGGGCCGCGTCCACACCATGACGGCGGCTTTCGGCCACGGCATCTCGATCCAGCCGCTGCAACTCGCTGCGGCGACCGCGGCGACCGTCAACGGCGGCATTCTCGTCGAGCCGACCTTCTTGAAACGCGAGGCCGAAGCGGCGCGCTCCGTCTCGCGTCGCGTCGTGAGCGCGGCGACCAGCGCCGAGATGCGCCATCTGATGAAGCTCAACGTCGACGAGGGGACCGGCACCAAGGCCGCGGTGCTCGGTTACCGGGTCGGAGGGAAGACGGGATCGGCGGAAAAGGTCGTGGGCGGACGATACAGCAGCGACCATCGTTTGACCACATTTCTTGCCGCATTTCCGATCGACGATCCCCGCTATGTCGTCCTGGTTCTTCTCGATGAGCCGCAGCCCTCGCCTGAGACTTTCGGATACGCCACGGCGGGCTGGAACGCCGCTCCCGCGACCGCCCGGATCGTCCAGCGCATCGCACCTCTCTTGGGCGTTGCGCCGATCTTCTCGCCCGACGAGGCTGCGAAGATCGCCAAGCAGGCCAATGCCGCCGTCATCGGTGATTGAGCGATGGCGCTGACGCTCAAGACGCTGCTCGGTCCCGGCATCGACGTCGGCGGTGAAGCCGCTTGCCTCTCGGTGTCGGGCCTCACGGCCGACAGTCGGACCGTGAAGCCGGGCGACGTGTTCTTCGCGCTTCCCGGCGGCCGGGCCGACGGCGCGGCGTTCATACCCGACGCCGTCGCCAGGGGAGCCGTGGCGGTCGTCGCCGAACCGAAGGTCGCGCGCCCCGGCCTTGCCGTGCCGCTCGTCCATCACTCCAACCCGCGCCAGCGGCTGGCGCTCGCCGCCGCCCGCTTTCACGGCCTGCAGCCCGACATCTGCGTCGCCGTCACCGGCACCAACGGCAAGACGTCGGTCGCCGCCTTCGTCCGCCAGATCTGGGCGTCCATGGGTTTTCGAGCCGCGAGCCTCGGTACCGTCGGCGTCGTCGGACCGGACGACAGCAAGGTCCTGTCGCACACCACCCCTGATCCGGTCGAGCTTCACTCCATTCTCGCCGCGCTCAAGAGCACCGATCACGTCACCCACCTGGCGCTCGAAGCGTCGAGCCACGGGCTCGTCCAGCACCGTCTCGACGGCGTCCAGCTCGCCGCCGGCGGCTTCACCAACGTCACCCGCGACCACCTCGACTACCACATGAGCTTCGCCGACTATTTCGACGCCAAGATGCGGCTGTTCCGCGATCTCCTGCCTTCCGGCTCGGCGGCCGTCGTCAACGCCGATTCCGAGCAGGCGGCGGACGTCGTCGCGGTGGCGCGCGCCCACGGCCTTTCCGTCTTCACCGTCGGCCTCAAGGGCGAGAACCTGCGTCTGGTCGGCCAGCGCCGCGAAGGGTTCGGCCAGCAGCTGCGGATCGAGGGCCACAGCGTCTGCCATTCGGTCTACCTGCCGCTCGCCGGCGATTTCCAGGCCTCGAACGCCCTCGTCGCGGCGGGCCTCGTCGTCGCGACGGGCGGTCAGGAGAGCCTCGTCATGCACGCGCTCGAAAGCCTGAAGGGTGCGCGCGGACGTCTCGACCTCGTCGCCACGACGCCCGACGGCGCCCCCGTCTTCGTCGACTACGCCCATACGCCCGATGCGTTGCGCACGGTGCTGACCACCCTGAGGCCCTATGCGAAGGAACGGCTCGCCGTCGTCTTCGGCTGCGGCGGCGATCGCGATCGCGGCAAGCGTCCGCAGATGGGCGCCATCGCCAACGAGCTTTCCGACATCGCCTATGTCACCGACGACAATCCGCGCAGCGAGAACCCCGGCGCCATCCGCGCCGAGATCCTGCTTGCCTGCCCGAAGGGCATCGAGATCGGCGACCGTGCGGAAGCCATTCGAACTTCGGTCGGCGCCCTGCGCGCCGGCGACGTGCTCGTCGTCGCCGGCAAGGGTCATGAGACGGGCCAGACGATCGGCAAGGAAACCCGCCCCTTCAGCGACCACGACGTGGTCCGCCAGGCGATCGGGAAGGCCCGCGCCCGTGGCTGACCTGTGGACCATCGACGAGATCGTCGCGGCCACCGCGGGAGCGGTCGAAGGCCGGCCGCCTCCCGGTTTCGGCGGGGTCGCGATCGACAGCCGCACGGTTGAGCCGGGCGACATTTTCGTGGCGATCCAGGGCGACAGGCTCGACGGCCACGACTTTGCCGCGGCCGCTCTCGCGGCGGGCGCCGGCATCGCGATCGTGTCGCGTCCGGATCCGGCGATGCGCGCGGCGGGCCCGCTCCTCGTGGTTGGCGATGCGCTCGAGGCCCTGCGCCGGCTCGGCACGGCGGCTCGCGCCCGCACGTCGGCGACCGTCATCGCCGTCACCGGCAGCGTCGGCAAGACGACGACCAAGGAAGCGCTGCGCCTCGCGCTATCGACGCAGGGCGAGACGCACGTCTCCGCCTCCTCCTTCAACAATCACTGGGGCGTGCCGCTGTCGCTCGCCCGCCTGCCGCGCACGGCCCGCTTCGCCGTTTTCGAGATCGGAATGAACCACGCCGGCGAGATCCTGCCGCTGACCGCCCTGGCGCGCCCGCACGTCGCCATCGTCACCGAGATCGCGGCAAGTCACCTCGGCCACTTTCCCTCTCTCGAAGCCATCGCCGATGCCAAGGCGGAGATCTTCTCGGGCGTCGAGCCGGGCGGCGCCGCCGTGCTCAACCGCGACAATCCGTACTTCGCACGCCTGGAAGCCGCTGCCCGCCGTGCCGGCATCGCGACCGTCGCCGCATTCGGCCGCCACGAGACATCCGACGTTCGCCTCGCCAACCTCGTGCTGCACGAGACATGCTCCTGCGTCACCGCCGACGTCTTCGGCGAGGAGGTGATCTACAAGCTCGGGGCCCCGGGCGCCCACCTCGTCATGAACAGCCTCGCCGTTCTCGCCGCCGCGAAGCTGGCGGGCGGCGACCTGGCGCGGACGGCGCTGGCGCTGGCCGGGCTGACCCCGCCCAAGGGCCGCGGGGTCCGTTTCACTGTGAAGCTGCCGGAGGGGGAGGCCGTGGTCATCGACGAGAGCTACAACGCCAATCCCGCTTCGGTCGCCGCGGCGCTCGCGGTTCTCGGCCGTGCCCGCCCCGGCCGGGGCGGCCGCCGCATCGCCGTCCTGGGCGATATGCTGGAGCTCGGCGAGGCGGCCGCGGCGCTTCATGCCGGCCTAGCGAAGGCGATAGACGGATCGGGCGTCGATGTCCTATATGCCAGCGGCCCGCTGATGCGCCATCTGTGGGATGCCGTGCCGGCAAGCCGTCGCGGACGGCATGTCGCCACCTCGGAGGAGCTCAAGGAGCCGCTCCTGCGCGAGCTCAAGGATGGCGACGTGGTCATGGTCAAGGGTTCGCTCGGCAGCCGGATGGGGCCGCTGGTCGATGCGATCCGGACCCGGTTTCCCTCGGCCGCCGGCGGCGCCTGAGAAGGGGCCGGAGGGCAGGGGAGAGACGGGGAACGGATGCTGCATTTCCTGATTCAGGTGCTGGGCAACGACGTCGTCGGCCTCAATGCCTTCCGCTACACGACGTCGCGCACCGGCGCCGCCATGCTCACCGCCCTCTTCGTCGTCTTCATGTTCGGGCCGAGCCTCATCTCGGTGCTGCGCGTCAAGCAGGGGCGCGGCCAGCCGATCCGCAGCGACGGGCCGCAGCGCCACGTGATCGAGAAGCAGGGTACGCCGACCATGGGCGGCCTGATGATCCTCGTCGGCATCGTCGTCTCGGCGCTGCTGTGGGCCGACCTCTCCAACCTCTACGTCTGGGCCGTGCTCTTCGTGATGCTCGGCTTCGGGGCGATCGGCTTCTACGACGATTTCCTGAAGGTGACGCGATCGTCGTCGCGCGGCTTTCCCGGTCGCGTGCGCCTCCTGTGTGAGCTCGCCATCGCCGCCGTCGCCGTCTACGCCTTCATGCGCATCGGCGAGCAGGAGCTGGCGGGCAAGCTCGCCCTGCCGTTCTTCAAGGACGTGCTCATCCCCTTCGGCCTCGCCTTCATCCTGGTCGGCAGCATCGTCATCGTCGGCGCCGGCAACTCCGTCAACCTGACCGACGGGCTCGACGGTCTGGCCATCGTGCCGGTGATGATCGCCGCCGGCAGCTACGGCCTCATCGTCTATCTGGTCGGCAACGCCGTCTTCGCCGACTACCTGCAGATCCACTTCGTCAAGGGCACCGGCGAGCTCGCCGTCCTGTGCGGCGCCATCATCGGGGCCGGTCTCGGCTTCCTGTGGTTCAACGCTCCGCCCGCCATGATCTTCATGGGCGATACCGGCTCGCTGTCCCTCGGCGGCGCCATCGGCTCCATCGCCGTGGCGGCCAAGCACGAGATCGTGCTGCTCGTCATCGGTGGGTTGTTCGTGCTCGAGACCGTCTCGGTCATCGTCCAGGTGATCTCGTTCAAGACCTGGGGCAAGCGCGTCTTCGCCATGGCGCCGCTGCACCACCATTTCGAGCAGAAGGGATGGAAGGAGCCGACGATCGTCATCCGCTTCTGGATCATCTCCTTCGTGCTTGCGCTTCTGGGCCTGGCGACGCTGAAGCTCAGGTGAGAAGCGGATGTTCGCAGCCGAGCGCTTCGCAGGGAAGAAGGTGGCGGTCTTCGGGCTCGCCCGCTCCGGCCTTGCTGTCGCCGCCGCCCTCAAGGCGGGAGGCGCCGACGTCACCGCCTGGGATGATTCCGAGGTCGCCCGCGGCAAGGCGTCTGCCGACGGAATCGCGCTCGGCGATCTCGACCGCCTCGACTTCGCCGCCTTCGACGTCGTCGTCACCAGCCCCGGCGTGCCCTTCACCCATCCCCAGCCGCATTGGACGGTCGCCAAGGCGCGCGCCGCCGGCATCGAGGTGATCGGCGACACCGAGGTGTTCATGCGCGAGGTCGAGGGCACCGGAGCCCGCATCGTCGCCGTCACCGGCACCAACGGCAAGTCGACCACGACGGCGCTGATCGGCCATGTCGCGAAGTCGGCAGGACTGAGTGTCGATGTCGGCGGCAACATCGGGAAGGCGGTTTTCCTCCTCGACCCGCCGCGCCCGGACCATGTCTACGTGCTCGAGCTGTCCTCCTTCCAGATCGATCTCACGCCGAGCCTCAAGCCGGACGTCGGCGTGCTTCTCAATCTCACGCCCGACCATCTCGATCGTCACGGCACGATGGAGAACTACGCCTCGGTCAAAGCGAAGATGTTCTCGCGCCAGCGGGCCAGCGACACCGCGGTCATCGGCGTCGACGACGGCTGGAGCTCCGCCATCGCCGAGGAGGCCGCCAAGACGACCAGCGTCGTCCGCATCTCCGTCGAGCGCGAGCTCTACAACGGCGTCTTCGCCGCTGACGGCGTTCTCCATGACCGCAGCACCGGCGGCACCGGCGCCCGGATCGACCTGCGCACCGTGCGCACCCTGAAGGGAAGCCACAATTGGCAGAACGCCTGCGCCGCCTTCGCCGCCGGCCGCGCCCTCAAGTTGTCTCCCGCCGCAATCGAGGCCGGCATGCGAAGCTTCCCCGGCCTTGCGCATCGCATGGAGGAGGTGGGAAGCATGGGCGACGTCGTCTTCGTCAACGACAGCAAGGCGACCAATGCCGACGCCGCGGCCAAGGCGCTCGCCGCCTACGACACCATCTACTGGATCGCCGGCGGCATTCCGAAGAGCGGCGGCATCGACTCGCTCAAGGGCTTCTTTCCGCGCATCGCCAAGAGCTACCTCATCGGCCAGGCGGCCGACGATTTCGCGCACACGATCGGCGGCGCGACGCGCGTCGAGCTGTGCGGGACACTCGACCGGGCCGTCGCGGCGGCGGCGCGCGATTCCGGCGGCGAGGGCCGGCCGGATGCGGTCGTGCTGCTGTCGCCGGCCTGCGCATCTTTCGATCACTATCCGAATTTCGAAGTCCGCGGCGAGGCCTTCCGGAAGCTCGTTGCGGCGCTACCGGGAATTTCGATGCGAGGCGGCGGGGGATGATGCCATGCTGATCAGCCGTACCGACAGGGGATTGTTCGCGAACTGGTGGTTCACCGTCGACCGCCTGTTGCTCACTGCTTTCCTCCTGCTGATGGCGGCGGGCGTCATCATCAATCTCGCGGCGAGCCCGCCCGTCGCCGAGCGGCTCGGCTACGATGCCTTCCATTTCTTCGACCGCCAGCTCGCCTATCTCGTACCCGCCGTGACCATCCTGCTCGCGACGTCGCTACTCGATGCCCGCCGGGTTCGGCGCATGGCCCTCGCCGTTCTCGTCGGCGGCATCGCGCTCATGGTCGCGGCCTTCCTCTTCGGCCCCGAGATCAAGGGCGCCCATCGCTGGATCGACATCGGCCCGATCAACATCCAGCCGTCCGAGTTCGTGAAGGTCGCCTTCGTGGTCATCGCCGCCTGGCTGCTCTCCGAGCAGTCGCGCCGCCCCGAGATGCCCGGCCATGTCCTTGCCATTGTCTTGTTTATGGTCATCGTGGCGATGTTGGTGATCCAGCCCGATTTCGGGCAAACGGCGCTCATGAGCCTGGTGTTTGCCGTGATGCTGCTCGTCTACGGCATCCCGTGGGTCATGATCCTCGGCCTTGCCGGTCTGGGCGCAACCGGATTGGCCGTCGCCTATCGTTTCCTGCCCCATGTCGAATCGCGCATCGATCGCTTCATCAATCCCGACAAGGGCGACACCTTCCAGGTCGACACGGCCATCCAGGCGTTCCGCAACGGCGGCGTCTTCGGAACCGGCCCGGGCGGCGGCACCGCCAAGCAGGTTCTCCCCGACGCCCACTCCGACTTCATCTTCTCCGTGCTGGGGGAGGAGTTTGGCCTCGTCGCCAGCATGCTGCTCATGGGCCTCTTCGCGTTCATCGTCATCCGCGTCCTGCTTCGGGCATCCGAGGAGCGCGATCCCTTCGCCGCCCTCGCTCTCACCGGCCTCGTTGCCGTCTTTGGCTTCCAGGCCGTCATCAACATGGCGGTGAACGTGTCCCTGGTTCCGGCCAAGGGCATGACGCTGCCCTTCGTCTCCTACGGCGGTTCGTCGCTGCTCGCCATGGCCTTCGCCATGGGTCTCGTCCTCGTGTTCGGCCGGCGGCGCCCGCGCGTCGAGCCGGCATCGCAGTTGGGTCTCGGAAACCTGGCATCGGAGTCCTGACCTTCGCGATGATGAGCCGCACCGCCAGAGAAGTGATCGTGCTCGCCGCCGGCGGAACCGGCGGCCATCTATTCCCTGCCCAGGCGCTGGCCGAGGAGCTGGGCAGCCGCGGGTTCGAAGTCCACCTGCTTTCGGATTCCCGTGTCCGCGATCACGGCGCCGATTTTCCGGCCGCCCAGATCTATGACATTCCCTCCGCCACTGTGACCCTGCGCAAGCCGCATGCTTTGCCGCTGCAGGCCTGGCGCCTGTGGCGAGGCTACGGCATCTCGCGCACCATCCTCCGGCGGCTGAGACCGCGCGTCGTCGTCGGCTTCGGCGGCTATCCGTCCTATCCGCCCATGCTCGCCGCCTGGCGTCTGGGCATCCCGACCGTCATCCACGAGCAGAACTCCGTCATGGGCCGCGCCAATCGCGCCATCGCCCGCAGCGCCTCCGCCATCGCCTCGTCCTTCCCGGAGATCGTCAACCTTCCGCCGCGCCTCGCCGCGAAGGTCGTGCTGACCGGCAATCCCGTCCGCGCCGCGGTGCAGAGCGTTGCCGGCGCTCCATACGACAAACCGACATTGGAGAAGCCGTTTCGAATTCTGGTTTTTGGCGGCAGCCAGGGCGCCCGCTTCTTTTCCGAGCTTCTTCCCGCCGCCATGGCGGATCTTCCGGGTGCCGTTCGCCGCAAGCTGCGCGTGATCCAGCAGTGCCGGCCGGAAGACATCGACGCGGTCAAGGCGAAATATGAGGAACTGAAGATCGAGCACGAGGTGGCACCCTTCTTCCCCGACATGGCCGCCCGCCTGGTCGCTGCCCATCTGGTGATCTGCCGCGCAGGCGCTTCGACAATCGCGGAGCTTGGCGCGGTGGGGCGGCCCGCCATCCTCGTTCCGCTGCCCCATGCGATCGAAAACGACCAGCTTCACAACGCCCGCAGCTTCGCCCGCGCCGGCGCCGGCTGGCTCGTCCCGCAGTCCGAGATGACGCCGGAGTTCCTTGCCTCTCTGATCACCCGGTTCCGCTTCCAGGAGAACGAGCTCATCGACGCTGCGGCGGCGGCGCGGCACGAGGGCAGGGTGGATGCGGCGAAACGACTTGCCGATCTCGTGCAAAGCCGGATAACGGTCCCTGCAACGATTGCCGAGGCCGAGAAGGAACAGCCTGCATGAAGATGCCCCGCGACGTCGGCCCGATCCATTTCATCGGCATTGGCGGCATCGGCATGAGCGGCATCGCCGAAGTCATGAAGACCCTCGGCTACACCGTTCAGGGCTCCGACATCAGCGACAACTACAACGTCACCCGCCTTCGCAAGAGCGGCATTCACGTCGAAATCGGCCACGCTGCCGGCAACCTGCGGGACGCTCAGGTCGTGGTCATCTCCTCCGCGGTGAAGGACGACAACCCCGAGCTCCACGCCGCCCGCGCCGCGCCGCTGCCCATAGTCAGGCGCGCCGAGATGCTCGCCGAGCTCATGCGCTTCAAGTCGTGCGTGGCGATCGGCGGCACCCACGGCAAGACGACCACCACCTCCATGGTCGCGGCCCTTCTCGATTCCGGCGGTTTCGACCCGACGGTGATCAACGGCGGCATCATCAACGCCTATGGGACCAACGCCCGCCTCGGCAGCGGCGACTGGATGGTCGTCGAGTTCGGACGAATCTGACGGCACCTTCGTCAAGCTGCCGGCCGATGTCGTGATCGTCACCAACATCGATCCCGAGCATCTCGATCACTACGGCACCTTCGATCAGGCGCGCGCCGCCTATCTCGCCTTCGTCGAGAACATTCCGTTCTACGGCTTCGCAGTCATGTGCATCGACCACCCCGAGGTCCAGGCCCTGATCGGTCGCATCCGCGATCGCCACATCATCACCTACGGCAAGAGCCCCCAGGCCGACGTGCGGCTCGCCAACCTCGCCTATCGCGACGGCGAGAGCCGCTTCGACGTGGTGCTCTCCGACCGTCGGCGCGGTACGACCCACACCATCGCTGATTTCTCCCTGGCGATGCCGGGTGAGCACAATGCCATCAATGCGACCGCCGCCATTGCCGTCGCCCACGAGCTCGGCGTCGACGACGAGGCGATCCGCAAGGGGCTGAAGGCCTTCGCCGGCGTCAAGCGCCGCTTCACCCGCACCGGTACCACGCACGGCGTCGACGTCTACGACGACTACGGCCACCATCCGGTCGAGATCGCTGCCGTGCTGAAAGCGGCGCGGGACGTGTCGAAGGGCCGCGTCCTCGCCGTCGTACAGCCGCACCGGTACACGCGACTCGCCAACCTCTTCGACGATTTCTGCGCGTGCTTCAACGATGCCGACGCGGTCGTCGTCGCGCCGGTCTATGCGGCGGGCGAGAGCCCGATCGCCGGAGCGACCCACGAGGCGCTGGCCGAGGGCCTTCGCGACCGCGGCCACCGCCAGGTCCTGCGCATCGATGCGCCCGAAGAGCTCGCCCCGCTCGTGCACGGCATCGTCCAACCGGGCGACATCGTCGTCTGCCTCGGAGCCGGCACCATCACCCAGTGGGCCTACGCGCTTCCGCAACAGCTCGACGCCCTGGCCAAGGCGCAGGCCGACGCATGAGCCGGACGGTTCTCGACGGCGAGGCGCTGGTCAAGCGCCTGCCTCAGGTGCGCGGCCGGCTCGATCCCGATTTTCCCTTGGCCGACATCACCTGGTTCCGGACCGGCGGCCCGGCCGAGGTCCTGTTCACCCCGGCCGATGAAGCGGATCTCGCTTCGTTCTTGGCCGAACTTCCGGCCGAAATTCCGGTCTATCCGGTCGGCGTCGGCTCGAACCTGCTGGTGCGCGACGGCGGCGTCCCCGGCATCGTGGTGCGACTCGGCCGCGGCTTCTCGGCGCTCGAGCTCGTCGCCGAGCACGCCATCCTCGCCGGGGCGGCGGTACCAGACGTGAAGGTGGCGCGTTTCGCCCTCGACCATGGTATTGCCGGGTTAACCTTTCTGAGAGGTATACCCGGCAGCATGGGCGGCGCCTTGCGCATGAACGGCGGCGCGTATGGCGGAGAGACCAGGGATATCGTGGTCGAGGTGAGGGCGGTCGAAAGAAGCGGAAGGCGGGTCGTGTTGAGCAATGACGAGATGCGCTACAGCTATCGCCACAGCGGTGCGCCCGACGACCTCGTCTTCACCGCAGCGCTGCTGAAGGGCCGCGCCGGCGACCAGCAGGAGATTGCCGCCGCCATGGAGGAGATCACCTCGAAGCGCGAGGCGACCCAGCCGGTGCGCAGCCGCACCGGCGGTTCGACCTTCAAGAATCCTCCGGGCCACAAGGCTTGGCAGCTCATCGACGCGGCCGGCCTCAGAGGCTTTGCCGTAGGCCCGGCCAAGGTTTCGGAACTGCATTGCAATTTCCTGATCAACGAGGGCGGCGCCAAGGCAGCCGAGATCGAGGAGCTGGGCGAGACCGTTCGCCGGCGCGTCAAGGAAAGCTCGGGCGTCGATCTCGATTGGGAAATCAAGCGCATCGGCATTGCCGCAGCCTGACCCCGAGCCGGACGCGTGATGAGACAGCCCCAGCAAACGAGAGTCGCGGTCCTCATGGGAGGCTGGTCGCCGGAACGCGAGGTCAGCCTCACCTCCGGTGATGCCTGCGCCCAGGCGCTGCGCCAGTCGGGCTTCGACGTCATCCCCGTCGACGTGAAGCACGACATCGCGACCGTGCTTGGCGACATGAAGCCGGACGTCGCCTTCAATGCGCTGCATGGCGTCGGCGGCGAGGACGGCACGATCCAGGGAATTCTCGAGGCCATGCGCATTCCCTATACGCATTCGGGAGTGCTGGCCTCGGCGCTCGCCATGAACAAGGAAAAGTCGAAGCACATATTCCGCGCTGCCGGGCTTCCTGTCGCCGAGAGCCTCATGGTGAGCCTCGAGGATGCGGCGAACGCCCATCCCATGCCGCTTCCCTACGTGATCAAGCCCGTCGCGCAAGGATCGAGCGTCGGCGTGCAGATCGTTCCCGTCGGCGCCAACGCTCCGGCCAAGAACATCGTCAACGACCGCAAGATCTACGGCGACCGGGTGATGGTGGAGCGCTACGTTCCCGGCAAGGAGCTGACCTGCGCCGTCATGGGCAACGTCGCGCTCGGCGTCATAGAAATCGCACCCGCGGTTGGCTTCTACGACTACGAGGCGAAATACGCACCGGGCGGCTCGCGACACCTCCTTCCCGCACCCCTGACACCCGAAATCTACCGCCAGGTCCAGCAGATCGCTCTTCAGGCCCATATCGCCCTCGGCTGCCGCGGCGTGACGCGCGCCGACTTCCGCTACGACGATTCGCCGGGAAGCGAGCAGGAGCTCATCCTGCTCGAGGTGAATACCCAGCCCGGAATGACGGGAACCTCGCTCGTGCCGGAGATCGCGGCCCATGCCGGGCATAGTTTCGAGGACCTCGTGACCTGGATGGTCAACGACGCATCGGTGGATCGATGAGCGACCTCACGGAGCGACCCGCGTCTACCATCGGCGCCGGCGGCCCCTCAGCACCGCCTTCGCCATCGGCAACGCGGTCGCCGTCCGGGTGATGGCGCGCTCGTTCGCCTGCATGTTTCTCCTGGGAGTCATCGGCTACGGCCTGTGGCGCGGCGATCACCTTGACGCGCCGGGCAACGAGACGCAGTCGCTCCTCGGCGCAGCGTCGGCCATCGTCGGTCACGCCGCCCAGACGATCCGCATCGCCGGGCTCGAGCATCAGTCGCCGGAGATCGTCCTTGCGGCACTGGGCATCGCGCCGGGCAGCTCGCTCGTCGGCTTCGACGCCGGCGTCGCCAAGCGGCTCCTCGAGAATCTGGACTGGGTGGAGGAGGCATCCGTGCGTGTCCGCTTCCCGAACCAGCTCGAGATCGAAGTGGTGGAGCGCCGGCCGTTCGCCATCTGGCAGCGCGACGGGCGCTACTACGTCATCGACCGCACCGGCGCGGCGATGGGGTTGGATCCGGGCCCGTTCGTCGGCCGGCTGCCGCTCGTCTCCGGCGAGGGCGCCCAAGGCGCCGTTTTCGATCTTGTTAACCGCCTTGACGTACATTCGGCGCTGAAATCCAAGGTCGTCGCCGCCGCGCGGGTCGGCCAGCGGCGCTGGACCTTGTATTTCGCGAGCAACCTGAAGGTCGCGTTGCCGGAAGAGGGGATCGACGAGGCGCTCGCCTGGCTCGATCGGGCAGACGCCGAGGAGGGGTTGCTCGGCAAGGGAATTTCCTCGATCGACCTGCGAATTCCGGATCGCGTCGTCATCCTTCCCGCGGGCCTCGTTCAGCCTGCCGACGCGAAGGGATTGAAGGTGAGCGAGAGCCGCGAACCGTAGTCGCGGTCTTGGAGTGGGTTTGGGGGCGTTGCGTCGATGACAGTGGTTCAGTTCTCGGCCGGAGGTAGCGGCGGTCGCCAAAGGGCGTCGGAGCCGGCTTCCGTCATTGCCGCCCTCGACATCGGAACCAGCAAGATCTGCTGCATCATCGCCGGCCTGGCGCCGCCGCGTCACACTGTGACGCCGGAGGCGAATTCCAGCGACCTCAAGGTGCTCGGTGTCGGTCACCAGGCCTCGCGCGGCGTGCGCGGCGGCGTCATCGTCGACATCGACGCCGCGGAAAAGGCCATCCGCCTTGCCGTCGCCGCCGCCGAACGCGCCGCCGGCATGAGCATTCGCGCCGTCTATGTGGCGGTTTCCGGCGGCCGGCCGCGCTGCGAAGCGTATTCGGGTTCGACGCGCATCATGACGAGCGACGTCGGCGCCGTGGATGCCCAGCGGGCCATCGCCGCTGCCGCCCAGAAAATCAGGCCCGCCGGACGCGTCGTGCTCCACACGAGCCCCGTCCAATACCATCTCGACGACGCCCAGGGCGTCAAGCAGCCCCTCGGCATGTTCGGAGACCGCCTGAGCGTCGACCTCAATGCCATCACCGTCGAACCGGGCGCCCTTCGCAATCTCGGCAAGGCGATCGGCCGCTGCCACCTCGACGTCCGCGGCTATGTCATCGCACCCTATGCCGGCGCCCGCGCCGTTCTCGTCGAAGACGAGATGAAGCTCGGCGCCACTTATGTCGAGATCGGCGGCGGCACCACAGGCATCGCCTCCTTTTATGACGGAAATCTCGTCTTTTCCGATGTCGTGCCGGTCGGCGGCCACCACATCACCAGCGATATCGCCCGCGGTCTCGGCACGACGCTCGCCCACGCCGAGCGACTGAAGACGCTCTACGGATCGGCGCTCCCGTCGGCCAGCGACGATCAGGAGTACCTGGCCGTTCCGCAGCTCGGCGAGCGCGGCGTCGACACCGTCCACAACGTTCCCCGTTCGCACCTCATCGGCATCGTCCGGCCGCGGGTAGAGGAGATCCTGGAACTTGCCCGCGACCGGCTCGCGGCCTCGCCCTTCGGCGGATTGGCGGGCAGCCGCGTCGTCCTCTCCGGCGGAACCAGCGAGCTTCCTGGCATCGCCGAGGTCGCCGCGCCGATTTTCAACCGCATGGTCCGCCAAGGCGCCCCTCGGCCCTTCCTGGCCATGCCCGACCACGCGAAATCGCCGGCGTTCGCCGTGCCCCTCGGTCTGTTGCGCTATGCGCTGAAGCCCGACCGCCTCATCGCCGCCTCCTCGGCGCTGAAAGGATCGGCCGACGAGAGAGGCTACCTCACGCGTGTCGGGAGGTGGATCAAGGAGAGCTTCTGAAGGTTGCGGTGGACCTGAGATACCAGGTCTGCAGAGGGCGGGAGGCGGCGGTTCGAAAGGATCGCCGCCTTTCCCGTCATAAAAGCCGCCAAACGTTCACTTCCCGGGTGTCCGCCCGTTAATGCCGGGAAAACGGATTGTGCCCTTCCGATTCATTTTTCTGATTTGGGTAATGTCGCATTAACCATTTGTTATCACTTGGATAAGAAAGATGACAGCGGGGTTACCAACGGACGCCGGATCATCATGTCGATCAACTTGACTGTACCCAACCTATCGGAGCTCAAGCCGCGGATCACGGTGTTCGGCGTCGGCGGCGCCGGCGGCAACGCCGTCAACAACATGATCGAGTCCGGTTTGGAAGGCGTCGAGTTCGTCATCGCCAACACCGATGCCCAGGCCATGCAGCACAATGCCGCCCAGCGCCGCATCCAAATGGGCACCGCACTGACGCAAGGGCTCGGGGCCGGCTCGCAGCCGCAGGTCGGCGCGGCCGCCGCGGAAGAGGCGCTGCCGGAGATCATGGATCATCTTGCCGGCGCCCACATGGTCTTCATCACCGCCGGAATGGGCGGCGGCACCGGAACCGGCGCCGCGCCGGTCATCGCGCGCGCCTCGAAGGAGCAGGGGATCCTCACCGTCGGCGTCATCACGAAGCCGTTCCACTTCGAGGGCCAGCGCCGCATGCTCGCCGCCGAGCGCGGGATCGAGCTGCTCGCCAAGAACGTCGACACGCTGATCGTCATCCCCAACCAGAATCTCTTCCGCGTCGCCAACGAGAAGACGACCTTCGCCGCCGCCTTCGCCATGGCCGACCAGGTCCTCTATTCCGGCGTTGCGAGCATCACCGAGCTCATGACCAAGGAAGGGCTCATCAACCTCGACTTCGCCGACGTCCGCGCCATCATGAGCGAGATGGGCAAGGCCATGATGGGCACCGGCGAGGCCACCGGCGAGAAGCGCGCCATCGAAGCCGCCGAGGCGGCGATTTCCAATCCGCTCCTCGACGACGTCTCCATGCGCGGCGCCCGTGGCCTGCTGATTTCCATCACCGGCGGTCCCGACCTCACCCTCTACGAGGTGGACGAGGCGGCGACCCGCATCCGCGAGGAGGTCGATCCGGAAGCGAACATCATTCTCGGCGCGACGTTCGACGACCAGCTCGAAGGCACCATGCGTGTTTCCGTCGTCGCGACCGGCCTGTCTCAGGAAGCCCTGCCCAAGCCCGAAGCCGACGATATGATTCCCGAGGAGCCGCTCGTCGAGACGACGCAGTCCAAGCGCGCTCTCTACGGCTTCACCGGCAAGCAGCCCGTGCCGATCAAGAAGCCGGTCGAGGTTCGCCGCACCAAGGCCGGCTCGGGTATCCTGGCCGCGTCCGACGACGACGGCTACGGTGCCGAGCGCATGTTGGAGAGCGAATTGTCGGATGGCGAATCTGTGCCCCTCGAGTCCGGCCGCGATGCGCAGCGTCTGTCGCCGCAGTCGGTTCGCAAGGCGCCGCGCATGCCGTCGATCGACGAATTCCCGCCGCAGGCCCAGCGCCAGATCCAGGCGCAGCAGACCCGCATCGGCCAGATTGCCGACCAGTCGAAGCGCAAGGGACTGTTCGAACGTCTGGCGAGCGGCTTGAGCCGGCGCTCCGATACTGCTAACGAACCCACCGCGAAGGAGCCAACCATGACGACGAATCCGGCCCAGCGGGCCAAGGCGCGAACCGCCGAAGAGAACAAGACACAGAACGCGCCGCGGCCAGCCGGCCAGGTGGATCAGGTGCTCGATGACGACCAGCTGGAGATACCGGCTTTTCTGCGCCGCCAGGCGACCTGAACGATTTTAAAGTGAGGGGGAATGGGCAAGCCCGGCGGTCACAAATCCGCCGGGTTTGACATTTCAATGCAGGGTCGGCGGCGCCTCGTGCGGTGGCTGGCGCCGGGCCGGACCTTCGGCTAGAACGTTCATCCGAAGCAGGATTCACGAACAGGCGGGTGAAATGGACTGCGGCTGGAAACACACGATTTCGCGGACGCTTGCGATCCTGTTCGCCACGGTGGCGCTCGCCGGCTGTTCGGGCATGTCGCGTCTCCTCGGCGATGGACCGGCGACGCCGCAGCCGACGGCGACCGCGGAACCGTCTGGGGTAGGGGCCGTCAAGGCGGGCGGTGTGGCGCCCGACCTCGCCGCCGCCGACAATTCCGAGCCGGTCGCCGACCTCTACAACAAGGGCCTGGCCAAGTTGAACTCCGGCGAGTACCGCGCCGCCGCCAAGCAGTTCGAGGAAGTGGAGCGCCAGCATCCCTATTCGGGCCTCGCCACCAAGGCCATCCTGATGACTGCCTACTCCCAGTACCAGCGCAATTCCTACGAGGATGCGATCAACGCGGCCCAGAGGTTCATCACGCTCCATCCCGGCCACAAGGACACGCCCTACGCCTACTATCTGGTTGCGCTCTGCTACTACGAGCAAATCATGGACGTGAAGCGCGACCAGTCGGTCACCCAGAACGCCCTGAGCTCGCTCGAGGAGGTCAGCCGCCGCTTTCCCGGCACCACCTACGCCCAGGACGCCGAGGGCAAGGCGGTGCTGGCCCGCGACCATCTGGCCGGCAAGGAGATGGAAGTCGGGCGCTACTACCTCAAGAAGCGCGCCTACGTCGCCGCCATCAATCGCTTCAAGTCGGTGATCGTGAACTACCAGACGACGTCGCAGACGCCCGAGGCCCTCTACCGCCTCACCGAGGCCTACTATTCGCTCGGAGTCCAGTCGGAAGCCCAGACGGCCGCCGCCGTCCTCGGCCACAACTACCCGAGCAGCCAGTGGTACAAGGATGCCTATGGGCTGCTCGCCACCGGCGGCATCGCGCCGGAGGAGAACAAGGAATCCTGGATCAGCAAGGCGATCCGCAAGGTCACCCCGTTCTAGCGGCGGCCGTTCTCGTTTATAACGCTGCCCATGCTCACGGCGCTGTCGATCCGGGATATCGTGCTCATCGAGAGGCTTGACCTCGCCCTCGATCAGGGCCTCACGGTCCTGTCGGGGGAGACGGGCGCCGGCAAATCGATCCTGCTCGACGCGCTCGGCCTCGCGCTCGGAGCGCGCGGCGACAGCGGCCTCGTCCGCGCCGGAGTCGACAAGGGTGTCGTGACGGCATCCTTCGCCCTGCCTGGCGACCATCGTGCCCTGCGCCTCCTCGCCGAACAGGGGATCGCGGTCGAGGGCGACCTCGTCGTGCGCCGCATACAGGGCGCCGACGGCAAGTCGCGCGCCTTCATCAACGACCAGCCGGCCAGCATCGGCCTCCTGCGCCAGCTCGGCATCCGGCTGGCGGAGATCCACGGTCAGCATGACGACCGCGCCCTCGTAGACGTCGCGAGCCATCGCGACCTTCTCGATGCCTTCGGCGGACTGCAGCCTCTCGCCGCGGCCGCCGGCTTGGCCTGGCGGTCCTGGCAGGAGAAGAGGGCGGCGGTCGAGGCGCAGCGGGCCAGGGTCGCCAAGGCCGAAGTCGAACGCGAATTCCTCGAGCATTCGGTCGCCGAGCTCGCCAAGCTCGCACCGCGCGAACGCGAGGAGGAGGAGCTTGCCGAGCGCCGCCAGCTCATGATGCACGCCGAGCAGTTCGCGGGGCTGATCACGGAGGCCGAAAAGGCGCTCGGCGGTTCGATCGAAGCCGAACTCAATGCGGTCCTGCGCAAGATCGAACGCCGTGCCGGCCAGGCCATGGGAAAGCTCGACGCGCTTGCCGGCGCCCTCGACCGCCTGCTGATCGAGATCGGCGAGGCGGGCCGGTCGGCTGCCGAGGCCAGTCGCGAATTCGCATTCGATTCGGGCGACCTCGAACGCGCCGAGGAGCGCCTCTTCGCGCTCCGAGCCGCCGCCCGCAAGCACAAGGTCAAGGTCGACGACCTGCCCGCGACCCTCGAACGCATGACGGGCGAGCTGCAGTCGCTCGTCGATGGCGGCGGCGTGCTGCGTCGTCTCGAAGCCGAGGAGGATCAGGCGCGCTCTGCTTATGGAGAAGCCGCCGGGAGTCTGAGCGCAGCCCGCCGCGCCGCCGCCGAGCGCCTCGACACGTCCGTCATGGCCGAGCTGCCGCCCCTGAAGCTCGAGCGCGCCACCTTCCGGACGGTGGTGGAGAGCGACGCGTCGCGCCCGGCCTTGCATGGCATCGATCGCGTCGAGTTCATGGTGACCGCCAACCCCGGCCTTCCCGTTGCGCCCTTGGTCAAGGTGGCGTCGGGCGGCGAGCTCGCCCGCTTCATGCTCGCTCTCAAGGTCGTGCTGGCCGCGCGCGGCTCGGCGCCGACCCTCATCTTCGACGAAATAGACACGGGAGTGGGAGGGGCGACGGCCGACGCGATGGGCTTGCGCCTGTCGCGGCTCGCCGCCGGGCTGCAGGTCGTCTGCGTCACCCATTCCCCCCAGGTCGCCGCACGCGCCGACCACCATTTGCTGATCTCGAAATCGGAGGCCAAGGCCCGCATGGTCACCCGCGTCGTGCCGCTCGCCCCCGGCAGCCGCCGCGAGGAGATCGCCCGCATGCTGTCGGGCTCGCAGGTCACGGACGAAGCTCGGGCCCAGGCCGACCGGCTTCTCGCCAAGGCGAGCTGACATGGCGCGCGCCGCGAAGCAGGCAACCCCCGTCGACCGCCTGACGCCCAAGGAGGCGGAGAAGGAGGCCGGACGGCTCGGCGAGGAGCTCGCCGCCCACGACCGCCGCTACTATCAGGACGACGCGCCGAGCATTTCCGATGCCGACTACGATGCGAAGCGGCGCAGGCTCGAGGCCATCGAGGCGCGCTTTCCCGACCTCGCCAGGCCCAACTCGCCGTCGCACAAGGTCGGCGCGGCCCCGCTTGCCAAGTTCGGCAAGGTCCGCCACCGGGTCCCGATGCTGTCGCTCGCCAACGCCTTTTCGGCCGACGACGTTGCGGAGTTCGTGCAGCGCGTCCGCCGCTTCCTCCAGCTCGGCGACGGAGGCAAGGTGGAGTTCACGGCGGAGCCGAAGATCGACGGTCTGTCCATCTCGCTGCGCTACGAGAACGGCTCGCTCGTCGAGGCGGCGACGCGCGGCGACGGCTTCGAAGGCGAGAACGTCACCGCCAATGTGCGGACGATCGCCGACGTTCCCCACAAGCTCAAGGGCAGGAACCTTCCCCGCGCCATCGACGTGCGCGGTGAAATCTACATGAGCCAGGAGGCGTTCCTCCGCCTCAACGCCCAGCAGGAGAAGGCCGGCGACCGCCTGTTCGCCAATCCCCGCAATGCCGCTGCCGGGAGTCTCCGCCAGCTCGATCCCGCCATCACCGCGGCGCGGCCGCTCGGCTTCTTCTGTTATGGGTGGGGCGAGGCCGATCCCTTGCCCGGCGACACCCAGTGGGACGTCGTCCAGGCCTTCAAGGGCTGGGGCCTGCCCGTCAATCCGATGATGATCCGGGCCGCGTCGCTCAATGATCTCCTCGCCCACCACAAGACGGTCGAAACGGAACGGGCCGGGCTCGGCTACGACATCGACGGCGTCGTCTACAAGGTGAACCGCCTCGACTTCCAGGAGCGTCTCGGCTTCGTCTCCCGCGCCCCCCGCTGGGGGCTCGCCCATAAGTTTGCGGCCGAGAAGGCGATGACGATATTGCAGGACATCGAGATCCAGGTGGGCCGCACCGGCGCCCTGACGCCGGTGGCGCGGTTGAAGCCGATCACCGTCGGCGGCGTCGTCGTCCAGAACGCCACGCTGCACAACGAGGACGAGATCGCCCGCAAGGACGTCCGCCTGGGGGATACGGTCATCCTGCAGCGGGCCGGCGACGTGATCCCGCAAATCCTCGGCGTCGTTCCCGAGAAACGGCCGAAGGAGGCGCGTCCATACAAATTTCCGGACCGCTGTCCGGTCTGCAATAGCCACGCCGTGCGGGAGACCAACCCGAAGACCGGCAAGCTCGACGTCGTCCGGCGGTGCACGGGCGGGCTCGTCTGTCCGGCTCAGAGAGTTGAACGGCTGCGACACTTCGCGTCCCGTCTCGCCTTCGACATCGAGGGCCTGGGAGACAAGATCATCCGCGAATTCCATGACGACGGCCTTTTGAAGTCGCCGCCCGACGTCTTCACCCTGGCCGCGCGGGACCGGAACGCGCCGACGCCGCTGCGCGAGCGCGAAGGCTGGGGGGAGCAGAGTGCCCAGAACCTCTTCGCCGCCATCGAGGCCCGCCGCAGGATTCCCCTTGACCGCTTCATCTATTCGCTCGGCATTCCGCATGTCGGGGAGACGACGGCGCGCTTGCTCGCCCGCGCCTATGACACGGTCGAGCACTTCATCGACGAGATGCGCAAGGCCGCCAAGTCGCGCGACGGCGACGCCTATCGCGAGCTCACCAGCCACGACGGCATCGGCGACATCATGGCCGAGGCCATCGCCGAGTTCTTCGCCGAAAGGCACAACATCGAGGTGGTGGAGAAACTCCTGAAGCAGGTGACCGTCAATCCGCTGCCGCGCGTCAGGACGACGTCGCCCGTGTCCGGCAAGACCGTCGTGTTCACGGGCTCGCTCGAGCAGATGACTCGGGAAGAGGCGAAATCCATGGCCGAGCGGCTTGGCGCCAAGGTGTCCGGTTCCGTCTCGAAGAAGACCGATCTCGTCGTCGCCGGTCCCGGGGCCGGCTCGAAGCTCAAGGATGCCGAGAAGCTCGGCATCGAGGTGATCGATGAGGCCGAATGGCTCCGCCGCGCCGGCCGGGCGTGAGGTCTTGCATCCATACAACTTCACCGGCGACAACCGCGGGTTCCTTTTGTTAAACGGGCGCCGGCGATGGAGTGCGCATGTCTGATGGATGGGGCAGGGAGTTTCTTCGCGGACTTCGGGAAATTTTCCCCGTATTGGTCGCCGCTTTCCCCATCGGCCTCCTATGGGGCGCGCTTGCGGTCAAAAAGGGATTCACGATCGGTGAGGCGACGCTGGCAAGCGCTCTCGTCTTCGCCGGCTCGCTGCAGTTCGTCGCTCTCGATCTCTGGACCAATCCCGCACCGTGGATGCTCCTCGGCGTCACCGCGTTCATCGTGAACCTGCGCCACGTGCTCATGGGGGCGTCCCTGTCGCGGCACGTGGCGTCGTTTCCGAAGGCGAGCCTGCCGTTCGTCTACTTTCTCCTCGTCGACGAGGCATGGGCGTTCGCAGAGCGGAGGGCTTTGCGCGAGACGTTGACCTTGCCCTACTACCTGGGGCTTACCGCGCCCATGCTGGTCAACTGGATCGCCGCGACGCTTCTCGGCGCGGCGGTGGGCCTCGTCATCGGCGATCCCGCGGTATACGGCCTCGACCTCGCCTTCGCGTCCATGTTCATCGCCATCCTCGCCGGTTTCTGGAAAGGCTCTCGCACGGCGGTCATCCTCGGAAGCTCGGCACTGGCCGCCGTTGCCGTGAAACACTTCGTACCCGGTGCCTGGTACATCGTCGCCGGCGGATTGGCGGGGGTTCTCGCCGCCGTGGCCATGGCGGATGGTGAGGAGGCAGCCGCATGAGCTCCGCTGCCGCGACCCTGGCCGCCGTACTGGCGATGGCGGCGGCGACGTATTTCACGCGCGCTGCCGGCTTCCTGTTCATGCAGCGTATCCGGATCCGCGGCCGGATGAAGGCCGGGCTCGATGCCCTGCCGCCGGCGATCCTCATGGCCGTGATCGCGCCGACGGTGTTCGCCACCGGCGCTGCCGAGACCCTGGCGTCGGCCGCCGCCGCGCTGGCGGCAATGCTTCGCGTGCCGCTTATCGTCGTGGTGTTGACGGGAGTGGTGAGCGTCGTCGTCCTGCGGTGGCTTACCGGCTGATCGGTGCCGTCGCGGCCTCGAGCCAGCGGGCGTCGTCGCCGGAGAGGAGCGGACCGATCTCCCGCCCGACCCGCGCATGATAGTCGTTGAGCCATCTGAGCTCGTCGTCGCGCAGCAATGGAACGTCGATGAGCCGACGGTCGATGGGCGCGAGCGTCAGCGTCTCGAAGCCCATCATCGGCCGATCGCCGCCCGCGATGTCTTTCGCCGCCTCGACCAGGATCAGGTTCTCGATGCGAATGCCGTAGGCGTCTTCCTTGTAGTAGCCGGGCTCGTTCGACAGGATCATTCCGGGCTCGAGCGGTGTGCGGTCGGATTTGTTGATCCGTGCCGGCCCCTCGTGGACGGACAGGTAGCTGCCGACGCCGTGCCCGGTGCCATGATCGTAGTCGCGGCCCGATTGCCAGAGTGCTTGGCGCGCCAGGATGTCGATCTGGCTTCCCGTCGTGCCGACGGGGAACCGCACCGTCGAGACGCCGATCATGCCCTTGAGGACCCGCGTGAACCGATCCTTCATTTCGGGCGTCGGCTCGCCGACGATGACGGTGCGCGTGATGTCGGTGGTGCCGTCCTGGTACTGGCCGCCGGAATCGATGAGGAAGATCTCGTTCATGCCGAGCTTGCGATCCGAGCCGCGGTTGACCCGGTAGTGGGGCAGGGCGGCGTGCGGGCCGGCGCCGGCGATCGCCTCGAAGGACAGGTCCTTGAGCGCGCCCGTGGCATGGCGGAATTCTTCGAGCTTCTCGGCGACGGCGATCTCCGTAAGCTTACCCTTCGGCGCCGTGGCCTCGAGCCAGCGTAGGAATCGCGCCATGGCCGAACCGTCGCGGCGATGCGCCGCCCGCATGCCTTCCTGCTCGACGGCATTCTTGCGCGCCTTCGGAAGGACGCAGGGATCGATCCCGTGAACGATCTCCGCACCTGCGCCCTTCAGCGCCGATGCGATTCGCTCCGGCGTATTGGCGGGATCGATCAGCACTCTTGCTTTCGCCTTGCCGAGGGCCTCGAGGATCGGGATCACGCGATCCGTCTGGTGGACCGTGGCCACGGAGGCGAGATGGTCGACGACGTCCTCCGGCACGCGCCGCGGGTCGATGAACACGTCGGCCTTGCCGGCGCGGCGCACGATGGCCTGGGCGAGCACGACCGGCGTGAACGGCACGTCGCGGCCGCGAATGTTGAAAAGCCATGACACCGAATCGGGAAGGGTGAGGATCGCCGCATCGACCCCCTGCGCCTCGAGGCTCTTCGTGATCTCGGCGAGCTTGTCGTCCGACGGCCGGCCGGCGAACTGGGTCGGCTGGACCTCGATCGGCTCCGACGGCCTCGACGGCTGGTCACTCCACACGGCATCGAGAGGGCTGATCTCCGCCGCTTTCAGGACTGCTGCGGCCTTCGCCACGGCCTTTTCGTATCGCTGCACCTGGTCGCCGGTGAGGAGCCAGGGGTCGTAGCCGAGGACCTGGCCTTTCGTAAGGTTTTTCTCGAGCCACGCCGGGGGCGGCTCCTCGATGAGATGGAGCGGCGTGAAGATGTCGAGGTCGACCTGCTCGCGCACCTGGATAGTGTAGCGTCCGTCGACGAAGATGGCCGCCCGGTCGGGAAGGATGATCGCCGTTCCCCAGGAGCCTGCGAAACCCGTTAACCAGCGCAGCCGTTCGGCATAGGGAGCGACCGAGTCGCCCTGGAACTCGTCCTGGCGGGGAATGATGAAACCGTCGAGCCCTTGTCGCTTGAGCTCGCCCCGGAAGGCCGCCACCCGGGTTGCCGTTGCGGCAGTCTCCGAGGGGCTGTCGAATTTCTGAAGCATCGGCGCTTCATAGACGGGCCTGGCCAGAGGAGCAATGGCGAGGCCCGCGCGGATGGTGCGTCGCAGCACAAATGCAAGGTCGACTCCGAATGTATGGGTGCATTTACTGCATGCCGACTTCGTGACAAGCTCACGAACTGGTTGTAGCTTCAAACGCTCCGCGTGTAAAAAAGCTCTCTTGCGGGACCTCCGTCGTGGTCGCCAATCTGTTGTAATTCATTAACGAATGGGTGCCGGAGGTGCCGTTTGGCATATGGCTGCATCGAACCTTAACAAGGGATTAACGACCCATGCGGTCAGCGCATGGATGAATCGCGGCAGCGCCCCTAGCTCGACCCAAGCGACTTGCCATATAACCCCCATCGGCTGTTGCGGTGCAGCAGCCACGGCCGGGTCGAAAAGCGGATCGGACCTCAAGCCGGGTAGCAAGAGCAAGAATTTCCGCTGTTGTTAAGGAGACTGAACATGACGACGATCGCCACCTCCACCTCCCGCGCGCATCCCGCCTCGCGGACTGTCCCCGATTTCCTCACCCGGGTCGGCGCCGTCGTAGCCAACTACATCACCCGTGCGCGGGCCGAACGCCAGCTCGAGGCTCTCGACGACCGGCTGCTTCTCGATATCGGCCTGTCGCGCAGCGAGATCCGCCACATGGTATGGGGCGAGGGTCCTCGCCGTTAACCAGGCGTTCTGGATCTTGATCGCAGCGCCCGCCGGCACCAGCCGCGCGGGTGCTCTCGTTTCCGGCGAGCTGCGGGTTTCTTGAGCACCAGGGTGCTCCACTCGCCGATGTCGATCCGCGCGTTGTGGACGAATCCATGAAGCCGGTAGGCCGCGGCGACCGCGGTCGCCTGGTCCCTGGTCAGTCCCGCCAGGATCGCCGATCCGCCGCGCGCCGTCAGGCGGGAGATCGGTCCGGCCAGGTGGATGAGCGGCCCTGCGAGAATGTTGGCGAGCACCACGTCGAATGGAGCCTCCGCTTGGATTTCGCGGTGCGCGACTCCATCGGCATGTTGGATGCGCAGGCGAGCTCCGGCCTCGTTGGTTCTCGAGTTGGCTTCAGCCACCCGTACCGCCTCCGCATCGATGTCGGTTGCCCGCACCGCCGCCGTCGAAGACTTGGCCGCGGCGATGGCGAGCACGCCGCTGCCGCTTCCGACATCGATGACGCGTTGCGGCCTGACCCGCTTCAGGAGGCGGTCGAGCGCGATGAGGCACCCTTTGGTCGTCGCGTGATGGCCGGTGCCGAAGGCCAACCCCGCATCGATCTCGATCGCATGGGCGCACGCCGTGGCGCTGTCGCGGTCGTGGCTGCCATGGATGAGGAACCGGCCGGCGCGAACCGGCGCCAGGCCTTGCAGGGACTGCCGGACCCAGTCGGTCTGCGGCACCGTCTCGACGACCGGGTCGCCGCTTCCGATGCCGCGTCGGCGCAGCGCCTCCAGTGCCGCTTCGGCTGAGTGGTGCGCGTCGAGATAGACGAGCAGTCGCCAGGTATCAGTTGCGTCGTGGACTTCCTCGACGGCAATGGTCAGAGGGTCTTCCTCGCCCTCGCCGAACGTAGCGAGTGCCGCTTCGGCCTCGGCCCGCGGAATGGGAGATATGACGAGGCGGCAGTTGGTCATTGGCGACCTTTACGCCATTATCGCCGTCGGTGAACAGCAGTTCGAGACGGATGATGGCCAAGACCTCCCAGATGGATTTCGCCGCACGCTATCGGGCCAGGCCCGGCGGCACGACGAGGCTCGCCGATGCCGATCCGCGCGCCATGCCTTATGAGTCCAAGGAGACCGGCGAGCGCCACCTGCGCGACGATGCCGAGGCGATCGACCGTCTCCAGGACCGCCTGTTCGCCGAGCAGAAGCATGCCGTACTCATCGTCCTTCAGGGCACCGACACGAGCGGCAAGGACGGCACGATCCGCAACGTCTTCGGCGCCACCGGCCCGCTCGGCGTCGCCGTGACTCCGTTCCGCGCGCCGACGTCGGAGGAGCTTGCCCGCGACTACCTCTGGCGGGTTCATCAGTCGGTGCCGCGCCGTGGCGTCATCGGCATCTTCAACCGGTCGCACTACGAGGACGTTCTCGTCGTGAAGGTCAGGAAGCTCGCCCCTGCCGACGTCGTCGAGAAGCGCTACGACCAGATCAATGCCTTCGAGAAGCACCTCTCCGAGAACGGCACGGTCATCCTGAAGTTCATGCTCCACATCTCCAGGGAGGAGCAGGGGACCCGCCTTCAGGAGCGCCTCGACGATCCCGAGAAGCGCTGGAAGTTCAATCCCGACGATCTCGAGGATCGCAAGCTGTGGGACGACTACCAGGCCGCCTACGAGAACATGATCAACCGCTGCTCGACGGCCTGGGCCCCCTGGTACGTCATACCGGCCGACCGCAACTGGGCGCGCAACTCCGCCGTCGCGCGCATCGTCCGCACGACACTCGAAGATCTCGATCCGCAATACCCGAAGCCCGATTGGTCGCCTTCGGACTTCAAGGTCGAATAGCGGCGCGCCATGCCTCTGAGGCAAGATCGGATCATCCCGCTCGTCGTGGCATCGGCGCTGTTCATGGAGAACCTCGATTCGACCGTGATCGCGACGTCGTTGCCGGCCATCGCGCTCGACCTGGGCCAGGATCCTGTCATCCTGAAGCTCGCATTCACGTCCTATCTCCTGAGTCTCGCCGTGTTCATTCCCATCAGCGGCTGGTGCGCCGACCGCTTCGGGGCGCGCCGAGTCTTCCGCGTCGCCATCGGCATCTTCACCCTGGCATCGGTCGGCTGCGGCTTCGCGCAGTCCCTCGAGGGTCTCGTGGCGGCGCGTGCCTTCCAGGGCTTGGGTGGAGCGCTGATGGTGCCCGTCGGGCGCCTCATCGTGCTGCGCCTGGTGCCCAAGCGCGAGCTCCTGAATGCGCTTGCCTATCTGACCATTCCCGCACTCGTCGGGCCGCTCGCCGGCCCGCCGCTCGGCGGCTTCATCACCACCTATTTCCACTGGCGATGGATATTCTGGATCAACATTCCGGTCGGCATCCTCGGCATCTTTCTCGCCACCCGGTTCATTCCAAAACTCCAGGCGGAGACGCCCGACCGTTTCGACTTTGCCGGCTTCGTCCTCGTAGGCGCCGGCCTGTCCACCCTCATGTTCGGCGTCACGACGCTGTCGGCGGACATTCTGCCGCCGCACGGCGCCCCGCTGCTCATCGGCGCGGGCGTCGTCATCCTCGTCCTCTACCTTCTCCACGCCCGCCGCATCACCTATGCCATCCTCGACCTCACCCTCCTGCGCATCCCGACGTTCCGGTCCAGCGTCATGGGCGGCAGCCTCTTCCGCATCGGCGTCGGTGCGCTGCCGTTCCTCCTGCCGCTCCTCCTGCAGCTCGGGTTCGGGCTCAATCCCTTCCAGTCGGGGCTGCTGACCTTCGCGGCCGCCGCCGGCGCCATGACCATGAAGTTCGTGGCCCGCCCCGTGCTCGAACGCTTCGGCTTCAAGCCTGTGCTGATCGTCAACGCGCTTCTGGGTTCGCTCTTTCTCGGCGTCAATGCGCTCCTCGAAGCGGAGACGCCGCATCTTCTCATCCTCGGCCTGTTCCTCGCCGGCGGGTTCTTCCGCTCCCTCCAGTTCACGAGCATCAATGCACTCGGCTATTCCGACGTGCCTGAGCGGCAGATGAGCCGAGCCTCCACGCTCTACAACGTTCTGCAGCAGCTCTCCCTGTCGCTCGGCGTCGCCGTCGCCGCCGGTGTTCTCGAGTTGGCGCGCGCAACCCGCGCCGAGCCGGTCCTGACCGTGGCCGACATGCAGATGGCCTTCGTGGTCGTCGCGCTCATTTCGGCGAGTTCGGCCATCGTGTTCCTGGGGCTCGACGCGGCCGCCGGGCATGCAGTCTCGGGTCGCGGCCGCGTGCAGGCCGGTCCGCCGGAGTCGAGCCAGTAGCGGCCGTCACGCCTTATGGACGAAGCTGTCGAGGACGCGCTTCTCGCCTGCCTTCTCGAAGGCGATGGTGAGCTTGTTGCCATCTATGCGCAGGATGCGCCCGTAGCCGAACTTCTGATGGAAGATGCGGTCGCCGGTATCGAAGCCGGGTGCTGCCTCGGCGTCGCGGGCGATGAGCTCGCCTTCGATGATGTGCGGCGTCGAGCGCAGGCCGCGGCCCTCGGCATAGGCCTGCTTGGCCCTTTGCCAGCCCGGCGTCGAATAGGTGTTGGCGAACGGGGCGACGTCGTCGAAGCGCGATCCGCCGTAGCCGCCGAGGCCGTAGCCGCCGAACGTCGTAGACATCGCCTCCACCTCGACGTGCTCCTCCGGCAGTTCCTCGATGAAGCGCGACGGCAGGGAGTTCTGCCACATGTTGTGGACGCGACGGTTCTGCGCGAATGAGATCTTGAGGACCTCCTTGGCCCGCGTGATGCCGACATAGGCCAGCCGCCGCTCTTCTTCCAGTCCGGCGCGGCCCTTTTCGTCGAGCGACCGCTGGTGCGGGAACAGGCCTTCCTCCCAGCCGGGCAGGAAGACGGTGCGGAACTCGAGCCCCTTCGCCGAGTGCAGGGTCATCAGGTTGACTTTGTCATCGGAGGCGATCGAGTCGGTGTCCATGACGAGCGCGATGTGCTCGAGGAAGCCGGCCAGGGTCTCGAATTCGCCCATCGAGCGCACGAGCTCCTTCAGGTTCTCGAGCCGGCCCTGCGCCTCGGGGCTCCTGTCGTTCTGCCACATCTGGGTGTACCCCGATTCATCGAGAATGACCTCGGCGAGCTCGGTGTGGGGCAGGGTGTCGATGAGCGATCGCCAGCGCCCGAACGACTGGAGCAGGGCGGCGAGCGCCGACCGCGTCTTCGCCGGCAGCTCGTCGGAAAGCGCCAGCGCCTCGGCGGCACGGTACAGCGACGAGTCCTGGGCTCGCGCGTGCTGGTGCATGCGCTTGACGGACGTGTCGCCGATGCTGCGCTTCGGCGTGTTGACTATCCGCTCGAAGGCGAGGTCGTTGTCGGGAGATGCCGTGACCTTCAGATAGGCGAGCGCATCCCGGATTTCCTGCCGCTCGTAGAAGCGCGGACCGCCGACGACGCGATACGGCAGGCCGAGGGTGATGAAGCGGTCTTCGAAGGCTCGCATCTGGAACGACGCCCGCACCAGGATGGCGATGTCGTTGAGCCGGTGCCCGGCGCGCTGCAGGCTTTCGATGTCGTCGCCGATGGTGCGCGCTTCCTCGTCGCCGTCCCAATGACCGCGCACCACGATCTTGAGACCCTCCGCCGCGTCGGTGCGCAAGGTCTTGCCGAGCCGGCTCTCGTTCTTGGCGATGAGCCCGGACGCGGCGCCGAGGATGTGCGGCGTGGAGCGGTAGTTGCGTTCGAGCCGGATGACCTTCGCGCCCGGGAAATCCTTCTCGAACCTGAGGATGTTGTCGACCTCGGCGCCGCGCCAGCCATAGATCGACTGGTCGTCGTCGCCGACGCAGCAGATGTTGCGATGCCCCTGGGCGAGCAGCCTGAGCCACAGATACTGGGCGACGTTGGTGTCCTGGTATTCGTCGACCAGCATGTACCGGAAACGGCGCTGGTAGTCGGCGAGCACGTCCGGATGATTCTGGAAGATGCGCAGCACTTCGAGCAGGAGGTCGCCGAAGTCGCAGCTGTTCAGGATCTTCAGGCGCTGCTGATACTCGGCATAGATGACGCCGCCCTGGCCGTTCGCGAAGCCCGCGGCCTCGCCCGCCGGCACCTTGTCCGGAAAGAGCCCGCGGTTCTTCCAGCTGTCGATCAGTCCGGCGATCTGGCGCGCCGGCCATCGCTTCTCGTCGATGCCGTGCGCCTCGAGCAGCTGTTTCAGCAGGCGCACCTGGTCGTCGGTGTCGAGGATGGAGAAGCTCGACTTGAGTCCGGCGAGTTCGGCATGTCGTCTCAGGATCTTCACTCCGATCGCGTGGAACGTCCCGAGCCACGTCATGCCCTCGACGACGCCGCCGATGAGATCGCCGATGCGGTCCTTCATCTCGCGCGCCGCCTTGTTGGTGAAAGTGACGGCGAGAATCTGGCTCGGCCAGGCCCGGCGCGTCGCCAGGACATGGGCGAGCCGCGTCGTCAGGACGCGCGTCTTGCCCGTGCCGGCGCCGGCCAGGACGAGAAGGGGTCCCTCCAGCGTCTCGACCGCCAGACGCTGCTCCGGATTGAGGCCCTTGAGATAGGGAGGCTCCGCGCCCATCAACGCCCGTGCGGCGATGCCGCCTTGTGGTTCGCCGGACGGCAGCGTCTCCTCAGGCGGAATCTCCTCACCGATGTCGTATGGCTTCGAAGGCATGGGACTTTCGGTTTCCGCTGATCCTTGCGCCGTATATAGCAGTTCGAGGCGGCGAAACGAGGACCAATTCCCGAAAGCGGGTGTCAGGATTTCCGCGGGATGCCGATTCGATGTCCGACCTGGGGCGGAACGGGAAGGCCGTTGTGCGCCGCGTGCATGGCCTTGATCTTTTCCAGAATCGGTTCCGGAAACGGGCTCGACCTCTTGGCGGCCATGTCGATGTGCATGACGATGTTCTCGGTGACGCAGGCGAGCCAGCCGTCCTTGGCGTGGAACATCTCCTGCACGTAGTGGACGCGCTTGGCGTCGTGGTCGAGAAACTGCACCGTCACCCGGACCTCGTCGCCGGCATGCAGCTCGCGCACATAGGTGAGATGCGCCTCGAGCGTGAAGAACGAGTTTCCCGTCGCCTTCACGTATTCGGGGCCAAGTCCCACGAGCCCGAACGCCTCGTCGCCGCAGCGGTCGAAGATGACGCTGTAGTAGGCCATGTTGAAATGGCCGTTGTAGTCGATCCACTGGTCCTCGACCGACTGGATCCTGCCGACGAACGGCGCCGGAAAAGCCATCGCAATCCCCTCGTTCTTTGCTAGTTTCGACAGACGCATAGCATCGACGGGGCGGCAAGGACAAACGATGGCGACGAGCGAGGTCTTGAGGCGCAACAGCACGGCCGCGGCGATCGCCGAAATCGGCAAGTTGCTGGGCCCGCGGCTGTCGGTTGCCGAGGCGGTCCGCCAGCAGCACGGCAAGGACCTGACCTGGAACGAGGGAGCCGCGCCCGATGCGGTCGCCTTCGTCGAGACGACCGACGAGGTGGCGGCGATCGTCAGGATCGCCGGCCGCCACGAAACGCCGCTCATACCTTACGGGACCGGTACGTCGCTCGAGGGCCACATCAGTGCGCCGCATGGCGGCGTCAGCGTCGACCTGTCGCGCATGAATCGCATTCTCGAGGTCAACCCCGAGGATCTCGACGTGCGGGTTGAGGCTGGCGTGACCAGGAAGCAGCTCAACGCCCATCTCCGCGACCAGGGCCTGTTCTTCCCGATCGATCCCGGCGCCGATGCCAGCCTCGGCGGCATGGCGGCGACGAGGGCGTCGGGCACCAATGCCGTGCGCTACGGGACGATGCGCGAGAACGTCCTGAGCCTCACCGCCGTCCTCGCCGACGGACAGGTCGTGCGCACGGCGAGGCGCGCCAGGAAGTCGGCGGCCGGATACGACCTCACGCGGCTGCTGGTCGGTTCCGAGGGCACGCTCGGCATCATCACCGAGGTCACTTTGAAGCTGCACGGCATTCCCGAAGCGGTTCTGTCGGGCGTATGCGCCTTCCCCGATATCGGGGCGGCCTGTGATGCGTCGATCCTGACCATCCAGTCCGGCGTGCCGGTCGCGCGGATCGAGCTCCTCGATGCGCTTCAGGTGCGCGCCGCCAACCTCTATTCCAAGCTCACGCTGCCGGAAGTGCCCCACCTGTTCGTCGAATTCCACGGCACCGATGCCGGCGCCCGCGAGCAGGTGGCCTCGTTCCGCGACATCGCCAGGCAGTTCGGCGGCGGCGAGCTCGACTGGGCCGAGAAGCAGGAGGATCGCGACCGGCTGTGGCAGGCGCGGCACGACGCGTTCTGGGCGGCAAAGGGCATGGTTCCCGGGAAGGAGGCGTTCGCCACCGACGTCTGCGTGCCCATCTCGCGGCTCGCCGAATGCGTGTTGGCAACCCAGGCGGACATGGCGGCGCACGGGCTCGTCGGTCCCATCGTCGGCCATGTGGGCGACGGCAACTTCCACGTCACCCTGTTCTGCGACGTGGGCGATGCCGACGAGCTCGCCCGCTGCAAGGCCTTCTACGACCGGCTCATTCACCGGGCGCTCGACATGGAGGGCACCTCGACGGGCGAGCATGGGATCGGCCGCGGGAAGATGCGGTACCTCGAGGCGGAACACGGGCCCGCCGTCGCCGTCATGAGAACCCTGAAACAGGCTTTGGACCCCAAAAACATCCTGAATCCTGGTAAACTGGTGCCTCAGTAGACCCGAATCATGCTTTGGGTGCCTAGCTTTGGTCTCATATTCCCGGTACCTCATTAGGCCGCTATGACAGCTTGCAGACTTCGTTCGCGGAAGGCGATGCCATGAGTCTGTGGAAGTCGCCCATCCTCTATGTCGGTATCGCGCTGGTGCTGCTGGTGACGGCGCTCCTGAGCGCGCCCGTGGTGGTCGACTGGAACGGCTATCGCGCCTCGATCGAGGACTACGGCCGCCGCCTTACTGGACGCGACGTCAAGGTGGTCGGCGACGTCTCGGTACACCTTTTCCCTTGGCCGCGGCTGCGTCTTGAACGGGTGCGCATCGCGAACGTCGAAGGTGCCATGCTGCCCGACATGATGCGGGCCGAGGCCGTCGAGGCGCGGATGCTCCTCGGTTCGCTGATCAGCGGCTATGTCGAGGTCTCCGACATCCGGATCGAGAAGCCGATCGTTTCTTTCGAGAGGCTCGCCAACGGCGATGGCAACTGGTGGCTTGCGCCCGAGCTCGACGGTGCGGCGTCGGTCGACGCCCGGCGCGTGTCCATCGAGAACCTCGAGGTCATCGGCGGCACCGTCTTCCTCTCCGACAGCCGGCGGGGCGGGACTGCTCAGCTCAACGACGTCAACGCCGTTCTGAATGCCCAGACCCTGCTCGGGCCGTGGAAGGCGCGCGGCGAAGCCAGCTACAAGGACATGCCGATCTCGCTCGGCCTGAGCACCGGCCGCTTCCGCCCGGGCGAGCCGTTCAAGTTCGGCTTGCGGCTGTCTCCCGTCGACGGTGCCGGCCTCGTCTACACCTTCGAGGGCGACTACAATCCGGACGCCGAGACCGCGCTCTCGGGCACGGTCGAGGCCGCGCCCTATGTCAGCGCCGATGGCAAGGCCGACTCCGAGGCCCAGATGCGGCCCTTCAGCCTCAAGTCCAAGGTGGCCTTCAAGAACGACCGCGTCCTCCTCGATCAGATCGAGATCGCACCCTCCGACCCGCAGCCGACCAGCAACCTGCTGACCGGCAGCGCCGCCATCGATCTCAAGTCGCGGATCGCCGTCACCGCCGATCTCCGCTCCCCCAAGTTCGATCTCGACAGCGTGCTCGGCAACGAGGGCCGCAAGATCTTGAAGAGCGGTTCGCTTCTCGCCGCGCTGTCGAGTTTTCTCGACACCGTCCCCGACACGCTCGACGGCCGCCTGAAGCTCGAGGTCGGCAACCTCATGGTCGGCGGGCAGAGCCTGGAAGGCGCGACGCTCGAGGCCGAGCTTGCCGCCTCCGGCCTGACGGTCAGGCAGCTCGCGGCGACTATGCCCGGGCAAACCAAGGGCTCCTTTTCCGGCATCTTCCTGGCCGATCCCGACGACCCGCAGCTCGCCGGCGATCTCGTCGTCGATTCCGCCGACAGCCGCGCCTTCGTGTCCTGGCTCGTGCCGGAATGGAGCGCGGAGATCGCGAAGAAATGGACGGGTACGCGCGGCAAGCTCGGGCTCAAGGCCAGGCTCGATCACGCTCCGGGCAGCATCCGCCTGTCGGAGGCCACCTTCTCGCTCGATGAAACCCATGCCACCGGCAGCCTGTCGATCGCCGGAACGGAACGTGGGGATACGGCGCTGCAGCTCGCTTTGGACCGGATCGACCTCGACCGCTACGTCGCGGATGGAACCCTGATCGGATCCTCCGACGACGGCATCGCCCAGAAATTCGCAGCTGTGACCGGCGCCATCGGCGCCCTCGGTGATCTCCAGCTTGCCGTGTCCGCCGAAGGCCTCGTCTATCACGGCGTCGAGGCGCGGGACGTGGCTGCCGAGATCATGGCGCGTGGCGACGCCATCGAGATTCGCGCCCTCGACATCGGCAGCGTCGGCGATGCGCGCCTGGAGGTCTCTGGCGCGCTCGAGCCGCGCGGCGACAAGCGCCAGGGGTCCGGCAGCATCACCGTGAGTGCCGCCGACCCGCGTCCTCTCCTGCGCCTTCTCGGTGTCGTCCCTCCGATCAAGGTGGATGTACCCGAACCGGCCTGGGCCGCGGCGCTCGGTCCTCTCGATGCGACGCTCAAGGGCGATCTCGCCATCGGCAAGGACCGGGCCGACGCGACGCTCGAGCTGAGCGGCACGGCAGGCGGCTCGCTTCTCTCCGCGCAGGTGGGCTACGAAGGACCGCCGGGCGACCCGGTGCAGGGCAGCCTCAAGATCGAAGGCGAGATTTCAAGCCCCACCGC
>CAWBJO010000006.1:0-746306 GCA_963789175.1 uncultured Alphaproteobacteria bacterium
CCCGCGCACCTGTGACGGGACTTCGCTAATGCCATTCCTGCATGGAAACACCCCACCCAATTGGCGCACTGAAGTGTTCTTTGAGCATGACTTTCGCGAAGTTCGACCCCAGAAAGTTGAAGCAGCACTGGGTATAAGCTCTGACGAGGCCTGCTATGCAGTAATCCGCGATCAGCGCTACAAGTATGTGCATTTTGCGGCACTTCAGCCGCTGTTCTTCGATCTTCAGAATGACCCCGACGAAATGCACAATCTCGCCGACGAGCCGGAAATGTCTGGCCTGCTCCTGGAATACGCACGGAAAATGTTGACATGGCGCTTGGTCAATTCGGAGCGCACAATGACGAACATGCACGTGGGCCAAGGTGGATTATTCTCGAGGCCATGGTGAAATCACAATAATGGAAGCAGTAGCTTGTTTTCGTGTTGGATAGCGACTTAAAGCAGACTACTCACTCATCGAACTGGTCCTATTGATCCATCGTGGTCTTGTCGGATCCCACTAAGCAGCTATTTCGTTGTTGCCGAATATGTCCTGAATTTCGTTCGCCATCATGTCGGTAATCGGTTGGTGTGAATCAGGCGCCTTGAACATGAGAAATGGGCATTCCGGAAGCGGAGGCAATCCTTCCTCGTCACGAACGTGCCTCAGACCCTCAGGCAAATAGTAGTGAGCAAGAGTGTTGGCTACTGCCAGCCCGGCTTGTGCGGCCGACATCTGGCCGGCCGTTGTCGCGGATGTCGAAACAACGTGATAGCTTCGTCCGCTCTGCTCCAAGGCACGGATCGTTATCCCGTTTCTCCAACATTCGGTCACCCAATTTGGACGCCACGGACATTCACGAGGCGAGAGTGACACTGGCAAGGGGTCGCGCAGATGCTGGTTGTGGGTGTCGGAAGTAATCCACTTCAACGGACTCCGCCAAATCTCGACGGCTGGCCAATGCCGCGGCGCCAAACCGGCACCGATCAACCCCAGATCAAGTTCGGCATTCTTTAGTTGGAGGGCGATGAGGCACGAGGCGGCAGTAGTGACTTGAACTTCCACTGTCGGCGCCGCATGCGCGAAACGCTCAAGGATGCGCGGCAGATATCGGGCAGACAACTCCTCGGCAATCCCAAGTCGGATGGTACCCGAGACCGGAACAGCATGCATCGCCCGCATGATGTCATCGTTGAGCGCTAGAAGCTCACGCGCCCGCCCGAGCAAATAATGGCCTTCCTGATTGAGTTCAATGCTGCCGCCTTTGCCTCGAACCAGCAGCGCTTTGCCAAGAACTCCTTCAAGCCGCTGCATTTGAAGTGAGATTGCGGATTGCGTGCGTCCAACGCGGGCGGCTGCACGCGTAAAGCTGTTTTCCTCCGCTATGGCGATGAAGCTTCGGAGCAAATCAAGGTCAAGTCCGACCGGGAGACCCATAGGTCATAAACGTCGCTCATCGGTGCAGTTTACACAACTCATTTCCCAGCCGGAGCTGCGTGGAGCACTGTCTGGAGGAGCAACAGGAGACAAATCGATGTATGACATCAATCCGCTCGGTCCGCTGCTGCATCTAAGGCAACTTGAACAGCAGGCTAGCCCCCAACTCCGCCAGTTGAGGCCCAGCAGGCAGAATGTTTCGATCGTCGGTCTAGGCTTAGCGGTAGCAGCGTACCTGCAACGGCTAACCGCCCAGCTTCGGAACCCAATGATTCCTTCAGCTTGGATACAGAGGTAGGCAACCCGGCCCGCGGGCCAATTACGGTAACATTTGAGTTACGCGTGGTAGAAAATCAGGTGGTCAAGTCTGGTGAGGAGGTACTACGGAGTTCGCCCGATCAAGAAGAGGACGACGTCTGACGGGCATCAGACGCTGCGGCGGCGGACACGCCTTTCGCATCGACCGCAACGGCTACCTCCACTTCCTGCCATTCTCCCTCGTTTGAAAATCCCCTCGGGAAGTTGATAGAATTCGATCACTAGAAGCGTAGCCTTCCCGCTACACGGAGCTCGAGATCTACAAGAAGCCGGGTACAGATCGTCGGTCGATAGCTAGTCCCGAATAATTCTTAGTGAAGGGAAATATTGGAGTTTACCTGCTGACAATAAGCTTGTTCAACGCTTCTACCGTTACTGTCTCATCGTAAATCCCCGAGACAACCTCATATGTCGTACCGGGAACCGGCCGAACATAGAGGATCTTGCGCACAACTTTTGTTCTGGTCGGCTTCGGAGATGAATTTCAAACCAACCCCCATTTGGCCGCAAACCGTTTTCGCAATATGGTTTTGCCAACGGTAGCCCCCGGGAATCTTTCATTTCTTTGAGCGGCGTACCGGGGATGCCGATCGTTGGATGCGCCAACAGCTTCCCATGCTCGCAGTCAATGACGAAAACATATCCATCCGCTTTCCAGAACGATTGCGCGTTCCTCGAGTTGAAGGTCGCAAGACCCTTTTCGCCTTCTTTGACTAAATATTCCGCCGCCTCGCGTGTTTTCTGAATAACCTCCTCAGCGGTAGCTGAACCTAGTGCGGGGGAGATGTACGGCTCCGGCGCGGTGACTGCATCACATTTTGGAAACATCTCCTTACCGAGCGCACGATAGCAATAGCCGCGCTGTTCAACGGCGTCCCAGCTTTCGTCTCTGATGATGCAAATAAACTTCCGCATCGTATCGCTGGCCTTCTCCATACGACCACGGCAGAGGATGTTCAGTTCTGAGGCTAACTCCTTAAGCTGCGCGTCTGTGAAACTCGAAAACGATGTGATGTCGGCCAGGCACGTGCTCGGGAGCATCAAGAGAGCTCCGAGAAACGTAATCAGTCGGCGTCTCATGGGTTTGCTCCACAGGCCGATTTGGGGAACTGAGCTGGTGAGGACAGCGTATTCGCGTCTCTAAGTCGAAGGTGAGCCATGGCTATCCCTCCCAGATGTCTGGAACGAGCTACGTCACGCCGTCGGGTGAAGCCTAATGCACGACCGGCCGCCGCCGTCTCGCAATGTTCAAAACATGCTTGGGCGAGATAAAATCCGGTGGCGAAACTCGAGTATGAAGCAATGGACGCATGATGGACTGCATCTCATTGCAACGGATTTTGCAACTCCGCAATACAAGAGTCCATGGCCATCAAGCAATTCCCCTCGTCCCTTGCGGATCAAGAAGTCCGGTGTTCACTACCGGATCGAGTACGGATCTAGCCGTCTTCTTACCTTCATGCAGGCAGCGAGAATCCCTGGAACTTCGTTGCCACCCTCGCAAGTCCGGTTACATCGGGACTCGCTCCAATTGTTGCCATTTCCAGGCTCAGTGAGAGACGCCAGCCGATGTTTTCCTTTGACTCAACTTAGTGCCATCCGAGCTCGGCACCTTCTAGCAACTGGTGGGGTTTGATTGGGACCCAAGTTGGAAGTTGGCCAACGCCTCCTGATGCCTCGGAACTCTCTAAGACCAGATTTGGCGACCGGTTCGCTAAGTAGTCTACATCGTTTCCATGTAGAACCGCTGGCAGCTCTCCTCGTTTTATGGCTGCCTTGATATCTCTAAAAATGGTCTGAAGCTCTACGAACTCCTCACGCGTAAGCGAGGAAGCGTTCGGCCAGTCGTTTGGATCAAGTCCATACGCCAAGTATACGATGTCACGAATCTCTAGAGGGCTGCGCCTCAATAAGGGGTTGAATTTATCAGGTATTTCCATTCCACGCTCCGCTGCGCAAGTCCGCATTTGAGAACGCGCGGCAACACGGTGCGGAGCCCGAGCTTTCGGCGGCCAACCTAGCCGCGCGCAGCTGAAAATCGATGTTCATGCCTTCTTTCGCATTTGAAGGACCTTGCCACCCACTGCCGGGGTGGAGCAGTAGCGTCCCCATTCGTTCATGAGGCGCCGCCGCTTCTCAAAGAGATCGGATCGCCGGTAGGCTGCCTCCACCTTGTCGCCGGTGACATGGGCGAGGGCGGCCTCGGCTACTTCTCGCGGGTAGTTGGTCCGCTCCGCCGCCCAGTCGCGAAAACTGCTTCGGAAACCGTGTGGGACGACATCCTTGACCTTCATGCGGTCGAGCAGGGCACGGAAGGCGCCCGAGGAAAGTCCCTTGTCCTCGCCATTCTTGAACAGCGGGCCCTTGCGAACTTTGATCCCCTCCAGGATTTCCACAGCCTGCTTGTTCAATGGAACGCGGTGGGCGCGGCCGGATTTGATCCGGCCGGCAGGCACACTCCATGTCTCGGACTTGAGGTCGATCTCGTTCCAATCTGCGCCTGTGACTTCACCTGATCGGGCTGCGGTCAGGATCAAAAATCGGAGCGCTTGAGCCGCCGACCCTCGTTGCTTGCCCAGTTTGGTAGCAAAGGCCGGAACCTCGCCGTAGGCCATTGCAGGCTGGTGCTTCACCTTCTGGACCTTGGTGCGGGCAGGGAGGATCTGCTCCAGATGACCCCGCCAGCGGGCCGGATTGTCGCCCGTCCGGTATCCGCGGGCGCGAGCGTAGTCGAGAACGGCCTCGATGCGCTGCCTGACCCTGGACGCCGTTTCCGTCTTGCTCGTCCAAATCGGTTCCACGACCTTTAGAACGTCCCCGACTTCGATCTCGGAAACCGGCATGGCTCCCAGTTGGGGATAAGCGTAGGTCTTGAGGGTCGCTGTCCATTGGTCGGCGTGCTTGGCACTGCGCCAGGCCGGTTTTCGGGCAGCGATGCACTTCTCGGCCGCTGCCTCAAAGGTGATCCCACGGGCCTTGGCAACGGCCTCAGCGGCCCGCTCAGCCTTCTTAATCTGGAGCGGGTCCTTGCCGCGAGCCAGAGCTCCGCGGGCATTGCCGGCCTCCGTACGAGCCGCTGCAAGGGTCGTAGAGCCCGTGCCACCAAGCCCCATGTCGATGAGCTTGCCGGCCTTGCGATAGCGAAAGATCCACTGCTTGGAGCCGCCCTTGGCCACCTTCAGGTAAAGGCCGCCCCCATCAGCGTACATGCCGCGTTTCAAGCTCTTGCGTTTTACGGTGAGAGCGTCGAGTCGATTGGTTTCCATTTGCCCATACCTTTGCCCATACTTTTAGGGCGGATTTGGTTGGACAGCAATGGACGGGCACGAACACCTTGCCCATTTCAACAACAAAATCATGGGTCATTTTGATGGGTCCCCTGAACAACATCGGACTCCATCGATCAGTAGTTTGACGGACTCCGTCTCCGCCACTTCCATGTTTCAGGATCGCATATTCGACGCAGCGTTCTCGCTGACTTGTGCTACAAGCCGATTGCCTCTTCACCCTTCGGCGCCCACCATTCCGGCGCAAATCAAGGAGCCAAGTTCAACTCATGCCTGTCGATCCGAAATCCGTCGTGGCGGGAAAGAAGTACGTGACCGCGACGAGGCATACTCGAACGGTCCTGGAGGTCACGCAGGATCGCGTCCGCTATGCCTATGGCGGCGGCGAGTCCGGCGGCGTGAGTCAGTGGCGGTGGCAAACGCTTGTCAAGTTCGCGGAAGACGCCGTGAAAGAGCTTGGGACGGACGATGCGTCCAACTCCGCTCCGGCAACTTCAAGCAAGGGCGGAAGCGACGAAACGGGCGAACCAGCGCCATCCGCTGCCCCCAAGAAAGCCGGCTCTCGAACGACACTGTCGACTCGCAAGGGCTGACTTCCAGTTTTCCGACGCCGAACACCGTCGAGCCCGAGCGCACGGGCTAATACCTATTGCGAAAAAGGCGAGGCAGCAGGTGTCGAGCCCGCGTGCGTGGGAACGCTTCACCCACCAAAAAGGTTTGTAACGTGCGGCACCCTTGGCCCTGGGAGTTGCCCATGAACAGACCTGAACCCAATCGCGATCCCCGTCCGGGGCGGCCGTCGTCGGACGAAATCAAACGAACCAACAAGCCTGTTCCCCCGCCGCCGCGGTCAGAGGAAGAGCCGGAGGATCGTCGCTCCGCGACCTTCTAAGGGCAGAATCTATCGGGAGGACTTGCGGGGGACCTTCTTGCCCTTCTTGCGAGCTTTGGAAAGTCCGATGGCGATCGCCTGCTTGCGGCTCTTGACTTTGCCGCCCTTGCCGGCCTTGCCGCTGCGCGCCTTGCCGCGCTTGTAGTCGTGCATCTCCTTCTCGACGTCCTTCGACGCGCTGGCCGAGTACTTCCTTGCCATCTAGCCTACTCCACAGTCAGTGAAACTTCACACACAGGACAACGACGATTCGTGCGGGGCGTTCCACTTCGGCGACTGGTGGTTGGAGCCAGCCGCCTACTTGCCGGCGAGGATGACGAGTTCGACCTTGGCAACTCCGGCCCGGACAAGACCGATGGCGGAGGCAGCACCGAGCGAGAGATCGATCACGCGGTGCTTCTTGAAGGGGCCGCGATCATTGATGCGGACAACGATCGACTTGCGGGTCTTGAGGTTGGTCACCCGCACCTTCGTGCCGAACGGGAGGGAGCGGTGGGCGGCAGTCAGGCCCTTGGGCTCGAAGCGCTCGCCATTCGCGGTTCGCTGCCCGTGCTTGTAGTACGAGGCGTATCCGACCTGGTCGGACGCGGCGGGGACCACCCAGGACCCCAACACGAACAGACATCCAGCAAGAATTGGAAGAACGCGACCCATGACTCTAGAACAAAGCAATTCCCACGCTTAAGGTTCCCTAAGGGAGCCGAATGCGAGATTGGACCGACTTCGTTAACAATTGTCCTTGATGGGCGCGCCAATACCGCGGGCGTTCGAATCGGGATTTCGCAGAAGCCGGGTCAGCCGCGACGCGCCGCCTCGATCGCCGCGACGTCGATCTTCTTCATGTCCATCATGGCGTCGAAGGCACGTTTCGCTTCGGCACCGCCGGCTGCCATCGCTTCCATCAGGACACGCGGCGTGATCTGCCAGGATACTCCCCACTTATCCTTGCACCAGCCGCACGCGCTCTCCTGGCCGCCGTTGCCGACGATCGCATTCCAATATCGATCGGTCTCTGCCTGATCTTCGGTCGAGATCTGGAAGGAGAACGCCTCGTTGTGCTTGAAGGTCGGACCGCCGTTCAGGCCGACACAGGACACGCCGGCGACGGTGAATTCCACCAATAGGACGTCTCCCTTGTTGCCACTCGGAAAATCGCTCGGGGCGCGATGTATCGCACCCACCGAGCTATCGGGAAAGGTCTTGGCATAGAAGCGGGCCGCTGCCTCGGCGTCCTTGTCGTACCACAGGCAAATCGTGTTCTTGTCCATAACCCATGCTCCTTTACTCGATTCCCAACCCAGGCTCCATGCAGAGAACTTCTTAAATCGCGCTATGTGACATCAAGCTGCATCAAAGAAACGTGAGGTGAGCGCTCGGCTCGCGCTATTCGACGATCAGCACAAGTGCTGCGATGAAAGGATGCCCGGCAAGTGCGACGGTCCATCGACGCCGGGAACAAGCTTCGTTCTCAGTTCCATGAAGGTCTGAACATCGGAACTGCACTTTCGGCCGACCCAAGATAAGAGCCCCGGCACTGAGTGCCGGGGCCCAAGCCGTTGCTTAGTCGGTGCTAGGAAATGCGGTCCACGTCGACGATGCGGCCGGTCCTGGCACTCAGGGTGACCTTGTAGCTGTCACCGCGACGATTGCCGAGATAGGTGTAGGTCGCACCCCGGCACTCGATCGTCCGCACGCGGTTGTAGCGCGCGTCGACGATGGCCCGACCTTCTCCGCAGCTGATGCGCGGCTTCATGCCGAACCCGTAGCCGGCCCAGTAGGGCTGCGGATACCAAAAGCCGCCGAAATAGAAGCGGAAATTCGTATCCTTGTGGCTACGCCGCTCGTGACGATCCGAGTCGAACTTCCATTTCGACTGGGACTGGGTCACATTGGCGCTACCGCCCGACTGGGCGCTGACCGAACCGGCCGAGCCGATGGCGATCAGCGAAACCGCCGAGGCAACTGCGACATGCTTGATAAGAGTGTTCATCTCATGAGCTCCTTTCATCGAGTTCAACAACTGAACGCAAAGATAGGAGCTTATGATCCATTTTTCTCATTAAATTTCAGTAGGTTAGATGAACCCCGGATGAACGGTGCGGCTATGTGCGGTTAATGAAGATGGGCGGCTTGGCACGCCATCTCTATATTGTCGCAGATGATTCCTGCTTCAATCGACACGCCATGACGCACGATCCCTCGAGCGAACGAGGAGCGGACGTGCGCTTTCCGCCGCCGCTGGTGTTTGCGGGGCTCGCGGCGCTCGGAGTGATCCTCGACTACGTCTTGGGTCCGATCCCGGTTGCGTCGCGGACCTGGATCGGCGTCGTCGGCATCGTGTTCCTCGTTGCCGGTTTCGCGCTGGTGGTTTCGGCGATTCTCGAATTCCAGCGGACCGGCCAAGACCCGAAGCCGTGGAAACCTACGCCCGAGATGGTGTTCAGAGGTGCGTACCGCTACACGCGCAATCCGATGTATGTCGGGCTCGCCGGCCTTCAGCTCGGGTTGGGCCTGCTGCTCGGCTATTTCTGGATTTCGGTGCTGGCGCCCGTCGCGCTGCTGGTCGTCCATCAGATCGCCGTCCTGCCGGAGGAACGGTACCTGAGGGAGAAGTTCGGAAGCAGCTTTACGGAGTATTGCCGGCGCGTCCGCCGCTATCTCTGAGCGCCGCCTTCTGTTAGCTTTGGGCTCGCCACAGACCGACGAGGTGCCTTCCATGAACGAGACTTTGCCCATTCGTTGGGGCGTGCAATCGCAGACTGGCGTGCTCACCGACGTCCTGCTCGGCAAGCCGGATTGCTTTCGGTGGGTGCCGCTGAACTCCATTTCGGCCGTCACATTCGCCAACCAGGAAGCCTTCGGCTATCGCTTCGACAAACAGACGGCCATGCGCCAGCATCGGCAGATGGTCGATGCCTACGAGAGCGCCGGGGTCCGCTGCCACTTCGTGGAAGCCGACGAGGGCCTGCCGTCGAGCGTGTTCACCCGCGACTCGAGCTTCATGACACCCTGGGGGGCGGTGATCACCTCGATCCAGACACCGCCGCGGCGGAGAGACTATGCCGTCGCCTCGGAGTTCTATCGCAATGCGGGAATCCCGATCTGGAAGTGGGTCACCGCCGGCCACTTCGAAGGCGGGGATTTCGTCATCCTCAAGCCGGGCGTGGCGCTCCTCGGGTGGTCCGGCGATCGGTCCACAAAGGAAGGGGCAGAGCAGGTCGCCGGCTGGCTCAAGGACAAGAAGTGGGAAGTCGCCATCGTGCCGATTCCCCCGCAGTTCGTGCACATGGATGCCGTCGTGGTCATGCTCGAGCAGGGGCTCGCCCTGGTTTGCGAGGACGCGCTGCCATCCTATGGACTCGACTACATCAAGTCCCGGCATGGCATCGACGTCATCTCGATAGCCTATGCAGACTGCGTCAAGCTCGGCGGCAACGTGGTGAGCCTCGGCCACCGCCGCATCCTGTCGATGTCGCACAACGTGAACGTCAACCGGCAGCTCAAGGATGCCGGGTTCGAAGTGATCGCCGTCGACTACGAAATGTTCGCACTGGGCGGCGGAGGCGTCCACTGCTCATGCCACGAGCTGCATCGGGAAGCGGAGCAATCCTGATAGCCGGACTGCCTAGATGTAGCTGGCGTTCTCGTGAACGCCGCTTTTCACGCCGGTAATCATCGAGACGACCTCGTTGCCGTCGGTCTTGTCCTTCTCGACCATGCCGACAATGCGGCCGCGCCGGAAGACCCAAATCTTGTCGACCAGGTTGAAAACCTGGCGCAAGTTGTGGCTGATCAGGATGAGCGAGATGCCCTGCACCTTGAGACGGCGGATGATGTTCTCGACCTGCGTCGTCTCCTGCACTCCGAGCGCGGCGGTGGGTTCGTCCATCAGGATGAGGCGCGATGCGAAGCTCGCCGCCCGGCTGATCGCCACGCATTGCCGCTGGCCGCCCGACATGTGGCGCAGCGTGCTCTGCAGGTCCGGGATCTTGATACCCGTCGATTCGAGAGCCTCGCGTGCACGCCCCAGCATCTTGCGCTCATTGAGGAACGCGAACGGGCCGAGCCAGGTGAGCAGCTTCTCCTCGCGGCCGAGGAAGATGTTGGACGGCACGTCGAGATCGTCGGCGAGGGCCAGGTTCTGGAAGACGGCCTCGATGCCGGCGGCCCGTGCGTCGACGGGATTGCGGAACTCCACTTGCTCGCCGTCGAAATAGATCTTGCCGCTGGTCGGCTTCTCGACGCCAGTGATCTGCCGGACGAAGGTGGACTTGCCGGCGCCGTTGTCGCCGACGATGGCGACGTGGTCGCCCTCATGGAGCTCGAAATCGGCCTCCTCGAGAGCGTGGATGCCGCCATAGTGCTTGGTCAGTTGCTCGGTCCTGAGGACGACTGGCTTTTCCGCGTTCATGGCTCGTCTGCCGTCATTCCTTGTCGAGGCGCCGGAAGCGCATGCGCTGGCGCTGCACGTCAGCGACGACTGCCGCCACGATGATCAGGCCCTTGATCATCTCCTGATAGTAGGCGTCGAGCCTGAGGAAGGTGAACCCCGAAATGATCACGCCAAAGATGATGGCGCCGATGATCGTGCCGATGATCGACCCGCGGCCGCCCGACAGCGACACGCCGCCGATCACGGCCATCGCAATGGCGTCGAGCTCGTACATAACGCCCATGCCAGCCTGCGCCGTGAGGCCGCGAGAGGCGACGACCATTCCGGCCAAAGCAGCGAGGGCGCCGGCCAGAGTATAGACGATGATGAGATGGCGCTCGACGTTGATGCCCGACATGCGCGCCGCCTGCTCGTTGGAGCCGATGGCATAGGTGTGCTTGCCGTACACCGTGTATTTGAGGGCGACGTGGAAAATTCCGGCAATGGCGAGGAATATCACGACGGGCATCATTCCCTTGCCGATCCAGGCGAAGGATTCGGTCGGGAAGGAGACGGGTTGGCCTTTCGTGTACCACTTGGCGATGCCGCGTGCCGTCACCATCATGCCGAGCGTGGCGATGAACGGCGGAATCTTGGTGTAGGCAATCAACGCGCCGTTGATCAGCCCGGCCACGATCCCGCAGCCGAGCCCGACAAGAAGCGGCACGATGACCGGAAGGTCCGTGAGCGAAGGATAGACGGCGCGGGCATAGGTCGAGACCTGGGCGAAGCTCATGGCGATCATCGCCGTCGCGCCGACCACGGAGCCCGACGACAGGTCGATGCCGCCGGTGATGATGACCTGGGTGACGCCGACGGCGATGATGCCGACGACCGACACCTGCAGGATCATGATCGACAGGCGCTGGGTATTGAAGATGAAGCTCTGGTTCTGGATGTACCAGCCCAGGACCTCGAAGATGATCACGATGCCGACGAGGCCGATGAGCGCATTGAGCTCGTGCGGGCGACGACGAGTTCGGCGCTCAGCTGCGACGGGAGTGACGCTCGTCGTCGCCGATTGCTCCTCTGTCATGGAGTGCACCGGAAGGAAATGGCCATCGCTTGCGTCATTATGCGCCGAACCCGATGGTTCGCAAGAAAGTTCGGGCAGCGGTGGAAGTCGTCCGCCGCTGCCCGCACGCGATGTCAGTTCTTCTTCTGGAAATCAGCCATGTTCGCCGGCGTCACGAGCTGGAAGGGAATGTAGACCTTCGACTCGACCGCTTCGCCCTTCTTCAGCTTGAGCGCCGTGTCGACGGCACCCTTGCCCTGGCCGGCCGCATCCTGGAACACGGTCACATCGAGGTCGCCCGCCGCCATGGCCGCGAGCGCATCCTGCGTTGCGTCGACGCCGCCGACGAGCATGTCTTCCATCGACACGTTGGCGGCCTTCAACGCCTGGATGGCACCGATCGCCATTTCGTCGTTGTTGGAGACGACGGCGTCGAACTTGGTGCCGGCCGACAGCCAGTTGGACATGAGGTCCTGGCCCTGCGTGCGCGACCAGTTACCGGTCTGCTCCTCGACGATCTTCATGAACTTGCACTCGTCGGTCGCGATCACGTCCTTGATGTCCTGGGTACGCTGCACCGCGGCCTGATTGGACAGCTCGCCCATGAGCACGACGATGTTGGCGCCTTCGCCCTTGCCCTTTTCCTTGAGGAGCCGGCAGATCTCCTTGGTTTCGAGCGTGCCGGACTCGCGCTCATCGGACGCGACGAAGGCCTGGCCCTTGGGCAGTGTGTCGACGTTGACCGGCTCGCGGTTTACGAACACGAGCGGGATGTTGCCGGCCGCCGCCGCATCCGTCATGGCCTGGGTGGCGCTCGTGTCCACCGGGTTCACGATGATGGCGTCGACGCCCGAGGCGACGAAGTTCTGGATCTGATTCAGCTGCTTGCCGACGTCGTTCTGCGCATCCTCGATCTGCAGCTCGACCCCATCGAGGGTCTTTGCGTAGTCATCCATGCCGTTGCGCAGCACGGTCAGGAAGTTGTCGTCGAAGAGCGCCATGCTGACGCCGATCTTCTCGGCGAGCGCCGTGCTCGACATGGCAGCGACAAACGCCACCCCCAACACTAGTTTCTTCATTTTCTCCTCCACTCTCGGGCGCCCGGTTTCACCCTCTGTTTACCGGATACATCCCCATTGCCGGGGAAGCTTTCAAAAGTCATGCGCGCACAGTATGCCGCAATGTCGGGCGACTGACCAACTCCATGCTGATTCTCAAAGCTCCCGCGATATCGGGGGCCGAATGCACCGAGGCTGCAAAGGGTTCGAACGAAAACGGCCCCCCGTAGCCGGCGTCGAGCAGTGCGCCGACCTGCCCGACATTGTCGATCCTATCGGCGCCATCGACGAGTACCCGGTGGCTGTCGCGCAGGTCTCCGACGGCGACGTCGCGATCGTTCACACCGGAGATGTGAACGAGGCCGGTCAGGTTGGGGAGGATCGCCACTTCACCCGCGACGTGGTGATGGAAGGTGTCGTGAACGAGGCGGAACGTGCGCTCGGCGCCGAGAGAGCGGATGGCGTCGGCGGCTTCGCTCTTGAGGCGCAGCGAACAGGTGGAGAAGCCAAGGGGCTCCACGAGGCCGAGGATGCCGTGCTCCTCGAGGATGGGGCGAAGCTCGGCCAGCGCCTTGCGCAGGCCCGGGCCGCGCCGTCCGACCTCCAAACCCGATCCGTCGTTGGTCGGCACCAGCACCAAGGCTTCCGTTCCCGACGCCGACGCATAGGCGGCGAGGGCGCGCGCTTCCTTGCCGCGCGCCTCGCTCCAGTCGTTGAAACGCTGAAGCGCGTTGATCGAGAGAATGCGAATGCCGCGTCGCTCCGCCTTGGTGCGCAGAGCGTCGGGAGCGGTCGACTCCAGTGGGCTTGCGAGATCGTTGCGCACCTCGACGCCGGTGATCTCGAGCTTCGAGGCAAGGTCGAGGAAGGCGTCGACCGACAAGTCTGGCGCGCACATGTGATTGAGGGCGAAAGAAATATTTTGGGGCGCCACCCGCTACTCCTCCCGCATAGGCGGCAGTCATGTCCGTTGAAAAAGGATGGGCGGCAGCCTGCCGGCAGTCAAACGCTATTTGCCCTGCGAAACTCTCATCCTTGCAAAAAAAATGGCACGCGGCTCGCACGGCCTTGCATTTTCGGTCAAACGCTCTCGGGCACGTGGAGCCTGAGGGGAAGAAAAAGCTGGCGAGGCATGTCGGCCGGACCCGAGCTCACGGCGGCCATCATCATGTCGACAAGGGCGCGGCACAGGTCGGGGAGGGGCGTGGCGATCACGCCCGTCAGAATGTGATCCTGCAGCGCTACCGAAGACTGAGGCGTCAGCTCGTTGACGACCGCGGCAAGGTAGACGGCGGGGGCGACTTCGCGCAGCGCAGAAATGGCACCCTCCATGCCGCCGCCGGCCACGTAGAAGCCGGCGATGTCCTTGTGGCGTTCCAGCAGGTGGAGGGTCGCCTCATGGGTCACCTCGGCAGTTTCGAGATTCACGACGGTCTCGAGAATCTGGAAATCCGGCGCGTGCTCCCGGAAATAGCTGCGGAACCCGGTTTCGCGAAGCTGGTGGCCGTGCCAGCGGTGGCTGCCGACGAAGACGGCGACCTTGCCCGGCGAACGGGCAGTCCGCGCGATGAGCCATGCCGCCGTGCGTCCGACTTTCAGGTTGTCGAGGCCGACATAGCTTTCCCGCACGCCCTGGGCGAAATCGGACAGGAGTGCGAAGACCGGAATCTTCGCCCCCTTCAGGCCTTCCACCGCCTTGGTCACCGCGTGGTGGTCGATGCTGGTGAGCGCCACTGCGTCGGCCGTCTCGGCGAGCGCCTCGAGCTCGCGGACCACCTCCGCCGGCGTCGGCTCGGACACATAGCGCAGATTGCAGCGTCCCCTGATGCCGGGTGTCCGCTCAACGGCCCTGGTCACTTCCTCGCCGAAATCCCGATAGAATGCCTGCTGCGGACGCTGCAGGAGGATTCCGAACTCGACGTGAGGCAGGACCGCGGTGAGGCGCTGGCGAAGCAGGGAGGCCGCATGATACCCGATCTCGGCGGCCGCCTCGTAGACGCGCCGCGCCGTCTGCTCACGGACAGGATGCCGCTCGTTCAACACCCGGTCCACCGTGGCGATGCTGACGCCGGCCTTGGCGGCGACATCGGCAATGGTCGGACGTGCACCCATGGCGGGTTCCTGAGAGGAATGCAGCCACCCATGCAATCAGAGAATGATGGATTATGATAGAAAAACTTTCACGCCGATTGGCGGTTGGCGGCGGTGCCATTATCGTCCGCGATCGAGGACCCAGTCATGAGCAGGCGCGACTATAGTCTACTCGGCGAGACGGGCCGTCAGGCCCTTGAGAAGGGCCTTGCGGCGGCCGAGTGGTATCATACGGACATTTCCCGCAAGGAGATGAAGGAGCTGATGCAGCGCTCGGACCGGCCGGCGATCCGCGACACGATCATCTGGCTCGGCGCCATGGGCGTCTTCGGCGGGATCGGAGTCTGGCTGTGGCCCTCATGGTGGTCGGCGCCGTTCTGGCTCGCCTATGGCGTTCTCTACGGCTCGGCGACGGACTCCCGGTGGCACGAATGCGGCCACGGCACCGCCTTCCGCACACGGTGGATGAACGACGCCGTGTACCAGATCGCCTGCTTCATGATCATGCGCAATCCGGTCGCCTGGCGCTGGAGCCATACCCGGCATCATACGGACACCTACATCGTCGGACGCGACCCGGAGATCGCCATCATGCGGCCGCCCGACCTTTTCCGCACGCTCCTCAGCTTCTTCGGGATTCCGGAAGTCTGGGCGGCGATGAAGGAGATGGTCGTCAACAGCCTCGGCATCGTCAACGCCGAGCAGGCGACCTACGTGCCGCAATCCGAGCAGCCGAAGCTCATTCTGGTCGCACGGACGTGGTTGGCGATCTATCTCGCCACGACCGCCGCGGCGGTCGCGATGCAATCGATCCTGCCGTTCATGCTCATTGGCCTGCCGCGGATGTACGGCGCGTGGCACCACATCATGACGGGCCTCCTGCAGCATGGTGGTCTCGCCGACAACGTGACCGATCATCGCCTGAACAGCCGCACGGTCCTGATGAACCCGGTGAGCCGGTTCATCTACTGGAACATGAACTATCACGTCGAACACCACATGTTCCCGATGGTGCCCTATCACGCGCTTCCGAAACTGCACGACAAGATCAAGCACGACCTGCCGATACCGAACGCCTCCATCCTCGCAGCCTACCGCGAGATGTGGCCCGCCGTGAAACGCCAGCTCAACTACGAGGACTATTTCCTGCTCCGCGAGCTCCCGCCGACGGCGAAGCCCTATCGCGCCGACCTGCATGAGCTTGAGCCGGCCCGAATAGCTGCGGAGTAGCGTGCCATGGGGAAGAAGCCATTCTCCGGCACGTCGCGGATCAACAAGGATTTTGGAGCAGGGAGGTCTAGGTGAGCCAATGGATCGAGGCGTGTGCCGTGGACGACATCGACAAGGAAGACGTGTTCCGGTTCGACCATGACGGACGCACCTTCGCGATCTACCGTTCACCGGACGACGAGTTCTACGCCACCGACGGCCTGTGCACGCACGAACATGCCTATCTCGCCGACGGACTGGTTCTCGAAAACACCATCGAATGCCCGAAGCACAACGGCCGGTTCGACTACCGCACGGGTGCGGCGATGGGAGCGCCGGTCTGCATCAATCTCAAGACCTATCCGGTGAAGGTCGAGGGCGGCTCGATTTTCATATCGTTGGGCTAGAGCATGTCCTCACCCGGAATCGTGATCGTCGGCGCCGGCAAGGCGGCGGCCCATGCGATCGTCGCCCTGCGCGAGAAAGGGTGGAAGGATGCGATCACGCTCATCGGCGAGGAAACGCACCCGCCCTATGACCGCCCGCCGCTGTCCAAATCGGCCATCACGGGCGCGAACGAACCGAAGCCCGTCTATCTTCTCGACCTGTCGCTGCTCGCCTCGCTCGGCGTGACGTTTCTCGCCGGCGAACCGGCGGTGGCCATCGATCGAGACGATCGCACCGTCGAACTGTCGAACGGGCGCACGATCCCCTACCGCAATCTTCTCCTGGCTACAGGCGCGCGACCCAGGACGCTGAACGGTGCCGAGCATTGGCGCACGCTGCGCGGCCTCGAGGACTCGATCTGCTCTTCGAGCCGACTTCAAAACGGGAACGCGCGTGCTGATCGTCGGAGGCGGGTTCATCGGACTAGAGCTCGCGGCCAGCGCGGCGAAACGGGGGTGCGCGGTCGCGATCGTCGAGGAACAGCCGCGCATTCTCAAACGTGGGGTGTGCGACTCGATCGCCGCCGTCGTCGCCGGCCGGCACGCGGAAGCCGGCGTCGACATCGTCACCGGTGCGAAGATCGACCACATCGAGCGCGGCGGAGTGACACTCGCGGGCGGCCGGAGAATCGTCGCCGATCTGGTGATCGCCGGCATCGGTGCCGTGCCGGAAACGAGCCTGGCGGAGGCTTCGAGTCTCGCTGTCGACAACGGCATCGCGTGCGACGAGACCCTGCGTACCAGCGATCCCTTCATCCACGCGGCCGGCGACTGCTGCTCCTTCCCGCATGCCCTCTATGGTGACCGCCGCATTCGTCTCGAAGCCTGGCGCGCGGCACAATCGCAGGGCGCGGTCGCAGCGGAGAACATGCTGGGCGGGGAGCGGCGCTACGAGGACGTTCCGTGGTTCTGGTCGGATCAGTACGAGTTGACACTGCAGATCGCAGGCCTGCCCGCCGACGGCATGCAACCCGTCGTCCGGCAATTGAACGAAGGCGCTTTCGTCGAATTCCAGCTCGACGGCGACGGCCGGCTCGTCTGCGCCAGCGGCATCGGGCGCGGCAACGCCATCGCGCGCGACGTCCGGCTTGCCGAGATGCTCATCGCCCGCCGGTCGCGGCCCGATCCGGCCCGGCTCGCCGACCCCGCAACCGGTCTGAAGTCAATGCTCTGACATCGGGATGGGTTGCTTGGTCTTGCGGGACGCAAAATTGTAGATAGGGTTGGGCCTGGACGGGGTCTCGGGGATAGTGGAATTTCGGGGTTCGACGATGGATAGGCGGGCGTTCGTGGTCTCGGCCGCGGCCTTTGCGGCCTGTTTCTCCACCGGCAAGCTTGCCGCAAGCGTCGCACCCGCCGATTTGCCCATTGCGCCCAATGGCTTCAAGCCGGTCGAGCCGATCTACCCAGTCATCGAACCTCAGAGATTTCCCGCGTGGGTCGAAGACTACAAGTGGCTTCGGTCCGAACACCTGCCGCAGATGGTCAGCTACGCCACCAGCGAGCCTGCCGGGACGGTCATCGTCGATACCGACAGTCGCTATCTGTATCTCATACGCGGTTTCGGACAGGCCAAGCGCTACGGAATCGGCGTCGGACGCGACGGGTTCAACTGGTCCGGAACGGCCTCCATCGAGCGCAAAAAGAAGTGGCCGATGTGGTATCCACCCAAGGAGATGCAGCGCCGCGACAAGGAGGCGCGCCGGTGGCGGAAGGGAATGCCGGGCGGGACCCGCAATCCCCTGGGGGCGAGGGCGCTCTATCTCTTCCAGGGCCGGAGCGACACGCTGTTTCGCATCCATGGAACGCGGGATCCGAAATCGATCGGCAAGGCCGTTTCATCCGGCTGCATCCGAATGCTCAATGCTGACGTCATCGAGCTCTTCGATCGTCTGCCCATCGGCACCAAGGTCGTGGTGCTCCCCAGCGCCCACCCGGTGGCGGCCGCTCCGAAACGTTCGAAGAACATCCTGGCCGACGCCGGGCGCCGCCGCCGCAAGAAGCGGCGCACGGCACTCTACCGGCGCCGGTATCGGCCGATCTTAGATTTTTTCCGCTTTTGGTAGGGCAGGTCTAGGCCCGCGCACATTAAATCGGCGCCGACGCCTTGTCATCGAGACTTCACCCTCCATCTATTCCTGTCATGGACGATCCGCCGCCCGGCTGATTTGCCTGCGGCATGTCTTCACTTGGAAGCCCAAGGAGTTCCAGACGATGGACAAAGTTGACCGTCAAGCCATAGACAGCTTGTTCGAGAAGCTCGCCAGGGTCGAGCGCCAGGCACCGCCGCGCGACGCGGCGTCGGAGGACTTCATCGGCGAGAAAATCGCGCGTCAGCCGCACGCCGCCTACTACATGGCACAGACTATCGTAGTGCAGGAGCAGGCCCTAGCGGCTGCGCAGGCCCGGATCGAAGAGCTCGAGAATTCGAGCGAGGGCAGGGGCGGAATGATGAACAGCATCTTCGGCGGGCGCGAGCGCGCCGTACCGCAAGGCTCCGTGCCCCGAACCGGTCGGTCGCGCGACAATCAACCGGATGCCTTCGAGAGACGGCAGCAGAGTTCGGGCGGAGGCTTCCTTGCAGGAGCCGCGCAAACCGCGATGGGCGTGACGGGCGGAATTCTTCTCGGCAACCTGATTGCGGGAATGTTCGGCAGCGATCACGCGAAGGCCGCCGAACCGCAGGCCGATGACGGATCCGACACCGGTTCGGACGACGATGCCGGCGCAGACAATGCGGCGGACGAGGGCGGCATTGGAGACGATGGCGGCTTCGGGGATTTCGACATCTAGCCTTTCGCAAGGCGACAATTGAGGATCAGTCCCTCGCGCCAAGGTTCCTCAGCAGGTGCCGCATGGTTTCGTTGCTGGCCCCGTGAAGCGGCGTCTGGTTGCGGTTGTTGACTGCGTTTACATCGGCGCCGTAGCGGACAAGCAGAGGCACGATCTGGATGCGGTCGTGGCCGACGGCGATGTGCAGCGGCATGTCGCCATCGGGCCCGGCTCGGCGGTTGACATCGACTCCCGCCTCGAGGAGCAGGCGGGCTACTGCCAGGCGGCCCCAGGCCGCAGCCCATATCATCGGCGATCTCCCCTGCAGACTGTCACTTGTGTCGGGGTCGGCACCTGCCCGCAAGAGCACGTCGGCGACAGCCTCATTGTCGGCGTCCACGGCGGCGATGAGTGGCGTCCGGCCTGCGCCGTCGCGAGCCTCGAGTTCAGCGCCGCGGGCGATGAGGAGCTTCGCCAGATGGGCGCCGCGCCGGTTCGATGCGACGACATGCAGGGGATGCAGTCCTCCGGACCCGGCGGAGGTCGGCGTCTCGATCCCCGCGCCGCGATCGAGCAGCAGCTTCACAACGTCGGTCGAGCCCCTCCGCACGGCGATGCACAAGGGTGGCCCCCAAAAGTCCGAAAGGTCGAGATCGGCGCCTTCGTCAATGAACCTCGCGACGGTCTCCACGTCGTCCGATTTCACCGCCTCGTGCAGGCTCGTCGGTGCGAAGAAGGCAATCGAGCAGCTTCCGTTTCGCGAGATCAAGGTGATTCGGTCATCGTCAATGTTGCCGATCATGGGTTTCGGTTCGGATGGCAGATGCACGAGGATTGCGTGACTGACCGCGACGCCATCGAGAACCCTTTGGCCTCGGGTTATGGTGATCCGCACGTCGCTCCGTCGAACTTTTGCAAACCCCGGTTCGAACACACCGTCGCAGGCGGGGCTCACCTTCGCTTCATAGATCGAGCGGAGGGGGACGGTCCCGCGCCTCCTGATCTCCGCCAGCGCGCCGTCGTGGGAAGTTTTCTCAGCAATCGGGTCGGTCCTTAGGAACACGTCGCCGAGCTCCACGTCCGAGAGCTGCCGGACCTTCGAGGCAGACCACAGTTCGCCGGGGTTCGAGCTGGTGGCAACCCCACTGCTCAGGCCGGCGATCAGCACTGCCAGTGCAAGCCGACACCTCGGCCGCGCCTCGAAGACCGCGAGGATCCGTAGCTTCGCAGACCTATTCCTGCCGGTCGTGGCCATCGTCGAAATGCTGGCGCGATGCGGTATGGGCGGCTTCGTCGTGATGCCGGCTGCTGGCGAACATCAGGCCCATGAGCCCGACGGCGACCGCGATCGCCACCGCGACACCGGCGATCAAGGCAGCGACTCCGTGGCCGCTGATGCCCAAGAAACCACCGAACAGCCAAGTGCCCGCGAGGACGACAAACGTCAGGCCAAGCGTCAGTACCAGGAACCGGCGGAAGTCACTCTGCATCGTCGCACCGACCTATTGTTCCGGCATATTACGCCATGGAATGGCCGTCGCGGGAAGAAAGTTCGCGCGCCGGGTCCCGGCGTGCAAGTCTCATGCCCCTCTCAGCGCGGATCGGAGCGCCGACCGGCCGCGAGGGCGCCTGCTGCAGCGTCCATCTGCTTGGGATCGTCCCGGTGCCGGCGCACGACGTCGCGGGCCAGGTCCCGAGCCAAGCCGTAGTGACGGACGACATGGTCGACGAGGTCGTCCTCGCTGACCGGACCGCCCAGCTTTGACGTTGCCATTTCTCCTCCTCCGGCGACAATGTCCTTGCAATGCGGGGAGCCGGGAAAGAGTTCCCGTCCGCACAGGAAGGAAGATCATGAGAAGGCGGGATCTCTTGGGTATCGTGGCGCTGATATGCGTGTCGGCAGTCTCCGCGGCGGAGACGCGAGCCACGGACGCCGACCTCGCCCGCAAGCTCGTCGAAGCCACTCCCGCCATCGGGGAGCGGAGCCTCGGAAGAGCCGACGCGCCGGTCACCATCGTGGAATACGCCTCGGCCACCTGTCCGCACTGTGCCGCCTTCCATAACCTGGTGTGGTCGCAGCTTCGGACAGCCTACATCGATACTGGGAAGATTCGCTGGATCTTCCGCGAGTTTCCCCTCGACGATCTCGCCATGGCGGCCTTCATGCTTGCCCGCTGCAGCTCGGAAGACCGCTATTTCGACGTCATCGCCACGCTGTTCGGCGAGCAGAAGATCTGGGCGGGCGGGGAGGGCGACGCCCGCGTCGAGCTCACGCGGATCATGGCCGGGTTCGGAATGAACAAAGGTGCGTTCGATGCCTGCGTTCAGCGGCTGGACCTGGTCGAGGCCATCTATGGCATCGTCAAAACCGCAAACCAGGACTTCGGGGTGAAGTCGACGCCGACCTTCTTCATCGAGGGAGAACTCGTCTCAGGCGCGCAGGAATACTCCGTCTTCAGCGCCAAGGTCGACGCCGCACTGGCCAGGAAGGGGCAGTAGAAAGGCCGATCAGCATTCGTGGCGTACCAGCCACGGATGCTTCGAGCGCACCGTATTGCTGTGGCTGTGGCCGTGGTGATGGTGGTGGCGATGCTCCTTGACCTTCGCCAGGTCGCGGTGCGCATCGTGCTTGGGGATCGGATCACCGCGGCGGCGATGGACGACGCGCGGCTCTTCCGTGCTTTTCTCGCTGGCATGATGGGCACGGCGCAGGCCCGACTCCATTCCGAGATAGGCAGCCGAGGGCGTGCGGCTCGCCGGTTTGCCGCAATCGGGGCAGGAGCTCGCCTTGTCGAAATCGGCGAGACTCGCCCAGTCGCTGAACTCACCGTGGCGACGGCATTCGTATTGATAGAGTGGCATTAGGTCCAATCCTGTTCGAGCGTCGAGGGGGCGGGGCTGCCGCCCCCTCGCGTGGTCATTCAACGGGCCCTGGCGAGGTCCGCCTTCGAAGAATCGACGTGTTTCTGCGGTCCCGATGCATTGGGATGGATATCGAACTCGAAGATGTCCGTCGGGATGGCAACCGAAACGCAGGCGTTGGGAATGTCGACAACGCCGCCGATGCGCCCTTCGACGGGAGCGCAGCCCAGGATCACGTAGGCCTGCTCCTTCGAGTATCCGAACTTGGAGAGGTACTCGATGGCATTGAGGCAGGCGCGCCGCATCGCCATGGTGGCGTCGTTGTAGAGCTGCTTGCCGGTCTTGTCGTCGACGCCGATGCCCTCGAAGACGAGGAAATCGCCATAGTGAGGATCGACCGGGCTGACCTTGAAGAGCGGATTGGTCAGACCGTACTTGGCGACGCCGCCTTTGATGAGATCGACATGCAGGTGGATCCACCCCGCCATCTCGATCGCACCGCAGAAGGTGATCTCGCCATCGCCCTGCGAGAAGTGATAGTCGCCCATCGAAAGCCGCGCGCCGTTGACGTAGACGGGGAAGTAGATGCGCGAGCCGCGCGAGATGTTCTTGATGTCGCAGTTGCCGCCGTGCTCGCGCGGCGGGATGGTGCGGGCCGCTTCCTTGGCCGCCTTCTCGAGCGCGCCGCCCTTCAAGCCGCCGAGCAGAACGCCCTCGGGCTCGGGCGGCAACGCCAGCGGCGGAACGCGGTTGGGGTTGGTGGCGATGAGCTCGCGCTCGCGCTTGTTCCACTTGTCGAGGAGCTCGTGGCTGGGCGCGCAACCGATCAGGCCCGGATGCGTGATCGCCGCGAACCGCACCTTCGGAAGGTGGCGCGACGTGGCATAGATGCCTTTGCAGTCCCAGATGCACTTGCGGGGATCGGGGAACAGATCGGTCAAGAAGCCGCCGCCGTTGGCGGTGGAGAAGATGCCCGTATATCCCCATTCGTTGCCCTTGAGCGGGCCGATGTCGAGGATGTCGACGATGAGAATGTCGCCGGGTTCCGCTCCGGTAACCTCGATCGGGCCGACGAGGTGATGGCAGGGTGGGAGATAGCAATCGCGGATATCCGACGCGTTGTCGTCATTGCGGATCTGGCCGCCCGTCCAGTCCAATGCCTCGACGATGAAATCGTCGCCCGGCTTCACCGTGACGACGGGCGGAATGTCGGGGTGCCACCGGTTGTGCAGCGGCGTGGGCTGTTCGGTCGTTTTCTTCTTGATGTCCACCGAGATGACGGTTTTTGCCATTTTCTCCTCCTATTAAACCTGCAAATGCTTCTTGACGACGGCGTCGGTCAGTTCCTTCACCGAACCCTGGGCGACGATCCTTCCCGTATCCAGCATGGCGAACCGGCGCGATATATCGCGAACGAAATCCAGGCGCTGCTCAACGAGCAGAACGGCGCACCGGCGCTCGTCGAGAATGCGCTTGATGATGTTCTGGATCTCCTCGACGACCGAGGGCTGCAATCCTTCGGTCGGCTCGTCGAGCAGCAGCAGGCGCGGCTTCTGGACCAGCGCCCGGGCGATGGCGAGCTGTTGCTGCTGGCCGCCGGAAAGCACGCCGCCCTTCCGTCCGGAAACGGCTTTCAGAGCCGGGAAATAGTCGTAGGCGAGCCCGAGGGAGCCGTTCACCTTCATGCTCTTGCCGAGCAGCGCGAGCCGAATGTTCTCATCCACGCTGATATCGGGAATGATCTGCCGTCCCTGGGGAACGTAGCTGATGCCCAAGTGAGTGCGGCGATGCGACTTGAGATGGGTGATGTCTTTCCCGTCGAGCTGTATGGTGCCCGATTTCGGCGGGTTCACTCCGGTGATGCTGCGAAGAAGGGTCGTCTTGCCGGCGCCGTTGCGGCCAAGCACCGAGACGAGCTCGCCGTCGGCGACTTCGAGGGACAGGCCGTGAATGATGTGGCTCGATCCGTAGAAGCTGTTGATACGGTCGATCTTAAGCATCAGTGCCCGCCGCTCTTGCCGAGGTAGACCTCGCGAACCATCTCGTTCTCGACCACGTCCTTGAAGTCGCCCTCGGCCAGGAGCTGGCCTTGGTGCATGACGGTCACCTTCCGAGCGATCTGGCGCACGAGGTGCATGTCGTGCTCGACGAGGAGAACCGTGTGATCCTTGGCGATGCGGAGAATGAGATCGGCGGTGCGCCGCTTTCCATCCTGGGTCATGCCGGTCGTCGGCTCGTCGAGAAGGAGAAGCTTCGGTCGCGAGGCGACGAGCATCGCGATCTCGAGCCACTGCCTCTCGCCGTGCGAAAGCGTGTCGACGGGATCGTTGGCGCGGTCGGCCAGCTCGACGAGCTCGAGGATGTCCCAGATGCGGTCGTTCTCCTCCGGCGACAATTCCTTGAACAGGTAGCGGAACACGTGGCGATCGCCGGCGAGCGACACCATGACGTTGTCGTAGACCGACAGCGTCTCGTACATGTTCGGAACCTGGAACTTGCGGCTGATGCCGGCGCTGAAGATCTCGTCCGGAGCGAGGCCGGTGATGTCGCGGCCGTCGAAGCGAATGGTGCCCGACGTCGGCTTGAACTGGCCGGTGATCATCGCGATGAGCGTCGTCTTGCCGGCGCCGTTGGGGCCCAAGAGGACGCGCAGCTCATGCTCGTCGACGCTGAAGTCGAGGTTGTTGAGAATGGTGTAGCCCGAAACCTTGGTGGTCAGTTTCTGAACTTCGAGGAGCGGCATGTGACTCTCCTAGACCATCTCGTCGCCTGACTTCGGGGTGCCCGAAGGCTCCCAGTCACGCTGCCGGTCGTGTGCGAGGCGGTCGTGCTCTTCGCGCATTTGGGCGTAGGTGCCGCGCCGCTTCCGATTGACCCAGTTGCCGATGGTTCCGACGAGACCATCGGGTATCCAAAGCACGACGGCGATGAAGAGAACACCCATGAAGAACTGCCAGTAGTTGGCGAACCAGCTGCCGCTCAACATGAACTCGAGGCCGCGGACGAGGAAGGCGCCGATGAAGGGGCCGATGAGCGTGGCGCGACCGCCGACTGCGGTCCAGATCACCGCCTCGACGGAGAGCAGGGGGCCGGTGTCGAGGAACGACACGATGCCGACCCACGAGGCATACATGGCGCCGGCGGCGGCCGACATGAAAGCGGAAACGCAGAACACGAAAATACGGTAGTTGGCAACGTTGTATCCCATGAACTCGGCACGCGTGTCGTTGTCGCGGATCGATTTGAGCACGGTTCCTATTCGAGAATGGGTGATGAACCTGGCGATGACGAAGAAGGCGACGGTCACCGTCAGGATGAACCACAGGAACGGAGCCCCGACGTAGTTCCCGTAGTCCGTGACACCGTTGAAGCCTCCGGTATAGGCCTGATACTCGATGATGAACTCCTGAAGGATCAGTGCCTCGGCCAAGGTGATGACGGCGCAGTAGACGCCATAGATGTGGCGCTTGAAGGTGATGACGCCGAAGATGAAGGCGAGCACGGTCGGGATCACCAGCGCGGCCACGACGGCGAAGGGCACGCTGATGAGCGGCTCCATGAACGTCGGCAGCGCTGTGAGCCCGTTCCACTCCATGAAATCCGGGAACTTGCTGCCGTATCGGGTCGGATGGGCAATGGCGTAGTTGATCTTGAGCGACAGCGCGACCATGTAGGCGCCAATGCCGAAATAGACGGCCTGACCGAGACTCAGGATGCCGGTGAAGCCCCAGATCAGGTCAATGCTGAGGGCGAAGATCGCAAAGCAGAGAAACTTTCCAAGCAGCAGGAGAACGTAGCTGTTGGGTCCTGAGAAGTAAGGGAAAGTGCCGATGGCCGCGACGACTAGGGCGCCGAGGAGAAGCGCCCAGATCGGAAGAAAGGGCTGCCGCTCGACGAACCTCACCTTAGTTGCAGGGGCCGCCTTTTTCGCCATCGAAGAATTCCACTCCTCTCGTCTCGCTGCGTCTGGATACCGGGGCGGCGGTCAGCGGCGTTCGTGATAGCCGAAGATGCCGCGCGGGAAGACGCGGATGGCGATCACGATGGCCACGAACACCAAGAGCTGGCCGATGACTGAGTTGTACTTGTAGGCGAGAAGCGTCTCGCCCTCGCCGATCAGGAACGCGCCGGTCGGGACGCCGAGCAGATTGCCCACGCCGCCGAGCACGATGACCATGTAGGAGCCGACGGCGTAGCTGAAGCCCATGGTCGTCGATACCGACTTGATCGGCGCGAGCACGGCACCCGCAATGCCGGCAAGGCCGGAACCGTACATGAAGATGAGCATGTCGATCCTCGCCGTATCGATGCCGAGGCAGCCCGACATGGCCCGATTGCGACGCACGGCGCGCACCTTCAGCCCGAAATTGGTGCGGAAGATTATATAGAAGGTCAGCGCCAGCATGAGGATCGCGAGCGCGATGAGAAACATGCGGTAGTACGGATATGGCAGGCGGCCGATGAGGCGCAAGCCGCCATCGAGGATCTTGGGCGCTCCGACATAGTAGAGCTCGGGGCCGAAGATCACCTTCATCAGCACCTCGAGGATGATCCCGACGCCCCAGGTGGCGAGGAGCGTTTCCAGGGGTCGATCGTAGATCCATTGGATGATGCCGCGCTCGACGATCAGGCCGAGCAGGGCGACGACGATGAACGCCACGGGTATGGCGATGAAGGTGTTGCCGCCGAGCTGGCCCACGACTGCCGCCGTGTAGGCGCCGACCATGATGAACTGGCCGTGCGCCATGTTGATCACGCCGGCGACGCCGAAGATGACGGCAAGGCCGATGGCCGCAATCGCGAGGATGGCCGCGACGCTGATGCCGATCATGATCTGGGAGATGAGAGCTTGCGACATGTGCTGTCAGGCCGGTTCGGATTGCTCGGGTCGCCAGTAGAAGGGACGTGCGGCGCGAAGTCGCCGCCGCACGTCTTCAGGTCTCGTCAGATGTCCATCGTTCCGGAGCGGTTCTTTTCCTCGGCCCACGGCTTCTTCAGGCGCTCAAGAACTGTCGGGTTGGTGAAGTCGCAGTCCTTGTTGGGATAGAGGTAGTCCACCCACGGGTCAGGACGGATGCGATCCTGCGAGGTCCAGACGATGTCGAACTGTCCATCGTCCCTGGCCTTGCCGATGCGAGCCCAGAGATGGGTGTGATGGTTCTTCTCGTCGATCTTCACCGGACCCTGCGGGGCCTTGAACTCCTGGCCGGGCAAGCCGTCGTAGATCAGGCCGTCGGTGTCGGTGGAGCCGACCTTCTCGATGGCCTGGGCGAGGAGATAGGTCTGGAAGTAGGCCGCTTCCATCACCGCGTTGGTCACCTGGTTGGCGCCGTACTTCGCCTTGTAGCGTTCGACGAAGGACTTGTTTTCCGGCGTGTCGACCGACTGGAAGTAGTTGAACGACGTATAGTGACCGGCGGCATTCTCCGGTCCCATAGCCGCCGTCTCCTGCTCGGTGGTGATCGGCGTGCAGATCGGCAGGTCGGCAGCGGTAAAGCCGAACTGACGCATCTGCTTGTAGAACGCGACGATCGAATCGCCGACGAGATCGGAGAAGACGATGTCGGCGCCACTGCCGGCGATGTTGTTGATGATCGTCGAGAACTCGGTGTGTCCAAGCGGCGCATATTCCTCGCCGACGTTCTCGCCGCCGTGCTTGTCGAGAAGAGCCTTCACTTCGCGGTTCGTCTCCTTCGGATAGATGTAGTTCGATCCGATCATGTAGAACTTCTTGCGGCCGAGAGTCTGGAGGATCCACGGCACGAAGTCGTCGAGCTGCTGATTCGGAACGGCTCCAGTGTAGAAGCAGTTCTTCGAGCACTCCTGCGCTTCATAGAGAGTCGGGTAGAGGAGCAGGCCGTTGAATTCCTCGAAGACCGGCAGGACGGACTGGCGGCTCGCCGACGTGTAACAGCCGAGCACGGCCGCGACCTTGTCTTCGAGGAGCAGCTTCTTGGCCTTCTCCGCGAACACCTGCACGAGCGATTGCGGGTCTTCGATAACGGGAACGAGCTTCTTGCCCATCACGCCGCCCTTGGCGTTAATTTCCTCGATGGCGAGAAGCTCGGCGTTGTGAAGCGAAGTCTCGATGATGGCGATCGTGCCGCTCAATGAGTGCAGGATGCCGACCTTGATCTCGCCGCTCTCCTGCGCCTTGGCGATGTTGCGCTGGAAGTAGTAAGGGGCGGTCGTTCCGAGAACCAAGGCACCCAGGCTGGCGGTCGAGCCCTTGAGAAACGATCGTCTTTTGATTTTGCGTTCCATTGACATTTCCTCCCTGTAGGCCATTGCCAAAACACAAAGCCCCACCTGTCGTCCTCGCGGAGACCAAGTGGGGCTTCACTGCCCAACGATATCGGTGGCGGCACTGCCACATTCGCGGCGCTCTGCAGCTTTGGAGAGCGCCGATGTTCTCAACGGCAAGCAATCATCCTTGCCGAACACCGGCCTATCGACGATCCACGCTCCATTCGAACGGAACGCAGGTCGTGCTAGGCACCGTCAGTGAATTTGTAGGAGACAACCTTCGGTCTTGTCAACAAACGCGACGTATCGTCGAGAGACTTCGAACAACGTCCGACGTCGTCAGTGGCTCACGAGATAGGGATCGGGCTTCACGGCATTCAGCGACTCCCTGATCACGTCGAACTGCCCTTCGCGGTTGACGCGGCCGAGCCTAGTCCACAGGTTGGTGTGGCTGCTGTCGCTGTCGATGGCGATCTTGCCTTGCGGCGCTTCGAACTCGCTTCCGAGAATAAACGGCCGTAATACATCGGGATTCATGGTGTTGGCTTCGGCGAGCGCCTTGGCGAAGATGCGCACCTGGAAGTAAGCGGCCTCGACGCAGAGGTTGGTCGGCTGGTCTTCCCCGAAGCGCTTCTTGTAGCGACTGACGAAGGCGGCATTGTCCGCGGTGTCGACGCTCTCGAAATAGGGAGCGGCCGTGAAGTGTCCGCACGCAACGTCGCTACCCATGAGCTTCACTTCGGCCTCCGAAGTTGTAAGGCTGGCGATGGGCACAACTTGGGGATCGAAGCCGGCGTTGGCGTAGGCCTGGTAGAGATAGGCCGTGGCTTGGCCGACAACGGTGGAGAAAATGACGTCGGGCGCCATGTTCGAGACGTCGCGCATCAGGAGCCGGAACTCCGATGGCTTGGCGCCCATGTCGAGATAATGCTCACCGACGACCTCGCCGCGGCGCTGGCGCAGGAGCTCGCGAATGATGCGGTTCGACTCGCGCGGATAGATGTAGTCGGAGCCGATGAGATAGAAGCGCTTGCCGTAGTTCTCGATCATGAAATCGACGAGCTCTACGCTGTTCTGGTTGGGAGCGGCGCCCGTATAGATGATGTTGGGTGAATATTCAAAACCCTCATAGAGCGTCGGATACCAGAGAAGGCCGTTGCGCCGTTCGAAGATGGGAAGGACCGCCTTGCGGCTGCTCGACGTGTAGCAGCCGAAGACCGTGCTGACCCCGTCCTCGGTCAGCAGCTTGTCGGCGAAGCGGACGTACTTCTCGCAGCTCGATTCCGGATCGTAGAGGATCGGGACCAGCTCGCGGCCATTGACTCCGCCTTGCTCATTTATCTCCTCGATGGCGAGCATGGTGCCGCGCAGTTGCGTTTCCTCGATCACGGCCGTGTTACCGGTCTGCGAGAACAGCACGCCGACTCGCCAAGGCTCGTGATCCGAATCTTTCAGTCCCACCGAAAATCCTCCCGCGAAGCGGCCGTTGCCGCTTCAGTATCTAGCGCTTCTTGTCGGACAGCACCTCATTCAGCTCGACGACCGCCGAGGCGATCATGCCGACCGACACTCGGCGCCGCATCGCCTGCTCGCGCAGAAAATTGTAGGCCTCCGGCTCGTCTATCTGCCTCTGCTGCATCAGGATCGCTTTCGCCTGCTCGACCTTGCGGTAGGAGCGCAACGTCTCCTCGAGCTTCGAAATCTTCGACTGCTGGCGCTGCTGGAACTTGGCATTGTTCGCGGCGACCATGACGTGGGGAAGTATATCGGCGGTCTCGATCGGCTTGAGCATCACCGCATGCGGCGTCACCTCGCCGACGATCCGCACGTTGTCGGGCCGCCCGGGATCAAGAACGCCAAGGACGGCCAAGCCGGGAACGGCAGTCGCCGCTTCGAGAAGGGGGCGCGACACGGGGTCCACGAGGCAAACCAGCATGTCCTGGTCGGTATCCGGCACGGCGGGAGGCGGCCAGGCGCACTTGACGGTGGCGCCGGCGCGCTGAAAGCAGCGAATGACGAGTTCGCCCTCGGCATCACGCGGGTGGGCGAGGACGACGCGAAGCTCACGCAAGCTTGCAGGGCCGTTCAACAAACGCTTCCTCTCACGCCACTGCCTTCGCTACGACGAAGGAGAGCCCTTGGCTCGAAGAATGAAGCAAGGTCGGGGGGAAAGCAACAGGACCCGGCGACCTGCCGGCCGCGGTTGACACGCCCGCTTCCATACGGAAGTTACGTGAGGATGGGTGACCGTGCGGCGCAATATGACGCGACTCGAGAGACGGTTCTGCGCCTCGCTTCCGCCGTCCTGCTGATGAGCGCACTCGGCACTCTCTACAGCTGGAGCGTCTTCGTCTCGTACCTGGAACCGGAATACGGACAGCGGGCCGCCGTGAGCGCGATCTTCTCGGCAGCGGTCGTGTTCTTCGCCGTCGGCATGGTCGTCGGGCCGCGGCTCGGGCTGAGCGGCGCCAATGGCGCCCTGACGGTGTGCGCGCTCGCCGCCGCCGGCGTCGCGCTGGCGGGGACGGGGCATTCCTACTGGGTGGTCTTCGTCGGTTTCGGAGTCCTTTTCGGCTTGGCGAACGGGCTCGGGTACAGCCTGAGCCTGAAAGTGGTGCAGTCGGCGCCGCTGGCGCGGACCGGGACCCTGACGGGCGTCGCCGTCGCGAGCTACATGCTGGGTTCGATCATCGGCGCGCCGCTCCTCGCCGCATCGCTCGCCCGTCTCGGCTACGGCGCAACCTTCACGCTGCTCGCCGCCGTGCTGGTCGCAGTCGGAGCGATCGTCTTCGCGCTGTTGCGCGCGTCCACCCAAGGCGGACCGCGGACCGATGGTGCCAAAAGCGAAATCGCGTGGCCGACCGCACGCGACTACGCGAAACTGTGGACATGCTTCTTCTTCGCCAGCATCGCCGGGGTCACCGCACTCGGACACGCGGCTCCGATCACCGCCTCCTTCGGAGGATCGATCCGCGACGGCGTCGCCGCCGCCACACTCTGCGCGCTCGGCAACGGTGTCGGGCGGCTTGGCGGCGGGTGGCTGTGCGATCGCTACAGCGCAGGTAAGGTGATCGGCGCGGCCGCCGCGGCAATTTTCGCCGCAGCCGCGGCCATGCTCTCGTTTCCCATCACGACGACGGCGTTGCTGGGGCTCTTCGCAATCAGCGTCGGATATGGATGCATCGCATCGGCTCTCCCGTCGGCGATCGCGAGGACCTATGGTGCGGAGAGCGCCGGCCGGATCTACGGACGAATATTCACCGCATGGGGGGCGGCGGGTCTCTTCGGTCCGCTTGCCGCGGGATGGCTTTTCGAATGGACCGGCGATTACCGAGCGGCGATCCTGATCACGGCCGCTGCCGGCGCCATCGCGACGGTCGCGGGCAAGTCCTTCAAAGCGCCGCAGAGTGACTAGCTCGGAAGCCGAAGACGTCAGCGCGCGGGCAGCAGGGTCGGAACCTCGCCGAGCGTGGGCACAAGAACGTCGATGCGGCCGGGGATGCGGTCGTCCGGGAGGCCCATGCGGTCGATGCGCGCCACCCGGAAGCCGAAATTCGCCGCGGCCTGGGCGTCCCAGGGGTTTCCGGACACGAAGAGGATGGCACGCGGGTCACGGAGATCGAGTCGCTTGAGCGCCTGTGCGTAGACGCGTGGATCGGGTTTGTAGACGCCGACCTCCTCGACCGAGACGACCACCTCGATGAGGTCTTCGAGCCGTGCCGCAGAGACGGCAGAGGCCAGCATCTCCGGCGTGCCATTGGAAAGGATCGCGGTCCGGTACTTCAACCTCGTCAGCTCGGCGAGACACGGGCGCGCATCGGGATATGGCTCGACCGTCGAATATAGCCGCATGAGTTCGTCGCGCAGGCCCGGATCGACAACGGACTGCAGGCTCAGCACGTAGTCGAGTGCGTCGGACGTCACCTGACGGAAGTCGACATGAGCTTGCATGAGGCTGCGCAGCCACGTGTATTCGAGCTGCTTGCGACGCCACAGGGCGGCCAAGTCGGCCGCCGACGGGCCGATCCGCTCCGCCACTGCGGCCACGGGGGCGTTTATGTCGAACAGGGTGCCGTAGGCGTCGAACACGCAGGCTTCGATGCCTTCAATTCGCGACGCCATTTCCGGAACCCCATCACCCAGACATGCGTTCAGGCCAGAAACGAACATGCCTAGTGCAGGGAGCTTGCCATGAACCAAGTCATCTACAAAGTCGTGCCCCATGACGGAGGGTGGGCCTACAAGGTCGGAGACGTGTTTTCGGAGCCTTTCCGGACTCACGGTGCGGCGCTGGACGCGGCACGCCGGGCAGCGGTGGAACAGCAGCTCCCCGGCGAGACGGCCGGCATCTCCTGGGAAGACGAGACCGGAAAATGGCACCAGGAGGTGGCCAGCGGAACTGATCGGCCAGTGACGCGGGTCGAGCCCTGAAGGGGCTTTCCTCGGCGCTCATTCTCAGGCGCATTAAGGAGTGTGGCGGCCGCCATCACGAATTGTCCTTATTTACGACGGAACGGCGCGCTAACCTGATTCGTATCGAGCGCCTTCCGGGGTTCCACGCGCAATTCTCATCTCATTCCCTGTCAGTCGAGTCGGATGTCGTACGTAGTGCGTTCACCACTACGCGAGACAGATCTCGCGACCTGCCTGCCCGCAGGTCGTAGAGAAGGAGGAAGTAGTGGCCTCTCTACTTCCCAAGGGCGGCGGCACTTCTTGGCGGAGGAGCCGTCGCCCTCCTCTTTAGGCGAGTCGACCGATACTGTCTGTCACCTCAAATCCACGCTGCGCCACGAATTGGGCTAGCTTGGAATGACGATGCGCATTCGATAGGCTCGCGAGCGTCGACGAGGGGAATGGAACTTGAAAGCGCGCGGTCTCAGGCAACGGGTGACGGCCTATGCCGACCCGGAATTTTCGCTGTTCCTACGCAGGACCTTCATCAAGGCGGCGGGATATTCCGACGATGCGCTCGACCGGCCGCTGGTAGCCATCACGAACACGGGAAGCGATTTCAATCCGTGCCACGGCAACGTTCCCGGGCTGATCGACGCCGTCAAGCGGGGCGTGCTGCTCGAGGGCGCGCTGCCCATGGTGTTTCCGACCGTCAGCCTGCAGGAATCCTTCGCCTACCCGACGAGCATGCTGCTTCGCAACCTCATGGCCATGGACACAGAGGAGATGATCCGTGCGCAGCCCATGGACAGCGTCGTGCTCATCGGCGGCTGCGACAAGACGATCCCGGCCCAGCTGATGGGCGCCATCAGTGCCGACGTTCCGGCGATCGTCCTCCCGGTCGGTCCGATGATCGCCGGCCATCATCGCGGCGAGACACTCGGCGCGTGCACCGACTGCCGGCGATTGTGGGCAGCCTATCGGGCCGGGTCCATCGATCGCAGCGAGATCGACGCCGTGTCGGGACGGCTCGCCCCATCGACCGGGACCTGCATGGTCATGGGCACGGCCAGCACCATGGCGCTCATGGCAGAGACCCTCGGCCTCACCGTTCCAGGATCCGCCTCGATCCCTGCGGTCCATGCGGAGCGCCTTCAGGCAGCTGAGCGGACGGGCAGGGCAGCAGCCGCACTTGCAAGGGCGGGCGGGCCGAGACCGAGCGAAGTCCTGTCGTCGGGATCGTTTCGCAATGCCATGGCCGTCCTGCAAGCCATCGGCGGCTCGACCAACGCCGTCATCCATTTGGCGGCAATCGCCGGACGGGCGGAGCTCGGTTTCGATGTCGGCGTCCTCGACGCCATCGGCCGACGGGTTCCGGTGCTCGTCGATGTCAAGCCATCCGGCCAACATTACATGCAGCACTTCCATGAGGCGGGCGGATTGCCGCGGCTTCTCGCGGAACTGGCCGACGAGCTCGATCTCGGCGCCCGCACTATCGACGGGGGCACGATCGAGGATCGGCTGATCGATCGAGGCGCTATGCACCCACAGACGATCATCCGATCCCGGAGCGATCCCATCGCCAGCGGCGGAGCGCTTGCGGCGCTCACGGGGAATCTCTGTCCCAATGGCGCGATCATCAAGCAGTCGGCGGCTTCGCCGGCGTTGCTCAAGCATACCGGACGCGCGGTGGTGTTCGATACGGTCGATGACCTCAGCCGTAGGATCGACGATCCGGCACTCGACGTGGCAGACCAGGACGTGCTCGTGCTTCGCAATGCGGGCCCGAAGGGCGCACCGGGAATGCCGGAGGCGGGCTTTCTCCCGATCCCGCGCAAGCTTGCAGCTCAAGGCACAACGGACATGGTCCGGATCTCCGATGCGCGGATGAGCGGCACGGCGTTCGGAACCGTCGTCGTGCATGTCGCACCCGAGTCGGCCGTGGACGGACCACTTTCTCTCGTCGAGACCGGCGACCTGATCCGCCTGGACGTGCCGCTGCGAAGGCTCGACCTACTGGTCGACGACGGAGTGCTCGCAGCCCGTGCCGCGAGGTGCCGGCACCAACGATCCCTGCCGGCGCGCGGATATATGCGCCTCTATTGTGACCACGTGCTCCAGGCGGACGAGGGTTGCGATTTCGATTTCCTTAGGCCCGCGGCATCCGGCGACCGATCGTGACGTCTTCGGGGCCGCCGAAATGCTTACCTCCGCGTCAACCGGTTTCTGGTAGAGCAGCCACGCTTCCGCGCGGAACTTGCGATTGCCACTGTCACGTTTTCGCGCCCGCCTCCCAGTATCCGCTCGCCGCCGCTCGAAGCTACACGCCGGCGGTCGCGACGGACGTGGACTACAGCCATATCATGGAGAATTTCGGCATCGACCGCGCGATCATCGTCCAGCCGAGCGTCTACGGGTTCGACAACCGACTCCTCGTGGACGTGCTGAAGCGGCACCTCGATCGGTTCAGGGGCATCGCCGTCATCGATCCCGATCTGCCGGATGCGCAGCTGGCCGAGCTTCACGCCGGCGGCATCAGAGGGGTACGGTTCAATCTCCTGCATCCGGCCGGACTTCCGCTTACAGCATTGAAACCATTGGCTCGCCGCATCGCCCCTTACGGTTGGCACATCCAGATCCTTGGACATGTGGACCGCTTGCAGGAGCTGGAGGAAGTCGTGAAAAGCGGCGTTCCGATCGTCTTCGACCACTTCGGCCTGGTCGATCCGCGCGAGGGCGTGAACGGGGCGGGCTTCCGGCGACTATTGCGTTTGGCGGACGTCGAAGCGTGTTACGTCAAGCTTTCCGCGCCGTACCGGGTAACGGACAACCCGTTGCAACTGCAGCCGTTCATCGAAGTGCTGACAATAGAGGTGCCCGAGAAGCTCGTGTGGGGGACGGACTGGCCACATCCGGAATTCTATGACGTGGTTCCCGACGATGCCGCCCTTGTCGATGTCATCGAAAGTTGGCTGCCGACACCAGCGCTCCGGCAACGGGTGCTAGTCGACAACCCACTTCGACTCTATTGGGCATGACGTCAAGTAGTCGCGCGAGCATTCAAGCGGAAGTGACGCAATTCTGCGTGTGAATGTCGCGTGCGTGTTGAATTGTACTGTGAGCCACGATAGCATGCAGGGAACGGTCTGTATTATCCGATCGTCCTGAGGCGATCGACGATAGGGGCGTGGTCATGATACGCAGTGGGCCGACCGAACCTCATCTCGAACGATCAAGCCGAGACACGAACGGTATTCAATCCGTCGACATTGCGATGCGCGTGCTTCGCGTCATGCTCGATGCGGGAGAGCCGCTGTCTCTCAAAGAATACAGCGCCCGCAGTCGAATGGCACCGAGCAAGTTGCATCGCTACCTGCACAGCCTCGTCGAATCGGGACTGCTCACCCAGGCGCGCCGGGCAGGCCACTACGAGCTCGGTCCCTTCGCACTCGAGACGGGGCTTGCCGCCCTGCAGCGCATGGAGGTCCTCAATCAATCCGCCGACCGACTCGGCGAGTTCGCTTCCGAGTCCGGTCTGTCGGCCTGCCTGACGGTTTGGAGTCCGATCGGCCCGACGATCATCCGCTGGCAGAAGGGTCGGCGTTCGGTGAACGTCGCCTTCGGCGTCGGTGACGTGCTTCCGCTTCTGGTGTCAGCGACGGGCCATGTCTTTCTCGCCTTCCTGCCGCGCGAGGACACGCGAGCCGTGATCGAGAAGGAGCAAGAGGAGCTGCGCCTGCAGAACAAGACGGCCGGCCACCTCGACGAGATCATCGCGACGGTCAGGACGCAGCAATATGCGTGCTCGCGCGGCTTCTTCATCGCCGGAATCCTCGGAATCGCCGCGCCGATCTTCAACCTTCAGAATGAAATCGCCGCCGCGGTGACGGTGGTGGCGCGAACGAGCGACGACGAAGCAGCGGAGACAGCGCTGATCAACCAGCTAGTCGGTTTCGCGCGCACCTGCTCGGTTCGCTGGCCCGAAAGCAAATGAAGATACGTGCGCCGGCTTCCACCGCCGGCGCACGTCAACCCCGAATAACCCCAACTACCCGCAAACCCTGACGCGGTCCCAGGACAGCCGCGACGAACTCCGCATTCCGTTGCACCTCACCTTGGTGATCGGCATCGAGGACGAAAAGTTCGTGATCTTGCCGCCGAGGGTGATGCCGCCCGGCAGATTCGGAAGACTGACCGGGAGATCGGGATTGAGCCCGACGCTCAGCCCCGACGGTCGGACCCAGGCTTCGGTGGGGGGGTGTTCGAGATCTGGGGGGCGATGCGGGCGCTGGAAGTGTATTGTCTGATGGAGGGGTGATGCTATTGGCGTGGGGGCCAAGCCCTCTCCGTAGTCCTAGCCTCGGGATTCGACGGCGTGTGGGTGTCTCGACGATGATCTGGCCCGGGCGGCGATGCGGGCGCTGGAGAGTGATCCTGCCGCGTGCCGCCGGCACGCCGAAGATTGCCCCTGGTCGGCGGTGGCGACCCGCATCGCCGAGCTCGTCGTGCCGTGCCGCCGAACGGCAGGCTCCATCAGCGGCCTGTAGGCAAGGGAACCGGCCCGCCCCTCGCCGGTTGTCCAGCCAGGAAACAGACCGGGTGATCGAATGACGAAGAAACAAGACGCCAACCAGGGCACCAAGCGCGGGAACCGCGAACTGGACGAAGGACAGACGACGCGCGGCGGCGCCGCGGGTCAGCGTGGACAGCAAGACGGGCAGCGTCGCGAACCGGGCGAACGCCGCTAGCGGGTTCACCCGGCCCGCAGTCGGGCCAGCGTCGTCGATATGATCCGCTCCATCCCGCTCAAGGCGAAGAAGACGGCAACCGTGAAGGTGGCGGTCGGCCAGAAGACGAAGGCATAGGTGAAGACCGCCGCGATCCACACGCCCGTGCAGGACGGGCAGTATATGAGCAGCCCCATCGACCCGAGAAATCCGGCGGGTTTCGGCTTCTCGACGACCTTGCCGTCCTGCTGGATCTCGTCCACGAAGGGAGAGCGCAAAGGCTTGGTGATGACCTCGGTCGACAGGACATTCGCGGCGCGATAGGCGGCTAGGCCGAGGACGAGGAACTCGAGAAGGGTCAGCTCGCGAAGGCGCACCAGGGACTCGCCATAGGTCGAGATCAGAAGGACGTTGAGAATGACAAAGACCGCCATGTCCAACGTCAGCCATTCGAAGACGCCCCTGCCATACATAGCGCTGTCTCCAAACTCCGGTTTCCGAGCGGGCCGTCAGACGCGGCCCGCCCAAATCCATATAGCGACCGATCGACGGCTCTGTCACGCGCGCACAAAAAAATCCCAGCCGACACCCAAGTCGATCGGCTGGGAAGGAGGAGACCTTTCAACGACGGACAATCAATACATGAATCCTGGACGGCCCTTGCTTGGCCTCGACATGTCACCCGGATTCGATCGACGTCCGTGTCTGTCCAATTGCATTTCTGAGAACATAACTCGCCGGAGCGCGGCCCGGTTCCGCTAGGCGGCCGGCTTCACGGCCATCGCGGCCTCGAGGAAACGCATCAGCTTCGATTCCGCCGCCGTCTGTCCGTCGCGGGCCCGGCCGTTCGACAGCCCGTCAAGTTCCCCGGCCTCGAACTTCTCGACGATCTGGGGATGAATGTAGCTCTTGCGCGTGATCGCCGGCGTGTTGGCGAGCTCATCGCTGATGACGCGAGCGGTATCGGCAAGCCATCGGCGCCGCATCGACACCGAACTCCCGGGCTCGAGCTCGCCCAGCCGATCGAGCGCCATTGCCGAAGCATAGAGCGTTCGGAAATCCTTGGCGGTGATCGGGCGCCCGGATCTGTCGGCCAGATAGCGATTGAGATCGGCGGCGGTCATCGGACGGCATCCGTCGCCGGTCGCGAGCTTGAAGAGCCTAGGTCCGCGCTGCTTGCGAAGTTCGCGCAACGCTTCGAACAGGCGCGCATCGGAACAGGTCTTCTCGATCCGCTTGCCGCCCTTGCCACGGAACACCAGCCGAAACTCGTTGCCGTTCAGGGAGAGATGGCGCTTGAGGAGGGTGGCTACTCCTCTTCCGCCTTCCTCGCCGGCGTAACATTCGTGACCGGCGCGCAGGTGGAGGTGATCGACCAAGCGGGCCGCGCAGGCCAAGGGAAGATTTTCGTTGTCGAGACCAAGGTCGCTGTCCACGGCCGGGCGCAAGCGGGGCAGGGCACTTCCCAGGTGCAACAGCCGCGAGGCTTTGGCTGCCGCCCGGACGTCCTCCCACGCGTCGTGGTAGATGTATTGCAGCCGCCCGGCATCGTCGCGGCCGACGGCTTGCAAATGCGCATCGCGATCGTTGGCAACCCGAACGTCCGACCAGGCCGGCGGAATGACGAGCTCGGAAATGCGCTTCTGCTCGCGGGCGCCGATCTTGCGGCCGCCGCGCGTGAACGAGGCCATACCGCCGACCATCCGGCGCTCGATGGTCAATTCGCTCGTGGCGACGCGGCGCAGGCCGAGACTGTCAATCGCGGACTGTTCCACCTCATCCGGGGCTGGTGTCGCCATGGCGTCCTCACTCATATCTGGTGGCGAGAACGCGGAATAGGGAATGCAAGTTCCCTGGGCCCGTATTAACTCTTTGATGCCACTTGAAAATCTAAACGTGAAAGGAACCATTTGCCGCGGGGTGCGTTTTGATCAGGTGACATCCCCGCTGACCAAAACAGAGCTCCGCCTGACGGAGACCAATCGGGCGGCTCGCGCCATCATCGCTGACGAGCGCGCGCGTTATATCGCCAAGACGGCCAAGCTCCGAGAAATCCGCCTCACCCAGAAGAAAGCGGCGGAGAAAAAGCCGCCCGAAGCGCGGCGCCGGGCTAAGGCCGGCTGACCCCGTTTCGGCGCAGCGCGGCAACGACCACGTCCTTGATTTCATCGAGGGGCAATCCGCTTTTACGCGACGACAGGATCATCTGCGCCACTCGGGCGCGGAAATCGGCGGAACGGGCCGCGTCGAGCTGCTCGCTGTCGGGGCGTAGCGCAGTCCATGTCTGATCGAAGATGCCCTGGAGAAGCTTGACCTGTTGCGGGCCCAGGGCGCACCCCGTCCGTTGCCTGAAAAGCATCTCGTACTCCTACTGGAACGGAAGGATTGAGATCGGCCGGTCAACGGCATTCAAAAGGCAAAAGTTCCGTGTGGAATTTTTTGCTCCACCCGGAACCAAAATTTTACGTTGGGATTGGTGATTGCTCCCGTTTACCTCACCATGCGGGAAGCTCTCTCCGAGACCCGGTCAACTTCCGGCCGGGTCTCCTTCAATCAGCTCAACCCAGGGCCGCCCGCCTGTGGCCGAGTTCGCCATTGCGGCAAGCATGGCTGATGCTTTGCACGTGCCGGTGATCGGTGCCGCAGCAGCCGCCGAGAATGGTGAGCTGGGGGTGGCGACGAAGCAACTCGCGATATTGGGCGCCGAGCAGAACGGGATCCCCCATATCGAGATCGGGGGAGTCGTTCAACTCCTGATGGCTGCGCATGGAGGCGTTCGCCCGCAGTCCGCGAAGCCGCTTGGTCCACGACGCCGACCGGGGAAGCACCGACTCAAAGTGCGTGGGGTGGGCGCAATTAATCATGAAATAGACGGCGCCGTGTGCGGTGGCGAAGTCGACCGCATTGATCGCCGATTCCAGCGTTTCGCCAGTCGGCAGCCGGCCATCGGTCTCGACCGTGAAGGCGATCGCGACCGGCAGCGAGGCTCGCTGGGCGGCGCGAACGACGCCGACGGCCTCGTTGGTATTGGTCAAGGTCATGGCCGTCGTCATATCCGCACCCGCTTCGGCGAACGTACCGATCTGGTGGGCGTGATAGTCCTCGGCTTCGGCCACCGTCATGATCCGACCGGGGTCGTAGCCGTCGCCACGTGGCCCCACGTTGCCGCTGACCACGATCGGGGTGGCCGGCGTTTCGTGGGTGTCGCGAAACTCGTGCATGAATGCGATGGAGTCGCGGTTGATTGCGGCGATGTCGGCTGCCGAATAGCCGAGCTTGGCTCCCCAGTCGGTCGTAGCCCGCCAGGTGGGGCTCTCGAGGATGAAGCCGACTTCCTCCGCTTTCGCTATGGCAATGTAAGCGTTATAGTATTTGCGCAGGGCTTCGCGTCCCTCCGCCGTCTTCAAAAGGGGAAACGACGCGAAATGGGGAAGCTCCAGGCCGTCGTGGAAAATCAGGGACGTTTCCATTCCCCCGTCCGTCAGGAATAGGTTGCTGCCGAGTTGCGGCAGTCGGTTGCTGTACTTACCCATCGTGGTCTCCTCCATGGATGTCGTGCCGGAAGCCAAGTCCGACTTGTCGGCCGTCTCCATAGCGGAGACAGTGACGAGATCGAATGGCCGTGCCGCCGAATTCCTTGACCGATCGGCCAAGCCGGGATTGGGCCGCAAGCCATGATGGACCCGTTCACCGACGTCTTGCGGAGCGTCCGCCTGACGGGTGGGGTTTTTCTCGATGGACGCTTCACGGCGCCATGGAGCGTCGATGCAAAGCTTACTCCCAACGACTGCAAGCCGTTGCTTGACGATCCGGTCGAGCTCATCGCTTTTCACGTCATCGTCGCGGGCCGAGTGCAGGTCGGACTGGAAGGCACGCCGTTGATCGAGGCGCATGCCGGCGAGATCGTGCTACTGCCGCGCAACGATGCGCACACGCTCGGAAGTGCCGGCGGCCTGAAAGCGATCAATGCCGACGACCTGATACAGCCGACGGCCGATGGCGGCCTGGCGCGAATTCGTCACGGCGGCGGGGGCGAGGCGACACACATCGTCTGCGGATTCCTCGGCAGCGCCGAGAGGGCCAATCCGCTCATCGCGACCCTCCCTCCGGTGCTGAAGATCGACATCCGGGCGGCGGCATCGCGCGACTGGGTCGAGGCGTCGGTGCGGTTCGCGGCGCGCGAGCTGGTCGAGGGGCGGCTCGCTACCTCCGACACGATGTCGCGACTTTCCGAGCTATTGTTCGTGGAAGCCGTGCGATCCTATGCGCACGAGCTCGGATCGGATGCCAAGGGCTGGCTGAAGGGCCTGTCGGACCCTCACATCGGCAGGGCGCTGGCGCTTCTGCACCAGGACCTGCAGCGCTCCTGGACGGCGGACGATCTGGCAACCGAAGTGGGCCTGTCGCGGAGCGCCTTCAACGCGCGGTTCTCGATGCTCACCGGCATGCCGCCCATGCGATATCTCCAGTTCTTCCGCCTCCAGACCGCAAGGGAGCGGCTGAAAAACGGCAGGGACGGCATCGCGAAAATCGCCCATGACATCGGCTACGATTCCGAACAAGCGTTCAATCGCGCATTTCGTCGTGAATTCGGAATACCGCCGGCGCGATGGCGCTCCACGGGGCAGGGGCGGCCCCCGCAATAGGGACGACTTGCCTGGAACGACGTCGGTGCGGAATCGTTTGCCGTTCGGGTGGGGGCGGATCGCACAGGAGAAACACATGTTCAAAAACACGAAGGCATTCAGCAGCTTCTCGGTCGACGATCTCGCCAAAGCCAAGCAATTCTACGGAAGCACGCTCGGGCTCAAGGTGGCGGAGCGGGAAGAGGGATTGGAGATAGAGCTCAACGGCGGTTCTCACGTGTTCGTCTATGAATCGACGGACTACAATCCGCCCGAGCACACCATCCTCAATTTCATCGTCGACGACATCGAGGACGCAATCGCCAAACTCGAGAAGAAGGGCATCGCGATGGAGCACTACGACATGCCCGACATCAAGACCGACGAGAAGGGCATATTCCGCGGGACGAACGGTCCACGCGCGATCGCGTGGTTCAAGGATCCCGCCGAGCACATCCTGTCCGTCCTCGAGGAATAGCCGAAAAAGAACCGGAGGCGAAAGCCTCCGGTTCCTTCAAGCAATCGTCGATTGCCTACTGCTGCGGAGTGCCTTCATAGGCCGGCATGGTCTCGAGCTCGGTCTTGGTCGTGTCGAGCACGATCTTCGCTCCGCCGTCGTCCGTCGGCACGAATGTCAACTTGGACATGTCGAGCAGGACGTTCTTCTCGCCGATGCCTAGGAAGCCGCCGATGCCGACGATGATACCGTCGGCCTGACCGGCGTCCTGCGCAACGATGACGTCGTTGATGTCGCCGATCGACTGGTCATCCTTGGTATAGACCGTGCTGCCGATGAGCTTGCTGGCCAGAAACCCCTGTGGAGGAGCCAGGGCCTGCGTGCCGCTCGTCGCGGACTGATCGGCACTCGGCTGCTCGGTCGCGGCCGTCTTTTCGCCGGTCGCGGCCGGGTCGGTGGTTTCGGGAGCGGTCGTCGCAGCCGACTGGTCGGTGGTGGCGGCCGGGTCCGTCGCCGCGGCCGATTGGTCGGTCGTGCTCGGCTGAACCGTCGTAGTCGAGGCAGACGGGTCCGTCGTGGTCGTCGTAGCGGCGGACTGGTCGGTGGTGCTCGGCTGCGTGGTGGTGGTCGAGGCGGACTGGTCGGTCGCGCTGGGCTCCGTGGTCGTCGTAGCGGCGGACTGGTCCGTCGTTGCCGCCGGCTGTTCAGCCGCGCCCTGGGTGGCAGCAGCTGTCTGGTCGGTGGTTGTCGCCTGTCCGGACGCGTCCGGGGCAGCAGCGGTGGACTGACCCGCCGCCGGCACCGTTACGTTCGCAAAGACGTCCTTCTCACAGGCGCTCGCGAACTCGTCGCGGCTGATGACGGACGCTTCCTTGAGCTGGATCTGAGCCTTGGTCGCCGCATCCACGAAGAGGGTGGCCTCTTCCAGCTTCAGGGCGCCGTCCTTGTTCGCATCCGCCGCTTCGAATTTCGCCTGGCACTCTTCAGCCGTCGCGGAAAGGGCCGGGCCGGACACGCCGGCCAGAAGCAAACCTGCCGCACTCGCTAGTAGCAATTTGCGCATGATTGGTCCTCCTTGTTTGGGACAAAACGCGCGGCTCGACGCTGCGCGCGTGTCGTTTACGGAACTTCGCTGTTAACCTTTGGTTCCTTTGTTGCAGTGTTGCATTCGTGCCCTCTACGATTCCCGTGCGATTCGGGAGCGGGGCCATTGGGGACGAATCACTGCGGATTACTTGCGGCCATTTTAGCGGCAGTTTCAGTGTCTTTGACGCCTCTGGGAGCAGAGCCGCCGAAGACGGACTACGCCCACTACAAGGTCGAGGGTGAAACGGTCGAAGGGCTGTATCGCTCCATGCTGAGCCGTGGACCAAAGGTGGGGGGCAATCAGGCATACGCATCGACGAAGATGGACATGGCGGTGGCGACGAAAACGAACCCTGTCGCCGGCCGATGTCGCGTCGACGTCATCAAGCTGCGCATGACATTCACGATCAAATTGCCGGAGCTCGACGAGCGGGCTCGAATCAGCGCCGACATTCGCCAGAATTTCCAGCGCTTTTACGAGTTCGCCCGGCATCACGAGGAGACGCACCGGGCCATCTGGATGCAATGCGCCGCGGAAGCCCAGACTCTGGCAAGGCGCGCGACCGGCGACGACTGCGCCGCTGCCGAGGCCCGGGCGCTCGCCATCGTCGATCAGGTCGGCAAGCAATGCGACGCCCGGCATGCGGCCTTCGATTCGGGGGAACAGGTCAAGCTCCTGAAGCATCCGTTCGTCGGACTGGCGCTCCGCATGCCTGAAAAGCCGAAGAATGTCGTGGCGCTGCCGGCAGGCCCACCCAAAACGACCAGCAGGGCTCACTAGCCCCGGGGCGGGAAATCAAATTTCCCTTTTACCCCAGACAATTGGAACTCTTGGGTGCTAGGCTCGTTGTCCTGCGACGGCTGGAAAGCCATCCTGGGGAGCGTTTGCGATGTTGTCGGTTCGGTATTTGGTCCTGTCGCTGTTGGCGGCGTCCACGCTTGCGGCAGGTAGTGGTCCGGCGTTGCCGAAAGGCAACGATCTTTGGCTCAGCAAGCAGGCCTTCAAGAACGCCGACCGGTCGTTCGACGGCGACAGCCGCTCCAACAACCGCCGCAACTACGGCTTCAGCCGTCGGTACTACGAGCCCTCCTACGACGATTTCTGGGACAGCGACGGATACTACTATTCGCGCCGCAAGCAGCCGCGTCTTGAAACCTATGACGACTACGATCCGGAGCCGGATTACAACATCATCCGCAAGACGAAGAAGAATCCGGAGCGCGATTTCACCAGCTATCAGCCCGAAAAGCTGGTACCGCTCCTGTCAACCGAGCTAGCTGCGCCCAGCGCACTCGACCGACCGCAGCCGTCCCTCGCCTCTGCCGTTCTCTACGGATTGCGCGTCGGGCCGGCGGCAGCAAACGTGACCGCGAAGCAGCGGGACGCCATCGTCGCCGTCTATGCCGAGCGACAGTTCGCCCCGATCTGGATCGACGCGGACGGCATTGGCGAGACCGGCCGGCAGCTGCTTGCTCTGGCGAGCACGGCCGAGGAGGATGCACTCTCGCCGGCCGAATACCTTCCGGATGGCCTCGCCTCTTTCAACGACGACGCGTCCGGACTGCGCGGCGACGACACGCGCCTGGCCAGGCTCGATCTCGCCATTACTGCTAGCCTGCTGCGCTACGCCGAGCATCTGTACAGCGGCCGGATCGTTCCGAACAAGCTTTCGAGCTACTACGACATCACTCCGCCGGCCCTCGACCTCGCCGAGGCGCTGCGCAAGCTCTCCATGGCGAACGCGAAGGCGTATCTTGCCGGTCTCGCTCCGTCCCATCCGGCTTACGCAGCCATGAAATCGGAGCTCGCCAAGCTGCGCGCCGGCGGCGCGCCTGCTGGTTCCGAGCCTGCAATCGCGGAAGGCGCGCTCATCAAGGTCGGTCAGGAGGATCCCCGGCTCGCCGACGTTCGGGTGCGGCTGGCGAAACTCGGCTATGGAGCGGACGATAAAAAGGCGAAGGCGCCCGAGCTGCTCGACAAGGCTCTCGCCAAGCTCCTGAAATCATACCAGTCCGACCAGGGTTTGAAGGCGACCGGCCAGCTCAACAACGCGACCGTCAAGGCTCTCAACGGAGAGCCGCCCGAATCGAAGATCGAGAAGCTGGCCATCAACATGGAGCGCCTGCGCTGGCTCCCCCGCAACCTGGGTGAGCGGCACCTGTTCGTGAACCAGGCGGCCTTCGAGCTCCGGGCGATGAACGGCGGGCAGGTCGAATGGCGGACGAAGGTCGTCGTCGGGAAACCGGAGACGCAGACCGCGGTGTTCAGCGACGAGATGGAAACGGTCGTGCTCAATCCCTATTGGGGCGTGCCGAAATCCATCCTGTATTACGAAATGCTGCCGTATCTGGCGAACGATCCATACTATCTCGATCGCAAGGGCTTCGAAGTCGTAAACGCCAAAGGCAAGCGGATCAGCTCGGGGGCCGTGGACTGGTGGTCCTATGGTGAGAACATTCCATACGATGTCCGCCAGCGGCCCGGGAAAACCAACGCGCTCGGGAACATCAAATTCCTGTTCCCCAACTCCCACGACATCTACATGCACGACACGCCGGCGAAGAAGCTGTTCGCCAAGTCGGTGCGAGCCTTCAGCCACGGGTGCGTGAGAGTCGAGGATCCGCGTGAGCTGGCGCGCTTCGTGCTCGGGTGGGATCGCAAGCGCATCGACGCGGCCATCGGTAGCGGGTCGACGCGGGAATACGCCCTCGAGCGGCATGTGCCGGTGTATCTCAACTACTTCACGGCGTGGCCGACCGAGACGGGCATGGACTATTATGCCGACATCTACGAGCGCGATGCCCGGATGACCAATGCCCTCGGCGCCATTGCGGTGGCCGACGGGGCGAAAGACACGAAGCTCGCCGTCGACGAGCAGCCGGAATCGGTCAACCCATAGAGAAAAGTCCCGGCTCGCCCCCGAGCCGGGACTTGGCTCAAACTGTCGCCACCCCGAATACGGCGCCATTTGCCTTCAAAGGCCTGCGACAATCAACGTCGAAATCCGCATCCCGACAACATCGACAGCCACCGTCACGCAAATGCCACAGATGTGGCCAGCCTGTGGAACTTGACCGCCGGTAAATCGTTGATCCGCCGAGCGACCGGTTCGTGTGCACCCGCAATGCGAATCGGCGACATCCGGTATCTCTCGAAAGGAGCATGCGATGAATGGCATCATTTACCTGGTAGGGCTCGTCGTGATCGTGTTGTTCATTCTTTCCGCCCTCGGCCTGCGTTAGGCGGAGGAAGAAATGACAACCATCGTACAACCGGTCATCGAGCGTTCCGGACAGGGCGCCCGATCCTATGTTGAGTGGTCGGCCGTCATCGCCGGCGCTGTCTTGGCCTCGGCGATCTCATTCACGCTGCTGACCTTCGGCACGGGAATCGGGCTTTCGCTCACATCTCCGTATCCTGGCGAATCGGTGACCGTCACCGGCTTCGCCATCGCCCTGGGGCTGTGGGTCCTGTGGGTGTCCACGTCGAGCTTCTTCGCCGGAGGCTATCTCGCCGGCCGCATGCGGGCCCGAATCGGTGACGCCACCGAGCACGAGGTCGAAGTCCGCGACGCAGTGCATGGCCTGCTCGTGTGGGCGGCGAGCGTGCTTCTGGGCGCGTTGATCGCCTATTTCACCGCGGCAGGCGTGGCAAGCAAGACAACGGACGTCGCCGTTACCGGCGCGACCGCCGTCGCATCCCAGGCTACGGACAGCAGTCCGCTCGCCTATTGGGCAGATGTCATCATGCGTTCGGGCACCGCTCCGGCGGCAGCAACGGGCGGCGCCACCGGGGCAGGGGCCGTCGCAGTTCCCGGCTCGGGCGATGAAATCCGCCGGATCTTCAGCTCGGCCAACGCCGAAGGACAGATCAGCGCGGATGACCGCACCTATCTGAGCCAGCTCGTAGCGCGGAATACCGGTCTTTCGGAAGCCGACGCACAGGCGCGGGTCGACACCGTGCTCCAGAATGTTCGAACCGCCACGGAGGAGGCGCGTCGCCTCGCCGAGCAGGCGCGCAAATTCGCGGTTCTGATGGCATTCCTGACAGCAGCTACGATCGCGGTTGGAGCGGCGGCGGCGTGGTTCGCTGCCGGTCTCGGCGGCAAGCATCGCGATCAGGGCACGAACTTCGGCGCCTTCTTCGGGCGGCGATAGCCCGGGATCGGCCGCGAGCGCCGATGCCCGACTATGAGAAACTGCCGGCACGCGCCGATGGGGGTCTTGTCCACGTGGTGGTCGAGACTCCCCGCGGCGCGCGGGCGAAATTCAAATACGATCCCAAATTGAAAGTTTTCGCATTTTCGCGGACGCTCCTCCTCGGGCTGACGTATCCTTACGACTGGGGCTTCATTCCCTCGACGCGTGGCGAAGATGGGGATCCCATCGACGTGATGATCCTGCACGAGGCAGCGACGGCGCCGGGCGTGGTCGTGACGTGCCGTCCGATCGCCATCCTCAACGTCCTGCAATCGGAGAAAGGAAAGGAAGACCGGCGTAACGACCGCATTCTTGCCGTTCCGGCCGAAGAGGGTCATCAAACGCCGTGGAACGATGCCGGCGACCTCCATGAAGGTCTGAAGGACGAGCTGCAGCGGTTCTTCATCGCGTCGGTGGCGCTGCAGGATAAGACGCTGCGGTTCCTCGGGTGGGGGGACGCGGCAGAAGCCCAGGCCTCGATCGACGATCACCTGGTCGCCGGCTGAGCGCAAAAGTCAGCTCTGCTCCTTGACCGACGCAAGAGGTGCGCGGCCGCGCGACACGAGCGCTTCGAGCAGCCGACGGAATTCCCGCCAATCGTCCGTATCAAGATCGAGCGCCGAAGCGCAATGGGTGCAAGACCCGACCACGTTGTCGATGAGTTCACCGGCCGCGAGGACGGTCTGCCGATTGCAATTGCCGCACTTGATCGGCAGCCTCAGCGCGCGAAGATCGTCATCCATTGTGATCTCCATGTGCCGACCCGTCAGACTTCCTGACCGAGCATGCTCACGAGTTGCTCAAGCGCGCCGCGGCGCACGACGATGCGCAAGACAAGACAGCCGTTCTTGAAGAAGCCGAGGCGAGCGACATCCGGCGCACCGGGGCTCCGCGTGATCAATACCTCGTCGATCTGCCAATCGGTGGTCGGAGGCTGGGCGTTGTAGAGCTCCATGAAGCGTGCCGCCTCATTGCCCATCAGCAAAGTCAGGCCCATCTCCGGATAGGCTTTCTGAAGATGCGTGAAGACGCGCTCCGATCCGACGCAGACCTGAAGCAGGCCCGGTTGTTCGGTAGCCACCGCCGGGGAGCTGGATATCTGCGACAGGACGATGGCGGCACCGGTGATTCCCAAGGCCCGTTTGATCCATTTGCTCATCTCACTCTCCGACGCCAAGGCCGAGCCCGGACGTCCCCAAGCTCGCCACTCACTTACCTGGACGCTCGAAGCGTTAACGCATCGACGGTCCAGACTGCTTTTCCTTACGTTGAAAAATTCCGTCCGCAGCGAAAGGTTTCCTACAGCGGGAAGTAATTTGACGTGTACGCCAACCGCGCCGCCCGGGAACATTGGCGACCTTTTTGCGTTTCAAGAGCTGAGAGGGATTGGTGTAAGGAGCACTACAATGCGAAAACTCATGTTCGCCGCCGCCATCGCCACAGCAACGGGTCTCGCGGCCTTCGTGCCGTCGAGCTCGGCAGGCGTATCGTCGGCTTTCGGATCATTGGGGGGATCAGCCCCGGTGGTCGACAATAGCCTCGTGACGAAAGTCCATGGCTGGCATTGCAGCCGCAAGTTTACCCACAACAGGGGTTGGCATCGGCACAAGAAGGCCTGCCGTCAGTATCGGCATCGGCCATACGTGTATGGGCCGTCCTACTACGGCATGCCGTTCTTCGGCTTCTATTTCGACAATGGACGCCGCCATCACCGCCATCACTGGCGGCACCGCTGGGACGACTAAATTCCCAGTGTAGCAAATCAGCGAGCCCGGCCGAAAGTCCGGGCTCGTCACGTTTAAGGCGCCGAAAAAGGTGGCGTCCTGCCGATCGTCCCTTATAAGAAGCCATACGCAATCGGGCGACGGACATTCCAGTCTTAACTGCAGACACCATGGAAAAAATCAAAGGTCGAGCGTTCGTCGTCGAAGACGAAGCACTCATTTTTCTCAATCTGAAATCCACGCTAGGCGAGCTCGGCTGGGAAGTGGCGAGCTCAGCGACGCGGATCGACAGCGCGCAGCGGGAGGCCGAGTCGGGCGAGTTCGACATCGCCATCCTCGATCTCAACCTCAACGGAGCGCTGACCTATCCGGTGGCCGACATCCTGAAATCGCGCCGGATCCCGTTCATACTCACGACGGGCTACAGCCGAACCGGAATTGACGGCGGCTATGTAGACGCGCCGCTGCTGCAGAAGCCCTTCAGCAAGGAAGATCTCGACGCAGCCATCCGCACGGCTCTGGGTCAAAATGCCTAGCGGCCGGGCACCGCCCGGCCGCTCGACAAATGTCAATCTCGAAAGTACCTAGATCGGACGTGCGCTGACGATCCGGCCGGTACGGGCATTGACCAGCACGCGCCAGCTATCGCCGTCCCTACGTCCCACGTAGGTATAGGTCGAACCGCTGCACTCGATGGTCCGGACGCGGTTGAAGCGACGGTCGACGATGTACCGGCCCTCGCCGCAGGAAATGCGGGAAGACGGCGCATAGCCATACGCTCCGGTCCAGTAGGGCGCCGGATACCAGAAACCGCCGAAGAAGAAGCGGAACTTGTCGTCCTTGCCACGACGCCGCTCATGCCGGTTGGAATCGTACTTCCAATCGGACTGCGCCCGGCGCTTGTCGGAGACTTGGCCGTCATAGGAGCCAGTGTTGTTGTCGTCGTCGAACCGCGGACGCTTGCGGTTGTTGCTTTCGTCGTCGTTTCGGCAGTTGTCCACACCGGGCGGGCAACCGTCGTTGTAAGTCTTCTGAGCTAGGCTCGGAACCGATGTGGCGCCGAGGGCCAAGAGGGCGACGGTCGACACGGCGGCCGCCGATTTCATGAGGGTTTTCATATTCCCATTCCTTTCGTCTCATACCAAGTGTCCCATAAACGGCTTCGGGCACCCGCAAGTTCCCCCAAGGCAATCTTTCTCCGCGTGGGGGTTAATAGGGAGACGGCAGGGGCGTCTTCACAGGTTTCATGAAGTTCCCTTACGTAATGCGCGGACGACGACAGGGACCCAGACTCCACAGGGCACACGACGCTCGGTAGGCTGCCACGGTCCTTGCAACCGATTCTCCCAGGACCCCACCATGCATCGACGCTACTCCGCCTTGTCGCTCTTGCGGGAAGGCGTCCGCGGCAACCGTCACTGGCCACCGGTGTGGCGAACGCCGGTGCTGGGCAGGTCGTATGACGTCGTCATCATTGGAGGCGGCGGTCACGGTCTCGCGACCGCCTACTATCTCGCAAAGACCCACGGGATCACCAAAGTCGTGGTGCTCGAGAAGAGCTGGCTCGGCGGAGGCAACACGGGGCGGAACACGACGGTCGTGCGGTCGAACTACTTCTGGCCCGAAAGCGCTGGTCTCTATGATCTCGCTCTCAAGCTCTATGAAACTCTGGCGCAGGATCTCAACTACAACATCATGTTTTCCCAGCGCGGCCTGGTGATCCTCGCTCACAGCGAGGCCGAGCTGGAAAGCCAGGCCCGCACCGCCAATGCCCTCCAGATCAACGGAGTCGACGCGGAGATTCTCGACGTCGCGGCCACGAGGCAACGCGCACCGCTTCTGAATTTCTCGAGCACCGGACGCTTTCCCATCCTCGGGGCGCTGTTCCAGCCGCGGGCGGGAACGGCTCGACACGACGCAGTGGCCTGGGGATATGCGCGCGCAGCCGACGCGCTCGGTGTCGATATCGTGCAGGGTTGCGAGGTTCTCGATTTCCTTCGCGACGGGTCGCGCTGCGTCGGGGTGAAAACCTCGTTGGGCGATGTCACGGCCGGAGCCGTCTGCATCTCGGCCGCAGCCAACTCCGCGGGGCTGGCCGGGAAGGCCGGCTTTCGTCTGCCGATCACCAGCTACACGCTGCAGGCGTTGGTAAGCGAGCCCGTAAAGCCGGTCCTCGATACCGTCGTGCTGTCGCCCGGCACCGGAACCTATGTCAGCCAGTCCGACAAGGGCGAGCTCGTGGTGGGAGGAGGGATCGACAGAATTCCGTCCTATGCGCGACGCGGCAACCTGCATATGACGCGTACGATCGTTGCGGGTCTGGTCGAGATGTTTCCTGTCTTCGCCAATCTTCGGATGATGCGGCAATGGGGCGGCACCGTGGATGTGTCCCCGGACTCTTCACCCATTCTCGGACCGACCCCCGTCAACCGCCTCTTCATCAACTGCGGATGGGGGACGGGTGGTTTCAAGGCAATCCCGGCCGGCGGACTTCTCATGGCGCATCTTCTGGCCAGCGGGCGCCACCATCCGCTGTCCGAGCCATTCGACATCGGCAGGTTCGCGCTCGGCGCGATCATCGATGAAGCGGGCGGCGCGCACATCAGCCACTGAAAGGACGACGATGAACATTCTTCCCTGTCCTTGGTGCGGCGAGCGCGAGGAAACGGAGTTCGTCTTCGGCGGCGAAGCGGCGACGGTGCGTCCGGACTTCACGTGCACGGACGAGGAATGGGCGCGCTACCTCTATTTTCGCGACAATCGCAGAGGTCTTGCGGAGGAACTCTGGTGCCACTCATGGGGCTGCGGAGAGTGGTTCATCGTCAGGCGCGACACGGTCAGCCATGCGGTCGAGGCCGCTTCGACACTTCAATCAGACCCTTCGGAGGTAGCTGGATGACGCACGGGCCTCGCCGCCTGGCGCATGGCGGGCGGTTGATCGATCGCACCCGCCTCATTGCGTTCACGTTCGACGGCCGGCCGTGCGCGGGCTTCGATGGCGACACGCTGGCCTCGGCACTTCTTGGAAGCGGCGTTCGCATCGTCGGGCGCAGCTTCAAGTATCACCGGCCACGCGGCATCTGGTGTGCGGGCGCCGAAGACCCCAACGGCATTGCGGACGTCGCCTTCAACGGAAGGACGATCCCCAACTGCCGGCTGACTACGACGGCGCTTCGGCCGGGAATGGCAGTTAGAAGCGTCAACGCCTCGCCTTCGGCGCAAACCGATCGGTTCGCCTTTCTCGACCACATGTCGGCGTTTCTCGGGCCGGGCTTCTACTACAAGACGTTCATGTGGCCGCGCTTCAGCGACCTACGAAGCGGTGATCAGGCGCATGGCGGGCCTGGGTCGGGTCGATGGCGCGTCCGCGCCGGCACTTGTGGGCGAAGAACGTCACACGGCCTGCGATCTGTTGATCGTCGGAGCGGGGCCGGCGGGCCTGGCATGCGCCACGGCGGCCGCCGAGCGCGGCCTGAAGGTCGTCGTCGCCGATGCCAACGCCATTGCCGGCGGCTCACTGCGCGTGCGCGATGCGGAAATCGACGGCGAAGCGGGGCCAAGCTGGGCGGAGAGAGCGGTCGAAGCGTTGCGTGAAAACGACCGGGTGCTGCTCCTGATGCAGACGACGGCGTTCGGCGTCTATGACCATGGGCTCATCGGGATGGTCGAGCGACGCCCGGCCCGAGACCGTCTTTGGCTCGTCCGCCCGCAGCGAACGGTAGTCGCCACCGGTTCCACGGAGCGGCCTATGTTGTTCGAGAACAACGATCGGCCGGGAGTAATGTCGGCCGGCGGGGCGCTCACCTATCTCAAGGACCATGCCGTCATCGCGGGCAGCAATGTCGTGGTCGCAACGAACGACGGGAGCGGATACGAGCCTGCCCGACAACTGGCGCAGGCGGGTGCGCGGGTCGTGGTACTCGATAGCCGCATTGCGGCTTTGCGACCGCACGATCCCGACCTCGAGATCCGGCATGGGTGGACGGTGCAAGGCGTGCGGGGCGCCAGGGGCGTGGAAGGCGTGATCGCCGATGGTGGCGGGAATGGGACGAACGACCTGCCGGCCGATGCTCTGCTGGTCGCGGGGGGATTCACGCCGACCATCCATCTCTATTGCCAGGCGGGCGGCATGCCACGTTGGAACGCCGACAAAGGATTCCACGTGCCCGGTGCCATGCCGAAAGGTTTTGCCGTTGCCGGCGGTGCCAACGGTACGCTCGCCCTCGATGCCGCACTTGCCGAGGGACACGCGGCGGGCGGCGGGTCTGGAGATGCGCCGCGATCGACGGGGCCGAGCATCGACTTTTCAGGAAACTCGCATCGGTCCCACACCGCCGAGGGGAAGCGCGTGTGGGTCGACATGCTGAGCGACGTCACGGTCGCCGACATCGGGCTGGCCGCGCGGGAAGGATTCCGTTCCGTGGAACACCTGAAGCGCTACACCACATTGGGCATGGCGCCCGACCAGGGGAAGACCAGCAACGTCAATGGCCTTTGCGTTCTCGCCGCAACGACGGGAACGGCGGTCGCCGACCTGGGCGTCACGACCTTCCGGACACCCTACGTACCGGTGTCGTTTGCGACGCTGGCCGGCCGGCGTGGCGGCGAGCGCATGCATCCGTTGCGGCGGCTGCCGGCCGAATCCGCGCATCGGCGATGGGGCGCCATCCTCTCGGAATATGGCGGCTGGCTCCGCCCGGCCCACTATCCGGCACTGCCGCAGGATGGAGATCCGATATCGGCCGAAGCCCGGGCCACTCGACAGGACGTAACGGTTTTCGACGGCTCCTCGCTGGGGAAGATCGAAGTCCTCGGCCCGCAAGCGGGGCAGCTCCTGGACTTCGTCTGCTACCATCGGGTGTCGCATCTCCGACCGGGACAGATGCGCTACGGGTACATGCTGCGCGAAACCGGCGGGATCCTCGACGACGGGATCGTGGTTCGCGCCGATGAGAACCGCTTCATCGTGTCGTGCTCCAGCGCCCATGTCGGTGCGGTAGCCGACAGCCTGGAGGAGTGGCGGCAGGCGCGGTTCGATTCGGCACGCGTTCATATCCACAACGTGACGGCGCAATGGGGAACCCTGACGATGGCGGGACCAGGCGCCAAGGCGTTGCTCGCAAGGATAGCGCCCGAGGTCGGGTTCGCTGACTTGCGACACATGGGGATGGCCCAGGGGAAATGGATGGGCAGGCCTTGCCGGATTGCCCGCGCCAGCTTTTCGGGCGAGCGCAGTTACGAGGTATCCGTGCCTTCCCGCGCCGTGGCCGACCTGTGGCACGCCCTGTTCGAAGTCGGCCGGGATATGCGGGCCCGTCCCCTCGGCATCGAGGCTTTGAGCATCCTCAGGGCCGAGAAGGGCTATCCGATCGTTGGCCGGGATACAGAAGCAACGACGATGCCCCAGGATCTGGGAGCCGGTGGACCGCGCCAGAAGCGAACAGATGAGTTCGTCGGCCGGCGAGCGCTGTTCACGGCCGATGGCGCGCGCCACGACCGTCGGCAGCTGGTCGGCATCGCAGTCGATCCCGGCGAGCCGCCGATTCCGATCGGAGCGCACGCGGTCGAGACTCATCGCGGCCGACTGCGCAGCATCGGTTTCGTTACTACCAGCCACGCCAGCCCCAATGTCGATCGTCCGGTTGCGCTCGCTCTCGTCGACGGCGGCGCATCGCGCCACGGTGAAGCAATCACGTTGCAGCATCTCGGCGCCAGGCGGACCGCGATCCTCACTCATCCCTGCGTCTATGACCGGGAAGGAGCGCGCCTCGATGCTTGACCGATCATACCGCTGGACCCCCGAACCGAACTGGCTCGATGCCGTGCTGCGCGGCGACCAGTGCAGTGTCGCCGCAATCCCGAACTGCGTTCAAATCATGCTCAGCGGCAATATCGGGAGCGGGCTCGAGGCAATGAAGATCAACGAGAAGGGGTGGAACGAGAGAAACGACGGCGAACCCTATGTCGTCAGGCTTGGCCGCATGCGGGCGCTCGTCGTTTCCCGTACCGCCATCGAGACCGCCGGAGACGACAGCTCCTGGCACGAAACAGGTCTTGCGATCTCGGATGTCAGCGACGGCCTGATGGCCTTCGAAGTCGCCGGCCCCGGTACTTTCGATCTCATGCGCCAAATGCTTCCCATCGATCTTCGATCGGTGCGGAATGCCGAGGGAGGCTCCGCCAGGATGCGACTCGACGAGGCCTCGGTGATCGCATACCCGCATGACCGCGAAGACAAGGTTCGCCTGCACGTCGAATGCAGCCACGGAACCTATGTCTGGCAGGTCCTGGCGATGGCGATGCGATCCGTCGTGGAATGAACGGTGCAGCTTGGCGCGGCGTACACCAGAATCGATTCATTGCTTCGATCAAAAGAGGTATAATCCCACCGACCCCACTTCCGCGGGACACCGCACCGGGGCATCGGGAGCATCAGACTCCCTCCTGATTAAAGCCTTAATTTAGATGCGAATTTTGGAATCCCTGTCGATGCCGTCGGCAGCGAATCATTTGAAGGAGGCCGCGTAATGAACCTCGTCACGATCGGCGATCTGCGCCGCGGGCGTCGGCTGCTCGAGATCAGTTGCATGAACTGCGCCCATGTCTTCCATGTAGACCCCTCGGAGTCCGACCTTCCCGACGATCTGCCGGTCAGGCAGGCAGCATCGCGGGTAAAATGCTCCGTCTGCGGATCGAAGAACACGCCGATCCGCTTTCCGATCTACACCCGGCCGGACGTCAGGGTCTAAACAAACGCATTCGATTGTGGGAAACCGCACATCCGTCTGAAGCCGCTCCGACTAAAACGGCAGCAGGTGCAGAGACGCTGCACGGTGAAAACAGACGGAGACGACCCATGAAGACCTTTGCCCTTTCGACAGTCGTGCTTGCCTTGCTTGCCGGCCATGCCGCGGCCTCGACTTTCCCTGAAAAGGCGGAAAGCCGCGTCCCGCTCATCAACCGGGTATATGTGGACGACGTCCTCACCAACCTGCCGCAGAAGAAGGCGGATCAGATCCATCGCAGTGCCAACGCGATCGCCTTCGGCGGCAGCGAAGCCCTTATGATGGAATCCGGAACCGGCGCGACGCCCATCTTTTCGCCGAACCGCTAAAACGACGATCTCGACGTAGCATCAAGTCGATTTCGAAGCATCAATAGAGAAATGGCCCGGGGGCACGACCCTCGAGCCATTTCTTCTTCGACTGCTCAGGAGCGGCCTAGCTGTCCATGCAGGCGTTATAGGCCTTCCAATACCGCTTCTTCCACTTGTCGGAGCCGCGGGCGATGCCGCCCACCGTTCCGACCCCGGCGCCGATGGCCGCACCGCGGCCGACCTTGTCACCACCGCCGATGATCCCGCCGATCACGCCACCGGTCACCGCTCCGAGGGCGGCGCCGCCGACCACGTTGCCCGCCGACCGGCTGTCGGCATATCGTTCGGCCTCGTGCCGGCAATAGGACCGCTTGCTCGCGGCATCGGCGCTGGCGATCGGCAGCAGAAACACGCTTCCTACCATCAGCCCCGCCAGAATCTTGCTCTTAATCTGCATCTCAGAACTCCTCGTGTTCAGGGTCATCGTCGAGACTGCCTGTAACCAGCCCTTACCCGTTCGCATAGGGCTGACCGGAGACTCAACGACAAACTCCGCCAATGGTTCAGCCAGAGGCGCCTCCGGTGGCGAAAAAAGTGAGGTTTTGCGGCAATTTTTGGACTTCAACGGCCCATCCCGCAAAGGTGAACAACCGTGTAAGGCACCCTGTACGCATCCGATTTATAGTCGAAATGGACAGGATTCGGGACAGAGATGGCTCCGTGGAACGACAGGTCCGGGCGGTTTTCGCCTCTCAAGGCCGCGACTTTCGCGGGGCTTTTCGTGCCCGGCATGTTCATCGCATACTGGCTGTGGAGCGACCAACTCGGGCCGCTCTACATCAAGGAAGTCATCCATCGCACCGGCGATTGGGCCGTGCGGTTCCTGCTGATGACCTTGACCATCACGCCGTTGACGCGGTTTACCGGCTGGACCAAGCTCATCGCGCTCAGGCGGATGGTCGGTCTCGCGACGCTCGCCTATGCGGCGACCCATTTCTTCCTGTTCACCGTCGACCAGAGTTTCGACCTCGGGCGCGTCGCGTCTGAAATCTATCTCAGGATTTATCTCACGATCGGGTTCACCGCTCTCCTGGGTCTCTCCCTGCTTGGCCTCACGTCGTTCGACGCTGCCATCCGGGCCCTCGGCCGGTCGTGGAAGCGACTGCACATGGCGATCTACGGGATCGCGATACTGGCCATCCTGCATTTCTTCATGCAGTCGAAAATCAACGTGACCGAGCCCACCCTGATGGCCGGCTTCTATTTCCTGCTGATGATCTATCGCGTCATGATCGCCTACAAGCTCCCAACGGGGCCCGTGGCGCTTGCCGGTGCCGGCATCGCAGCCGGGCTCCTGACCGCGGGCGCGGAAATGCTCTGGTACGGCGTCGCGACGGGAATCGATCCGCTGAGCGTGCTCGCCGCCAACCTGGCGCTGCCCCGGGTCATCCGGCCTGCATGGATCGTGGTCGGAGTCGGCCTCGTCATGTCGGCGATCGTGCTATTCAGTCCGCGAACCATGCGCCGCGCCGTTCCGAAGGCGGCGACGTGACGGATCGAGCCGGCTAGCGCTCGACGGCGCGCCCCCACAGGTGGACCAAGCCCTCACGGCCGCGCAGCCCGTGCAGGCCGAAATCCATGAAGCCTTCGAGCTCGATCTCGTTCTTCTCGGCCTTGACGGCGTCGATGACGGCCTGGCTGACCAGGATGGCGATATTGAGATCGCGGGTCTTGCCCTCGATGCGGTGGGCGACGTTAACGGTATCGCCGATGACCGCGAACTCCATGCGCCGCTCGCTGCCGATGTCGCCGAGCACGACCTCGCCGTGATGCAATCCCATGCCGACGCGCAGCAGCTCAAGGTTGGCGGCGCGGCGCTTGGCGTTCCAGGCGACGATCTTCTCGCCCATCATCCGGGCGCAGCGCACGGCATTCGTGGCATCGGAGTCTCCAGTCCGCGGCGTGCCGAAGGTCGCCATCAGCCCATCGCCGAGGAACTTGTCGAGCGTGCCGCCATGGGCGAAAACGGCTTCCTGCAGGATGTTGAGATAGTCGCGCAAAAGCGCGATCGCAGCGACGCCGGTCAGCTGGGCACTGACCTTGGTGAAGCCGATGATGTCCACGAAGAGCACGGTGACGAGTTGCGTCCGCGTCTCGTTGAGGCGGCCGCCCGTCTGCATGAGATCGTCCACCATGTTGGGAGAGAAGTAGCGCGCGAGGATGGCGCGCTTGTTCTCGATCTCGTTCAGTCGGTTCTGGAACTCGAGCCGCTCGGTGATATCACGCACGCCACCGACCAAGCGCTGCGGGACTTCGCCGTCGTAGACGATAAGGCCGCGGAGGACGACCCATTTCGTCGAGCCGTCATCGGTGCGCAGGCGGCATTCGTGCTGAAACCGCTCCCGCCGTTCGGCGTAGCAGGCCTTCAGGTGGGCGCCGAACGACTTCGACTCGTCGGGCACGATCTGGGTGAAGAACGCCGCCATAGAGTTGCGCAGGGCGCCGTCAGGAAGTCCGAGAATTTCATGGAGACGCGGCGAGAAGTAGGCAACGTCGCTGGCGATATCCCAGTCCCACAGTCCGTCATTCGCACCGCGGGCGGCGAGTGCATAGCGCTCCTCGCTGATCCTAAGCTTTTCATGGGCCTGGGCGCGCTCGATGGCGCTGGCGATGACTGCCGCTGCCGTCTTCAGCACGTCGATCTCGGCCGAGTTCCAGACTCTTTCGACGCGGCAGTCGTCGAAGCCGAGGAAACCCCACCATTGGCCATCGACCATGATCGGCACGGAGATGAAAGACAAGGTACGATGCTCGAGGAAGACCTGGCGCGTGTAGCCGGTCGTCTCGGCGAGAGTGGCCTGGACGACCTCGCCCCGCTGGCGGCGCCTCGACCAGTCGTCGAGGTTGCCTGGGTTGCCGTCGTCAGACAGGTCCATGTTGTGATAGAGCGGGTTGTTCGAAATCGTGTCCAGGCCAGGCTCCGCCCAGTCGTAACGACAACTCTGAGCGAGGCCGCCGTTCGGTCCCTCGTGCACCTCGAACATCGTTACGCGGCTCATATCGGTGGCGTGACCCAACCTGGCGAGGATGTCGCGCATCACGGCGCGCCAATCGTGCGAGGCGACGATGCGCGTAGCGGCGACGGCCACGGCGTCGAGCATGGCCGTGCGTCTCGCCAGCTCTTCGAGAGCCCTGGCTTCGGCAGTGAGTCGCGAGCTCCCCGGGATCGCATCCATGGGCGCCACCTAAGCCAGGAGGGGACCTCTAGGCAAGGGGTTAACGGGGTTTCTGGCTTTCCAGGAGGCGCACCGCCATTTCGGGCATCACCTCGCCTTCGACATTCGCAAATGCGAGACGCAGGAAATTCTCCTGGTCCGGCCCGAACATGCTGCCCGGCAGGCAAAGCAGGCTGTGCTCGCGCGCCAGCCGCCTGGCCACGTCCTTCGCGGCGACGCCCGCAAAGGGATGGCGGAGATAGGCGAAGTAGGCGCCGGCACTCACCAGCCCATAGGTGAGGTCGGGATTTGCCATAGCCGAACGCAGCGCCGCCAGGCGGGATGCCATGAGGCGACGCTTCTCGTCCTTCCATTCGCCGAGAGAATCAAGACCGTACAGCGCCGCGAGCTGGCCTATTCGCGGTGCGCAGATGGCCACGCAGTCCATGATCTTCTCAATCTCTCCTACGAGACGCGGACCGGCAATGATCGAGCCGACGCGGTAGCCGGTCAGAGCATAGACCTTCGAGAAGCTGTAGAGCTGGACGAAAACGTCCCGCCATTCGGGCTGCTGAAAGAGGCGATGCGGCGGGCCATCGCCGTCGCGAAAGTCCTTGTACGTCTCATCGATCACCAGCGCGATCCTGCGCGAGCGGGCAAGGGCAAAAAAAGACTCGATGGTGTCGGGCGACAGAACGGCTCCGGTCGGGTTGTTGGGCGAGACGAGGACGATAGCGCGGGTTCGATCATCGATCTGCGCTGCCGCCGTCGATGCATCGAGGGACGGGCCATCAGGTCCGATGGCGGGGATGGAGCGCGCCTCGATGCCCTGCATCGCGAGCCACATCTGATGATTGAAGTAGAACGGCGCTGGAAGGATCACGTTGTCGCCGGGTTTCGCGAGCGCCATCAGGGCGACGCAGAAGGCCTGGTTGCAGCCGGCCGAAATGATGACGTCGCGTGCGTCGACGGTGCCTCTATAGTCCTCCGACATATGCTCTGCAAGCGCGGCGCGCAGCTCCGGCAATCCGCCGATGTCGGTATAGAGACTCGTGTCGGGTTCCCGTGCCATGCGGGCGACGTGCTCCTGCAGGGCCGGCGCGGGAGCGTAGCTCGGGACCGCCTGGCACAGATTGATCAGCGCACGGTTCTGCGGGTCGGGCGAAATCCATGTCATGGCTTCCGCAATCGGCGGGGCTTCGACGGCATGGACGAAGGAGTTTACGGCATACGACATCGACGGGACTCGCTAGAACGGCGACAGCCTGCGCTGCCGAGGCATGGATTGCAATGGAGGGGCTTTGACCACGGCTGCCAGCCATGTTGTAAGCAGGTTGGGAAGCTGAGCAAGAGCAAGGGAACGAAAGCAGATGAAAGCCGTACGCATCACCAGAACGGGCGGGCCGGACGCAATGGAACTCGTGAACGTGGATGTTCCCGACCCCGCTCCCGGAGAAGTCCGCATTCGCCACACGGCCATCGGCCTCAACTACATCGACACCTACCATCGCTCCGGCCTCTATCCCGTTACTCTTCCGTCGGGATTGGGTCAGGAGGCGGCCGGCGTCATCGAGGCTCTGGGCGCGGGCGTGAAGGGATTCAAAGTCGGCGACCGCGTCGCCTACGGCAACGGCCCGATCGGCTCCTACTCAGAAATCCGCAACATTCCGGCAGCGCGCATCAACAAGCTCCCCAAAGGGATCAGCGACGAAATCGCGGCCGCGATCATGCTCAAGGGAATGACGGCGAGATACCTCCTCAAGTCGTCCTACAAGGTAAAGCGCGGCCAGACGGTGCTCATCCATGCAGCCGCCGGCGGGGTCGGCCAGATCGCGACACAATGGGCGCGCGCCCTCGGTGCCAAGGTCATCGGCACGGTCGGCTCGGATGAAAAGGCCGACGTCGCTAAGGCCTACGGCTGCCATCACGTGATCAACTACCGTACCGAAGACGTCGTGAAACGCGTCCGCGAGATCACCAAGGGGAAAGGATTGCCGGTAGTCTATGACGGCGTGGGGCAGGCGACCCTCATCACGTCGCTCGACTGCCTCGAGCCCCATGGCATGCTGGTGAGTTTCGGCAACGCCTCAGGTCCGGTCAAATGCCTGGATACGGGGCTCCTGGCCGCCAAGGGCTCGCTCTACGTGACGCGCCCGACACTCGGCACGTTCATCTCAACGCCGAAGGACCTGCAGCAAGTGGCGTCCGACCTCTTTGCCATCGTCAAATCGGGGAAGGTCAAGGTGCAGATCGGCCAGCGCTACAAGCTCGCCGACGTCCAGAAGGCCCACCGGGATCTCCAGGATCGCCAAACCCAGGGGTCGACGATCCTGCTGCCATGAGCGGGCCAGGAAGCCTCAGGTCTTGGGGCAGTTGTCCGTCGATTGGGTGGCGAGGCCCGACCAGGCGGACGTGCAGCTCATCTCGTTGCAGATAAACTGGGCGAGGGCGGGCAGGGGGAGGGCGTGGGCGAGGTTGAGCGGACGGCCATTGCCGTCGCTGAGGGTGCTGACAACCATGCCCACGAGCTCTCCGCGGTCGTTGAAAACGGGTCCGCCGGACTCGCCCTTCTTGGTATCCATCCTCAGCACCATGGCGTCGGGGTAGCCGAAGCCCTGATAGGCGACGGCGCGACCGAAGCTCATCGATTCGATCTGGCCGAATCGGGCCGTATCGGTCTGCGCATGGGGCTTGCCGAGGGTGAAAATGGGCGTTCCCGACTTCAGGCAGGCCTGGCGGGACGGGTGAACGGCGGTCCCTGCATAGCCGTTGAGCTTCACCAGCGCCATGTCGTAGCTCGGGCGGACGTCCACGACCTTGCCGGAGTAGATCCGGCCGTCGGGGCCGCGGGCGCTGACGGAGAAATCCTTCTTGATGGCGACGTGGCCGGCGGTGAGGACATAGCCCGCCGAATCAACGACGAAGCCGCTGCCGGCCGTCACGGCCATCGAGCGCTTGCTGTCCCCCTTGACGCCCTTCTGCTGGTTGTCGCTGATGATGAGGGTGACGTAGCTCGGATTGGCGTTCGCGACGAGGCCGGAATAGGCGGCCGGCACCTGGGCGCTGGCGGGAATGGCGCCGGCATCGACGCTGATGACGCGATCCCCGAACTCGGCCTGCTGGAAGACGCAAGATGCAAGTCCGAAAGCGAGCGAGATCACCGAAGCAAGCCGCAAATACATGCAATCCTCAAACAATCGGTAGCCGTCCCTGTCGAACATTTCCTAACAGCGACGTCCGGGAATAACAAGCTAAGCGGGGCTTACCCATCAAGATCGGCCGGGACCGATACAACTTTGCAACAGCGACGCTGAGGAACGGGCAGCTCCAAAAGCAGATCGGCCCGCGGGTTTCCCGGCGGGCCAATCCTTTGATTTCGTTAAGCGTTCAGCTTAGAAGCGGAACCAGGCTCCGAAGCCGGCGGTGATGTTGGTGAACTCATCATCCTCGTCGTCTTCCTGCTGGTTCCAGCCGACGCCCCAACCCAGGGTCAGCTGGTCGACGGGATCCCAGTAAAGGGCGCCGCCGATGCTCATGAGCTTCTCGACCTGATCGGCATCGTTCGTGATTTCGTCAGCTTCGTGATCGAGATCCGTGTAGCCGAAGTCGAGTTCCAAAGACATGTTGCTGGCGAAGCTCAACACCGCAAGGATGCTGGCGCTCCAGAAACGCATGTCGTTCTCGGCAAGGTTCGAGGTGCCGAAGACGGCTGGCGTATAGCCGTCACCCTTGTTGGCGGCAGCTTCAATGCGAAGCATGTCGCCGAGGTGCCCGATGACGCCGACGCCGACCATCCAGTTGTCGTCGGTATCAGCAAAGGCGACCGGAATCAGCAAGAGCATTCAGCGTCGAGTCGTCTTCTTCCCAGATGGCGCTGGCATTGATCAGGAACGAGCCTGTGTCAAAGCCGATATAGCCCGCAACAGCCGGAATATCGCCCACGTCGTTGTCTTCGAGAGCGGCGGCCAGCGTGAGCCCACCGTTGTTGTAGGTGAGACGGAACGAGGAGACGCTCTGGTTGGTCGGACCGGCGTTGAAGCCGTTCAGAACCGCGTTGCCGTTCCAGTCAACCGAAGCCTGGATAGCCGCGAGGCTGTCCGTGTAGCCGGCACCCAGCTGGAGGTTTGGCGTCATCTGCCAATAGCCCCAGATGATGTTCATGTCGGCCGCATCGCCATCGGTGCCCTGCAGACGGATGGTGCCGCCCACTTCGCCGATCGCGGTTTCGGTCTTGCCATCGATGCGCAGACGACCACGAGTCGTGATGTCGAAGAAGTTCGTGTCGAGAGCACCGTCGAGCGGTAACAACATCATCGGCGTCGAGGTCGATGTCGCCATCGTTCTCGTCATCGATGTAGAGCAGGCGGGCGCGAATTTCGCCCGACACCGTCACTTCGGAAACCGGCGCCGGAAGATCGGCGGTCGGCGTCACGGCGATGGTGTAGCCCTGGTGTTCGCGCAGCTGCTCGCTGGCGCGCATCGGCAGGATTTCATTGTAGGAAAGCTGCCCCTTGCGAACCGAGATGAGCTTGGCACCAGCAGGCAAGCTCGGCGCCGGCTGGGTTTCAAGCGACTGCACACGCGACTGCAAAGTCTCGAGCTGGGCTTTCAAAGCCGACAGCTCATCCGCTTGCGCCCCCGTTGCCATGACACCCAGTGCCGCGCCACCGAGAAGCGCTCTACGGAGCCACTTCGTATTGGTCATTCGAATCTCTCCCAATCTTGGAGTTAAGTGAACTCCTCCGATCCCCTGCAATGGTTTTGGAGGCGATGCGCGACACACCTCGCACATTCGCCTTCTAGGAAGCCCTGTTAAGGTTAATTAACGATTAATTCCCGCGAGGAAATGCGCCGGCTTCAACTGCTGTGACATGGGAGCAACAGGAGGGCGGAGGCGGGAAAAGAGATTGGCCCGTGCAGAACACGGGCCAACCGTTTGATTTCGTTAGATCAGACGACTAGAAGCGGAACCAGGCGCCGAAGCCGGCGGTGATGTTCGGTAGACGCAGTCGCATCCATCGTCGTCTTCCTGCTTGTTCCAGCCCACGCCCCAGCCCAGGGTCAGCTGGTCGACGGGATCCCAGTAAAGGGCGCCGCCGATGCTCATGAGCTTCTCGACCTGATTCGGCATCGAAACGCGATTTCGTCATCTTCGTGATTCGAGATCGGTATAACCGAAGTCGAGCTCGAGAGACAGGTTGTTGCCGAAGCTCAACACAGCCAGCACGCTGGCGCTCCAGAACTTGAGGTCGTTCTCTTGAACGTTCGACAAGCCGAAGATGGCAGGCGTATAGCCTTCACCGGTATTGGCCGCGGCTTCAATGCGGAGCATGTCGCCGAGGTTGCCGATGACGCCGCCGCCGACCATCCAGTTGTCATTCGTGTCGACGAAGGCGACTACGGTTGTATCGTCTTCTTCCCAGATGGCGTTGGCACTGATCAGGAACGAGCCTGTGTCAAAGCCGATGTAGCCCGCAACAGCCGGAATATCGCCCACGTCGTTGTCTTCGAGAGCGGCGGCCAGCGTGAGCCCACCGTTGGTGTAGGTGAGACGGAACGAAGAGACGCTCTGGTTGGTCGGACCGGCGTTGAAGCCGTTCAGAACCGCGTTGCCGTTCCAGTCAACCGAGGCCTGGATAGCCGCGAGGCTGTCCGTGTAGCCGGCACCCAGCTGGAGGTTTGGCGTCATCTGCCAATAGCCCCAGATGATGTTCATGTCGGCCGCATCGCCATCGGTGCCCTGCAGACGGATGGTGCCGCCCACTTCGCCGATCGCGGTTTCGGTCTTGCCATCGATGCGCAGACGACCACGGGTCGTGATGTCGAAGAAGTTCGTGTCGAAGCCATGCAGCCTCGTCGGCGGATCGAAAACGATCATCGGCATCGAGGTCGATGTCCGCCATCGTTCTCGTCATCGATGTAGAGCAGGCGGGCGCGGATTTCGCCCGACACCGTCACCTCGGAAACCGGCGCCGGAAGATCGGCGGTCGGCGTCACGGCGATGGTGTAGCCCTGGTGTTCGCGCAGCTGCTCGCTGGCGCGCATCGGCAGGATTTCATTGTAGGAAAGCTGCCCCTTGCGAACCGTGAGGAGCTTGGCGCCCGGAGGAAGCGTGGGAGCCGGCTGGCTCTCAAGCGACTGCACACGCGACTGCAAAGCTTCCAGCTGTGCTTTCAGTGCGGAGAGCTCGTCAGCCTGTGCACCGGAGGCCATGACACCGAGTGCCGCACCACCGAGAAGCGCCCGACGGAGCCACTTCGTGTTTGTCATAATTGTTATCTCCCAACTACTGGTTTTGGCGTTCCCCCCCGATCCCCTGCATTCGGTATTGGAGGCGGTGCACGAGGCAAGTCGTACACGACGTCATTGAGCGGTTTACCTAGATTCGGGTCAACCGAATCGGCACTTCGTTTAAATATTCGGAAACGGCTGTGCTGTAAAAACCACAGAAAACTACTTGGAATTGTAGCAAAAAATTACGATCTACTTTGAGTTACAGATTAATTTCGCGGCGGAATTGCGCAAGACCGCTCGGTACAGCCACCGATGATTTGTCGAAGCAAAACGGAATACTTCGAGTCGGCAGGACGGCGCGCGGCAAGCTTCAGCGAAAGCGCCGGCGATTTATCCGTATACGGATGATTTTCCGGAACGCGCCGCTTCAAACCGGCGATGTGGTTTTCGGCGGCCGCGGCGCACGGCGCTTTGGAGGAGCCGCCGCCTTTTTCGGCTTGGACTCATTCGAGCCTTCCGAGCCGTAAATACGGGCGAATTCCGCTTCGTTGCCATCGGCGAGAAGCTTCGCCTGCTCGAGCCACTTTTCGCGGGCGATCCGTCCCTTGAACTTCAGGTGGCTCTCGATCCACTGGACCTGGTCCTCGGTCCAGCCGCCCACCTGGTCGTAATGGAAGATCCCGAGGGTGTGGAGCGTGCGTTCGATCTTGGGTCCGATGCCGGAGACCCGCTGCAGCTTGTCGGGCTGTCCGGCCCGGGGCGCGGGGATGCCTTTTGGCCGCTCGCCGAGGATCGTCGGAGTGACCGCGGCCGCGGGCTTTCGCTCGGGTTTGTCGGCGGCTGCCTCGGTCTTCCGCTCGGCTTTCCGGGCTGTTTCAGCGGCCGTTGCGGCCTTCGGCTTCGCCGGCCGCTGGGGCGCCTTCGGGCGAGGCGAAGGAGGTGCGCGCCGGGGCGTTTCGGCTGGAAGGGCCGGAACGGGCATTTCTCGCGCGGAGGTGGCAGCGGCGGTGCGGGGGCCGAACGCCATCTTCAGGATGCAGCCCAGGATACAGCCGACGAAGAAGGCCAAGAGAATCCACAGAAGGAGTTCCAACACCGGCTCAGACATGCGTTCCCCTAGCCCGCCAACTCACCGCGAGGGCGACGACCCTTTGCGATAGGACATCCACCCGACAACGATACCCGCAAGAAGGGCAAGGCCCAGCCAGGCCCAGTTTTGCTCGGCAATTCTGGCCCATTCCCCCAAAAAGGCGGCAAGGTCCATGCGTCGCCCCATCCTCCGAAGATCCGATACCCCGATTGATAGCACGTCGCCGTCCGCACGCGTAAGCGGGCCGATGGTTGCACCCCAGCGGATGGTTGATTGCTTCACGTATAGCGTGTGTGCCCTTTAGGACACAACCGGAATTAATGCGAATGCAGGGTGCCCGCATGAGTTGATCCCTCAAGGGTCATCTGCAACTATCACTGTGCATGCGATTCCATGCACAACCTCCAGGACCGCAAACGGGGTAGCGGGGGTTTTTTCCTCAACTCCATAGAATTGGGAGAACCATAATGACGAATACGAAGTGGCTCCGTCGGGCGCTTCTCGGTGGTGCGGCACTTGGTGTCCTGGCCACTGGTGCACAAGCCGACGAGCTCTCCGCACTGAAGGACCAGCTTGCGGCTCTGCAGTCCCGCGTATCCCAGCTCGAATCGTCACCCTCGGACCTGCCGGCCGGTGCGAAGCTCATCACGGTTCGCAAGGGCCAGCTCTCGTACAACGAGATCCTGCCGATGCGGGCGAGCGAGCAGCTGCGCGGTCACCAGGGCTACACGATCGCCGTCACGCCGACCGCCGACATGCCGGCTCCGGTCTCGGAGGTTACGGTATCGGCCGAGATTCGCACTCGGTTGCTGTTCAGCGACGACAGCGTCAACAATGACGATGGTGACAATGACGCCGCCGTGGCTGGTGACGAGGGCATCGACCTCGATGCCGACGGGGACCTCGGCGAAGCAAGCAATGCCTTGGGCTTCGACACCGACAACCTGGGCATCACGACCCGTGGGCGCCTGCGCGTCGACGGAAAGACCGAGACGTCCATCGGCGAAGTCGGCGGCACGATCCGCCTGCAAGGCGTGGATGGCGGCAACCCCATCATGAACATCATCTGGGGCTACTGGCAGATGACGCCGAACCTGCAGCTCGGCGGCGGCTACACGGACAGCCTCGCCGCGATCCAGGCCGGCGTCGACTGGAATGGCAATGCGGTGCTCAACGGCTTCAACGCCGGGCCGACGAACCACAGCGTCTCCCAGTTCCGCCTGACCTACAGCGAAGGCGGGCTGACGCTCGCAGCATCGCTGGAGGACAACGACAGTGGCGACGTTCCGGCGGTTGCTGGATATATCGGGTTCGACACCGGTTCGCTCCTTCTCACCGCCAGCGCGGTCTGGGAAGAAGACGACACGACGGGCGTCGATACCGACGACAACTGGATGGTGGGTGCCGGCGTGATCGGTCACCTTGGCGACATGTTCCGCCTCGAAGTGGCGGCCAACATGGGCGAGGGCTACGAACACGGCGTCTACGGCAACCAGACCAGCGGCGAGAACGACATGGGCTATTGGGCAGCCAACGCTCTCGGCGTCGTCAGCTTCGCCAGCAACATGTCGCTCGAGCTCGACTTCGGCTACAGCAACCTCGATCACGAACGGGACGATCTCCTCGTATCGAGCGGACCGGACGACGACGACGTCTACAACGACCAGGTCGACAAGCTGTGGAGCGCGGGTGCCGCGGTCTACTGGGATCCGGTCGATCAGCTGACGCTGGGCTGGGGTGCGGGTTGGAACGAGCAGTCGGACAACGACGGCACGGACTACACCAACATCACGGCGGGCTTCGGCGCCTGGTTCCGCTTCTAGTCGATCGAAACCAAACTGGAGGGCTCGCCACTTCGGCGGGCCCTTTCTCTTTTCATCCACCTAGTGCCCGCCGATGGCATCGCAAGCCGCAAGCCACTCGGTGATGACCGCCCGGCTTTCCGGCTCGTCGAGGAACGGAACGTGGCCGCGATCCATGACCGTCGCCGCAATGAGTCTGGGATGCATGGCCTTCATGCGGTCGACAGTTTCCACCGATAGGAAATCGGAATGCTCGGCGCGCAGCACGGCCGCCGGCTTCGGGACCAAAGCGGCGAAATAGGTCCACAGTTCCGGCAGCGCGTCGGCGTCCACCGGCGTGGGCGGCAGGCCCTGCACGAGACGGGCATCGTAGTCGTAGCGAATGCCGGCGGGCGTCTCCCGAAACAGCCGCGCCGCAAAATCGCGCCACTCTCTTTCGGATAGCGACTCGAAACCGGGACTCGTGCGCTTCAAGGCATCGATCGCTGCATCCCAGCTCTTGAACGTATCCGCTCGGCCGACCGTGTTCGCCAGCCGAAACAAGCCTGCGATGTCGATCCGCGGCCCGATGTCGTTCAGGAGCGCACCCGCCAGCCGGTCGGCGTGGAGCGATGCCATCAACATGGCAATGATGCCGCCGCGCGAGGTGCCGATCACGGCGACTCGGTCGATGGCCAGCCGGTCGAGTAGGAGAATCGCATCGGCGAGCTCCTGCAGGGGATGATAGGTCTTCCAGTCGTTCGCATAGTCCGAACGGCCGCGACCGCGATAGTCCATGGTGACGATGCGACGCTCAGGCGGAAGCCACGCCAGAAGCGGCTCGAAATCCTTCGCATTGCGGGTAAGGCCGCTGAGACAGAGGAGGGGTGTGCGCGGCGACGCGGCGGGACCGTGCGACGCCGCGTGAAGCTTCAGACCGTCGGGAGTTCGAAGCTCAATCACACTCGGCGATGAGGGCGGCCATGTTCACGGCGCTCGATGCACAGGAGTGGCTCGGGCGCCGCTCGATCGAGGCGAAGTCGATGTTCTTGGCGCTCGAGCCGCGCAGCAGATCCGCCGTCATGCCGCGCATGGAGGAAGGCTCCAATCGCGACCGGTAGACATGGGTGTTCTGCAGCACCTTCTGAACGTAGTGGCGCGTCTCGGTGAACGGTATGGATTCCACCCAGTCGATGGGATCGATCCCCTTGCCGCGCGGATCGCCGTAGCGCGCAATCCACTCGAAGGAGCGGCGCGGTCCGGCGTTGTAGGCAACGAGAGTCAGGATGTAGGAGCCGCGGAAATCGGAGACGAGATCGCCGAGATGAGCAGCGCCGAGCTTGGCATTGTAGGCAGGATCGGCGGTAAGCAGCGCCGCCTTGTAGGGAACCTTGTACTGCTTGGTGATGAGCTTCGCCGTGCCCGGCATAAGCTGCATCAGGCCGCGGGCGCCGGCGTGGCTGCCGGCGCGGGCGTTGAACTCGCTCTCCTGGCGGACGAGGCCGTAGACGAAGGCCCTTTCGACACGCGGTCCCATCGGCTTCCAGGACGGCATGGCGCGAATGGGATAGCCCCATTGATCGATGTCGAACCCGTAGGACGCGGCGGCCTTGGCCAGGCGAACAGCCATGAACGGACCGCCATCGTCGGAGACGATCGACGCGGCGGCTGCCAATTCCTCTTCGCTCTTGAATTTCTGGGCGATGGGCCACAGGAACAAGCCCATCTCGCCGTGACGGCCGCCGCGCCCGAGGATGCGGAAGGCGCGGATGAGCTCGTCCCTGGCGACGCGGGCGCGCTGGGCGGCGGTCGGCGTGATTTCGGGAATGTGGATGGGCGTCTTGCCTAGACCGAGGGCATCGCGGGCGAGGGCGCCATAGTAGACGGTGGGGACCTTGGCGGCGTCGGTGTAGGCGGTGGTGGCGCGCTCCGACTGCCCGGTCGCAGCGAACGTCCGTCCCATCCAGTACTTCGCCCGGGACCTATCGGTCCGCGTCGTTGCGATCGTCGCCATCTTGCTGAAGTGGGCGATGGCGGCGTCCGGATCCTTGAGGAAGCGCAACGCGATCCACCCAGCCAGGAACTCGCCTTCGACCGCGTTCGGCCCGGCTCCGAAACCGTGGGCCGCGGCGAGCCGGTAGGCGGTGGTCCAATGCTTCTTGCGCTTGGGAGTGAGAAGATCGCGGGCGATCAGCCGCCGTTCGGTCCAGACCTCTTCGGCACCGTAGCTGCGCGCCGCGGAGGGCATCTTGGAGAGAACGGATGCGGCATCGATGTCCTTCTCGGCCTTGCGATAGTAACGGGCGAGGGCATATTGCACGGCCGGCTCGCTGCGCATGGCCGATGGCAGGGCATTCACGGCTTTGACACCGCCGGCATGGTTGCGCAGAAGAAGCTGGGCGGCGTTGGCCGCGAGCTGATAATCGCGCGGCAGCCGCTTCGAGACGCGAACCGCAGCGTTGCTCTCCTGCAGGACGATCTTCGTCCACAAGCGCGCCTTGTGATCGGCCACCGTCAGAAGGGAACCGAACTCGCCGGTGATGCGACTTTCGGCGCCCGGGTCGGCCTCGGCGGCGCGCCAGGCTTTCGCGACCCAGCCCTGCGCCTCGCCGCGGTTGCCGTGGGAGAGATTGGCACGGGCGAGCGCCAGCATCCCCTGCGGCGTCTCCGGTTTGCGCGCGGCAAAGTGGGAAAGCACGGTGTCGGGCGCGCGACGCTCTTCATAGAGGGCGCGCTCGGCGTTCTGCGCCATGATGGATGCCGACGGCCAAGACGGATTGGCCGACAGAAACGCCATGATCCGGTCGTATCCGGCCTTGTAGCCGCTGTCGCGCAAATTGAGCCAGGTGACGAGCTTGACGGCGACCGGGTCGCCGGAATCCTTCGCGTACTTCCGAGCCTTGTCGAAGTTGCCTTTGCCCGCCCACTCGACGGCCTTCGACACCAGGTCGTTGGCATGGCGCGCGCTCGCCTTCTCGCCGAACGTATCGTCGACGCGCGGCTCGCGATCTTCCGCCGCCAGCGCAATGCGCGGCGCAAAGGGAGCGCCAAGCAGCAGCGAGATCGTCAGTGCGGCCGCAGAGACGGCCGCGAGGCGGCAACCAAATGCCATCAATTCATCCCTACGTGCCGTCTACGTACCGCGCCATCCAGCGCCTTGAAATCAAAGAGAACTCAGCGTCCCGCCTGCCCAACGCCGCACGGGAGTGTGTACAGGTCCTTTGCCACATGCAACCCCTCACTGCCTTGCTGGTTGGTACGCATCCGTTTATGGTGACTTAAGGGAGGCCTGCCCTGCGGCACAAGGCTAGGGCGGCATGGTTTCCAAATAGTTAGCGGGAGCGAAAAACCGTGCAAATCAAAGGCTCAATTACCGCCTTGATCACGCCGTTGGCGGCAGGAAAGCTCGATGAGCAGGCGTTTCAGAAGCTAATTGCCTGGCAGATCAAGGAGGGAACGCACGCCATCGTGCCCGTCGGGACCACGGGCGAATCACCAACATTGACGGAGGCCGAGCACAAGCGCGTCGTCGAACTCGCGGTCGAGGCATCGGGGGGCAAGATTCCGGTCATTGCCGGAACGGGCTCCAACAACACCGCCGAAGCACTGGAATACACACGGCATGCCAAGTCCGCCGGCGCGGACGCCGCGCTGATCGTGGTGCCGTACTACAACAAGCCCACGCAGGACGGGCTCTACGCCCACTTCAAGACGATCGCCGACGCCGTCGACATTCCGATCTTCATCTACAACGTGCCCGGACGGACGGTTGCGAGCATCGCTCCGGAAACCGTCGCCCGCCTCGCCAAGGATTGCCCGAACATCATCGGAACCAAGGACGCCACGGCGGACCTGACGCGGCCGTCGAAGCAGCGCATGCTGTCGGGAGAGAAGTTCATCCAGCTATCGGGAGAGGACGCGACCGCGCTCGGCTTCAATGCGCATGGCGGCGTCGGATGCATCTCGGTCACCGCGAACGTCGCGCCGCGCCTGTGCGCGGAGTTCCAGGAAGCGACGCTCGAGGGGAATTACACCAAGGCCGTCAAGATCCAGGACCGGCTGATGCCTCTCCACGTTGCGCTGTTCGTCGAGACGAGCCCGGCTCCGGTCAAGTATGCAGTCAGTCTGCTCGGACACTGCAAACCGGACGTCCGCCTACCGCTCGTAGAGGCGACGGAGGGATGCCGCAAGATCGTTCGCGATGCGATGGTGCATGCGGGCCTCCTGAACTGAGATTCTGTCCATGGCAAAGAAAGTCGGTGCGGCGGGAGCCAGGCGCCCGCCGGTCAAATCGGCGCGGACCGAAGAAAAGAATCAGAAGCTCATCGCCGACAATCGCCGGGCGCGCTTCGATTACGAGATCATCGACACCTACGAAGCCGGCATCGCCCTGCTGGGGCCGGAAGTGAAGTCGCTTCGCGCCGGGCGAACCAATCTCGGCGACTCCTACGCCGTGGTGCGCGGCAGCGAGCTCTTCCTCGTCAATGCCTACATTCCCGAATACCGCGAGGCCAACCGGTTCAATCACGAGACCCGGCGGCCGCGAAAGCTCCTGCTGCACCGGCGCGAAATCGACAAGCTGTCGCAGGCGATCACGCGCGAGGGGCTCACCATCGTGCCGCTCAAGCTCTACTTCAATCCGAAAGGGCGGGCGAAGGTCGATCTCGCGCTGGCGCGCGGCCGAAAGGCGCAAGACAAGCGTCAGGTGAAGAAGGAACGCGACTGGCAGCGCGACCGGCAGCGTCTCCTGCGCGATCGGGGCTAGGAGCTTCGCCGCATCTCAGGATCGCAGCTCCGCCGCGACTGCGGCAATGACGGAGCGGAACATGTCCGGCGTGAGCACGCCCGTGTTGGTGTTATAGCGCGAGCAGTGATAACTGTCGAAAAGCGCAAAGCTGCCCAGCAAATGGCGCGCGCCGTGGGCGAAGGGAAAGCTGGCGCGCCGTACCTTCATGGAGAGCAACACTGCTTCGTGGGCTATGCGCCCCAGAGCCAGGACCGCACGCACGTGCCCGCTCGCCGACAATCGGGCCTCGAGGAAGCGATTGCAGGTCTTGATCTCGGCGGGAACGGGCTTGTTCTCGGGAGGCACGCAGCGCACGGCATTGGCGATCAGCGTATCGCGCAGCACGAGGCCATCGTCGGGACGTTCGCGATACTCGCCGGTCGCCAACCCATATTCGCGAAGCGTCTCGTAGAGCAGCACGCCGGCATAGTCGCCGGTGAACGGACGTCCGGTCCGGTTCGCGCCCTTCAGCCCCGGCGCCAGGCCGACGATGACGAGGCAAGCGGCCTCGTCGCCGAAGGTGGGGACCGGTGCGTTGAACCAGTCGGGATGAAGATTCCGCTGTTCCATGCGGAACCCGACGAGCCGGGGGCAAAGCGGACAGTTGCGGTCCGGTTCTGGCGCCGCCGTTGCCATCGGCTCGAAGTTCAGATGTTGGCGAACTCGTCGAAGTCGTCGCCCTGCGCCTGCGCTTGAGGAGCGGGAGCGGCCCGCTCGACGCGCCGATTCTCGCGCTCGCCGGGATCACGGCCGATCTCGGACTTGAGATCGAGGATGTCGATGAACTGATCGGCCTGGCGACGCAGATCGTCCGCGACCATGGGCGGCCGGGTGTTCAGCGTCGAAATGACGCTGACCTTGCGGCCCTTCGCCTGGACGGCCTCGACGAGGGAGCGGAAATCTCCATCGCCGGAGAAGAGCACGATGTGGTCGAGATTTTCGGAGAGCTTCATCATGTCCACCGCGATCTCGATGTCCATGTTGCCCTTGATCTTGCGCCGGCCCAGCGAGTCGGTGAATTCCCGTGCAGGTTTAGTCACGACCGTGAAGCCATTGTAGTCCAGCCAGTCGATCAACGGGCGGACGGGCGAGTACTCGGCGTCTTCCATCAGCGCCGTGTAGTAGATTGCCCGCACCAGCCGCGAGCGCTTGCGGAACCAGCCGAGCAGGCGCCGATAGTCGATGTCGAATGCGAGCGATTTTGCGGTGGCGTATAGGTTGGAACCGTCAATGAACAAAGCAACGCGTTCGTCGGGATAGAAATGCATCTGCAATCTCCTCAAAAATCTGCTTTCGTCAGGACAAAGAGTGTTCGAGACCAAACTTCAAGACAGCATTGAGACCTCTTAAGATCGAGCCGACACTACCCTCAGTGCCTCTAGTCATCAATAAATCGGACGTTGCATGATCCTTATCGGCATTGGAAGCAATATCGACGGACCCTGGGGAACGCCGCGCGACACGCTTGCCAAAGCGATCGCGCAACTCGACGACCCTCCTTGCAAGATCGTCGAGACATCATCTGTCCTGGAAACGACACCTTTTGGCAATCCGGATCAGCCGAATTTTCTGAATGCAGTGACGCGAATCGAAACCGAAGTTGACCCCAAGGAATTGTTGCTTCACCTGCAGGACATCGAACGCTCCGCAGGCCGCCGGCGCGGCGAGAAGTGGGGACCGCGGACTCTCGATCTCGACATACTCGACTATCGAGGACTCATCCGTTCGGCTCCGCCACCCGTGCTTCCCCATCCCGGCATCCCGGAGCGCGCCTTCGTCCTCGGGCCGATCGCCGAGATCGCTCCGGCGTGGCGTCATCCCATCCTCAAGGCCACCGCCCGCGAGCTCCTCGATCGGCTCGACGGCTCGGCAGGGGGAGCAACGGTGACGCGCTAGGACGCGGCGAGCTTGGTCGCAAGATCGACGTTGAAGCGGCTCTCGAGCGCAACACCGAGTGAGGAGCCTTCTGCCAGAAGCTCCATGAGCGCGTCCGCCGGCCATTCTACATACCGCGCACCCGACTTCACGGTCACGGTCGCAGAGGCAGCGCGCTTCAGGAGAAATCCGATCTCGCCGATGAACGCCTCGGGATCGACGGAGAAGCTTCGGCCGCCCTTGGCAACTTCGATCGAACCCTCGATCACGTAGTAGAGGCGATCCACCGGCTCGCCCTCTCGCGTCAGCACAATGTCGTTCCTGGCGGTCGACCAGCGGGCAAGCTTCATGAGCCTGCGGAACTGACCGGGCGTCAGGCCGGGGAAGGAGGCGTAGAACCGCTTCTCGTCCTGCCGCATGGCGTAGGAGGCGCGGTCGAGCACGATACGGGCCATCATGAAGACGTTGGCCAGCACCATGGCGGTGCTCCAGGCCATCGCGTCCCAGAGCGGGGTCGCGGGGATGATGGCGTAGTAGACGATGTAGAGGATCGTGCTCACGAGCAGGAGGGCGCGAAGCTGCAGCTGATCCCTGCTGAACATGGCGGCCACGGTGAGGAGGGCGGCCACATGGACGAGGCCATCCCTGGCCAATTCGAGAAGAGACATGGTGAAATCCCGCTGGGTTGGAATCAGGCGCCCGGAAAGGCATCCGATGGGGCCGCGAGGTATCGACACTCGCGTGATCCGGCCCTGAACGGCCCGTTCATCGGCGGTTCAGGCCAGGCCCAGGTTCGGCTTGCATTTCGGGGCTCCAGCCCCTAAACAGAGCCCCGAAATCAACCAATTCCGATCTGAGCCAATTTTAGGAGACGGCAGCATGGCGCGCGTCACAGTCGAAGATTGCATCGACAAGATTCCGAACCGTTTCGAGCTCGTCCTACTTTCCGCCCACCGGGCCCGCATGGTGGCGCAGGGCGCGCCCCTGACCGTCGACCGCGACAAGGACAAGAACCCGGTCGTCGCGCTACGGGAGATCGCGGACGAGGCCATCAACAAGGACGACCTCCGGGAAGCCTACATCCACTCCATGCAGAAGCAGGTCGAGGTGGACGAGCCGGAGACGAGCGAAGTCCCCCTGATGATCCCGGCGGGAGACACGCCGGTGGCGGCGCCGTCCGCAGAGGTCGACGAAGCGGACATGGACCGGATGACCGAGGAGGACCTGCTCCGGGGCCTCGAGGGCCTGCCTCCGGCCGAAAGCCCGGGCAGCCAGCGATCCGGCTATTAACTTCTCCACAGCTTCGTTCAGGCCAGTTTCAATACGGGGCATTCTGGCCATTTTTTGTTGAGCAGTTTTCCTGCATTATGTCCGAGGGGTTAGGCCAAATGCCTTTCCCGAACGGAGATGCGACACTATGAGCTGGTCGAGAAGGTAACCAGCTACGACAAGGACGCGGATGAAAACCTTCTGAACCGCGCCTACGTCTACGCCATGAAGGCCCACGGGTCGCAGACCCGGGCCTCGGGCGATCCCTATTTTTCGCATCCGCTCGAAGTTGCCGCGATCCTGACCGACCTCAAGCTCGACGACGCCACGATCGTCGCCGCCCTCCTGCACGACGTCGTCGAGGACACGGAGACGACGCACCAGGAGATCGAGGAGCTGTTCGGCAAGGAGATCGCCGCCCTCGTCGAAGGCCTGACCAAGATCCGCCGATTGGACCTCGTCACCAAGGAGGCCGCCCAGGCCGAGAACCTGCGCAAGCTGCTTCTCGCCATGGCCAAGGACATCCGCGTCCTGCTCATCAAGCTCGCGGACCGGCTCCACAACATGCGCACCCTGCATCACATGGCGTCCGACAAGCGCCAGCGCATCGCCCAGGAAACCCTCGACCTCTATGCGCCGCTCTCGGGACGCATGGGCATGCAGAACATGCGCGACGAGCTCGAGGACATCGCCTTCAAGGTCCTCAACCCCGATGCGCACAAGACGATCGTGAACCGGCTCAAGAAGCTTCACGAGGAATCGGGAGACGTGCTGCGCGAGATCGAGGATGCGTTGCAGACCAAACTCGCCGAGAACAACGTGCGGGCCTTCGTCCAGGGACGGGAAAAGCGGCCCTATTCCATCTGGCGAAAGATGGAGAAAAAGCACCTCTCCCTGGGCCAGCTGTCGGACATCTTCGGGTTCCGCGTGATTCTCGATACGGTCGAGGAGTGCTACCGGGCGCTCGGCACGGTGCACCAGACGTGGCGGATGGTGCCGGGCCGGTTCAAGGACTACATCTCCAACCCCAAGCAGAACGACTACCGCTCCATCCATACGACCGTGATCGGTCCGCATCACATGCGGGTCGAGATGCAGATCCGGACCCACGCCATGCACGAGGTTGCGGAGCGGGGCATCGCCGCGCACGCGTTCTACCGCGACATTCTCAACGCCGAGAAGGCCGCCACGGGAGCGCGGCCGCCGCTCGACGAATCGAACGCCTACCGGTGGCTTCGCCATCTCGTGGAGATGCTGTCGGAAGGCGACAGCCCGAAGGAGTTCCTGGAGCACACCAAGCTCGAACTCTTCCACGACCAGGTCTTCTGCTTCACCCCGAAGGGTGCCCTGATCGCGCTGCCCAAAGGCGCGACGCCGATCGATTTCGCCTACGCAGTTCACACCAAGCTCGGCGACAGCTGCGTCGGATGCCGCATCAACGGCCGCCATGCCTCGCTCATGAGCGAACTCGACAATGGCGACGAGGTCGAGATCATCCGGTCGAAGGCCCAGGTGCCGCCTGCGGCATGGGAGGGGATCGCGGTGACTGGCAAGGCGCGCTCGGCGATCCGGCGCGCCACCCGCAACGCCATGCGCAGCCAGTATGCCGGGCTCGGGCGCGAAATCCTCGGGCGCATGCTGGCGCGCGTCGGCAAGACGTTCGTGGAGAAGGACCTGATCGAGGCGATCCCGCGGCTCGGCATCAAGATCAAGGACGACGCGCTGGCGGCGGTCGGACGCGGCGAGCTGGCGGCGGTCGACGTTCTCCGAGCCATGGACATCGAGGTCGAAGACAAGGGAGCGCGGCGGCCGAAAGCGGCGCCGGCGCGGAAGAAGGGGCGAACGCAGAAGGACCGTCCCTCCATCGCGGTCCGCGGCCTCAACAAGAACCTCCCCATTCGCATGGCACCCGAGACCGGTGCGGTTCCCGGCGACCGGATCGTCGGCATCCTGACGCCGGGCGAGGGCATCACGGTCTATCCGATCTTCGCGCGGGCGCTGCAGGCATTCGACGACCAGCCGGACCGGTGGGTCGACCTCACCTGGGACACGAACGAAGACATGGACCGCTATCCCTCGCGCATCGCCGTCAAGATCCACAACGAGGTGGGCGCGCTCGCCCAGGTTGCCCAGACGATCGGCGAGCTCGACGGCAACATCGACCAGCTGCAGATGCAGACGCGGGCGCGCGACTTCTACGACCTCGACATCGTGCTCGAAGTGAGAGATCTCAAGCATCTCAATACGATCATGAATGCATTGAGGAAAAAGCCCCTGGTCAGCGGCATCAGCCGAGTCACGGGCTGACGAGGCGGAAGCCCACTTACGCAAAATTAACTGCCCGGCCGCATCGATCGCAGAGCATATTGGTTGCCTTGAGGTCTTCCGGTCCCTAACTAGAAAACGTTCGCCCCTGCAGACGGCCTCGTAGATGTTCAAGCCCCGCCAACGGCCGGCTCTATCCGCACGGCTCCGGAACCTTATTTGGCCCCGCTCGGGGTTGAAGAGGGCCTGGCTCTATATGTGGCATCGCGTCAGGCGGATCAGCGCGACGCCGCACTCGATCGCGCTTGGCCTGGCTACCGGCGTCTTCATGGGCTTCAATCCGTTGATCGGATTCCACCTGATACTATCGGCCCTCATCTGCGCGGCGATCGGCGGCAGCATCATCGCGGCCGCCATAGGCACGCTGGTATGCAATCCGGTAATGTGTCCGCTGATGATGGTCGGCAACTATCAAGTCGGAATGGTGCTGATCGGCGAAGCGATCCGCGAAGATTTCGAGTACCGGGCACCGGTCATAGAATTCGATCACCTGATGAGCGACCCGCTCTACGTGGTGAACGAGCTGTGGAGCGTTCTAGCTCCAGTCTTCGTTCCGATGCTGCTCGGAAGCGTTCTTCTGGGTCTGGCCGCGGCGATACCCACCTATTTCGCTGGACGCGCCGCCATCGAGTCCTACCAGCGCCGCCGGCGGGAGCGCCTGCGCGCAGGCCGGGCCGCGACGCACGCCTGAGGGTTTCCCATCCATGATCATCGGCATCGGAAGCGATATCATCGATATCCGCAGAATCGAGAAAACCCTCGATCGTTTCGGCAATCGGTTCACGGATCGGGTCTTCACCGACATCGAACGGCGGAAGTCCGACCGGCGCCTGGAGCGGGCCGCGTCCTACGCCAAGCGCTTCGCGGCCAAGGAAGCCTGCGCCAAGGCCCTGGGGACGGGATTTTCCCGGGGCGTGTATTGGCGGGATCTGGGGGTGGTCAACGAGCCGTCCGGCCGGCCGACCCTGGCACTCGCCGGGGCGGCTCGATCCCATCTCGACCGGCTAACCCCGGCCGGCCACAAGGCTGTCTTACATTTGACAATCACCGACGACTATCCCTATGCGCAGGCACTGGTGATCATCACGGCCGTTCCAGTCAGCTAGAGCCGGGCGGCGGCGGTCGGGGCCCGACCTCGAGGACTGCACGTTGCTTCACGGCGGATCACAAGCTATAGCGACGGTCGGTCGGGCGACGGCGGAATCCCGGATTGGCGAGACATCACGACATGGCGACGAACGTGCAGGAAACTCGAAAAGAAGAAAGCGCATGGGAGGTCATCAAGACCGTCCTGCAAGCGTTGCTGCTGGCTTTCCTGGTGCGGACATTCCTTTTCCAGCCGTTCAACATCCCGTCGGGCTCGATGTATCCGACCCTCAAGATCGGCGATTACCTGTTCGTCTCGAAACTTTCCTACGGCTACAGCAAATACTCGTTCAATTTCGGAATAGACCGAATCGGGTTCAAGTTCGGACCCGTGCCGATCGAGGGCAGGGTGTTCTTCGCCGAGGCGCCGGAGCGGGGCGACGTCATCGTGTTCAAGCTCCCGAAGGACAACGAGACGGACTACATCAAGCGCCTGATCGGGCTGCCAGGCGACAAGATCCAGGTGATCGAGGGCATCCTTCACATCAACGGCGTTCCGGTAAAGCGCGAGCGCATCGCCGACTACGTCGACACTACGGGTGAAGGCCTCGGCCGGCCCGTGCCCCGCTACCTGGAGACGCTGTCCAACGGCGTGACCTACGAAACACTCGACGCCATCGAAAACAGCATCGGCGACAACACGAAGGAGTACGTGGTTCCGCCGGGCCACTACTTCATGATGGGCGACAACCGTGACAATTCCGAAGACAGCCGCTTCCTGACGCCGGTCGGCTACGTGCCTTACGAGAACCTCGTCGGCCGAGCCGACCTTATCTTCTTCTCGCACGACGGTGATGCGAGCATCCTCGAGATCTGGAAGTGGCCGACCTCCATACGCTGGTCGCGCTTCTTCACCCGGGTGCACTGATGACGTCCAAAGATCACGTCGAGCTCAAAGACGTGATCGCCAGGATCGGAGTGGACATCCGAAACGAGGACCTGCTTCTCGAAGCCTTTACGCACGCCTCACTGCCCGCCAAGTCGGGCCGCAACTATCAGGCGCTCGAATTTCTCGGCGACCGAATTCTCGCCCTGATCATCGCCGAGGAACTCTATCGCCGCGATCCCGAAAGTCCGGAAGGACGGCTCAGCCTGCAGTTCAAGAAAATGGTTCGCACCGAGACGCTATCGGAAATCGCGGTGGAACTCGGGCTCGGAGCGGCCATTCGTGCCGATCGCCAGGGCCGGTCGACCATACAGGCGAGCCGCAACGTGCTGGCCGACGTCTGCGAAGCCCTGATCGGAGCCATCTATATCGACGGCGGGCTCGACGCCGCCCGCTCGTTCATCCTGACGCATTGGGCCAGCCGGCTCCACGACCTCGAGTCGGAGGCGAAGGATCCAAAGTCCATGCTGCAGGAGTGGGCGGCGGGCGAGGGTCTGCCGCCGCCCGCCTATACGGTTGTCGACCGGGCCGGTCCGGCGCACGACCCCGTGTTTCGGGTGAAGGCGACGCTGCCGGGCCGTGTCGCCGAAGGCGAGGGTAGATCGAAGCGGGAGGCGGAACAGAGCGCCGCACAGAAGCTGCTCCGGGCAGAGGGAGTGGTGGGCGGTGAATGAGGCGACGCGGTGCGGTTTCGTCGCCGTCCTTGGCGCGCCGAATGCCGGGAAATCCACCCTCATCAACGCACTCGTCGGCTCCAAGGTCACGATCGTGTCCGAGAAGGTCCAGACGACGCGGGCGAGAATCCGCGCCATTGTCATCTCGGAACGAAGTCAGCTCATCCTGGTCGACACGCCCGGCATCTTCACGCCGCGGCGCCGGCTGGACGAGGCGATGGTCGATGCGGCCTGGCAGGGTGCCGGCGATGCCGACGCCGTCCTGCTTCTCGTCGACGCCAAGGCGCGTGTCACCGACGATGTCAGGCAGATCCTGGCCCGGTTGGGCAAATTGCGGTCGAAAATTTTCCTCGCCCTCAACAAGATCGACCTCGTGAAGCGCGAGACGCTCCTCGCGCTTGCGCAAACGCTCAACGCGGAAGCTCCGTTCGCCGAGACCTTCATGATCAGCGCAAGGACTGGCGACGGCCTCGAAGCGCTTCTGAAGTCGCTGGCAGCCGCCGTGCCGGAAGGGCCGTGGCTCTATCCGGAGGATCAGATTGCCGACCTGCCGATGCGCCTGCTGGCCTCGGAGATCACCCGGGAAAAAATCTTCGAGCGCCTGCACCAGGAGCTCCCCTATGCATCGACGGTGGAAACCGAGACCTGGGAGGAGCGGGCGGACGGCTCGTTGCGCATCGACCAGGTCATCTTCGTCGAGCGGGAAGGGCAGCGTAAGATCGTGCTGGGCAAAGGCGGACAAGGGATCAGGGAGATCGGCAGCCGGGCCCGGGAGGAGCTTTCTCGTATGCTGGAGCGAAAGGTGCACCTCTTTCTATTCGTCAAGGTGCGGGCCAACTGGGCAACCGATCCGGAACGGCTGCGCGCCATGGGCCTCGACCCGTGAGCCAATCCTATGCAGTGGACGGAAGAAGGGATCGTCCTCGCCACGCGCAAGCACGGTGAGACGAGCGTCATCCTCGAGATCCTGACGCGCAGCCGCGGACGGGCGGTCGGTCTTGCGCGCGGCGGACGCTCCAAGACGCTGAGGGCGACGCTGCAACCCGGAAACTCAGTGGTTGCGACGTGGCGGGCGCGGCTCGAGGAGCATCTCGGCATCTTCATGATCGAGCCCTTGCGGTCGCGGGCGGCGAACCTGATCGATCACTCGGTCCGCCTCGCCGGACTGACGACGGTGACGGCCCTGACTAGGCTTCTTCCGGAGCGCGAGCCGCATCCGAGGATGTATGATGCGACGAACGTGCTATTCGACCACCTGGAAGACGATGCGGTGTGGCCGGCCCTGCTGGTGCGGTGGGAACTGGGCCTTCTGGACGAGCTTGGCTTCGGCCTCGACCTCGCGAGCTGCGCGGCGACGGGGAGCAACGAAGCGCTGACATACGTGTCGCCGAAATCCGGCCGCGCCGTGAGTCGCGAGGCCGGAGAGCCGTATCGTGGCCGCCTCCTGCGCCTGCCGGCGTTTCTCATGACGGGCGGGGCGGCAAGTCCAGACGACATCAAGGACGGTTTCGCGCTCACTTCCTACTTCCTGCAGCGCCACCTGCTCGAGCCGCGCGGTCTTGCAATGCCCCCATCGCGCAACCTGGTGGTGGAAAGCTTCGAGAGCGGCCGCACTTGATCGAAAGTTTCGCATCCCTATTGTGGCGCAGCCATAGAAGGAGCGTTCCCCATGCTCGGACGACTCAATCACGTCGCGATTGCCGTCCCCGATCTCGCCAAGGCCGTCGAAATCTACAGGCAGGTCCTCGGTGCGAGCGTATCGGCTCCCGCTCCCCAACCCGAGCATGGAGTCACGGTCGTATTCGTCACGCTTCCGAACACGAAGATCGAGCTGCTCGAACCGCTCGGCGATTCCTCGCCCGTTCGCCGCTTCCTGGAGCGCAATCCGGAGGGCGGCATCCATCACATCTGCTATGAGGTCGCGGACATCCTCCGGTCACGCGACCGCCTTAGGAAGGAAGGGGCGCGCATCCTGGGTGACGGCGAGCCGAAGATCGGGGCGCACGGGAAACCGGTGCTGTTCCTGCACCCCAAGGATTTCTGTGGAACGCTCGTGGAGCTCGAGCAGGCGTGAGGCTCGCCACCGGCATCGCCGTCTATTTCATCATCTGGTGGGTGATGCTGTTCGTGACGCTGCCCTGGGGCGCCAGGAGCGCCCACGAAGCGGGCGAGGAGGTGGGTCCCGGCCATGCACCCAGCGCCCCGCTCAAGCCGATGATGATCCGCAAGATCATCGCCACGTCCATCCTCGCCGCCGTCGTCTTTGCCGGCTACTGGTGGGCCTCCGCGCAAGGCCTGCTGTCGCCCGCAAACTGGACCTTCATTTCCCTCTGACGAGGGGAAGCCCAAGAAAAAAGCAAGGCCTTGCGCCTTGCTTTTCCAGTTCCGTTTTGCCCCTCCGACCATGGGTGTCCATGGCGGCAGCGACCCGCAGGTGCGCCGGAGGCTCTCTCCTCCCCAGACTTGGACCGTCAAGCTGAATCCCCAAAGGGTGCAGCCCGAATGTCACGCCTCGTTGTCGTTGACGGCCGAACCATACGGCGGTCGACTCGATCTGTCACATGAATTTTTGCTCAGTATCGAGGTTCCTCCACCTGCCGCCGATTTGGCGCCCCGCCCCCTTTGTTTCGCGGTCGTTATCGCATAAAACGGCATCCTTGCTGACGTTGCGCTGCATCGCGCGGCAGGCACGCGACCGGACATTTCACGGGCTAGGATGCGCCTTTCACGATATTTCATGCCGATCCTCAGGGACGATCCGAAGGAGGCCGAGATCGCGTCCCATCGGCTCATGCTGCGGACCGCGATGATCAGGCAGGAGGCGGCGGGAAGCTACTCGTGGCTACCGCTGGGGTTGCGCGTCCTCAAGAAGATCGAGCGGATCGTGCGCGAAGAGCAGGACAGGGCAGGGGCGCTCGAGGTGCTCATGCCCACTCTCCAGTCCGCCGACCTGTGGCGCAAGTCGGGGCGCTACGAGGCCTACGGGAAGGAGATGCTGCGGTTCAAGGACCGCCACGACCGCGAGATGCTCTATGGCCCGACGAACGAAGAGATGATCACCGACATCTTCCGCCAGGGCGTCCAGTCATATCGCGATCTGCCGCGCAACCTCTACCACATCCAGTGGAAATTCAGGGACGAGGTGCGCCCGCGGTTCGGCGTGATGCGCGGCCGCGAATTCCTGATGAAGGACGCGTACTCCTTCGACATCAGCGCCGAGGCCGGCCGACACTCCTACAACAAGATGTTCGTCTCCTACCTGCGCACGTTCTCGCGCATGGGACTCAAGGCCATCCCGATGCAAGCCGAGACCGGCCCGATCGGCGGCGACCAGAGCCACGAATTCCTCATCCTCGCCAACACCGGTGAAAGTGCCGTCCATTTCGACCGGGACTTCTACGACATGAATTGGACAGAGATCGACATCGACTACGACGACGTCGACGGCATCGCCAAGTTCGTCAGCGAGTTTACCAACAAGTATGCGGCCACCGAGGACAAGCACGACGAGGCGGAGTTCCATCGCCGAGTGCCGGAGAACCGCCGGCTCACGGGCCGCGGTATCGAGGTCGGGCACATCTTCTTCTTCGGCACCAAGTATTCGAAACCGCTCGGAGCCCTCGTACAGGCGCCGGGCGGGCAGCAGGTGCCGGTCGAATCCGGCTCCTACGGAATCGGCGTGTCGCGCCTGGCTGGTGCCGTCATCGAGGCGAGCCATGACGAGGCCGGCATCATCTGGCCGGAACCGGTGGCGCCTTTCAGGATCGGGCTGATCAACCTGAAACAGGGAGACGGAGAGACTGACGGCGCCTGCGAGAAGCTCTACAAGGCGTTCGGTGCTGCCGGAATCGAGGTCCTCTACCATGACACCGACGAGCGGCCCGGCGCCAAGTTCGCCGTCTTCGATCTGATCGGCCTGCCCTGGCAGGTGATCATCGGTCCGCGCGGATTGAAGGATGGCGTGGCGGAGGTCAAGGAGCGGGCAGGCGGGAAACGGCAGATGATCCCGCTCGACCGCGTGGTCGAGCATTTCCGCTCTTAACGGAACGTCGAACATGGTCCAGACGGCGACAGATACGCGACCTTTCGCTCCCTTCGAGTGGCTGCTCGCGACGCGCTACCTCAGGGCCCGGCGGCGCGAGGGCTTCATTTCCGTCATCGCCGGATTTTCCTTTCTGGGGATCACGCTCGGCGTCGCCACCCTGATCATCGTGATGGCGGTGATGAACGGCTTTCGCAGCGAGCTCATGGGCAAGATCCTGGGCTTCACCGGCCACATCAACGTCTACGAAGTCGGCGGCGAGCCGATCGTCGATTTCGATCCGCTGGTGCAGAAGCTCGCGGCGGTCGGCGGCGTCACGCGCGCCGTGCCTTACGTCGAAGGCCAGGCCATGGTCTCCTCGCAACGCCAGGCGACCGGTACGCTGGTGCGCGGCATTCGCGAGACCGACTTGAAGAGCCTGCCCAGCGTCGCCAACAAGAAGCTGCGCGGCACACTCGCCGGCTTCGATCAGTCGGGCGGCGTGGCCATCGGCTACCGCATGGCGTGGCGCCACAACCTTTCGCTCGGCCAGGAGCTGACCCTCATCTCGCCCAACGGCCCGGAGACGGCGTTCGGCAGCGCGCCGCGCATCCGCAACTTCCCGATCGTCGCGCTCTTCGAAGTCGGCATGTCGGACTATGACGAGAACGTCGTCTACATGCCGCTCGCCAGTGCGCAGGAGTATTTCCTCCTCGACGGCGGGGTCACCGGCATCGAAGTGATGGTGGCCAAACCGGACCAGGTCGACCGTTTCGTCGAACCGTTCAGCGAGATCGCAGGCTCGGGTTTCGACATCAACACCTGGACGCGGCGCAACGAGGCGTTCTTCTCCGCACTGGCCGTCGAGCGGAACGTCATGTTCATGATCCTGACGCTAATCATCCTGGTCGCGGCCCTCAACATCATCTCCGGCCTCATCATGCTGGTGAAGGACAAGGGGCACGACATCGCCATCCTGCGCACGATGGGCGCAACGCGAGGCGCGATCCAGCGCGTCTTCCTCATCACCGGCGCGGCGATCGGTGTCGTCGGGACGATCGCCGGGCTGATACTGGCGCTGATCGTCTGCTCGAACATCGAGAGCATCCGGCAGTTCGTGAGCTGGATCACCAGGACCGAAGTCTTCTCCCCCGAACTCTACTACCTGTCGCAGCTTCCCGCCGAACTCGACGCCGGACAGACCATCGGCATCGTCGTCATGTCGCTCGTGCTGTCGGTGCTGGCGACGGTCTATCCGTCCTGGCGAGCCGCCAGCCTCGATCCGGTGGACGCGCTGAGGTACGAATGAAAGGGCCTTCGATCTCTCCCGCGCTGCAATTGGAGAAGGTGTCGCGCAGCTACCAGGAAGCCCGCGGCCGGCGCCTGGACGTCTTCCAGAATCTCAACCTGACCGTCTCGCCGGGAGAGATCGTTGCGCTCGTCGGGCCGTCGGGTGCCGGCAAGTCGTCGCTCCTCCACATCGCCGGGCTCCTGGAAAAACCCACGACGGGAACGGTTCTCATCGCCGGGCGAAACTGCTCCGATCTCGATGACGAAGCCCGGACTCGGGTCAGGAGGATCGGGGTGGGGTTCATCTACCAATTCCACCATCTGCTCGCCGAATTCACTGCGCTCGAGAACGTGGTCATGCCGATGCTGATTGCCGGAATCGACCGGAAGGACGCGAGCGATCGGGCTGCCGCCTTGCTCGGCCGGCTCGGTCTCGGCGAGCGACTTCGCCATCGTCCGGCCGAACTTTCAGGCGGCGAACGCCAGAGGGTGGCAATCGCGCGGGCGATCGCCAACCGCCCGCTCCTGCTCCTCGCCGACGAACCGACCGGCAATCTCGATCCGCGCACCGCCGAGCGCGTCCACCGGGAGCTCCTCGAGCTGATCGCGCAAGAAGGGTTCGGCGCCCTGATTGCAACACACAACATGGACCTTGCGAGCCAGATGTCACGCGTGCTGCGACTCGAGCAGGGCGAGCTCGTCGCAGATCGTTAATCGTTTTCCACAGCCTAACGGCCTCGATTCATTGCCGGCGCGCCAAGCTGCTGGAGGAGTTGGGCGCGCCGGCTATAAGCTCACGCATGACCGATTCAGCGCCGGCGTTCATCCACTTGCACGTGCATTCCGCCTACTCCCTCTCGGAGGGGGCCCTTCCCGTTCGGCAGCTCGCGCAACTGGCGATCGAATACGACATGCCGGCGCTGGCGATCACCGACACCGGCAATCTCTTCGGCGCGCTCGAATTCTCGGAGGAGCTCGCCGAGAATGGCGTACAGCCGATCATCGGATGCACGATGCGGGTCGGCTTCGCGGACGCCACCTCGGATCCGCGCCAAACGATGCGGCCGAAAATTCCCCAGCTGGTGCTTCTTGCCAAGGATGCCCAGGGCTACGCAAATCTCATGAAGCTTTCCAGCCGTTCCTATCTCGAAAGCCCGACCGAGATCGAACCGCACGTGTCATTGGACGTGCTGAGCAGTTTCAGCGAGGGACTCATTTGCCTGACCGGAGGGCCCGACGGGCCCATCAACCAGGCTCTGGTTCATGGCCAAGGCCCGCTCGCCAAACAGAGATGCGGCCTGCTCAAGGACATCTTCGGCGACCGCCTCTACATCGAGCTGCAGCGCCATAATACGGAGGCGGAGCAGCGGGCCGAGCCCGGCCTGATCGAGCTCGCCTATGACGGCGATATACCGCTGGTCGCAACGAACGAAGCCTACTTCGCCACCGCGGATGATTTCGCTGCGCATGACGCACTGATCTGCATCGCCCAGGGCGAGGTCGTCGGCAACGACAACCGGCACCGGCTGACGCCCGAGCATTGCTTCAAGCGTGGTCGGGACATGGTGCGATTGTTCGCCGACCTGCCGGAAGCGACGGCCAATACCATCGAGATCGCCCGACGCTGCGCATTCCGTCCGCTGCCGGCAGAGCCGATCCTGCCGCGCTTCGCGGCCGAGCGCGACGAACCCGAGGAGCTGCGCGTCCAAGCCCGCGATGGTCTCGCAGTGCGCCTCGCGACCAACGGCCCGGTCAACGGATACAGCCCAGAGGACTACGAGAAGCGGCTCGAATTCGAGCTCGACGTCATCATCAACATGAATTTCCCGGGCTACTTCCTGATCGTCGCCGACTTCATCAAGTTCGCCAAGGCGAAAGGGATCCCGGTCGGTCCGGGCCGCGGGTCCGGCGCCGGGTCGCTCGTCGCCTACGCGCTGACCATCACGGATCTCGATCCGCTGCGGTTCAACCTGCTGTTCGAGCGGTTTCTCAATCCAGAGCGCGTGTCGATGCCGGACTTCGACATCGACTTCTGCCAGGACCGACGCGACGAGGTGATCGCCTACGTTCAGAACAAGTTCGGCGCCGACCGGGTGGCCCAGATCATCACATTCGGCAAGCTGCAGGCCCGCGCCGTGTGCCGCGACGTGGGGCGGGTCCTGCAGATGCCCTACGGCCAGGTCGACAGGCTGTGCAAGCTCATCCCCAACAATCCCGCCAATCCCGTCACTCTTAAGGAGGCGGTGAACGGGGAACCCAGGCTGCAGGAAGAGCGGGAGAAGGATCCTCTCGTGCGGACGATGCTCGAGATCGGCATGAAGCTCGAGGGGCTCTACCGCCACGCATCGACCCATGCAGCCGGCGTCGTCATCGGCGATCGGCCTCTCGAAGAGCTCGTGCCGCTCTATCGCGATCCGCGCTCGAACCTGGCGGCGACGCAGTTCAGCATGAAGTGGGTCGAGAAGGCGGGGCTCGTCAAGTTCGACTTCCTCGGCCTCAAGACCCTGACCGTCATCGCCAAGGCGCAGGCCCTCATTCGCGAGCGCAACCCCGAATTCGACATCCAGCGGGTGCCGTTCGACGACAAGACGACCTACGAGATGCTGGGCAAGGGCGATACGGTCGGCGTGTTCCAGCTGGAAAGCTCGGGAATGCGCGACGTGCTTCGCAAGATGCACGCCGACTGCATCGAGGACATCATCGCCATCGTGGCGCTCTACCGTCCCGGACCAATGGACAACATTCCCCGTTTCATCGCCTGCAAGCGGGGCGAGGAGCTTCCCGACAGCCTGCATCCCCTCGTCGAGCCCATACTGAAAGAGACCTACGGCATCATGGTCTACCAGGAGCAGGTGATGCAGATCGCCCAGGTGCTCTCCGGATATTCCCTCGGCGAAGCGGACCTGCTGCGGCGGGCCATGGGCAAGAAGATCAAATCGGAGATGGACCAGCAGAAGCAGCGGTTCGTCTCAGGCGCCGTGGCACAGGGGGTGCCGGCGCACCAGGCAGACTACATCTTCGAACTGGTGGCCAAGTTCGCCGGCTACGGGTTCAACAAATCGCATGCCGCGGCCTACGGGGTCGTCGCCTACCAGACGGCATACCTCAAGGCCAACCACCCCACCGAGTTCCTCGCCGCATCGATGACGCTCGACCTCGGCAATACCGACAAGCTGCAGATGTTCCGGCGCGAGGCGCAGAAGTTCGGCGTCAAGATCCGCGCCCCTTCCATCAATTCGTCGGGCGTGGAGTTCCGTGTCGGCGAGCGCGAGATCCGATACTCGCTCTCGGCATTGAAAAACGTCGGGCGCGGGGCGATCGAGCACCTGGAATCCATCCGCGAAGCCGGCGGACCGTTCGTGTCGATCGGCGACTTCGCGCGCCGCATCGACGGCCATGTGCTGAACAAGCGGGCGCTCGAAAGCCTGGCGAAGGCCGGTGCCTTCGACTGCATCACCCCGCATCGGCGGCAAATCTACGACTGCGTCGAGACGATCCTGTCGCTCGCGCACCGCAATTCCGCCCAGGCCGAAGTCGGCCAGAACGACTTGTTCGGGGCGGGATCGAGCGGCGATGCAGAGGATTTCCCACTGCCGAAAAGCGAGCCGTGGCTGCCGATGGAGCGGCTGAACGCCGAGTTCGAGGCGGTGGGGTTCTATCTTTCCGGACATCCGCTCGACGACTATGTAAAGCCCCTGGAGCGGCTGGGGGTCGAACTGTGGACGACATTCCAGGAAAAAGTCCTGACGCGGGGCGCGACGGCGGCGAAGCTCGCCGGCACGGTTACCTACAAGCAGGAGCGGCGGTCGAAGAACGGCAACCGGTTCGCGTTCGCCGGATTCTCGGACCCTTCGGGCCAGTTCGAGACCATCGTCTTTTCGGACACGCTGGCAGTGACCCGCGATCTTCTCGAACCCGGAACGGCGCTCATCGTGCGGGTGGAGGCGGACGTCGATTCGGACGAGGTGCGCCTGCGGCTGCAGAGCGCGGAAATTCTCGACAAGGCAGCGGCGAACTCCCAGACGGGCATCACGATTTTCGTCAACGACGACAAGCCGGTCGATTCGATCGCGCAGCGGCTCAAGAACGGCGGGCGGGCTCCGGTCCGCATCATCGTCCAGCTCCGGGAGGGGCGCGAGGTCGACATCGCGCTAGGCAGCAAGTTCACGGTGACGCCGCAGGTCAAGGGCGCCATCAAGGCAATCCCGGGAGTGGTCGACGTCCAGGATTACTAGGGCCGGCAGGGACTTGCGTTCCGCAGGCGAGACCCCTATAAGCGCCCCACCAATCCACACGCGGATGCCGGGCCGTGACGCATGGGCGAAAGCCCCTCATAGCGCGACGTCCCTCCGGTGCCGGGCTCGCCCGGTCACAAGGCTCCGCGGCGGTTCAACCGGAAAAGGAGTACCAAGGCATGGCATTGCCTGATTTCTCTATGCGCCAGCTGCTCGAAGCGGGTGTCCATTTCGGCCACCAGACGCATCGCTGGAACCCGCGGATGAAGTCCTACATCTACGGTTCGCGCAGCGGCATCCACATCATCGACCTTGCCCAAACCGTGCCGCTGCTGCACCAGGCCCTCGTCACCATTCGCGATGCGGTGGCCAAAGGCGGGCGGGTCCTCTATGTCGGCACCAAGCGCCAGGCTTCCGACCCGATCAAGGACGCGGCCAAGCGCTCGGCCCAGTACTACATCAATTCGCGCTGGCTCGGCGGTACGCTGACCAACTGGAAGACCATCTCCAACTCGATCAAGCGCCTGCGCAGCCTCGATGAGACGCTGTCGAAGGAAGGCTCCGGCCTGACCAAGCGCGAACTCCTGAACCTCACGCGCGAAAAGGCCAAGCTCGAGAATGCGCTCGGCGGCATCAAGGACATGGGCGGCACCCCCGACATCATGTTCGTGATCGACACCAACAAGGAGCAACTCGCCATCAAGGAGGCGAACCGGCTCGGCATTCCCGTGGTCGCCATCCTCGATTCGAACAGCGATCCGACCGGGGTCACCCATCCCATACCGGGCAACGACGATGCCGGACGGGCGATCAGCCTCTATTGCGACCTGGTGGCGAGGGCTGCCATCGAAGGTATCAGCGTGTCGCAATCCAGCATGGGCGTCGATATCGGTGCGGCCGAGACCCCGCAGCCGGAAATTCTGCCGGTGATCGAGCAGGGAAGCGGCGCCAGCGACGACCTGTCCAGCATCAGCGGCATCGGCGTCACCCTGAAGAAGAAGCTCGCCGCAGAAGGGGTGACGCAGGTCAAGCAAGTCGCGGAGTGGTCGCCGGAACAGATCGCAGCGATCGACGACAAGCTGAAGCTCAAGGGTCGCATCGCCCGGGAAGAGTGGGTCGAACAAGCCAAGCAGATCCTCGCCGGCGCCGCGGCGCGCCTGTCGGCATAGGGGAATCGTCATGGCTGAGATCACTGCGGCCCTAGTCAAGGAACTCAGGGAAAAGACCGGCGCCGGAATGATGGACTGCAAGGCAGCCCTTACCGAAACCGGCGGCAATCTCGAGGCGGCGGTCGACTGGCTGCGGGCCAAGGGACTGTCGAAAGCCGCCAAGAAATCGTCGCGGATCGCGGCGGAAGGACTGGTCGCGGCTGCCGTCGAGGGCCAAAAAGGCTCGCTCGTCGAGGTGAATGCCGAGACCGATTTCGTGGCCCGCAACGACAAGTTCCAGGCGATGGTCGCAGAGATCGCCCGCCTGGCCCTTCAGTCGGAAGGTTCGATAGAAAAACTCAAGGGACAGGTTTTTCCCGGGTCGAAGAACGACGTCGCGCAGCAGGTCGCCGAACTGGTGGCCACGATCGGCGAAAACATGTCCGTTCGACGCACGACGCTCCTGAAGGTCGGCCAGGGCGCAGTCGGGCAGTACGTGCACAACCAGTCGGCACCGGGAATGGGCAAGATCGCGTCGCTGGTCGGCCTCGAGTCCACCGGCAATGCGAGCGAAGTCGCATCGCTGGCGCGGATGCTGGCCATGCACGTTGCGGCCGCCAATCCCGTGGCGCTCGACCTCGCGACCGTTCCGGTCGAGACGCTGGAACGCGAGAAGGCCATCCTGACCGAGAAGAACGCGGGCAAGCCCGCGAACGTCATGGAGAAGATCGTCCAATCCGGCCTCAAGAGCTTCGCGAAGGAATTCTGCCTGCTCGAGCAGGCCTATGTGCACGATGCCGCGAAGTCGGTGAGCCAGGTTCTCAAGGAAGCGGAAGGCAAGGTCGGTGCGCCGGTCCGGCTCACCGGATTTGCGCGCTTCCAGCTCGGCGAAGGAATCGAGAAACAAGCCGATGACTTCGCAGCCGAAGTGGCAAAGGCGGCGGCGACGAGCTAGTGTTGGCAGAGCTTTCGCCCGGTTTTTTGGCGATGCCGGGGTCTGCGGTCGACGACGACCGAGAGTGGCGGAAAGTGAGGGAAAATGGCTCAACCCACGATGCTGGATATGAAGGAGCTGGGGCGGCGCATGCACGGCGCGCTCGAGGCGCTGAAGCACGAGTTCGCCGGTCTTAGAACGGGTCGTGCCTCGGTCAGCATGCTCGACCCGATCACCGTCGAAGCCTACGGGTCGATGGTGCCGATGAACCAGGTCGCGAACGTCACCGTGCCCGAACCGCGGCTGCTATCCGTGCAGGTTTGGGACCGCAGCGTCGTCGCGGCGGTCGAAAAGGCGATCCGCAATTCGAATCTCGGCCTCAATCCGCAGACGGAGGGGCAGGTGATCCGGCTCCGAATCCCCGAGCTTTCCCAGGACCGCCGCAAGGAGCTCACCAAGGTCGCCCATCAATATGCCGAGAAGGCCAGGGTCGGCGTCCGTAACGTGAGACGCGACGGCATGGAGGTCCTGAAGAAGCTGGAGAAGGATCATGTCATCGGCGAAGACGAGCATCGCAAGCAGCACGACGAAGTCCAAAAGCTGACCGACAAGACGATCAAGGAGATCGACGACGCGCTGGTTCACAAAGAATTGGAGATCATGCAGATCTGATGGCCAATTGGCACGGCAGGAACGCGGGTCGAGCCCGGTGAACCAGGCAGCGAGTGCATCCATCCTCGAGGCCAAGAAAGACGGGCGCTTCCCCCGACACGTCGCCGTCATCATGGACGGCAACGGGCGTTGGGCCCGCAAGCGCTTCCTGCCCCGCTCGGCAGGTCATGTACAGGGCGTCGACGCGTTGCGCCGCACCATCCGGGCGGCCCTGGAGCTCGAAATCGAATACCTGACGATCTTCTCCTTCAGCTCGGAGAACTGGGCCCGTCCCGCCGACGAGATCAACGAGCTCCTCGATATTCTGCGACGGTTCGTTTCGCAGGACGTCGCGGAACTGCATGCGGCCGGCGTGCGCATCCGCATCATCGGGAGCCGTTCCAACCTCGCTCCCGACATTCTGGGGCTGCTCAGCCATAGCGAGCGGCTCACGGCCGACAACAGACGGATGACGCTCGTGGTGGCTTTCAACTACGGCAGCAGGTCGGAGATCGCCGATGCCGCGCGGGCAATCGCCGAGGATTGCCGGGACGGCCGGCTCGACATTTCCGACATTTCGGCGGACACGATCGAAACCTATCTCGGAACCGCGGGAATTCCCGACCCTGACCTGCTGATCCGGACGAGCGGCGAACAGCGCCTGTCGAATTTCCTGCTGTGGCAGTGTGCCTATACCGAGCTCGTGTTCATTCCCGACCACTGGCCGGATTTCGGCCGTGAGCAGCTGGAGCGGGCGCTAGAAATCTATCTCGCCCGCGACCGCCGGTTCGGCGGGATTGCCGCACGGGTCGTGTAACCATGGGCGAGTCTTCGGCGACGGCGCGGGATCCCGCGAAATGGCGGGATCTCGGCGTGCGCGCCGCCGCGGCGGTGGTCCTCATTCCCGTGGTCGTGCTCGTCGTGTGGATGGGCTCCTATTGGTTCGAGGCGGTCATCACGCTGCTCGCGGTGCTCATGGCGCGAGAGTGGGTGAAGCTGGCGTTGCGGGGCGACATGGTGCAGCTCGCCCTTCACCTCGGTGCTGCGGTTGCAGCACCGCTCCTTGCGACGCGGGCCGAATTGGCCTTGTGCCTCGGCGTCGTCGCGGCACTGTGGGTTGCGAGCATCGTCCGCCGACAGCTGCAAGGCGGTGGGCACACGCTGTGGAGCGTGGTCGGCATTCCCTATGTCGCACTGCCGGCGATGGGGTTCGTCGTCCTGCGGGCGAGCGACGAGTTCGGGTTCATCGCCGTTGCATGGATCCTCGCCGTGGTCTGGGCGGCGGACACGGCAGCCTATTTCGCCGGGCGCATCCTCGGCGGCCCGCGACTATGGCCCCGGGTTTCCCCCAACAAGACCTGGGCCGGAATGGTCGGTGCGGTCGTCGGCGGTGCGATCGTCGGATGGGCGGGGGCGGAAATCTTCGGCGTCCACGCGCCTTTGCCGATGCTCCTCGGGGGAGGGGCGCTCGGTGCGATCGAGCAGGGGGGCGATCTCTTCGAGTCGGCATTGAAGCGGTATGCGGGCGTGAAGGATTCGAGCCGACTCATCCCCGGCCATGGCGGCGCGCTGGACCGGGTGGATGGGCTCGTGGCGGCGGTCACCTGCGCCGCGATTTTGGGGATCGTCCGCGCAGGCGTGGACGACCCCGCGCGAGGGCTGTTCGTCTGGTGACGTCCCGAGCGCAGTCGAATGCAAAATCGTGACAGATTTCCGCGGTTCTTATTTTTATTCGCCAATCGCGGCTTTTACCGGTATCAAATGTCGATTCGGGTGCGATGATCCTGGCTGGGTGAGGGAAACTTAATGCTGGTTGCCTTTATCGACCATTTGGCGAGCTTTGCGTTCTATGCGCTCGCCTTCCTCTTCGTCCTGACCATCCTCGTCTTCGTTCACGAGCTCGGACATTTCCTGGTGGCAAGATGGAACGGCGTGAAGGTTCATTCCTTCGCGGTCGGCTTCGGTAGGGAAATCGCAGGCATCACCGACCGGTACGGCACGCGCTGGAAGATCGGCTGGCTGCCGCTCGGCGGCTACGTGAAGTTCGAGGGCGACGCGAATGCCGCCAGCATGCCGAACCGCGATGCGCTCAAGCCCGGCCACAAGCTCGATCCGGGAAACTTCTACGGGAAGACGGTGGGCCAGAGGGCGGCGGTGGTCGTCGCCGGGCCGCTTGCCAATTTCCTTCTGGCCATCGTGATCTTCGCCGTGTGCTTCAGCCTGGTGGGCGTGCCCATCACCGAGCCGCGGGTCGATAACGTGCAAGCCGGCAGCCCGGCCGAAATCGCAGGCATCAAGCCCGGCGACTACATTCGCCGACTCAATGGCAGCACCATCGAGTCGTTCGACGACATCCAGCGGATCGTCATGCCGCGGGCGGGGGAGACGATCGCCGTCGACGTCGAGAGGAACGGCCAAGCCCTGCAGTTCAACGTAATCCCGGAATCCCGCGCCGTCGACGACGGCCTCGGCGGCAAGATCAAGATCGGGCTGATGGGTGTCACGCACGCCCGTGACGGCGATCAGCGCTACGACCGGAAGAATCCCGTCGACGCCCTGAGGCTCGGCGTTGTCGAAACCTGGCGAATCATCGAAGGGTCACTGCATTTCATCCGCCGCGTCGTGACCGGCAAGGAAAGCGCAAGCCAGCTCGGCGGACCCCTTGCAATCGCTCAGGTTTCCGGCAAAGCAGCATCGCTCGGCTTCTACGAACTCATGCGTATCGCAGCCATGCTTTCGGTCAGCATAGGTCTTATTAATCTTTTTCCGGTTCCAATGTTGGATGGCGGACACTTACTCTACTACGGAGTGGAGGCAGTCCGCGGGCGTCCCCTTGGCGCCAATGCGCAAGAGTGGGGATTCCGGGTCGGTTTCGCGTTGGTTCTGGCGCTCATGTTATTCGCGACCGTGAACGACCTCGCACGGGTTTTCTCGTCAGTATTCGGGCGTGGCTAACCGCTGAGAAGCATTGCAAATTCTTGGTTTGCAATGGGCGGAAAACATCGTTAATGCTGGGTCCGGTTTGAGTGGGACTGGACCGGCGTCATTGGCGGGAAAATGACTCCATTGATTCGGAAACGCTTTGTTATCGCGGGGCTTTTGGCCCTGACCTTCGCTGGAGCTCCACCGGCCCTTGCACCCTATGGGCTATCCACGCCAGCCCTAGCCGCAACCGTGGGACGCATCGTCATCGAGGGCAACCAGCGTGTCGAAACGGACACAGTCCTCTCCTACATGCAGCTGTCGCCCGGTGACCAGATCACCACGGAAGCCATCGACGAATCGGTCAAGGCGCTCTTCGAGACGGGCCTCTTCTCAGATGTGCGAATCTTCCAGCGCGGCTCGAACCTGGTCGTCCAGGTGGACGAGAATCCGCTCATCAACCGGGTCAATTTCGAGGGCAACAGCGAGATCAAGGACGACAACCTCGCCAAGGAGGTTGAACTCCGGGAGCGCATGATCTTCACGCGGGCGCGCGTCCAGAGCGACGTCCAGCGCATCATCGCGCTCTATCGGCGCTCGGGGCATTTCTCGGCCCAAGTCGAGCCCAAGATCATCCGGCTGCCGCAGAACCGCGTCGACCTCGTCTTCGAGATCAACGAAGGCACGGCCACCAGGATCGCGCGTATCAATTTCATCGGCAACGACGCCTTCAGCGACGGCCAGCTGAGGCGCGCCATCTCGACCTCGGAATCGAGATGGTGGAAGTTCTTCTCGACGACGGACAACTACGATCCGGACCGGCTCGAGTTCGACAAGGAGCTGCTGCGGCGCTACTACCTGAAGAACGGCTATGCCGACATCCAGGTCGTGTCGGCGACGGCAGAACTCGCACCCGACGGCGAAAGCTTCTTCATCAACTTCGCGGTGGAGGAAGGCCCCGAGTACAAGGTCGGCGCCGTTTCCGTGAACACCGGCAACACCAATCTCGATCCGAACCTGCTTAACGCCGCGGTCAAGACGCCGTCCGGCACGCGCTACAACGCCAGCATGATCGACAAGTCGGTCGAGAATATCACGATCGAAGCCGGCAAGGCGGGCTACGCCTTCGCCAAGGTGGAGCCCAACATCCAGCGGGATCCGGACAGCAAGACGCTCAACATCGTCTACGACGTCGTGGAAGGGCCGCGGGTCTACATCGACCGCATCGACATCCGGGGCAACGTGCGGACGCTCGACGAAGTCATCCGGCGCGAGATGCGCCTGGTCGAGGGCGACGCCTACAACCGCATCCTGGTCGACCGGGCCAGGCGCCGCCTCACCGCGCTCGACTTCTTCCAGAAGATCGACATCCGCGAGGAGCCCGCGTCTAGTCCCGACCGCGTCGTGCTGGTCGTGGAGGTCGAGGAGAAGGCGACCGGCTCGCTGTCGTTCTCGGCCGGCTACTCCTCGGCCGAGACGGTCGTCGGCGCCATCGCCGTCCAGGAACGCAACTTCCTCGGCCGCGGCCAGAACGTCGGCCTGTCCACGAGCATGAGCTTCAAGCGGCAGTCGGTGAACTTCTCCTTCACCGAGCCGTACTTCCTCGGGCGCCGCCTGTCGGCCGGCATCGATGCGGTGGTGCAGCACACCGACCTCGAGAAGGAATCTTCCTACTCGACGGAGCAGTATGGCGGCGGATTCCGCTTCGGCTTCCGGCTCGACGAGAATTCGACCTTCGGCACGAAGTACAGCTTCCTGCACCGCATCGTGGATATCGACGATCCGGACGATGTCTCGCGTGCCATCCTCGACTCCGAAGGCGCGTCGAACAAGTCGATGATCGGCCTCAACTACGTTTACGATCAGCTCGACAACCCGCTCACTCCGACCTCGGGCTACCGCCTAGTGGCATCGTCCGAATTCGCGGGCGTGGGCGGCGATGTCCGCTATGCCAGCGGCGAGCTGGCCGGCTACTACTTCTACCCCGTGATGGAAGGCGTCACCGTCAAGCTGAAGGGCACCGCCGGCTCGATGACCGGCTGGGGCGGGGAGGACGTTCCGATCCTCGACCGGTTCTTCAAGGGTGGTGAATCGTTCCGCGGATTCGCGCGGTCAGGCATTGGGCCGCGGATGGAGCGTGACTCGGCTACGGTCAATGGCAAGTTCGACTCCATTGGTGGCCAGCACTACGCGGTTGGAACCGTTGAGGTGATGTTCCCGGTCGGACTGCCGCCGGAATTCGGCGTGTCGGGCTCGGTCTTCACCGACTTCGGAACGCTGTTCGGTGCGCCGGAAGACGATGACAACGCACCAAGCCTTGGTTGCTCCGACGACGGTGTGTGCGACGTCGAAGACTCCGCAGAGCTGAGGGCCTCGGTGGGCGCCGGCATCACCTGGGATTCGCCCTTCGGTCCGCTGCGCTTCGACGTCGCCTATCCGGTTCTCAAGGCGGACTTCGACGAAGTCGAATATTTCCGCTTCGGCATCGGCACGCGGTTCTGATACGTCGTGCCGGCCACGGCCTGCGGGCGGCTCGTGCGAGCCGTCCGTTTCATTTTGAGGAGCCCCCCACGTGTCGGATCCAACCGAGCCTAAAGGCGGCAGTGCCGACATCCAGCGGATCATGCAGCTCCTGCCGCACCGCTATCCGTTTCTCCTGATCGATCGCATCGTCGGCATGAAGGGCGAGGAAAGCGCAACCGGCATCAAGAACGTGACGCTGAACGAGCCTTTCTTCGCCGGTCATTTTCCCGGCAACCCGATCATGCCGGGGGTCCTCCTGATCGAGGCCATGGCGCAGACCGCCGGCGCCCTCGTCCTCAGCACGCTCGGCAGCGAGGACCACGGCAAGCTCGTCTACTTCATGTCGATCGACAAGGCGCGCTTCCGCAAGCCGGTCGTGCCGGGGGATACGGTCATGTTTCCGGTGAGCCTCGTCCACAAGCGCCCGCCGGTGTGGCGGTTTAAGGCCGAGGCGAAGGTCGGCGGCACCAAGGTGGCGGAAGCGGAGATCAGCGCCATGCTGATCGACCGCAAAGCCGGCTAGGACCGGCTGCGCTTGCTCATCGGGATGTAGTCGCGGCGCGTCGGACCGGTATAGAGCTGGCGCGGCCGGCCGATGCGATGGCTCGGATCCTCGATCATCTCCTTCCACTGGGCGATCCAGCCCACCGTCCGGGCCAGTGCGAACAGCACCGTGAACATCGAGGTGGGGAAGCCGAGGGCCCGCAACGTGATGCCGGAATAGAAATCGATGTTGGGGTAGAGCTTGCGCTCGATGAAGTATTCGTCCCTGAGGGCGATCTGCTCGAGCTCGCGAGCCACGTCGAACAGTGGATCGTCCTTGATGCCCAGCTCGTTGAGGACCTCGTGTGCCGTCTTCTGCATGATCTTGGCGCGCGGATCGTAATTCTTGTAGACGCGGTGGCCGAAGCCCATCAGCCGGAAGGAGTCGTTCTTGTCCTTGGCGCGGGCGACGAATTTCGGAATGTTCTCGGGATGGCCGATCTCCATGAGCATGTTGAGGGCCGCCTCGTTGGCGCCGCCATGGGCCGGCCCCCACAGGCAGGCGATGCCGGCCGCGACGCAGGCGAAGGGATTGGCTCCGGACGAGCCGGCGAGCCGCACCGTCGAAGTCGATGCGTTCTGCTCGTGGTCGGCATGCAGGATGAAGATGCGGTCCATGGCGCGGGCAAGCACCGGGTTCGGCTTGTAGGGCTCGCACGGAACGGCGAAGCACATGTGCAGGAAGTTCGCGGCATAGCTCAGATCGTTGCGCGGATAGACGAAAGGCTGGCCGACCGAGTATTTGTAGGCCGAGGCGGCGATGGTCGGGAGCTTGGCGATCATCCGGCGGCTGGCGATCTCGCGCTGCTTCGGGTCGTTGATGTCGGTTGAGTCGTGATAGAAGGCGGACATGGCGCCCACCGTTCCGACCATCACGGCCATGGGATGGGCGTCGCGCCGGAAGCCCGAGAAGAAGCGCGCCATCTGCTCGTGCAGCATGGTGTGATAGGTGATGGCCTGCTCGAATTCCTTGCGCTGGGCATGGTTGGGCAAGTCGCCGTAGTAGAGCAGGTAGCAGGTCTCGATGAAGTCGCCGTATTCGGCCAGCTGGTCGATCGGGTAGCCGCGGTAGAGAAGGATGCCCTCTTCGCCGTCGATGAAAGTGATCTTCGATTCACAGGCCCCCGTGGACGTATAGGCGGGGTCGTAGGTGAAGACCTTCGCCTCATCGTAGAGTTGGGTGATGTCGACGACGTCCGGGCCCATCGTGCCCTTGCGCACGCTGAACTCGTGCTCCTTGCCGTGGACGGTCAGCTTCGCGGTCTCGGCGGTGGTCATGAAACGCTCCATAGGGCAGGTGGGGAGGGCAATTCAGGGGGTTGCGGGCCCAGTTTACCGCATTGCAGCATGAATTGGCAATTTGCAGCTCACGCCGGCGAGGACAGCGTGCGCTCGATGCGGGCCATGCATTCGGCCTTCTCCAGTACGGCCATGACGTCGAAGATGCCGGGCGATGTCGTCGACCCCGTCAAGGCAACGCGCAAGGGTTGGGCGATCTGACCGAGCTTCAGGCCGTTGGCCTCTCCGAAGCGGCGCAGTTCCGCCTCGAGGCCGGCGGCCGACCACTCGTCGATGGCGCCAAGAGCCGGGAGAAGCGCAGCGAGCGTGGCGCGTCCGTTCGACTTCAAGATTTCCGCCGCCTTGCTGTCGGGTGAAGGATGTTCGAAAAGAAAACGCGCCGAGGCCAAAAGTTCCGAGAGGGTCTTGGCACGCTCCTTCAATCCGGGCATGGCCAGGAGCAGACGAGTTCGCTTGCCCTGGTCCAGGCGGGCGAGAAGATCACCGCCTCCCGGCGCATGCGGCATGAAACCGACGAGCGCCTCCATGAGCACCGCATCGTCGCTGGCGCGGATATAGTGGCCGTTCAGGTTCTCGAGCCTTGCGAAGTCGAAGCGCGCCGGCGATCTGCCGACGCTGTCGAGCCCGAACCATTCGATCATTTGCGCGGTCGTGAAGATCTCGTCATCGCCATGGCTCCACCCGAGCCGGGCGAGGTAGTTGCGCATGGCGTCCGGCAGATACCCCATGTCACGATAGGCCTCTACGGCGAGCGCGCCATGGCGCTTGGAAAGCTTGGCGCCGTCCGGTCCATGGATGAGCGGGATGTGCGCCATGACCGGCACGTTCCATCCCATTGCCCGATAGATCTGGAACTGGCGGGCCGCATTGGTCAGATGGTCGACTCCGCGGATGATGTGGGTAATTCCCATGTCGTGATCGTCGACGACCACCGACAGGTTGTACGTCGGGTTGCCGTCGGAGCGGAGGATGATGAGATCGTCGAGCTCCTTGTTCTGGAAGGTGACACTTCCCTGGACGCGGTCGTCGATGACGGTCTCGCCGTCGGTGGGGGCCCGGAACCGGATGGCCGGCGTAACGCCCGGCGGTGCCTCGAACGGATCCCGGTCGCGCCAGGTCCCGTCATAGCGGGGCGGACGACCCTCGGCTGCTGCTTTGGAACGCATCTCGTCGAGTTCGGCGGGCGAACAGTAGCATCGATAGGCATTGCCGCTCGCCAAAAGCTCTTCGGCAATTTGCCTGTGGCGAGAAACCCGTGAAAACTGTGAAACCGGCTCGCCTTCCCAATCGATACCGAGCCATCGCAGCCCGTTGACGATTGCGTCGACGGCGGCGGTGGTCGAGCGCTCGCGGTCCGTATCTTCGATGCGGAGCAGCATCTTGCCGCCTTCGTGGCGGGTGAACAGCCAATTGAAGAGGGCCGTGCGGGCGCCACCGATATGCAGGAAACCGGTGGGAGAGGGGGCAAAGCGTGTGATGACGGGCGGTGACATTTGCGCCGGTGTCCGTAAGAGTGCTGGGCGGGGAGCGTCGGGCGCGGTCTAGCATATCGCCGGCCGCCGGTTAAGTGTGGCGGGGCTCCCTGTCGGATACAGTTGCGAGTGAAAACGGGACCGGGCGCGGCCACCTCGCGCGCCTGCAGAGCCGGGTGTCGTGCCTATCTCCGACGATGCTTGGAAGCGGAGGCGGGGACGCTCTTCCTCTGGCTGCCCGTCGCAATGGCGGCGGGAATCGGGGCCTATTTTGCCCTGCCTCGGGAGCCCGGTCCGGTCGCGATGATGGTCATTTGGTCGGCAGCGCTCCTGCCGCTGTACGCAGCGATGCGGCGCGGGTCGGCCGCCGCCCTTCTCGTTCTCTTCGTTCTTTTGGGCTTCAGCGCGGCCAAATTCGATACGGTCATGGGATGGTCCCCGCCGCTAGCCTATTCGACGGGTCCCATCGAAATCGCAGGCACCGTTCGGTCCATCGAATCGGGACGAGGCGGGCAGCTCAAGATCGTGCTGCGCCTCGAGGAGGCCCGCGGGCTTTCCGATGAAGCGCGGCCTGGGCACGTCCGGCTGTCGGTTTCGCGCCTCAGCATGACGCCCGGCGATCGCTTGCGGGGAACCGCCACGCTTTCGCCCCTGCCGACGCCGGTGGCGCCGGGCGCCTTCGATTTTGCGCGTGCCCAATGGCTGGACGGGATTGGCGCCACCGGCCGGTTCCTGGGGAAGCCAAGCGTCGAAAAAGGGCATCGGAGCCTCGGGTTCCATTTGGCGGCGATGATCCACGAGCTTCGCCAGACGATCGCGGCGCGCATCCATGCGGCCCTTGCCGGCAGCACCGGGCACCTTGCCGTCGCACTGGTTACAGGTGAACGAAGTGGTATCGCCGATGCCATGACCGACAGCCTGCAGACCTCCGGGCTTGCTCACATCATCTCGATCTCGGGCCTCCACATGTCGCTGGTGGCCGGCAGCGTGTTCTGGCTCGTTCGGGCCCTCCTGGCATCGTCGGCGCGGCTCGCCCTCCGCCGGCCGATCAAGAAGTGGTCGGCGCTCGCGGCCCTCGCGGCCGGTGCCTTCTACCTCGCGATCTCCGGCAACGAGGTCGCCAGCCAGCGGTCCTATCTCATGCTCGCCATCATGTTCATCGCCGTGCTGCTCGATCGCCCCGCCCTGAGCCTTCGAAACGTCGCCATCGCGGCCCTGGCGATCATGATGGTCGAGCCTTCGTCCCTCCTCAGCGCGGGCTTCCAGATGAGCTTCCTGGCGGTGACGGGCCTCCTCAGCTTCTTTGCCTTCCGGCGAAGCGAGGAGACGACGCCCCAGCCACCGCGGCGCCGGTCGCACTGGCCGGTCTACCTAATGAAACTCGGGATCAGGTGGCTGGCGATCATGGGAGCGACGACGCTCATCGCAGGCCTGTGCACCGGTCCGGTGGCGGCCTATCACTTCAACCGCATCTCCACCTACAGCCTCGTCGCCAACCTTCTCGCATTGCCTATCGTGAGCGCGGTCGTCATGCCCATGGCGCTCTTCGCCACCGCGGCCATGCCGCTCGGGCTGGAGTTCTGGCCGCTCGTCGCAATGGGACAGGGGCTCGAAGCGGTCATGAAGGTTTCCGACTGGGTCACCACGTTTCCCGGGGCGCGGGTCTTCGCTCCGTCGCAAGCACCGGCCGGCGCCCTGATCGTCACCTTTGGAATCCTGTGGATTTCGCTCTTCCGCACGTCGCTCAGATGGTGGGGCATAGGCATATGCGCCCTCGGATTCGCCGTGGGCAGCGTAAAGGCGAGGCCCGACATCCTTGTCGAGCGGACCGCGATCAACGCCGCCGTGCGCAATGACCTGGGCGTGCTGGCGATCGCCGAGGAGAGGAAGGGGCGTTTCGCCGTGGAGCGCTGGCTTGCGGCAGACGGCGACGGCGTCACCATCAAGGTGGCCTCGAAGCGCGCCGGGTGGAGGTGCGATGCACATCTCTGTCTGGCGCGGTCAAAGGGGAAAACGGTGGCCTACGCGCGAAAGTCCGCGGAGCTGGATCTCGTCTGCCCGAAGGCGGATGTCCTCATCGCGGCCTTTCCGCTCAGGGGGCGGTGCCGCGAGATCGGCATCCGCATCGACCGGTTCGATGTCTGGCGCAACGGCGCTCATGCATTGTTCGTCGGGGAGGATGGGGTGGTCAGGACAGCGACCGCGCGGGAGCAGCGGGGGAGCCGGCCATGGGTCGCCAAGGCCGAACCGCGGCCGCGGAGACCGGTATCCGGGAAGTAGGGAGCAGCCGTCAGTAGCGGCGAATGAGTCCTACGAGCTTGCCCTGAACGCGTACCCGGTCCGGACCGAAGATCCGCGTCTCATAGGCGGGATTGGCGGCTTCAAGAGCGATGGAGTCGCCCTTGCGGCGCAGCCTCTTCAGGGTTGCCTCTTCATCGTCGATCAGTGCGACGACGATCTCGCCGGTCTGAGCCGAATCCGATTTCCTGATGACGACCGTGTCGCCCTCGAAAATGCCGGCGTCGACCATCGAATCCCCCTTCACCTCGAGGGCGAAGTGCTCACCGGTACCCAGCATCTCCGGTGGTACGCTGATGTTGTGCGTATGATCCTGGATCGCTGAAATGGGAACACCCGCGGCAATGCGGCCCATGAGCGGTACGACGGCTCCGCGCGGCGCACCATCGGCTCCCTGGGGCATGGGTTTGACGCGCCCGAGATTGCCCTGGATGACATTGGGGCTGAACACGGTCTTGGATTTCGGCGCTGCCAGACTCGGCGAGAGCGATTCGGGAAGCTTGACGACCTCGAGAGCTCGTGCGCGATGGGGAAGCCGCCGAATGAAGCCGCGCTCCTCAAGAGCCGTGATGAGGCGATGGATCCCCGACTTGGAGCGCAGGTCGAGCGCTTCTTTCATTTCGTCGAAGGAGGGTGGAACGCCCGACTCCTTCAGCCGCTCGTGAACGAACATCAACAGCTCATACTGTTTGCGCGTCAGCATTCCGTCACCTCATGAGATTCTGTTGCCTTACGGGAGACTAGATGTGGCACAGAATCAGAACAAACCCGCAACATCTATAGGTGTTCTAGTTATGTTCGGCAAGGCCTGAATCGAGCACTCCGTAGCTGGTCCGGAGCGGGGTGGAATTGGAAGCGGTCTTAGACGCATTCCAATCTATTGAATTCTTTTGATTTTCCTTCCGTTCCCCTTGATCGCCAGTCCAATGTTGAGTAATTAAGTCGGGAAAGAGGCAGCAATGACGGTCAATCCTCATCGGCGCGAGTTTCAACGCTATGCCGCCGCCCCCACGTCCGGGCGTCTCGTCATCGACGGCATCCGATGCTGCCTGGCGGGCTACCGCTATGAAGACATTGCCTGCTGGGAGACCGCGTGGGGGGTCTTCGAAGCCAACATTCGCAATGGCGCCGTTCGGCGACTGATGGGAGAGCTCCAGTATTTCTCCCGCGTCCTGCTCCGGCTGGGGCGTCCGGAACTTCGCTTCTGGCCCTATGGATGCGGGGGCCTCGCAACGGATGAGGAGCTGGTGCTCGATTTTCTGGCGGCCGTCCAGAGCCAGGACCTGCCGTGCGCGCGCCGGATCGGCAGTGCGCTCCTGCCTCTCCAGCACTACCCGATGTTCAATGACCTTGTCGAAGCCGCCGAAAGCTTCGTGACGGCGCTCACCGAAGCCGACCAGGAGCTCGACCGGCGATCGCCGGACGTGGCGAACGTTCTTGGCAACCGGATCAAACTGAACTGACACCGAGGGGAACCCAATGACAGTGAGTTGCATCAAGTCCATCGGCCTCGCCGCCGCAATCGCATTCGCCGCCGGGAGCGGAGCACTTGCAGCCGAGGCCACGCCGGAGGCGGTCGCCAACCACTACGCCGACGTGGCCGCAGCGATGTACGGCGATGCCCATGCCGCCGCGGTCGACCTCGCCAGCGCCGTCGACGCTCTCATCGCGGCGCCCTCCGAAGCCAATCTCGCTGCGGCGCGCAAGGCGTGGGTCGATTCCCGACCCTGGTACCAGCAGACGGAAGGGTACCGGTTCGGCAATGCGATCGTCGACGACTGGGAGGGCAAGGTCAATTCGTGGCCTCTCGACGAAGGCCTCGTCGATTATGTCGATACCGGCGCCTATGGCGAGACATCGGAAGAGAATCCTCTCTATACCGCCAACATCATCGCCAACACCTCAGTGCGGATCGGCAATGATGTCGTCGATGCCTCCAAGATCGATGCGGCCCTGCTGCAGCGCCTGCAGAGCGCCGGCGACGTCGAAGCGAACGTCGCGACCGGTTACCACGCGATAGAGTTCCTTTTGTGGGGCCAGGACCTCAATGGTACCGGCCCGGGCGCGGGCGCGCGGCCGCACACCGATTTCGATCCCAATAGCTGCACGGGCGGCAACTGCGAACGCCGTGCCGCCTATCTGAAGGCGGCGACGGACCTGCTGGTCAGCGACCTCGCCGAAATGGCAGAGGGCTGGAAGGCCGAAGGGAAAGCCCGCAAGGAGCTTCTCGACAAGGGCGGCGACGGCGCCCTGTCGACGATCCTGACGGGTCTCGGCAGCCTCAGCTACGGTGAGCTCGCGGGAGAGCGTATGAAGCTCGGCCTGATCCTTCACGATCCGGAGGAGGAGCACGACTGCTTCTCCGACAATACCCACAATTCCCACTACTACGACCAGGTCGGAATGATCGCGATCCACACCGGAACCTACCAGCGGCGCGACGGCAGCACGCTCGAAGGTCCCGGCATCGCCGCCATCGCCGCCGAGAAAGCTCCGGAAGAGGGCAAGGCGGTCGAAGGGCTGATGGCCACCGCCGAATCCAAGCTCAAGGCGATCAAAGAGACCGCCGACAGCGGAAAGATGGCCTACGACCAGATGCTGGCCAAGGACAATGCCGAGGGCAACAAGCTGATCGAGGATGCCATCGCCGCTCTCGTCGCGCAGGCGCGCGGCATCGAGGCGGAGGTGGCCAAGCTCGGCTTGACCATCAAGGTCGAAGGTTCCGACAGTCTCGACAACCCGTCGGCCGTCGCGCCCGAATAGAAAGAGTGGATGATCAATCGGCGGAGCTTCACGCTCGGAACCCTTTCTAGCCTTGCCTGCGGGGCGGCGCCGTTCCTACCGCCCCCGGCAACGCCGGTCAGCGCCGGCACGACTCCCTATGCCGTCTCGCTCCATGCGGCGCCACGGCGGGCCGAGCTGCTCGGCGACGCCGGACCGCCATCCGAAGTGTGGACGTACTCAGAAAAGTTGCTGGACATCGTCCGCGTGAAGCAGGGGATGCCGGTGCGCGCGACGCTGCGCAACGATCTCTTCCAACACACCACCATCCACTGGCACGGCATTCGCGTGCCCAACGCCATGGACGGAGTCCAGTACATCACCCAGGCGCCGGTCCAGCCGGGCGAAACCTTCACCTACGATTTCACTCCGCCCGACACGGGGACATTCTTTTTTCATCCACATTGCAATGAATCCGGCCAGTCGGGACGGGGGCTTCTCGGCGTCATGATCGTCGAGGGCGACGAGGCCGAACTGCCGGACGACGAGGTCATTCTCATCGCAAAGGACTGGCGCCTCGCCACCGACGGCACCTACCTGCCGTTCGTTGCGCAGGATTCGGCCGGCAAGGCCGGTACCTTCGGCACCGTTAGAACGGTCAACAGCCGGAGCGTCGTGCGGCAAAGTGTGCCGGCGCAAGGTGATGTCCGCGTGCGGATCCTAAATCTCGACTCGACGCGGATCATGGAGGTCGGCGTCGAAGGCGGTCCGGCGGCGATCATCGCGACCGACGGCAATTCCCTCCCGCCGGTGCCGCTCGACACCTGGCGCCTGGGACCGGCGATGCGGCTCGACCTCGTCGTGCGGACGCCGCGGGCCGGAGAACGCCTGCGCATCGTCGACTATTTCGCGAAGGAACCGCACGTTCTGGCCGAACTCGAAGCCGAGGGTCCGGCGCGCAGGTACAAGCCGTTCGTTGCCGCACCGCTCATCCAAGGCGCAATTCCCGAGCCGGACGTCGCGTCTGCGGAACGTCAGCTCTACACGTTCGGACCAGCGTCGGAAGCACTGGCGGAACTGAGCGCCGGCTTCGACATGGACGATCCGTTGCGCGATGCCATTCTCGATTCGCTGTGCGTCGGGTCGCGCGCCTTCTGGGCCATCAACAAGCAGGCCTGGCCCACGGGCGACGTTCGCCGGATCCCGCCGCCTCTGGCAAGGCTCACGGACGGGAACCACTATGTCTTCACGCTGCAGAACGTGACGCCGCATGCCCATCCGATCCACCTTCATGGGCATACGTTCAAGGTGCTATCGTCGTCGCGCCGCCGCGTCCAGCCGCACTACGCCGATACGGTGCTGCTGGCGCCGAAGGAACGACTGGACATCGCCTTCGTGGCGCGGCATGGCAGGTGGATGTTCCACTGTCATATCCTCGACCATCAGGAAACCGGAATGATGGGGTATTTCGACATCACATGATGCTGGCTCGCGGTATCGTTCACGCAGCCGGCCATGCATGTGCCCTCGTCCTCATGCTTTCGCCGGTGTGCGCAGCCGGGGCGCCGGAAACGGAGGCCGTGGCCAAGCGCGTGATCGAAGATTTCGTCGTTCCGAAATACGGCGACCTGCGCACAGCGGCCAAGATGCAAGCCGACCGCTGGAAAGAATTCTGCTCCTCGCCCACCAAGGCCGGCATCGACGAGCTTCGGAAGGCGTACCTCGGCGCGGCCGACGCGTGGTCGGCCATCGAGTTTCTATCCTATGGGCCGTCGGGAACGAGCTTCCGCGCGGAGCGTCTCTCATTTTGGCCGGATCGACAGAACGCAACATCGAAGGGGTTGGCCGGCCTTTTGAAGGGGCAGGACGAGGAGGGACTGCTGCCCGGCGAAATCGCGGGAGCAAGTGCGGCCGCGCAAGGCCTGCCGGCGCTCGAGCGCCTGCTCTACGAGAGCGATCCGAGCAAGCTTTCAGGCGATACTCCGGAGGCGCGGCGCCGGTGCGCAGTCGGTCGAGCCATCGCCGCGAACGTGTCGACGATTGCGGGCGACGTCGCTTCGGAGTGGACGAGCGTGGCCGGGCACGCAGCCGCGCCGGAAGCGGCAACCGAATTCGTGACGCGCACGGTGACCGACCTCCTCGCCGGCCTCGAACGCGTCGGCGACCTCAAGATCAAGCGCGTGGTGGGCAGCAGCCCGGATTCGGTTCGGCCCCAGGTGGCGGAAGGCTGGCGAAGCGGCCGGAGCCTGCACGCCCTGGCCATCAACCTCCGCTCGGCGGAGACCGTGGCGAGCCTGCTTCTCAAAGACCGGTCGCAATCGTCTCCAGCGGTCGCGCAGATCGGCAAAGCGCGGACTTTGGCCGAGCATCTCGATACCGACCTTGCCGGAAAGGCCGCCGCACCGGCGACGAGGGGCGATGTCCTAAAGCTTCTCGACGCCGTCACGCTTGCCCGACGCCAGGCGACCGAAGAGATTCCGGCAGCGCTCGGCATTGCCGTGGGGTTCAACAGCTCCGATGGTGATTGATCGTCGACAAATCGTCCTTTGCCTGGCCGGGGCCATTGCCGCAGGCCCTGCGTGGGCGCTGGCGCGAAGCCTGCGCTACGTTTCCTGTCGTACCGACATGACCGGAGGGGCATCGGCGGCGTTCTTCGATGCAGACGGCCGCGAGCTCTTCTCGACGATCTTGCCGTCGCGCGGCCACGACATCGCCCGACGGCCCACGAAGCCCGAGGCGTGCATCTTCGCGCGGCGGCCCGGCAACTGGGCGATCATCGTCGACACCGATACGGGCCTCGTCCGCCGCACGTTGATCTGCGAGCCCGGGCGCTATTTCTACGGTCACGGAGTCTACTCGTTGAACGGCCAGCTGCTGTTTGCCACCGAGAACGTCAACGGGCAGGCGGAAGGCCGGATCGGCCTTTACGATGCGACCAATGACTATCGGCGCATCGGAGAGATTTCCTCGCATGGAATCGGACCGCACGACATCTCGCTTTCTACCGATGGGCGGACACTCATTATCGCGAACGGAGGGATCGTCACCGATCCTGCGACCGGGCGTGACAACATCGATCCGGACGGGATGAAGCCGTCGCTTGCCTTCGTCGACTGGAATGAAGGCGAGGCGACAGCCGCGCTCGCGCTTCCATCCGATCTCAGGAAGCTCAGCATCCGCCATTTGGCAGCATCACGAAGCGGGCAGGTCGCGTTCGGCTGCCAATATGAGGGCAACCTCGAAGAGATGCCCCTGTTGCTGGGTCTCGCCGACGCCGCGGGAAACATCCGCATGCTCTCCATGCCCGAGGCCGACCTGGCGGGCATGCAAAACTACATCGGCTCCGTTTCCATGGACGCGGGAGAGGAGTTCATCGCGGCGACGAGCCCGCGTGGCGGCCGCACCGCATTCTGGAATGCGAAGACGGGAGGATTCATCGGCAGCCGGCCCACGCAAGGCGCGTGCGGCGCTGCGCCTACCGCTCGCGATGCCGAGTTTCTCGTCTCATCCGGCAGCGGCGGCATCCAGCTGCTCGACGTCTCGACCGGCCCGCACGGGCGGGCGTTCCTGCAAGCGTCGGTGTGGGACAATCACATGCGGCGCGTCGACGGCTAGTCGACTGATGCACGTTGGCCTTTAAATTCCTTCCAGGATGACGAGAGTCGACCTGGCATTCGAATGCCGCAGGGGCGCGACGGCGCGATACTCTTCCGACTCGATGGCCTTCTTCGCCTGCTCCCGATTTGGAAACTCGATCAGGACGAGCCGGGTGGGGCGCCAAAGGTCGCCCTCGATGATCTCGAAAGCACCGCCGCGGGCGCGGTACTTGCCGCCGAACTTCTCGATGATCGGTCGGGCCTTGGTCTTGTATTCCTCATAGGCCTCGGGATTTTCGATCTTGGTATCGACGACAAGAAAGGCGGTCATGACGGTCCTCACCGGTTCGATGAGGACTGTCTATACGCAAATCGGCTCCGGCCCGGCAAGTGCCGCGTCAGGCGATCTTGCCGGGGGACAGGCTGGTTGAAGCCGCGAGCGCCTTTCGGCCGAGCGTCGTGGCAATCGCCGTGACCGGAAGCGCACCGACCATCAGCTCGCGGCGGGTGAACCGGGCCGCGATGATCTCGCCCATGGTCGCGTTGTCAGTCGGGTTGCAGCCGACGTCGCCGGAGTTCTCGAGCTCGCTCGGCCGCATGGGTGTGGTGACCTCTGCCATGAATGTCCTTCCTTTCGCCAGTCGCCGGTGCCCACTGCCCGGCGAAACCGAGAAGCGTTCTAAAACGCTATTGTGACACTGCCGCAACGAGGAGGGACAGGGCGGTGGCGTCATCGCCCGGTTTCAGCCGCGGAAAACGGCGGCAATCGATGTCGTCCCGCTCGATGGCGCGGATCTCCGCCATGACCTGCTTCAACCCATCCTCCGAGGCGCCGCGGCGGAGCAGGTCGTGGTCCGAATAGAGGCCGTAGTGATCGACGGCGCGATAGAACCCGTCGGTGCACAGGAGGAAGCGGGCCGCCGTTGGAAGCTCGCAAGTTTCGGCAAAGTCGACGCAGGCGGGATTGCATTCGAGAATGCCGTAGCCGCCTGACGTGTTGCGCCGCGCCCTACCGGAGAGGAGCTTGGCGTGGAAGGATTTCAGAAGCTCCGACGTCTCAGACATGCCTTCATTCCGGCGGGAGTTGGCTTCGATGGCGAGCTCGCGGTCGAATCCGGCCTCGGGGACGATGCGGAAAAGTGGCCCGGCCGGATCGTCGCTGCCCGCAATCAGACAGGAATCACCGAGGCGCAAGGCGCTCCATCGGTCGCGGTAGCGCTTGACGATCAGAAGGCAGGCGGCCGGCGGGTCGTAGTCTTCCGGCAGGGTCGAACGGGTCGCCAACACGGCATATTCGCGGCTCAGCCGCTCAACCAGGGCCGAACAGATATCGGCGAGCGAGTCTTCGCGCGAGGCGAGATCGCGCAGATGGTCGCCGGTTCGGCTGACGAGCCAATGGGCGTCGGTGGTGCCGGAGACATGATTGCGAAGGTTGATGCCGGTCACGCCGTCGAGCACCCAGGCGGCGCGAACGTCGTCTGCAGTGCCGACGATACCCCAGCCGTCCTCGTTGATCGGCCCGGTGCCTTCGCTGACCGCACCTGTCAGACGCGAACGCATCTCAAAGGTCTACCACGCGGCCGGTTCGCACGCTCTCGTCGGCGGCAAGCACGATGCGCAGGGAATTGATCGCGTCCGCGACATGGGCCGTCATGTCTCGATCGTTGACGATGGCATCGAGGAACACCTGCTGCTCGCGATTGCAAAGGTCCTGATGATCGGGCTCGTCCGTCATCCGGATCACCTCGTCGGGCCGGGCGAACCGGCCGTCGGCGGTCAACTCCGCGCGGTGCAGGCGGAGCGCATTGGTCCGGGTGTGACTGTCGATGTCGGCGGAGGCCGTCTTCGCTTCGTCCATCACGATGGAAACGCTGCCTTTCGGCCCGATGATGTCCTTCACGAAGAACGCAACCTCGCTCATCATCGGTCCCCAGCCCGCCTCGTACCAGCCGACCGAACCGTCGTCGAAAGTCACGTGCAAGTGGCCGTAGTTGTACATGCCCTGATGTACCTCGTCGGTGAGCCGGACACCAATGGCATGCACTCGCAGCGGCTTGGCGCGGGTGACCTGGCACATGACGTCGACATAGTGGACGCCGCAGTCGACGATGGGGGAGATCGAGTCCATCAGATGCTTGTGGACGGACCATTGGGCGCCGGAGGATTGCTGGTTCAGGTTCATCCGCATGACCAGCGGACGGCCGAGGGTGGCCGCGACCTCCACGAACTTCATCCAGGAGGGATGAACCCGGAGAATGTAGCCGATCACCAGCTTGCGTCCGGATGCGGCGGCAAGATCGGCGATCTCGGTTGCTTCCGCCACGGTTTCGGCGAGCGGCTTCTCGATGAAGACGTGGCACCCCGCCCTCAGCGCGCGCTTTGCATAGTCGGCGTGCGTGTCGGGCCAGGTGTTGATGGAGACGGCGTCGGGCCGAGTTTCGCGCAGAGCGTCGATGTAGTCGGCGAACGCCGGAACGCCTGGGAATTCCCGGCGCAAGTCGTCGCGTTCCGCGATGCCACGGCTGCACAGGCCGACGATCTCAAAGCCTTCGAGGTCCCTATAGGCCCGGGCATGGGACAGGCCCATGTTCCCCAGGCCGACCACCAGGACTCGGACCTTGCTCATTTACCCTCGACCCAAGTTGCGAGCACCTCCAACTCATCGCTCAAATGAACCAAGCTCGCAAGGTGTCCGGGCGCCAGGCGGCCGAGGCGATCAGCGAGATGCAGGGCCGTCGCGGGATTGAGCGACGCCATGCGAAGCGCATCGGCGAGAGAAACGCCCAGTTTCTGCACGCAGTAGCGCACCGCTGCATCCATGGTCAGGTTCGAGCCGGCAAGAGTGCCGTTTTCAAGCTCGAGCCGGCCGGCGCGAACCGTCACGAGCCGGCCCTGGAGGTGGAACCGATCGGGCCCGCCGGCCGCGGTCGGCATGGCATCGGTGATCAGGATGAGCCGGTCGGCACTCTTTGCGGCGAGGGCGACCTTCAGCGCGTCGTCGTGGACGTGGTGCCCATCGACGATGAGGCTGCAGTAGCAGTTCGGATCCGCGAGGGCGGCGCCCACCATGCCCGGAGCGCGCGATTCGAGCTGGCTCATTGCATTGAACAGATGGGTGATGGCCGTGGCACCGGATCCGATCGCCTCGGCGGCCTGTTCAGCCTTCGCATCGGAATGGCCGAGGCTCACGACGATCCCGGCGTCGGCCAACCTGCGAACGTCTCGCGGCGCGACGACGTTCGGCGCCACGGTCAGCAACAGCGTGCCGCAATCCGCCGCTGCGAGGGCGGAAATGTCCGCTTCGCCGAGAGCCCGGATATGGTGCTCGTCATGGGCTCCCTTGCGGCGGGGATCGATGAAGGGGCCTTCCATGTGGATACCCAGAACGGCGCGGGCACCGTTGCGGCGCGCCGTCCGCACCGCATCGACAGCACGAGACATGATATCCGGCGCATCGGTGATGACGGTCGGCAACAGGCCGACGGTACCGTGGCGGCGGTGCGCGGCGGCAAGGCCGAGCACGCCTCTTTCACTTGGATCCTCATTGAGGAGGTATCCGCCACCGCCATTGACCTGCACGTCGATAAAACCCGGGGCCAGGAGACCCCCGTCGAGCAGGCGGCGCTCCACGTCCGATGGGACCCTTCGCTCGTCGACCAGGGCCGCGATCCGCCCGCCTTCGATGATCACGGCCGTCGCGTCACGGAAATCGTCGCCGTCGAAGATCCTGGCGCCAAGAAGTGCGACCCGTTTCACAGGATTGTCCGGGAGCTGCGATCCATTCGCGACCCTACCACACCGCCGGCAGACCCGCTTCGGCGCGGGCCATCATGATCGCTCCGTCGACGGCATCCGCAACGGGGGCGACGAGAGCCGCCCTGACATCGGCGTCGAGGTAGGGCGGGTAGACCCCCGACAGGCCGCCGAGCAGACACAGCCGGCCGGCACCACGGGCCAGAAGGGCACGACCCAGGTTCGAAATCGCCGCAGCGCCCTCGATGACGATCGTCATGCCGTGGACGTCAGCCCGGGCCGCGGCCTCGAAGACGAGCGGCGCTAGGCTCGCATAGTCGTTGGGAGCGGCCTCGCTCGACCATTGGGAGAGGTGCAGGCGGTCCCGTCCGACCGTGGCGAGGACCGATTCGACGATGGCGGTCGGCTGGAGCAGACCGTCGATCGCCAAGGCGGCGCGCCGAACGGCGTGGTGGCCGAGCCACGCTCCCGACCCATGATCGCCAAGCGCGAAGCCCCAGCCGCCCACCATGTGGCGTTTCGCGTCGACGCGGGCAAACCCGACGGAGCCTGTACCCGCGATGACGATACCGCCGCTCCCGCCTGCGAAAGCACCGAAGCACGCTGCATAGGCATCATTGTCGGCAACCACCGAGGAGAACGGGAAGTCGGTTCGACCAACGCTTTCGGCGGCGACGGAGGTGATGAGACCCGCAACTCCGAGCCCGGCGTGCAGGTGCTCGACCGGCACGCCGGCCGACGCGGCCGCTTCGCGTGCCGTAGCGACAATCGTCGCCAGTCCACCGCGCAGATCCTGATAGATGTTCGACGGGCCGCCTTCGGCCGTTCCGAGAATCTTGCCGGCGCGGTCACGGATGCGCGAGCGACATCGGCTGCCGCCTGCGTCGATACCAAGGAAGAACGCCGCCCCGTCATTCATCGCCCGCGGATCATAAGCAAATTGATTTCGAATCAACAGTGCAAGCCGGTTCGCTCAGTGGTGAATTCCCAGTTTGGCTTTGGACGCGACAAGGCCGATCTGCTAATGTCGAACGAGGAGTGAGGCATGCTTGAGACCGAGACCCAGCTCGATGCGTATCTGGGCCTAGATACCTGGGGGGACGAGGACATTCTGGCCGCCTTGGCAAGAAGCCAACGGCGCGCCGTAGACTGCGTCGCCCATTCCTTCATCAACATCGCACGCGCGGCCGACAGCCTGGTCGCCGGACTGCGGGCCGGAGGGCGTCTGGTCTATGCCGGGTCGGGAAGCGCCATTCGCCAGGGAATTGTCGACGGCGCAGAGCTTCCCGCGACCTTCGGCCTGTCCGTCGAGCGGCTCGCCTACCTGATCGCCGGAGGGCGCGAGGCGGTGTTCGACGGTACCGGGGCGACCGAGGACGATCGGTCGGCAGCCGAGCAGGGAGCCCGCGAGCTCGCTCTCGAGTTCCAGCGACCGGATGATCGCGATAAGCGCCAGCGGCTCCACGCCCTACACGCTGGCGGCGGCCGAAGTCGCCAAGGCGGCCGGCACCCCCGTCATCGCCATCGTCAACAACGCCAACTCGCTGCTCGGCCAAGTCGCCCAGCATGAGATCTTCCTCGATTCGGGACCGGAGGTGATCGCCGGCTCGACGCGCATGGCGGCGGGCACCGCGCAGAAATGCGCCCTCAATCTCCTGTCCACGCTGGCGCATATCCGGCTTGGTGCCGTGCACGACGGACTCATGGTCAGCGTCCGGGCCGACAACACGAAGCTGAAGGCACGCGCCTGCGGCATCGTTTCGCGGATTGCAAAGGTTGATCCGACTCGCGCCCACCGTGCGCTCGAAACTGCCGACGGCGACGTGAAGCCGGCCGTCCTGCTGTGCGCCGGCGCCAAGGACCTGGCGACCGCAAGAGAGCTGATCCAACGGTCGCACGGCAATTTGCGGCTGGCCTTGCAACGCCTTGCCGCGCCATAGTAGTGGCCACGTCAATTCTGTAACGGGCGTAGGAGGAGATTTCCATGGTGAAGACTGCATTGCGATCCCTGACGCTCGCCGTAGCGACGTGGGCGCTCATGGCGGGTGCCGCATCGGCCGGCAAGCTGACGATCGAAAGCTGGCGCAACGACGACGCCGAAATCTGGAAGACGAAGATCATTCCGGCATTCCAGGCCAAGAATCCCGACATCGAGATCGAGTTCACGCCGACGGCGCCCAAGGAGTACAACGCGGCGCTGAACGCCCGGCTTCAGGGCGGAACGGCCGGCGACCTCATCACCTGCCGGCCTTTCGATGCGTCGCTCGACCTGTTCAACAAGAGCTATCTCGCTGCGCTGAACGACCTGCCGAGCATGGCGGGATTCTCGGATGTCGCGAAGAGCGCCTGGACCACCGACGACGGCAAGACGACCTTCTGCGTGCCGATGGCCTCGGTCATCCACGGCTTCGTCTACAACAAGGAGATCTTCGACAAGCTCGGCCTCAAGGAGCCGAAGACCGAAGACGAGTTCTACGCGGTCCTCGAAGCGATCAAGAAGGACGGAAACTACACGCCGCTGGTCATGGGCACCGCCGACCAGTGGGAAGCCGCGACCATGGGCTTCCAGAACATCGGCCCGAACTACTGGAAGGGCGAAGAAGGCCGCAAGAAGCTGATCTCGGGCGAGGCCAAGTTCACCGATCCGGAATACGTCCAGTCGTTCGCCGCGCTGGCGAAGTGGGCACCCTATCTGGGCGACGGGTACAAGGCGCAGACCTATCCCGACAGCCAGAACCTATTCTCGCTCGGCAAGGGCGCGATCTACGCGGCCGGCTCATGGGACATCTCGACCTTCCGCACGCAAGGCGGCTTCCCGATGGGAGCCTTCCGGCCGCCAGTGCCGGCGGGAGCGACGGACTGCTACATCTCCGACCACACCGACATCGGCATCGGGATGAACGCGGCTTCGAAGAACCCGGAGGACGCCAAGAAGTTCCTCGACTGGATCGGCTCGGAAGAGTTCGCGAACATTTTCGCGAATTCGCTGCCGGGCTTCTTCCCGCTCTCGAACGCCAAGGTGACGCTGTCGGACGACGTCGCGCAGACGTTCGTCAGCTGGCGGGGAGAGTGCAAGTCGACGATCCGCAACTCCTACCAGATCCTGTCGCGCGGAACGCCGAACCTGGAGAACGAGCTATGGAATGTCTCGGCGCAGGTCATCAACGGCACGATGACTCCGGAGGCCGCGGCCCAGCAGGCCGAGGACGGCTTGAAGAAGTGGTACGCGCCGCACAAGCAGTAATGGCTATGGGTACGACCGCGGGGCAAGCTTCGTTCCGCGGTCGTGACCCTTCAATCATGCCGAGATGAAACCGGAGGAGAACAGCGGCCTCGTCGGCGTCTCACGCGTCGCCTTCCTGACCATCCTGCTGTTCTTCCTGGCACCCGCCGTCATCGTCTATTCGGCGTTCTCCATCTTTCCCCTGCTTTCGACGATCCTCTATTCCACCTACGACGTGAAGGCCGACGGGTCGCTCGACCATGTCGGCCTCGATAATTTCCGTACGCTTCTTGGCGATCCCACCTGGTCGGTGCCGTTCTGGAACGCTTTCCGGAACAACGTGGTGTTCTTTCTCATCCACATGCTCGTTCAAAACCCGATCGGCGTGGCGCTGGCGGCGCTCCTCAGCCTGCCGCGGCTCAAGCTCAGAAGCACCTATCGGACCCTGATCTTCATGCCGACGATGCTGTCGGTGGTGATCATCGGCTTCGCATGGCAGCTCATCCTGTCGCCACTGTGGGGCATCGCCAAAAGCTTCCTGAACGCCATCGGATTGGGCTTTCTCTTTGCGCCATGGCTGGGGCAGGAGGAGACGGCGCTCATCACCCTGTCGCTCATCTCCGTCTGGCAGTTCGTCGGCATTCCGATGATCCTCATCTACACGGCACTGCTGGCCATCCCGGACGAACTGACCGACGCGGCGACCGTGGACGGGCTCAACCAGCTGCAGATCTTCTTCTGGATCAAGCTGCCGCTCATCCTGCCGACAATCGGCCTCGTGTCCGTCCTCACCTTCGTCAACAACTTCAACGCCTTCGATCTCATCTATGCGGTGAAGGGCGCGCTGGCCGGGCCGAACTTCTCGGCCGACATCATGGGCACGTTCTTCTACCGGGCGTTCTTCGGCAACCAGCTGCAGCCCGGAGATCCGGCCATGGGAGCGGCAGTGGCGACCATGATGTTCCTCATCATCCTGGTCGGCGTCATGATCTATCTCTTCGTCGTGCAGCGCCGCATGCAGCGTTATTCGTTCTGAGTTCCGGCATGCGACGACCAGCCAGCGCCCTCGCCGTACACGCCGTCCTCGCCAGCTATACGGTGCTGGCGCTTTTCCCGATCGTGCTGGTCATCATGAACTCGTTCAAGGCGCGACGATCGATCTTCGGCGAGCCGCTCGCACCGCCGACGCCATCGACCGCAACGCTCGTCGGCTACGAGAAGGTCTTTTCCGATTCATCCGTTGCCAGCTACTACCTCAACAGCCTAACGGTGACGGGTGGAACGATCGCGCTGACGCTGCTCTTCGGAGCAATGGCGGGGTGGGCGCTCAGCGAATACCGATTTCGCGGCAACCGGTGGCTCGGACTGTATCTCGCAATCGGCATCATGGTGCCCATCCGGCTCGGCTCAGTCGCCATTCTCCAGCTCATCGTCGACCTCAATCTCATCAACACGCTGACGGCGCTCATCCTCATCTACACGGCGCAGAACCTGCCGCTTGCCACGTTCATCCTGACGGAGTTCATCGCCCAGATTCCGCGCGACCTGCGGGAAGCCGGGCGATGCGACGGTCTCAGCGAGTACCGCATCTTCTTCCACATCATCGTGCCGCTGGTGCGTCCGGCCATGGCGACGGTCGCCGTATTTACGATGATCCCGGTCTGGAACGACCTGTGGTTTCCACTGCTCATCGCACCCACGAACGGAAAGCAGACCATCACCCTCGGCATCCAGCAGTTCCTGGGGCAATACATCACAGACTGGAATTCGGTGCTCGCGGCGCTGTCGACGGCAATCGTCCCCGTCCTGGTACTCTACGTCGTATTCTCACGCCAATTCATTCGCGGGTTGACATCCGGGGCGGTGAAATGAGGGAAGCGTGGCGGAAGTAACAATCGCGAACCTGCACAAGTCCTTCGGACTGGTCGAAGCCTTGCGGGACATCAGCCTGACGGTCGAGGACGGCTCGTTCGTCGTGCTGGTCGGGCCGTCGGGGTGCGGGAAATCGACCTTGCTTCGGACAATCGCGGGACTCGAACCCATCACGCGCGGCGCGATCAGCATCGGCGGACAGCCGGTGGCCAACCTGCCGCCGGCCGAGCGCGGCATCGCCATGGTATTCCAGTCTTACGCGCTCTATCCGCACATGGACGTCTACGGAAACATGGCGTTCGGGCTGCGGTTTGCGGGAGTCGCAAAGAAAGAGATCGACCGCCGAGTACAGGAGGCGGCGCGCATCCTGCAGCTCGAGCCGCTGCTCAAGCGAAAGCCGCGGGAGCTTTCGGGCGGGCAGCGGCAGCGGGTGGCGATCGGGCGAGCCATCGTGCGCGAGCCGAAGGTCTTCCTGTTCGACGAGCCGCTGTCGAACCTCGATGCCGCGCTGCGCATCAACACGCGGGTCGAGATCGCCAAGCTGCACCGCATGCTGAAGGCCACCATCATCTACGTCACGCACGACCAGGTCGAAGCCATGACTCTCGCGGACAAGATCGTCGTGATGAACAGGGGAGAGATCGCGCAAATCGGGGCTCCGCTCGACCTCTACTACCGCCCGGCCGACATGTTCGTCGGGGGCTTCATCGGCTCGCCGGCGATGAATTTCGTTCCGGCGCGCATCGTCGAGGCGCGCTCCGGTTCCCTTCGGATTGCGCTCAAGGGCGGCGGCGAAATCGCTTTCCCCGCGGGAGCGAAGGTGACGAAGGGGCCGGTTACCGTCGGCTTTCGTCCGGAGCATATCGCGCTCGAGCGCCGCAACGGGGGCCCGCTCGCCGGCACCGTCGAGATCGTCGAACGGCTCGGCGAAACCGGGTTCGCCCACGTGAAACTCAACACCGGGCAGACGGTCGTTGCGGAAGTTCGGGGCGCGCCAGCCCACGGGACGGGGTCCGAGGTCCAGATCAAGCTCACCGACGAGAACGTCCACCTCTTCGACGAGCGGGGGCTGGCGATCGCCCGGGCTTCCTAGAAATCCAGGGGAAGGACTTCCACCTCGGTGCCCTCGGTCGCTGCAGCGGCAAAAGGCGGCCGGATGATGAGGCATTGGGCGCGCTGAAACACCTTCAGCATCGAACTGTCCTGCGTGTCGAAAGGCATCGCCACCAGAGTTCCATCGCCGGCGCGGGCCAGCGTGCCGCGGGCATACTCCTCGCGAAGGTCGTTCGCCTTCATGGCAGCGCCCAAGCGCGCCGTCACGCGATCGTCCTCGCTCGGCATGCCGAGCAGCGCAGCGATCAGCGGCTTCAGGAATATGCGGGCGCATACCAGAGCCGACACCGGATTGCCGGGCAGTCCGAGGATCCGCTGCCTGCCGTGCCGCGCGAAAATCAGGGGCTTGCCGGGACGCATGGCGATCTTCCAGAAATCGAGCCGAATGCCCGACTCGGCGAGTGCCTGGCGAACGAGATCGTGCTCGCCGACCGAGGCGCCGCCGGTGAAAACCAGAATGTCGGCGCGGGCGTTGCGCCGAATGGCAGCCTTGATCGCCGACAGCTTGTCGGGAACGACGCCGACATCGGTCGGGCTGCCGCCGAAGCGCGACACAGCCGCAGCAAGAGCGAAGGTGTTCGACGAGACGATCTGGTGGACCCCCGGACGCATGCCGGGTCGCACGAGCTCGTCGCCGGTGGCGGCAATGGCGACGGCGGGCCTGAGGCGAACCGGAAGGCCAGGGTGATTGAGCGAGGCCGCCATGCCGAGGTCGCGGGCGTTGAGGCGGCGGCCGGCTGACATCACGATCTCGCCCTTGGCGTAGTCAAGACCACGCCGGCGGACGTGAAGCCCGCCGCGCACGGATTCGGAGGCGACGATCTCGCTTGCGGCGCCAGGCTGGGCGTTCTCCTGGATGAGCACGGCGTCGGTGCCGCGCGGCATCGGCGCCCCGGTGAAAATCCGAACGGTCTCGCCTCGACGAACGGTGCGCGGATAGCCCTCGCCGGCCTTCGACGTTCCGATCAGCTTCAAGCGCGCCATGGCGACGGCCGTGTCCTGCGACCGCACTGCATAGCCATCCATCGCCGAAGCATCGAATGGTGGCTGATCGCGGCCGGCCCGGATGTCGCGAGCCAGCACCCGGTCATGGGCGAGGTCGAGTGCGACGGTTTCGACGCCGAGCGGGCGAACACCACTCAGTACCGCCGCGAGTGCATCCGCGACCGACAGGAGTGGAGGACGGCCGGGAGCGGACATGCTCAGCCACCTTCGCGGCGGTAGTTTCCGGACTTGCCGCCGGATTTCTCGACCAGCCTGACATGCACGATGCTCATGCCGCGATCGACGGCCTTGCACATATCGTAGATGGTGAGGGCCGCGATGCTCGCCGCCGTCAGAGCTTCCATCTCGGCGCCGGTCCTGGCCTCGAGCCGGACGGTTGCCTCTATGTCGATCGCAACGGAGGTGGGATCGGGAACGAAATCGACCACCACTTCGCTCAGCGGCAGTGGATGACAGAGCGGAATGAGCTCATGCGTTCGCTTGGCGGCCATGATGCCCGCGACGCGGGCGACGGCCAGAACGTCGCCCTTGGCTGCCGTTCCCTTCGTGATCATCTCCAGTGTCTCGGGCTTCATCTCGATTCGGGCGCGGGCCTTGGCCATGCGCGCCGTGACCGGCTTGCCGCCGACGTCGACCATGCGGGCGCGTCCCCTGTCGTCGAGATGGGTCAATCGGGACGTCATGGCACGCCTGCGAGCTTGCGATCGAGAATGGCCCTGGTCGCGGCCTCGACGTCGGGCTGGCGCATGAGACTCTCGCCGATCAGAAATGCGTGGACGCCGGCGCGCGCCAGGCGCCCCAGATCCTGCGGCGTGAAGAGCCCGCTCTCGCTCACCACGAGATAACCTTCCGGCACCTTCGGCACGAGACGTTCGGACACTTCCAGCCGCGTCTCGAACGTCCGAAGGTCGCGGTTGTTGATGCCGATGAGCCTCGACTTCAGTCGCAGCGCGCGCTCGAGCTCGGCTTCGTCATGGACCTCGACAAGGACATCCATGCCCCAGTCGCGAGCTTCCGCCTCGAGCTCGCCGGCCAGACCGTCATCGATCATTGCGAGGATCAACAGGATGCAGTCGGCGCCCATGAGGCGGGCCTCCGCGACCTGGTACGGATCGAGCATGAAATCCTTGCGCAGGGCGGGCAGGCCTGTCACCGAGCGGGCGGCGAGGAGGAATTCGGGCGCACCCTGGAACGACGGCTGGTCGGTCAGGACGGAAAGGCAAGTCGCGCCGCCGGCTTCGTATGCAAGAGCCAGGGCCGGCGGATTGAAATCGGCACGGATCAGGCCTTTGGAGGGGCTCGCCTTCTTGATTTCGGCGATCAGCGCCCACTCTCCCGCCGCCGCCTTCATCTCGAGCGCCTTCAGGAACGGGCGGACCGGCGGTGCCTCGAGGGCCTCGCGCTCGAGCGTCGCCTGGGCAAACTGGACTTTGCCCCGGGCAACCTCCTCACGCTTGTAGGCAGCGATCTGGTCGAGAACTGTAGCCATGGCATCAGCCGTTCGACAACATGACGAACTTGTCGAGCGCCGACTTGGCGCGACCGGAGGAAACGGAATCGGCGGCGATGCGGATTCCCTCTTTCAGGTCCCGCGCCTTGTCCGCGACGACGAGCGCTGCGGCGGTGGTGAGGAGGACAGCGTTGCGATAGGCTCCCGGGCCGCCTTCGAGCAGGCGCCGCAAAGCCGCGGCGTTCTCGTTGGCGTCGCCGCCCTTGAGGTCGGCCATGGATACCCGATCGAGGCCGAGCGCTTCCGGCTCGATCTCGAACGTCGTCACCTTGCCGTTCCTGAGCTCCGCGACCCATGTCTTTCCGGCGGGCGTGATTTCGTCGAGATTACCTTCGCCGTGGGTGATCCACGCGCGTTCCGAGCCGAGATTGTTGAGCACGTGGGCGAGGGGCTCCAGCCACGCCTTGGAAAATACTCCGACCACCTGCCGCTTGACGCCGGCCGGATTCGACAGCGGTCCGAGGAGGTTGAAAATGGTCCGCGTGCCGAGCTCGACGCGGCTCGGGCCGACGTGCTTCATGGCCGAGTGGTGCTGGGGAGCGAACATGAACCCGACGCCGGCCTCACCGATGCAGCGGGAAATCGACTCAGGCCCGATCTCCAACTTGACACCGAGGGCCGCCAGCGTATCGGCGGCGCCCGATTTAGAGGAGAGGGCCCGGTTGCCGTGCTTGGCGACCTTCAATCCGGCCCCGGCCGCGACGATGGCGGCGGCAGTGGAGATGTTGAAGCTTCCTGATCCATCGCCACCCGTGCCGACGATATCGATCGCATCCGGCGGCGCGGCGACGCGCAGCATCTTGGCGCGCATGGATTCGACCGCGCCGGTGATCTCGTCGACCGACTCGCCGCGCACCCGCAGAGCCATCAGGAAGCCGCCGATCTGGGAGGGCGTCGCCTCCCCCGACATCATGATGTCGAAGGCCTCGCGGGCCTCGGCGCGGGTGAGGGGCCGGCCGTCTGCAGCTTTGGCGATCAGCGACTTGAATGACATCGGCGGTACCTATGCCGCGATGCGCCAGGTCGAGGAAGTTCTTCAGCAAGGCATGGCCGTGCTCGGAAGCAATGCTCTCGGGATGAAACTGGACTCCGTGGACGGGCCGGTCCTTGTGCTGCAGGCCCATGATCACACCGTCGGTCTCCGCCGTCACTTCCAGGCACGCAGGCAGACTGCCGCGCTCGACGATCAGGGAGTGGTAGCGGGTCGCATCAAAGGCGGGCGGGATGTCGCGGAATATGCCGTCTCCCTCATGGCGGATCGTCGACAGCTTGCCGTGCATCAGAGACGGTGCGGAAACGACCTTGCCGCCGAAAGCCTGCCCAATGGCCTGGTGACCGAGGCACACGCCGAGAATTGGCAAATCTTCGGGAGCATCGCGAATGAGATCGAGGCAGATGCCCGCCTCATTGGGCGTGCACGGACCGGGCGACAGCACGATGGCATCGGGGCGAGCCGAGAGAACCTGCCCGACGCTCACCTTGTCGTTGCGATGGACGACCGTTTCCGCCCCCAATTCCCCGAGGTAGTGGAAGAGGTTCCAGGTAAAGCTGTCGTAGTTGTCGATCAGGATGATCATGCTTCATCCCATGCACCTATTGGCCGCGCCTCGCAAGTCCGGCGAAACGCACGGCCTCCTCGGCCGCCCGGAACAAAGCCTTGGCCTTGTTAACACATTCCTGGTGCTCGCTTTCCGGCTGGCTGTCGGCGACGATGCCGGCGCCAGCCTGGACATGCATGGTCCCATCCTTGATGACGGCGGTCCGCAGCACGATGCAGGTGTCCATGTCTCCGTTGGCCGAAAAATAGCCGACGCAGCCCGCATAAACGCCCCGTTTGTCGGCTTCGAGCTCGTCGATTATCTGCATGGCTCGGACCTTGGGCGCTCCCGAGACCGTGCCCGCCGGAAAGCCAGCAACCAGGGCGTCGATGGCATCATGTGCCTTGGCCAGGTTGCCTTCGACGTTGGAAACGATGTGCATGACCTGACTATAGAATTCGAGGGTGAAGCGCTCGGTAACCTTTATGGAGCCGATCTCGGCGACCCGCCCGACATCGTTGCGTCCGAGGTCGAGCAGCATGAGGTGCTCGGCCCGCTCCTTGGGATCGGCCAACAGCTCGTCGGCCAAGGCGCGATCCTCGTCGGCATCGGCGCCCCGGCGCCTGGTGCCGGCGATGGGCCTTATGGTCACCTTGCCGTCGCGCACCCGGACGAGAATTTCCGGGCTCGAGCCGATGACCGAAAAGCTGTCGAAATCGAGGTAGTATAGAAACGGCGACGGGTTGACGCGGCGCAGGGCGCGGTAGAGGGAAAAAGGCGGCAGGTCGAAGCGGGTCTCGAAGCGCTGCGACAGCACGACCTGGAAGATGTCGCCGGCCGTGATGTAGTCCTTGGCGCGCAGGACCATGCGCCGGAATTCCTCGGGCGGCGTGTTGGACGTGGCGTGCCCGACTTCGGAGTGGATCGTCGCTTCCAGCGCCTTGTGATCGAGGGGACGATCCAGGGCATCGACGAATCCGCCGACGCGCTCGGTCGCCCGCGCATAGGCCGCCTTGGGCGTCACGCGCGAATCGACGTAGACGGGCGTCACGACGACGACTTCGTCCTTCACGGAATCGAAGATGGCCATGATGGTCGGGCGTATCAGCACGCCGTCCGGAAGATCGAGTGGATCAGGCTTGTCGGCGGGCAGATCCTCCATCAGCCGCACCATGTCGTACGACATGTATCCGAACACGCCGGCCGCCATGGGCGGCAGGGTCTGCGGCAGATCGATCCGCGACTGGGCCAGCAGCGCGCGCAGCGAGGCGAGGGGAGAGGCTTCGAGAGGCTCGAACGGTCCCGCGGGATCGGCCAGCGCGTGACGATTGATCTCGGCGCGGTCGCCGCGGGAGCGCCAGATGATGTCGGGACGCATGCCGATGATCGAGTAGCGGCCGCGGACCGCCCCGCCTTCCACGGACTCGAGAAGGAAGCTGTAGCGTTCGTTCCTGGCGAGCTTCAGCATGGCGGACACGGGCGTCTCGAGGTCCGAGACGAGGCGCGCCGACACGACCTGCGGGGTGCCTGCAAGGTAAGCGTGCTCGAAGTCCTGGAACGGAGGCGAGATCTGCATGGGCGCGCCGAGGCTAGAGGCCGCTGCCCGTCACCTGTTGCCACAGGCTGTTGTTCACGGTCGTGCCGAACCGGTTCTGCAGGTCGGCGATATAGAGCGTGAGAACGTCGTTGGTCAGGCCTTGGCCAAGCGCCTGCCTGGCAGTCTCGGCCTCCTTCGACTTGGGATCGAAGGGCGGCGTCATCACGGGTAGCGCCTGCATGACCTTGGCCCCCTTGCCGTCCGGCTCGGAGGCAAAGGCGAAGCCGTTGTCGGGGACGGAGAAGAGGGCCGCGACCGCTTCGGCATCGAAACCGTTCGTCGTCTCGTTACGCTTCAGGCCCAGCGTCGTCTTGACCTCGGCGCCCAGCTCCTGTGCAAGCGTCTCGAGACTGGCGCCACCTTCAGCCCGCTTCACCAGCTCGGCCGCTTTCACCATGACGTTCAAGCGCATCTTCTGCGACTTCCATGCCGTCTCCACGTCCGCACGTACCTTGTCGAACGGTTTCACGGCCGACGGTTCGACCTCGCGAACGTCGACCCATACCGATCCGTCATCGGCGGTGGCGATGGAATCGTTCTCGACGCCGACGTCGCTGTCGAACGCCATGCGCAGGACGTCGTCCTTCGCCGGGAGATCGACGGCCTTGCCGGACTTGTCCAATCCCTGGGCATCGACGGACGCGACAGTGATTAGCGGAATGCCGAGGTTCTTGGCGATGTCTTCGAAGGAGGCGCCGCTGGCGCGCTCGTCTTCGACCTTGTCGTGAGTCGACAGGACCTCGTCGCGGGCGCGATCCAGCTTCACCTTGTTGACGATGTCGTCCCGCACTTCAGCCAGCGACTTCGATGTTTCCGGGGTTACGGCCCTCACGCGGAGCAGCACGATCGAGAGCTTCCCCTGGATGGGATCGCTGACTGAGCCGGCGGGCAGGGAGAAGGCGGCATCGGCAATCGCCTTGTCGAGGATCTCGGTCTTGGCGAGGTTGCCGAGCTCGACATCCTTGTCCTGGAACCCGCGCTCGCGCGCGACGGCGAGAAAGTCGGCGCCTTGCGCAATACGCTGCTTGGCGGCGTTGGCATCGGCGGCGGAGGGAAAGGGGATCTGGTCGATCGTCCGCCGTTCCGGCGTCCGGTATTCGTCCTTGCGGACTTCGTAAGCGGATGCGATGTCGTCCTCGGTGACGGTCATGTTATCGGTAAAGTCCTTGGGCTCCACCTTCAGGATGGCGAGACTGCGATAGGCGGGTGCCGTAAAGAGACGAGCGTTCTTCTCGTGGAACTCCTTCAGCTCGACGTCTCCGGGTGGAGGGATATCCGTCTCCACGCCCGCAACGACGAAGTACTTGGCATCCCGCTGCTCGTTCGCCTGCTGGACGACGGCCTCCACCAAAGTGTTCGGAACGACGATGTCGCCGGAGATGGCTCTCACGAGCGCTTCGCGCAGGCGGCCCGACTTCTCCTCCGCCAGGAACATCTGCTCACTCAGTCCATTCTCCATGAGGATCCGGCGAAAGCGTTCGGCATCGAACTGCCCTTGCGAATTGTGGAAGGCCGGCTCATCCGCAATGGACTGGGCGACGACGGTATCGGGAATGCGGAGCTTGAGGTGACGGGCCTGCTCCTGCAGCGTTCCGTTCCTGAGGAGTTCGCCCAGATACTGGCGGTCGAGGCCGAGCTCGCGGGCGCGCTCGGCGGTGATCGACTGGCCGGACTGACGAGAAATGGACCGCAGGCGCTGCTGAAAGGACTGGCGAAAGGACTCGGCGGACACCTCGTAGTCGCCGACGCTCGCCAAGGCCTCCGACTGGTACCCGCGGAACACGTCGTTGATGCCCCACACGGCGAAGCTCAGGGCAAGCAAACCGATCAAGACCTTGGCGGTCCAGCCCGCCGCTGCCCGCCTGAAAACCTGCATCATGGAAATGAAATCCCTGTACCAGCCGTTCGACCCATAGGGGGTCCAAGTTTGCGGCGCATCATAGAAAGAGCCGCCCGCCGTCGCAAGGCTTTGGGAATCAAATACTCTTCGCAACGCCCCAGCACTTTGCTACTGCTGCACGTTTGAGACAGTCGAGGGATGGTCCATGGCGGTAGTGGGTCCCCGCGCGCTCGTCGCGGGGAATTGGAAGATGAACGGCACCTCGGCGTCGCTCACTGAGGTCCGCCTCCTGGTCGAAATGCTGAAAGGCGTCGAGCTCGGCTGCGACGTCATGATCTGCCCGCCGGCGACCCTGCTTTCGACCTTGCACAAGGTGCTCGGCACGATGACGATCCAGCTCGGCGCCCAGGACTGTCATTCCGAAGCGCATGGTCCCTTCACCGGAGACGTTTCGGCGGAGATGATCAGGGATACCGGGGCTATCGCGGTCATCGTCGGCCATTCGGAGCGCCGAATCGGCCATGGCGAGGCCAACGCCGTGGTGCAGGCCAAGGCACGGGCCGCTCATCGGGCGGGCTTGCGGGCCATCGTCTGCATCGGGGAAACCAAGGAGGAACGCGACAACGGCGAGACCCTGCCCGTCCTGAGCCGGCAGCTCAGGGAATCGCTTCCTTCCGATTCGAGAGGCGGCACGACCGTCGCCTACGAACCCGTCTGGGCCATCGGGACGGGGCTTACGCCGACGATTTCGCAGATCACCGAGGCGCATGCCCATATACGACATGAACTCATCCAGATTCTCGGACGGGGAGCCGACCACATCGGCATACTCTATGGCGGCTCGGTGAAGCCGAGCAACGCCGCCGAGATCACCGCCATCGACCACGTCGATGGTGCGCTGGTAGGCGGCGCGAGCCTGAAGGCTGCCGATTTCATCGGGATCATCAAGGCCTATACCGGCTCGCAGAGCTCCTAGAGCACATCCGAAAGGCGGTCCAGGATGGCCGTCCAACCGGCTTCGGTCCGCTTCTCGTAGTCCGGGAGGACGCCGGTGTGCGTGAGCGTGACCTCGCAACCCGACCCGAGCGGCGCGACTTCGATCGTCACGCGGGTCGAGACATCCGTGAAAGGCGGAACCGTGAAGTCGAACACGATGCGCTTCGGTCGCGAGATCTCGATGAAGGTGCAGCGGTGTTCGACGTCCGTGCCGCCGCGACGCTCGACGAAAATGTAGGACCCGCCGACGCGGGGATCGATCTCGACCCCCACCATCCGGCCCTCGGGCGTCGCGAACATGAATTTTCCGGCCTTGTCGGGATCGAGAAAGGCGTCGAAAACGCGCTCGGCGGACTGCGAGAACCGCCGCATGACCTTGACCGTCACTGGGGTGCTCATGGCTGGCGCCTCTTTCGCCTTGATGTCGCGGCGCGGTCCTCGGCGTCGAGCAGGTCGGAGAGCATGTCGAGGCGTGCAGTCCACGTCGCATGTTGAGCGGCGATCCAGCTTGCGGCCTCGCCGACGGGGTGCAGGTTGACCGACAGCATATGCTCGCGGCCCGACCTTCGCCGCACGACCATGCGTGCACGCTCCAGCATCCGCACATGCTTGGAGACGGAGTTCAGCGACACCGGAAAGTGCCGGGCGAGGTCGGTGACGCGCATCGGGCCAGCCGAAAGACGCGCCAGGATGGCCCGCCGCGTCGGATCGGCAAGCGCCAGCAGGGACTGGTCGATGCCCGAGCGCAATCGCTCCTCCCGATATTGAACCAGTTGGGTTAATATCATTCCACAAGGTCACCCTGTCAAGACGTCGCCCATCGCTCATTGATTTGCTTTCTGAAGCCCGTTGCGCTAGAGGCTCGCCTTGGAAACTCACCCGAGATCGGCAATGCAGACACTGGTTCTCATCATCCACATGCTCATCGCACTGGCGCTGATCTGCGTCGTCCTGCTCCAGCGGTCCGAAGGCGGAGCGCTCGGCATCGGCGGGGGCGGAGCCGGCGCGATGTTCTCGAGCCGTGGCGCGGCGAACGCGCTGACACGGGCGACGGCCGTGCTCGCGGTGGCGTTCATCGTGACGTCGATCGCGCTGACGATGTTCGCGCGGCATGCGAATGCCCCGTCATCGCCCTTCGACAGCGTGACGCCCGCCCAACAGGCACCCAGCCAGTCGGGAAGCCAGGAAACCGCACCGGTGCTTCCGAACCTTCCACCTTCGACCCAGCCGCAAGTGCCGGTTGGGCAGTAGCCAAAGGGCCTGAGCAGGCCCTTTCACTTGCATTAAGGACGATTCGAGGTCGGCTGCGGAGATCCCAGATGGATGTCTTCGAATCAACGAGTTTGGGTGTATTCTAGAGACCCATGGCGCGGTACATCTTCATCACCGGCGGCGTGGTCTCCTCCCTAGGAAAAGGACTGGCTTCTGCAGCGCTCGGCGCGCTCCTGCAGGCGCGCGGCTACACCGTCCGCCTGCGCAAGCTCGACCCTTATCTCAACGTCGATCCGGGGACGATGAGTCCCTACCAGCACGGTGAAGTGTTCGTGACCGACGACGGAGCGGAAACCGACCTCGACCTCGGCCACTACGAGCGGTTCACCGGGCGATCGGCCACCCGACGCGACAATGTCACCACCGGGCGGATCTACCAGGAGATCATCACCAAGGAGCGGCGCGGCGATTATCTCGGCGGCACCGTCCAGGTTATTCCGCACGTCACCGACGCGATCAAGGACTTCGTGCTCGAAGGAAACGACGACGTCGACTTCGTTCTCGTCGAGATCGGCGGGACGGTCGGGGACATCGAGGGTCTGCCCTTCTTCGAAGCGATCCGCCAACTCGGCAATGAGCTGCCGCGCGGATCGACCGTCTATATCCATCTCACGCTCCTGCCGTTCATCCCGAGTGCGGGCGAACTCAAGACCAAGCCGACGCAACATTCGGTGAAGGAGCTGCGCTCGATCGGCATTCAGCCCCACATCCTGCTGTGCCGGGCCGACCGCGAAATCCCGCAGAACGAGAGGCGCAAGATCGCTCTGTTCTGCAACGTCAGGCCGTCGGCCGTCATCCAAGCCCTGGACGTGAATTCCATCTACGACGTGCCCATGGCCTATCACCGCGAAGGACTGGACGACGAAGTTCTCGCCGCTTTCGACATCAAGACCGCTTCACCGCCCGATCTGTCGCGCTGGGAAACGATCTCCGACCGGATCGCCAACCCGGAAGGCGAGGTGACCATCGCGGTGGTGGGCAAGTACACTGGGCTGCTCGATGCCTACAAATCGCTGAAGGAAGCACTCGTCCATGGCGGCATCGCCAACAAGGTGCGCGTCAACCTGGACTGGATCGAATCCGAGATCTTCGAGAGCCAGGACGCGGCCTCGCACCTCACGGGCGTGAACGGCATCCTCGTGCCCGGCGGGTTCGGGGAGCGGGGCTCGGAAGGCAAGATCCGCGCCGCCACTTTCGCGCGCAGCAAACGCGTTCCGTATTTCGGCATCTGCTTCGGGATGCAGATGGCGGTCATCGAGGCGACACGCAATCTCGTCGGCATCGAAGCCGCAAGCTCGTCCGAATTCGGCCCGACCTCGGAGCCGGTCGTGGGCCTGATGACCGAGTGGATGAAGGGGAACGAGCTCGAGAAGCGCCGGATGGACGGCGAACTCGGCGGCACCATGCGGCTTGGCGCATACGAGGCCGTTCTGGCAAGGGACAGCAAGGTCGCCGCCATCTACGGCGCCACCCGCATCTCCGAACGGCATCGGCACCGCTACGAAGTCAATATGCGGTACCGCAACCAGCTCGAGGCGGCGGGGCTGCGGTTCACCGGGCTGTCGCCCGACGGCCTCCTGCCGGAAATCGTGGAAATTCCCGACCATCCCTGGTTCATCGGCGTCCAGTTCCATCCCGAGCTGAAGTCGCGGCCTTACGATCCCCATCCGCTTTTCGCCTCGTTCATCGGTGCGGCGGTGGAGCAGAGCCGGCTCGTATAGCTCTCCAGGCCAAGATCAAAAGCGATCGATGCGATAGTCCGAGAGGTCGCCTGACTTTCCGGCCACGATCTCAGACACGATCCTTCCGGTGACGGGACCGAGGGTCATGCCGAGATGCTGGTGGCCGAATGCATAGATCACCCGCCAAGCGCGGGGCGACCGCCCGATCACCGGCAGAGAATCGGGCGTGGATGGGCGGCGCCCCATCCACTCGCGGGTTACCTGGAACGCGCTGTCGGGCAGCACCTCCTTCACGAACGGCAACAGCTTTCGTATCCGTGAATAGTCGGGCGGCGCATCCAATCCCGCCAGCTCCTCGCCGCTCGTCAGGCGCAACCCGTCCTGCATGGGTGCCAGGACGCAGCTGTATTCGGGAAAGCAGACCGGGCGCGTGAGGCGGCTGCCATCGGCAAGTTCGAGGTTCAGATGATAGCCCCGCTCGGTATCCAGCATGACCCGGTCGCCGAGCTGCGCACAGAAGCTTCCCGACCACGGACCAGCAGCAATGACGACCTGGTCGAAGGTTTCGCTGCCGCCGTCCCAGTCGACGCGCACGCCCGACTCCAGCGGGACGACATGCCGGCACCGGCACCGACTCACTTGCCCGCCGTCGGCGAGGAACCGCTGCAGGTAGGCGTCCAGAAGCGCCTTGGGCAAGGAGAGGGCGAGGGAATCGCGATGGTAGAGGCCTTTGACGAAGACAGATGCCAACCGGGGCTCGAGGGCCGCGATACCGTCGGGGTCGAGGACGTCGTGGGCTATGCCGTGCGCATCCATAAGCTGCCGCTGGAGACGGGTTTCTTCGAAGGCCTGCAGCGTCCGGTAGACCTTGAGCCACCCGACCTGCCGCAATACGTCAGCAGCGCCGGCGAGCGCGGCCAATTCCCGGTGCGCATCGGCGGCGCGCGACAAGAGGCGGTGCAGGCCGGCAGCGGCGTGGCGCACGCGATGCGTGCGACTCTCCAGGACGAATTGCAGGAGCCATGGCGCAATTCGTGGCAGATAGCGCCAGCGAATGCGGACGGCGCTCGATCGATCGAGAAGGAATTTCGGGATGCTGCCCAGTATGCCGGGCGTGCTGGTGGGCTCGACGGCGCAGGTCACGATCGCTCCCGCGTTGCCGAAGGACGTCGCCGTACCGGGCTCGCGTTCGTCGAGTATCGTTACCGCATGGCCATCCTTACGGAGGTAAAGGGCCGCGCTCATGCCGACGATTCCGGCACCCACGATGCAAATCGACTGCGAGCCGGTCACGGAATTCGCCAGGGTCTCGTCCATTGATGTGGTCAGGAGGCTATCACCTGCGGTAAATCAGGGGAAAGGGGGCAGGCAAATCTCCATGCTTCGGTCACATCTGAGGTGCTGGACCATCGGCGCGGCGGGGCGCGCGCTCATGGTGCTCCTCGCCATCATGTTCACCGTCGCAGCGTTCGCCGGGAGCGCCGCGGCGCAGGACATGAACGCGCTCGACGCCGCCAACAAGCAGATCGCGGCAACACGGGCCAGCATCGACCAAATCTCATCGGCGCTCAGCGGTGCAAGCCTTACGGCATCGCTTCTCAACGACCGCCGAGCTGCCATCGAGAAGCTGCGCGTCGACACACTTGCCCAGATTCCGAAGCTCCAATCGTCGATCGCCGATCTGGAAGCGCGCCTGCGACGCATCGGTCCCACCACGGAGGACGCGCCCTCCGACTCGCTCGTCGGGCAGCGCGCCTCGATCACGTCGCTTCTCGACCGCTTCCGGGCTGCCAAGGACCAGCTGAGCGTGCTCAGCGTCGAACTCGATCAGCTGGCGGCCCGTGCCTCGCGACTGCAGCGGGATCTGTTCTTCCAGCAAGTCTTCGAGCCCAGTCGCTCGATCCTCAATCCATCCCTGTGGCTCGAAGGCGCGAGCGCGTTCTACCTCGTCGTCGACCGCATGCAGGCGCTCTTCGATCTGTGGCTGTCGGAGGCCATGACGAAGCTGTCGGGGCCGACGCTTTCGGCGATCTTCGGCGGCATTGCAGCGCTTTTGCTCTTTGCCCTTGTGTTCGGGCGCTTCCTGGCGCGACGCTTCGAACCGGCGTTGCGCATGCGGACGCCGTCGAACTTCGATCGGCTATGGCGCGTCATACGGCTGCTCGTCGTCACCGTCCTCGTCCTCTCGTTCTTCGTGGTCGGCACGTGGTCGATCCTGCGGTCGGTGGATATCCTGACGCCGCGGTTCGGCGGCCTGTTGTCGGCGCTCTTCACGCTCCTCATGAATTTCTCGGTGCTTCAGGTCTTCGCCTGGACGGTACTGTCGCCGCGGCTGCCGGCGTGGCGCCTGCCGAAGCTCGACGACGTCGCCGCCGGCCGCGTCTATCGGTTGGCCACGGCGGGAGCGGTGATATTCGCGCTCGACGAATTGAATTCCGGCATCGTCAACCTGCTCTTCCTGCCGCTCACCTTCTCCGTCGCCCAAAGCGCCATCGTCACCATCGGCATGATCCTGGTGATCATCGGCATCTGGAGGGCCGTCGAGGCGAACACGATCGCACAGGCTGATCCGGCCGACCGACGCACCTCGCGACGCTACTATTTCGGATGGACCGGGCGGCTCAGGCCGCTGCTTTGGATCCTGCTGACGGTGGCGGTGCTGGCACTGATCTTCGGCTATGTTTCGCTCGGCCATTTCATCAGCATCGCCATCGTCAGTACTCTCACCCTCATCTCCTTCTTCTACATCCTGCGCCAGCTCGTCGACGAGCTGGTGACGGAAGCGACGAAACCCGCCTCCGTGGTCGGGCGGTTCCTCAGGCAGTTGCTCTCCCTGTCGGACCGCGGCGTCGAAAGGCTGGGGGTTGTCTTCGCATCGCTGGCCGATCTCGTCCTGTTCCTGATCGCCATTCCCATCATCTTCTTCCAATGGACGCTCAACTGGATCGATCTGCGCGGCTGGCTGTCGGGCGCCCTGTTCGGCTTCGAGGTGGCCGGACGGACGATCTATCCCTCGACGCTCCTCATCGCGATCAGCGTCCTCCTGCTCGGGATTGGTCTCACGAACATCTTCACGAGCTGGGTCGACCGGCGCGTCCTAATGCGGACGCACATCGACAAAGGTGTGCGGGACTCGATTCGCAAGGGCGTCAATTATTTCGGCGTTATCCTGGCGATGATCCTGGCGCTCACCGCAGCCGGCGTCGACTTTTCGGACATCGCCATCATCGCCGGTGCGCTCGGTGTCGGTATCGGCTTCGGCTTGCAGTCGATCGTCAACAACTTCGTCTCGGGCCTCATTCTCCTGGCGGAACGGCCGATCAAGGTGGGGGACTGGATCGTCGTGGGGGCGGGAGAAGGCTTCGTCAGCCGCATCAACGTGCGGTCGACCGAAATCGACACCTTCGACCGGGCGACCATCATCATTCCGAACTCGAATCTCATCTCCGATCCGGTCAAGAACTGGACACACGGCAACACGTCGGGAAAGAGCATCATCAAGGTGCGCGTCGCCTACGACTCCGACGCGGATGCCGTCCGCGACATCCTGGTCGGCTGCGCCAAGAACCATCCGGATGTCGCCCGCGATCCGGAGCCGTTCGTGCAACTGGTCGAGTTCGGCGACAATACCCTCGACTTCCAGCTGCATTTCTATGTGGACGACGTGCTCATAGGCGCCATGGTGTCGAGCGACCTTCGGTTTGCCATCCTCAATGCCTTCCGCAATGCCGGGATCAGGATCCCGGCGCTCCTGCGCGAGGTCCCGCTGGACCGGGACGGGGCGCGAACGGACCGCAAAAAAGGCAAATAGCCGTCCCGCCCTATTCCCGCGTTGCCGGGGCGAAGCGAGGCCGTTAAAACGTGCCGACCCCGAATCTTTGCGAGCACCCTCCGACATGACAGCCATCGCCCACATAAAGGGCCGCGAAATCCTCGACAGCCGCGGAAATCCGACCGTGGAAGTCGACGTCGTGTTGAAGGACGGCTCGGTGGGGCGGGCGGCCGTACCTTCTGGTGCGTCGACGGGAGCGCATGAAGCGGTCGAGAAACGCGACGGCGATGCGGCGCGATACAAGGGCAAGGGCGTCAGGCAGGCGGTTTCCGCCGTCGCCAACGAAATCTCGGCCGCCGTTATCGGAATGGATGCAAGCGACCAGGCGGGAATCGACCGGGCGATGATCGCGCTCGACGGCACTCCCAACAAGGGACGGCTCGGCGCCAATGCCATCCTCGGCGTTTCGCTCGCGGTAGCGAAGGCCGCGGCGGAATCGGCGGGCGTGCCGCTCTACCGCCATCTCGGCGGAACGTCGGCCCGCACGCTGCCGGTGCCGATGATGAACATCATCAATGGCGGCGTCCATGCGGACAACCGGCTCGACTTCCAGGAAATCATGATCATGCCGGTGGGCGCGCCGAACATGGCGGAAGCGGTGCGCTGCGGCGCGGAAGTGTTCCACTCGCTGAAGTCGGAACTCAAGGCGGCCGGCTACAGCACGAATGTCGGGGACGAGGGAGGATTCGCCCCGGACCTGCCGTCCGTCGAAGCGGCACTCGACTTCGTGCTGAAGTCCGCCGAGCGGGCTGGCTACCAGCCCGGCAAGAACGTCTTCGTCGCACTCGACTGCGCCGCGACGGAGTTCTTCCGGTCCGGAACCTACGCGTACGAAGGCGAAGGAAGGACGCGCGGCCGCGAGGAGCAGGTGGAATATCTCGCCGGCCTTACGCGCTCATTTCCCATCATTTCGATCGAAGACGGGATGGCCGAGGATGACTGGGACGGATGGAAGGCACTCACGGAAGCCATCGGGCAGCGGTGCCAGCTCGTCGGCGACGATCTTTTCGTGACCAATACCAGTCGGCTGAAGGAAGGCATCGACAAGGCGATCGCCAATGCCATCCTGGTGAAGGTCAACCAGATCGGCACGCTGACGGAAACGCTCGAGGCCGTTGAAATGGCGCGTCGGGCCCACTATCGGGCAATCATGTCGCACCGGTCCGGCGAGACGGAAGATGCAACGATCGCAGACCTTGCTGTTGCCACAAACTGCGGGCAGATCAAGACCGGATCGCTTGCGCGGTCGGACCGGACGGCAAAGTACAATCAACTCTTGCGGATCGAAGAGCAACTGGGTGCCCAGGCGACCTACGCAGGTCGTGCAGTTCTGAAATAACTCAGGCTATGCGATTGAAGAACATCCATATCGCCATCACTTCGCTGTGCGCGCTGGCCGGCGTGGTCATCGCAGGCATCCAGACGTTTCGCAGCGGCGAGGCGCCGCCGACCCATGCACAGCCGGAGCCTGGTCAAGAAACCCAGGCAATCGTGAACGGCGATCTCAAGACCGGCGGTCCGGTGCAGGCGAAGGCGAACGTCACCGAAGTGACGCCGACCGAGCCGCCGGGGCTGGTCGTCGCCTCGCTCGATCGGGCGCGGATTGCGCCCGCGACGCGCATGGAGACGCCGTCCAAATACCGCATCACGGAGCTCTTCGACGGCAACCCCTCGACCTACGTCAAGCTCCGCGACGGAGAGGGGGACATCGACTTCATCGTCGAGTTTCCGTTTTCGCAATCGGTGACGGTGACGGGCATCGAAATCGACGTCGGCGATCCCGGACCCTTCAGCCCGGCGACGCTCGAAATCATGGTGCTGCCGGACGGCAGCATGGCCGGGAGCGGACGCCCGGTGACCAGCATCGCGCTGGAAGACCGAGGAGGCGTCCAGAAGTTTTCCCTGCCGCCCGAGGTCGGGAAGGCGGCCTGGATCCGCGTTGCGGGTCGACCGGGGCAGGCGGAGACGATCATCGGCGACATCAAGCTTCTGTCGGCGTCGCCCTAGCCCGCCGCGCCTGCGCATGGGAGAGCCTGACGTGGACCAGCGCCAGGAGCGCCACCGCGGAGGCTGCCACACCGAGCGCGCTCAGACCGAAGTGCTGGAGGACGACGCTTCCGAGCCCGGAGCCCAACGCGATCCCGACATAGATGCAGGCGGCGTTCAGGGCGAGAACGAGGTTCTGCGCATGCGGCGCCAGCACCACCAGCCTTGCCTGCTGCGGAACAACGAACGACCAGCCGCATACGCTCCACATCATCACGAGAAGCGCGAGGACCAGTGCGGGCAGGGGCACGAACGAGAATCCCAGAAGAAGCACGGCCTGCGCGATGCAGAGAAAGGTGAGGGTACGCACGCTGCCGATCCGGTCGGTGAGATAGCCGCCCACGGCATTGCCGATGACGGCGCCGATGCCGAAAATGACGAAGTAGAAGGCGTGCAGCTCCGGGTTCGGGCCAAGCGACACTTCGATGGCGGCGCCGAAGTAGGTGTAGAAGACATAGATCGCGGCTAGAAAAATCGCGGTGAACACGATTGCGAAGCTCGTGACGCGATCCCTGAAGACGGTCAGGAAGGAAGCGAGGTTGGTCACCTGAAACGGTAGGCGGGCAGGCGTCGCGAAGCCGATGAGTGCCAACCCGAGCGCCGTCACGACGGAGACCGCCCAGAACGTCTCCTGCCAACCGAAGCGATAGCCAATCCAGGCAGCGACCGGCACGCCGATCGCCTGCGCCAGGGGTAGGCCGCCGAACACCAGCGCGAGGGCGCGGCCGCGCTCCTCCGGTGCGCTGACCGCGACGGCTATGCCGGCGGCGGTCGGGGTGAAGATTCCGGCACCGAGCGCCACGGGAATGCGGGCGACAAGCAGAGCCTGAAGGGATGGAGCGAGAGCCGAGGCCACCGTGCCGGCAAGGAAAAGGCCGAGTCCGAGGAGAATGAGCAATCTGCGGTCCATGCTCCCAAGGACCGCCACCAGCAGGGGCGAGCCGACGGCATATACGATCGAATAGACGGTCAGGGTCAGGCCGGCGTTCGACGGAGAGACGTGCAGCCCCGTGGCGATGGGGCCCAGGATGCCGATGACGACGAAGGCGCCCATGCCGACGAGAAAATTGCCGAAGGCGAGAAGCGGCAGCAGGAGGCGAGGAGCAGGGCCCGGCCCAGAGGCGTCAGCGCTCGTCATCGTTCGTCAGATGGCGATTTCCGACACTACGTCCTGCAAGGTCGTCCGGGAAAGTGCGGCGCCCAGAGCCTGCTCGGCAACTCTCAGGGGCTTGCCGATGGCTCGAACGATGGATGCACCGACGGGGCAGCTCTTGGAGGGCTCGCGCCCGTGCATCCGGAAGAGCTCCGGCCCTTCGAGGGCCTGATAGATTTCCTGCAAGGTGATGTCGGCGGACGGCTTGGCGAGCACGAATCCGCCGTTGCGGCCGGCCACCGAACGAACAAGGCCATGCTGCTCCATGCCGGCCATCAGCCGCCGGATCACGACAGGATTGGTGTTGACGCTGTCGGCGATATAGGCCGAGCAGACGGGGGCGCGATCCGTGGCGCGCGCGAGAATGGCAAGGACGTGGATTCCGATGACAAATCTGCTGCTGCCCAACATGTCGTAACTCCGATGGTTACATAATAGACGCTGTCGGGTCCTTCAAGATTTTCCGCTGCCGGTCTCCAAGTGTGTGGAAAACATGCCTTAACCAATGGCTACTAACGTCGCCACGGGGGAAGCTATGCGCAAACGCCTGTTCGATCTCATCGTTTTCAGCCTCTGCCTGGGGCTCTACGGCTATTTTGGCTGGCATTATTTCCACGGACCGCGCAGCGTCGCCCGCCTTGCCGAGATCGAAGGGGAAGCTCGGATGCTCGGCGCCAAGCTCGATGAGACAGTCGCAGCCCGCAAGGCCTTCGAGCGGAAGATCGCCCACCTGCGCCCCGAAAACATCGATCCGGACATGCTCGACGAGACGGCCCGCCGGTCGCTCGGCTACGTTCGCCCAGGCGAGTTGATTATCAACACCAAGTAGTTATATAGATCAGCGACTTAAACCAAAAACGGGTTTAACCGTCGGGTGGCCGTTTTGCCCGATGCCTAAAGTGCTAATGTGCCTTTGAGGCCGCCCGCGGCGGCAGAATCGTGAGGTCGTTCATGGCGGTGCGCGCAACCAGCCGAAAATCGGCGGAAATCAAACAACAGCCCACCGAACTTCCTTCCGAACAATTGCTCGATGCCTACCGCCGGATGCTGCTCATCCGCCGCTTCGAGGAGAAGGCGGGGCAGCTTTACGGTATGGGTTTAATCGGGGGGTTCTGCCACCTCTATATCGGGCAGGAAGCCGTAGTGATCGGCATGCAGCTGGCGCTGAAGCCGGGCGACCCGGTTATCACGAGCTACCGCGACCACGGTCACATGCTTGCCTGTGGCATGAGTCCGCGCGGCGTCATGGCGGAGCTCACTGGCCGGCGCGGCGGCTATTCCAAGGGCAAGGGCGGCTCGATGCACATGTTCAGCCGCGAGAAGGGGTTCTATGGGGGCCATGGAATCGTCGGCGCCCAGGTCCCACTCGGAACCGGCCTGGCGTTCGCCTGCCAGTACCATGGCTCCGACAACGTCTGCCTCACCTATTTCGGCGAGGGCGCTTCCAACCAGGGCCAGGTCTATGAAAGCTTCAACATGGCATCGCTGTGGAAGCTCCCCTGCATCTACGTGATCGAGAACAACCGATATGCGATGGGCACGTCGAGCATTCGCGCCTCGGCTAAATCGGAGGAGCTCTTCGCGCGCGGCGCGGCATTCGGCATTCCCGGAGAACAGGTCGACGGAATGGACATCCGCGCGGTGAAGGCGGCGGGCGACAAGGCAGTCACCCATGCCCGGGCCGGCAGCGGTCCCTACATTCTCGAGATGATGACCTACAGATATCGCGGCCACTCCATGTCGGATCCCGCGAAGTACCGCACCAAGGAAGAGGTGCAGAAGATGCGGGAGGAGCATGACCCGATCGAGCAGGTCAAACGCCGCCTCGTGGCCAGCGGACTGCGCAGCGAAGATGAACTGAAGAAGATCGACAACGAGGTTAGGACCGTGGTACTCGACGCGGCCGAATTCGCCCAGTCCGACCCGGAGCCCGATATCTCCGAATTGTGGACCGACGTGTACCAGCCGGCTTAGGAGCGCGCTCATCCATGCCGCAGATTCTGATGCCGGCGCTTTCCCCGACGATGGAAGAAGGCAAGCTCGCCAAGTGGCTCGTCAAGGTCGGGGACGAGGTGAAGTCGGGCGACGTCATCGCCGAAATCGAGACCGACAAGGCAACGATGGAGGTCGAGGCCGTCGACGAGGGCAAGGTCACCGACATCCTGGTGCCGGAAGGCACGGAAAACGTGAAGGTGAACACGCCGATCGCCGTCGTGCTCGGAGATGGCGAGACGGCTCCCTCCGCGGCGGAGGCGAAGGCCAAGTCGCCGCCACAAGAGAAGCCTCCGTCCCTACCGAGCAGCCCGCCGCAGGACTCGCTCGCTGCGGCACCGCCCCCCACCGTTTCCGTCAAGGATCCGGGACTTCCTCCCGGAACCGAGACCATTCCGATGACCGTTCGTGAGGCCCTGCGGGATGCCATGCGCGAAGAGATGAAACGCGACCCGGCAGTGTTCCTCATGGGCGAGGAGGTCGGCCAGTACCAGGGCGCATACAAGGTCAGCCAGGGATTGCTCGAAGAGTTCGGCGCAAAGCGGGTGGTCGATACTCCGATCACGGAGATGGGGTTCACGGGCCTTGGCGTCGGTGCCGCGTTTCACGGCCTCAAGCCGATCGTCGAATTCATGACCTTCAATTTCGCCATGCAGGCGATCGATCACATCCTCAATTCAGCGGCCAAGACGCTCTACATGTCGGGGGGCCAGATCGGTGTCCCGATCGTCTTCCGCGGCCCGAACGGCGCAGCGGCGAGGGTCGCTGCGCAGCACAGCCAGGACTTTTCGGCCTGGTACAGCCAGATCCCCGGCCTCAAGGTGGTCGCTCCCTATACGGCGGCGGATGCGAAAGGTTTGCTCAAGGCGGCGATCCGCGATCCCAACCCGGTCATCTTCCTCGAGAACGAAATTCTCTACGGCAAGACATTCGACGTGCCGAAGGTCGACGACTGGGTCGTGCCGATCGGAAAGGCCCGCATGGCACGCGAGGGCAAGGACGTCACGATCGTCAGTTTCGGGATCGGCATGACCTACGCTCTGGCGGCGGCTGAAAAACTCGCTGGCGAGGGAATAGAAGCGGAGGTCATCGACCTCAGATCGCTACGCCCGATGGACGTCGCGGCGATCGTCGAAAGCGTCCGCAAGACCAATCGCTGCGTGACCGTCGAGGAAGGCTGGCCGCAGTCTTCGGTGGGAGCCGAGATCGCGGCCCAGGTCATGACCCATGCTTTCGACCATCTCGATGCGCCGGTCGCCCGTGTCGCCGGCAAGGACGTGCCCATGCCCTATGCCGCGAACCTGGAAAAGCTGGCGCTGCCGACCGTGGATGACGTCGTCGCGGCCGCGAAGGCGGTGCTCTATGTCTAGCCTGCCGCATCCGACGGCGCGGTATTGAGGGCGAAACGATGCCGATCAACATTCTCATGCCGGCGCTCTCGCCCACCATGGACAAGGGAAAGCTGGCGCGTTGGCTCAAGAAGGAAGGCGAGCCGGTCAAGTCGGGAGACGTTCTCGCGGAGATCGAGACCGACAAGGCGACGATGGAGATCGAGGCGGTCGACGAGGGGACGCTTGGCAAGATCCTCGTCGCCGATGGGACGGAGGACGTTGCCGTCAACACGCCGATCGCCGTGATCCTGGCGGAAGGCGAGAGCGCCGACGCCATCGCCGTGCCGGCGAAGTCGGACGCCGGCGCCAAGCCCACTCCCGCAGCCTCACCCCCCAAACAGACCGAAGGACCGAAGCCGGCGACCGCTCCGACGTCATCGGCGCCCGCTGCTGCTCCCGCCGCTGCACAGCAGCCGGCGGCCCGGCAGGCATCGAACGGACGCGTTTTCGCAAGCCCGCTCGCGCGGCGGCTCGCCAAGGAGAAGGGTCTCGACCTCGGCGCAGTGAAAGGATCCGGCCCGCACGGCAGAATCATCGCCCGCGACGTCGAGGCGGCTCGCCCCGGCGGGGCGGCGCCGCAAAGAGCGGCAGGTGGCGGCCTCCAGGCGGCGATGCCGGACGAGATGATCCTCAAGCTCTACGAGCCGGGGTCGTACGAAGTGGTGCCGCATGACGGCATGCGGAAGATCATCGCCCAACGCCTGCTGCAGGCGAAGCAGACGATCCCGCATTTCTATCTGACCGTGGACTGCAAGCTCGACGAGCTTCTCATTCTTCGGGAGAAGCTCAATGCCCACGCTCCGATCGACGACGACAAGAACCCGGCCTGGAAGTTGTCGGTCAACGATTTCATGATCAAGTCCATGGCGTTGGCGCTGCAGCGCGTGCCCGAGGCAAATGCGACATGGACCGAGGGCGGCATGCTGCGGCACAAGCATTCCGATGTCGGCGTCGCCGTCGCGATCGAAGGCGGCTTGTTCACGCCGGTCGTGCGCCAGGCGGAAACGAAGTCGCTGCCGCAAATCTCCGGTGAGATGAAGGACCTGGCGGGCCGAGCTCGGAAGCGCCGGCTCGCGCCGCACGAGTACCAGGGCGGGACCACGGCGATCTCCAATCTCGGCATGTTCGGCATCACGGAGTTTGCGGCCGTCATCAACCCGCCGCATGCATCAATCCTGGCCGTCGGCGCGGGCGAGAAGCGGGCCATCGTCGAGGCCGATGCCGTGGTCGTCCGCACCTTGATGACCGTCACCCTGTCCTGCGACCACAGGGTGGTCGACGGCGCGCTCGGTGCCAAACTACTAGGAGCCTTCAAGACGCTGATCGAAGATCCGGCGCTGATGATGGTGTGAGCGGCGATCATGATGATCCGACCCGCCACCAGATCCGACGCGCCGCACATGTGCATCTTCATGGACATGGCGGGCAACGGTTTCGCGTGCGCCATCTGGCAGGACATCGCGAACCCCGGTCAGTCCAGTCTCGAGATCGGCCGCTCCCGCGCCATTCGCGACCGCGGCGATTTTTCGTGGCGCAACACCCACATCCTGGAGATCGACGGCGAGCCCGCCGGGATGGTGATGGGTTTCCGCGTACCGACTCCCTACGATCCGCCCGATCTGACCACGCTGCACAGAGCGGCACGGCCGCTCGTCGAGCTTGAGGGGCTGGCGGCCGGCACGTGGTACATCAACGCGATTGCGATCTATCCCGAATATCGGGGCAAGGGACACGGCAAAGAGCTCATCAGCAAAGCGGAAGCGCTCGCCCGCAGCGCCGAGGCCAGCCGGCTGAGCCTGATCGTCGTCTCGGCCAATGAAGGCGCCTGCGCTTTCTACCGGAAGCTCGGCTTCACGGAGGGCGGGCGGCGGCCGTTCGTGCCGTTCTCCGATTGGGGCAAAGGCAGCGACTGCATATTGATGTTCAAGGAACTGACCCAATGACGGACACCGCATTCGACATCCTCATCCTCGGGGCGGGGCCGGGCGGCTACGTGGCTGCGATCCGGGCCGCGCAACTCGGATTCAAGACGGCGGTCGTCGAAGACAAGCACCTGGGCGGCATCTGTCTCAACTGGGGGTGCATCCCGACCAAGGCCCTGCTGCGCTCGGCCGAAATCTACCACTATCTCTCCCATGCGGGAGACTACGGCCTCAAGGCGGATGGCGTCACCGCCGATGCGGCGGCTGTCGTCAAGCGGTCGCGCGACGTCGCGAAGCGGCTGAACACCGGAGTCGGCTTTCTCCTGAAGAAGAACAAGGTCACGGTCATCGACGGGAGGGGACGGATCTCGGCGCCCGGCAAGGCCGCAGTGACCAAGGATGGCAAGGCGGTCGGCGAGTTCAGCGCCAAGCACATCATCCTCGCGACGGGCGCGCGGCCGCGGGTGCTGCCCGGACTCGAGCCCGACAAGAAGCTCATATGGACCTACTTCGAGGCCATGGTGCCGGATGCGTTTCCAAAATCGCTGCTGGTCATCGGATCGGGTGCGATCGGAATCGAATTCGCATCCTTCTACCGCACGATGGGCTCGGAGGTGACGGTCGTCGAGATTCTCGAGCAGGTCCTGCCCGTGGAAGACAAGGAGATTGCCGACTTCGCGCGCAAGCGGTTCGAGAAGACCGGCATCAAGATCCTGACCGGCGCCAAGGTCGCCCAGCTGAAGAAGAGCGGCGACAAGGTGACGGCAACCATCGAGGCCGCGTCGGGCAAGCAGGACATCACGGTCGATCGGGTCATCTCGGCTGTCGGGGTCGTCGGCAACGTCGAAGACCTCGGGCTCGAAGCCCTCGGCGTCAAGGTGGAGAAGGGCGTCGTCGTTGCCGATGGGTTCGGCCGAACCAACGTTCCCGGCATCTACGCCATCGGCGACGTTGCCGGCCCGCCCATGCTGGCGCACAAAGCCGAGCATGAGGGCGTCATCTGCGTGGAGAAGATCAAAGGTCTTGCGGTGCACCCGCTCGACAAGACCCGCATTCCGGGCTGCACCTATTGCCACCCGCAGGTCGCATCCGTCGGCCTCACCGAGGCGGCGGCCAAGGCGGCCGGGCGGCAGATCAAGGTCGGCCGGTTTCCGTTCGTTGGCAACGGCAAAGCCATCGCGCTTGGTGAGGACCAAGGCATGGTCAAGACCATCTTCGATGCCAAGACCGGGCAGCTCCTGGGCGCCCACATGGTGGGGGCCGAGGTCACCGAGCTGGTCCAGGGCTTCGTCGTGGCCATGAACCTGGAAACCACCGAGGAAGAGCTGTTCCACACGGTGTTCCCGCACCCGACCCTGTCGGAGATGATGCACGAAAGCGTCCTTGATGCTTTCGGCCGCGTCATCCATATGTAAGTCGACGAGGACCCTGAGAATGGACGCGAGAAACATCGCAATCGCCCTGTTGATCGGACTGATCGCCGGCTGGCTTGCGAGCTTCATCGTCGGCGGTGGCGGTGTCGTCCAATATCTTCTGTCCGGCGTCATCGGCTCGTTCGTGGGAAGCTATCTTCTCGGCAGGTTCGACATCTCGCTCGGGATCCAGAACGAGATCGTTCGCGATATCGTCACGGCGGCCATCGGAGCCATCGTCGTCGTGATACTGGCACGGCTCATCGCTTAACGGTCGCAAACAGGCGCGGAGGTAGAATGGAACCCAACTCACTCATGGATCTCGGCGGCGGCGTCGGCTGGATCGGCACCATCCTCATCGGCGGCCTTGCCGGCTGGATCGCGGAGAAGATCACCCGGTCGGACATGGGTATCTTCATGAACATCATCGTCGGAATTATCGGCTCGTTCATCGGCGCGTTCCTGGCCAATGCCGCCGGCATCCGGCTGGGCGAGGCCTTCCAGGGATGGTTCTGGGGCAACCTCCTCGTATCGGCGGTCGGCGCGATCGTCCTTCTCATGGCCGTGAAGCTCGTGCGGGGCAACCGCTAGGTCGCGATGGTCACGCTTCTCGACAGGACGAGTAGGCCGCGGCACCCGGAAAAGGCGCGCAATCCCGACACGCCTTTGTTGCGCAAGCCGGAATGGATCCGCGTCAAGGCACCCGGTTCGCCCGTCTTCCACGAGACGCAGAAAATCGTGCGCGACCATCGCCTCGTCACGGTGTGCGAGGAGGCCGGCTGTCCCAATATCGGCGAATGCTGGTCGAAGAAGCATGCGACGTTCATGATTCTCGGCGACACCTGCACACGGGCCTGCGCGTTCTGCAACGTGCGCACGGGGCGCCCCGACGCGGTCGACGGCGAGGAACCGGTGCGAGTGGCGCAGGCCATCGCGCGGATGGGACTGCATCATGCGGTCGTGACCTCGGTGGATCGCGACGACCTCGACGACGGCGGAGCAGGGCACTTTGCGGCGGTCATCCGCGAAGTGCGGGGCCTTTCGCCCAAAACGACGATCGAGGTTCTGACTCCCGACTTCCTGCGCAAGGACGGAGCGCTGGAGCGTGTGGTGGATGCCCGGCCCGACGTATTCAACCACAATCTGGAAACGGTGCCCTCGCTCTACCTGACGATCCGGCCCGGGGCGCGCTACTTCCATTCGCTGCGGCTCTTGCAGCGAGTCAAGGAAATCGATCCCCGGATGTTCACCAAGTCAGGCATCATGGTCGGACTTGGCGAGACGCGCGAAGAGGTCCTGCAGGTCATGGACGACATGCGGTCCGCCGACATCGATTTCATCACCATCGGGCAGTATCTCCAGCCGACCCGCAAGCACGCGGCCATCGACCGCTTCGTGTCGCCGGACGAGTTCAAGGCCTACGAGACCATTGCCTACGCCAAGGGCTTCCTGATGGTCTCGGCGAGCCCCCTGACACGCTCATCGCATCATGCCGGCGACGATTTCGCGCGGTTGCGTCAGGCCCGCGCCGCCAGATCATGACCGAGGTGCGGCTGCAACGCCGTTTTCCGTATCCGGCCCGCCACCTCTTTAACATCGTCGCTGCAGTCGAGGACTACCGACACTTCGTGCCGCTGTGCCGCGATTCGCGGGTATGGGATCGGCGGATCGACGCCCAGGGCGTCATGCATTGCCAGGGTGAGCTCACGATCGGCTATGATCGGCTTGGCATCCGGGAGCGGTTCGCCTGCGACATCGTCGCCGATCCCCGAATCTTCACGATCGAAGCGGCGGCCTTCGAGGGACCGCTGAAGCATCTGCGCAACCGGTGGGCGCTCCATCCGGCATCGGATGCGACGATGGTCGACTTCGCGCTCGACTACCAGCTCGACAACCGGCTCCTGCAGGCCCTGCTGGGCGGCATGTTCGACTACGCGGCGGACCAGATCATGGCATCGTTCGAGGAGCGGGCGCGATCGCTGATGCCGGCCACCGCATGAGGCGGGCGTTGACAGCCGCCGCATGCCGGTTGTCGAACGGCCGGAAACGAGCGAAGCTGCATGTGAAGAAGGAGGGTCGTCATGCGTGCATTCCTCTCTAGGTATTGGTGGGTGTTCCTCGTGCGCGGGATCGCGGCGATGCTCTTCGGGATCCTGGCGTTCGCGCTCCCGGGCATCACCCTTGCGAGCCTGGTGCTCGTGATCGGCGCCTACATGCTGGTCGACGGAGCGCTGGCGCTGTGGGCGGCGGTAACCGGCCAGACGGCCATCGAGAACCGCTGGCTTGTCGGCCTTCAAGGCGTCCTCGGAGTCGCCGTCGGCGTGCTCACCTTCCTCATGCCGGGCATCACCGCGATCGGGCTTCTCGTCTTCATCGTCGCATGGGCGCTCGCCATCGGCGTGCTGCAAATCGTTGCGGCTATCGTGCTCCGCAAGGAGATCGAGGGCGAGTTCTGGCTCGGACTCTCCGGAGTCCTGTCCCTGCTGTTCGCGATCCTGGTGATGGCCAATCCCGATCAGGGCGCAATAGCGGTCATCTGGGCGATCGGCGCATATGCGATCGTCGTCGGCGCCATGCTGATCGCCTTCTCGCTTGGCATCAGAAAGCAGGCAAATGCCGGTACCTCGGACGTCAGCCCTGGCGCCGTTCGCGGCCGTAGATGAGCAGCATGCCGATGATCACGGCGCCGTAGATCACCTGGCGGCCCGCCTCCTGCATCTGCATGACGGAGAGGATGGACTGCAGAAGCGTGATCAGGATGACGCCCGCCACCGTTCCAAGATAGGTTCCCCGGCCGCCGAGGATGGAAGTTCCGCCGAGGACGACCGCGGCGATGGCGGGCAACAGGTAGGCGTCACCCATCGCTTGGTACGCCTTGGTGGAGTATCCGGCGAGCAGCACGCCGGCGAAACCGGCGAGCCCGCCGCAAAGCACGAAGGCGAAGAACAGGACGCGGCGGGTATCGGCGCCTGAAAGATAAGCGGCCCGCTCACTATTGCCGATGGCATAGACGGTTCGACCGAAGCTCGTGCGGGTCAGAAGCCAGACGGTACCGGCGCCCACCAAAGCCCATACGACGAGAGCATTGGGTATTCCCGGGATCGCCCGGCCAGTGGCGACATAGCGCATGGTTTCGGTCGCCATGTCCTGCGGGGCGAAACCGCCGGTCCGCAACACCATGAGCCCCTGGGCGACGGCGTTGATCCCGAGGGTGAAGATCATGGACGGAATGCGAAGATAGGCGACGCCAAACCCGTTCAATGCTCCGGCTGCGGCACCGCACAGGATGCCGAACGGGATAGCAAGATATTCCCAGCCGCCATGCCAGCCTGCCGCGGCCGTCGACATCATGCCGCCGACCGTCAGGATCCAGGGAACGGAGAGGTCAATCTGGCCCAGGAGAATGACGATCATCATTCCTGTGGCGACGAGGCCGAGGAACGAGGCGACCAGCAGCTGCTGCAACAGATATTCGGGGGACAGGAAGCTCGAAGAGTAGATGCTGCCGACCAAAAGCAGCACGACGATGCAGCCGAAGGCGGCGGCGACGGCCGGGTCGACGCGGCGGGTGAGCGTGGCTACCCTGGCAATCATGCAGTCGCCCTCATGTGAAGATGTCGAGCCGGTTGCGCAGCCGCAGAAGCCGGAATGCCCCGAGACTGACGGCGGCAAGCAGGATCACACCCTGGACCAGGGGCTGCCAGAACGGTTCGAGGTCGAAGACGAACAGCAAATCGCCGATGGTCCTCAAAACGAAAGCGCCGAAGATCGAACCGATGGCGCTTCCCGATCCGCCGAAAAGCGACGTTCCGCCGATCACCACTGCGGCGATGGAGTTCAAGGTGTAGGTGCCGCCGATGGCGGCCGACGCTTCGCCGGAATAAGTTATGAAGGTGAGCATGAGGCCGGCGATCGCCGACAGGAGCCCCGAAAGAGCGTAGGCGAGGATCTTCGCCCTGCCGATCGGTACGCCGGACATGAAGGCGGCGGTCTCGGAGGAGCCGACCGCGTAGGCCGCGCGGCCGAGCACCGAGCGGCGAAACGGGACCCAGACCAGGAGCACGACGGCGAGCAGTAATGCCAGCGATGCTGGAATCCCGCCCGGCAGGCTTCCGGTGACGGCGTCGGCAAGATCGGAATTGACGTCGCCGCCGGGCACGGGGCGAATGACCAGCGCCAGTCCGTAGTAGATTGCACCGGTCGCCAGAGTCGTAATGATGGGCTGCAGTCGCCCGAATACGACGATGATGCCGTTGAGGAGCCCGCAGGCGAACCCGGCCGCCAGCACGATGACCACGCCGACCGCCGTCTCGAGCGGCGTGCCGACGCAGACCAGGGAGGCGAGGCAGTTGGCGAACACGAATATCATTCCGACCGACAGGTCGAGACCGGCGGTGAGAACCGGCAGGGTCTGCGCCATGGCGACGAGGGCGAGCAGCACGCCCTTGTTGGCGGCCGTCGCTGCGACGTCGGGCGTGAGCCCTACCTGGTGCTTGCTGATGTAGAGGGCAAAGAAGGCGATGCTGGTGAGCAGGGCGGCGATCGTCGCCTTGTGTTCGGCGAAATAGTGGCGCGTGGAAATCATCCCGCGCCTCCAACCTGAGCAATCGGCGCCTCGCCGGGCGCGATGTTCAGGGCGCTGGCGACGAGCGTTTTCTCGGTTACATCCTTGCCTTTCAGGAGACGCACGAAGCGGCCGTCGTACATGACGGCGACGCGATTGCACAGGCCGACGAGCTCATCGTAGTCGGTGGAATAGAACAGTATGGCGGCGCCCGAATCGGCAAGCTGCCGCATAAGGCGGTAGAGTTCCTGCTTGGTGCCGACGTCGATACCGCGCGTGGGATCGTTGAGAAGGATGATGCGCGGCTGGTTCATCAGCCACTTGGCGATGACGACCTTCTGCTGGTTGCCGCCCGAGAGGGCGTTGGCGGGCGCCTGGACGTCCGCTACACGAATCTGCAGCATGCGGATCATCTCGTCGATCGCATCGCGCTCGCGGGTCCGATCGACGATTCCGAAGCGGCCGAGCCGGTCGAGCGCTGCAAAGGAGAGGTTGTCCCGCACCGACATCGGGAGCATCAGGCCTTCCGTCTTGCGGTCCTCGGGAATGAGAGCCATGCCGACACGGTCCGATTTGGCGGCGCGCGGGCTCAACGGACGGACGGCGACGCCGTCGATCTCCATGGTCCCGGTGACGCCGATGAGGACGCCGAACAGGGCGAGCAGCAGCTCCCTCTGGCCCTGGCCGTCGAGCCCGCCGAGCCCGACGATCTCGCCCCGCCGCAGGTCGAGGTCGATGGCCTTCAGCCGCTCTCCCCAGGAGAGGCCGCGGATCGCGAGAACCGGATCGCCGGACGGCTCCTGCTTCGGCTTGTCGGGGAACACGCTCTTGTATTCCCTGCCGATCATCATCTCGACGATGGATTCGTCCGATTTCGTGCCGGCGTCGAAGGTCGCGACATGCCGGCCGTTACGATAGACGGAGCATTCGTCGGCGAGCTCGGCAATCTCGTGCATGCGATGTGAAATGTAGACGATGGCGAGCCCATCCTCGCGCAGCTGGTTGAGGACAGTGAAGACAGTCGAGACGTCGCCGGCGGTCAGGGCCGAGGTCGCCTCGTCGAGGATGAGGATCTTGGGATCGCGGGCGAGCGCCTTTGCGATCTCGACCATTTGCCGGCGGGACAGGGGCAGGTCCTTGACGCGGGCGAGGGGGTGGATGTCGCCCGCCCCGGCCCGGGCCAAGGCCTTCTCGGCGCGCCGGCGCTGGGCGGAGCGATCGATCAGCCCGAACCGGCGGGGCGGGTTGGTGATGGAGATGTTGTCGGAAACGGTCAGATCGGGGAGCAGGGACAGTTCCTGGTAGATGCACGCGATGCCGGAATCCGTGGCCGCGGCAGGAGTCTTGAACCTGACCTCACCGCCTTCGAGCTCCATGGAGCCGGAGTCCGGCTGCACGACGCCCGACATGATCTTGATGAGCGTCGACTTGCCGGCGCCGTTCTCGCCCAAGACTGCATGGATGCGGCCGCGACGACATTCCAACCGCGCATCCTCGAGGGCGCGAACGCCCCCATAGCGCTTCGAAACGCCCGTCATGCGGAACAAGGGCGCCGCAGCAGCGTCCATGAGCCCCTCCGAAACGACGCCGCGGGGGATGACCCGCGGCGTCAGCTGATGTCTTGAGGCTACTCGTCGGTCTCCGACTTGCCCATGATCTCCTGCGCCGTGAAGTTGATGCCGCAGGTGGGGAAGGCGTTGCCGACGAAGAAGTTGTCGGACTGGTCGCCGTAGAAGTTGTCGCCGTCCTTGAAATTGGGATCCTCGACGAGCGACAGGGGAAGGGCGATCGACTGGGGGACGACCTGACCTTCGAGCGCGGCGATGGCGGTCTTGATCGCCACCGCGACCTGGGCCGGTCCGGTGCCGGCGGAGGCGCATTTCAGGCCCTCGCCCGCGTGAGCGGCGCACAGCTTGCGGAAACCGTTCTCCGTTTCCCCGCCGACCGGTACGAAGGCATGGCCGGCGTCCATCATGGCGCGTACGGTGCCGGTCGAACCACCCTGCACGGTGACGCCGTCGAACTTCTTGTGGACGGCGATGGCATCGGCCACGACCTTTTGGGCCGTGCCGTCGTCCCACTTGCCGACGACTTCGACGGTCTCCCACTTGCCGCCCGACGCCGCCAGCACTTCCTGGATGCCGTCGTGACGGTCGCGATCGACCGACGTTCCCTGAACGCCACGCACTTCCAGGAGTTTGCCCTCCTTGTTGGGAACGTTCTTCACCAGCCATTCGGCCCAATACTTGCCGAGGCCCTTCTGGTCCACGTTCACGTTGATCGCCTCGTCGGTGTCGAGCGTGTTGTCGAAGGCGACAAGCACGACGCCGGCCTTGTTGGCCCGCTTGATGACGGGTGTGAAGGCAGCCGGGTTCTGGGCATTGACGACGATGGCGTCGTATCCCGAGTTGATGAAGTTGTCGACAGCGGCGATCTGGGCCGCCAGGTCCTCACCCGTCGACACGACCTTGAATTCCTTGAGCTTCGCGGCGACGTCCGGCTGCGCGGCGTAAGCCTTAGCCGTCTTGATCATCTGGATGCGCCAGGTATTGCCGATGAACCCGTTGGCCAGAGCGATCCGGTAGGGTCCTTCCTTCTTCGGCCACTGGAAGTACTTGGTGTCGGCCGTCCAGGCCTTGAAGCACTCGGCCTCGGCAGCCGGGCCCGAAACGACCTGCGGGCCCTCGGCGTACGCAGCCGAAGACAGGCCAGCCGAAACCAGAAGAGCGCCGGCGAGCGCGGTTCCTCGCAAAAATGCGCCTGTAATTGACATTGGCAGTCCTCCCATCAGTTTCTTGTAAGGACTGACATGTTAGCATGAAATTGCCGAACGCGAAGACCCTTTTAGGGCAATTCGCCGGGGAATCCCGTCCGGATCACCGCTGTCATCACATGGCGGGCGCCTGCTTCCCGCTCCGAAGGGAAGGGCCGTAGAGCGCGACGACGGCAATGGCGGACAACACCCAAAGCACGCTGAACAACCACCAGAGCTGTATGAGATCCTGGCCGTTGAACATCTGAAACAGAACGGCGCTCGTGTTCACCGCGGCATGCATGAGGGCCGGAAGGAGGAGACTGCCGCCGGTGTTCAGGTAGAGCCAAGTGACGATCACCGAATAGCCGAGCAAGGCAAGGGCCCATGGCAGGACGTTCGATGCGTCGTACTCGACACCGAGAAGCGGCAGATGCCAGAGCAAATGCACGATCCCGAGGATGAGAGTGGCCGCCAGCGGCGCATAGTCCTTGAGGAGGCGGGGGAGGGCGAAACCGCGCCAGGCCGGTTCCTCGCCGAGGCCAATGAAGACGAAAATGAAAAGAAACCTGACGACGAGCTGAGCGGGACCCGGCGTCTCGAAGCTTCCCAAGGTTTCGGCACCGAGCGCCATGTTCAACAGAACCGCCACGATCGTGACGGCCAAGGGCAGCAGCAGGACCACCGCGTACCAGCGCGGTGCGACGCGCCAATGCAAGATCCGCCGCAGGAAATCCATGAGGTGGTTACGACCGAGAACGGCGAGGACGATCACAGCGGCGAAGAACGGACCGCAGGGAAGTATGGTCGAAGGCGACGTTTCCGGACTGGCGATCGTCCATAACCACGGCCACCATGACAGGGCGTAGGCCAGAACGATAAATACCGCCAGGGCGTGACGTTCGACGAACGATTTGAAAGTTGCCGGCATGACCGCTCCCCCTCAGTTCCCCGTGCACGGACGAGAGTAAGGGGAATCGTGCGATCAGTCCTTCTCTTTCTGGGGCAGCACGATGAGCTTTTCGAGCTCAGGATAATTCTTGGTGATGCGCTCGAAGTCGCCCGCGGCGGCCGCTGACCGGATGGCGGCGTTCAGTTTCTCCTTGAGGGCGGTGTCGTCCTTTCGGATGCCGGCGCCCACGCCCTGGCCAAGGATTTCGGGGTCGGGCGGAACGTTGCCCTTTGCATCGCAGCAGGCCTGGCCCGGAGGCGTCGCGAGAAACGCATAGAGGGTGCTGGCATTGGCCTGAACATAGTCGACGCGTCCGGCGGCAAGGTCGGCGTTCGCCTCGTCCTGCGTCTGATACGTCTTGATCGTGGCGACGGAGCCGAAATACTTCTCCACGTAACGCTCGTGGATGGAACTCGTCTGAACGCCGATGGTCTTGCCCTTGAGGCCTTCGGGCGTGATATCGGCGCCAGCATCCTTTCGGCCGATCATGAGAATTTGGGAGTTGTAATACATGTCGGAGAAATCGATCGTCTTCTTGCGCTCCTCGGTGATGGCCATGGAACTCCAGATCACATCCACCTGGCGGGTGGTGAGGGCAGGGATGATACCGTCCCACGCCACCTCGACAACCTCGCACTTTTCACCGAGATGACTGCAGACCGCGTTCATCGCGTCGATCTCCCAGCCGCTCCATTTCCCAGACGTGTCCTTCAGAGAGAAGGGCGGATAGGGTTCGGCCCCCACGGCGAACTTTACGTCTGCCGCAGCGACGCTGGAAAGGGTGGCGAGCGCGAAAAGAAAGGCCAATATTGTGCGGATCGAGTTCATCATTGTGCAACCCTGACCTTGTGCATCGGTTGTGGTGAATTCCGTGTCGTCGAATCGTGCAGCGACGCAGTTCGATGTTACACCCATCGGCGCCAACCGGGAGAGATTGTGCATGAATGATTCGGTACGCATGTTCAAATGGCGGGATCGCATGCGAGAAGATTCGTGAACTGAAGGCGCGACTGGTGGAAATCGGAGTCTATACGTTCGCCGAGCGGACGCCCGATCCCGACACGGGCGCGACGGTGTCGCCTGGCCAGCGGCTCAGCGATCTCATCGAAGAAATCGAGCTCGCCGATCAAGTCGGACTCGACGTCTTCGGAGTCGGCGAGCACCATCGAAGCGATTTCGCCGTGTCCTCGCCGGCAGTCGTACTGGCGGCAGCGGCGGCGCGCACCAAGCGAATCCGGCTGACCAGCGCCGTCTCCGTTCTGAGCTCCGACGATCCCGTCCGGGTCTTCCAGGACTTCGCGACGCTGGACCTGCTTTCCAACGGACGGGCCGAAATCATGGTCGGGAGAGGCTCGTTCATCGAGTCGTTTCCGCTGTTCGGCTACGACCTCGCCGACTACGACTCTCTTTTCGCCGAGAAACTCGATCTTCTCCTGCAGCTGCGGGAAACCGAGAAAGTCCGATGGATCGGCGAGCACCGAGCGGCGCTCTCCGGCCTCGGCGTCTATCCGCGTCCGCTGCAAAATCCGCTGCCGGTCTGGGTCGCGGTCGGCGGCACTCCTGCATCCGTGGAGCGGGCGGGCAGGCTCGGCCTTCCCCTGGCGCTGGCGATCATCGGTGGCGAGCCCGAACGCTTCGCTCCTCTCGTCGCCTACTATCGGGAGTGCGGCCGGCGGGCGGGACATCCGGCCGAACGACTGAAGGTCAGCATCAATTCTCACGCCTTCGTCGCCGATACCGCCGAGCAGGCGGCGGAGGAATTCTATGGACCCTACTCGACTATGATGACGCAGGTGGGCCGGGAGCGCGGCTGGCCGCCAATGACCCGCCAGCAGTACGAGGCGATGCGTTCTCCAAGGGGCTCGCTCCTCGTCGGCAGCGCAGACCAGGTAGTCGACAAGATCCTGAAAGAGCGGGAGTTCTTCGACAATCAACGCTTCCTGGCTCAGCTGACGGTCGGGACCATGCCCCATGCACAAGTCTTGCGTGCGATAGAACTGTTGGGCACACGCGTGGCGCCGGAGGTTCGGCGGGCGACGTCCGACATCCCTGCCAATCCAGCTCCTATGGCATGATTTACGCATGGCGGGAGCGCCCTCCCGACAGGTGCCCCATGATGAACCATGTCCGCAGGTATCGCCTGTTCTACTATGCCGTTGCCGTCGCCTTCCTGATCGGCAGGAGCATGCGAACCTGCTCGACCGAAGCGAGCGAGCGCGTTCAACTCGGCTTTCTGTCTTTCGAGGATCAGCTTTTCGCCGAGTGAGCACGGGCGGGCTCCGATCAGTGCGCGCGACGGGTCGGGAGGATTTCACCCAGCAGGTGGAGGAGGGCGGCAGCGTCGAACGGCTTGGTGAGGGCCGGTTGCTCTTGATATTGCTCCAGAAGGATTCGGGAGGCCGGGTCGGCCAGGAACACGAATGGCACGCCTTGTTCCGCAAGCTCGTCGACAAGTGGAAAGATCAGGGCATCGCGAACGTCGACATCGAGCACGGCGGCGTCGATCTCCGTCTCGGGAAGTCCGCCCAATGCCCGGACGACCGAGTAATAAGGTCCGACAATCGTGTAGCCGTCCCGGTCAAGCTTTTCCTCGAGCTTGAGAGGCCGCATGGACTCATCCTCCACCACGAGCACACGCGGCCGACGCGCGGCCTGAGCCGTCCTATTGAATGTCGCTGGCACGTGCGGCCTCCCGCCTGAGGTTGCGATGGAAATTCCGCAGCTTCGATCGACGTTCCTACGCCTGGGGAAGGGGTTGCTGCGGCGCAGGCTGCAAGATGCTCGGCTGGGTGGGCATAGCCGTCTCGGTATCGCCCGCCTGCAGCGTCCAGACGAGCAGCCCCATCAGTACAATGATGCCGAAAAGCACGCCCAATACCGTGATGGCGGTCGGCTCCCAGAGGGCCGCAACCGGGCCTCGTGGCTTAACCTTAACGGTTCGTGTGATCATGGCACTCTCTCCGTCTTCGCTTCATCAACGACGGACCAGGAGATTTCGTTCCAGCCGCCACAATTGCGCCCGCCGCGCATCGGGCACGGCGGGCACTGAAGTACGGGCTAGAAACAGGACATAGCGTCCGAGCAGTCGCTCCCTGTCCAAACACGGTGGCCGCAATCCCTGCGACGGGGTTCTCCGGATCCTCCGGAGCCGGCCCTTGGGCCTTGTGACGGAAAGGCGTGACGAGCCCCAGGGTTCCCAATTTCCACAGACATCAGATACGGGCCGTGCGCCTCAAGCTGCGGAGCGCAGGTTGACCTTGCTCTCGGCAAGTATGGTGAGCTTCTTGTCCGTCTCCTTCTCTTCGGCCAAGGTCTCTTCGAGGACCAGCGCCTCATCCTCGCGGCCGAGCTGCTTCGCCCAAGCTATCAAGGATCCATAGCGCGTGATCTCGTAGTGCTCGACGGCCTGCGCGGCGGCGATTAGCGCTGCATCGAGAACCTCGGAATCGTCGACGTCGCCCGAGATCTCGTCCGTTTCCTCGATGATGCCATCGATGGCCGGGCAGTCGACCCCGCCCGCATCGATGCCGTGCAGCGAAAACACCTGCTCGAGCCTGGCGATATGCTGGCGCGTCTGCTCGAGGTGCTCGGCGAAGCCGGAGCGCAGCTCGTCGTCCGTCGCCTTCTCGATCATGTCGGGCAGCGCCTTGGTGATTTTCTGCTCCGCGTAGTAGATGTCGCGAAGCGTATGAACGTAGAGGTCATCCAGACTTCGAATGTCCTTCGAGAACAGTCCCATGGGAAATCTCCGTTTGCTGATTGAGGGTGAATTGATCTGAATTCCCCTCCGCCCGAACAACCGCTCGCGCCGGCAAACGTTCCGCGACCGGCAGGTGTCAGCTCGCCTTGCGGCGGCTCATATCACGCGCCAGAGTCGGCGGCTTTTCGGAGATCCTGCACGAAGCGGCGATACTCCTTCTCCGCCGCGTCACGGTCGGGGATGCGGAGAAGATAGGAGGGATGCACGGTGACGAGAGCCGGTCCAGTTTCCGAAATGGATCTGACGTCCGCGAACCTCACCGATGGTCACCGTGCGGCGCAGGAGGGACTGCGCGCCGGTTGCGCCGAGAGCCACGACCACCACCGGATCTATGATGGCGAGCTCGTGCTCGAGCCAGAACCGGCAGACCTCGACCTCGGATCGGTTCGGCCGCTTGTGCAGACGACGCTTGCCGCGCGCCTCGAACTTGAAATGCTTCACCGCGTTCGTGAGATAGATTTCGTCGCGGGCGATACCTGCGTCTTCAAGCGACTTGTCGAGCAGTTGTCCGGCGGGGCCGACGAATGGACGGCCGGCGAGATCCTCTCGATCGCCCGGCTGTTCGCCGACCAGCATGATGCGGGCGTCAGAAGGGCCCTCGCCGAAGACCGTCTGGGTCGCATTGATGTAGAGCGGGCATCGCGTGCAGCCGAGCGCCATGTCGCGGACGTCGTCGATTGTCGCACCCCGGGAGACGGCAAAGAGATCGTCCGCAACCGGCGGCTCGGTCCTTCGCGTCGTCGCCCTTCTTCCTACCATCGGGTGCCTCTGGTGGCGGTGCCGTCTTATTTGCGGGCGGCACGCCTTGCGCGTTTGCCGCCCCGGCTGCCCTTGCGGCCATTGGCATTGGAAAGGTGAGGGAGCATGGCCCCCAGAGCGACGCCGATCCCCAATCCAACTGCACCGAGGACGATGGGGTTGGTTTCGGCGATCCTGTTGAAGGAGGCCTTGCTCGGCATATGAAGACCGCGCGCCAGTTTGGGAACCGACCGCCCCATGTCGTCCGCCCAGCGATAGGCCTTCTCCATGAACCGCGTTCCTTCGCGCATGGCCGCATCCATCGGCGTGGCGAGCAGGGACTGTCCGTTTCCGTTCGAGCGGCGTGCCGACTTGGAGCGGCGGCTCGCCTTCGAGCTTCGGCGCCTGGTCTTCTTCGCAGCTCCCGCTTTCGCAGCTCCGGCACGGGTCGTGCTACCTGTTTCCGCTTCCATCTTCAACCTCCTTGGTTCTGTGGTTTCGTTTGCGCGCCCGCTTCGCCTCGCGACGAACCGTGGACCGCGCCCGATAGAGAAGCCAGCCGGCGCCGGCCGCCAAGCCGATCGTCAGCACGGGGTTCTTGCGCACCGTGTCGGCCAGCGCGAACATCGCCGTCTGACCGGGCACGTCGACGGTGCGCAATGCCTCCTCGGCAATCGCGCGCGGCGTCAGCCTCTGCTGAAACCGGCGAAGGGAATTCTCGAAATCGCGCTTGCGCCGATCGGCATCGATTTCGAGGCGCGCGACATCAACCATGGCGACGATCCCGATTGGAGTCGCGAACGTCGAGCCGGTCGGGAACAAGCTTCGAAAGGTCGAGCTGTGAGCGCACGTACATGAAGAGCGCCGCGGCGATCACGATGAGCGCGCCGGCGATTGTGAAGCCGGCCAGGGCCGGACCGAAATAGGGGGCAAGCACGAACACCAACGTGTGGCCCAACACGATGATGCCGGCGAGAGCGATAACCACAGCGAGGACCACCGCGATAGCCGCCGACTGCACCTTGGACGAACTCTCCTGCAGCTGCGCCTTGATCAACTCGACCTCGGCAGCCATCCACGCCTTTGCGTCGTTGACGAGCTCGAGGAGGGTGCCGGCCAAGGTCGGATCGGCGTCGAACCCAGGTGCCCGACGCACCGCCGGAAGTCCCTTAACGCGAGCCACGACGTCGGCGACCGCCTTTGCGGGCGGAGCTCCGCCCTCGGCTGGACGCTCCCGAACCATTCGAACCATTGCCCGAGCCCGGCCAGTCGCGCACGAGTTGGCTCGTCACGAAGCCCGCCGCGACGGTAAGCGCCAGCGTCGCCATGGGCTGGCGGCGCGCGAAGGTGGCGATATCGTTGATGATGTCAGGCAGGTCGGTGTCGTCGACATAGACGGCCAGTTCGTCGAGGCGGTCGGCTGCCGCTTCGGTGTAGTCGCGCAGGAAGGGCAGATCGTGAAACGTTGTGGTCACGTCGCGCGCGGCCGTCGCCAGCTCGGTGATGCGCTCCGCCGCCGCGTGCTTGCGGCCCTCGGCAAGCGTCGACGCCAAGGCCATGGCCTCGCCGAACATGTCGCGCTGACCCGACGTAGATCGATTGGACTTTCGTGGTGCCACGGGATTTTTCCTCGTTATCGGTGAGATATCGAGTTCAACGCACCAATGAGTAGCAAGTTCCTTAACTATCGACTGGGCGGCGGCCGCTCAGTCTTGCCGACGTCGGCACCGAGCGTGTCATTTCCGACCTCGGGCTCGCCCGTTTCCTGAGAGTTCTTCACGAATCGCTCGGCCTCTTCTTCGGTCTTCAGCTTGGGTCGGATCTTGCCTTCGCGATGCTTGGTCTGCGCCATGAGTCGGTCTCCTCGTTTGCCTCACCAGGACAACCCGCGGACCCGCTCGAATGTTTCGAAAAAGCCAAAGTGCCGTCCGGAACCTTTTCGTTCGCCGGCTCTTATCGATGCATCTCGGCCCCTCCCCCTCGGGCAGAGATCGCGAGGCCGGTCAGATCTCCCCGTCTCTGACCGGCCTCATCTATTTCAATTCCTTGAAAAAAATTGACCTGCCGGCGGGTTGCCAGGCAGGTCGAAGAAGTTTGTACCGCCGGGAGGATGACGGCGTGGTACTCGCACTCACATAGAATGCAAGAGCGCCAGAGCCGGCGCTAATTGGAGATCCACTGGATACGCTGATGCGGTTCCAGGTCGGTTGCGAGAACAAAGTGGGCGGATATGAACAGACAGGCGATGCCTGCTGCGATCAGGAACGCTAGTTTCTGCATGGTGGCCTCAACTCGTGTGAGACCGGTTTTACTCGCTTTCCGCGAAACACCTGAAGGAAGAAGTGAATCAGTACAGAGGTTTCCCACCGAAGAGTCGCATTTTTACCACCCGGTCGATAGAGAGGATGCAATCGTAGGATGCTCTTAAAAGTCCCATATACCGTTGCGTGTTCCATAGCTGCCTTCGCTTCGGGTGCGACAGGTCCTGTCCTCGCACGTGCGGCCGAGGGAGGTGTCTGCCTTCGAAGCGCCCGATGAGCATGCTAACCGGGCCGGCAAACAAGGGAGGACAATATGAGGCTGCTCGGAATCGGTTTTGCACTCGTGACGACACTGGCGTTGGCGACGCCTGCGGACGCGGAAACCTATCCAATCCTCGCATTCGGTACGCATACCTACGTCGCGGAAACGACGCGCGGCGACGGGACGGTGCTGGTGCGCGTCTACCAGCGCCGAACGAGCAGCACCTGGCGCCGTTTTGGTGGCTTCACCGTTCCCGCCTCCAAGTTCGCGGCGCGGCGGGCGCAAGTCCGGCGCAACCCTGAAGCGGCGAGTGCGGTCGAGCGTGTGTATTTCACAGGCCGGCTGATCGGAACGACAGGTTTCCAGCCGAGCAATCCCAACTACCGCGAACCGCGTTTCCGCATTAGGAAATAGAAGGACTATTGCAGAAAGCAAACGGCGTCCGACCGAAGCGGTCGTGCCGTGCCGGTGCCGGAGGGAGTGGCGATGGCCGAACGGGTTCTCTTCTACCTCACTCAGTCTGGACCGCGAGAAGACAAATGGTGGCTGCTCATCGAAGATGACGGCCACACGCTCGTCGAGCACGAGTGGAAGGACGACGACGGGATGCATGTCGAAAACGCCGTCGAGGCGGCGGCATTCCTGTCGGGATCGCACGACCCCAAGGCGCAGGAAGAGCTGCGAACCTTCGAAGCGGGCCGCAGCAAGCGCCAGCGGTAGTCAGTGGCTCGCCGTGATCGTGGCGTCGAGGGGCTGGAACGAGATCGCACCGGCTTTGTACCAGCCGTTCCGTTCGTGGACGCGGGCGCAACGCCACTTTCCGTCCAGCCACTTGCGAAGGGTGATGCAAAGCTTCCCGCCCCGCACATTCCATGTCCCGGAATCTGAAGTGTCACCGCGAAATGCAGTCAGTCGACCGCTTTGGTGAGCGGTAAAGCGTAGCTTGACGGTTCCCCATACCACGGCGTTGTAGCTCCCGGGAAAGATGGCCTGGATGGTCGCCGCAGAAAACGCGCCACTTGAGTCGGATGCGTGGGCGGCGCCCTGCAAACCAAAAGAGAGGGCCGACAGGCACAACATGAACATGAGCGCGAGGGCTCGCATTGGCAGGTCCCGGGGTTTCCTAGCGATAACTGGCAATACCCTGCCAAGGTTCCGCTTGGGATCGGCGATCAGACTTGGCGGTTCATTGCCCGCAGGCGTTTGGCCAGGACACGCATGACGTTAAGCGCGAAATGGGGTGTCTGGCCGACGAGAAACAGGAACTGCTTTTCCGAGACCGGGATGAGCGTGACGTCCGTCGCCGCGACGGCCCTGGCGCTGCGCGGTTCGCCGTCGATGAGCGCCATCTCGCCGAAGATGCTGCGCTCGGGCAGGGTATCGAGCAGGCGATTGGCGAGGCGAATTTCAACCGTACCGCTCTGAATGACGTAGAGCTCGGCGGCGGGATCGCCAGCGTCGAAAATGACGTCGCCCGCACCATAGGTCCTGGGCGGCGTCTGGGACGTCGATAACAGGTTGAAGGGGACGTCGGTGTCCGCCATATCGCGCTCCTGGGAAAGCATCCCCGCACTAAATGTCGCGACTGTTACGGATTGATGACGACAGGGCAGATACGCCCTAGGGCTGCACGACCGTCGTCACCTGGCGCAGCGCGTGGACGGTGACGGGAACCGTAAGCTCGATCTGCTTGTCGAGTATCGGGACGTTTTCCGAAACCGGTTCCTTGTCGGTGGCCGTCCATTCCCAAACGCTCCTCGAGGCGAGCGCCGCACCACCCGTGACCAGCATTCCCGCCCAAAGGAGGGACAGATGAAAGTCGCCCTGGCCGACCAGGATGACGAAGAGGGCCCCGAGGAACGGCTCGAAATAGGAGATGGCACCGAGCGCCTGGATGTCGCCCCGCTTCACGCCGTGGTCCCAGAAATACAGCGCCAGGCCCATGGGGAAGGCACCCAGACCGAAAATGGCCGCCCATTCGCCGAGGTTGGGGGTCACCCAGTCCTCGATGGCAACGTGGCCAAGCGCGGCCACGAGCGCGGCGGCCGCGAAGAACATGCCCATGGCGGAGGTCGGAACGTCGGTGAAGGTTCGCGTGGCGAGAGAATAGATGCCCCACAGTGCCGCCGCGATGCCGACAAGCGAGAGATAGAAAGCGGGATTGGCGGAAACGGAAGCGAGGGGATCCTCGCCCGAGACGAGCGACACGACGCCGGCAAGGCCGACGACGGTTCCCATGACGTGCCACCAGCGCAGGCGCTCGCCCGGAAGGAAGGCCGATCCGAGCACGATCATCAACGGCGTGGTGCCCTGGAGCAGCGCGGCGGGCAGGGCCGGGGCGTTCTGGACGGCGTAGTAGATGCAGGCATGGTAGCCGACGAGAGCAACGACGGTGACGAGCCATACGCTGCGCGGCTGGCGGAAGGCGGCGAGCGGATTGCTTCCCAGCGCCGCGGAGATCAGGATGCCGAGTGCGGCGGCGATGGCGAACGACAGCGCCACGGTTTCAAGCGGCGGAAGGCGTTCGGTGAACTTGATGAGCGTCGTCTCGGTCGCCCACAGCGCAATGCCGATCGAACCGACGATGGTCGCAAGGCGACGATTGCCCATCGTCAGCAGCATCAGGGCTTGGCCTCCGTCCCGCTGTCGACGCGCACGACGTTCTGGACCGCGAAACCGTTGAAATTGGTCTGCATGGCCAGGCTGTAGGCGCCCATCATGCCGATCTCGACCCAATCTCCCTCGCGCACGTCCTCGGGCAAAACGAGTGGCGCGCCGAGGACGTCGTCGGAATCGCAGGTCGGTCCGTAGGTGCGGAACTCGGCCAGACGGCCCGACGGCATGGCGCCGGGGCGGATGAGGCGAGCGGGACGGCGTTCCTTGGGATGGCGCAGCTCCTGGAGGCTGCCGAAGATGCCATCGTTCAGATAGACCGACCGATCCTTGCGCAGGAGCACCTGGGTGAGCACGCTCGCCGCGGTCGCAACGAGGCTGCGGCCCGGCTCGCAGAAGAGCAGGCATCCCGGCGGAATTCGAAGGGCCTGGTGTCCGAAGATGGCGGCTGCGAAATATTCATCGAGGCTCGCGGGTTCATCGCCGGGGTAAGGGGCCGGGAAGCCGCCACCGACGTTGAGCACGGCGATCGGAACTCCGGCCTTCTTGATCACCCGGCCGCAGGTGGCGAGCGCTTCGCCGAAGGCCGACGGAGCCAGGCACTGCGAGCCGACGTGGAACGACAGTCCCGCCTGGATACCCGCCTGATCGACGGCGCGCAGCAGCTCGACGGCTTCCTCGGGCGAGGCGCCGAACTTCGTGGAGAGAGCGTACCGGGCGTTCTTGGAGCTGTTGGAAAGCCGCACGGCGACGACGAGGTCGTTGTCGCGGCTGCCTTCGTCGAGCAGCTTCTGAAGCTCGCTGACGTGATCGATGGTGTAGAAACGGATGCCGTGCTTGTGGCTTGCGGATTTGATGGCGGCGCGGGACTTCGAGGGATTGTTGAAGAACATCCCCGCCGCCTTGCCGAACAGCGACTCGATGAGCTCGACCTCGTGCAGCGATGCGACGTCGAAGTCGCGGATGCCGGATTCGTAGAGCGTCTCGAGAACGAAGGGATGCGGGTTGCATTTCACTGCATAGAGGGCACGGCCGGGGAAGGACGTGAACCGCGACGCGTTGCGGCGCAGGATGCCGGGCCGCACGCAAAATACGGGCTCGGCCGGGTTCATCTCGCGGACGAGCGAATCGACGCTCGAAAAGCGCGGCAGCGCGTGGCGGCCGTCGGAAGGGGTCGTCGTCTGCCGTTCGAAATCAAAGCGCATGGGTTCCATTCCGGCTCGGTCGTTCTGCTTCTCGCGGTGGTGGGAATACATCGTCTGCTCCGGTTTCCTATGCAGCGCTCGCCGGCGCGACGATCGGCTGCCAGGTCTGCCGGACCCGGCTCAGCTCCTCGGCCGACATGGCCTTTCCGAAGTAGAAGCCCTGGATCTGCTTGCAGCCCTCGTCGGTCAGGAACTTGAGCTGCTCGCCGGACTCGACGCCTTCCGCGGTGATGACGATGTCGAGGCTGCGGCCCAGCGAAATGACCGACTTGACGATGGCGTTCGACTTCGAGGTGCGATTGAGATCGGCGATGAAGGACTTGTCGATCTTGATTTTGTCGAAGGGGAAGGAGTTGAGATAGGCGAGCGACGAATATCCCGTGCCGAAGTCGTCCATGGCGATGCGGACGCCGATCTTCTTCAGCGTGTTGAGGATCTCAAGCGCCGCCTTGGTATCGTAGAGCAGCACGCTTTCGGTGATCTCGAGCTCCAGAAGGCGCGGCTCGAGCCCGGTCTCCTGCAGGACCTGCGTGACGGTGTTCACGAGCTCGCGATGCTTGAACTGCACGGGCGACAGGTTCACGGCGACGTGCAGTCCGGGCCAAGCCTTGACCTGCTCGCAGGCGGTGCGGAGCGTCCACTCGCCGATGGCGATGACGAGCCCGGTCGCCTCGGCGATCGGTATGAACGTCTCGGGCGGGATCAGGCCGCGTTGCGGGTGGCGCCAGCGCAGGAGCGCTTCGACGCCGTTGAGCTTCTGGCCGAGGACCTTGACGATCGGCTGGTAGTGCACCTCGAGCTCGCCCTTGGCGATGGCCTGGCGCAGATCCTGCTCGAGCGCCTTGCGTTCCTGGAGCTCGGCGTCCATCTGCGTTTCGAAGAACTGGTAGAAGCCGCGGCCGGCCTGCTTGGCGCGATAGAGGGCAATATCGGCATTGCGCAGCAGGCGCTCGTGATCGATGCCGTCCTGCGGGGCCATCGAAACACCGATGCTGGTGCCGATGAAGATTTCATGGTCGCCGAGGCGGAAGGGCGCCTGGAGGGCGTTCAGAATCTGGCGGCAGACGGGATGCGCATCCTCCGGGCTTTCGATGCCGACCTGCAGGATGGCGAACTCGTCGCCGCCAAGGCGGGCAACCGTATCGCTGGCGCGCACGCACTGGCGCAGCCGCTCGCCGACCTGCTGGAGGAGGGTGTCGCCGGCCCCGTGGCCGAGCGTGTCGTTGACCTCCTTGAAGTAGTCGAGGTCGAGACAGAATACGGCGACCATGGTGCGGTCGCGCAGCGCCGCATTGAGGGCGAAGTCGAGCCGGTCCTTGAGCAGGACGCGGTTCGGGAGCTCGGTCAGGGGGTCATGGAGCGCCAGGTGGTTGGCGCGCGCATGCGCTTCGACCTCGGGCGTGATGTCGGTCGCGGTGCCGCGATAGCCGATAAACTGGCCATCCTGGGTGACGATGGGCCGGCCGGCCAGACGGCAGATGCGACGGCTGCCCATGGCATCGCGATAGCAGCAGCGCAGATCCCGGAAGGTATTTTGCAGCCGGGTATCGCCGCGCAGGTGCGTCCAACCGTCGGACTCGCTGTCGCTCGAGAAGAACTGCTCGAGCGAGCGTCCGAGAATGCTGGCCGGCGCGACGCCGGTGACCTCGCTGAAACGGTCCGAAAGATAAGTGAGCCGCAGATCGGGATCGGTCTCCCAGATCCAGTCCGAGGACGCTTCGGCGACGTCGCGGAAGCGGGCTTCGCTATTCTCGAGCGTCTGTGCGTAAGCTTGGATGGTGCGGGCCGAGACTTCCATGGAAAGGGCGGACCGGCGGGCATTGCGCAGCACGAGCCAGGCAAAGGCCGAGAGCCCGAACAAGGCGATGAGAATCGGCGGGAGCACGAAGCGGATGAGCTGGGTTCCCGGCTCCTCGGCGGTCCAGCGGATCTGACCGAGCTTCTCGCCATAGGGCGAATTGAGGTTGAGGGTGGCGCCCGTCGACTTCTCGTCCGGCCCGAGCAAGGCGAGGTCGCTCAGCAGATACTCCTCGCTGATCCTCTCCAGGAACGCCGAATTGAGGATCTTGGCGAAGATCAGGATCGATCGGTCCTCCGGTGCCGGCGGGTCTCCCAGACCGGGGGGAGGAAGGATGGACGTCGCCGCGACGAGGGCGACGCCGGTCTTGCCGCGCAGCAAGCCGACGACAGGGTTTGTTCCGGTCGCCGCCTGCTTGATCATCGGATTGAAGCCGGTCGGGAATAGGGTCGCCGCATCGACGAGCCCGGGCTCGCCGTCGACGACGGAGTAGACGCTCTGATCCTTGGAATCGATGACGAACGCCATCTCGTATCCGAGGCTGTTCAGTATATTCGCACCGACGTTGCCGTCGGTCGCCGCCCACTCGCGATCGAGCTTTACGTGAAGGTTCTTGTAAGCATCTTCCCAGACGGCGTAGTCCTTGAGATTGCGGCCGATCTCGCGCTCCTTGACGGCGAGCGCGGTTTTCGCAAGTCGCGTCGAGGCATCGAGGGCGAGCGTGTTCTGGCGCACCGACGTGACGAGCACGAAGGCGAGCACGATGATGATGGCGCCGAGGACGATCGCCGAAACCGGAACGACGACCCGACGTCCGAAACGTTCGAGCGGTTCAGTGGGATGTGCTGCCCCTTGCAATCTCATAGCTTCGCCGCCCTTGATGCGATGATAGGAACGTTATCCTTACGTGGTACGATTGAGTTTCCGTAAAAAGTTGAAGCGAATTGCAATCGCGGATTGGAAAATTCCACGGGGGGTTAATGTTTAGAATTTTCACGACTGCGTTAGGCGCGCGTTATCCAGCGGGAATCTGAAAAAACCGGCACTTATCGCGTTCGCGGCAGCTTCTGTTTCAAGCGGAAGAAGCCGTCCCACGGATCACTTCTCATGAAGTCGAGACGCTGGCGCAGGTTCTCGATGGTAAACTGATCGGGTTGGATGCCCTGTCGCATCTCCTCCCAGGTCAACGGCACCGATATAGTCGGCTGCGGCCGCGCCCGGGTCGAGTAGGCCGCCACCGCGGTGGCGCCCCGACCGTTGCGGAGATAGTCCACGAAGATGCGGCCGCGCCGGCGCGACTTGGTCATCACCGAGACATAGCGGTCGGGAGAGTCCTTCGCCATCGCGTCGGCGAGCGATTGCGTGAACGATTTCGCCGTGTCCCAATCGACGGTCGGCCGGACGGGCACGACGACGTGCAGGCCCTTGCCTCCTGTCGTCTTGACGAAGGACTGAAGGCCGAGCGCGGCCAGGCGGTCCTTGACCTCGTCGGCTGCGGCGATGACGGATGCCCATTGGACGTCGTCGCCGGGATCCAGGTCGAAGATCAGGCGGTCCGGCCGCTCGAGGTCATCGATGCGCGAACCCCATGGGTGAATTTCAAGCACGCTCGATTGGACGAGCGCCATGAGGCCGCGCAGGTCGCGGATGGCCAGCATCGGCTTGCCGTCCCCCACATCGACAGGCTCGACGGCGGAGTCCAGACCGTCCCAAACGTGCTTGGCGTAGAAGCACTTGTTTTCCACACCCGATGGACAGCGCACCAGGCTCAGGACTCGGTAGGTCAGGTGAGGAAGGATCCAGGTCGCGATGTCGGCGTAGAAATCAGCCAGGCCCTGCTTGGTCACGCCTTCTGTTTCCCATAGCAACCGCTCGGGGTGCGTAAGCCTTACGCCGCTCAGGTCGGCCGACGAGCGCGCCGGACGCGACGTCTTGCCAGTCTCGAGCACGATTTCCTTGGCATCCTTGTCTTCACGCAGGCCTTTGAAGGAAGACTGGCGGAGCAGGCGGTCGGAGCTCCAACCGCGATACTCTATCTCGGCGACGAGTTGCGGCTTGACCCATTCGACGTCCTTGGCGGATGCCGCGCTCACCGCGTTCTTGAATTTCGGCTGCGCGGCCGAGAGCTTGGCGAGCGTCCGGCGCAGCTCGACCGTAAGGTCGTGTGAGAAGCCCGTGCCGGTACGTCCGGCATGGACGAGATCGCCGCGGTCGTAATAGGCCAGCACCAGGGATCCGATGGCGTTCTTGCTGGCGCTCGACGGAGTGTAGCCGACGATGACGAACTCCTGCCTGAGAACGCATTTCGACTTGATCCAATGTTCGCCGCGGCCGGTCACGTGCGGCCGGTCGGCCAATTTCGACACGATCCCTTCGAGACCCATCTGGCAGGCCTGCCGCAGCAGCCTCCCGCCACCCGTGTCGATATGCTCGCTCAATCGCACGGTCGAGTCGGAAGGGAGCGATTTGGTCAAAGCTTGGAGGATGCCCTTGCGGTCGCGAAGGGCTGCGCCTTCGAGGCGAAACCCGGCACAGTAGAGGAGGTCAAAGACCATGTAGTACATGCGGTCGTGGCGGCCGGACTTTAGGTCGGCCTGCAGCCCGCTGAAGCTCGACACGCCGTTTTCTTCCTGAACGATGATCTCCCCGTCGATCAACGCGCTCGGAACGGCGAGATTGCGAAGGTCGGCCGCGATGCGCGGGAAGCGCGCCGTCCAATCCAAACCCGTCCGGGTCAGGAGCTTCACCTTGCCTCCGTCCAAGCGTGCCTGCATCCGGTAGCCATCGAACTTGATCTCGTGGATCCAGCTCGGTCCGGCGGGCGGGCGGTCGGCGAGCAGGGCGAGACTCGGCTGGACGAACGGCGGCAGGATGCCCTTGCGGGCTCCCGAAATTTTCCCGATGTCCGGAAGATCGATACGGCGCTGCTTGCCGACGCGGGCGCGGGCAGCATGATCGGACCGCAGGTCGCCGCGACGGGCGAGATCGGCATTGGACTTGCCTGAAACGACCGAGGCCATGATCGAGTTCGACCGGCTCGATGCCGTCGGCCGGCAGGGCGAACTCGTCGGTCCGCTTGATCAGCAGCCACGAGTCCTTCTTCTCCCCCGGCTTCCTCGCCATGCGGACGAGGTCGAAGCGCCCCTGCAATCTCTTTCCATGGAGGGCGAACTGGATGTGACCCTTGCGAAGACCGTGATGGGGATCGCCCTCGGGCGCCCAGGTGCCGCGGTCCCAGACGATCATCGTGCCGCCGCCGTATTCGCCTTTCGGAATGACCCCCTCCCACTCGAGATAGTCCAAGGGATGGTCTTCTGTCTGGATGGCGAGTCGTTTGACGCCGGGCACAAGGCTCGGGCCGCGCGCCACCGCCCAGCTCTTCAGCACGCCGTCGAGTTCAAGCCGGAGATCGAAGTGCAGTCGGCGCGCATCATGCTTCTGGACAACGAACCGGAAGTCCTTGGCGCGGCCGACGCGGGGAAGCGGCTCGGCGGTGCGTTTGAAATCACGCTTGTCGCGATAGGCCTTCAGGCGCGAGGGCCGGGCGGCGGATTTGGGATTTCTGGCCTTGGCGGATTTGCCCATGGGACGTCATGGGCGCGGGCTAGCCTGCCCGCGGCCGTTTCTTGGCGGACGAGCGCGTGGGCGCGGCAGTCTTGGACGACTTGGTAGTCAGGCTCTTGCGCAGCGCATCCATGAGGTTGACCACGTTGCCGGCGGCCTTAGGGGCCTCGGGCGTGGTGACGACGCGCTTGCCCTTGGCCTTTTGCGTCACCAGCTCGCGCATCGCCGTCGCATAGCTGTCCGAGAACTTTTCAGGCTGGAAGGCGCCGGCCTTTCTGCGGATCAGCTCGGTGGCCAGGCCCACGAGCTCCGGATCGAGCTTCTGTCCCGTCAGATCGTGGAAAAATGCCTGCGTCGCCTTCAGCTCGTTCTGATAGCGGATCACTTCCATTACCAGGCCCTGCTCGACGGGACTCACCGCCACGAGATGTTCGCGGCCGGACATGGTGATCTGGCCGATGCCGACCTTCTTCATCTTGGCGAGCGCTTCACAGATGACGAGATAGCCTTCCTTCGCCTGGTCGTCGGCCGGCACGATGTAGTAGGGACGCTCAAAGTAGCGGGGGTCGATTTCCGATGCGTCGACGAACTGAACGAGATCGACGATCTTCTTGCTCTCGACCCGTATGGCTTCGATCTCTTCCGGCTCGAGGGTCACATACGTGTCCTTGTCGATCTCGTAGCCCTTGACGATGTCGGCATTGTCGACCGGGCCGACGCCCTTGACAGTCTTGGTGTAGTTGATGCGCTTGCCGGTCGGCTTGTGAATCTGATTGAAGTGGATTTCCGACGCCGTCTCGACGGCGTTGTAGATTTCCACAGCGATGGAGACGAGGGAAAGGCGAAGGAAGCCCTTCCAGTACGCTCGGCCGGGCGTTGCCATTTTGGGAGGTACTCACACACTGACGACTACGGACTCGTAACGCGAGTATATTCGCCTTCGTTCCGAATCCAAGATTGCAACGGCGACGACGTTAATCGCTCCACCTGGACTTGAATCGACTCAGGCGAGTCCGGCGCGGTTGAATCATCAAGCATATCGGCTGCCAGATTAAGCAATCCAACTGCGCTGAGGCTTAACTGGGGAGGTCAGCGGCGTCGGTTCGACGTCACAATTGCGCCGCGGCGAGGGTTCAACCTGTGCGTTGGATGCGGAAGACGTCGAGGTTTTCGGGGACATCGTTCTTGTCTCTGCTGCTCATGCTGGCCTGCATGGGTTTGCTCGTCGATGAGAGCGATGATGCGAATTGCACGGGGCAAAGCCGCCTCGACTGCATCCGCGCGTCGCTTGGCGGCGCCCTTCCTGTGAAGCGCGAATGGGGGCTTCCAATAGCTGCTGCAGCGTCCGTGTCCGACCCGATGACGGCAGGCCGCGCGGATCCGCTCTTCTCCGAAATCTGGATTCACCGGGCGACGAGCAAGAATGATCAACTGGAATTGCGACAGCCGCCTCGGCGGGTATCGAGGCTTGTCGCCATGCTGAGCCCGGCGGAACGCCGACCGACCGAACCGTCTCCAACCCTCGCCGTGGTTTCGACGGTGAAGAAGGTCGCGACAGTCGAGGCATCGCAACCGGTCAGGGAGTTGGCGAAACCCTTGAAGAAGAAGAAAAAGGCCAAGCACAAGCGCCCGAAGCCGCACCCTGAGGAGTTCGCATTCAGTGCTGCGAAGCAAGTCCCGCCGAAGCACAACTTCTCCGGCCTCGGTGCCCAGCCGAGCAACAACGCCGCCCGGACGCCGGACTGGTAGGCAGGCTGCGGTGGTTTCCCCCAACCGCCTTCCGACACCATGACTCTCGTTGCCATCTCAATCCTGATGCTCAGCGTCGCGCTGGTCGTCAGGGTCGCAGTCGCCTACCGGCGCGACATCGACCGGGAACGGGTGCGCACGTTGGAGGGCGTCCACGCGATCCCGACGCCGTGGGGTCAGATCGAATATGCGGAGACGGGCAGCGGCCCACCGGTCGTCATCGTCCACGGGACGAGCGGCGGGCACGACCAAGGTCTGGAAATCGCGAGCGGACTGGCAGAGGCCGGCTTCAGGGTCATAGCTCCATCGCGGTTCGGCTATCTCGGATCCGCCATTCCGGAAGCCGCCGATCCGGACAGCCAGGCCGACGCCTTCGCCAATCTGCTCAATCACCTCGCCGCAACCCCTGCTGCAATCATCGGAATCTCGGCAGGTTCGCCGTCCGCGACGGCATTCGCCCTGCGATATCCGCAGCTATGCCGGGGCCTCGTCCTCATCGTTCCGGCCTTTCCGGGCACTTCCGGGGCGCTAACGACGAAACTGGGGCGGCGCACCCGATGGCTGCTCGCCTCGCTCCTGCGCTTCGACGTACCTTTCTGGGCCATCGCCCGCGTCATACCATCGATGCTGGCATCGACCATCCTCGCAACCGAGCGCGATTGCTTTGGCTCGGCGGCGCCCGAAGAACGAACGCGGGCCCTGCGCATCGTGCGCTGCATGTTGCCCGTCACCCGCCGGCGAGCCGGAATTCTCCTGGATGCCCGGTGGTTCGCCGACGGTTCAGCACCGCCATTTCCCGCGCTCGACGTGCCCTTGCTCACGATCAGCTGCGAGGACGACCGGCTCGGCACCGCTCAAACCGCACGCGCTGTCGTTCACGCCGTCCGGCGTGGCCGCGCCGTCGTCTATCCGAACGGAGGCCATGTCCTGCTGGGGCACCATACCGAAGCCCTGCGCGAAGTCGCGTCGTTCATCAGAAGCGCCGAGGAGTTCGACAGTCGGCGCTAGCGGGCGCCAGGCACGAAGCTCACGATGGTGCCGAAGGTACGTTCGGGAGGCGCGATATGGCGCGGCGGAGTGCCGAAAGACGGAGACGACGCGCACGTCACGCCGAAGGCAGCGAGATGCGGGCCAGCCGCAGCATGGGGCGGGGGAAGGCCGAACTCGCGCTCGAACTCGTCCGGCGTCGCCAGAACGATGGTCGGGCCCGTGGTAGCGATGCGGACGACGCCAGGGGAATAGCGAGGAGCGCTTTCGGCGATGATAGACAGGGGTGTCTCGAGGGCCAGCGCATTCTCGCCGCTGATCCAAATGTCGTGCACGGCAAGGGCGTCGTTGGCGTGGCGCAAGTAGTCCGGCTGCGCGTAGTAGTCGGGGCGTAAATGCTGGCACGCGAAGACACCGAGGCCAGGGGCGGACTCGAGGCTCGTGAAGGCTAGCGAGAAGCCGACCGTGATTTCCTCGCCGTCCGGAAGTTTCGCGGCCCGCGAGAAGGAGAACGGCGCGTAGGTCCGCAGTCCGGCTCGGTTCCATCGTTCTCGGTCCGCTTCCGCATCGCTCGAGTCGAAGACGAGCATGGACATGCCTTCGCGCTGCGCGAGGTAGTCGCGGTTGAAGGCGGAAAAGGAAAACGCGTTGCCGCGATGCTCGACGACGTCCTCGGGGCGGGTCACGGACAGGAGCTCGAGATACGTGCCGTGCAGCTGGACGACGATGTTCCCGGTGCCGAAAGGATGCTGGCCGCGCGGCGTCGTCGTGAAGCCGAGGTGCCGATAGGCTTCGCCCAGCTCGTCAAGTCGGCGGGCTGCGATGACGAGATGATTGATCCCCTTCATCGCTCTATCGTCGCGCCCAATAGTCCGCCGAGGTCGACACCGGAACGACCTCGAAATCGACGAGATCGCTCCAGCGGCTGATCCAAAGGTCCAAGAGCGCCGCGTCGTCGGTCTCCATGATCTGGAAACAGCGAGCGCCGCCGCTCTCAATCCAGCTCGCGTGGTAGACGAGGCCGTCGGGAAGCATGCGTCCCCGTTGCCGGAACCGGCTGCCGGCCGGTTGCGGATCGCCGTTCTTGAAGGACTCTACGACCATAAAAAGCATGACGAGAGAGTGCACTTGAGCATCGGGGTCGTCAAACGCTTACCCATGGCGAGGCGATCGACTATGTTCGCTTCTGGAAATCCCAAGACCTGCATCATGCCAACACCCATCACGATACGTGCAGCAACAGGTTCCGACAGAGCGCGGCTCGCCGGCATGCTGCGCGAGTTCAATTCCTACCTTCAGGCCATTGCACCCGGAGACAGCATGGAGGGCAGGATCGAAGAGCTGGTAGATCTATCGCTCGGCGCCCGGCCGGTCTGCTCGTGCCGCATCGCCGAAAGGGGCGGGGACGCATGCGGCTACGTCGCGTACCACCCAGGCGTATGGGAAATCTACAAGGCCGTCCACGTCGTGAGCCTGTTCGTGAAGCCCGATGCGAGGCGATGCGGTGTCGGACAGCAGCTGATGGAAGAGGTGCGAGCCCAGGCGCGAGAGAACGGTGCGGAGCGGATCGTCTGGTTCGTGTGGAAGCGCAACCCGGCGGCGACGGCCTTCTACGAGAAGCTCGGCGCCCAGATCTTCGACGACAACCACTTGATGGCGTGGGCAGTGGACGGGCGCGCAGTCGACTAGGCGACCCGCTCCCGCTCCAGGATCGCACCAGTCAACTCCTTCAACAGGGCGCCGACGAGCCGGTCGCCCTTGCGCTCCGAGCGGGTGGCGATCTCAAAATGCGACATATGCCGCAGCCGGTCGGGTCGAATGGGTCGCATGCGCCCCTGGCTGGTCCAGAGGTACGCATAGTGGACCGGCATGAAGCCGATGAACTGCCCGGAGAGGATGAGATGGGCCATGGCTTCCATGTCGGAAACCTCGGCGCACCATTTCACCTGGTCGCGCCCGAGCTCGACGGTCGGTGGCAGGTGACTGCGCGCCACATAGGCGTGGCCGGACAACTCTTCGATGCCGATGTCGCGCGGGGCCCGCGCGAAGAGCGGATGGCCGGCCGCGCAATAGAGCTCGTGGCCTTCGTGCAGCAGCGACTGATAGGAAAGTCCGTGAACGTGATGATAAAATGGCGCGATTCCGGCATGCATCGAACCGTCGAGCAGATTGCGCTCGATTTGGGAGGGCTCGCGGATCTGCAGCGCAAGGTGAACCTTGGGATGCTTGGAACGAAACCTGCCGATGGCCTCCGAGATCTTGATGGCCGGGTTGGTGATGGTCGAGTCGATGACGCCCACCCGAAGCTCGCCCGACAGTTCGTCGCGGAGCTGGCCGATCTCGACCGAGAAGGACGCGTGGGCCCGGAAGATTCCGACCGCGGCGTCGTAGACTCGCTTGCCTTCGCTCGTCAGGTAGAAGCCGCCGCGGCCTCGCTGGCACAGCCGCATGCCGAGCCTCGCCTCGAGGGCCGACATCTTGTTGCTGATCGATGCCGGGCTGATATTGAGCTTCGCCTGGGCGGCGGAGAAGCCGCGACACTCGACGATGGTGCAGAACAGCCGGAGCAATTCGACATCCGGAAAGTCCGCACCCTTCGGCAATTGGACATCCACCATTACTTCACTCCCCCATGAAGTAAATTTCACTTGTTTACTATCGAATGGAAGTGAATTTTGGTCAAGGATGGGTCGGGAGCCGTGTCGGGGCCAGTCAGGGCCCGTGGCAGCAAGGCTGCCCAACAGGGCTCTTGGGAGGAGTCATACATGACCGTTCATCGTCGCAATTTTCTGGGCTTGATGGGAGCCACCGGCGCAGCGCTGGCGCTGGGTGGGGAGGCGTCCGCCCAGACGTTCAAGGCCGCCATCGTGATGCCGGGCAACATCACCGACAAGTCGTGGAGCCAGTCGGGCTACGAGGCCATCATGGGGGCCAAGGAGAAGCTCGGCATCGAGGTCGCGTTCAGCGAGAAGGTCGCGCAGCCGGACCAGGCGGAAGCCATGGCGGACTATGCGAGGCGCGGCTACAACGTCGTCATCGGACACGGCGGCGAATTCCAGGACGCCGCCGAGCGGGTCGCCGCGAAATATCCCGACACGACGTTCATCGTGAACAACGGCCACAAGGCGGGCGGCAACATCGCCACTTCCGACTTCTACTACAGCCAGTTCGGGTATCTCATGGGATACATCGCCGGCAAGATGTCGAAGTCCGGCAAGGCCGGCTGGATCGGCGCACAGAAGATCAAGTTCTCCACCGATCTCAACACGAGCTTCGAGAAGGGCTTCAAGGATGCGGGCGGCAAGGAAGTGTTCACCGCCTGGACCAACGACTGGGACGACATCGCCAAGGGCAAGGAAGCCGCGCTCAACCAGATCTCGCAAGGCGCGGACGTCATCTTCCCGACCATGGACAACGCCGTCGTCGGCAGCCTGCAAGCCGCGAAGGAGAAGGGCGTGTGGGGCTTCGGCCTCTACTACGATGCCATCCAGGACTGGCCCGACACCGTGCTGCAGTCGGCGATCTTCGACATCCGAGGCGCGATGCTCGACTACCTCACCCTCGCCAAGGACGGGAAACTCGAGGCCAAGGCCTATGTCTTCGACCTCAACACGCCCGAAGCGGCGCGCATCGGCAGCTTCCACAAGGCCGTGCCGGAGGACGTCCAGAAGGAAGTCCTGGCGCTGGCCGAAAAGATGAAGACCGGCGAAGTCAAGCCCTGACCAGCAGCGGGGGGCGTGCTTCGGCACGCCCTCCGTCATCGTGAAGCGTCCTTTCGGGGCCGATGGATCACATCGTCATCGACGGCATCAACAAGTCGTTCGGAGCCTTCCGGGCTCTGAACGACGTGAGCCTGCGCATCAAGCGCGGCGCCATCCACGCCATTCTGGGCGAGAACGGCGCCGGCAAGACGACGCTCATGAACATTCTCTACGGGCTCTACCGGCCGGACAGCGGGTCGATGGCCATCGACGGCCGGTCCCTGGAGCTCGCCTCGCCGAAAGACGCCATCGCGCGCGGCATCGGCATGATCCATCAGCATTTCATGCTGGTGAATTCGCTCACGGTCACGGAGAACATCGTTCTCGGACTGGGACGGGGTCTGGGCGCGGTCGACCTCAAGGCGCATGAGGCGCGGGTGCGGCAGATGAGCCGGGATTTCGGCTTCGACGTCGATCCCGGCGTCGAAGTCTGGAAGCTGCCCATGGGCATGCGCCAGCGGGTCGAGATCCTGAAGGCGCTCTACCGCAAGGCCGAGGTGCTGATCCTCGACGAACCGACGAGCGTTCTCGCTCCGGGCGAGATCGCTTCCTTCCTCAACGTCCTCAAGACGCTGCGCGAGGCCAATCACACGATCATCTTCATCACCCACAAGCTCGAAGAGGTGATGCAGATCGCCGACCGCGTCACCGTCATGCGCCAGGGAAAGGTTACGGACGACGTCGATGCTGCACGAACGACGCCGCGCGAGCTGGCGCGGCTCATGGTCGGACGTGACGTGGTGATGAAGATCGCCCGCAAGCCTTCGGCGGCCGCGGGCCGGCCGATGCTCAGGCTCGCGGACGTCGTCGCGGTGAGCGACCGCGGGGTGAAGGCGCTCGACGGCCTGTCGCTCGAGGTGCGGGCCGGGGAAATCCTGGGCGTGACCGGGGTCGACGGAAACGGCCAGCGCGAGCTCGGAGAGGTCATCGGAGGTTTGCGGCCGCTCGCCGGCGGTGCGATCGAGTCGGACGGGCGCGACATCGGGGACCTCACGGTCAAGCAGCGGCGCGAGGACGCCGGCATCGGCTTCGTGCCCGAGGACCGGCAGGTGACCGGCCTCGTTCTCGACTATCCGGTGGCGTCCAATTTCGTGCTGCGCAGCTTCGATACGCCGCCGGTTTCGAAACGCGGCATACTGGACTTCGCCTACATCCGCGGAAACGCCGATGCGCTCATCAAGCAGTACGACGTGCGCCTTCATTCGGCGCAGCAGCCGGCGAGGTTCCTGTCCGGCGGCAACCAGCAAAAGGTCATCCTGGCGCGCGAGATCAGCGCCCGGCCACGCATCCTCGTCGTCATGCAGGCGTGCAAGGGCCTGGACGTCGGTGCGATCGAGTTCGTGCAGAACACGCTGATCGAGCTCAAGACGGCAGGGGTGGCCATCCTCTACGTGTCGACCGAGCTCGAGCACGTCCTGGAGGTCGCCGACCGCGTTGCCGTGATCTTCCGCGGCCGGATCACCGGCACGCTGCCGATCGCCGAAGCGACCGTCGAGCGTATCGGCGAGCTCATGGGCGGCGTCGAGGACCACGCCGCATGAGAGAGCGCATCATGCAGGCTGCCTTCGCCACGCGCACCATTTGGGCGGTACTGGTCGCGCTGCTGGTCGGCTCCGTCCTGTTCATCAGCGCCGGTGCAAACCCGATCCAAGCCTACGTCACGCTGTTCGGGGAGGCGTTCTTCGACTATTTCGGGATCGGGTCGACGCTCGTGAAATTCTCGCCGATCGTCCTTGCCGGCCTGGCAGTGGCCCTGCCGCTGAGGGCCGGGCTCTTCAATGTGGGGGCGGAAGGGCAAATCTACATGGGCGCGCTCTTCGCCTCCATCGGCGCGCTCTATTTTCCGATCGGCATCCCGATCCTGCACCTCCTCCTGTGCGTGCTCCTCGGCATGGCGGGCGGCGCGCTCTGGGCCCTGATCGCCGGCTGGCTCAAGGCCTATCGAGGGATCAACGAAGTCATCGTCACGCTTCTACTCAACTACGTCGGCATCAACATCGTGAGCTATGCGGCGGGCGGGCCGATGATGGAGGAGGGCGCGCCCTATCCGTACTCCGCAGAGATCCCCGACACGCTGCATCTGCCGCTCATCATGCCGCCGACCGACGCCCACGCCGGAGCGATCGTCGGCATCGTGCTTGCAATCGGGCTCGGGTTGGCGCTGCGCTACACGAGCTTCGGATTCGCCATGAACACGGTGGGCAGCAATCCGCAGGCGGCGCGCTACGCCGGCATTTCCGTGGAACGGCAGATCATTCTGGCGATGATGCTGGGCGGCGGCCTGGCGGGGCTGGCCGGCGCCTTCGAGGTGTTGGGCGTCAAGTACCGCCTGTTCCACATGTTCAGCGCTGGCTACGGCTTCGACGGGATCGTCGTCGCCTTCATGGCATCGGCAAGCCCGGTGCTCGTGCCCATCGCGGCGCTGTTCCTGTCGGGGCTCAGGGCCGGTGCCCAGCTCATGCAGCGCGCGGTGGGAGTCGACAGCACCGTCGTCGATGCCATCCAGGGGCTCGTCGTGATATTCGTCGCCGCCAGCATCGCGATCCGTTTCGAGGACTCGCGATGGGGAAAGCTGCTCGCGGCACGCCGCACGGCGGAGCCGGTGCTCGCCCGGAAGGAGGCCACAGGTGGGTGACTGGCTCGACCCAGCGTCGATCGTCGATATCCTGCGGACGAGCCTGCGGCTCGCAATACCCATCGCCTTCGCGGCTATGGGGGGCGTCATTTCGGAGCGGTCGGGAATCTACAATATCGGCCTCGAAGGCATGATGCTGAGCGGAGCCTTCGGCGGCGCGCTCGGCGGCTTTCTTACCGGCAGCGCAATCGGTGGCGTGCTGTTCGGCATCGGGCTCGGCATGCTTGGGGCAGCCGTGCTGGGCATCCTGGCGATCCGGCTCGGAATCAACCAGATCGTCTGCGGCATCGCGATCAACCTGGTGGCGATCGGGCTCACGGCCTTCCTGGCGAGGCTGGTGTTCGGCCTCAACGCGACGACGCAGTCGCTTCCCGGTTTCACGGCGATTCCAATTCCGCTCCTTTCCGACATCCCGATCCTCGGTCCGGTGTTCTTCAACCAGGATCCGCTCATCTATCTGCTCTATCTCCTGGCGCCGGCGCTCTACTGGCTGCTCTACCGCTCCACTTTCGGGCTCGATATCCGCGCCACCGGCGAGAATCCGGCCGCCGCCGACTCGGCGGGCGTTCCCGTCTTTCAGGTCCGCATGCTCGCGGTGCTGATGAGCGGCGCTCTCGCCGGGCTGGGCGGCGCCTACATCGTCGTGTCGCAGGTCTTCGTCTTCACCGAGCATATGAGCGCGGGCAAGGGTTTCATCGCGCTCGCGGCCATCATCCTCGGGCGATGGGATCCGATCGGCGCCCTTCTGGCGTCGTGGTTCTTCGGCTTCTGCGAAGCGGTGCAGCTCAGGCTGCAGTTCGCCAACCCGAACGTGCCTTACCAGGTGTTCACGGCGCTTCCTTATATCGCGTCGATCCTGGCGCTGATCGGCGTCTACGGACGCTTCAAGCCGCCGGCCTCGGTCGGCATCCCGTATCGGCGGGAATCGAAGACATGAACGGTCCACATATCAGACATCGGGAGGATTGAACTTCATGACGGGTGAACTCATGACCCTGCCGGCGCGGCGGGGACGCGCCTGCCGGGTGAACAAGGGGCAGGCGATCAAGATCGTCAACACGCACGGACACCAGGTCGTCGACACCTGGGCGTTCAGCGCCGAGGACCTGCACGAATTCATGTCGATGGAGCACCTCAGGCCGACGATCGGCACGATCTTCCCCACCGCCGGTCACTATCTCCACACGAACCGGCGCCGGCCGATCCTGTTCTTCGAAGTGGATACGTCGCCCGGCATCCACGATACGATCATGGCGGCGTGCGACGACTACCGTTACGGCCTGCTCGGCTGCAAGGAGTATCACGACAACTGCACGGACAACCTGATCGCCGGGATGCGCCAGATCGGTCTCATGCCGCCGGAAGTGCCGAGCCCGCTCAATCTGTGGATGAACATTCCGGTTGCGCCGGACGGCAAGACGGGTTGGGGCGAGCCCGTTTCCAAGCCCGGCGACTACGTCGTGCTGCGAGCCCAGATGGACTGCATCGTCGCGATGTCGGCGTGCCCACAGGACATCCTACCGATCAACAAGGGCAAGACGGTAGAGGCCCACTATCAGGTCGTGAGCTGAGGAGACCCGGCATGATCAAGCGCCCGGTCCCGTGGCCGAACGGTGCGAAGGTGGCGGTCGCCATCACCTTCGACATGGACGCCGACAGCCTCATCCACATCGAGCACCCGCGCGACTCGATCACCCGCGTCTCGACGATGTCGATGCTCAAATACGGCCCCCAGGTGGGCGTGCCGCGTATTCTCGAAGGATACCGTCGGTTCGGACTGAAGCAGACCTTCTTCGTGCCGGCCTGGTGCATCGAGCAGTATCCCCAAGCCGTCGAGGCGATGATCAAGGAAGGCCACGAGGTCGGCTTCCACGGCTACATCCACGAGGCACCCAATGCGCTGTCGCGGGATGAAGAGCACTACTGGATGCAGCGGTCGATCGCCATCATCGAGAAGCACACCGGCAAGCGTCCGCGCGGCAACCGCTCGCCGCTCTACAATTTCTCCATGCACACGGCCGAACTGCTCGGGCAGGAGGGGTTTCTCTACGATTCCTCGCTGATGGGCGATGACGTGCCCTACATCCTCAGGACGACGAAGGGAAACGAGCTCGTCGAATTGCCTTCGAGCTGGGCACTCGACGACTGGCCGCCCTACGTCCATTCGATCGACCTCAACTACATGTTCCAGATCATGTCTCCCGACCGGGCGATGGAGTCTTTCATGGCGGAGTTCGAGGCCATGCGGACGGCGGGTGGCGGGCTATGGATCGGCGTGTGGCACCCGTTCGTGAGCGGACGGCTGTCGCGCTGGCAACGCATCGAGAAGATGATCGAGTACATGCTGGCGACCGGCGAAGTGTGGTTCGCGACGCTCGAAGCCATCGCCACCCACATCCAGACCCTGCGCAAGGAAGGCAAGTACGATGCGCGCGTCGACCAGCTGCCCTACTACGACAAGAGTCCGATGCCGCATCCGCTGCCGAGCACGGCGATCAAAGGCCTGCATTGACCTCGAGCAGGAGCTTTCCCGACACCTGGCGCGACGCCAGGCGGTCATGGGCATCCGCGGCGCGCGCCAGCGGGTAGATCGCATCGACGCGCAGCTCGACCTCGCGTCGAGCGAAGGCGGAGAGTATGCCGGCGACCGATCGCTCCCAAGCCGGGGAGCCCGGACCCGCGTGCAGGAACTCGAAGCCGGCGAGCGACGTCGACCGTTCATAGAGCTTGGCGCGGATGTCGAAGCTCGGATACCCGCCGGCTTCGCCGATGTTGATCACGCGGCCGAAGGGTTTCAGGCAGTCGAAGCTGCGTTCGAGGAACTCCGCGCCGAGCGAGTCGATCACCAGGTCGACTCCCGCCGCCCCGGTGAGGCGCATGGTTTCGGCGACGAAATCCGAACGCGAACGGTCGATCACTTGACGAGCGCCGTAGGAAAGCGGCTGCGCCGCCTTGGACGCGCTGCCGACGGTGCCGATGACGTCCAGGCCCTTGCGGCGCGCGAACTGAGTCAGCATCAGGCCGACGGCTCCGCCGATGGCGTGAATGAGGATGGTGTCGCCTTCGACCGGTGCACTCGCCGTATTGAGCAGATGCCAAGCGGTCAGGCTTGCGGCGGGCAGTGCGGCACCGGTCTCGAAATCGATCTCGACTGGAAGCCTCATGGCATAGGTTGCCGGCACGACGCAGCGATCGGCGTAGCCGCCGAGCATTCTCGGACCGGTGACCGCCGCGACGCGGTCGCCAGGGGCAAAGCTGCGGACGTTTCGTCCGACGGCCGCAATGCGCCCGGAGACTTCAAGGCCGATGATGGCCGGATAGGCGACGGGATCGGGGTAGATGCCGGCCCGCTTCTGCAGGTCTCCCCAGTTGACGCCGGCATAGGCGACCTCGATCTCAACCTCGCCGGCGCCCGCAGACGGTACGGCCACGTCGCGCATCACCAGCCTGTCGGTGCCGCCCGGCTCCTCGACGACGACGGCACGCATCACCGGCGATCCCAGGCCCGCTCCTTGCCGGCCTTGCGGGCAGCCAGGCAACAGATCGCCTCGACGACCAGCCGAGCGGCCAGGGTGCTGGTGTGACCGGTCTTGGAATCATAGTCGGGCGACACTTCGACGACGTCGAAGCCGGCGAAGCCGCGTTCGCAACCGAGGCGCACGCCGTTGATGATCTCGCGGCTGGTGAAGCCACCCGGTTCGATGCTGTTGGTGCCGGGAGCGTAGGCCGGATCGATGACGTCGATGTCGACGCTGACATAGGGTGGCCGTCCGTCTGGCGAAACGATGTCCAGCGCTTCGTGGACGACGGCTTCGATGCCGCGGGTCTGGACGACGCGGTCCGGGTAGATCGTGAGTCCGAGCTCGCGGGCAAGCGGCGTCCATTCCGGCAGGTTGCGAGGCCCCTTGGGTCCGATGATCGCCATGCGCCGGGGATCCACCTCGGGAAGCTCGCAGATGCGCAGCACCGGCGAGGCGCGGGTGAGCCGATCACCTTTGAAGCTTTCGGAAAGATCGAGATGGGTGTCGAACAGGAGGAAGCCGAGTGGCGCTCCCTTCGCGGCGCCGACGGCTTTGACGGCCGGGTAGGTGACGCCATGGTCGCCGCCGAGCATCATGGGCACCGCACCCGTCGCGAGGATGGCCCCAAGGCGCTCCTCGAGCCGGCGATAGCTCTCCGGCGTGTTGCCCGGCACGACGTCGACGTCGCCGCAGTCCGCGACCGCGACGTGGTCGAGCGCCGACATGTCCCAGTCGAGATGGTAGGAGCCGAAAAGCAGGGAATATTTCCGGATTTCCTGCGGCGCCCGGCGGGTCGCGCCGCCGCGGAACGTGGCGATGCCGTCATAGGGCATGCCAACGACGACGGCATCCAGCGCCGACTTCGGATCGATCGTCGGGAGGTAGTCGACGCCCATGAAGGCCGGCACGTCGCCGAAGATCTTCGGAACATCATTGGGCGAAAGGGCCATACTTTTCCTCCGGTCGGGGCGCGGCAGTCGGGCGGGAGCGCGCGTCCGTTGACGGTCTCGGCGCTGCCGCAAGAGTGTGAAATTGCATTTCGAATGTCGAGGGGAAAGACGCGATGACGCTGTGGATCAAGGACCCGCTGGCCTGCCTTGCGGAAAACGCCGGGCGCGGCCTGGTCATCGACGGGGCGAAGATCGTCGAGCTCGTTGCGGCGGGCAAATCGCCGCAATCGCCGGTCGACGAGACCTTCGAGGCGTCCGAGCACGTGGTTATCCCCGGGCTCGTCAATACGCACCACCACATGTACCAGACCCTGACGCGTTCGCACCCGGAGGCCATCAACAAGGACCTGTTTCCGTGGCTGACGGCGCTCTATCCGAAGTGGTCGCGCATCACCCCGGAGGCGCATCGGATGGCGACCCGGCTCGCGCTGACCGAGCTTCTCATGTCGGGATGCACCACTGCCACCGACCATCACTACGTCTTCACGCGCGGCTGCGAAAACGCCATCGACATCCAGGTCGAGGAAGCGAAGCGCGTCGGGATGCGCATGATGATCTGCCGCGGCTCCATGGACCTTTCGCAGAAGGACGGCGGCCTGCCGCCCGAAGAGGTCGTGCAGGATCGCGATACCATCCTGGCCGACTGCGAACGGGTGCTCGGCGCCTATCACCAGCGCGGCGAGGGAGCGATGATCCAGATCGCGCTCGCGCCGTGCACGCCGTTCACGGCGTCGCTCGGGCTGATGCGCGAGACGGCGGCGATGGCCGACAAGCATGATTGCCGCCTCCACACCCACATTGCCGAGACGCACGACGAGACCGACTTCTGCGTGGAGAAGTTCGGACGCCGGCCCGTCGACTACCTGGAGGACGCCGGCTGGATGAACGACCGGGTGTGGCTGGCGCACGGGATCTTCTTCGACGATGCCGAGGTGGCGCGGCTGGGGCGGCACGGCGTCGGGGTCTGTCATTGTCCGACGTCGAACATGGTGCTCGCTTCCGGGAACTGCCGAACCCGCGAACTCGAGCAGGCGGGAGCGGCCGTCGGCCTCGGTGTCGACGGCTCGTCGTCGAACGACAGCTCGAACCTGATCGAGGCGGTCCGGCATGCGATGATGATCAACCGGCTGACCTACGACGCGTCGATCACCCATCTCGACGCGCTGCGCTGGGCGACGGAGGGGTCGGCGCGGTGTCTCGGGCGATCCGACATCGGTCGCATCGCGGTCGGCAAGCAGGCCGACATCGCAATGTTCAAGCTCGACGAGCTCCGCTTCTCGGGCGCCAAGGACCCGCTGGCCGCAATCGTGCTCTCCGGAGCACACCGGGCCGACCGGGTGATGATCGCCGGCCGATGGCGCGTTCGCGAGTCGATACCGGTCGGTATCGACATCGAGGAGCTCAGGCGCGAGCACACGCGCGTCGCCAAGGCATTTCTGTGAGAAATCCGCCCTTGCCGCCCAACTTTTCGGCACCCGCGGCGGCGGGAAATTCCGGAGAGACAAATCGACGCTTCCGGCATGCGGCGTATTGAGCCTCGGCGTGCGTGTGATAGCGTTTCGGCCTTCGCAATCTCATAGCGGGAGGCAACGTTGCAGGACCCCGATGTTGATTGCTTGGAGCAGCTGGTCTCCATTTCGGAAGCGTTCGTCGCCGACTTCGAAAAGGGTGATGCTGTCGCTTGCGCGGATGCCTACACGGCGGACGCCATCATCGTAACGGGTTCGGATGTCGTCGGCGGTCGGGACAGTATCGTCGACTACCTCAAGTCCATGTTCGAGCGCGGCTACCGCCTGTGGCGGTACACGACGTCCTTCTGCCAGTGCGAAGGACGGACGGCGTGGGCCATCCAGACCGTTCACAGCAACGACGGCGACAGCGACATCCTGCTGGGCCTGCGTCGGGACGACGACGGAATCTGGTACATCGACGCGGAAATGTCGCTCGGTCACCCGGGCAGCCACGAAGCCCGAATCCTGTTCGCCGAACTCGCCGGCTAGCGGCGGCTCACGCTTCTCGCCACTTCACCGGGCAGGCCGGTGATGGCCTCGAGGAACGTCTTCCTGCGTTTCCGTTTTTTCGACGGGGTGGTCGCCGCCGCGACTGAGACGGTATCGAGCTCCGGCCCGACCGTGGTCTTGCGGCCGGCACCGATAGAGACGTCTTCGAGCGTCGCGAAGGACGTGACGGTCAGGATGCCGGTCTTGACCTCGACGGTGCTGTCGATCGTCCCGGCGTCGAGGATGAAACGGGTGGCGGTGGCCGAGGCGAGCAGGGACGGGGTTTCGATGGAAACGGTGTTGCCCGCATCGATCTCGGCCTCGATACGGCCGATGTGGAGCTTGAGGGCCGCGTCGCTTCCGGCCAACCTTTCGGTGATCTCGACGACGGCGTTGGGCCCGACGATGAGGACGTCGTTTCCATTGCGAAGCCAGGCCTGGCCGGCGGCGCCGGTGCGGATCGCCGTGTCGGCCGCCAGAACGTCCGCTGTCCTCAACGCTTCTCCCGGCTTGCCTTCGACGTCGTAGACCACCGCGCCACTCAGCTTCTCGACCGTCCAGCTCGCGGCCTGGGCCGGACCCTCTCCCGCTCCCGCAAGCATGACGACTGCGCCGAGGCCGGTGAAAATCCAGCGAATAACGGAACGCGCGGCGGTCGCCTCAGTCATCATCGTCTCCGTCGCCGCGGCCGCGGTTGTCATCATCCCCGCCGCCGGGACCGCTGTTGTCATCGTCGTCGCCTCCGGGGCCACTATTGTCGTCATCATCCCGCGGGCCTTGTCCGAACGGCGGGCTGACGTGGCCGTTCCAGTTCATCGGTCCGAACTTCCCCTTCTTGCCTTTCTTGCCCTTCTTGCCTTTCACCGGCTTTTCCTTCGTGGGGATGGGCGGCGCAAGCTTCGACTTCGGAAGGACGGTATAGATCTTCACCGCCGGCCCCTCGGACGCGTTCTGCGCGGCGCCATCACCTGCCTTGCCGCCCAACGAGAGAGATCCGTTGGTCACCGAGGCCCGCTGCCCGGCGCCGACATCGGCGACCTCACCCGAGGCGCGCGACGAGACTTCGACCAGCCCCTCGCGGACCTCGACTTCGTTGTCGGTCCCGGCTACCCGAACGGAGAAGGTCGTTCCCTTGACGACCGCCACCAGGTTGGGCGCGCCGACCGAGAAATGCTTGCCGCTGCGCTTCTGGATATGGATGCCGATCTTTCCGGTTTCGACACGGACGCCGGACTCCATGCCGGCCTCCGGCTGCTCCAGGATGGTGACCCGGGAATTCGGCACGATGACCAGCCACTCGACACCGCGCTCGAGGCGCGCCCGCCCGTTATCGCCGGTGCGAATGGACATTCCGGGCGCCAGGAAATCACCCGGCTCGACGGGAACGGTCTGCCCGCCCTCCATGTCGTAGGTCACGGTGCCGGTCAGCTTGCGCACCACCCAATCCATCGAGTCGCCGGCGACGGCCGGTCGGCCGCCGTCGAGAAGGCAGAGGGTTAACAGCACGAAGGCAAGGACGCGCCACATGGAATAGCCCCGATCGCGTTTCTGCGACGAAACTAGGCGCCGGCCGTAAAAAATTTGGTTCTCAAACGTCTAAAATTGTCCGGAATGTTTACCTTTGGAGACCGGTGCTGTTGCGGATCGGCAACATTCACAAAAGGCGGAATTTTCAGGACTTTTCTATATGCAGGCAGGTGCCTATCATGCCCCCGAACGGGAGGGCCGCATGGTCATCAGGCATATCGGTGGCGTGATCACAGGCGCATTCTTTTTCGTATCGGGTGCTGCCGTTGCGGCAGACTTTCCCGCGCAATCGCAGACCAGTTATCTGCAGTGCCGCGACTATGTCGTAGCCGAGCAACGCATCTGCTACCGGATCTGCGATTCCAACTATCCGAGCGGCAAGCGCCTATGGAAGAGGTGCCATCGCTCCTGCAATTTCGACTACGGGAAAGACGCGATGTGGTGCCACTAGGCCCCAGTCGACGTCCGTGAAAGCCCGGCAGCCGGAGTCGGGCGGTTCACACGTTGCCGTCGTCCGCAACGCCGACGCGATGACGGAACACCAGCTCTCCGCCCATCCAACCCGTGAAAACCAGGATGACGACGGCGATCAACGACAATACGAACCCGGTCGTCGTCACCACGCTCTCGACAGCAGCATAGCGGGAATACCAGTTGTAGAGCTCGATCAGCACGGCGAGCACGTTGCCGCCGGCGTGAAGCCAAACCGCTCGCAGCTCCCGGATGCGCGGTTCGCCCGCCACCTCGACCACGCCGGTGACAGCGGCGAGGGCGGCCATGACGAGGCCGGCGCCCAGCAGCCAAAGGCTCGCCGTCGCCCAACCGGCCTCGGCGGAGTAGAGAAAGGCAAGGTCGCAAAGAAAAGCGGCGACGAAAAAGGCGATGGGGAACGGAATCAACATCGGATGAATGGGGTGGCCGGCGATTGCGGCCGTGGTTCGCGGATTGCGCATGGATCCTCCTTGCGGGCAGTTCCTCACTCCCCATTCGATGCCGCAGCGGCAGAAAAGTTCCGGAGGTTGCGAGGCCGGAATAGTCGAGGTCCCTCCGGTGTATGCAAGCCGGGGCGCGAGAAAACCGGGGTAGGACGACAAAAGTCTGGCGAGGTGAAATGCATCGTTTTCCACACTCCCGCATGCCCGTGCTCTTGGCATTCGCTGCCATAGTCGCGACGTGCCTGCTGCTTGCCGCGTCCGTCAGCCGGAGCGCGCAAACGCCGCCGGCGCTCAAAGTGGCCGAACATCCGAAGCTCGGCCCCTACCTCACCACCGGCGGCGGCACCTCGGTCTATCTTTTCGAAGAGGATCGGCCGGACGGCGAACGCGGCCGCCCGGTCGAGAGCGACTGCGTCGACACGTGCCTCGAACGATGGCCGCCGGTCCCGGGCGAGCCCCTCCCGGAAGCCGGGGAGGGCGCGGACGCCACTCTCATCGGTTCCTTCCGACGGCCCGATGGAAAGGTCCAGGCCATGTACAACGGCTGGCCACTCTACACCTTCGCCGACGACTACGTGCCCGGCGACCTGAACGGTCACGATTTCGAGGAATTCGGCGGCGAATGGTACCTGATGACGCCCGCGGGGCGCGAGGTGCCGGGGTCGCTACGCGATACGGACTGATCGCCCTCGCCGGAGATGCGACGCCGTGGGCGGCTTGCAAACGCGGCGGCGCCCTAGTAACGATCCCGCACCGTCATGCCGCCACTTCCTCCCCACGACCGCTCGGCCCAAACGCGCGGCATCATCCTCGTCACGCTGTCCACGATCACCTGGGGAACCGGAGGCCTGTTCGTCCGCCTCATGCCGTTCGACCTCGGCACGATTGTCTTCTGGCGCGGCGTATTCGGAACTCTTTTCGTGGCCGCGTTCATCTTAGCGCGCTACGGCGACGGGGCGATCCGGCATTTCAGGTCAATCGGCTGGCCGGGGGTCGTGCTGTCGATCTTTCCGACCGCGACGGTGATCCTGTTCACGGCTTCCGTCCAGCTTACGAGCATCGCGAATGCGTTCACGATCCTGGCCGCATTGCCGTTCGTCTCCGCGGCAATCGCCTGGGCATGGATCGGCGAGCGGCCCTCGAAACTCACCTTGGCGGCAAGTGCCGTCGCGCTGGGCGGAATCGTGATCATGTTCCGACCCGGTGCCGGGGGTCCCAATCTGGGGGATCTTCTTGCCGTGCTCGGCACCATCTCGCAGGGAATCATGACGGTCGCCATAAGGCGCAACCCGAAGATCGAAGTGATGCCGGTCGCCTGCCTTTCCGTGTTCATCAGCGTGATCGTCGCACTGCCGCTTGCCAAGAACCTTCTGGCGCTCGCGCCACTGGACTACGGCATCGCGGCGCTCTACGGCCTCATCGCCGTGGCGCTCGGCATGATGCTCTACATGATGGGCTCGGCCCTCATCCCGGCCACGCTCAGCGCACTCATCGGCGTGCTCGAAGCCCCGATCGGAGCGCTGTGGGCATGGGTCGGCGTCGGCGAGATCCCGGCCACGACGACCATGATCGGCGGCGGCATCGTGGTCGTCAGCGTGTTCGGACGACTGCTCATCGAACAGCTCACGATGCCGGCGAGGGAGGCGAGCGGCGCGTAGTTTCGCCCGCGGGGAACCAAAGCGTGCGGTGCCGCTTGTCTAAAGAGTACGTATAAGTATCAAAGGAGAGAGTCATGCGAGCAGTTGCGTGGGCTGCACTTGCCGTGGTGGGAGCTGGTTTTGCCATTGCTCCGGCGGCGACTGCCATGCCCTTGAATCCCGGCCCCCTGAGCGTTTCACCCGAGCAGATGTCGAGTGTGGTTCAGGTGGACCAGAAGTGGGGAAAGAAGAAGTGGAAGCTTCGCAACAATCGGCACCAAAGCTGGGGCCACAACAAGCGCTGGCGCCACAAGCATAGAGACAGAGACAACGACTTCGGCTTCGTGTTCGGGCTGGGGCTGCCGCTCTTGGGCTACGGACTTAACAGCTACAATGACGGCCCGGAGTGCATCGGGCGCTGGCACCGTCACTACAGCGGCAGGCTCCACTGCCACGGCCGGCTGGTTTACTAATCGTGCGATCTTAGGGCCCCACTTCTGCAGTGGGGCCTTCTGGTATGTGATCCCGACGCTCTACTCCAGCTAAGGAGCCTTGTAGCCCGCCGTCACTTCCTCCTTGTGTGCCGCGAAGGCCGCGAGAACCTCGCCCTTCTCCTTTTCCGGAACCTTGAATTGATCGAGAGTCCGGCTGAGTTCGGCCGCCACCTCATCGAACTCCTCGGGCGAGATGCGGAGGTTGCGATGAGCTTCCTCCAGTCCCAATTCCGTCTTGCCCGGCTTGGTCGCCGTGAACTGGAAGGGTCCGCCCGATACGTCGCACACCCAAAGTGTGCGCATGAACTTCAGGCCGGGCAGCCGGCCAAGGTTTTTCGTATGCCATTCCCGCAGCTGAGGGTTCTTCGACTCCTGGCCGACGATTGGATTTTTCACAACGGCGTCGCTGAAATGGTCGACAACGGCAGAAATCGCGAAAACGCCGCCCAGCCGCTCATAGAGGCTTTTCTCCTGGGCCTCGGCGCTGTCGGCACTCGCCAGCAGCGTTGCTGCAGCTGCTACCGAAAGAGCCGCGACTGCACTGCGTCTCGATATGGAAGTAGAAACATCATTCGTCATGCTCGCCTCCCGGGCGCTGAGGAACTGGATGTCGGCGCAATAGGTCAGGCCCCATGACCGGAATGCTTCCGTCCGATCCGGGGTCAACTCATCAGATGCTGCCGAGATCTAAAAAGTTCCCGCTTTCGGGAGGACTTCGCCCTGCACCGTCAGGGTATCATAGCCGTCGACCTTCTTGACGAAGGATTTCTTAGGCTCGACCATTTTGGCCGCCTGCGCGATGAGCTTGTGGCCAGGGCCGGGGGCAACAACAAAGACATAGAGATCGCGATCCGCAAAGGAACCCCCGCAAGTATTGATTTCAGTAACGACCTGCTCAGCACCAACTTCCTTGTAGCGAGCAATCGCTTTTTCCACGAGAGCCTGCGCTTCCTCGGCCGTGCCGCGTTCGGCAGCTGGTGCTGGTGACGCAAAGAGCAGCAACAGCGGGAGCATATATCGAAGTGTTTTCACGTCAGCCTCCCTCGAAGGCTGGTGAAACAGGGGAACTGCCCGACCGGACTTGGGAAGCGGCCGGGCAGCAGTCTAAGGCGGTCCCTAGGCCACCTACGTCAGTGCCCGCGAGGCGGACACTAAGGACATTGTTTGCGTCCGGCTGCTTCGCAACCGGAGCGACACACTAGGACTTTGTCGCGTGTATGATTATTGCGCCTTCGGACACCTTTGGAGCGTCCACACTGATATCCCCGGCGAAATTGTTGATCCATTGCTTGGCTACCCGGCCACTTTCTTCAGTGCCTGCCTTGTCGTGGCACACGGTCATCGACAATCCACCTTCACCGCTATCGCTGCGGGCTAACGTATAACTCTCAAATCCCTGAACAGAACGCATGAGGCTCTCCACTTCTCCCTTGCGCTGCTCAAGCAGTGCAAACAACTCCTTCGTGCCTTTGCCGGTGTAAGTTCGTATCACGACATCCATGGTGAGTACCTCGCTGAGAATGGCGTGCAATATGCACCCAAGTCAGTTCAACACACTGGGCGGGGCCCGAAGCAAAGTACGGTCAATATAGCTCATCGCGCGGCCGTATCTTCTCCCAGGAGGCGTTTCGTCATGGCCGATCCGATTTGCCAGGCACCTTGGCGAACCTAGGCAATGGATGAAACATCGTGACAAGTGATTAGACTATTCCATTCTGGAGGCGCAGGATCAAAGGCAATGAGGCGCGACCAATCCGCGTCCATTGCTTCAAACTCGATGCGCCGTCGAACTCAATCTCGCCCCGGCAGACTTTGACATCGCGAGACGGCGGCGCATAGCCGCGCATAGGCTACACCTGACGGCATGATGTAGCCCGTTCCAGTCATCCTGGGAGGGATAGCAATGACTTATCTTCGACGCAGAGACTTCCTCATCCAAAGCAGCACCGTTCTCGCCGGATTGTATCTCTCTCAATCGGCTCACGCGTTTCCCACTCATGAAGGCGAGACGGCAATTCCGTGGCTCGACCAGCCTGCGCCCAATCCCGATCCGGTCGGGATTCAGAGCCAGCTCGTTTGGGAGGATCTCAACTCGTGGATTACGCCGAACGAGAAGTTTTTCAGCATCTCGCATTTCGACCGACCGACGATCGACGCAAGCTCGTGGAAGCTTGAGATTGATGGTCTCGTGAAGAAGCCCTTGAGCCTGTCGCTAGCCGATATCAAGGCACGACCCCGACAGGAGGTGGTCTTCACGGTGGAATGCTCCGGCAACCATGGCTTTCCATTTTTCACGGGTGGTATCGGGAATGCCAAGTGGGCCGGAACGCCGCTCGCGGCGATCCTGAATGAGGCCGAAATCTCGGATAGTGGCATCGAGGTCGTGTTTTGGGGAACCGATGCGGCGGACATCGAACTGAAGGACGACATCCGCAACGTCAAAATGCACCAGAACTTCGCGCGCAGCATGTCGCTGGCCGATGCGATGAATCCCAACAACATCCTTTGTTACGAGATGAACGGTGCTGATCTACCGGCGGCGAACGGGTCTCCGCTGCGGCTCATCGCTCCAGGCTGGTATGGGATAGCGAATGTGAAGTGGCTGAAACGAATAGAGGTGCGTAACACGCGTTTCGAAAGTTTGCTCATGGGCCGCAACTACGTGACGATCCGCGAGGAGGATCACAACGGCGAGACCGTCTGGGCCGAGACATCCGTGGGGAAAGCCCTGCTGAAATCCGCTCCAGCAAAGGTAACAAAGGATGGCAGTGGCTATCGGGTTGTTGGAGCGGCATGGGGCGCCCCCATTGAGAAGGTGGAGGTGAAGATTGATGACGGACCTTGGCAACAGGCCGCCATCGACCATAGCGAAGAGGCGGAGTTTGCATGGAAGATTTGGTCTCTAGATTGGGCCAGTCCTTCTGCGGGTGAGCATACCGTCACTTCGCGCGCAGTTGACACGTCAGGTAACATTCAACCTGCCATGGACGATCCGTGGATAGCCAAGAAGCACACCTACTGGGAAAGCAACGGCCAAGTAACACGGCGAATTAGCATCTCGTAGAAGCCACAGGTCGTCAGCTGGCCCCAAGGCCTCCACCGGTGGGCCGTGTGAACAGCTCCCACTCGGTGGGAATTGCTCGGCATGCTCTCGTTCGAGTTCCCGCAGTTTTCGTGATGGCCGAAACCGAACGCAGTTCATCGATTGGGGAATCCAAGCGAACCTGGTCCCTCGTGCCCAGATAGGGATCGGCAAGTCGTCGAACTCGCACCGGCCAGGGGCAGGTGTGCGGATTGAATCCGCCTTGCTCGTCAATCGATTGGCCAAATGGCCGAGGCGCCACCAATTGATTTCTTAATAGCCAATTCTGGAGCGTGGCGTTAAAGGAACCCGAGCCTCAAACCCGCCGTTTGACCATCGTTCATGCGAGGTTCATTTGCGCGGCCCCGAAATGCTCCTCGGCATGCCCACGAACTCTTCCATTGGAAAGACGGGAATTCAACACGAGCTTGATACTGAAATTCAACGCGTGATCGCACTCATTCGCCAAGCAGAGGAACGACTAGACGTCCAGCAACGACTGCTTTCTGAACGGCAGAGTGCCAGTTCGACGCAAGTCGAACTCACAATGCATGTCTATAGAGAGCTTGTCTGTGAGTTAATTGCTCACCTTGCGCACCTGAATGAGCTAAAGGGATGGCCGGACTTTGCAGGAGTGGGGCGCTGTCGCTGACCCAACATCAAAAAACGAAACCAATCCAAGAGTGATCCGTGCGTAAAAGGAGAGCTCGACGCAAATTGATTAGACGTTGGTGCGTCGGACTAAGCTCGCGAGTGATTTGGTGGGTTACCTCCTCGTTGCCCTTACCGCTCGCTTCCGGGTTCGGCGCTCTTTTTGGTAGAACGTTTGGCCGCTTACTCATCAAGAATTCTAACATCAACCGGAACCTCAGGGCGGCCTTTCCGCATCTGAGCAGCCGACAAGTAAAGAATCTCGAGGGCAGCATTGCTGCGAATCTCGGGAGGGTAATGGCTGAAATTTCTCATGCTAGCGCCTTCACCAGCAAGAATGGCATTGCGCGAATCGATTTGAAGGGCGTGGACCATTTGTTGCACCACCGCACTGCAGTTTTTGTTGGAGCGCATCTCAGCAACTGGGAACTTGGTATCGTTGCGCTGGCCAGAGAACTTGGGGGACTCAATGCTATCTACACGCCAATCGGCATAAAGGACCTGGATCAACGCCTGCAAGCCTACCGCTCCGAAACAGGCGGGACTTATTTGCCGAAAAGTGCAGCGAGCCTTCGGACTATCTATCAAGATTTAAGAGGCGGCCGCAGTGTGGCCATGTTGGTGGATCAGTACGTCGCAGCTGGTTTGACAGTGAACTTTCTTGGGCATTCTTCGATCGCACCCGCCCTGCCTGCACGCCTAGCCATACAATTCGGCATTCCGATAATCCCTGTGGATGGGGTGCGGATCTCTCCGACCCACTTCGTCGTTCGTTTGCACCGGCCGATTTTGCCCCAGTCCTTCGAAAAGGCAGACCAAGAGTTGGCGATGACGCAACAAATGATGTCATCGATCGAGGATTTCATTCGGAAGTCAGCCGACAGCTGGTTCTGCAACAAGGCAAGGTGGCCCGTCCAATCCGAGGTAAGACCCCGTACCTCGGACACGCAATAAACGTCGCCTCCTCAGCCAGGTGTGAAGGTCCGTAATGCTTCCGACCTGGTTGCCGATAGAGATTAACGGCATCTCATTGAACGCTTCCATCCCAAATCGTTTCCTCGCTTCCCTCTCTGTTATGAACATACACGGAAGTGGGTACCCCTAGCTCCACCGCACGGCGGGCAATAGCTATGGCCAAGCTCTGCGCTACCGCCGACTCACGGTAGGGGCCGAACCAGTTGCCACCGTTCACTATCCACCACCGGTTCTCTCGAAACTTAACGTGATAGCCTTCCATTCAAGTGGAAGGTTTGAATGCATAAAATCGTTCCATCTAAACGCCTTAACTTCGTCATACACAGGGCGCAGGGTGAATACTGAAAGGTCTATCCACCCACTCGGCAGAGAGATCACTCAGGCTCTCTGGATGGTTTGTGCTGCAAGCCGAAACCACCGGGCTTGTCATCGCCTCAATCAGACTCTCGATCGCAGCGCCAATGTTCATGGCGCGAGCCGAAAGCTCAGATGAAGGCCCCTGTGAGGTGCCTGGCGTGTCGCCACGAAGGCGACGTCGATCTCTTTGGTGTTGTGACTGATGTCCAAGTGTCGTGCGAAAAGTGCGGAACGACCTTCGACTTCGTCACGCAAACGCAAGCGGTCCGAGTGACCGTAGCCACTAAGACAGCCAAACCTCGTTCCGCCCACAAGCGCGAGGAAAGGATCAAACCTCAACTCGCGTTTTTGAAGGAAATTTCATGAATAAGTCATTGCATCAAGCTAGTCCTCATACTTTGAATTTGCAGACGCGTCTCCTAACCGCCGAGACTGAGATTGCAGAGAGGGAGCGTAGGATATCGGACATGCAACAGCCGACACAGGATGATATCCAACAGCTCAATGCGCTCAAAATAGAAGCAACTGTACTTCGAAATCACATTGATGTCCGGGGCGATCTATTCGCACCCCCGCGGGACCGAAAATTGCCAATTGGCTAGAAAGCTGAGAGTTGCCATTTGCCTTAGTTCAAACGGTCAGAGCACGTGACTCTGAGGGACGACCGTGGCACGGGCCGAAGAGGAACTAGCGATTCCCGCATCCGGGCCGGTATTCACTATCAGATGGAAAACCCGGCCGAGGTAAATCTGGCCGAAGGTGTCGCGTCGAAGTTCTTCGAACCGGCACGAAGGAGTGAACTAGGGCCGCGCTCGTCACCAGAAATCCTTGTGGTCGTCTGCGATCTCATCTTCAAGTTCAGGGAATGGTCCACGGATCGCTACAGGCCGTCGCCCAGCAGCGAACACCTGGTGACAGCTCAGATCGAGGGTCAGATTCTCCGGGTTGTCTCCGGTCAACTCTGCCAACCGCCTTTCGCTGAGTCCGTAGACCACGGTGCCAATGCCTGCCCAGTAACAGGCCCCAGCACACATGCAGCACGGCTCGACCGAGGTCACCAGCGTGCATCGCCCAAGAAAGGTTGACTCGTATTGCTGCGCGGCCGCGCGGGCCACGTTTGCCTCTGCGTGGCCGAGGCCACGATCCCGTGCGTAAGTGTTGCCTGACGAATGGAGCACATCGCCCTTCGGTCCGACTAGGAGCGCACCGAACGGATGATTGCCACTGGCCCGACTCTTGGCGGCAATTTCCACGGCGAGACGTAGATATTCGATATCGCTTCTCATGGCGGCCACTCAGCCTAGAGGATATGCGCCAAAATCCCTACCAGTGGCGACCCGATGGCGACTCGACCCAGGACGGAGCCGCGCTGCGCGAGTGAGCCGGTATTGATCGAAGAGACGTTTCAAGCACTTCAGCTGGTGAGCCCGGCTGGGATCGAACCAGCGACCCTCTGATTAAAAGTCAGATGCTCTGCCACTGAGCTACGGGCCCTCACGTCTCGAGGGGACGGCGGGCGGACCATAGGCAGGCGGGTTAGCCCGGTCAATAGAGCAGGCGCCGCCGCTACTGGCGGTTCGCGGCGAATTCGCTGCCGGTGAAGGCCCGCGCCTTGCAGAACACGACCTGGCCGCCGATCTTCTGGCAGTGCGAGGCGGCGGCGGCCTCGGATTCGAAAGGACCGGCGATGAGCAGGAACACTGGCCGGCCCGTCTGATCCTTCAGCTCGTCGATGCGCGGCTTGAGCGCGCCCAGCCCGCCCGGATGATTCCGCTGCAGCAACACCCAGCCGCGCTCGGCCATGGAACGATCGCTGAAGGTGGCGAGATGAATGCCGTAGATGTTCGACTTCTGGCCGGAGGGCTCGATCCCGGCGATCTCCTGATTGAGAAGCTCCGCACTCGGTGCCATGGGCGGTGGCAGGGTATTGTCGTCGCTCGTCGTCTGGACATCGGGCTGCACGTCCACCGCCGTCGAAACCGGTTGGACCGCAGCGGTCTGGACCTCGAGGGGCGGCTCGACCGGAGCCGGCGTTTCCTCGATCTGCGTCTCGACCTGGGTCTCGACTTGGGTCTCGACCTGAGTCTCGGCCGGCGCCTCCGGTTGCAGGGGCGCCTGCGCCTCGAACTGGCCGACGGACTCCGGCGTCGAGGCGACCTTGGCCAACAGTTGGGTGTTCTCGGCGCGTTCCTTGTCTAGCTCGACACGGAGATCGCTGACCTGTCTCTCCAGCGACTGCTCGCTCGCCGAAGCGACCTCGCCATCGCCACGCAGCGCCGCCTGTACGACGCCGCCGACGGCGACCGCCAGGCCAAGAGCCAGAATGGCCCATGAGGCCATCGACGCGCGCAGGTATCCGCGCTCGGGCACTTCCTCGGGTTCGGCGACGGGGCGCGAGGCCCGCCGCGTCCGCGCCCGAATCAGCTCGCGCCGGAGATGCGGGGCAGAGTCCACGTGCGGTCTCACTGCCTGCGAGCCCTGGTAGTTGTTCTCGTGCTGTTCGCCGGGAACCGGCCGGTGACGTTGAGCCATTCTATCCCCTCAGGAGGCCCGCATTAACGGCATTTAGGCGGACCTAATCAAGTGTCTCGGAAGTCGCCGCCGCCGCCCGGCTGCCGATGTGCACCAGAATTCTGGAAAAAGCGGGGCAAAACGAACTACCATTTGAAATTAACCACCGCCTTCCTTTACGGCAGGCGACCAATGGTCCAAGTCCTGCATAGGCTTGACCGCAATTCGGTGTATTCCCGTTCCATGACGCCACTTGCCGCCATCGTCCTCGCCGCCGGGCTCGGCACCCGAATGGCCTCGGCGCAGCCGAAGGTCCTGCATCGGGCCGCGGGACGCTCTCTCCTTGGCCATGTGCTGACCGCCGTCGCGCAGCTCGAGCCGCAGCGCACCATCGTCGTGACGGGTCCGGACCAGGGAGGGGTCGACGCCGAGGCACGCCGCTACGTTCCCAATATCGAGACCGTCATCCAGGCCGAGCGGCTCGGCACGGGCCACGCCGTCCAGATGGCGGCCCCGCTCCTGCAGTCGTTTCCGGGGTCGGTCCTTCTTCTATTCGGAGATTGCCCCAACATCGGCGCGGCGACCTTGCGAGCGCTGCTCGCCGAGATCGGACCCAAAACGCCCGTGGCCGTGCTCGGGTTCAGGACGAACCAACCGACCGGATACGGCCGCCTCATCACCAAGGGCAAGAATCTCCTCGCCATCCGGGAAGAGCTCGACGGAACCAAACGGGAGCGGGCGATCACGCTATGCAATTCCGGCGTCATGGCGGTCGATTGCGAGCTGCTCGTGCGTCTGCTGCCGAAGCTCGAGAACCGAAACAGCAAGTCCGAATACTACATCACCGATCTCGTGGAACTCGCCGTCAAGGCGCGCAAGACGGTCCGCTTCGCCGAATGCCCGGCCGAGGAGGTCATGGGCGTCAACACGCGCGCCCAGCTCGCCGCCGTCGAAGCGGAACTGCAGCGCAAGCTCAGGGCCAAGGCCATGGAGCAGGGTGCGACGCTGGTCGCTCCGGACACCGTCTTCCTGTCGGCCGACACGCAGATCGGCCGCGACGTCGTGATCGAGCCCAACGTCACCATCGGACCAGGCGTGTCGATCGGCGACAACGTGGTCGTCCGGAGCTTCTCGCATGTCGAGGGTGCGACGGTCGCGCCGGGTGCGACGGTCGGGCCGTTCGCGCGTCTGAGACCGGGCTCCAAGGTCGGCCCGCAGGCGCATATCGGCAATTTCGTCGAGATCAAGAACGCGACGGTCGAGGCGGGGGCCAAGATCAACCATCTCTCCTATGTGGGAGACGCACGCGTCGGCTCCGGCGCCAACATCGGGGCGGGAACCATCACCTGCAACTACGATGGCGTCGCCAAGCACCAGACCGACATCGGCAAGGGCGCGTTCATCGGGTCGAACACGTCGCTCGTCGCACCGGTCAAGATCGGCGAGGGGGCCTATATCGGGTCCGGCAGCGTCATCACGCGCGACGTCGAGGCCGATGCGCTGGCGGTCGAGCGGTCGCCGGTGACCATCAAGCCCGGCTGGGCGTCGCGCTTTCGGACGGCGGCCGCGGCGCGCAAGGCGGCAAAGAGAGACGGATAGGAATCGGCAGGTCGAGACATGTGCGGAATTGTTGGAATCCTCGGTAAAACTCCGGTGGCCTGGGATCTCGTGGCGGCCCTGAAACGGCTGGAATACCGGGGTTACGACTCGGCCGGTATCGCCACTATCGAGATTAGCGGCATCGAGCGCCTGCGGGCGCCGGGCAAGCTCAGCGAGCTCGAGGGCAAGCTCAAGGATCAAAGCCTCAATGGCACCGCCGGCATCGGGCACACGCGATGGGCGACGCACGGCGTTCCGAACGAGACCAATGCCCATCCGCACATCGCCGGCAAGGTCGCCATCGTCCACAACGGCATCATCGAGAATTTCCGGGAACTCAAGAAGGAACTCGAGGCGGCGGGCGTTACCTTCGCCACCGAGACGGACACCGAGGTGGTCGCCCATCTTCTCAACCGGGCGCTGGCGGTGGGGCTGTCGCCGCGCGAGGCCGTGCAACAGACGCTCAAGCGACTGCAGGGCGCCTTCGCCCTCGCCATGATGTTCACCGGCGAGGACGACCTGATGATCGGCGCCCGGCGCGGGCCGCCGCTTGCCGTCGGTCACGGCGAGGGCGTCATGTATCTCGGCTCCGATGCGATCGCGTTGGCGCCGTTCACCAACCGCGTCACCTATCTCGAAGACGGCGACTGGGCGGTGCTGTCGCGCAATAGCCTCGACGTCTTCGGCGCCGATGGAAAGGCGGTCAACCGCCCCATCTCGTTCACCCAGGCATCCTCGCTCCTCGTCGACAAGGGGAACCACCGCCATTTCATGGCCAAGGAGATCGCCGAGCAGCCGGAAGTCGTCGGCCACACGCTCGCCGAATACATGGACTTCACGAACCGGACGATCCGGCTTCCGGGAAAGCTCGGATTCGATTTCGCAAATCTCGACCGGATCACCATCACGGCCTGCGGCACCGCCTATCTCGCCGGGCTTGTCGCCAAGTACTGGTTCGAGCGGATTGCGCGCCTGTCGGTCGAGGTCGACATCGCCTCCGAGTTCCGCTACCGGGAATCGCCGCTGCCGCGCAACGGGCTTGCCATCGTCATCTCCCAATCCGGCGAAACCGCCGACACGCTGGCGGCTCTGCGCTACTGCAAGGCGGGCGGTCAGCACACGATCGGGGTCGTGAACGTGCCGGAATCATCAATCGCACGGGAATGCGACGCGACCTTCCGCACCTATGCCGGGCCCGAGATCGGCGTCGCCTCCACCAAGGCGTTCACCTGCCAGCTCGCCGTCCTCGCCTCGCTCGTCGTCGCCGCCGCCAAGGCGAGGGGCCATCTCACCCCGGAACAGGAGGCGGAGCTGACCGGGGCGCTGATCGAGGTGCCCCGGCACATGAACGAAATCCTGAAGACCGAGAAGCACATCGTCGAGGTGGCGCGGCGGGTCGCCACGGCGCGCGACGTTCTCTATCTCGGGCGCGGGGTGAATTATCCGATCGCTCTCGAAGGGGCGCTGAAGCTCAAGGAAATCTCCTACATCCACGCCGAGGGCTATGCGGCGGGCGAGCTCAAGCACGGACCCATCGCGCTGATCGATGAGAACGTCCCGGTCATCGTGATCGCGCCGCGCGACGACCTGTTCGACAAGACGGTGTCGAACATGGAGGAGGTGGCGGCCCGCGGGGGGCAGATCGTGCTCATCACCGACGACCAGACCGTGGGAGAGGACGAGGGCCGGTCGTTCGAGATCATCCGCATTCCGACCGCGCATCCATTCATCTCGCCGCTCCTTTATGCAGTGCCGGTCCAGCTCCTCGCCTATCATGCGGCCGTGTTCATGGGGACCGACATCGACCAACCGCGGAACCTCGCCAAGTCGGTCACGGTGGAATGAAGACGGTTTCGACTCAATTTTAGTCAAGCCTTAACGAAAATTGGCGACCATGCGCGGGTCATGTACCCCCGTGTGTTGAGTATCGCGTCCCTGTCATTCCTGCTTTTCGCCGCAAGCCCGGCGAACGCCGGATCCCCCAGCACAGACATCGACGTCGCCACCCTGCTGCAACGGGCCTATGCCCACCAGTCGCAAGGGAATTTCGCCCTTGCGGTCACCGACTACGGGATGGTCCTGAAGGGGCCGGCGCTCGGCAAGAAAATCGAGGCCACGGTCTACTACAATCGCGGTCTGGCGCATTACAGCAACGGCGCGGTTCGCGAAGCGATCGAGGATTTCACGGCCGCATTGTTCGCCAACCGCGAGCTCGCCCAGGCCTACTACGCCCGAGCGAACGCGCTGCGGGACAACGGCAACCTTCTGTTCGCGCTCAACGATTATGAAAAAGCGAGCCTGCACGGCTATCCGGACCGGTACCTGCCGCTGTTCGGCCAAGCCCTCGTCTATGAGCAGCTCAATCGTCCGCTCAAGGCCGAAGCCCTGCTGCAGCAGGTCGTCGCCGAGAAGCCGGAGTTTTCCGCCGCGGTCCGCAGGCTCGCCGAGCTTCGGGCCGGCGCCGGACCGGCCAATTCCGCGGCGGCCGCCGAGTCTGACCTCGTGTACGTCTCGTCGCGCTCTTATTTCGGGATCCTGTCTGACCGCATCGACAGCATCATCACGAATGCCATTTCGCCCGTAGCGCCCGACCAGGTGGTTCGCAAGGCGGAGTTGCCGTCGCCGGTGCGTCCGCCGCGGCACCTCCTCGATGCGGCAGCCGAGGTCGACGTCGCGACGATGCAGCTGCCCGGCTTGCGCACCCTGTCGGTCGCACAGACGCCGGGATATGTGGCACCGGGCTTCGTGGTGACGCAAAAGACACAGTTTCGGAAGCTCCAGGACCGGATCGGCGGCAACGACGTGGCCGTAGCGGATGCCGCAGAGGAACCGAAAGAGGATGTGCGGGTGGAGCCGGTCTCGGCGCCCGTCGAGTTCACGACGCGCAGCGAGCGGACGGCGCAGGCCTTGGCCGCCGAGGTTGGGCTCGAAGGTGAAACAGCAACAGCGGACGGCGCACCCGTCCAGACCGCGCCTTCGGCAGCGGCGGAGATTTCCGGCTGGCTCGTCCAGGTGAACTCGCAGAAGAGCGAGACGGCGGCGTGGACGGCATGGGGCGAGCTCAAGTCCAAGCACAAGCTGCTATCCGGGCGGGAAGCCGTCGTCCAGAAGGCCGAAATCGGCGAGGGCAAGATCGTGTACCGCGTGCGCATCCGCGATCTCGAGACGCAGAAGGAAGCCAAGAGCCTCTGCGCGAGCCTGAAATCCGCCGGCCTGGGTTGCTTCGTGTCGCGCGCCGGCAGCTGATTTCTCCCGATTTTGCGTTGACGGCGTGGGCGTGGCATGGTGGGGCCGACACCTCGCTTCGGATTCCCACTCCATGCCCGATCCGCATCTACGCCCGTCCGCGGCCACGCCTCCCGGTGCATTCAGGCCGTCGGCGGGGAGCCGCCTGCGCGCCTACTTCCTGGCCGGCCTCGTCATCACGGCGCCGGTGGCGATCACGCTGTGGGCAATCTGGTCGTTCATCACCTGGGTGGACGGGCTGGTCAAGCCGCTGCTGCCCGCCGGATACAATCCGGACAACGTGCTGCCGATCTCCATACCCGGGGTCGGCCTCATCATCGCGATCGTCGTCCTCACCCTCATCGGCGCGCTCGCGGCGAACATCCTCGGCCGCACGGTCATCTACTACTGGGATCTCCTGTTGTTCCGCATGCCGGTGGTGCGCAACATCTACCGCGGGCTGAAGCAGATCTTCGAGACGGCATTCTCGCCGGACGGGTTCTCCTTCCAGCGCGTCGCGCTGGTCGAGTTCCCGCGCAAGGACGTGTGGGCCATCGCCTTCGTGTCGCGGACCTTCGACGGCGAGAACGAGATCTCCCGGCGAACCGGGAACGCCGAGCTGGTGGCGGTTTTCGTCCCGACGACCCCCAACCCGACGTCCGGATACGTCGTCTTCGTAGCACCGAGCGAGATCGTCTATCTCGACATGACGGTGGAGGAAGGCGTCAAGGCCGTCGTCTCCGCCGGGCTCGTCTTTCCGGACCCCACAGGAGAACCGGCAAGCGAGGTTCAACCGGAAGCGAGCAGGCGCACGGCCTCGTCACGCTCGAACACGTAGAGCAGAAGCCGCAAGGCCCGTCCCCGCTCGCTCGACAGCTCCGGGTCCCGTTTCAAGATGAGCTGCGCGTCGTCGCGCGCCGCAGTCAGCAGATCGGCATGGACGCCGAGATCGGCAAGGCGGAAGACGGGCATGCCCGACTGGCGGGTGCCGAGCGCCTCGCCGGCCCCGCGCAAGCGCAGATCCTCCTCGGCGATGATGAAGCCGTCTTCCGTCTGGCGCATGATCTCGAGCCTGGCGCGGGCAGCACCCGACAGCGGCGGCGCGTAGAGGAGGATGCAGGTCGACTTCGCGGCACCGCGTCCGACGCGGCCGCGCAGCTGGTGCAGCTGGGCAAGGCCGAAGCGTTCGGCGTTCTCGATGATCATGATCGACGCCTCGGGAACGTCGATGCCGACCTCGATGACCGTGGTCGAGACGAGAACGGAGACGCTCCCCGACTGGAAGTCGCGCATCACGCCGTCCTTTTCGCTTCCCTTCATGCGGCCGTGCACGAGTCCGACCTTGCCCGGCAGGCGGGCGGCGAGAAACTGGAGGCGAGCCTCGGCCGCGGCCATGTCGACGACCTCGCTTTCCGCCACCAGCGGACACACCCAATAGGCTTGCTGGCCGGCCGCAACGGCGCGCTCCACCCCTTCGACGAGCTCGTCGAGACGTTCGACAGGCATCGTGCGCGTATCGATGGGGCTTCGTCCGGCCGGCTTCTCGGTGAGGCGGGAGACGTCCATGTCGCCGTAGAGCGTCAGGCTCAATGTGCGCGGGATCGGCGTCGCCGTCATGACCAGCAGATGCACCGGCGTCTTCATCTTAGCCTGCAGGGCCAGGCGCTGGTGCACGCCGAACCGGTGCTGCTCGTCGATGACGGCCAGTGCAAGGTCCCTGAATTCGACGTCTTCCTGGAAAAGGGCGTGGGTGCCGACGACCAGGCCGGTTTCGCCGGCGGCGATGCGCGCGAGGATCTCGTCGCGCTGCCGGCCCTTCTCGCGGCCGGTGAGGATGTCGACGCGGAGCGACGTCCCTTCCACCATGCGGGTAAGGGTCGCGAAATGCTGGCGGGCCAAAATGTCGGTCGGCGCCATGAACGCGCCCTGGGCTCCGGCTTCTACGGCTGCGGCGAGAGCGAGCAGGGCCACTATGGTCTTGCCCGAGCCGACGTCGCCCTGGAGAAGGCGCATCATGCGGTTGCCGGAAGCGAGGTCGCGGGCGATCTCGGCGACGGCGGTCCGCTGCGAGGCGGTCAGCGCGAACGGGAGGCGTCCGACGATCGCTTCGCGCAGCCTTGCTTCGGCGGCGAGCGCACGGCCCTTCGCCTTGCGAAGATGGCGTCGCACGAGGACCAGGGCCAGCTGGTTGGCGAGAAGCTCGTCGTAGGCGAGGCGGGTGCGCGGCAGCGTTTCGATGCCCGCCTCGTCCGGCGTGGCGGGCTGATGGACCTCGCGCAGGGCGGCAGCGAAGGCCGGCCAGCCACGGCCGGCGAGGAATGTCGGCTCGATCCATTCGGGAAGATCCGGAAGGCGGGCCACAGCACCCTTCACGGCGGTGTTCATGACACGCAGGGTCAGGCCGGCGGTCAACGGATAGACGGGCTCGATGAGCGGCATCCGCTCGAATTCCTCGGGCGCAACCACATGATCGGGATGCACGATCTGAGCCGCGCCCTGGTACCAGGCGACGGCGCCCGAGACGAAACGGCGCTCACCCACCGGCAGCAGCCGCGCGAGGTGGTCGGCGAAGGCGTGGAAGTAGACGAGGGTGAGCTTGCCCGTATCATCGAAGGTCTCGACACGGTAAGGGAGGCGTTTCATGCCCCGTGGCGGCGGGCGGTGCGCGCCGACAGTGACCTCGACGGTCACGATCCCGTCCGACGGCAGGTTCGCCACGGTCGGCCGCTGGCGACGATCGATGAAGCCGGACGGCAGGTGAAACAGCAGGTCGACGACGCGCAGGGGCAGGCGCTTGCCGTCGATAGACGGTCGCAGGAATCCTTCCAGGACCTTCTCGATCTTGGGGCCAATTCCCTTGATGGCGGCGGCGTTGGCAAACAGTGGATTGAGCAGGGTTGGCCGCATGGGCGTCGAGATCCTCGACTATGATTGTCGTTGCGATTCTGCGCCTCGGCAAGCCCGCCCGTTGCGCATCGGACGCAGCATGCGTATGAAATGACGGCCGAAACGCCGATGAACTCCAGCCCGACCGACATTGACGAACGCCGCCGCCGCCTGCTATGGCGCGCCTCCCACCGCGGCACGAAGGAACTCGACTTGGTCCTCGGCGGTTTCGTCCGCGATCACGTCGCCGGCATGACGGCGGCAGAACTCGGCGAGCTCGAAGCGCTGGTCAGCCTGCCCGACCCCGAGCTGATGGCGTGGATCGTCGGCGACAAAGACGTGGAAGATGAATTCCGAAACCGCACGACAGACCGTTTCCTTGCCTACCGACCCGTCACCCGTTGAAGCGTTCCTGCGGCGGCGGGGGCGAACCATACTGGCGCGCGTGCCGGCCGGGCTCGACGCGCTCGTCCTTGCCGACCTGGCCCGCACCCAGGTCCCGCTGCCCCTTCTGCATGTAGCCCGCGACGACCAGCGGCTGGCGGCAACAACCGAGGCGGTGGAATTCTTCGCCCCCGACATCCGCGTTCTGCGATTTCCGGCGTGGGACTGCCTTCCCTATGACAGGGTCGGTCCCGCGGCCGAGATCCTCGCCACGCGGATCGCGACGCTGGCCGCCCTGGCGACGGAGGTCCGCCATACGCAGCCCACGGTGATCGTGACGACCGTCAACGCGGTTACCCAGCGCGTGCCGCCGCGCGCGGCGATCGCCGCCGCGACGCTCAAGGCGGCGCCGGGCAATGTCATCGCCACGGAGCGCATCGTCGACTTCCTGCAGGTCAACGGCTTCAACCGGTCCGGAACGGTCATGGATCCGGGCGACTTCGCGGTACGCGGCGGCATCATCGACATCTACCCACCCGGGCGCGAGGAACCGGTGCGGCTCGATTTCTTCGGCGACGCCTTGGAGTCGATCCGCACCTTCGATCCGCACTCGCAGCGGACGACGGGCCAGCTGCACCAGCTCAGCCTTCACCCGGCGAACGAGGTCATCCTCAACAGCGAGGCGGTGAAAAGCTTCCGGACGAGGTACGCAGCAGCGTTCACCGGGGTCGACATCGACGATCCGCTCTACGAAGCAGTGACCAATTCGCGGCGCTACCAGGGGATGGAGCACTGGCTGCCGCTTTTCTACGAGCGGCTGGAAACGGTCTTCGACTATGTCGGCGATGTCGGCATGACGCTCGACCATCAGGCCGACGACGCCGCGACGTCGCGGTTCGAGCAGATCGCCGACTACCACCAGGCCCGAAACGACGCGCAGACGCACGGCAACTACGGCAGCACGCCCTACAAGCCGCTGCCGCCGGATGCCCTCTACCTTTCCGGGGACGAGTGGGCGAAAGACCGGGACCGCCGCGCCGTTCTCGCCTTCAGCCCGTTCGACGTTCCGGAAACGCCGGACCGGCCGGTCTTCAATGTCGGCGGGCACGAGGGACGCAACTTCGCGCCCGAGCGCGCGCTCTCCGGCACGAACGTCTACGAGGCGGTGCTCGCCCATATCGCCGCTTTGCAGAAATCCGGCAAGCGCGTCGCCATCGCAGCGTGGACGGAGGGCGCGGCGGAGCGGCTCGAGACGATCTTCCGGGACCATGGCGCCCGCAACATCACCCGCGCCGCAAGTTGGGCCGAGGCGACGGGCCGTCCCGTCTCCGCGATCAGCGTGGTCGTCCTCGGGCTCGAATCCGGCTTCGAGACGCCCGACTTCGCCATCATCGGCGAGCAGGACATCCTGGGCGACCGCCTGGTGCGGCGAAGCCGGAAGGCGAAGCGCGCCGCCGATTTCATCTCCGAGCTGGCTAGCCTGTCGCCCGGAGACCTCGTCGTCCACGTCGACCACGGCATCGGCCGCTTCGAAGGGCTGCGGACGATCGAGGTGCAGGGCGCCCCCCACGATTGCCTGTTTCTGCAGTATGCCGGCGGCGACCGGCTGTTCCTGCCGGTCGAGAATATCGAGCTCCTGTCACGCTACGGCTCCGAACAGGCGGGGGTCGAGCTCGACAAGCTCGGCGGCGGAGCATGGCAGTCGCGCAAGGCGCGCCTCAAGAAGCGGGTCCGCGAGATCGCCGAGGAGCTCATCAAGACGGCGGCGGCACGCGAGCTCAAGCACGGCGACGTCATCACGCCCGGCGACGGGCTCTACGACGAGTTCAGCGCCGGCTTCCCCTACGAGGAGACGGACGACCAGCTCACCGCCATTCAAGCCACGATGGCGGATCTCGGCCGCGGGCGGCCCATGGACCGGCTCATCTGCGGCGACGTCGGGTTCGGCAAGACGGAAGTGGCGCTGCGGTCGGCTTTCCTCGCGGCGATGAGCGGCAAGCAGGTGGCGGTCGTCGTGCCCACCACGCTGCTCGCCCGCCAGCATTTCGCGACGTTCAAGGCGCGCTTCCAGGGATTCCCGATCGAGATCGAGCAGGCGTCGCGGCTCGTGCCGCGCAAGGACATGCAGCGGATCAGGGCGGGACTGACCGACGGCAGCGTCGACGTCGTGATCGGCACGCATGCGCTTCTCGCCAAGGACGTGAAATTCCGGGACCTCGGGCTCCTGATCGTCGACGAGGAGCAGCATTTCGGCGTCAAGCACAAGGAGCGCCTGAAGGAGCTGAAGGCGAACGTGCACGTCCTGACGCTGACGGCGACGCCGATCCCGCGAACCCTGCAGCTCGCGCTGTCGGGAATCCGCGAACTGTCGCTCATCACCACGCCGCCGGCCGACCGGCTGGCGGTCCGCACCTACGTTTCTCCCTTCGATCCGGTCGTGATCCGCGAAACCCTGCTTCGCGAGCTGTATCGCGGCGGCCAGGCCTTCTACGTGGTGCCGCGCATCTCGGACCTGCCGGAGATCAGCGACCTCCTCAAGAGCCTCGTTCCCGACGCGAAGGTGGCGGTGGCGCACGGCCAGCTGCCGCCGACCGAGCTCGAGGACATCATGTCGGGCTTCTACGACCGGAAATACGACATCCTGCTGTCGACGACGATCATCGAATCGGGCCTCGACATCGCGACCGCCAACACGCTCATCGTGCACCGCGCCGACATGTTCGGCCTCGCCCAGCTCTATCAGCTGCGGGGCCGCGTCGGACGGTCGAAGCAGCGGGCCTATGCATTGTTCACCGTGCCCGAAAACCGCACGCTCACCTTGACGGCCGACCGACGCCTCAAGGTGCTGCAGTCGCTCGACACGCTGGGTGCCGGATTCACGCTGGCAAGCCACGACCTCGACATCCGCGGCGCCGGCAACCTGCTGGGCGAGGAGCAGTCGGGGCACATCAAGGAGGTCGGAGCCGAGCTCTACCAGCAGATGCTGGAGGAGGCGGTGTCGAGCCTCAGGGCCGGCGGCGAAGTGCGCGACAGCGAGGAGACGTGGTCGCCGCAGATCAAAATCGGCACCTCGGTCCTCATTCCGGAAAGCTACGTTCCCGACCTCAGCGTTCGGCTCGGCCTCTATCGGCGCATCGCCGACCTCACCGCGCAGGAGGACATCGAAGCCTTCGCGGCCGAGCTTCACGACCGCTTCGGCAAGGTGCCGGAGGAGGTCGAGCACCTGCTGCAGGTGGTTTCGATCAAGCTCCTGTGCCGGCGCGCCAACGTCGAATCCTTCGACGCCGGGCCGAAGGGAGCGGCGATCGGGTTCCGGAACGGGAGCTTCCCCAATCCGGCGGCCCTCGTAAAATGGATCCAGGAGCAGGGCTCGCTCGCCCGACTCCGGCCGGAGATGAAGCTCGTCGTCATGCGGAGCTGGGAGACTCCGGAGGAGAGGCTGCGCGGCGCCCGCCATCTCATGGGCGAGCTCGTCCGGCTTGCCGGAACCTAGGCCGGGGTCGCGGCAGAGTCAGCTCGCACGCGGGCGATGGCGCCCGCGATGTAGCGCGGGTCCTGCGCTCCGACGACGGCGTAGCGGCTGCCGATCACGAAGGTCGGAACGCCGGTGACGCCGAGGCGGACGGCGGCAGCGATCTCTTCCTCGACCTCGGCCCGGCCGTCGCGGCGCTCGAGAGAGGCACGGACCGTTTGCGGATCGAGACCCACCGCTTCACCGGCGGCGATCAGGACCTCGAGAGCGCCCACGTCGGCGCCTTCGGTGAAATAGAGCGCAAAAAGCCGCTCGACGAGCTCATCCTCCTTGCCGGCTCGACGCGCCAGGGCGACCAGCTCATGGGCGGCGATCGTGTTGGGAGACCGTGCGATCCTGTCGAAGTTGAACTCGGCCCCTTCCTCGGCGCCGAGCTGCATGAGAGTCCGGTGCGACTCCTTCAGGGCGTCGAGGGAGCCGAACTTCCGCCGCACGTAGTCGGCCCGCGACATGCCGCCTTCAGGAACCGTGGGGTCGAGCTGGAAGGGCCGCCAGCGCACCGCGACCTCGGTGTCGCGCAGCGCGGCGATGGCGCGGGCGAGCCGGCGCTTGCCGAGAAGGCACCACGGGCACACGACGTCCGAATAGACGTCGATCGAAATGGGCGGGCTCCGTCCCATCATTCGTTTGCCCATGTGGTGGTCGCCTCGAAACCCGGCAAGGGCTGGGTGTCGGGTCGGCCGATCCTGGTCCAGCGGGCGATCCACTGGCCGCCGGCATCGTAGAAGGGAACAAGATAGGCGCCATTGACCAGCAGGCGGTCAAGGCTCCTCACCGCGGCAACGAAGTCCTCCCGCGTCACGGCCGTCAGGAGCGCGCTGATCATGCGGTCGACATTGGGATCGGCGATGCCCGGATAATTGCGCGTGCCTTCCACGGCACGTCCGGTGGCGCCGAAATAGAGCATCTGCTCGTTGCCGGGCGACAGAGAATTGTACCAGGTCGCCGGGATCATATCGTAGTCGTAGGTCTGCTGCATGCGCTGGAACTGCGCGGAATCGACGGTGCGGATCGTCGCCTCGACGCCGAGCTGCTTGAGGTTGCGCTGGTAGAAGAGCGCGATCTTCTCCTGTTCGCGGGTCTGAACGGAGATCGTGAATGCGAGGGGGGCGCGCGATTTCGCCTCGACCAGATGCGTGCCGTCGAGCACGTATCCTGCTTCCTGCAGCAGTGCGAGCGACTTGCGGAGATTGGAGCGGTCGCGGCCCGAACCGTCGCTTTTCGGCAGGCGGTAGGTGCCGTCGAGGATCGCCGGGTCGAGGTCCTTCGCGGCATCGCCGAGCAGCGTCCGCTCCTTCTCGCTCGCCGGCACACCGAAGGACGACAGTTCCGATCCGCCGTAGTACCCTTCCGTCCGCCGGTAGAGGTCGAAGAACAAATTCTTGTTCGCCCATTCGAAGTCGAAGGCATAGATCAGCGCGGCGCGGACGCGGCGGTCGGCGAAGACCGGCCGGCGGGTGTTGAAGGCGAAGCCGGACGCGGCGGCCGGCGAGCGCTGCACGACCTTCTCGAGGATCACCTGCCCGCTCTTGACCGCCGGGAAATCGTAGCCCGTCGACCAGCGGGTCGGGTCGGCCTCGATGCGGATATCGACGAGACCCTTCTTGAAGGCCTCGAAGGTGGCGTTGCTGTCGCGGAAATAATCGTAGCGGACGACGTCGAAGTTCCACAGGCCGCGGTTGATGGGAAGACGGTCGCCCCAGTAGTCCGGGTTCCGCTTGTAGGTGATGCCTTCCCCAGCCCGAACGCCGGTCATGATGTAGGGGCCTGAGCCGATCAGCGGTTCGAGGGTCGTCTTCTCGAAATCCTTTCCTTCCCAGGCATGCTTGGGGAGGATCGGCATAAGCCCGATGATCATCGGCAGCTCGCGGTCGCCGGCTTCCTGGTGGAAGACGACGGTCAGGGGATCCGGGGTCTCGATCCGCACCACTTTGGAATAGGCGTTCTTGAAATTCGGCCGGCCGTGGTCGCGCAGGGTCTCCAGCGCGAAGACGACGTCGGCCGAGGTCACCTGCTTTCCATCGGAGAACTTCGCCTCCGGCCTGAGGCGGAACGTTACGGTGGCAAAATCCGGGCTGACGTCGACGGTCTCGGCCAGCAGGCCGTAAAGCGCGAACGGCTCTTCCCAGTTGCGTCCGAGCAGGCTCTCGAAGGTGTAGGTGCGAACACCGGTCACCGCTTGGCCGAAGACGATGAAGGGATTGGTGGAATCGAATGTACCCGTCATTGCCTGGTTGAGGCGGCCGCCACGCGGGGCTCCGGGATTCGCATAGGGGAGGTGGGCGAAGTCGGGCGGCAAAGCGGGTTCGCCATGCATCGCCAGGCCGTGTTTCGGCGCTGCGACGGCATCGGGCGCCAGGGCTGTCGACCCGGCGAGGCACAGCGCCAGGACGGCATGGCGAAGGCGCCGCGCGAACGGGAGGGTTCGGGGGAGTGCGGAGGGACTAGTGGGCGCGGCTGTGGCGCAGACGGTAGGCGCAAGCCTTCCTGTCGAACCGCTCGAAATAGTCGGGAACCTGCGGATGCCGCACGGGCTCACCGGTGTTGTCGACGAGAAGGTTCTGCTCGGAAACATAAGCTACATATTCCGTCTCTTCGTTCTCGGCAAAGAGATGATAGAACGGCTGATCCTTGCGAGGACGAATATCCTCCGGGATCGACAGCCACCACTCCTCCGTATTCGAAAAGACCGGATCCACATCGAATATGACGCCGCGGAAAGAAAACAGGCGGTGCTTCACGACCTGACCGATCTGAAACTTTGCGTCTCGGCTGACTTCAGTCATTTCCCTCATGCTCCCTCGCTTTCTTGCCGTGCGCTGGCCGAATCTGCAAGGGGAACGGCCGGATACTATAAATCGCAGGTTACCGCCGTTTTTCGCTAATCAAAATTAAACAGGAGTTCATCATGACCAATTGTCGCTACCGTCGGATGTAAAAGGGTTTTTCCACCCAACCCCGCCTTGAAAGCGTCATACAAAAAAAGAAGAGTGTTGCCGGGACGCCATTCGAGGAGGCTTGTCATGGCGGCGGCACAGCATAACTCCAGTCAGTCGTATAGTCCGGTTGCGCTTGCCGACCTGCAGAAGGTCTTCGACAGTGCGTGGGACCATCTCGTGACGACAGGCAGCCCGCTTGCCGAGGCATCACGGGCGACGAGCACCCGCGACGTGCTGGCGCGCGAAGTCATCTCATGCGGCGAGCGCGGCCTCGCTCACGACGACATGGTGGCATGCGTTCTCGAAGGCATCAACGCATCGTACTTGGAAGGTTAGAGGACGGCTCCAGCCCCTCCCGCATCGCCAGGCGCCGCAGGAACGACAGGCGATCGACGGCCGCAAGGGCAGCGATCCGGGCCAGGCGCACCGGCAGGAAATCGCTGAGGAGCGACCGGTTGAAAGAGTGAATGACGACCTGGCGCGGGATAACGTCCTGTCGCCGGCGCCGGCTATATTCCTTCACCAGCTCACGGGGGGCGGAGGCCCGCCGGCTCAGCGCCGCAGCGAGGAGTTCCGCCGCCGTGGCGGCGTCGCGAAAACTCATGTTCAGTCCCTGGGCGCCGATCGGCGGCACGGCGTGCGCCGCCTCGCCGACGAGGAGAAGGCGCTCGAAGCCGAACTCAACGGCGAGAAGACCGCGCATGGGAATGAGAGCCCGGGGAACGGCCGCTTCGACGAGGCCGAGATCTCCATGGATGGCAATCTGCAGCTCACGGGCGAATGCCTCCGGCGTCATGTCGCGAAGCGCCGCGGCGCGCGCCGGCCGCTCGAGCCAGACGAGGCCCGACACGGCGCCGGGCAGGGGCACCGTCGTCAGCGGTCCCGCCTGGCGATGGTATTCGGTGGAAACGCCGCGATGGGCGGCCGAGTGCGAGAAGCGCGTCGCCAGCGCCATCTGGTCGTACGACCATCGCTCGGTCGCGATGCCGAACGAGGCGCGCAGCACGGAGTCGATTCCGTCGGCGGCGATGGCGAAGCGGGCCTCCATCGTCGTGCCGTCGTCCAGGGCCACCGATACCGACTCGGATTCCAGGCGTGCCTTGGTGCAGGCGGCCACTCGAAATACGACGCCGAGCCCGGCACACAGGTCCCGGAGGGCGGCTTGAAGAGTGGCGAGGGGCAGGTTCCAGCCAAAGGCGTCGAGCCCCAGCTCGGCCGAGGCGAACACCAGGGTAGGCGCCGACAGGAAGCCGCCGGTATCGTCAACGATCTTCAGCTGGACGAGAGGTTCGGCCTCGCGCTCGACCCGAGGCCACAGATCGAGATACTTGAGAAGCCGCACGGTCGGCTGCATGAGGGCGACGGTGCGCGTGTCCGCATCCCTCGGCGGGGGAGCGACGACGGCGACCCGATACCCCTCCTTGGCGAGAAGGGCAGCCGCCGCCAATCCTGAAGGTCCGCTTCCGGCCACGCAGACGTCGTAGAGATCGGCTTGCACGCTCATGGAACTCTGTTAGTTTCCGCGCCCGATGGCGGTCCAAGCCGACGATATAAACCTTCTGCGGGCCATTGCCAGACGGCCGCGCATTCTCCTGGCCGTGTGCCTCGTGGCGATCGCGCTTCCGGTGGCCGGCGCGATCCCGACGGGCGAGCCGGGGGCGTTCCTCGCATGGATCTGCAGCGGCGACGGCGCGCTGCCGGGATCGATGGGAACGGGCGGCATCCTGGCCATGTGGCTCGGCATGACTTTCGCCATGATGCTGCCGGCCGCGCTGCCCATGGTGTCCGCCTATGCCGACATCTCCGACGCGGCGCGGGCGAAGGCGATCGCGATCGTTCCAATCTTCGTCCTGCTTCTCGGATACATGACGGTGTGGGCCGCGTTCTCCTTCGCCATGGGGCTGCTGCAGGCGACGGCGGCGGCGAAGCTGGTCGCGCTGCCCGAGACGCGGCTTGCATCCGCGGCCCTGTTCCTCGCCGCCGGGCTCTACCAGTTCGCGCCGCTCAAGCACGCCTGCCTGACGAAATGCCGCCAGCCCATGCCGTTCTTCCTGCAGCGCTGGACGGACCGCCATGCCGGAGTCTACGTCATGGGTCTGGAGCAGGGAGCGCTTTGCCTCGGGTGCTGCTGGGCGCTCATGACCCTGATGTTCGCAGCCGGCGCCATGAACGTCGCGTGGATGGCGGGGCTCGCCACGGTCATGCTGCTCGAGAAGACCCTCGCCGATCCGCGGCCGCTGAGCTACGGAGTGGGCGCCGGGCTCGTCGCGGCCGGACTTGCCGCCTTCGCCACCGGATAGACAGGAACATTCCATGCAAGCCAACGAACCCTGGCACATCAAAGGCGAGCTCATGCTGTCGTGCAATTGCACGGTCTTCTGCCCGTGCGTGCTGTCGCTCGGCAAGCATCCGCCGACGGAGGGGTACTGCCAGACCTGGGCCGGCATGCGCATCGATTCCGGCGCCTATGGCGAGGTCGATCTCGGCAACATCAATCTCGGCCTCGTGATCGAAATCCCGGGCCAGATGAGCCGCGGCAACTGGTCGGCGGGCGTGTTCATCGACAACTCGGCATCGGTCTACCAGGTCAAGGCGCTGACGCGCATCCTGTCGGGCCAGGCGCGGGGGACCACGCATCTCCTCTCCATCCTGGTCGGCCGCTTCCTCGGCGTGTGGCAGGAGGATGTGCGCTACGAGGTGGATGGCGACGTCCGGCGCTTCTCGATCCCGAAAATCGTCGATGGCGAGATCCGGCCGGTGCCGGGGGTTCGGCCGGGCACGCACACCACCATCGAGAACAGCCAGTACTGGATCGGGCCGCAGATCATCATCGCCCAGGCGGCCAAGAGCCGGTTCCGCTTCCAGGGTCGGAACTGGGATTTCCAGGGCCGCTCGGCCGAGATCTGCAAGGTCGACTGGAAGGGGCCGTAAGCCTCAGCCGTGCGGCCGGGTTGCGACCATGGACGGCCGTTCGGCGAAGTTTCCGTACCATGCGGCGAGTGCCGGATGGGGGCTGCGCCAGTCGAACTCCGGGTGGCGGAAGTCGAGATAGCCCAGGGCCGCGCCCACCGCGATGCTGCCCATGGTGACGCCCTTGAGCTCCGGCATCCAGCGGCGTTCGAGATCGGCGGCGGCACGCAGCAGGCGCTGCTGCTGGCGTGAGACGTAGTCGGGCCAGCGCAGCGCATCGGGCCGCAACGCCGCCTCGTAGCGCAGAAGGACCGCCGTGTCCGCCATGCCCTGGCCAAGCGCCTGCAGCGTCATGATCCGGAAGCGGCGCACGGGCTCGTCGGGGAGCAGACGCTTGTCGCCGGCGTGGTGGCAGAGATATTCGCAGATGACGCGGGAATCGTAGAGGACATGGCCGTGATCGGTGACGAGGGCCGGAACGCGGCCGAGCGGATTGTCGCCGGCCAGCCGGTCGTGCTCGACGACGGGGGAGAATGTTCCGACCGGCACCAGGGAGATCTCGTCGACGATCTCTGTCTCATGCGCGGTCACGAGGCACATGCGCACGAAGGGCGATGCGGAATGATGATGGAGCTTCATGGGCGCGAGCCTTCCGGCAGCGCTCCATCCTAAACCCACGAAAACGGTAATGCCAAATGACAACGGCGCGGGACCTGCATCCCGCGCCGCTGGCGAAAGTCCGTCCGGCTAGTTGCGGGCGCCGGGCTGCGAGACGTAGCGCAGGTAGGGCTTCAGCGCCTTCCAGCCCTTGGGGAACTTCTCCTTGGCCTGCTCGTCGGTGACCGACGCCAGGATGATCACGTCCTCGCCCTGTTTCCAGTTGGCGGGGGTGGCGACCGAGTGATTGGCGGTGAGCTGCAGGGAGTCGATGACGCGCAGGATCTCGTCGAAGTTCCGGCCGGTCGTCATCGGATAGGTGAGGATCATCTTGATCTTCTTGTCCGGCGCGATGACCAGCACGTTGCGCACGGTGGCATTGTCGGCCGCGGTGCGGCCCTTGGCATCGCCCGACGCATTGGGATGGATCATGCCGTAGAGCTTCGCCACGGTCAGGTCGCTGTCGCCGATCATGGGATAGTTGACGGCGCTGCCGGTCGTCTCCTGGATGTCCTTCTTCCAGCGATTGTGGTCGTCGACGGAATCGACGGAGATGCCGATCAGCTTCACGCCGCGCTTGTCGAACTCGTGCTTCATCTTGGCCATCGAGCCGAGCTCGGTGGTGCAGACGGGGGTGAAGTCCTTCGGGTGCGAGACGAGCACCGCCCAGGACCCATTGATGTAGTCGTGGAACTTGATGCGGCCCTCGGTGGTGTCGGCCTCGAAATCGGGGGCGACGTCGCCCAGCTGCAATGCCATTGGGAAAGCCTCCTTCTCGTTATCGTTTGAAGCGCGTCTTATAGCGCCGCGACCGTTCGGAATAAAGAACAAAGTCGCCGGAACGCAGCGTCACTCTGGCATATTCCGGCCGGTTTCGCGGCGGAATCTTGTCATGGGGACAACTCCCACGTCTTTCCGGAACCATACCCTCCAGCACGAGTTGACCCGCCGAAGGGCGTTCAGGGAGAGAGGACTGACCGCCCGCTCACAAAAAGGAGTTCATCATGTTCAAGCTCAAGGCACTCTCGCTCGGTGCGGCCGCTCTGTTCGCAGGCACGGTGTTTGCGACGTCGGCGGGCGCCCTTACGCTCGCGCCCACTCCCGGCATCTCCGTCGAGAAACCGGGCGTCGAGCTCGTAGCGAATAAGAAGTGGTACTACAACAAGAACAAGCACGGGCAGCGCTTCCACCGTCGCGACCGGCATCACCGGTTCCATTTCGACGGTTTCTGGTACGCCTCGCCGTTCTGGCTCGGGGCACCCTACGCCTACAACAGCTACGACGACGGCTATCCGTACGGCTACGATGACGACTACGACGACGGGTATGCGCTCTATGCCGGCGATGACGATCACGTCGCCGCGTGCTTCGCCCGTTATCGTTCGTACGATCCGGCAACCGACAGCTACATGGGCTATGACGGCCTCCGGCATCGCTGCCGCGTCGGCTACTAGCCGGATCTAAAGAGACTTCTCACCGCACGAGCATCCCGCGGTGAGCCTACTCCCCCGTTTCCTTCCTACTCCCCTCACACGGAAGGAACGGGGGATCTTCTTTCGCCTCACGCCTTGATGCGCTCGCCCTTGGGATCGTAAAACGGCGACAGCTGCACCTTCGCCGCAAGGCGCTTCCAGGCCAGCTCCAATTCCCAGCGACCGCCGGCGATCCAGTCCGCCGTCACGCCGTCCTGACAGTGGACGTATCCCAAGCCCAGCGACCGCCCGACGCGGTGGCCCCAGGCCCCCGACGTCGTCGAACCGACGATCTTGCCATCGCGATAGATCGGCTCCTCGTGATAGATCATCGGCGCCGCCTCGCCGGACGTCCTCGAGCGCGATGGCGACGAGGCGCTTGCGCGGCACGGGCTCCGCCTTGCGCTTGCGGAGGAGGGCGGCCTTGCCGTTGAAGCCGCCCTTCTTGTCGAAGGCGACCGCGAAGCCCAATCCCGCCTGGAGCGGCGTCTCCTCGTCCGACATGTCGTGGCCCCAGTGGCGGTAGGCCTTCTCCATGCGGCAGTTGTTCATGGTGTGCATGCCGGCCGGCGTCAGGCCGAATTCCTGCCCGGCCTCCCACAGAGTATCGAAGACGTGGGCGGCGAATTCCGCCGGAATGTAGAGCTCCCAGCCGAGCTCGCCGACATAGGTGATGCGGCTTGCCCGCACGCGCGCATAGCCGATCTCGATGTCGCGCGAGCGGCCGAACGGGAATGCGGCGTTCGACAGGTCCTCGCCCGAGAGCTTGCCGAGCAGGGCGCGGCTCGAGGGGCCCATGACGGCGATCATCGGCAGGCCCGAGGTGATGTCGGTCGCCGCGCAGCGCGCGTCGTCGGGGATGTGGGCCTTGAGCCAGGCGAAATCGCGGGTCTGGGGCACCGCGCCGGTCACCACCATGAAGCGCGTGTCGGTCGAGGCGCGTGACCGTGAGGTCGGCCTCGATGCCGCCGCGCTCGTTGAGCCACTGGGTATAGACGACGCGGCCGGGCTCGACGTCCACCTCGTTCGCCGAGATGCGGTTCAGCACCTTCGCGGCATCGGCGCCTTCCACCAGGAACTTCGCGAAGCTCGACTGGTCGAAGAAGGCGACCTTGCCTTGCAGCGCCTTGGCCTCCGCGTCGGCATAGGGCCACCAGTTCTGCCGGCCGAAGGAATATTCGTATTCGGGCTCGACGCCCTTCGGCGCGTACCAGTTCGGCCGCTCCCAGCCGTTCAGCTCGCCGAAGCACGCGTTGAGCGCCTTGAGCCGGTCGTGGATCGGCGAGCGCCGGATGCCGCGCGCCGTCTCCACCTGGCGGTACGGCCAGTGCATGGCATAGAGGAGGCCGAGGCTTTCGACGGTGCGGTCGCGGACGTAGCGCTTCACCGACTGGAACGGATGGATGCGGCGGATGTCGACGCTGTTGACGTCCATGGGCGGATGCCCGGTCTTGATCCAGTCGGCGAGCACCTTGCCGGCCCCGCCGGACGACTGGATGCCGATCGAGTTGAAGCCGGTGGCGACGAAGAGGTCCTTGATCTCCGGCGCCTCGCCGAGATAGTAGCGGTCGTCGGGCGTGAAGCTTTCCGGCCCGTTGAAGAAGAGGGCGATGCCCGCCGTCTCGAGCAACGGCACGCGCTTCACCGCGTCGGCGAGGATCGGCTCGAAATGGTCCATGTCCTCGGGCAGCGTCTCGAAGGCGTGGTCGTCCGGGATGCCGTCGGTTCCCCACGGCTTGGCGACCGGCTCGAAGGCGCCGATCAGCAGCTTGCCCGCGTCCTCCTTGTAGTAGGTGCATTCGTCGGGGATGCGCACGACCGGCATGTTGCGCGGCAGCGCCTCGATCGGCTCGGTGACGATGTAGAAATGCTCCGCCGCGTGGAGCGGGATGGCGACGCCGACCGACCGGCCGAGCTCGCGCGACCACATGCCGGTGGCGATCACGACCTTGTCGGCGCGGATCGTGCCGTCCGCCGTCTCGACGCCGACGGCGCGCCCGTCCTTCGACCAGGATGCGCGTCACCCTGGTGTTCTCGAACACCTTGGCGCCGCGCTTCCGGGCGGCGCCGGCGAGCGCCTGCGTCACGTCGATGGGATTCACCTGGCCGTCCTTCGGCAGGAACACGCCGCCGACCGCGCCATCGAGATTGTAGTGGGGCAGGCGCTCCTTGATCTCGCCGGTCGAGATGACGTTCACCTCCAGCCCGAAGTTCTTCGCCATCGAGGCGCCGCGCATCACCTCCTCGAACCGCCCCTGCGTGAGCGCGATGGTGATCGACCCGTTCTGCTTGAAGCCCGTCGCCTGGCCGGTCTCCCGTTCCAGCCCCTCGAAGAGCCCGGTCGTGTACTTGGCGAGCTCGGTGAGGTTGCGGCTGGCGCGCAGCTGCGTGACGAGGCCCGCCGCGTGCCAGGTCGTTCCGCAGGTGAGCTGCTTGCGCTCGAGCAGCACCGTGTTCGTGATGCCGATCTTGGTGAGGTGGTAGGCGATGGACGAGCCGACGATGCCGCCGCCGACGATGACGACATCGGCGCGCGACGGGAGGGACTTGGGCATGGGGAGAACTCTTGCGGAGCAGGGGGTGAGTGGCTGGAGGAGGCCCGAGCCTACCAGTCTCCTTCCGATGGTTCCAGTCGGGGAGGGGAGGGCTCCCGATAGTGACTCTCGACATGTTCGAGCATGCGCTCCGCCACCCGGCGGGTCATCTGATGCATCATCTTCCACAGCTCGTTGAATTCATCAGCCTGGCGCTGGCGGGTCTCGACGCTCAGGCGGAGAATGCAGTTCGCGGACTTCGGGTTGCGGCAATGACGTTTGCGCCGGCAAACCGGATCCTCACAGACCTGCGTCGTGGCCGACATGCATTCGTTGGCGATCTGATCTTCGCTGAGACCCCGCTTGAGGCTTCGGTGGCGAACCCGCGCGAGACGAAACGCTTCTGCAATTCGTTCATGAGGGCGCATGCTGTCGTGGCGCGGCATAGGGCAACCTTCTCTGAAATGGAGTTGAATCCGGTTGGCCCTATGGCCTCCGGGAGGGAAGGGAGTGTGGAGCGCTCACTGTCACGGGACACTTCGCGCGAAGTGGGCTGGGTAGGGCAGGTTAGTGTGGCCCCGACTTCGGAGCGCTCCACCGGTGTTTCGCCACGGCCTCTCCATACTGCTCTCTGGGCCATGCAAGCCCGAAGTTCAGACTGACGTCTTGCTTCGGGCGTACATAGTTGCACTACGTGCGCTCCTCGCGGAGGGTCAGGCCGGAGACGCCGCCCGGACTTCCGTCTTTTGCTTGCGCACAAGACTTCATCCCGAGGCACCGATCACCCGCCACGCCGTCGGAGTTTCCGGACAACGCCTCCCATGTGGAAGGTGACGGTGTCGATCTACCTATCTAGGAATATATTGTCAAGGAATTTTTGCACATGACACATGTGACTGAAAAGGAATCGCAACCAGGAGCGCTCACAAAGAGATCGCCCGGAGCACAGACGAAGCGCTCAAGCGGGCATTGCTGGATAAGCGTATGCTTTGTGATCTCGTAAGTGGGCAATCTCGTCTAGCAAATTGCGAACTGTTAAATGACTCCAGCGTACTGACTTAGCTCTGCCACTATCTTGGGAAGACCTATTCTAGCTAGTGAATCCAAGAATTCTTCCGGTGTTTTGGCCGGGTTTGTGAGTCGCTGCCGACACTTGTAGGCGGCTGTTATCACAATCGATTGATTTAGGTGGAACTGGTTGTACATGAATTCGTCGGGATGAATTGGTTCGATGTTGTAAAGTTCCAACTCTTCTAGTGGAAAATCTTTCAAGTTGATTGTGACGATGGCGTCGCTTCTGGACAAGATAGCGGCGGCCAAAACATGTCTGTCGTTTGGATCTGGTAAGTTGAGGGCGGGAACTAGATTTTGGTAGCCGTTAACAAGGCAATCAAGAACGGCTTCGTTCATATTGTCGCGAGTTCTGTAAAGCTTTTCTGCGTTCAAATCTCTTCTCTTAATCAAAAGGCTTTGTATCCACTCTTCGTGGATTTCGTTGGTCCATTTTGCTCTAAAAAGACCGGTCGTTGCGAGTTCCACTAAGAGGTCTCGCAATGGGGCCGGGTAAAAAACGCAGGCATCAAACAGCGCGGTGTAGGCAGATTGCCTAGTGTCCAAGTTTCATTTCCTGTCCAGACCGAGCTAGTTCGTTCAAGAGCTTCTCTCGTTTAGCTTCAAACTGCTTCTTGTAATTTGCCAGATCTTCAAACCTAACTCGTCGGTGACTACCTGTCTTGTGATAGGCGATCTTTCCCAACTCCAGAAGCTTGATGAGAAAAGGTCGAGAGACATTTAGATAGTCCGCCGCTTCTTGCGTCGTAAGTTGCGCATGGATGGGAGTTAGCTTGACAGCATTGCCCTCTGCCATTTCGTTTAAGATATGAAAGAGCAAAAGAGCCGCAGCTCGTGGAATTACGAGTTCACTGTTATCTTCCAGGTAGATTCGGAATTCTCTTTCGGGTTCTTTTCGCGAAAGAGTTCGGCTGGCCTCGGCTGCCAACTGACTATCAGTTTCAGTGGGTAGTTCTGGTTCTGGATTTCTAATCCTTTCAGCAATTGGCGCCATGAGGGTGCCCTCCTTCGTTGAGGACAAGCATATACGCTACGTCGAATAAACGCAATAAACGAAATAAACGCAGTAAATGAAGCATCTGCAAAAATGAACCACAGGCTTAAGTACTTCATTTGACTTTGCACTCCACCAAAACTTGTTGCCGCGCTTCGCGAACCATCATAGATAGAACATTGGGAATCCGGCAAAAGATTCCCGGGGTCTGATAGCCTCACATAAAGCGGCTAAAGCATCAGCCGTATAAGATGCCTCCCTTCTTCGCATTGCGATCGGGGAGGCGTCGCCGCATGTCCAGGGCGAAAGCCTAAAGGGCGGCGCGGCCGACTTTGTGCGGTCTATCACTCCCCGGTCACCAGCGATGCTGGTGGCCGCTTCGCCGCGCAAGAGGGTATCGATGACCGATTATCGCTACAGCTATCCTGATTTCCCGCCGCACCATCCGCTCGCCGACGCCATCCACCAGATCTTCGAGGCCTACATGATCGCCCGCCGCCATGTCACGCGGCGGCGCGGCAGCTTCACGCAACAGGACGCGCATCTCATCCAGCGCGTGCGCGACACGATGTGGGAGCACTACTTCCGCCTGGCCGAGCTGTCGGAAGAGGTGCGGCTGGGTTACCTGGAGCAGGCGAGCACCTTCGGCGAAGTCGTGAAGAACAACCGCTGCCAGCCGGATTCAAAACGGCTGCCGAAAGCGGACTGAGCCGGTCGGGCAGGGGCGCTTCGCCCACATACCAACGCCGAGACTACTATCCACAGGCCCGTTCATCACTGTGGACGACTGTGGAAAACTCGCTCGCTCGCGCAGTCGCCCGTTGAAACGATTGTCTTTTTCTTTCGTCTCGGTCGCCATTCGTGAAGGTGCGAGACAAACCGCCTGTTGAAAACCGCCGCGATATCAACAGGGGCTGTGCATAGAATGTGGATCAGTGTGGATAACGCCGACGACCCCTCTGGCCTACTTGGCAGAGGACCGAGGTCGATCACCGCTCGGCGGGGCGAGTGCGTGAAGCGAGTGGTTGATGCCCGCGAAGGCGGCGACAATGAGGAAAGGCTTCATGCTCCCCAAGACCGCGAGGACTTTGGGAACGAATAGGCCGCTCAACAGGAGTACCGAGGTCGCAAACGTTCCGGCATCGAGAATTTTCGGGAGGATCAGGGCTGCATCCGGCAGGCCTCGCAGATGGATGATCTGGATCCCGTACGCCAGTACCAGGTGCACGGTCATCAGAAACGTGATCGAAACGCCGAGATGATCCTCAGTCGCCGGAAAGAGGACGATGTCTATGAATGTTGAGGGCACAAAAATATCCTATGGCTCCGCCCGCGATCCCAATCAGGATCATGACAGGATCGGAGATCCGAAAATTCACCAGGGTACCGAAATTCATTGCGAGCAACTGGGCCAGCAGCGCAAGTCCGAAAGTGCTCTTGAACTTCAGATAGTACAAATCTTCTTTTGAGTAGCGAGGCATTCACTAATCTCTACAGCATCTCGACTCCAAAATAGAAACGTTGCCGCCGGATGTCCAGCTCAACGCAGGCGCTCCGCCGTGGGGCGGAGCGCTCATGTCGTCGTGTCAGGCCGCGATGTGCCGGCCGTATTCCTCATGCAGGCGCTGCCAGCCGGGCCAGAACGGCGACGGAGAGTCGCCCCTGGCACGCGCGACCAGAACGTCGAGATGCATGTGCCAGCCGGCGGCGACCTTGAGAAGCATGCTGCGGTCTGGCAGGCGGCGATGGGTCACGGTGAGCTTCACCTCGTTGCCCTTGGGCTCGAGCTCGAAAGTCACGTCGCCGCTGCCGTTCCACGTGAAGGAGAGCCGGCGCAGCGGATCGACCTCGGTGATGCGGCTGTTCATCCGGTGCTCCTCGGAAAATCCGGCGGGGCGCTCGGCGGGCGGGCTCGACAGCTCGTCGTTGCGCCACACGAGCTCGAACGGCGCGCCGACCTTCATCTCCATCTCGCCCGCCGCCAGCCACTGTCGGCGCAGGTCGCTGTCGGTCAGGTAGGCCCAGACGCGCTCGACGGGGCCGGGCAGCAGGCGCTCGATCGTCAGCGTGTCCTGGTCGGTGAGCTTGCCGTAGGAAGAGTTGGTTTTGCGTTCGGTCATCGGCGATCTCCTTTCGGGGGTTGGGGTTTGCGGGCGTCCTCCTTGCGCAGGAGGCTTTCGAGCACGTCGAGACGGTCGGTCCAGAAGCGTTCGTAGAAGCTCAGCCATTTGTGGGCGCCGGCGAGCGGGCCGGGGTCGAGACGGCAGAAATGGGTTCGGCCGCGCACCTCGCGGCGGATCAGCCCGGCCGTCTCCAGCGCCTTGATGTGCTTCGAGGCGGCAGCGAGCGACATGTCGTAGGGCCTGGCGAGCTCTCCGACGGTGCGCTCGCCGCGGGCCAGCTCGCGCAGCATGCGACGGCGCGTAGCATCGCCGAGCGCGTGAAAGACGGAGTTCAGCCGGGGCGTTTCTAATTTAACCATGAGGTTGAATATAGGCGTCCGAAAGCTGATAGTCAACTGGTTAGTTGAATTAGCGGGGACTTGGCCTGTTCAGCGAGACATGCTCGCGCAGTTGCTCTACCAGCCGTTCCTCCGACACATCGTCGCGTAGAGCTGCCTCAATAGAACGGCCGAGATCTTCAGAATCCGGAGCCTGCAGCGCGTATCCGTTGACGCCGAGAAAATCGACCGCGGCCACGAAGGCCGTCCGCTTGTTGCCTTGGACAAACGGATGATTGCGTCCAATTCCGAAAAGAAGGGAAACTGCCAGGGTGACGATATCTTCCTCGCCGTATGCAAATCTGTTCATCGGACGAGCGAGCGCGCTCTCGAGCAATTCCGGTCGAGACAGCAGGTGGGGTTCACCTGTCAGGCCAACGAGAAGTCGATTGATGAGAACTATGACTTCAAAAGGCAGCCAAAGTGGTTCATTTGGCGAGGTAGGCAAGTGTCTTCTTGAATTTTGAAATGGTTTGCTTCGTCAATCCCTCGTAGTCGGCAGCACCCCTCGAGGGCCGAGCCCGCAGAACTTTTTTTGAGCTTTTGGAAACGCTTTTCGAGGCCGCCTTTTTCGGCGACTTTGGACGATTGCGGCTGTTGATAGCTGTCATTTGTCGTTCCACTCGAATATGCCCGTTAAGACCACGAGACGGGCCGATTTGCAACCCGGGACACGGACTTTCCCCTTTGCCTTGCCGCGGTCTTTGCCCTAGTGTCCGGCCGTTCGTTAAACAGAACGGAACTGCCGAACGATGTATCGGGGCGACATCCCTCCCAAGGAGGCCTATGAGCGGCTGAAGGCCGATCCGGGGGCCGTGCTCGTCGACGTCCGGACCGCGGCGGAGTGGAACTATGTCGGCATCCCGGCCGTCGACCAGCTCCTGCGCGTCTCGTGGCAGGTCTATCCGTCGCTCGAGCTCAATCCCAGCTTCGTTGCGGCGGTCGAGGCGGCGGGCGTGACGAAGGATGCCCAGGTCCTGTGCATCTGCCGGTCCGGAGTCCGGTCCGCCCATGCGGCGGCGGCTCTCACGGCGGCGGGCTTCAAGAACTGCTACAATGTGGCCGAAGGATTCGAGGGCGGGCGCGACGGGGACGGGCATCGCGGCACGCTCGGCGGCTGGAAGGCCGCCGGACTACCATGGGTGCAAGGCTGATGGCACGCGACAACGGAAGCAAACCCGATCTCTCCCGCCCCGAGAACTGGGGCGAGGCGACGCGGCTGGTGCGCGGGGGAACCTGGCGCAGCGACCACGGCGAGACGTCGGAGGCGATGTTCCTCAATTCCGGCTTCACCTACGAGGATGCCGAAACGGCGGAGCGCCGGTTCGCGGGCGAAGAAGACGGATACGTCTATGCACGCTACGGCAATCCGACCGTCACCATGTTCGAGGAGCGGCTGCGCCTGATCGAGGGATCGGAGGCGTGCTACGGCACGGCGAGCGGCATGGCGGCGGTCTGGGGCTCGCTCGCCTGCCAGCTCAAGGCGGGCGACCACGTCGTCTCGTCGCGAGCGCTGTTCGGCTCGTGCTTCCAGATCGTCACCAACATCCTGCCGCGCTTCGGCATCACGACCACGCTCGTCGACGGCGCCGACCTCGGTGCCTGGAAGGAGGCGGTGACGCCGGACACCAAATGCGTATTCCTCGAAACGCCGTCCAATCCCATGCTCGAGGTGATCGACATCGGCGCGGTGGCGGAGATCGCGCACAAGGCCGGCGCGCAGGTGATCGTCGACAACGTGTTCGCGACGCCGGTGCTGCAGAAGCCGCTCGAATACGGCGCGGACATCGTCGTCTATTCCGGCACCAAGCACATGGACGGGCAGGGCAGGGTGCTCGGCGGCGCCATCCTGTGCACCAAGAAATTCAAGGACGAGCAGCTCAAGCCGTTCCTCCGCCACACCGGCCCGTCGCTGTCGCCGTTCAACGCCTGGGTGCTGCTCAAGGGCCTCGAGACCATGAAGCTTCGGGTGCTCGAACAGTCGCGGGCCGCCGAGCGGATCGCGGGCTGGCTCAGCGGCGTGCCCGGGGTGCGGCGCGTCCTCTATCCCTTCCTCGACGGCCATCCGCACGCGGCGCTGTGCCGGCGCCAGATGCGGACCGGCGGAACGATGGTCACGTTCGAACTCGACGGCGGCAAGGAGCGCGCCTTCCGGCTGCTCAAGCGCCTGCAGGTCATCGACATCTCCAACAATCTCGGAGACGCGAAGTCCCTGATGACGCATCCCGCCTCGACCACGCACCGCAACATCGGCGCGGACGCCCGGGCGATGATGGGGATCACGGACGGGATGGTGCGGCTCTCGGTCGGCCTCGAGGAGCAGGACGATCTCATCGCCGACATCACCCAGGCGCTGACGGCCTAGAGCCCAGGCTCGAAGCGAGATCGGCCGATAGCGGGCTTTCCAGAATTGATTTTGCGTGCGGCATTGGTGCGAGCGAGACGACGTTACCCTCGCAGTCGCTTCTTCATGTGATAGAGCTTCGTACCGATCGGGCGGTCTTCCAGGACCCCGAAGACCTCGTATCCAAGACTTTCGTAGAATTTGCGCGCCTCGCCCGTCTTTAGAAAAGCAATACCTGCCCCTTTCGCCATCGCCTGCTTTTCCACCTCCTGCACCAGCTGAGTGCCAAACCCCGCGCCACGCAATTCCTCGGACACCCACAGGATCTCGATTTCAACACCGTCCCAGTAGATGTTCGCTTCTATTCCCCCGCCGATCGTTCCGTCGTCGCGGCGCAGATACACCGCGACCAGCTGGTCCTGGTCTTCGGAGGGGAGGCCGGGAATGATGGACAAATCATGCAGCCGAAAACTGTCCTTCAACTGCTTCCGATCCTGCTCCGTCGGATTGAAGGTCGTCTCGATCTTCATTCTTGCAAGTTCATGCCCTAGGCCGCCCGGACGAGAGCCTCGTCCGACGTCTTGGCGGTGTCGCGGGTGCCGGAGACGATGATCTGCAGCACCTCCTGCTCGGTCGTGTGCTTGATGTAGCGGTCGCCGACGTTCTCGCCGCGCTTCAGCACCATCACCCGGTCGCCGACCGCGAAGATGTCCTGGAGCCGGTGCGAGATGATGATCTGGGCGACGTTCTGCTTCTTGAGCTCGAGCATGGTCTCGAGGAGGCGCTCGGTCGCCATCACGGAGAGGTTGGCGGTCGGCTCGTCGAGAATGACGACGCGCGGATTGAAGGATATGGCGCGGGCGATGGCGACGGACTGCTGACGGCCGCCCGACAGGCTCTCGACCCGCTGGTAGACGGAGTTGACGTCGACCTTCAAGCGCTTCAGCACGCGGTCGGCCTCGACGTACATGCGCCTTCGGTCGACGAACGGCCCGCGGCGCGGCCAGCGCCCGAGGAAGACGTTCTGGCCGACGTCCATGTTCCCGCACAGCGCGAAGTCCTGGTAGATCATCTCGATGCCCGCCGAGCGGCTCTCATGCGGGCTCCGGAAGTTCGCCTTCTCGCCGCCGATCAGAATCTCGCCGCTGTCGCGGTGGTAGGCGCCGGTCATGATCTTCATGAGCGTCGACTTGCCGGCCGAGTTGTCGCCGACGAGCCCCAGGATCTCTCCCGGGTAGAGGACGAGGTCGACCTCCTTGAGGGCGCGGACGGCGCCGAACGCCTTGTCGATCCGCCGCATCTCGACGATCGGGGTGGGCTTGGGCGCGGCTTTCGCCGCCGACTTACGCTGTGCCATGTTTCGGTTTCGCAAAGTAGAGGCGCAGGCTCGCCAGAATGTTCTCCTGCCGCAGCCAGATGTCAATCAGCACGGCGGCGATGAGGATGACGCCGATGAAGACGTTGACCCAGTGCTGCGGAAGAACGATGGAGGCGCCGCTCGCGGTGATGATGTTGAGCTGCAGGAGGGCGCGGACGAGCGTGATGGCGGCGGCGCCGGCGAGCGAGCCGATGATGGTGCCGTAGCCGCCGAAGATCGACCCGCCGCCGATGATGACCGAGGCGATGGCGTCGAGCTCGCGGAACTGCCCGGCGGTAGGGTTGAAGCTCCGGAAGAAGGCGACGTAGATGATGCCGGCCATGGTGGCGCAGAAGGCGGAGAACATCAGCGCCAGGAACCGAACGCGGCGCGTGTTGATGCCGGCGTAGTCGGCGGCGCGCCGGTTGCCGCCGGTGGCGTAGACCTGCTGGCCGAACGGCGTGTAGGCGAGAATGATTCCGAAGACGATGGCGACGAGGACGAGCCAGATCGTCTGGACACTCACCGCGTCGGTGAGGCTGCGGAAGAATCCTTGCGGAACGCTCATGCGGAAATAGGCGAGCACGTCGACGAGCTTGCGGCCCGAGCAGATTGAAGGATTCCGGAAAGCCGGTGAGCTGCTGGCCGGCGACGATCCACGCCGCGAGGCCGCGGGCGATGTAGAACATGCCGAGCGTGGCGATGAAGGCGGGAAGGCCGAAGCCCACCGTGATGCCGGCGTTGAGGAGGCCCGCGAAGGTGCCGGCGAGAAACCCGATGCAGATGGCCTGCCATGGATCGAGCCCCAGAACCTTCAGCCCGTACGCGGTGGCGGCGCCGGCGAGCGCCAGGACGGCGCCCACCGAGAGGTCGATGTCGCCATTGGCGATCACGTAGGTCAGGCCGATCGTCAGGATGCCGAGCTCGGTGAAGTTGAGGAGGATGGCGAAGGTGTTCCCGAGGTTCCACCAATAATCGGGCCGGAGGTAAAAACCGACGAGCCACAGCACGAGGGTCAGGATGATCGCGAGCGCATCGCGGCGGGCGAGAAAGCGGCCGAGGCCGCGCGCGGTGAGGGCCCGGTCGCTCGCCATGGTGCCCTTGGTCTGCACGCCCTCGATGGCGATGCCGCCTGATTCCGGCGCCGGAGGCGGCGGCCGCCGCCTGAACCACGCCCACAAGCGTGCGGGGATCTGGCGGCGGATGATATACGGCTCGATCAGCACGGCGACGAGGAGCAGGAGGCCGAGAAAGGCCGGCACCGCTCCGACGGGGAGCTGCGAGACGGCGTTCACCGTCACCTCGGCATCGCCGATCTTGATGACGCGCGTCGTCGGCCAGCCCTCGCGCAGGACCTTGTCGATCAGGACGGTCAACACCGCGCCGAGGCAGGCGCCGGCGACGCGGCCGCGGCCGCCGAGGATCGACGCGCCGCCGATGATGACGGCAGCAATGACGATGAGCTCGGCGCTGAGGCCCGACTGCGACGTCACGCCCTTGTCCTGGGCGATGGCCATGAGCGCGGCGACCGTGGCGCACAGCGAGGAGAGCAGGTAGGCGCGCACGCGGACCCAGCGGGTCGGGATGCCGGAATAGATGGCCGCCTGCTCGTTGCCGCCCGTCGCGAAGGTCTCGTAGCCCCAGCGGGTCTTGGCGAGCGCAATGGCGCCGACGATCACGATGGCGATGGCGATCGGGATCTGGTTATTGAAATCGAGAAAGTTCGTCTCGCCGAGATGGAAGAATTCAGCGAAGTCGCGGGCCTTCTGCGGATAGGCGATGGACTTGCCGCCGGTCAGGCCGAGCACCAGGCCACGTCCTATGAGCAGCATGGTGAGCGTGGCGATGAAGGCCGGGACGCGCAGGTAGGTGACGAGGACGCCGTTGATGAGGCCGATGACCACGCCGAGCACGAGGCAGAGGAGGAGGGCCGGCACGACGCCCATGTCGTAGAAGGACGGAGCGAAGAAGATCGAGAAGGCGACGCCGACGAGCCCGTAGGTGGAGCCGACCGACAGGTCGAGGTCCTTGTTGACGATGACGAAGGTCATGCCGACCGCCATCACGGCATAGCGCGCCGCATCGCGCAGAACGGCGTGAAATGCCTCGGTCGAGCCGAAGAATGCCGGATTGACGAGAGCGCCGCCGAGATAGAGTACCGCCATCAGCACGAGGAGGCCGATTTCCCAACCGCCCGCCAGTTGCGTCGGCAGGCGGCGACTTGCGGTGCTTGCGGGGACTGACGTCAAGGGCCTGGAACTCGTCGTGGCGAAGAGCGGAACGGCGGCAGGCAGGATACGACAGGGATCGGGAGGGCAGAAGCCCTCCCGCCGGTTTGTCAGCCGTTACGAAGCTAGTTCTCGAACCGCTTGCCGACCTGCTCCACCGAGTCCTTGGTGACGAGCTGGGCGCGCGTGTCGAGATTGGCAGCGGCGATGCCGCGGTCGATCTGCAGCCAAAGCTGCATGACCGGCCAGAAGCCCTGCAGGAAGGGCTGCTGTCCGAGCGAACCGGTGAGGTCGCCCGCCTTGATCGCTTCCTGCTGTGCCGGACCGAGGTCGAAGCCGAAGGCGCAGATCTGGCCCGTCTTGCCCATCTGCGCGACCGCCTTGGCGAGCGCCGGCGTGAACACGTTGTTGGCCGTGAAGGCGCCGACGACGTCGCCACGCGATTCGAACAGCGACACGATGGCGTTCACCGGGTCCTGCGGATTGGCATCGACGCCGACGTTCTCAGGACCGGCATCGACCTTGAACTTGTCGAGCTTGCCCGCGTCCTGAAGTCCCTTGACGATGGCGTTGAAGGCCGCGGTGACGCGGTTGTTGACCTCGACGTTGCCCATGGCGGTCGAGGAGGGAAGCAGGATCGAGCCGCTCTCGACGCCCTTGTCGAGCAGGCATTTCACCAGCGCCTCGCCGCCGATGGCGGCCGCGGAGGCATCCTGGCCGGTGTGGCTGATGCCGCTGCGGTTGGCGATGCCGGGATCGAAGGAGTTGGTGGTGGCGACCGGAATGCCGGCCTTCTGCGCGGCGGCGACGATGTCGTTGTAGGCGCCGGCCTGCGGTGTCGTCATGATGAGGCCGTCGAGCGTCGGGTCCTGAACGATCTGGTTCAGGATCTCGATCTCGCGCTGCGGATCATCGGTCGGCGACTCGGATCCCAGAAGCAGAACCTTGGCACCGATCAGATCGGCAGCGACCTTAGCACCGACATAGACGGGATCGAAGAACCCGTTGCCGGCCGTGTGCGTGACGATCGCGAAGGTGAGCTGTCCGTCGGCAGAATGGAAATCCTTGGTGGCGTCGGCTTGCTTGGCGGCATCCTCGAACGTATAGCCGGCGACGGCCTTCGAGACCGATCCAGACTGGGCATTAGCCGCCGAGGCGAGCGCGAGCGCCGCGGCGCCGACCATCAGGAAACCCAAAGCTTTCTTCATGTTTTCCTCCCGTTGCGATTTTGTAAGACAAATGGGCGGGGCAAGCATAGGCGGACCCGGAGCCTCCCGCAACAAGCTTCACGATGCGTGCGGAAAGCTCAGCAGCCGGCGGTGGGAAGGGCCGCGGCGGGGGCCGTGATGCGCACGAGGCGGCCGTTCGCCGTCCAATGAATGCCGCATTCCGATTTGGCGCGGCCGGCCCAGCGTCCGGAGCGTGGATCGTCGGCGGATGCGGATTTCGCCGTGCACGGCATGCAGCCGATGGAGGCATAGCCTTTCTCGACGAGCGGATGCGGCGGCAGACCGTGCTCCTCCATGTAGGCGCGGATGTCCTCCGGCCCGTGGTTGGCGAGCGGGTCGGCCTTGAGGCGACCGTCCTGCCAGATCACCGTCGCAATCCGGGCGCGCTCGCCGCCGTGGAATCGCTTGCGGCCGGAGATCCAGGCATCGAAGCCCTCGAGCGCCGCGGCGAGAGGCAGGGTCTTTCGAACATGGCAGCAGAGATCGGGGTTGACCGCGTTCAAGGAACCCTGCGGATCGTGTTGCGCGAGATCGGCGGCGCGCGGCCGTGCGGTGCGAACATCGGTGAGCCGAAGCCGGTCGACCAGCGCCTGGCGATACGTCTTCGTCTCCGCGAAATGCTTGCCCGTATCGATGAAGATCACCGGCAGGTGACGGTCGATGGCAGCCGCCATATGAAGGAGCATCGCCGATTCCGTGCCGAAGGAGGAGACGAGCGCCACGCGGCCCGCACGGCGGTCGCCGATCAAGGCCGCAAGGAGTTCAGAGCCGGAAAGCCCGGCCAATTCGCGAACGACGTCCGTCACTCCTTGACTCCGCGGGCCTTGCGGCCGTTCTCGGGCGGTGCCGGCTCGCTCTGCCTCGCCACCCACACGGAGGCTGCGGGGTTCGGCGACTTCCCGTCGGCGAGGTCGTGCTGGTAGGTCAGGCTCATGCGGCGGAGATAGCGGAGCCAGTAGTCGCGCGGGAAGCGATCGTTGACGTCGAGGGAGTCGAACCCGACCTGCAGCATGAACTGCAGCTGGTCGGGGAGCACGTTGCCGGTGGCGCGAAGCTCGCCGGCAAAGCCTTCGAGGCGCAGCTGGCGGGCGATGGAATAGGAACGACCGTCGTTGAAGGCGGGAAAGTTCAGGACGACGAGCTGCAGGCGCTGGATGTAGATGCGCAGCGCCTCCTCGCGCTCGCTGTTGGGAAAAACGACGCCGAGGCGGCCGTCGTGATCGACCAGCGCATCCCAGTCGCGCTTCAGACGCACGAAGGAGACGACGACGTCGCCGCTCGCCGGCGGTGCCTCGTCGTCGGCAAGGATGGTCCAGTCATCCTCGACGAAGCCCTGGGACTTAAGCAGCGCCATAAAGCACGTCCTTGAATGGCTGGGCGCCGACCCGCCGGTAGGCATCGAGGAACGTCTCGTCCTTGTGCGACCGCAGCTTCAGATAGGTATCGACGATCTTCTCGATGGCGTCGGGCACCTGCTCGGCGGCAAAGCCGGGCCCGATGATCTGGCCGATCGACGCGCTCTCAGTGGAGGAGCCGCCCAGCGTGATCTGGTAGAACTCCTCGCCCTTCTTATCGAGGCCGAGGATGCCGATGTTGCCGACGTGATGGTGGCCGCAGGCATTGATGCAGCCGGAGATGTTGATCTTGAGGGGACCTATGTCCTCCTGGCGCTTCAGGTCGGCGAAGCGGCGCGAGATGCCCTGCGACACCGGGATGGACCGGGCGGTCGCCAGCGCGCAATAGTCGAGACCCGGGCAGGCGATGATGTCGCCGATGAGCCCGATATTGGACGCTGCCAGGTCGGCTGCCTTGAGGATCTTCCAGATCGTGTAGAGATCGTCGCGCTTCACATGGGGCAGCACGAGATTTTGGTGATGGCTGACGCGCAGCTCGTCGAAGGAGAAGCGCAGAGCGAGATCGGCGACGGTGCGCATCTGCTCGGCGGTGGCGTCGCCGGGAATGCCGCCGTCGGGCTTGAGCGAGATATTGACGATGGCGTAGCCCTGCGTCCGATGCGGGGCGACGTTGACCTTCACCCACTGGGCGAAATCCTTGTCCTTCAGTCGCGCTTCCTCGAACGGCGGCGACCACTTCGACAGCGTCTCGAGGGCCGGGGCTGAGAAATAGGCGGTGATGCGCTCGAGCTCGCGCGCATCGACCTCGATGCCGGTGTAGGTGCGCTTGGCGTATTCGACCTCCACCTGGCGCTTGAACTCGTCGGCGCCGAGCTCGTGGACGAGGATCTTGATGCGCGCCTTGAACTTGTTGTCGCGCCGGCCATAGAGGTTGTAGACGCGCATCACGCATTCAAGATAGGGCAGCAGCTCCGCCTCGGGGAGGAAGTCGCGCACCGTGATGCCGACGATGGGCGTGCGACCCTGGCCGCCGCCGACGATCACCTCCCAGCCGCGCTCGCCCTTGTCGTTCAGGTGCAGGCGCAGGCCGATGTCGTGAACCTTCACGGCGGCGCGGTCGTGCGGCGCGCCGGTCACGGCGATCTTGAACTTGCGGGGCAGGTAGGAGAATTCGGGGTGCAGGCTCGACCACTGGCGGAGCAGCTCGGCCACCGGCCGCGGATCGGCCAGCTCGTCGGACGCCGCTCCGGCCCAGTGATCGGTCGTCACATTGCGGATGCAGTTGCCGGAGGTCTGGATGGCGTGCATCTCGACCTCGGCCAGCGCGGCGAGGATGTCGGCCGTGTCCTCGAGCTTGATCCAGTTGAACTGGATGTTCTGGCGGGTCGTGAAATGGCCGTAACCCCGGTCCCACTTCTCCGCGATGTCGGCCAGGCGATTCATCTGGCGCGACGAGAGCGTGCCGTAGGGGACGGCGATGCGCAGCATGTAGGCGTGAAGCTGGAGGTAGAGCCCGTTCATCAGCCGCAAAGGACGGAACTCGTCCTCCGTCAAGTCGCCCTTCAGCCGCCGCTCGGCCTGATCGCGAAACTGGGCGACGCGCTCGCCGACGAACCTATGGTCGAACTCATCGTAGCGATACATGGGACCGTCCTCACGAGCCGGCGGCGGGGAAACCGCCGCCATGGCCTTCGGCCTGCTTGCCGAGATCGGTCCTCACCGTCGGACCCAGGGTGCGGATGCGCTCGCGGATATGAAGGGCGCGGACGCGGCCGTCGCGCCGCTCGGCATCGAACAGGTAAGGCCCGGTGACGACATTCGACGCGACCGCCTCGTTGCCGCGGGCTTCGAGCGCCTTGGCGGCATCGGGCTCGAGAGCGAGCGCCGCCTCGTCGATGTCGAGGCTCCAGTCGCCGGCGCGGGTCAGGAACACGACGTCGCCGTCGGCGAGCCGATTGGCGGTCAGGACCTTGCCGGTCTCGCGCGCGCTCACGATGCGATCCTCTCGGCCGGGAAGGGAACGACGGTCGAGGCCGCCTGACGCGCCAGCCCGACATAGATCATGGCCGGGCCAGTGACCCGCTCGGTGCGGATCGTGGCGTAGAGGCCGCCGATCGACGTCGTGAAGATGCGTTCGTTGGCGAGCGTGCCGTTCTCGACGATGGTGACCGGCGTCTGCGGATCGATGCCGGCGTTGATCAGCCGCGCCTGGATGACGCCGGCGTTGCCGAGGCCCATGTAGATGGCGAAGGCCTGGTTCGCGCCGGAAAGGCTCTTCCAGTCGTGGCTTGGAAGTCCGTCTTCGGATGCACCGGTCAGCAGCGTGAAGGACTGCGTGTGGCCACGCCGGGTCAGAGGCAGGCCGATGGCCGCAGCGCAGCCAAGTGCCGCGGTGATGCCGGGCACCACGTCGACGGGGATGCCTTCGGCTTCCAGCGCCGCCTGCTCCTCGGCGCCGCGGCCGAAGACATAGGGGTCGCCGCCTTTCAGTCGCACGACATGATGTCCGGCCCGGGCTTCGCGGACGAGGATGGCGTTGATCTCCTCCTGGGTGACCGAGTGGTTGCCGGGCGCCTTGCCGACGGGAATGCGGATGGCGTCGCGGCGCGCATATTCGAGGATGTGCGGACCGACCAGCCGGTCGTAGACGATGACGTCGGCATCGCGCAGCTTGCGCTGGGCCTTGAGGGTAAGGAGCTCCGGGTCGCCGGGGCCGGCACCGACCAGCGAGACGCTGCCGGCTACGGGAGCGGCGGCATCGCGCAGGGCGGACTCGAGCTCCGGGCCGAAGGTCCGGACGCCGCGGGCAAATGCATCCCGCAGCGTGCCGAAGAAGTACCGCTGCCAGAACTGGCGGCGGGTCCGGCCGGCGGGCACGCGTTCGGCGACGCGCTCACGCAGGGCGCCCGCCGCCCTAGTGAGCGCCCCCAGAAAAGGGGGCAGCGATGCCTCGAGGTCGTTGCGGATGCCCTGGGCGAGCACCGGAGCGGCCCCTTCGGTGCCGATGGCGACGACGAGCGGGTCGCGGTCGACGATCGCCGGCACGATGGCCGAGGAGAGATCGGCATCGTCGACGACGTTGACGAGGATGTCGCGCTTCTTCGCCTCTGCCGCCACCAGCTCACCCGTGGTCGCGTCGGCGGCAACAAAGACGAGGTTCGCGCCGTCAAGCTGGGAGGAGACGAACCGACGGCCGATCCAGGCGATGTTGCCGCCGACGGCGAGGTCGGTCAGCTCGGGGTGAAGCTCCGGCGCGACGATCTCGATCCGCGCCTCGGTCTTGAGGAGCAGCCGCACCTTGCGCAGCGCTTCCTCCCCGCCGCCGACGACGAGCGCCTTGCGGTCCCTGACATCCAGAAACAATGGAAAATATCGCATGATTACCTCCTCAGGCGGCCGGTGCGAGGGCGACCGACAGCCCGTTCAGTGCGTCCGAATAGATGAGCTGGCAGGACAGGCGCGACGTCGGCTCGACGGCCGGCAGGCCATCGAGCATCGCCTCCTCGTCGTTCCCTGCCGGGTGCAGGCGCTCGGCCCAGTCGGGGTCGACCGTCACGTGACAGGTCGCGCAGGCGCAGGCGCCGCCGCACAGGGCTTCGATGCCAAACCCATGTTCGCGAATGATTTCCATGACGCGCCAGCCTTCGATCGCCTGCACCTCATGCTGGCTTCCGTCGACATCGCGAACCCGAATGACACCCACAGGCAGCCTCCAAGACCTCTTAACGTTCTTCTCGAAGAACACCCCTAGGGAGGGGCAGTTCCACCGATTGCGCTTGATTCATCGGGAAAAAGCAGACAAAAAGACCCGTATAGTCGGCAAGCGTTCGGTATTCCGAACAATAGTACGAAATAAGGAACACGTCAATGTCGAACCGCCGGGGGCGCCGTCACGGAGGCGTGAGCGACGGTGAGGTGACACCGTCGCTGGGCAAGACGATCATGCGGCTCAGGAAGGCCTACAACCTGTCCTTGGGCGAGCTCTCCGAACAGTCGGGCGTGGCGAAGTCGATCATCTCGCAGATCGAGCGCAACGAGACCAATCCGACGATCGGCACCGTCTGGCGCCTGTCGCGGGCCCTCGACACCACCATCGACGAAGTGCTGAAAGACGAAAAGGCGCCGAACTTCATCGAGCACCAGCAGAAGCCGGGCGTCCCCATCCTGGAGAGCCAGGACGGCCTGTGCCGGCTGGCGATCATCGGCGCCCTCAGCCTCGTCGAATACCTGCAGTGGTACGATTTCGAGGCCAAGCCGGGCGGCGTGCTCGAAAGCGATCCGCATCCGCCGGGAACGATCGAGCACATCTATCTCATATCCGGCGAGCTGGCGATCACGGTCGGCGGCGAGACGCGCGCCCTAAAATCCGGGGAATCGCTCCGCTATCACGGCGACCGGGCCCACAGGATCGTCAACACCGGATCGGCGATCGCCCATGCGACGATGGTGCTGGTCGTCCACGGACCGCAGCTCGACGAGCGCCGCCAGTAACCCCGAACGTCAGACGCCGAGTGTCCGGGCCAGCGGCTCGGGCGACAGCAGGTTTTGCACGCGGTCGACTTCCGTGACGATCCGACCGTCGGTCATGACCAGGAAGCGGTCGGCGAGAAAGCGCAGCTCGCCGAGGCAAGTGTCGACGAGCAGGATGCCGTAGCCGCGGTCGCGAAGACGGCGCAACACATCCAGGATTTCATGCCGGGCGCCGGCATCGAGGCCTTCGGTCGCCGCATCGACGAGCAGGAGGCGGGCATTGCCGACGAGCGCCTGGCCGACGGCGAGCATGCGCCGCTCCGCCCGCGGCAGCGCCGCATAGGCGCGGCGGCGGTAGGGGCGCAGGGACGGGAAGACGCTGTAGATCTGCAGCGGAGTAAACCGGCCGGGATGGGCCGCCACCAGCAGATGCTCCTCGACGCTCAGATCGCAGAAGACAACGCCGGCCGCCGGAACGAAACCGATGCCTTGGCGGATGCGGGCTGCCGTCGCTGGCTCGAGGTCGGTGCCGTTCAGCCGCATGGTCCCGCCGGCGACGGGTTCGAGACCGGCGATGGCATTGAGGAGAGCCGTCCGTCCGGACCCGCTGGCGCCAAGGAGCGCGACGATCTCACCACGCCCTACCTTGAGGGTCACGCCGCTCAGACGCGATTTGCCGCCCCGCTCGGAGTAGATGTTGTCGACGTCAAGCATGCTCGACCTCGTCGCCCAGATAGGCGGTCCTGACGATCGGGCGCTGAGCGAGATCGGCGGGCGGGCCCGCAGCGATCGTTCGCCCGGCGGCGAGGACCATGGCCCAGTCGGCCACCGGCAACACGGGCTCGAGGGAATGGGTGCTGAGGAGGATGGCGCGACTTCGCTTAAGGGCGGCCAGGAGGTCGAGCATCCTGTCGCGGAAGGCCGGGCCGGCTCCTTTCAGCGGCTCGTCGAGGACGATCAACCTGGCTTCGGCGGCGAGGGCGCAGGCGACTTCGAGAACGATGCACTGGTCGCGATCGAGGTCGGCCGCCCTTTCGTGCGCCTGCGGTTCGAGACCGGCGTCGCGCATGGCGCGATACGCGGCGAGCTCGGACGCCTCCGGAACTTCGAGCGAGAGTCGACCGCTGCGACGATGGGCGGCTTCATGCGCGAGAACGAGGGTCTCGAAGACGGTGCGAGACGGAAACACCTCACCGCCTCGGCTTCCGGCAATGATGCCAAGCCTGGCCCGCCCGGAAAGCGACAGCCTCGTGATCGGCGTGTCGTCGAACAGGATGCGGCCGCTTTCGGGCCGCAGGCGGCCGGATATCAGGCCGCAGAGCGTCGATTTCCCCGAACCGCTCGGCCCGGCGACCACATAGAGACCCTGCGGTGCGATGGTGAATGACAGGTCGTGGACGGCTTCGACGTTTCCGAAGCTCCGGCGGACCGTTTCGAGACGCAGCATGGTCATGGTCTTCGTCTCAGCAATTTGAGGCGCAGCAACGCAAGCCCGGCAACGAGGATGCCGAGGGCGCCCTGCCATAGTCCGAAGCTCGCCGTGAGGGTCTCCTTGAGCCACAGGACGACAGCTGCGCCGGCGACGGCACCGACCAGCGGCAACGGCGCTCCGATTGCGGCCATGACGAGCAGCTCGGCGGAGCGCTGCCATGCCATGATCGGCGGGCGCGCCGTGAGGTCGATGACGGCGATGAGCGAGCCGGCAAGCCCTGCGACGGCAGCCGAAATCACATAGGCCTGCAGGCGATGGCGAAACGGCATGAGGCCCAGCGCCTCCGCCCTGGCGCTGTTCTCACCGACGGCCGCGAGGGCCCGGCCAAAAGGCGAATGGCTGAGAAGGACGAGAGCCGCATAGGCGAGAACGAGGATGGCAAAGGCCGCCCAGAACATCGCCCGCTCCCCGTCGAGGAAGCGAAATCCGGCGAGCGTCGGGCGTTCTGCCGTCGCGAGCCCTTGCATGCCGCCTAGGATCGGCAGGCCGAGCGCGACTTCCGCCAGGACGGCTCCAAACGCGAAGGTCACGAGGATGACGTTGAGCGGGCCGCCGCGCAGGGCGAGTGCGCCCGTGGCGAGCCCGTAGGCGGCTGCTGCGGCGGCGGCAAGGACGGCAAGGGCTACGAACTCGGTGACCCCGCCGGTCATCGCAATGAGGGTCGCATAGGCGCCGATGCCGACGAAGCCGGCATGGCCGAGGGCGACGATGCCGCCCAGGCCGAGCGCGAAATCGAGCGCCATCGCCGCGAGACCCCATGCTGCAACGTGGGTGCCCAACGAGAGCAGTTGCGGACGCTCGAGGAGCACGGACAGGAACGGTACGCCCGCCAGGAGCCAGAGGAGGAGGGCGGGCAGGAGGCGGTGCAGCAAGGCCTACTCCTGCACCGAAGCGGCGATCCCGCGCGGGCGCAGCGCCAGCACAATCGCTGCCGCGCCGAACAAGAGCAGGACGAGCAATCCCTGGCCCGTTTCCGGCGCAAGGCCGAGGACGCGCGACGCCGTCTCGCTCAGCAGGTGGCGGCCGAGCGTGTCGGCAAAACCGATCACGAGGCAAACGCCGGCGAGCAGGGGCAGGGACCGCACCCCGGCAACCGCAACGGCGAGCACGGCATACAGCAAGGCGATGTCGGAGCCGTAGGCCGGAAACCCCTGCGGCGGGACGGCGACGGCGGCGGCGAGCCCCGCCAGGCCCGCTGCGATGACGAAGGCTGCCGTCTGAAGAGGCACGGCTTCGATCCCCAGCGTGGCAGCTGCGCTCGGATCGGTGGCGACGGCCCGCAGATGCAAGCCGAATGGCGTTCCCTGAACGACATAGACGAGGACGAGCGCGGCAACGATGCCGATAGCAATCTGCATCAGCCGATACAGGGGCACGACGATGCCGCTTGAAAGTTCCAGGTTTTGCGAGAGGAGAGGGGGCAGCGCGGGTGGCTCGACAGGCACGAATGCGAGGATCATCGCCGCATCGGCAAGGACGAACGCGACCGCCAGGGTGATCAGCAGCCGAGTGACCCAATCCGCCGCATAGAACCGGCGGAACACGTATCGATCGAGCGCGATCCCGATGAGGACCGAGGCGGCGATGGTCAGGGCGGCGGCGACAAGATGATTGCGCGTCACGCCCGCCAGGGCCATGGCCGCATAGGCGGCTGCCCCGTACAGAGCGCCATGAGCCAGGTTCACGAAGCGCAGGGAACTCGCCACGAGCGCGAAGCCGGAGGCGAGGAGGACGAGCACGATGCCGAAGTGCAGGCCGTCGAGCGCCCGCAGGGCGAGGTCCGTTGAGGTCATGCGAGTGACGCTTCGGCAAGTTCCAGCGAAGAGGTCGGAAAGAGCGAATCATCCATAGCAGTCATGCGCTTCGACGCCAAGGCTCAGGCCTCGGCGGTGGCCCGCACGCGCTCGCGGTAGAAGATGTAGAGACCGCTTCCGGTGATGAGCGCAGCGCCGGCGATCGTCCAGCGGTCGGGGATCTCGCCGAAGAAGGCGTAGCCGAACACCGCCGCCCAGACGAGCGCGGAATAGGAAAACGGGGCGAGGGCGGAGGCTGGAGCGCGCTCGAACGCCAGCACCAGGAACAGGTGGCCGACGCCGCCGAAAATCCCCATTGCGAGGAGAAGCCCCCAGTCGAACGGCCGCGGTTCGGCCCATGCGAAGGGCACAAAGAAACTCGACGCGACGGCGCCGACGATGGCCGTGTAGAAGAAGCTGGTGCGCGGGTCATCGAAGCCCGACAGCTTGCGCGTCACCAGCTGGTAGAAGGCATTGACCACGGCAGCGGCGAGAAGCAGGAGCGCGCCGATTTCGAAGCCCGCCATGCCGGGCCGCACCACGATCAGGGCCCCAGCGAAGCCGAGAGCGACACCCATCCACCGGCGCGGGCCGACCAGCTCGCCGAGCAGGAACACCGACAGCACGGTGAGGATGATGGGCGTCAGGAACATGATGGTGGTCGCGGTCGCGAGCGGGATGGTCGTGAGCCCGGCGTTGAAGAGAACAGTCGTCATGAAGAGAAGGCCGGAGCGGAGCAGCTGCAGCTCAGGCCGGGCGCTATGCATGCGCTTGGGCCACCAATAGAGGATCAGGCCGGTGCCGATGACGAAGTGAAAGAAGAACCGCGCCCAGACGACCTGGACCAGCGGCAGGCCCGATCGGGTCAGCAGCTCCTTGGCGACGGAGTCCAGGATGATGAACCACATCATCGTGGCGAGCATGAACAGGATGCCCGTCCGGACGTTCTCGCGTCGCGTGCGAATGGCGGACATTCCCAACCCCGATCGACCCTTCGGGGCCTCTCTTAGCGGAAAACCCATCGCGCCGCAGGCCATTGATTTTCAAGGGTGCAGTGCACCGGCTGCATGGCTTTTCGGCCTTCGTCATCCGGCTGTCATCGATGGGTCCTTAGCTCGCGAGCCATGCGATCCGATCGCCGCCAGCGCCAGCCGACCAACGCCGTCCTCTTCGTCTCGGACGGAAACCCCGCGCCGGCCCTGTTCGCGGAAGCCATCATGAACCGGCTCGGTGCCGGCCGCTTCCTCGCGCAAAGCATCATCGAGCCGAGCCACACGCGCATGGACCCGCGGGCGCTCGAGGTTTTGCGCAGGTTCAACTACCGGACCGTCGGCCTTCGGCATCGGTCGCGCGACCAGTTCCATGGGCCGAAGGCGCCGTCGCTCGACTATGTCTTCGACCTCAATCCCGACGCCGGCACGTCCGCCAGAGCGCAGATCTGGCCAGGACATCCCATCGTCGCCGCATGGCCCATCGCCGATCCGGCGATGGAGGCCGCGGACGACACCCAGCTCCGCCAGGCCTACGGCCAGGTCTACGGGCGGCTCTACAGCCGGGTATCCATTTTCGTGACGCTGCCGCTCACCATGCTCGACCGCGCGGCGATCATGAACTGGCTACAGCGGCTCGGGAGCGACGAGGACATCGAGCTTCTAGCCGCCGATCCCTATTCCGAATCTCTCCCCTAGGGTCGCGAGCTCGCGTTCCAGTCCGTCCGACAACGGAATGCCGCTCCTGCGCCGCTCATCCCGTGCCGCCCATTCGGGTCCGCCTGCCGCCTGTACCGGGGATCCGCCCGCGGCGTGCCCGGCGATGGCGGCGAGATATTCGGTGAACCGCTTTTCGAAGTGCTCCCGGCCGATGAAGGTCTCGGGATCGATGGCCATCAGGAAATAGCCGAGCCGCGATGCCTGGATTCCGAAGCCGTCTTCCTCGAAGGAGAGGTTCATGCCGAGCAGGACGGCGCTCAGGATTTCGACGACGCCCGCAAGTCCCGCTCCCTTGTAGCCGAACTCGGCGCCGCCGAGCGGCATCAGGGTTCGGGCCGCGGCGGGATCGCGCGTCTCGGCGCCTCGCGCATCGAGAGCCGTGCCGGGCGAAAGCTCGGCTCCCTCGGCCTGCCGGAGCAGGACGCGGTTCCATGGAATCGAACTCGTCGCCATGTCGAGAAGGAATGGGTCGTGGCCCTTGAGCGGTGCGGCGAAAGACAGGGGATTGGTGCCGTGGAAAGGTTCGGCGCCGCCGTGCAAGGCGACGAGGGCGCCGGAGTTGCAGGCCACCAGTCCGATGAACCCGTTGTCGGCCGCCATGAGCGCATAGGCGCCAGCTGCGCCGAAGTGGTTGGCGTTCTTCACACCGGCCATGCCGATGCCGAGATCGGCGGCGATCGCGCAAGCCTCCTCCATGGCGAGATAGGTAGCAAAGTGGCCGAGGCCGTAGTCGGCATCGACGAGGGCGACGGCGCGGCGCGGATGGGCGACACGGACCTCCGGGTTGCGGTTGACGAAGCCTCCCGCCAGGCAATCGACGTAGTAGCCGAGCAGCCGGATGCCATGCGTGTCCACTCCGTGCAGGCTTGCATGCAGCATGGCCCTGGCGCAGGCCGCGGCCTGGCCTTCGGTCGTGCCGGCGGCGCACAGGACGGCGGATGCGAACCGCGCCAAATCCTCCGGCGCGATCCGCTTCATCTCAGACGAGGACGTTGGTGAACTGCCAGGGATCGCGGCGATCGACCGCCTCGGGGAATAGCTTGCCGCGTTCCTGCGCCGGATTCCAGTCGGTGTACACGCCGGTGACCGGCCCGAGATAAGGCCTCTGGATTTCGAGGCAGCGGTCGAATTCCATCTCGTCGGTCTCGACGACGCCGCGCGCCGGGTTCTCGATCGCCCAGATCGTTCCGGCCAGAACCGCCGACGTCACCTGGAGGCCGGTGGCGTTCTGGTTGGGCGCGAGCTTGCGCGCCTCCTCGATCGAAAGCTGCGAGCCGTACCAGTAGGCGTTCTTCTTGTGGCCGTAGAGGAGGACACCGAGCTCGTCGATGCCGTCGACGATCTCGTTCTCGTCGAGAATGTGGGACTTCTTCTGCCGCTCCCACTGCCGGCCGGCCATCTCATGCAGCGACAGCACGGCGTCGTTGCACGGGTGATAGGCATAGTGGCAGGTCGGCCGATAGAGAACCTTCCTGCCCTTGCGCAGCGAGAAGTAGTCGGCGATCGAAATCGACTCGTTGTGGGTCACCAGGAAGCCAAGCTGCGGCCCGGCCGTCGGCACCCAGGAGCGTACCCGCGTGCCGGCGCCGGGGCTGAGAAGGTAGATGGCCGCGCCGTTCCCGAAATTGTGCTTGCGGCCGATCGAGGGCAGCTTCTTCTCATGCGTACCCCAGCCAAGCTCGGCGGGCTGCAGTCCTTCGGAAATGAAGCCATCCACCGACCAGGTGTTCCAGAAGGTGTTGAGCGGCTTCGGCGACTTGGCGCGCTGCGTGTCGCGTTCGGCGATGTGGATGCCCTTGACGCCGAGGCTCTTCATGAGCTTGCCCCAGCCTTCGCGCGACGTCGGGACCGCGACGTCCTTGCCGAGATCGTGGGCGATGTTGACGAGGGCCTGCTTCACGAACCAGGACACCATGCCGGGATTGGCGCCGCAGCAGCTGACGGCCGTCGACTTTCCTTCCGACTTCGCCTTGAGCTTCAGCATGGTGTCGCGAAGCGCGTAGTTGGAGCGTTGCGACGGGTTGAGCTTCGGGTTGTCGTAGAAGCCCGGCCAGGGCTCGACGACGGTGTCGATATAGAGACACCCCAGATCCATGGACATCTTCATCAGGTCGACGGACGAGGTGTCGACCGACAGATTGACGATCAGGCCGGGGCCGGGGCCTTGGGTGAGAAGCGGCTTCAGAGTGTCGACGTAGTTCTCCCTGGTGATCGCCAGCTTGACGAAGCTCAGCCCCTCCTTGTCCACGAGCTGCTTGTTCGTGTCGTCGGGGTCGATGACGACGAACTTCTTCCGGTCGAGCTGCAGATGGCGCAGCAGCAGGGGAAGCGTGCCCCGGCCGATGGAGCCAAAACCGATCATGACGATCGGACCGCGGAACTCAGCATGGATTTGGGAAGGAGCCATTGGTGGGAATCTCGCTTGTTACCGAAGGGACGCAGCTCTCGAGCCGGTGGACGTGGTCGCAAACATGGGCGCCGAATTCAAGCGGAATCACCGGCCGGCCGACGAGGCAGGGGTGATGGCCCGATCGAGGTTCAGGGCCGCCGCGCCAGGGCGAGACCAATGCCGGCGCAGACGTAGAAAGCCGCAGCAAGCCGGTTGCGCACGTCGCCCCGAGCAGCCAGAAGCCCGCGTGCCTTTGCGGACAGGATCGCCCAGAGCCCGTCCAAGACGACGGCAATGGCGAGGAAGGTGAGCGACAGGAGAAAGAGCTGGCCGACGACGTTGCCGCCTGCATCGACGAACTGCGGAAGAAAAACGCCGTAGAAGAGGAGCGTCTTCGGATTGGTCAGGGACACGAGAAAGCCGCGGAGAAAGATCTCCGTCATCGCGCGCGGCTGGGCCGGCGTGCGGGTCAGGTCGACGGCCGGGGCCCGCCAGGCCGACAGCGCCAGGAACAGGAGATAGGCCACGCCGATCCAACGGAGCCACTCGAAGGCGTGGGCGAGAGTGGTGAGCACCGTCGTCATGCCGATCATGGCCACGGCGAGCTGTATGACCATCGCCGCGCTCGTGCCGGCCACCGTCATGAGACCATAGCGCGTCCCGTGCGCGATGCTGTTGGCGACGATCAGCCCGACGTTCGGGCCGGGGATGAGGATCAGCACGGTCGTCGCGGCGACGAAAGCGAGATAAACGCCAAGAGTCATGGGGCCTGCTCCAGTGCGGCGACCATGGCATGGGAGGCACGGCGCAGCAACCGGCCGGGCGGCGATTGTCAGCAGCTTCGCCTTCGTCCTAGACTTCCTCGCGACAGTGCCGACCGTGCCAGGAGGGGAGCCGGCGTGATCAACTACCCCGTCGTCGACAGCCATGTGCATCTCACCGATCCGGCTCGCTTCGGCTATGCGTGGACGGCGGGGGCGCCGGTCCTGAAGCGGCGGGTCCTGCCGGCCGATCTCGACCGGGCGGCGGAACCCTACAAGGTGGACACGATCGTCTTCGTCGAAGTGGACGTCGACCATCCGCAGCACGTGAGCGAAGCGAAGTGGGTGCAGGAGCTGGCCCACGGCGAACCGCGCCTCAAGGGCTTGGTCGCCAGCCTGCCACTCGAGACGGGCAAGGCCGTCGAAGCGGAGCTGGAACAGCTCCGGCGTCTCCCCATCCTGCGGGCGATCCGCCGGCTAATCCAGAACCAGCCGGACCCGGACTTCTGCATCCGCCCCGACTTCGTCGCCGGCCTCAAGCTCCTCGCGGCGCACGACATAGCCTTCGACATCTGCGTGTTCCATCATCACCTGCCGAACGTGGTCCGCATGGTCGCCCAGTGCCCGGAGGTTCGTTTCGTCCTCGACCACATAGGCAAGCCGGCGATCAAGGCGGGTCGCCTCGATCCGTGGCGGCGCGACCTCAAGGAGCTCGCCGCGCATCCGAACGTCTGGTGCAAGATTTCCGGCGTGCCGACCGAAGCCGACCACAAAAGCTGGACGCGCGAGCAGCTCAAGCCCTACATCGCGCACGCCGTCGAGAGCTTCGGGTTCGACCGCGTGATGTATGGCGGCGACTGGCACGTCGTCGAGTTGGCGTGCCCCTATCCCCAATGGCTGGACATCGTCGACTGGACCGTTGCGGGCGCGACGGAGGAAGAGCGGCGAAAGCTCTTCCGCGACAATGCGATCCGCTTCTACCGCCTGGGCAGATGAATCCCGAGAGCCTCAGGCGCAAGGCCTACAGCATCGCAGCCATGCGGGATCTCGCGCGGCGGATGCTGCCGCGTCCGGTGTTCGATTTTGCCGACGGCGGCGCCGAGGACGAGACGACGCTCAGGCGCAGCGAGGCCGCCTATTCCGACATCGCATTCCTGCCGCGGCCGCTCAACGGCGCCGAGACAAGAGACCTGTCCGTGACGCTGTTCGGCAAGCGCCTGGCGCTGCCGGTCATCATCGGCCCGACCGGACTTGCCGGGCTGTTCTGGCCAGGCGGCGAAATTTGCGCCGCCCGCGCCGCGGCGGCGGCCGGCACCGCGTTCTGCCTCAGCCACGCTTCGGTCTGCACGCTCGAAGACCTGGCATCGACCGGGACCAGCCCCCGCTGGATGCAAATCTTCGTCTATCGCGACCGCGGCTTCACCCGGGAACTGGCGGAACGCGCCGAGCGCGCCGGATTCGATGCGCTGGTGCTGACGGTCGACAACCAGATGACGGGCAACCGCGAGCGCGACATCCGGAACGGCTTCACGATCCCGCCGCGCCTCGGGCCGGCGCAGCTCGCGGCAATGGCCATCAAGTGCGGCTGGCTGTGGCGGATGCGGCGCGATCTTAGGCGCATCACCTTCGCCAACTACGTGCGGGCGGGCGAAGCCGCCGATCTCAAAACGCTCGCCAGCCGGATGCCGTCGCTCCTCGATCCGTCGATGTCGTGGAAGGACGTCGAGGCGCTGCGCAGCGTCTGGAAGCGGCCTTTGATCCTCAAGGGCATCCTGCATCCGGAGGAGGCGCGAAAGGCGGCGGCATTGGGCGTCGACGCGATCATCGTGTCGAACCACGGCGGACGCCAGCTCGACGGAACACCGGCATCGATCGAGGCGCTGCCGGCCATCGTGGCCGCGGTCGAAGGCCGTATGCCGATCCTGATCGACGGCGGTATCCGGCGGGGCAGCGACGTCGCCAAGGCCGTGGCGCTCGGAGCGACGGCATGCCTCATCGGACGCCCAACTTTGTGGGGCCTGGCGGTCGACGGGGAAGAGGGCGTGCGGCGGGTCCTCGACATCTACCGCATCGAGCTTGACCGGGTGATGGCGCTGCTCGGCGCGGCGAGGCTTTCCGATCTCGGTCCCGAACTCCTGATGCGGGCGCGGTAGGCTTATTCTTCTACAAAGCCAAGCGAAGTATTGTAGGAGGAGCGGATGACGATCGAGACTTCCGCGCAGCGCGCCGCACGGAGCCAGCAACTCAGCGAATTCCTGGCTCGCTAGGACCTGCGCTGTCAATGGCGAGGCGAATTCGGCTCAACCGCTAATAGAGCGCGTCACTTCTCTTCGAAGGGGTCGACCTCGATCCGGCGTCCGACCATGAAGGCGTCGGCGACGAGCTGCAGCGGCGCTGCGTCGATATCGCTCTCGCCGGTGCGAAGAAGCTCGGAGAAGCGGACGTAGATGTCCTCGTACTCGCGAGACGGCCGCTCCAGCACCAGCTTCCCACTGATCTCCAGCCGGGCTCCACCCTTCATCAGCTTCAGTTCCTCGCCACGATCGAGGGCGATGGTGATGTTCCAAGTCTGCTCGCCTTCCTGACGCCAGTCGAACTCGGCGCGCATGTCCTTGGGGCCTGCGTCTTCGGTGCGAAATTTCAGGCGGGCGGCGATCGGAGTTTCGCGGTTCCTGGGAATGAAGAGCTCCGCGTTATCGACGAAAATCGGCACGGGGAGGATCTTCGTCAGTATCGACAGGGCGTTGATGCCGGGGTCGAATACCCCGAAACCGCCGGCATTCCAGATCCATTCCTGGCCGGGATGCCAGCGCCGAACGTCTTCCTTCCATTCGATGTCGATCGACGCGGCCGGCCGCGACGAGAGCAGCCGCCGCGTTTCTTCGACGGCGGCGTTGTACTGCGAATGCCAGGTGGCGAAGATGACCCGGTCGTGCCGGCGACCGAGCTTGGCGAGCTCGTGCAGCTCGGACACGGTCGGCGTCGGCGGCTTCTCGAGGAGGACGTGCTTGCCGGCGCGCAGCGCTTCAGCGGCGATGGCGTAGCGGGCGCGCGGCGGCGTGCAGATCGCCACGGCATCGAGCCCGGCAATGCTCCCATACATCTCGTGCGGCGTGGCGAAGACCGGAACGCCGTCCGGATGGATGCCGCGCTGGCTCACGACGGCAGCAAGCTCGAAATCCTGATTCTTGGCGATGACCGGCAGGTGCTGGTCCTGGGCGATCTTGCCGATGCCGATGATGCCGATCCTAAAGGGCAAGCTTCACCTCCGACGATGCGGACGCGGACGGGCAGCGCGGCGGCGTCATTTCACGACCGCCAGGGCGAGCCCATCGTGCCCCTTGATGCCGACCTGCTGCAGGATGACGGATTCGAGCCGCGGGTGGCCAGCCAGCGCCACATTGAAGGTGCGCGCCGCTTTCGCCGTGGAGTCACCGTCGTTGCGCATCACCTCGCCTTCCCGGATGACGTTGTCGGCGAGAATGAGGGTGCCGGACCGCGCCAGCTTCAGCGACCAGTCGAGGTAGGCGGGATAGTTCTGCTTGTCGGCATCGATGAAGATCATGTCGAAGGGAGGTGCCTTGCGGGCGGCGAGATCGGCCAAGGATTTCAGGGCAGGACCGACGATGATCTCGACCCGATCGGCCAGGCCGGCGGCGGCGATGCTGTCGCGCGCCACGTCGGCATGCTTCGGATCGTATTCGAGCGTGACCAGCCTACCGCCGGCAGGCAGGGCGCGGGCCAGCCAGATGGCGCTGTACCCGGCGAGCGTTCCGAGCTCGAGAATGTGTTCGGCCCGCACCAGCCTCGCGAGTAGATAGAGCAGCTTGCCCTGTGCGGGAGAAATCTGGATATCCGGAAGCCCGCGCCCGGCGGCGGCGTCGAGCGCCGCCTTCAAGGCAGGGTCGGACGGCACGAACAGCTTTTCGATATACGCGTCGACTTCTTCGTAGATATCGTCGGCCATTGGCTTTGTTATCGTCTAATGTCGGGAAGGGCAATGCCAAGGGGATCCCTCATGAAAACATGCGGAGAGGTGCTGGTCGAAATCCTGGCCGCCTACGGCATCGACACGGTGTTCGGCATACCGGGCGTCCACACCGTCGAGCTCTATCGCGGGCTGCCGGCGAGCCGCCTTCGCCACGTGACACCGAGGCATGAGCAGGGCGCTGGCTTCATGGCGGACGGTTATGCGAGGGCGAGCGGCCGGCCCGCCGCCTGCTTCATCATCACCGGCCCGGGCATGACGAACATCGCGACGGCGCTCGGCCAGGCCTTCGCCGACTCGGTTCCCATGCTGGTGATCTCGTCGGTCAACGCCACGCACGAGCTCGGCCTCGGCGAAGGCCGCCTCCACGAGCTCCCAAGCCAACGCGACCTCGTGGCGGGGGTGACGGTGTTCAGCCAGACGGTGTTGCGGCCCGACGAGCTTCCCGGTCTCATCGCCCGCGCGTTCGCGGTCTTCAACAGTTCGCGGCCCGGGCCGGTCCATCTCGAGCTGCCGCTCGACGTCATCACCGCCTCCGGCGATCATCTGACGCGGCGACCCCATTCGACGCGGGCCCGGCCGGCTCCCGATCCCGAAGCCGTGGCCGAGGCGGCGCGCCTGCTCGCGCATGCGAAGTCACCGATGGTGGTGCTGGGAGGAGGGACCCAGGGCGCAGCGGCAGAGGCACGCCGCCTGGTCGACAAGCTGCAGGCGCTGACCGCCGTCACGATCAACGCGAAGGGCGTATTGCCGCCCTCGCACCCGTTCAGCGTGGGCAGCATGCTGCCGCAGAAGCCGGTCCTCGATGCCCTGCAGGAGGCCGACGTCGTACTCGCCGTAGGCACCGAACTCAGCGAAACCGATACGCTCCTGTTCATGAGCCAGCTCAAGGTCACGGGGAAGCTCATCCGCATCGACATCGATCCGCAGCAGCTCGTCCGCAACGTTCTGCCGGAGATCGCCATCTGCGCCGATGCGGGCCTGGCGCTTTCGGCGCTTGCCGCAGCGCTTCCGTCACCCACACGCGACGGGTCGGCGGTGACCTCGCGGGTGCGGACCCTCAAGGCGGCGGCGGAGAGACTGATCCCCAAGGCGTATGCTCCGCACCGGAAGCTGATGCAGGCGATCGACACGGCTCTGCCCGGCGCGGTCATCGTCGGGGATTCGACTCAGCCCATCTACGGGGCCAACCTGTTCTACGAGCCGCTGGCGCCGCGCTCGTACTTCAACTCGTCGACCGGCTACGGCACGCTGGGTTTCGCGCTGCCGGCGGCGTTCGGCGCGAAGCTCGCCGTTCCCGACCGGCCGGTGGTCTCCATCATCGGCGACGGCGGGCTGCAATTCACCATCGGGGAGCTCGCGACCGGCGTGGAGCTCAAGCTCGGCGTGCCGATCGTGCTGTGGAACAACCGCGGCTATTTCGAGATCAAGAAATACATGGCGGAGCGAGGCATCCCGCAGATCGGCGTCGACATCTTCACCCCCGACTTCCAAACCATCGCCAAGGGCTTCGGCTGTCGCAGCGCGCGGGCCAGGGACGCTTCGAGCCTCGGGACGCTCCTCATGGAAGCGCACGCGGCCGACGTTCCGACCGTGATCGAGATCGAGGAGGCTGACGCCGCGGATTGGTAGCCGGCCGTCTGCCTAGTGCGACGGAAGACCCTTGCCGGGGACGGTGCAGTACTGGAGATCCTTGGGCGCGAAGCCGTTGGCGGTAAGGACGGCGCTCACGCCAGTGCAGGCGGTCGGCGCGGCTTCGGCCACGCGGCGCGAGCCTTGCATGCCCTCCTTGAAGGCGAGGAACATCATCGAGACGGCCACGATGAGGACGGTCACTAGGATGCGAAACGCGGCGCCGTTCGGATCGAGCACTCTCTTGCGGGATGGAGCCGGCCCTTCGTCCACCGGCCATGTGCCGTAGAGGACCTGCTCATGGGTCAGCCCAATGTCGCGCAACAGGTATGCATCGAGACCCAGAAGCTCGCGGCGCGTGCGGGCCCGACGGCGTCCGCCCGCGATCCAACCCAGGCTCCGCTTTGCGAAGCTGAAGCCACTGATGGTCCTGCATGCCCTTATGGTGTTCGATTGCACGGCGTTTTCTCCAGCCACGGTAATTGTCTATCGCGCGCAACGGGGCAACCAAACTTTTCGTGAGGATAGAGTGATCCTAACGACACAAAATTTCGCCACGTTCCGCAGCCAATTCGCGGAACCTCCAGTTCAACCTCGCGTTTCCCAACGACAATCCTACAAAGGCGAGGCGAAACATGCGTGCGCAATCCACTTCTCCAGCCGTGGCGGCCGGTCCGTCGCGGACCGACGACCTTCTCGAACAGTTGATGGCCAGGCTGGACGAGGTGGACCGGCGACTCGACGACGTCTCCCAGGCTGTTAACGCGATTCGCGACATGATGGACGGTTCGAAGTTCACCGCGACCGGATCGACCCCGAACATTTCCTAGACGAAGAGCGCGGGCGATCGCTCAGCGTGAGGCGCGAAGCGTCCGGTTCATGAGATCGGCGGCGCGGGACCCGAAGTCGTCGATGTTGGCGACAGGCGGACGCGGCTCGTCGGTCGCCTCAAGCGACCTCAGCGCGAGGCTTGCCAAAGGAGTCGCGGCAATCAACGGCTCGAAGGGGACGTCGCCCAGGAACTGCAGCCCGACGTCGGCGCCCGAGCACCAGCGGACCCGCATTGCGAGAGGGGCATCCTCGAGGGCCGGCAGCACCTCGACGATCTCCGGCAGGCGAACGGCAAACAACAGCCGTATGCTCATGCCGGTGGCACTGACGTTGCGGATCGAGCAGGGTACCCGCAGGGGCGCGCACAGCACCTGACCTGCCTTCAGAATGTCGGCGCGTGAAAACTGCCTGCGCTCAATCACGACCGGGCCTCGCTCTCTCCGGCCGCCAACCTATAAATCCAGATTAAAAGACGACTTAAATGAGTGTCTAAAATTTTAGCGGCCCACGGATCGGCGGCGAAAGACCTGATCCGGCTCGGCTTTCTCCCGCATCGTTCCGACCGTGAGGCGGACGACCGCCGGGAACATCCATGCCGCCCAAGCCATCAAACGATTGATGCCGCACGAGCGGCAGGAACGCCATGAGCCTCATGGCGAAGCAGTTGGAGGTTCACGATGCACGAGAAGCTCATCGTATCGCGTCGGCATGCCCTGCAGATGGGAGTTGCAACCATCGCCGGCAGCATGGCCGCAAGCGCCAGCGCGTGGGGGCAGGACGGGCCGGCGGACGAGGATATTTTCCAGTTCGCCCTCAATCTCGAATACATGGAGACGGAATACTATCTCCGGGCAACGACCGGAAAGGGGATCGAGGATTCCGATCTCGGCGCGGACCCCGGCAAGGTCAATGGCGGACATGCCGTCAAGTTCAAGAGCGCCGCCATCCGACAGTTCGGCGAGGAGCTTGCCCAAAACGAGCTTGCCCATGTTCGGTTCTACCGCGAGGTTCTGGGCGAGCAGGCCGTGAGCCGTCCGACCATCGACTTCGAAGCCGGGTTCAAGGCTGCGGCGAGCGCCGCAGGGCTCGGCGAGAACTTCGATGCCTTCGAGAACGACATGACGTTTCTCCTGGGCGGCATGCTGTTCGAAGACGTCGGCGTTACCGCCTATGCCGGAGCCGCCCCGCTCATCAAGAAGAAGGAGTTCGTGCAGGCGGCTGCGACCATCCTAGCCGTCGAGGCGTATCACATGGGAATGGCGCGCTCGCAACTCTTCAGGATGGGCTCCGATGCACGCCATGCCGCGAACGCCCTGTCGGACGCGCGCGACAAGGTCGACGGTGCGGAGGACAAAGATCAGGGAATCGAAGTCGACGGCAAAGCCAATGTCGTTCCCACGACTCCCAAGGGCATGGTCTTCACCCGGACGCCACAGGAGGTCCTGCGGATCGTTTACCTGACGGACCGGGAGGGCGCCGAAGGCGGTGGCTTCTATCCGAAAGGCATGAACGGCAAGATCCGCACGTCGTGATGCGGTAGGCCCGCGAGCCGGCCGGGACGTTCCCGGCCACCTTTTGCCTTGCTGCGCCGCCTCCACTAGGATGAGGCATCCGGCGGATGGGCTTCCCAAACGGCCGGAATCTTAAGGAGACGCCATGGCAAAACCGGCAACGGGCCAGTATCCATACGGCCATTTGTTCGCGGCGGCGACAGCCCTGGCGCTGGTGCTGTGCGTGTCGTTCCTGCAGGCCGATGCCGCCGCCGCGGCCGCCAAGTGCGGCAACACGGCCTCGGGATTTCCGGCCTGGAAGAAGGCGTTCGCCCGGGAGGCCAAGGCGGCCGGATTCCAGGGCCGGGCGGTGGCGGCTCTCCTCGACACGGGCTACATGCGCGGCACCATCGCCGCCGACCGCGGCCAAAAGAGCTTCAAGCTGTCGCTCGCGGCCTTCCTCCAGAAGCGCGGCGGGGATGTGATCGCCTCGCGCGGCCGGAAGCTCAAGCGGCAACACGCGCAGCTACTGTCGAGCATCGAGAAGCGCTACGGCGTGCCGCCCGGTCCGCTGCTCGCCATCTGGGGAATGGAGACGGGATTCGGCGGCACGATGGGCAACCAGAACGTCCTGTCGGCCATCGCCACGCTCGCCTATGACTGCCGCCGGCCGGAGTACTTCACGGATCATCTTCACGCCGCATTGACGCTCATCGACAACGGCGGGCTATCCCCCGCCGCCAAAGGCGCCATGCATGGCGAGGTCGGCCAGACCCAGTTCCTGCCGAAGAACATTCTCCTCTACGGGGCCGATGGCGACGGCGACGGGAAGGTCGACCTGATGGGCAGGGCCGACGCGCTCGTGTCGACGGCGAACTTCCTGGCGAGCCACGGGTGGGTAGCGGGCGAAGGCTACCAGCCGGACGAGCCGAATTTCGCCGCCATCCAGGGCTGGAACTCGGCGAGCGTCTACCAGCGCGCGATCGCGCTCATCGGTCAGAAAATCGACGCGCCTTAACATAGGACCGGGCATCGAGGCGCTGCGCAGTGAACGAGGTCGGACAAATCATCATTCGCCGGCTGGCGCGGGGCGATCTCGACCAGTACCGTCAGCTCATGGCGATGTTCGGCGAAGCGTTCGGAGAGCAGGGGACCTACACAGCCGAGCCACCGCGCGACGCCTATGCCGAGCAGCTTCTGGACAGCGACCGGTTCATCGCCCTCGTCGCCCTCGCGGGTGAAGAGGTGGTGGGCGGACTTGCCGCCTATGTGCTCGCCAAGTTCGAGCAGGAGCGCCAGGAAATCTACATCTACGACCTGGCGGTCGCCGCTGCGCAGCGTCGCAAGGGCATGGCGACCGCACTGATCGATCACCTGAAGCGCATCGCCAAATCGCTCGGCGCCCACGTGATCTTCGTCCAGGCCGATCAGGGTGACGACGCCGCCATCGCGCTCTACAGCAAGCTCGGCCGGCGCGAAGACGTCCTGCACTTCGACATCGAGACGGGGAGGGCAGAAGACGACTGAAACCGGCGACAATCGCGCTACCATCCGCAGGCGGGCGGTAGTAACGTCGCGTCGCGGAAGAGGCTAGGAACCGGTGGAGCTCGCAAGCCGATTCTTTCATGCCGAAACGGTCGCCGCCCGGGCGATGACGGCGATCGTCGTCGGCATTCTTTATTTCGCGCTCGCCAAGGCGAGCCTCGCCTTTGCCTCCCTACATGCGAGCGCTTCGCCGATCTGGCCGCCGACCGGACTTGCGGTCGCGCTCATCCTCATCCGCGGACAGGGCCTGCTGCCGGCCATCGGAATCGCCGCCTTCGCGACGAACCTCGCCACGACGGGTGAGGTCATGAGTTCGTTTGCCATCGCCGTCGGCAACACGCTCGAGGCTGGCGTCGGCGCGCACCTCATCAATCGGTGGGCGGACGGACGCGATGCATTCCTCACGCCGAGAGGCGTCCTGCGCTTCGCCCTCATCCTGGCAAGCGTGGCAACTCCCATCAGCGCCACAATCGGCGTCGGTGCGCTCACCCTGACGGGTTCCGCCCCGGTCGAGGGGTTCGTGCGCATATGGTCGACGTGGTGGCTCGGCAACCTTGCCGGCGCGATCGTAGTGGCGCCGGCCGTCACCCTCTGGCTGCGGACGATCGACGGCAAGATTCCGCCTGTCGGGGTCGAGGGCCTGCTGGCCTACGGCCTTGCCGCCCTCGTCGGCATCCTGGTCTTCAGCCCCATACTGCCCGAGACCTTCACGAACACGGCCTGGGCGTTCGCCGCGGCGCTGCCGCTTGTATGGTCGGCCCTGCGCCACGGCCCGCGGGAAACCGCGACGGTGGCGTTCATCCTTTCGACGTTCGCCGTGTGGGGGATATCGGCGGGGGAGGGGCCTTTTCTCCAATCGTCACTCAACGAGTCGTTCCTGACACTCATTGCCTTCGTGGCGAGCGCGACGCTGCCGAGCCTTGCGCTCAGCGCGGCGATCTCGGCGCGGGACAGGGCGCTCCTCCGGCACGAAGAGGTCTATCGGCTGCTGATCGGATCGATCTCGGACCACGCGATCTGCATGCTCGATCCGGCGGGACGGATCGTGAGCTGGAACCTGGGTGCCGAAAAGATCCAGGGTCACGGAGAAAGGGAGATCCTCGGCGAAAGCTTCCAGCAGTTCTATGCGGCGGAGGACCGCCAGGCCAAGGAGCCCGATCGCGCGCTCGGCGAAGCACGCCGCATCGGACGGTACGAGGCGGAGGGCTGGCGTATCCGCAAGGACGGAAGCCGTTTCTGGGCCAGCGAGGTTCTGAGCGCCATTCGGGACAAGGAGGGGAAGCTGCTCGGCTACGCCAAGGTCACGCGCGACATGACCGAGAAACGCGAGGCCGACCTGGTGCTGGAACGCACGAAGGACGAATTGTTCCAGATGCAGAAGCTCGAGGCCATCGGCCGCCTGGCCGGCGGCGTCGCCCACGACTTCAACAATCTCCTGATGACCATGGCATCAGGACTGCGCATGATCGACGAGCCGGCGCATGCCCAGCTGAGGGACGACATCATCCAATCGCTGCAGAACGCCGTCGAGCAAGGGCAGGCGCTCACCGGCCAGCTGCTCACCTTCGCACGGCGCGACTCGCTCAATCCGGTCGTCACGAATCTTGCAGAGCGGATCGACGCCTTGACACCATTGCTGGCGCGGTCGCTGCGCAACGACATCGTCGTCGAAGCGTTCTGCGAGCCGGACCTGTGGCCGGTGAAGGTCGATCCCGGTCAGTTCGACCTGTCGATCCTCAATCTCGCCGTGAACTCCCGCGACGCGATGCCGAAGGGCGGGCTGCTCAGGATTCTGGCGAAGAACCTGCCGACCGGGCGCGGCAGCGTGAGCATCACCGTATCGGACACCGGCTGCGGCATTCCGGCGGAAATCCGCTCGCGCGTCCTCGAGCCGTTCTTCACGACCAAGGAGGCGGGGAGCGGCACCGGCCTGGGGCTGAGCCAGGTTTCCAGTTTTGCCAGGGAGTCCGGCGGAACGATGCAGATCCGAAGCGAGATCAACGTCGGCACGAGCGTGACGATCATCCTGCCGAGGGCGGTCGAGTGAGGTTTTTCAAAGGGTTGGCCCCAGGAAATCCGTACAATTTTAGACAAATGCTTAAACTGCCTTTTATTTAAGTTGCATAGAATTTTCGACATTCCAGCAACGTCCCAGAGGATGTCGTGCACGAGGAGGCCTTCACCGCGGAACTTGACGAGCACTCGGGTGCTGCACCCGAGAAGCGTCAATTCCAGCCGCGCGTGCCGGCCCACATGTCCGCGCACATCGTCGCGCCTGGACAATACTCACCGGCACCGTGCGTGGTGCGCGAATTCTCTCAGGCTGGCGGCAAGATCCATATCGAAGACGGGTGGATCGTCCCGCCGACCTTCTGGCTGCTTATCCAGGGCGACACGGTGATGCACTACTGCAAGGTCATCTGGCGCGAAGGTCTGGCCATGGGCGTCGAGTTCCCTCCCGGCCATTCGGGCGCCTGGTGGCGCTATACGCGCACACTGCTCAACAATGGGCTGCCGACGCGGGCGAGAGTCTAGCGGAGCACGGCCGCCGCCGGGGCTGCGACTTCACGAATCCTTCGAATACTCTGCCTCGGTGCGGGCCGCATCGGGCAACTGACGATCGAGCGACTCTCGGTAGCGCAGGCATCCCCTCAAGAATTGCGGCCAGGCCGGTACGAGAAGGTCGTGTGGAACGGGTTCCGGCAACAGGCCCCAGAGCTGCGGATGGTGCCAGCAGAGATCGTGGCCCGTACTGTCCCGATGCGCCCTTATTCCATTTCGCAGCCGCATCACCTCGGCCGTCAGCTGCTCGCGGCTGAAATCCTTGAGATCTTCGTCCATGTCCAATCCTCGTCCTGCAGCAACCCACGCTCAGACTAGGGCTTGGCGCGGCAGGGCGGCAAACGCCGCTCCTGCGAGGTTAAGTCGGCGATTCAGTTTATCGCAGATTCCCGAGCCTGGTGAACGGCCTCGGCGAGGCGGTTGCCATCGTGCCGTTCGGCCCAGTTCACAAGGTCGGCGAACTCCATCGGCCGGGAGATGAGGAAGCCTTGGGCATAGTCGCAGCCCATGGTCCGCATCGCCTGCAACTGCTCCGGCGTTTCAATGCCTTCGGCCACGACCCGCATGCCGAGGCGCTTGCCGAGGGCGATCGCCGATTCGACGATGACGCGTGCGTTGGGATTGGTGAACAGCCCGGCGATGAAATGCTTGTCGATCTTCAGGAAGGTGAAGGGGACGACGCTCACCCGCTCGAGGTTGGAATACGACGTACCGAAGTCGTCGATGGCGAGATTGAAATCCTTGAGGCGAAGCCGCGAGAGGACACTCAGCATGGTCACCTCGTTCGCGGTGGCGGAGGATTCCGTCAGCTCGATGGTCAGCGAATTGGCAGGCAGGTCGTTCTCGGCCAGCAACCGTGAAATGAACTCGGGGAGATCCTCGTCGGCGAAATCCTCGGCGCTGAAGTTCACCCACACGTTCCAGACGAGCCCGCGGGCCTTGAGTTCCGCGGCACGGGCCAGGGCCCGCTTGAGGATCTGCTTGGTGAGGCGAGGAAGGATGCCGTTCTTCGCGGCGACGGAAATGAAGCGGTCCGGCGCGATGATGCCGGACGGCGAGCGCCAGCGCGCCAAGGCTTCATAGCCGATCGGCAAGCTCGACTGGAGGGCGATGATCGGCTGGAGATGGATGTCGAACTCATGCCGATCGAGCGCGGCCTCGATGACCGCAATCCCGATCTCCTCGACCACGCCGGTCTTTTGCGGTCGGACATCGCCGCCGTGCCTGCCGGAAAGGAGTTCCCGTATCTCCGTCGACCGGAACGGCTTGTTCAGGACGCCAGTGACATTCAGGTTGGTTCGCCTGGCGATGGTCTCGGCTGCCGTCAGGACCTCGCGGTGCGTGCCGCTCATGAGCACGATCGAGGATTTGACCTGGTTGCGCGACAACGCGTCCAACACCTGGATGCCGTCGGTGCCGGGCATCATCATGTCGATGAAGACGAAATCGTGTTCGTTGAGATCCTCGGCGTCGGAAGGTTCGAACCTCGATGTCGTGCGGACGCTATAGCCGAGATTGGCGACGATCTCCTTCAGCATCCTGCCGATGGAAATATCGTCATCGATGATCAGGACGCGGGTTCTGGTTACATCATGAGGTGCGGTCATGCGTGGCCTTCCAGCGAATCGGCGTCGAACCCGCTCAAAATACTCATAGTTTCATCTCTGCCTAGTGAACGCGGCATTCAAGATGGATGAATGCGTTCCGCAACCCTGGGGCGGGCACCGGACGCGTCGCTCCCGTCGGTTTTCACAGGCGCCGGCGGATAGGTCCGATTCTGCCTTTCGGACCTCTCACCCCCGTATTAGGGTCGATTGCCGCGAAGATGCCCGGACGACGGGGTCAAGTCCCGAGAGCGAAGGACTGGACCTGCTTCGCAGCGCATAAGCGCTCCTTTGCAGGAGGGGTTAGTCATGCATACCAGCAACACCGCTTTGACCTTTGCAGCAGTGACGTTCCTCGCTTTTTGCAGCAGCGCCGCCCTGGCCGACGACGAGGCGATCATCAAGAACGCCATGTCGGCCGCCCCGGCGAGCGTGGCGAACAATGCGACGATCGTCGCATTCGACGACAAGATGCAGATGAAGGTGCTTAAGAAGGGCACGAACAACTTCACGTGCATGCCCGACGATCCGTCGACGCCGACCAACGATCCGATGTGCGCCGATGAGAACGGCATGGAATGGGTCCACGCCCTCATGACCAAGGGCAAGCCGCCCGAAGGGAAGATCGGTTTCGGCTACATGCTGCAGGGAGAATCAGCCGCCAGCAACCTCGATCCCTATGCGGCTCCTCCCGCCGACGGCAAGTGGTACGAGGCGGGACCGCATGTGATGATCTTCAACGCCAAGGCTGCGATGGCGGGATATCCCAAGCCGGGCGCTGCCGCCCCGGACACGACGCAGCCCTGGGTCATGTGGCAGGATACGGACTTCGAACACCTGATGATCCCGGTTCCCGGAGACACCGCCGCGGCTCAGTAGCCCGAAGCAAGAATCGACCTGCTTCCCAAGAGAGAAGCCCGGTTTGCCAGCCGGGCTTTTCCCTTGTTTCGCGTTACCTGGCGGATGCGACTGCCGAACGTCGGACAGAGCTCAGGAATGCGGTGCGCATCTCGGGGTCATGTTCGTAGGCACCGATCATCTTGACCGTTTCCATGGTCACGCCCTGCGCCGATCATCCGGATATCCAAGAGTGGTTCGAAAAATCGCGGCTGGACAGCTTCACGGGCTTGTTCGCCCGGATGGAGCGGCAGGGAACGCCAGAGCAGGCGGCGCTCATCAGCCGGTACTACCGGGCGAAGGCGGACGGAATTGCGGGGCTGATCCGGCTGATGGCGGGGAACGGCAAGCGAGAAACCGTTGGCATCGACGGCACAAACGCATCGCGCGTCGTCGCCACCGTGCCCATGGGGAGCTAGGTATTCGCGTCAGACAGCTAAACGCCTCCACCTCAGGGCAAAGGGACAGGTTGATCGCTAAGCGTTCTGAGATAGCCGATCAGATCTGCGCGATCTGATTCCTTGCCCAATGGCCGGACTAAGGTCATAGCGGTCCCGGGGAATTCCCAGCCGGGATGGGCGATGAACCTGTTGAGATCCTCGAACGTCCATTTCCCACCCGCTGACTTCAGAGCAGGGGAGTATTCGAAATCGGCAACGCTTGCCTTGTCGCGGCCCACCACATTCCACAGAGGCGGGCCGACCTTTATTTTCCCATCCTTTTCCATGACGTGGCAGTGAGAGCACTGTGTCATCAGGTCCTTACCGTGCTCCAGGTTGGCGGTCCGCACCAGTTCGGCGATCGGCTCGACTTCCGGCGCCTTCGAACCATTCTCCGACAGCAACCGGCCAACGTCATCATGTTCGTTGAGCGTGGCAAAGTGAATGGCCGGTTGTCCGAAAGCGTCCACGGAATTTACGTCCGCACCATGCTTGAGAAGTAGGCGAACAACTTCCAGATGGCCCCCGATGGCTGCAAGGTGAAGCGGGTTCATGCCATCCTTGAAGGTCGCATTGGGATCGGCACCGTGATCGAGAAGAACTTGAGCGATGTCGACGGAGCCTGCCCGTGCCGCACGATGCAACGCAGTACCTCCTTCGGACTTGCCTTCTACATCCGCTCCCCGTTGCAGCAGCAGTTTTACGGCTTCGAGCTGGGTCTCCTGAACCGCAAAGTACAGCGGCGTGGCAATGGCGCTGCGCTTGTTGACATCGGCGCCTTCATCCAGAAGCTTCGCGATAAGAGCCAGGTCGCCCTCCTTTGCGGCATCATGCAAAGGAGCGGCCTGACTGGTGGAGGCTAGGAAGAATAGGATGAGAGAGCAGAAGGAGAGTGTGAGCAGCCGTAACACGGCACTGGCAAGGTGCCTGCATGCACAATGAGTCATACGATCCCCTCAGTGAATACCCGTCCTGTGATTGCAGTGGCTCAGGGAAACTGAGCCGGTGAGGAAAACGGCTTGTTCGCGTCCACCACGAACAGGGCCAGCTCGCGCAAGTCGCCCGAGCCGCTATTCGACACCTGCATCGGGGTATCCGCACCATGGCCCACCATGGTTTGGCCAGCGGCGACCTTAACGACGCCATGCGGTGTCTTTTGGGAGAGCTCTCCGGCGAGAACGTAAAACGCTTCCGAACCCGGGTGCGTGTGCACCGGCGAGGCGCTGCCTTCCGGACCGCCTGCTTCGTTGATGCGGAGGAGATACTCCGTTGCAGTGAACCGGGGGAGCGGACCAATCTCCGCAACCTTCTTGCCCTTCGAGGCTTCTCCCGCATGGCCAAGCGTGAAGAGCCAAACCTTGCCGTCGTACTCGGCTACCAGTCCCAAGGGACCCGCGGCTTCTTGCGCCTGCTCCTTGGTATCGAAGTTGTCGATGCGCCAGAAAAGGTCGCCGTCCGGCAACTGCGTTACTTTCTTTTCGATCAGCGGCTTTACAACGAACTTTTGCTCTGCCGTTGCCAGCGACGGCAACACGAAAAGCCCCAGAACCAAAACTGCGAGCCTGAGCAATATCTTTTCGAGGCCGAAGTCACTGCGTCTGAGATCAGTCATGGCTTTCCCTCCCAGTATCTGGAACGGGCTACATCACGCCGTCAGGTGCAGCCGAAGCACTGCTAGGCGCCGCCGTCTCGCGATGCTCAAAGCTCAGACCGAGAAAAAATCGGGAGGCGCATGTCAATCATGAGGTAGTGGACGCTTGAAATAGTTTGCGTCTCATTGCGATCAATTCTGCCCCCGCGGATTAAAAGAGTCCAGAGTTCTCGATGAAGTTGCGGCTGACGGCTGGATTCGGGACCGGCGCCTCTGCAGAGAATCCTGTCGGCCACTGGAACCCGGAGGGGACGCGTTCCGTTTCTACTCGGTCGAGCAGAATTTCCAGGAGCGGAGCCATGAACATCGACGACGAGTTTGAAGTGGATGATGAGGAAAATCAGCCGTCAGACGAGGGTGGCGCCAGCGCGGTGGAGGAGGCCGAGACAGAGGACCACCTCGACGAGCGCGACGACCTGAGCGAGGAGGTCGAGGAAGATGCCGACAGCGACGGCGAGACGTTCCTCGATCGGCTTGCCGATAGAGTTGGCGGCGAAACGATGGAGGCGCCGGCGATATACCCGTCCGTCAGGCCGTTTGCTTAGGCTATGGGGTGATGGCTTGGTTCGCCCGGAGCGATTGGGAAAGCCCGGCTCCCTTACCTTGCCGGCGGCCGGTACTTGACAGCCTTTGCTTTGCGGAGGGCGTCCAATAATTCTTCGACGCTGAGGAGGACTGTGGTTTGGATCGAGCTAAGCGCGCCACCCGCACCGATTGCAAGTGCGACAGATGCCATCGAGACATTGTCCGGTGCTTCCCAAAGGTTCCAGCCATCGTTCTCGCCAAATGCATACCAGAACCCGTGTAGCTTCCCGCCCACAGACTCAATGTATGAACGGGCGGCCTCCCGTCGATCCTCAGGCTTTTCGATCATGCGTGCCCACGTTTCGGGGGTGTAGCTGAAGCGGGTTAGATACATAGCCATAGTTTCATTTCCTCCATCAGGGCTTCTTTTCGTCAACAAGCATAGTCTGGCTGGTAAGGAGGGAAAAGCCATCGAAGCGAAGCAAGTGCGCGTGGGGTTTTCGCAACTCTAGATTTTCGGATTGTCGCTCTGCTGACGAACCGGCCTCGCTTCCGAGCCCAGCACCAGGTCGGCGCCCTTCTCCCCGATCATGATGGTCGGCGCGTTGATGTTGCCGCTTACAAGGTGCGGCATGATGGACGCATCGATGACGCGAAGGCCGGAAATTCCGCCCACCCTGAGTTCAGGGTCGACGACGGCATCTTCCCCGGTTCCCATGCGGCATGTCCCGCAGGGATGGAAGATCGTGATGCTGTCATGCCTGAGATAGTGCTCCCACTCGTCCGATGAATTCACGTTGCTCCCCGGTGCAGTCTCGCTGCGCACGTGGTCGGCTAGGGGAGGGGTGGCGAAAATCCCCCTAATGATCTCGCACCCCCGCCTGAGGACTGCCAGGTCGTCCGGATGATCGAGCAGCCTGGGAAAGATGCACGGCGGCTGACGGGGATCGGCGCTGCGGAGCGTGAGCCGCCCCCTGCTTTTCGGCCGGTTGACGTTCGGGATAGCCGTAACCACCGGTTCGTCGAGGACGATCAGTGCCTCGGGCGTGAGCTTGTAGCCGACCGGCGTGAACTGGATCTGGAGGTCCGGATGCTCGACCTCCGGCCGAGAGCGCACGAAGGCCGAGGCGAGGGCACCGGGCGTCGTACCCGCGCCGCGCCCGAACACCAGCCAGTTTGCACCGTGTGCGGCTTTGCGGACCCAACCCTTCTCGCTGTTGTAGGTGGGTTGATCGACGAGATAGTTGAGGTAGGCACCGACATGGTCCTGCAGGTTCCCTCCAACACCCGGCAGATCGTGCACGACCGGGATACCCAGTGCCTGCAGATCGGCGGTGGGACCGATGCCCGAGAGGAGCAGGAGCTGCGGTGATGCCACCGAACCGGCACTCAGTATGACCTCCAGCCCCGCTCGCACCTCGCGGAGAACACCGTCCCGCCCGAAATAGCTGATGCCGATGGCGCGTCGTCCGTCAAACAGCACGCGTGCGACATGGGCATGCGTCCAAATCGCGAGGTTTCTGCGGCGCCGCACCGGTCGCAGGTAGGCATCGGCGGCGCTGTGCCGCCAACCACGCCTTTGCGTCGCCTGTATGGTACCCACCCCTTCGAACGTCTGGCCCGCGAAGTCGCCGGTAGGGCGAATTCCGTAGGCCACCGATGCTGCGATGAAGAGATCGGCGAGGGGGTGCGTGGTCCTCAGATTCGAGACGCGCAGCGGACCATCCTTGCCCCGGAACGCGTCCGCACCATTCTCGTTGGACTCGCTCTTGCGGAAATAGGGGAGGACGTCCCGGTAGCCCCATCCGCGGTTGCCGAGCGCGGCCCAGCTGTCGTAGTCGCTCGCCTGGCCCCGCATGTAAACCATGGCGTTGATCGAGCTGCTGCCACCGATCACCTTGCCGCGCGGCCAGAGATCACGCCGGTCGAAGCGGGTCGGGTCCGGCTCGGTGATGTACCGCCAGTCATAGCGCGGGTTGCCGATGGCATAGAGGTCGGTTGCCGCGGGCATCTTCAAGACAGGTGACCAATCGCGACCACCGGCTTCGAGAAGCAGTACGCGCCGACGCGGATCGGCGCTGAGCCGATTGGCGAGAACACAACCGGCAGAGCCGGCTCCGACGATGATGTAATCGAACGTCTCCATGGCTCAGTCGGAGCCGTACGGGCCGGCCAGGAATCCTCCATCGACGGGATAGACGCCGCCGGTCAGATAGTTTGCCGCCGGCGAGCACAAAAAGACGACCGTCGCCGCCACGTCTTCCACCGTCGCAAACCGTCCCATCGGGATCCCAGCCCGCCACCGCGCCGCTTCCCCGGGTTTCGCCACGTCGCGGAACATCTCGGTATCGACAACATGCGGCAGAACCGCGTTCACGGTTATGCCGTCACGGGCGTGGTCGAGAGCGAGGACCTTGGTCAGCCCGATCACTGCGAACTTGGTGCCGCCGTAGACGGCTCGACGCTCGAACCCGGCAACGCCGGCCGTCGAGGCGATCTGGACGATAGCACCGCCCCCGGCGCGCCTGCGCGCATGCAATACGTAGGCCCGGGCCAGGCGCACGACGCTCTTGAAGTTCAGCTCGATCAGCAGCTGGGTCGTGTCCTCGTCGATCTCCGCCGTGTCGACGTTCCACGATCGCCCGGCATTGTTGATGAGGAAGTCGACCCGGCCTCCCCAATCGATCGCCGCCTGGAATACACGCTCGGCGGTTTCGGCGCGCGTGAGGTCGCCCGTCGCCGCACTTGCCCTGCCTCCCGCGCTGTTGATGGTTTCGACGGCATGCTCGAGCTCCTTCTCAAGAACGTCGGTCAAGACGACCGTCGCCCCGAGCCGAGCCATCGCCGCTGCGATGCCCCGCCCGATGCCGCGCGCGGCTCCCGTGATCAGCGCGGTCTTGCCGGCAAACAGATCGTGCCGGAAGGTTTCGGCGATCATGGTGCGGGCTTCCAGGCCGTGAGCTTCGCCTCATCGATGTCGAGCCCGAGTCCCGGCCGATCGGAAGGAACGGCAAAACCGTCGGCGAGAGTGAAGACGGGTTTGCGGATGAAACCCTCGCGCCACGGCGACGGGTCCATGTCGCATTCGAAGTAGTCTCCGTTCGGCAGGGCGTAGAGGAGGTTGATGCACGCCGCGAGGCTCACCGCCGTGCTGTAGTTCTTGCAGGTGAAGAGCAGATGCTTCATCTGCGCGTAGGCGGCGATCTTGCGGGCTTCGGTGATCCCGCCGACCTGGATCACATCGGGCTGCACGACCTGGATGGCGCCTGCATCCATCAAATGCGCGAAGTGGAATTTGTTGCTCTCGGTTTCGAAACCGGCGATGGGCACCCGCGTTCGCCGCGCGAGCTCGCGGCACCCGTCGATGTCCTCCGGCTGCGTCGGTTCCTCGAACCAGCGGATGTCGAGTGCTTCGAACTGATCGGCATAGGCCATTGCGGTTCGCGCATCGAGCGATGTCGTGGCGTCGCACATGAGCTCGCCGTCCGCGCCGATCGCCTCGCGCGCCGCCCGGACGCGCTTGATGTCTTCCTCGAATGTGACGCGCAGGGGCGTCTCGTGGAGCGATCGTGCATGGATGGCCCGCTCGATGTTGCCGACCTTCATCTTGTAGGCCCGGAATCCCGCCGCGCGGGCCCTGGCGACTTCGGCGGCTAATTCGTCCGCGCCTTGGTCCCGGCGGTAATATCCGGACGAGGCATAGGATTTCAGGGGGCGGCCGAAGCCGCCGAGAAGCCGCCATACCGGCTGGCCGGCGGCCTTCCCGATGATGTCCCACAGCGCGATGTCGATGGCGGAGAGACACGCCAGCAGGATGCCTTTGCGGCCGTGATAGTAGGTCTGCTGATAAAGGCGTTCCCAAACGAATTCCGGCTGGAGCGGATCGAGGCCGATGGCGAGCGGCGCCAGCTCGCGCTCGATCACGGCAACGCTCGTCGCCCATGGGCCTCCCCACATCGCGGCTTCGCCCCATCCGAAAAGACCAGGCTCGTCGGTATGGACCTTCACGAGAAGGGCCTCGCGCTCCTGGTACTCGCCGCGCGCATAGGTCAGGGGATAGGGCATCCGGCAATGCAGGCTGAAGGTCTCGATTCGGCTGATCTTCATTCGATCTACTCGCTGAGAAAGACGGGCCGAGCCCGCGCGAAACTCAAGCCCACCGGCGTGCCCTCCGCGAAGCTCGAACCCGATCCGGTGCGCGCCGTCAGCGTGCCGCCGGGAAGAAGCACCGTGTATTCCGTCACGTCGCCGAGGAAGCGGGCCCGAACGATCTTCGCTTCGAGCAGCGGCGACGGCGCGACGATGTCTATGTCTTCCGGGCGGACTACGACGGCACGTGCTCCGTTGGCGCCGTGCGATGGAAGCGCGAGTCGCACGCCGAGCTCCGTATCGAAATGTCCTGAAGCTGCGTTCGGAAGTCCCGCAAGGACGTTGGCGCTGCCGATGAAGCGGGCCACGAAGCTTGTTTGCGGTTCGTTGTAGATTGTGCGCGGCGGGGCGATCTGTTCGATGCTGCCGGAGTTCATGACGGCGACCACATCCGAGAGCACCAGCGCCTCGCCCTGGTCATGGGTCACGAAAACCGTCGTGATGGCGAGCTCACGGACGATCCGGTGGATCTCTTCCCGCATCTCTTCGCGCAGCTTGAGATCGAGTGCCGAAAGCGGCTCGTCGAGCAACAGGAGATGCGGCTCGATTACGAGGGCCCGGGCAAGCGCGATGCGTTGCTGCTGCCCGCCCGACAGCTCGCGCGGCATGCGGTGGGCGAAGCTCTCCATGCGAACCACACCGAGGGCGCGCGTCACCCGACGCTCGCGATCGGCCCGCGGCACGTCCCGCATGTCGAGACCGAAGGCAACGTTCTCGGCGACCGAGAGATGCGGAAAAAGCGCATAGGACTGGAACACCATGCCGATGTTCCGACGCCGAGCCGGCATCGTGGTCACGTCGCGACCCTTGACCAGGATGCGGCCCGAGCTCGGCTCCTCGAAGCCTGCAATCATGCGCAGCGTCGTGGTCTTTCCGCAGCCGGAGGGACCAAGCAGGCTCAGGACCTGACCTTCCGGCACGGATAGGCCGACATCGCGGACCGCGGTGAAGCTGCCGAACGTCTTGTTGAGGGAGACGAGTTCAATGCTCATGAGCGTGGGGCGATGGAAGCGCCGCCGGCGTCGATGAGCTGCGCCGGCGGACCGATGTGTCCGGAACTATTTCACCCCGCTCGCCTTGGCCTTCTCCCAGACGTCGATGCCTTTCTTGTCGAAATCGGCGCCGAGATTGTACTGGAACTGGATCTTGTCGAGATTGCTCACCAGCGCATCGAGATCCATGTCGGTCTTCGTCTTCTCGTCGAGGAGCGCGATGGCCTTGCTGTTGGCGGGTGCATAGCCGAGTTCCTTCGGCAGCCGGGCCTGGATCTCCGGGCTGAGCATGTGGTTGATGAACGCGTAGGCCGCCTTCTCGTGGGGCGCCTGGGCCACGACGCAGGGTCCGTCGTACCAGGCCGTCAGCCCTTCTTCGGGGTAGGCAACGTCGATGGCGAGACCCTTGGCTCGCGCCTGCCGATAGCTGCCGTCGTCGGAGTCGCCGATCCAGATTTCACCGCTGCCCATGAGCTGGGCCATCTGATCATTGTGCGCATAGACGGTTCGCACCTGCTGCATGTTCTCGGCGAGCTTCTTCTCGACGGCGTCCCACTGCTCCTGGCTCAACGGTCCGTACTTGTAGCCGAGGCTGAGCGCCGTGCGCCATACCTGCTCGTTCGACTTGTCGATCTTGCCGATCCTGTCCTTGAACTTGCCCGAGAACACATCCTTCCACGACGCTATCTTGCCGCCGGTCTTCGACGCGTCGTAGGCGATCAACCCGTTCAGGCCGAAGGCGTACGTACCGCAGTAAACCTTGCCGTCGTCCTTGACTTTCTTGACCTGCGGGAACGTGTCGGCGAGTGCCGGCACCTGGGCCTCGTCCAGCGGCGAAAGCAGGTTCTGCTTGATGGCGATATCCTCGAACCCGGCACCCAGGAACACGACGTCGTGCGTTCCGAGGCCCGCCGCCCGGATCTTGTTCATCGCTTCCTGCTCGTCGGCATAGTAGTCGATGTTGACCTTGACGCCGTGCTTCTTCTCAAAATCGGGAAGCGCGAAGTCGATGTAGTTCCCCCAGCTCAGGATGTTGATCTCGCCGCCGATCTGTTCCTGAGCGGAACTGCCGGGGGCGGCGACGGCGAATGCCAGCACCGCCAATCCGAAGGCCGAGAATGCGCGTCTGTTCATATAGTCCTCCCTTTTGAATGTCCTTGTTTCCAGGTCAGCTTCAAGGCAACGAGCGTCAGGACGACGGTGGCCGCCAGGATGAGAGTGGAAACGGCGTTGATCTCCGGCGTGATTCCCACTTTCACGATGGAGTAGATCCTGATCGGCAGCGTCGTGACGCCCGCCGAGGTGAGGAAGAAGCTTACCACGAATTCGCCAATCGATATCGTAAAGCCGAACAGCAGGGCGCCCAGGATTCCAGATGCGATTCCGGGCAGCACGATGCGCTTCAGCACGGCGATTTCGCCGGCCCCGAGACCTCGGGCGGCGTCCTCGAGGTTCCGGTCGAACCGCGCGAGGCTCGCCAGGATGATGAAGGTGCAGTAGGGCAGCGCCAGCAGCGTGTGCCCGAGGAACAGGGCCGCGAAACCCGTCTTCAGCCCCATATACCGAGCGAAGATGAGGAGCGACACGCCCATGACGATGCCCGGCGCGACCATCGGAAGCGTCATGAGGGCGAGGAAGGCGTGCCGGCCGCGAAAGTCGTACCGCGTCACCGCGAGGGCGGCGCAGAGTCCGAGAAGCGTCGCGGCGGCGCTGGCCGCGACCCCGAGCTTGATGCTGACCCACAGGGACGCCAGCGTGCGGGTATTGGAGAAGAGGGCCGCAAACCACTTGAGGCTGTAGGATTGAACCGGCAACGTCGTGATGGTGGCGGAATTGAAGCTTGTGAGAACCACGAGCGCAATCGGCAGGTAGACCGCTGCGAAGATCACGGCGACGAAAATGTAGGAGATGCCGTCGGTGCGTCGCATGGATGTCATTCCGCAAGCAGGCTGCGTTTGAGATCGATCAGGCGTGAGAAGGCCAGGAGGGCAAGGCCGATGCCGAGCAGCAGCACCACCGAGAGCGCCGAGCCGAGCGGCCAGTCGTAGCTCTGGAACGCCGTCACGATGAGGTTGCCGTACATGATGCCCTGAAGCCCGCCGAGAAGGTTGGGAACGAGGTATTCCCCGAGCGCCGGAATGAAGGTGATGATCGATCCGGCAACGATGCCCGGCATGATGAGCGGCAGCACGATGCGGGTGAAGCGCCGGATCGGATCGGCCCCCAAATTCTCCGCTGCCTCGAGGACGGCGGGATCGAGCCGCTCCATGGAGGCGAAAATCGGGATGAGCGTGTAGGGAAGGTAGATGTAGACCAGACCCAGCACCACCGCTCCCTTCGTAAAGAGAATGCGAAGGGGTGCTTCAATCATTCCGCTCGACAAGAGAAGCCAGTTGAGGAGGCCCGATTCCCCGATAACCAGGTTCATCGAATACGTGCGGATCAGCACGCTGACCCAACCCGGGAGGATTAGACCGACGATCAGCAGGATGCGCGTGCGCGGTGAAAAGCTTCGCGACATGGCCCAGGCAAGCGGAACGCCGATGGCAACCGAGACAACCGTCGTGGCGAAAGCCATGAGAACGGAGTTGAGAAGCGTGTTCCGGTAGAGCGGCTCGCCGAAAACGGCGGCATACTGCTCAAGCGTCAATTCCTGGACAAGCTGGTAGTCGTTGTTGACGCTCCAGAAGCTGTAGGCCGCCGTGAACAGGATCGGCAGCACGAAAAGCATGGTCAGCGCGATGAGCGGTGGCAGGAGCAGGACCGCGAGGTTCCACCGTGGCGACGCCATTGCTGTACTCCAGGAGACCTACGAAGTGCGGGTGAACGGTTGCAAATATCCTAGCCGATGCCGATAGTGGCCAGAAAGCCCCTTTGGGGGAAGGGTCCCTTGCCGTTCTGACGGGAGTTGATGTGACCGCTGCCGGCTCTTCGAATGTTCGTTTCGGCTTTTGGCTCGAAAGCGACTCCCACAAAGCCTGCGAGATCGCGCGGCTCGCGGGATATGACTTCGTGGTATTCGACATGGAGCACGGAACGGTCGCGGAATCGGCGCTCGACCGCCTCGTGCCGTTCTGCCGCGCGATCGGTCTCGAGGCGCATGTGCGCGTCGGCGAAGCCGCCCAGGCCCGCATCCAGCACGCCCTCGATATGGGCGCCGATGCCGTGATCCTGCCGCAGCTCCGCGATGTCGATCATGCGCGTCGGGCGACGGCCTTCGGAAAATATCCGCCACTCGGTTCGCGCGGCATGGGTTACAGCCGCACCCAGCGTTACGGCGCCGCCGACGATGCGTTCATCGCCGGCGAGAATGCCCGCACGCATTGCTATGCCATGATCGAGACGCCGGGCGCCCTGGATGACGCGGCGGCGATCGCGGCGCTTCCCTGCGTTGACGGATTGTTCGTCGGCCCGTCCGACCTGTCGTTGACGCGGGGCCGCGGCATGTTCGCGGCGAAAGCCGCCGACCTCGACGATCTGAAGATGATAGCGGATGCCGCACGCCGCGCCGGGAAGCCATGGGGTGCCGCGGCTGCGGATCCGACCTATCGCCGCGCTGCCGTCGACAACGGCGCAAGCTTCCTCACCATCGCCGATGACCTCTCGGCGCTCGTTGCCGGCTTCGCGTCGCTGATGCATGACGCCGGAAGGTAGGCGTCCACGTCCAGCAGTGAGAAAAGCAATGGTCCCTGACTTCAGTCTCTCAGGAAAGACGGCCCTCATCACCGGCGCATCGCGCGGCATCGGCCGCGCCATCGCCGAAGGTTTCTGGCGAGCCGGAGCCGATATCGTGCTCGGCGTCCGCAATCCCGCCGATGCGGATGACCTCGTTGCCGGAGCGACCAAGGCCGGGCGGCGCGCCGTTGCAATACCCGTCGACCTCGCAGACCTGCCGGCGGCGCGGCGCTCGATCGCCGATGCGGCGAAGCGGCTCGGGCGCATCGATGTTCTCGTCAACAATGTCGGTATCGGCCCCGAGAACCTGGCCGAGGACGTCACCGAGGCGGATTTCGATTTGACGGTGGATACGAATCTCAAGGGAACGTTCTTCATCACCCAGGCGGTCGGGCGGCTGATGATCGGGCAGGGGGGCGGCGCCGTCGTCAACATCAGCTCCCAGGCCGGCACCGTGGCGCTCAGGGGCGAGTCGGTCTACTGCATGACCAAGGCCGCCATCAACCACCTGACCCGCTGCCTTGCCTTCGAATGGGCGCGTCACAAGATCAACGTCAACAGCGTGGCGCCGACCTTCATCCATACCGACGGTACGCGCCCCTATCTGTCCGACCCGGCGAACCGCGCCGCCGTGCTTAATCACATTCCTCTGGGTCGCATCGGCGAGCCGATCGACGTCGTCGGCGCCGTGGTCTTCCTTGCCTCGCCGGCGGCCGCGCTCATCACCGGCGCCAACCTCTTGGTCGACGGCGGCTGGTCGTTGGGCTAGCGAGTTCAATCGATGGCAATCATGACATCGGAAGCCTTGATGACGGCATAGGCCGATTTGCCCGGAGCGAGCGCAAGATCGTCAACGGCCTGGTTGGTGATCGAGGCCGTGACCGTGGCACCATTGATGTCGAGCACCACATGAGCAGTGGTGGATCCCTTGTTCACGGACTTGATCGTTCCCTTGAGCAGGTTGCGCGCACTCAGCTTCATCAGTGGCTCCTCAGTCTGTTAACTGCCGGGCGCGTAGCCTGCGGCATCGATGACTTCCTTGGCCTTGTCGCTTTTCAAGAACTCGAGAAACGCCTTGGCATCGGCATTGTCCTTGCCCCGCTCCAGCAATACGGCGTTCTGGCGGATCGGCTCATGCAGGTTGGCCGGAACGATCCAATGGCTGCCCTTCCGTCCCGACTCCGAACCCACCACCTGCGACAGCGCCACGAAGCCGATCTCCGCATTGCCCGTCTCGATCATGGAGAACGTCTGGCCGATGTTTTCGCCCATGACGATCTTGTCCTTGACGGCGTCGCGGACGCCCAGCGACGTCATCGCCGCCTCCGCGGCAACGCCATACGGCGCAACTTTCGGATTGGCTATGGCGAGTTTCGTGAACGCGCCTGACTTCAGCACCTCGGCCCCGTCACCGGTGATCCTGGAGGCGTCGCTGCTGAACAGGGCAAGCGTGCCGATCGCATAGGTAAATTCCGAATCCGGAACAGCCTTGCCGCCTTCCGTAAGCTTCTTCGTCGCCTTGTTGTCCGCGGAGAGGAAAACGTCGAATGGCGCGCCTTCCGTAATCTGGGCCGTCAGCTTGCCGGTTGCCCCGCTGATGAGCGTAAGCTTGTGGTCGCCGGCGGCCTCGAATTCCTTCTGCAGCTTCTCGAGGGTGCCCAGGAAGTTTGCCGCCACGGCGATCGTCGCTTCACCGGCAAGCGCTGGCAATGGCAGCGCCAAGGTCGCGACAAGGACACCGATGAACCGAGTCTTCAGCCAAAACGTCATGCACATCTTCCTAGATATATATTCGTATATTTCGACTCTGGCTTGCCGGTGCGATCGGTGTCAACGACTTCTTTGAGGATCCGTGGTTGGCGAGCAGGAGCCGCGCGGCGGCGAGATCGCGGTCGACCCTCCACGACGCCTCGATGCCCGCTGGTGTTCATCTGGACGATACGCACGCCAAGGATCGAGAAGGTTGTCGAACGGGACTCGTTTTGATTGCAAGCAGGCCTTCACTCGCGCGATTCGAGTCTTCGGGTCTCCCACCTGCCAGCTCCGGGTACTCCAAACCGCCCCTCTTTCCGTGTTGCGTGTCCGCAGAACTAAGGGCATGCTGGAGGGGCGGTAACGGCGCTGACTAGGTTGTGGAAGTGGACAAACAGGAAGCTCGTAGCCTTCCCAATGCTACAATCTCGATGGCGTAGTCCACGCTGACGTTCCCGAATCACTCCTGCTGTTTGTGAGCGCGCTTTTCAGCCTTATTGCCTAACGACGTAGGCTCACAAGCTCATGGCGAAAACACCTCACAAAAGGTTGCCTGGAATCCCGCGCGAAAGATATTGGCGCGAAACGATGGCTTACTATGGCCTGGAACTGCAGAAGCGAGGGGGACTCCTGACGGTAGTGGACCCCAGCGGGCGCGACTTCCAGTGGAGCGCGCCGGACCCGGCGCATTGTTGGACGCTCCGCGCAAACACACGGGGCCGAAAAGCGACCGGTGTCAGGTTCCGGACCTTCCGCGCGCTAGAGCGATGGTTCCAATTCGAGATGCATAGCGGCACGATGCCGGAAAGAACTCCTCGATCGCGATAGCGCTTTGCCCCTGGCTCGCGACATCAGCCATCGACGACTGTCTGGCATCTTTGCAATCGTGTTGCCATCACGAATGCCTCTCATCGGCCATTTGGGTAAAGACTACTGTCCCAAGATGGGCTCCGGCCTGCCAAAAATTCGCTCGCCAATTCCCCCGTCATTGCCCCAAGCTTCGAGCAAGGCACTGGTAGTATCACGACGACCGGCGAGGCTCGTTGCCGCCAAGGCCTCAAAAGTGACGATTAGAAGTCGCAGAAATACCAAAACTTGGGAGGACCGTCATGGATGCATACAATGTCGTTCGCTTCAAAGTGAAACCCGGCAAGGAGCAAGCCTTTCTCGATGCCCACAGAGACGCACCCGATCTCGACGGACTGGAGAAGGCCGTGATCGTCAAAACCGGCGATCGCACATATTGTTTTATCGGTGAATGGGAAAACTCAAACGCGCTGGCGGCGGCTCGCCCGAAAATGATCGGCATGCTCGACAAGGTGAGAGACTTACTGGAGGATCTCGGGGGTGGGCTGGGCGTCACGGATCCTATTTCCGGCGAAGTCGTGATGAAGCTTTAGCCGCAGGTGACCGGGGGGCGATCGCATGGGGGACCGCCAAATTCAACCCACAACGGAGATCGCATGACATCAACCAGGACCATGGGCCTTAACATGCTGTGTGCCGCCGCGCTGTTCGCGCTGCCGACCGGCTGCGTCAACGCCCAGTTGGGGGGGAAAACCGGTGCAAACGGCATGACCCTGTACACCTTCGACAAGGATCAGGGCACGGAATCCGCCTGCTACGACGATTGCGCCACCAACTGGCCGCCCTATCTCGCCAAGGAAGGCGTCAGCAAGGGTGAGGGTTGGGCGACCACCGATCGCAAGGACGGTGCCAAGCAGTGGACCTACAATGGTCACCCCCTCTACTACTACATCGAGGACAAAGCCGCCGGCGACAGGAAGGGCGACGGCAAGGGCGGCGTCTGGCACGTGGTGCAGTAGGACGGTTCAGTCTTCCCGGTCTGCGAGCGCTCCGGCCAAAAGTCGGAGCGCTTGTTTTTGCGGCCGCAGGAAAAGGTGCTCGGCGGGCAGAGGTCCAGATCGGCCTGTAGAGACCTGTTTGGCGGAGGGGCGGGTCCATCGCAAAAAGATCATATCTAATTGAAATTACTATATAATATTTTATCTACCCCTAATTCGTCCTAGTTTAAGGCCTAGTTCGCGATGGCAAATCCTATCGTCTGTTCCCGGTTGTAAACACTCGCCATGATTGCAGGTTGACTTCGACTCGCGCGACTCGACTCGTTCGTCGTCCGCCTTCTAGTTGGCCCATGAAGCTCTGGAACAGTTACCTTGCGTCGACTGAGGGCTTCGGCGTGACGCGCCTAGTTGGCTCGGTGCGCTCGACGTGAAGGCCGACGCGGAGATTGCGCGAGCTGGAACGAGAACACGGCGAGCGATTTCCCGGCGACTGGGAGATCTTTGCACGACCAGCGGGTGAGGATAGCTGGCAGCCTAAGAACTATTCCGAGGCTCAAGTTTCATGCCATCCTAACTCCGCTCCCGCATCCGACATCGAAAAACCGCACTCAAAATAGATCATTGAAGTGGAAACCGATTCAGGATCGGCTCGGGCGGTTCATTACAATTTGAGTCAAACTTGCTTGGGTTTGTTGCCTTCTCTGAACCATAGCTCGGTCCAGTCCACGGTTAATGCCGCGTTTGCGTTATCCTCTATCCAGTCAAACTCGGGAGACCCTTCATGGATCGCACGCAGTCAATCGTGTTCAGTCTATTGCTCGGAGCCGCGCTGATCGCCGCCCCAAGCATCAGCAATCTCGGAACAGATCAACCCTACGACCAAGCCCATGCTGCCAAGGGCGGCAATGGCAAGGGCAAGGGTGGAAATGGCGCCGCCGGCGGCGGCAACGCTGGTAGTGGCGGTGGAAACTCGTCGGCCAGCGGCACGGAGACAGAACTCGCTTCCACCACGCCGAAAGGCAGTGAAAAAGTCACGGCCAAGGAATTGGCGCTTAGTGATCCGACAGCACCGGCGCATCCCTCGATGCTCGGCCGCTGGAATGCGGCGAAGCCAATTGACCATCCCGCCATCCAGGCTCACATCCGCAATGGCAAGTTCAACGGCACGATAGGCATGGTGGCCGCCTACGCCTCAGCGCAGACGACCTACAATGGCTTGGAAGCCGACATCGCCGTGGCCGAGGAACTCCTCGCCTCAACCGATCCTGCCGCGCTCCAGAATAGCCTCACTACGGCGCTGCAAACGGCAGGCTTTGCCGATCTGCAGTCTTACAAGGATGCGGTCGCTACAGACCTGGCCGTCGCCGATCCGGCCGTCGAGGCGGCGCTCGATGACATCGAGGCCTATGACAATGCGGTCGCAGTGGTTGCTGCCGGTACGCAGGCGCTTGATGATCTCGCATCGGCGGAAGCCAATATGGAAACTTACTCCAATCGCTCGCCATGGAGCGAGATTCGGGATGATGTGAGAACCAAGATGGGTCTTGATCCGACAGAGAATGATCTGGTTGTGCCCTAGCGCGCCCTTAGATCATCGCACATCAATTTGACGCAGCCCGGCCTTCAACGGCCGGGCTAATTCTTTTCAGGGCTGTCTCCCCTTCAGCCCGTGTCCACTCACGATGGTGGTTGTGGGTCACGCCCTGGTGCTGGGAGCGATCGGTTTAGGCCTGTTGCTGGCCGGTACCATGGGGATTGGGGCCGCGATAACGATCGCCCTTTTCGGCCTGGCGGGCATCGCGTCTCGACGTGTTGTTGTCGGTGGCTTGGGACAGTCATCGTTTCCACCACCACTGCTGCGAAGTCTGGAAATCGGCAGCTCTGCAATCATCCTCTTGCTTGGCATTCTGTTTCTTTTGGGTAGTTTGCGATGACTGAATCTCGTCTATCGATGCGTGGCCCGCTGTTGGCCCTCTCGTCTGCCACGCTTTTTGGCGCAAGCACGCCCCTAGCCAAAATACTCATTCAGGACATCGAGCCAGTGATGCTGGCAGCACTGCTCTACTTGGGATCTGGCTCGGGGCTGACAATTGCCTTTCTTATTCGGCGAGGGATGGCGCGGTGGCGGAGACAGGTCCAGATCGGCCTGTAGAGGCCCGTTTGGCGGAGGGGGAGGGATTCGAACCCCCGGTGCCCTTGCGGGCACAACGGTTTTCAAGACCGCCGCAATAGACCACTCTGCCACCCCTCCGAAGGGTCGGGCGCATTGGCTCTAGCTTCTCCGTCCGTGGCGCGCAAGGGCGGGCGCATGCGGCCCGTGCCGCTTCACCGGCGGCGATGCCCGAACGAACGGAGACCCTGCCTACTCGGCGTAGCTCGGGTCGATCTTGTCGAGGATCCTCTTCATCTCCTCGAAGTGCACGGCGGTCGAGTCGGTGAACTTATCCCAGTCCTGGGCCGTCTTCTCCGCGACGTGGTTCGGCATGACGTTCAGCTTCTGCCCCGTCGAGTAGGCAAGCACGAGGTTCCGGCACGCCCTTTCGAGGTAGTAGAGATTGTCGAACGCGTCGGCGACGGTCGCGCCGGCGATCAGCACGCCGTGATTGCCCATCATCATGGTGCTGCGGTTGCCCAGAGCGGCAGCGAGGCGGGCACCCTCGGCGTCGTTGTCCGCCATGCCCTCGTAGCCGAGATCATAGGCGACGCGGTTGTAGTAGCGGGCGGAGTTCTGGTCGATGGGCTTGATCTCGGGATCGGCCAGCGAGGCAAGCGCCGTGGCATAAGGCGGATGGACATGGAGAATGCAGCGCGCGTGCGGCAGGCGGGCGTGCATCGCGCCGTGGATGCACCAGGCCGTGATGTCCGGTGCGTCGGGACCCTTGAGCGCCTCGCGATCATTGGCATCATGCAGGCGCAGGTCGCTCGCCCGGATGCGGGAGAAGTGCATCCACTTGGGATTCATGAGAAAGGTCGTTCCGTCCGGCGACACGGCGAGGCTGAAATGGTTGGCCACCGCCTCGTGCCAGCCCATCTGGGCGGTCAGCCGAAAAGCCGCCGCGAGATCCACCCTGAGCTGCCACTCGTCGTCCGACTTGGCGGTCGAAGCCTTGACGGGATTTGCGATGTTCATCGAACTCTCCCAAAAGTGATGCGTTAGCGTATGTACGCCAGTTCCGGCCGACTTGCAAAGTGGTGGGCTACTTACCAAATCCACCCCCGGGCCGGCCGGTTTTGTGCCACAATGACGCCTACGATATAGGAGATGTCGGCTTCGAGCGCCGCGGAAGGCGCTGGACCGAAGGACACCAAGCGATGACCCCGAGATTGCTGCTCAATATCCTTGCCGTCGCGTTCGGACTGATGTTCGCCGCGACGCTGCCGGAGCCGGCGGTGTCGCAAACTCTCGACGAACTCAGCTTCTCCAAGAAACTCAAGCTTGCGAAGGTCGGCGACGAGGATGCCCAGCTCGCCGTCGCGAAGGCCTACGAGACCGGCGCCAAGGTCAAACGGTCGCGCCTCGAGGCGGCCAAATGGTACCGGCTGGCCATGGAGCAGGGGAACGTCGAGGCCCAGTTCCGTCTCGGCCGTCTCGTGCATCAAGGTGGAGACGGCCTCAAGGAAGATCTCGTCATGGCGGCCCAGCTCTATCAGGCCGCGGCCGAGCAAGGTTACGTCGAGGCCCAAAACTGGCTGGGCTACAGCTACCAGCACGGGCTGGGCGTACAGCAGGACGACCAGAGCGCCGTCGAATGGTACCGGAGGGCCGCGGAGGGAGGCTTCGGACCGGGCCAGAACAATCTCGGCCTCATGTACCTGCAGGGCAAAGGCGTCGAACGGAGCCTTCTCAAGGCATCCGAGAATTTCCAGAAAGCGGCGGATTCAGGCGACGGCTGGGGCCTCAACAATCTCGGCGGCATGTACGAGATGGGCTGGGGCGTCGAGAAGGACCGCGATAAGGCGCTCGAGCTCTACAAGCTCGCGGCCGAATTGGGAAATTCCACGGGCGAGGAGAACTACAAGCGCCTCACCACCTTCGCATCCGCAGCTCCGAAAAGCAGCAGCGCGACAACCATCGAGCCCGCGGCGTCCGACGCGCAGTAGTCCCTACGGCCGCGTCATTTTTCGCGTGGCACGAACGGGCGGACCGTATTAACCATATCCGCGAACCAAACTTTTACCCCGTTTCGGTCAGATGTCGGTAGTTGCGGCGGATCGGTGGGGCCCTTTCGCGCGCATCGGCCGGTGGTGGGTAAGTCAGTCATGAAAAATGCGGTCCGTTCGATTGCGGCATTTCTGGCCGCGGTGTGCCTGGTTTGGTCGACACTGGCGCTCGTCGGGTGCTCATCGAAGGGAAAGCGCGATCCGTTCGCCGGAATCGGCAGCCCCGTCTACAAAGGCAACGGTCCACTGCCCAAGGGCGGGGGACGCTACACGGTCGGCGACTCGTATGAAGTCGCGGGGCTGCGATTCTATCCGAAGAGCGAACCCAACTACGACCGGACCGGGGTCGCGTCCTGGTACGGCCCGCAGTTCCACCGCCGGATGACGTCCAACGGCGAGTGGTTCGACATGGACTACATGTCGGCGGCTCACACCACCATGCCGCTGCCGAGCTATGCCAAGGTCACCAATCTCGAGAACGGCCGATCGATCGTGGTGCGCGTCAACGACCGCGGACCATTCGTGAACGACCGGGTTATCGACCTGTCGCGCAGATCGGCGGACATCCTCGACTTCGTACGCCAAGGCACCGCGCAGGTGCGCGTGCAGTACATCGGACCAGCCCCTCTCAATGACAAGGGAACTCACCTCGCCGCCATGAACGACGAGCTCATGCGCGGCACGCCGCTCCGGCAGATGATCGCCGCGGTCGAGCAATACCGTCCGAGCCCGCAGCTTGCCGCCATGACAGGGACGCTGCCGCCGGCCGCGGTGGAGCCGCAGGAGAGCTACGACACGTCCGCTCGGACACCGATCGGCGACAGCCTCCTCTTCATCCAGGTCGGCGCCTTCTCCAATGTCGACAACGCCGAGCGGGCGCGGATGAACCTGGCGCGGCTCGGTGAGGTACGGGTCACGCCGGTCAGCGCCACCAACGGCCTTCTCTACCGGGTGACGCTGCAGCCGACCAGCGACCGCGTGGCGGGCGATACGCTGAACGAGGTCCAGGCCGCGGGCCATCGCGACGCGCGACTGGTCTTTACCCAATAGCGCGAATCATTGCCCTTGCGCATTGATTTCACCGATACTGCCCAGTAGTTTCGACCGCGACCGGACAGGAGCCGGGCAATCGGAAAGGCCATCGGCGTGAGCTTCGTCTATCGCCGTGCATTCTTGTTCATCGCACTCGTCCTTCCGCTTGTCGCGGCGGGCGAGGGAGTCATGGCGCAAACGGCAGCGCCGGCCATCGCGCCGGAGTTCTTCACCAAGGCCACCCATGCCATTCTCATGGACGCGCGGACCGGCAAGTCCATCTTCGAGAAGGATGCCGATACGCCCGTAAGTCCTGCCAGCATGAGCAAGCTCATGACCCAGATCATGGTCTTCGAGCGCCTGGCCGACGGTACGCTGACGCTCGACACCGAGTTCCTGGTCAGCAAGAACGCGTGGAAGAGAGGCGGAGCGCGCGGCGGCGGCTCCACCATGTACCTCGAACCGGAAAGCAAGGTGAAACTTCGCGACCTGATCCAGGGAGCGATCATCGATTCCGGCAACGATGCGTGCATCACCATCGCCGAGGGCATCGCCGGTACGGAAGAGGCGTTCGCCAATCTCATGACGCAACGGGCGCGCGAGATGGGCCTGGAGAAGGCGACGTTCAAGAACTCGACCGGGCTTTTCGATCCCGAGCACAAGGCCTCGGTTCGCGAGCTTGCGCTTCTCGCCGAGTACATCATCCGGAAGTTCCCGGACTACTACAAAATCTACAGTCAGACGTCGTTCACCTGGAACAACATCACGCAGCAGAACCGCAACCCGCTCCTCACCGAGTATCCCGGCGCCGACGGCCTCAAGACGGGGTTCGTCAAGGAGAGCGGCTACGGGCTCGTCGGTTCGGCCGTGCGGAATCAACGCCGCCTGCTCATGGTGATCTCCGGCCTCACCTCGATCGGGGAACGGCGCGAGGAAGCGCAGAAGCTCCTGGACTGGGGGTTCCGGCAATTCAAACCCTTCAATCTTTATGAAGCCGGCGAGACGGTCGGTCAGGTGCGGGTGTGGGGCGGCACGGTCGGCACAGCTCCGCTGGTGACGAAGGAAAACGTCAAGATAGCCCTCTCCGAGGAGGAAAGCCGGCAGATCAAGGTCGAGCTCAGCTACAAGGGACCGCTCGTCGCTCCCGTCACCGCCGGCGAGAAGGTCGGCCGCATCCGTTTCCAGCTGCAGGGACGGACGATCGCCGAGCAGCCGATCTACACCGGCCAGGACGTTTCGGCGACCGACAGCAGCTGGAAGCGCGCCTTCGACAGCCTGATCATCATGGCCATCGGCGGCTGACCGCCATGGCATCTGGCACCTTCGTCACGTTCGAAGGCGGCGAGGGAACGGGCAAGACGACCCAGATCGCGCGGGTGAAGCGCAAGCTCGACGCGGCAGGCGTGCGATCCCTCGTGACGCGCGAGCCGGGGGGCACGCCGGAAGCGGAATCGATACGGCAGGAGATCCTGGGATCGGCTGCGGCGCGCTGGTCGTCGCTCGGCGAGCTGCTGCTCATGTATGCGGCGCGCGAATCGCATTTGCGGCACGTCGTTCGACCGGCGCTCGCCGAGGGCGTCCACGTCCTCTGCGACCGGTTCATGGATTCGAGCCGTGCCTATCAGGGATATGCCGGCGGCGTCAGCTTCGACCTCATCGACCGGCTGGAGACCGAGATCGTCGGGACCACGCGGCCCGACCTCACCCTCATCTTCGATCTCGACCCGGTCGACGGTTTGAACCGGGCGCGGTCCCGCCGCGGCGCCCAGACGGACCGGTTCGAGGGCATGGACCTCAAATTCCACGAAGCGTTGCGGGCGGGCTTCCTCGCCATCGCGGCCGAGGAGCCGAGCCGCTGCGTCGTTATCGATGCCGGCGGCGATGAAGCGAGCGTCTTCGACGCCGTGTGGCGGGCCATGGCGTCCAAGCTGCCGATCCCGTCATGAGCGCCGATACCGACCCCCGCGACACACCGCTCCATCCGCGGCGGCGCGCCATGCTCCTCGGCCACGAGGAGGAAGAGCGGAAGCTGCTCCAGGCCTTCGGCTCCCGCCGCCTCCATCATGCCTGGCTGATCGCCGGGCCGCGCGGCATCGGCAAGGCGACGCTCGCCTACCGCTTCGCACGGTTCCTGCTGAAGCATCCCGATGCCGGCGAAGCCTTGTCCCTGCAGGTCGATCTCGTCGATCCCGTCTTCCATCGCGTCGCGGCGGGAAGCCATCCGGACCTTTTCGTCATCGAACGCGCCTTCGACCTCAAATCCGGCAAGGTAAAGACCGAGACCGGCGTCGACGTGGCGCGGGGCGCGACGAGGTTCTTCGCCCGGACGGCAGGGGAGGGGGGCTGGCGGGTCTGCATCGTCGACCCTGCAGACGATCTCAACGACGAGGCGGCCAATGCGCTTCTGAAGATCATCGAGGAGCCGCCGGACCGGTCGATCTTCCTGATCGTCGCCCATTCGCCGGGACAAGTGCTGCGGACCATCCGGTCGCGCTCGGTCCGCCTCAATCTTGCGCCGCTCGACGAACCGCTCGTGATCGAGGTGGTGCGCAGCGTATTGGCGCCCGAGGCGCCGCCGGCCGCCGACCTCGCACTCGCCGCAAGCCTGTCGCGGGGCAGCCCGGGGCGGGCGCTCGGCCTGCTGCAGTCGGGCGGTGCGAAGGTGTTCGCCACGTTCCGGCACCTGGTGAGCGAACTGCCGGCACTCGACCGCCGGCAGGTGTCGAGCTTCGCCGACCAACTGCAGGCGCGCACGGCGGCGGAGGAGTTCGTCACGTTTTGCGAGCTGCTCGAGGACTGGATTGCGGACGAGGCACGCAGGCACGGTACGGCAGGACGCCATGCCGCGGACTTGTGGGCGACGGCCCATTCCGAGCTCAGGCATTCCATTCGCGTTGCAAATGCCCTAAACCTCGACCGGCGGCAGCTCGTGATGCATGCGTTCGACGCCATTCAGGAAGCCGCCCGGAACTCCAGGGGATAGCTCGGGAGGGCCGATCAACCCTCGCGACGACCCATGGCCGGACAGAAGCAGTTCTACATCACGACGGCGATCTCGTATCCGAACGGCCCGCCGCACATAGGTCATGCCTATGAAGCGCTGGCGACGGACGCGCTGGCGCGATTCAAGCGGCTCGATGGCCATGACGTACTCTTCCTGACGGGCACCGACGAGCACGGACTCAAGATCCAGCAGACGGCGGCGAGACAGGGAAAGACCGCCCAGCAGCTCGTCGACGAGCTGACGCCGCAGTTCGATGCGATGGTGCGCGCGCTCAATTGCTCGAACGACGATTTCATCCGGACGACGGAAGCACGGCACAAGCGGACCGTGACGGCGCTGTGGCAGCTACTCGAGAAGTCGGGCGACATCTACCTCGACAAGTACGCCGGCTGGTACTCGGTCCGCGACGAAGCCTACTACGCGCAAGGCGAGACGGAGGAGCGCGAGGGCAAGCGGCATTCGGTCAAGTCGGGTACGCCGGTGGAGTGGGTAGAGGAAGAAAGCTATTTTTTCCGGCTGTCCGCCTATCAGCAGAAGCTGCTCGACCTGTATGAGAGGCATCCGGAGTTCATCGGGCCGCAAGAGCGGCGAAACGAGATCATCAGCTTCGTCAAGGGCGGGCTCCAGGACCTTAGCGTCTCGCGGACCACATTCGATTGGGGCATACCGGTGCCGGGATCGCCCGGACACATCATGTACGTGTGGGTCGACGCACTGACGAACTACCTGTCGGCCACGGGATATCCCGACGCAAAGGATGCGCGCGCCAAGTTCTGGCCGGCCGACCTGCACGTCATCGGCAAGGACATCGTCCGGTTCCACACCGTGTACTGGCCGGCCTTCCTCATGTCGGCCGGCTTGCCGCTGCCGAAACGCGTGTTCGCCCACGGTTTCCTGTTCAACCGTGGTGAAAAGATGTCGAAGTCGGTCGGCAACGTCATCGATCCGGTAGGACTCGTCGAGCAATACGGCGTCGACCAGGTGCGTTATTTCTTCCTGCGCGAAGTGCCGTTCGGCCAGGACGGAAACTACAGCCACGAGTCGATCATCGGCCGGATCAATGCCGATCTCGCCAACGATCTCGGCAACCTGGCGCAGCGCTCGCTGTCGATGATCGCCCGCAATTGCGGGGGCACAATGCCGGCCGCGGGCACGCTCGCGCCGGCCGACCGGACTCTCGTCGCCGCGGCCGACGGCCTCCTGCAAGAGGTGCGCACGCATCACGACCAGCAGGCCATCAGCCGGGCACTCGATGCGATCTGGCGGGTGGTCGCCGATGCCAACCGCTACTTCGCCGCCGAGCAGCCCTGGAGCCTCAAGTCGTCCGACCCGCAGAGGATGGGAACCATCCTCAGCGTGACGGCCGACGTGCTGCGGCGCATAGGGATTCTGGTCCAGCCCTACATACCGGAGTCGGCGACGAAACTGCTCGATTCGCTGGGCGTGGCGGAATCGGCGCGTCGCTTCGCGGATCTCGGCGCGGCGGGAGCGGTCCCGGCCGGCACCAAACTGCCGGGCCCGGCACCGATTTTCCCGCGTTACGTCGAGGAGGAGACGGCCTGAGGGGCATGATCGCGGTCGTCGACAGCCATTGCCATCTCGACTTCGAGGAGTTCGCCGCCGACCTGGACGGGGTCGTGGCGCGCGCCGAAGCTGCGGGAGTCAAGCTCATCGTGACCATCGGAACACGCCTCACGACGTTTGCAAGGACGCTCGCCATCGCCGAGCGCTTCGCGAACGTGTTCTGCAGCGTCGGCGTCCATCCGCACAACGCGTCGAGCGAGGGCGAGCGTCAGGCGAGCGAGCTCATCGACCTTGCCGGGCACCCGAAGGTGGTGGCGATCGGGGAAGCGGGGCTCGACTACCACTACGATTTCAGCCCGCGCGACGCTCAGGAGCGAAGCTTCCGCATGCAGATCGATGCCGCGCGCCGAACGGGGCTGCCGTTGATCGTCCACAGCCGCGAGGCGGAAGCCGATACGGCACGCGTGCTCGAGGACGAGATGAAGACAGGTGCCTTCACTCCGCTGCTCCATTGCTTCTCGTCGGGACCGGAACTCGCCGAGCGCGGCCTAGCCATCGGCGCCTATGTCTCGTTCTCGGGAATCGTCACCTTCAAGAACGCTTCCGCCATCGCCGCAGTCGCGCAAATGGCGCCGGAGGATCGGATCCTGGTCGAAACCGACGCGCCCTATCTCGCGCCGGCCCCGCATCGCGGCAAGGTCAACGAACCCGCGTTCGTCGTCCACACGCTCAAGAAGGTCGCCGCGCTCCGGGCGACGGACCCCGATGCGTTCGCCGCCACGACGAACCGAAACTTCTTTCGCCTGTTCTCGAAGGTCCCCAGGCCGCCAGCGTTCGACGGTCGACCTGCGTGACGACGACGGTGACCATCCTCGGCTGCGGATCGTCCGGCGGCGTGCCGCGGATCGGCAACCAGTGGGGCGACTGCGACCCTCGCAATCCCCGCAATCGGCGGCGCCGCTGTTCCGTCCTCTTCCGCAAGGCAGGCGCATCCGGAACGACGACGGTGCTCGTCGACACCTCGCCGGACCTGCGCGAGCAGCTATTGGACGTCGGGGCAGGGGACCTCGACGGGGTCATTTTCACACATCCGCATGCGGACCACACGCACGGGATAGACGAGTTGCGGGTAGTGGCGCTCAACATGCGCCGGCGGGTCGACGTTTGGGCCGACAAGCGGACGACTGGCGCACTCGTCACGCGGTTCGGTTACGCTTTCGCGACGCCGCCGGGATCGAGCTATCCCGCCATCCTCAATCTCCATGCCTTGGAGTCGGGAAAGCCCTTCGCCGTCACCGGCAAGGGCGGCGAATTGGACATCCTGCCTTTCATGGTCAATCACGGAGACATCGACGCGCTCGGCTTCCGGATCGGCTCGGTGGCGTACACGCCCGATCTCAACGGCGTTCCGGAAGCATCGCAACCGGCGCTTCGCGGCCTGTCGTGCTGGATCGTCGATGCGCTGCGGCGTGCACCGCATCCGAGCCACTGGTCGTTGGCGGAGACGTTGACCGAGATCGCGCGTTTCAAACCGCAGCATGCGATCATCACCAACATGCACGTCGATCTCGACTACGAGGCGTTGCGACGGGAGCTTCCGGCCGGGATCGAACCGGCGTACGACGGGATGGTCGTCGAAGCGCGATGAAGGGCAGGCGAAGATGAAGCTTCGAAGATGCGTGACCCTCGGCGTGGCGGCCATTCTTGCCTGGCCGAACACGGCCGGCGCGCAGACCTGCAAGGATGGAACCGCGTACGATGCGGGGAAGGTCGCGGCGGCCATCGATCGCTACTTCCAGGATCCGTTCGGGGCCATAACCTGGCGGGTGCTCAACGGGCTCGGCGATCCCGGACTCGAGGCGAGCTATGTGGACGAAACGCACTGGTCCGACGAGAAGGCGTGGCGCGAGCTCGCGGCGAAGATCCAGCCCTCCGCCCAGCAGCAACAGTATCTCGGCTACAACTGCCGCATCGGATACGCATTGCAACTGCTGAAGGATCGCGTGGCGCGCTTCGGCATGTCGCATCCGTACGTCAAGCAGTGGGCGGCGGCACAGGCGGCCGTCTTCCGGACGTGCAGCGACGATGCCGCCGCGGAGCTGCCGGCGCCACTGACGATCGACGAAGGCGATGCGAAGGCGGCGGAACTGGGAGAGCTCCAGCTCGCCGACCGCGCCTATCAGCAAGCATCGATCGATTTCTATCGCGGCAACCTCGCCGCGGCGCTCGACAAGTACCGAGCGATCGCCGCGGGATCGGGACCGCATCGCTCGGCATCGCGCTACATGGTGGCAAACGGCCTGGCGAACGCCAAACGCATCGACGAGGCCCGGGCGGAGATCGAGGCCATTCTGGCGGACCCGGCACTGGTGGACATCCACGCCATCACGCAAGAGCTGAAAGGCTACGTGGCGCATCTCGCCGACACGCCGGCGCAGTGGGCCTCTCTGCTCAAGGACACCGTTGCCATGCTGGAGAGACCTTCCGATCGCATCCGCACGGAATCGGAGCGGAAGGACTATCGGCGGGCACTCAACGACATCGGGCATCTCGGCATTCGTGGCCGCGACGACGACTGGTGGCTCACGGGAAAACTGCCGGAGAACCCCACCGTATCCGACGCCGTCTACAAGGGTGCCCGCGAATACCCGGTGGTTCCGTGGCTCATCGCCGGGCAATCGGTGAACGACCTGCACCGGCGAGCGGCCTGGCAGCTCATCGGCGACAACTGGCGAAAGGAGATCGATGCCTATGCGACGGCCTCCAAGGCGCTCGTGCCGGCGGGGCGCAAGTCGGGCCTTGCATGGGACGTGTTCGACGCGGCGACGGCGAACTCGGCGACCGTTCGCGACAACGCGCTGACCGCGCGCCTGGTGCGCGCCAATGCAGAGACGCGCGCCAGTTGCGGCACGGCACCCGAGACGGCTGCAGCCGGCACGCTTCTCTACCATACGGTCCGCGTGTTCGCGGAACGCGGCGAGTTCGCCGCCGCATACGATACCCTCAAGGACTATCCGTATCCGTCGACGCGCGCCTTTCGCCAAACCCTCCTCCGCCTCGGCCAGCTGCTGGTGGGGCAGGGGAAGACGGAGGAGGGCAGGCGGTTCGCCGCGACCTTCCTCACGGATGCGTTTCATCAATCGCTCGAGCAGGGGAAGGCCGAAGAATTGCAGGCGCTGCTGCGGCTCGAATCGCTGCTCGCCCGGAATGCAGACGAGTGGCGGCAGACACTCGACCGCCAACCGCGGCCGAGCGAAGATCCGCTCGTCAACCTCCTAGGCCGCGACCAGCTGTGGGCACTCGCGGACCGAACGACGCTGAGCGACGACGAACGCGCCTTGTTCGCGCGCGTGGCGTGGACGCGCGCCTATGCCCGAAGCTTGCGTCTCGACCCGGCGACCACCGACAAGATGCTCGCCCTCAACCCCGCCATCGCCACCGTCCGCGACGCCGTGGCGAAGTCTTATCCCGACACCAAGGCCGAATACCTCTGGCTGTTAACCATATTGCGGACGCCGCGGTTCGGCATCCTGACGACGGCATCCGGCGGCTGGGACATGATCGACCTTTCCGACCGCAGCCAGCCGCCAACCGCCATCGACCTCTACGACCACAACGACAGGAACTGGTGGTGTCCGTTCAATGTCGACCGGCATGTCGGCGAGCTCCGCGACGGCTTCGACGACGTCACCGGAAATGCCGCGGCGCGCGCGCTCGACACGGATGCGAGCTTCCAGGTGGGCAGCCATTGGATCCGAAACGACAACCGGTTCCGGCGCTTGCTCGATCCGGACGTCGGCAAGCGGCTGGCGACGGCGCGCGATGCCGTGCTGCGCGATCATCCCATCGTGCGTACGGTCGACTGGAAGGAGCTCGGACGGCTCGCCAAGGTCCGCAGCGCGCCCAGGCAGCTTACGGAGGCGGCCGTGCAATGGGCACGGCGCGGCGGCAAGCCGAAGGACGGGGTCACGGAGGCGCTGGCCTTGGGCGTGAAAGCGGCGCGCTATGGATGCAGCTGGGGCGGCAGCCACAAGACGTATACGCAGTCGGCCGTCGGCATTCTGCAGACGATGTTCAAGGAGACGGAGTGGGCGAAACGAACGCCGTACTGGTACGACTGCCTGTGGGAGAGCTATGGGCCGAACCCGACGTCGACCGACAAGCATCCGAGCTGCGTAGGGCCCAAGTGGCCGAGGCAGGAGCCATTGAAATGAGACCGCCTATGCCTCAGGACCGATATTCCGGGCCTGGCCAATGCCTTGGCACGCATCCATGTACTTTCCATAATATATATTATGCGAATGAAGGATAGAGGGATGAGCGGCGACGGAACGCCGGCTGCCGAGGCCATCGAGACCCTCGATCCCCGCCAGGTCGAGACGCTGCGTGCCATCATGCGTGCCCTGCGCGATCCCAGGTCGGGATGTGCCTGGGATGTCGAACAGACCTTCTCCACCATCGCCCCCTATACGATCGAGGAAGCCTACGAGGTGGCCGACGCCATCCAGCGCGGCGATCTCGCGGCGCTCAAGGACGAGCTCGGTGATCTGCTGCTGCAGGTCGTGTTCCATTCCCAGATTGCGGCGGAAGCGGGCCGCTTCGCCTTCGACGACGTCGTGGAGGCGATCTGCCGCAAGATGATCCGTCGGCATCCGCATGTGTTCGGAACGACGGGCGAAGGCACCGCCCATGCGGCCAAGTCGCGCTGGGAAGACATGAAGGCGGCCGAGCGGCGCGAGCGCGGCGGCAAGACGCTATCCGACGTGCCTGTCGCCCTCCCCGGCCTCACCAGGGCCCTCAAACTGCAGGCGAAGGCGGCACGGGTCGGCTTCGACTGGCCGTCGGCGGATGCGGTCGTCGACAAGATGATCGAGGAGGCAAAGGAGCTGAAGGACGCCTCCGACGACACCAAGGTGGAGGAGTTCGGCGATCTCCTGTTCGCGATGGTCAATCTCGGACGCCACCTCGGCATCGATGCGGAGGATGCGCTGCGGGGCGCCAACGCGAAATTCGAGCGCCGCTTCGCGCATGTTGAGGCCGGGCTCGAGGCGCGCGGCAAAGTCCCTGCCCAATCGACGCTCGAGGAGATGGACGAGCTGTGGAACGAGGCGAAGCGCGGCGAGGCGAAATGACCGGCGCGTCCTATTCGGCCGCGGCGCGGGTGCCGTGGAAGTCGAATCGCTTCAGGCGGTCGCCGAACCTGTTCAGGGCAATGGGCGCCACGGCCGGATCGAAGCGAAGGTGGAGCCTGATCGGTCCCGTCTCGTCGTCGATGCGGCCGAGCACCTCGGCATTCTCATAGAACCATGCCAACTCCTGTCCCTCGGAGCCGGCAAGCTCGATCTCGAAGATGTTCGCCGCGTCGGCAAGCTTCTCTTCGATGAGGGCCAGCAGGCGGTCGAAGCCCTCGCCGGTCAGCGACGACACCACGACCGTATCCTTGCGGCGCGCAGCCTGACTCTCCAGGGCCTGCCTGGCAGCGGGATCTTCGACGAGATCGACCTTGTTCCACACCTCGACGATGGTGTGACGGCGCACGTCGTCGAGACCCAGCTCCTCCAGCACCTGTCCGACGTCTTCGGCTTGCGCGTCGCTATTTGCGTGGCTGATGTCGCGGACATGGAGGATGAGATCGGCAGAGAGCACCTCCTCCAGCGTGGCGCGGAAGGCGGCGATCAGCATCGTCGGCAGCTCGGAGATGAAGCCGACCGTGTCGGAGAGGATGACGCGGCGACCGTGCGGCAGCGTGACCTCGCGCATGGTCGGATCGAGGGTGGCGAACAGCAGGTCCTTGGCGAGGACGGCGCTGCGGGTGAGCCGGTTGAACAGCGTCGACTTGCCGGCGTTGGTGTAGCCGACCAGCGCAACCGCGGGATACGGCACGCGCGACCTGCTCTTGCGATGGAGGCCGCGGGTGCGCTTGACGGTCTCGAGCTCGCGCTCGATACGCGTGATGCGCTCGCCGATCAAGCGGCGATCGATCTCGAGCTGGGATTCGCCCGGGCCGCCGAGGAAGCCGAAGCCGCCGCGCTGGCGCTCGAGATGGGTCCATGAGCGCACCAGGCGACTCTTCTGGTATTCGAGGTGGGCAAGCTCGACCTGAAGCGAACCTTCGCGGGTTCGGGCCCGCTCACCGAAGATCTCGAGAATGAGGCCGGTGCGGTCGATGACCTTGGCGTCCCAGGCGCGTTCGAGATTGCGCTGCTGCACGGGGCTGAGCTGGGCATTGACGACGACGAGCTCGGCCCCCGCCTCGCGAACCTTCTCGGCGATCTCCTCGACCTTGCCCACGCCCAGAAGGGCGCGCGGCTGAGGCGCCTGCAGCATGGCCACTGCCGATCCGGTGATGTCGAGACCGATGGCGCGCGTGAGTCCGAGCGCCTCCTCGAGACGTTCCGCAGCGGATCTACCGACGGACTCGGGGTGCCGGCCGCGACTCTTGAGCTCGACATGGAGGACGAAGGCGCCCGAGCGCGGCTGGTCGGCATCGCCGCCCGCACGGCGCCGCTTGGCGACGGGCGCGTCGGCTGGTTCGTCCGTCTTGCTGCGCCTACGCTTCAACCGTCCCGCTTTCATCATCGAACAAGGTGACCGGCGTACCGGGCATGATGGTCGAAATCGCGTGTTTGTACACGAGCTGCGACAGGCCATCGCGGCGCAGCAGGACGCAGAAATTATCGAACCAGGTGATGATCCCCTGCAATTTCACCCCGTTGACGAGGAAGACGGTGACTGGAATTTTCTGCTTGCGAACGTGATTGAGGAAAGTGTCTTGGAGATTCTGTGGTTTTTCTTGAGCCATCTCGAACCCTTATTTTTGCATCGCCGCGTTCCCGGGTTTCGCGTCCGGAACGCAGCTTCGAAAAGGCGCGCTCAGCTCGTGCTGTCCTCGTGAGATTGGCCGGCGCGGGAAAATACTAACATGGCCTCCGGGACGGCGCGAATGGCAAGTTTCAAGAACCACGCGGCTAGTCCTCGTCGGCCCGGTTGTTGTCGGACAAACCTAAGAGCTTGATTTTGCGGTGCAAGGCCGACCGCTCCATTCCGACGAAAGATGAGGTTTTCGAAATGTTGCCGCCGAAGCGCGCCAGCTGGGCGGCGAGGTAATCGCGCTCGAATATTTCGCGCGCCTCGCGAAGGGAAAGCGCCATCAGCTGCTCGCTGCCGATGCCGCCGAAGCTCGACGAGACCGAATTCTGAGCGTCGTTGGCGAGCATCGCGGCGCTGATCTCCTGGGCGCCGTCGCCGGCGGTCATAATCATCAGGCGTTCTACGTTGTTGCGCAGCTGGCGGACGTTGCCCGGCCAGTCCTGCGTTTGGAGCACGGCGACGGCATCGGCCGCGAATCGGCGCTGCGCCTGGCCGGAGAGGGCAGTGTACAGCCGGGCGAAATGCTCGATCAGCTCCGGTATGTCGTCGCGGCGCTCCGACAGGGCCGGCACGCGGATCGGCACGACGGCGAGGCGGTGATAGAGATCCTCGCGGAACATGCCGAGCTTGATCAGATTGTCGAGGTCGCGGCTGGTGGACGACAGGATGCGGACGTCGACCTTCACCCGCTTGGTGCCGCCGACGCGCTGGAACGTCTGGTCGACGAGAACGCGAAGGACCTTGCCCTGCGTTTCGAGCGGCATGTCGGACACCTCGTCGACATAGAGAGTTCCGCCGTGCGCCTCCTCGAGCGCGCCGACGCGGAGCTGGCCGCCCTGCAGGTCCTCGGTGCCGAACAGCTCCTCTTCCATGCGCTCCGGCGCCATGCTCGCCGCGGAAAGTATGACGAACGGACCTTGGGTGCGCTGCGACCAGCTATGGACGATGCGGGCGGTCAATTCCTTCCCCGACCCCGGTGGACCCGATATGAGGACGCGGCTGTTGGCGGGGGCGACCTTCTTCAGCGCCTGGCGGAACTGGCGCATGGTCACCGAATTGCCGATCATCTCGGTATCGACCCCTGCCCTGCCCCGCAGCTCCTCGTTCTCGCGCCTCAGGCGCGAGGCTTCGAGCGCCCGCCCAACGACCAAGATCAGCCGGTCGGCCTTGAACGGCTTCTCGATATAGTCGTAAGCGCCACGCTTGATGGCGGAGACGGCGGTCTCGATGTTGCCGTGCCCCGAGATGATGATGACCGGCAGATCGGGCAGCCGCTCCTTGATGACGTTGAGAAGGTCGAGGCCGTCGAGACGGGAGCCCTGCAGCCAGATGTCGAGGATGATGAGCGACGGCTTGCGGTCGTCGATGACGGCGAGCGTGGCATCGCTGTTGTGCGCCAGACGGGTCTGGTAGCCCTCGTCCTCGAGGATGCCGGAAATGAGCTCCCGAATATCCGCTTCGTCGTCGACGATGAGAATGTCCGCTGTCATTGGTACGCTACTTCCTATTCTGCCATCCGCCTATTGACCCGCAACCGTGCGCGCCTCTTCGACACCCGCCGCCGCCCGCTGGAAGATGAGCCTGATCTGGGCTCCCCTGCCCCCGGGAATTTCCTGGGGCGCGTCCTGCAGCAACAGGCGCCCCGCATGTTCCTCCATGATTCGCTTGACGATGGCGAGGCCGAGACCGGTCCCCTTGTCGCGCGTCGTCATGTAGGGCTCGGTGAGCCGGTTCCGGTTCTCCGTCGGCAAGCCGATGCCGTTGTCGGTGACGACGACCGAGACCTGGTCCCTGTCCTCCTCGATCTCGACGCGGATGTAGCCGGGAAGGTCGGGCGACTCCTTCTGGCGCGCCTCGATTGCCTCGCGCGCATTCTTCACTAGGTTCGTCACTGCCTGCGACACCAGGCGGCGGTCGATCGACATCGTAACCGGATGATCGGGCAGCCGAAGGTCGATCTCGTGCTCGCTCGCGGTCACCCGCTGCAGGATCGTCGCCTCCTTGATGACCTGGGTGAGGTCCTGCGATTCGAGAACGGCGCTCGGCATGCGGGCGAAGGAGGAGAACTCGTCCACCATGCGACCGATATCGCCGACCTGGCGGATGATGGTGCTGGTGCACTGCTCGAACACCTGAGGATCGGTGACGATCTCCTTGGTGTACTTGCGGCGCAGACGCTCGGCGGAGAGCTGGATGGGGGTCAGCGGATTCTTGATCTCGTGGGCGATGCGGCGGGCGATGTCGGCCCAAGCCGAATTGCGCTGGGCGGACACGAGCTCGGTGATGTCGTCGAACGTCACGACGAAGCCATGCCGTTCCTCGTCGGACTTCTCGGTCGTCACCCGGACGACGAAGCTGCGCTCATGACCTTCGACGCGCAGGCTCACCTGGCCTTCGGTCCAGCCCGACAGCTTGCCGACCGCCTGGTCGAACATGGCGGCGAAGGGCGGGATCGCCGATTTGAGCGGCTTGCCCATGAGATCGTGGGAGTGACGGCCAAGTAGCTGCGTGGCGGAGCGATTGACGAGGTCGATGCGGCCCGACGGATCGACGCCGATGACGCCGGCACTTACGCCGGCGAGCATGGCCTCGGTGAAACGCCGCCGCTCGTCGAGCTGATAGTTGGCGCTCATGAGCTCGTCGTGCTGCGTCTTCAGCCGGTCCGTCATCTGGTTGAACGTCTGGCCGAGAGTCGTCAGGTCGCCTGGTCCGCGTTCGGCCGGAACCTTGACGGCAAGATCGCCGCGCGACACGCGGCGGGCCGCATTGACGAGGTTGATGATCGGCTCGACGAGACGATCGGCGAACCACAAGCCGAGCCACACAGCGGACAGGAGAAAGATGAGCGCGACGCCGGCATACATGAGCGCGAAGGTGAGCTGGACGCCCTGGCGCTGATTGAGCATCTGGTCGAACTCGACCTTGCTCTCACGCGCCTTTTCGAGCTGCTTCAGGACTTCGGCATCGACCTGGCGGGAAATGTAGAGAAAGCGACCGTCGAAATTCCCGAGCTTGATGAGGGCGCGGATATAGGGGTCCTCGCCCGGTGCGACGATGACCAGTTCGCCCTTTTCGGCCTTCTCGAATGCGTCATCGCGTGGCGCCTTGAACTGGATGCTCGTATTGGCGGTGACGCTCACGTCGAGGAACTTGCGCGCCCGGTCCATGACGTAGGCCGCCGACAGGCCGCGGAGAGCGGCATGCGTGGCCACGCGCTTGATGAAGGCCTGGCGGTTCTCGTCGAACAGCGGCCGCTGCTGATTGAGATCGGAGGAGATGGAAACGACGTCGTCGCGGATGCGTTCGCCGGTTTCGCGGATGTAGGACTGGGCGACGGCGATGGAGCTGTCGACGATCGATCGCGTGCGGTCCGAGAACCAGGTGTCGAGCCCGCGGTTCAGGGTGACGGAGGCGAACAGCGCGACGATGATCGCGGGCAGGACGGCGATGAGGCTGAAGAGGCCGACGAGACGGATGTGAAGGCCGGCGCCGGCGATGCCGCGGCGGCGGGCGCGGATGAGCAGCCAGAGTTGCCAGCCGATCATCCCCGCCATGCACAGGACGAGCACGAGGTTGGCGGCGAGCAGGAAGGCGATGTGCTCGCGGCTTGGCTTGATGGGCGCCAGGCCGGTCAGGATCACATAGGTGGCAAGACCGACCGCGATGGACAGAAGGACGATCGCGACGGCGACGACATCCGTGACGATGGTCCGGGTCGGCATGCCGACCTCGAGGCGGTCGTTGGCCGAGCCAGGCACGTCCTGGGAATCAATCTTGTCCAACGTGGTCATGGTCGATCGATGCCGGGGGTGAGGTGAAACCAACCGCGTGATTCCGCCATTTTGCTCACGCTGTTGCCAAGAATCAACACCATTGTGGCAGTATTGCTACATCTCTCGGGCGGAGATTGGGCCGCGGGGCGCTTTCAGGCCGTAGCTGCGCATCTTGCTGCGGAGCGTGTTGCGATTTATGCCGAGAAGGTCGGCCGCCCGCAGCTGGTTTCCGGCAGTGGCGGCAAGCGCGGCGGTGATGAGCGGGATCTCCATTTCCCGCAGCACGCGGTCATAAAGCCCATCCGGCGGCAGGCCGTCGCCGAAGTCGGCGAAATAGCCCGCGAAGTGGCGATCGAGAAAGCGCGTGATGGTCTGGGGTGCCGCCGAACCATCGGTGTCGGGCCCGCCCGGCCGCGCCGGTCCGGCCAGCTCCTGTTCGACCATCGCGGCGCCGATCGTCTCGTCGGACTGGAGAACGGCGAGGCGGCGGACGAGGTTCTGCAGCTCGCGCACGTTCCCCGGCCAGCGGTAGCGCGCCAGCGCATCGAAGGCGTCGCGCGAGTACTGCTTGACGGGCAGGCCTTCCTTCGTGGCCTGCTGGACGAAGTTGCGTACGAGATCCGGAATGTCCTCGGTCCGCTCGCGAAGCGGCGGCAAGCGCAGCGGAACGACGTTCAGCCGGAAGAACAGGTCCTCGCGGAACTGGCCCTGCTGAATGAGGTGGCGAAGGTCGCGATGCGTCGCGGCGACGATGCGCACGTTGGTGCGGATTGCGGTTCGGCCGCCAACGGACATGTATTCGCCCTGCTGCAGGACACGAAGCAGCCGCGTCTGCGCTTCCATCGGCATGTCGCCGATCTCGTCGAGGAACAAGGTGCCGCCATGGGCCTGCTCGAAGCGTCCGGCCTGACGGTTGGTCGCGCCGGTGAAGGCACCCTTCTCGTGACCGAAAAGCTCCGATTCGATGAGCTCGCGGGGAATCGCCGCCATGTTGACGGCGACGAACGGACCCTTGCGGCGCTTGCCGAAATCGTGGAGCACCCGGGCGACCAGCTCCTTGCCGCTTCCCGATTCGCCCGTCACGAGAACCGAGAGATCGCTCTGCGTCAGGCGAGCCAGCACCCGGTAGATGTCCTGCATCGCCGGCGAGCGGCCGATGAGTGGCAGATTCTCCGCCTGCTCCGGTGCTTCGCGCAGCGGCGCAGCGGCGGGTTCCTCACGCAAAGCGCGCGACGCAATCGAGATCAGCTCGTTGAGGTCGAACGGCTTCGGCAGATAGTCGTAGGCGCCGAGCTCGGCGGCGGTGATCGCCGTCATGATGGTGTTGCGGGCGCTCATGACCACGACGGGCAGGCGCGGCCGGATCTTCTTGATGCGCGGCAGCACCTGGAAGGCCTCCTCGTCGGGAAGGACGACGTCGGTGATGATCAGGTCGCCGTCGCCGTTCGATATCCAATGCCACAGGCTCGACGCCGTACCGGTGGCGCGCACGTCGAAGCCGGCCCGCGTCAACGCCTGCGTAACGACGGTGCGGATCGCAGCGTCGTCGTCGGCGACGAGGATCGTTTTGGAGCTGTTGTCGTTCATGAGGCCGCCACCTCCTCCTGTTTCGCCGGGCTCGCCATGGGAAGAAGAATCCGAAACACCGTCTGCTTGCCCTTGCTCGTGCATTCGATGATGCCGCCGTGGTCGCGGACGAGCTTGGCCACCAAAGCGAGTCCCAGTCCCTTTCCATTCGGCTTGGTGGTGACGAACGGATCGAAGAGGCTCGCGAGGAGCGAGTCCGGTATTCCCGGACCGGTATCCATCACGCTCACCTCGAGCGGCAGGGCGACGCGCTCGCCGTTGCCCGATAGCGCCAGCCGGACGCCGGGGCGGAAGGCGGTCGCGAGGCTGATGGTGCCCCCTGCCCTTCCGTCCCTGATGGCCTCGGCGGCATTCTTCAGGAGATTGAGGAACAGCTGGATCAGCTGATTGCGATCGCCGGGTACCGGGGGCAGCGACGGATCGTAAGCCTCGGCGACCGCGATGCCCTTGGCAAAGCCGAGCTGCGCCACGCGCTTCACGTGATCGAGGACTTCATGAATGTTCACCGGCTGGCGCCGCAGCGGCCTGTCGTCGGAGAAAACCTCCATCTGATCGACGAGGTCGCGAATGCGGTCCGCTTCGTTCTGGATAAGCTTCGCGAGGACGCGGTCGTCGGGCGAGAGGTTCGATTCCAAAAGCTGCGCGGCGCCGCGGATGCCGAACAGCGGGTTCTTGATCTCGTGGGCGAGCATCGAGGCGAGGCCGGTGACAGTGCGCACCCCGTTCCTCTGGGTGAGCTGCTGGTCGAGCTTCTGCGCCACGGAGCGCAGCTGGATGCTGAGAAGCACGAGACCGCCGCCGTCGAGGACCGGCACCGTCTGCACGTCGACCATGCGCTCTCCGCCGGTGCGCGGCGTGCCGACATGGACGCCGTATTCATTGTAGGATTGCTGGCGCGATCGGGTGAGCGCGATCAGGTCGAAGAGCGGGCTCGTCGGCGGAATGATGTCTTCGAGCTCGAGGCGCATGAGCGAAGCCGAGCTCGCCTTGAAGAATTCTTCCGCCGCCGCGTTGGCATAGGCAATGCCGCCGACGCCTTCGACCGCGAGCACCGGACTCGGCAGCGAATCGAGGAGCGTTGCCGGCTCGACGCGGCGCTTCGGCTGTTCCCTGGCGAGCGCGGTCATGCAGCCACCTTCACGGTTTCTACTTCCGAAGCGCTGCGATAGAGCGAGCGCAGATGAGCCAGCACGCGGTCGGGCTCGGATTCACCCATCAGCGTGGTGCGCCAGCCGACCGCGTCCGGAGCCGAAAGCCGCCCGCGGCGGGCCAGGTCCGCCACATACCAGCCGAGGTGCTTCCGGGCGATGCGGACACCGTGGTCCCGTGGATAGTGCGAGAGCATCGCCTCGTAGTGACGCGCGACGATTTCGCCCTGAGCGGCAATGCCGGGCGCGGCAGCTGACGCGCCATCCAGCGCGGCGGCGATGCCGGCAAGGACCCAGGGCCGGCCGTAGGCGCCGCGGCCCATCATGACACCGTCGGCTCCCGACTCGGCCAGCATCTGGCGAGCGTCGGCCTCGGTGATCGCATCGCCATTGGCGATGAGCGGGATCGATATCGCCTCGCGCACCTTGCGGATCGCCTTCCAGTTGGCCCTGCCCTTGTAGAACTGGCAGCGGGTGCGGCCATGGACGGTGACCATGGCGATGCCGAGCGCTTCGGCGCCGCGCGCCAGCTCGGGCGCGTTCTGCATGCCATCGTCCCACCCCAACCGCATCTTCAGCGTGACGGGCACCTTCGATGCTCCGACGGTTGCGGCAACGAGGCGCAAGGCATGGGCGGGATCGCGCATGAGCGCCGAGCCGGAGAGCCCGCCGGTCACTTCGCGTGCCGGGCAACCCATGTTGATGTCGATGATGCGGGCACCGAGGTCCTGCGCGATGCGGACGCCTTCCGCCATCCAGCGCTCCTCGCGGCCGGCGAGCTGGATCACGAACGGATCTACCGCATCCCGGCCCTTCGCACGGCGGACCATGTCGGGGCGCTGGCGAACCAGCTCTTCACTGGCGACCATCTCGCTGACCACGAGCCCCGCGCCGAGATCATGGGCGATCCGGCGGAACGGCTCGTCGGTCACGCCGGACATCGGCGCCAGAAAGACGCGGTTGCGCGTCTCGATCGGTCCTATGCGTATGCCCATTTTTTGTGCAATCACGAGGCTTGAGTAAGTTTCAGGCATCGTAGGCGGCACCTGAGCGCTTCACAACCGCCTTGCGACATCTTGCCCTCGCGCGGCGGGGGCACTAAACCGCCTGCGAGAGGTCCGCACCGTGCCGAATGCCGCCATCATCCTCGCAGCCGGATCCGGAAGCCGAGCCGGAGGCGAAGTTCCCAAGCAATATCAAAAGCTCGGGGGCAAACCAGTGCTCCGGCGCGCGCTCGAGGCCTTCTGCGCTCATCCCGACATCGCCATCGTCCTGCCGGTCATCGCGACAGGGGACGAGAAGTACTTCCGCGATGCCGCTCATGGACTCGCCGTTACCCGCCCGGCCATCGGCGGCGCCACGCGGCAGCAATCGGGACATGCCGGGCTCGAAGCGCTCACCGCGCACGGAATCGAAAAGGTGCTCATCCACGACGCGGCGCGGCCGTTCGTGGGTCCGTCGCTCATCGACCGTGTCCTCGCGGCCCTCGACGGGCATTCGGCCATCGTGCCGGCGCTGCCGGTCTCCGACACGCTGAAGCGCGCGCCGGGCGGATTGGTGGTGGGAACGGTCGAGCGCGCCGATCTGTGGGCGGCCCAGACACCGCAGGGATTCGACTACGGACGCATCCGGGCGGCGCATGCGGACGCCGCGGCCAAAGGTCAGTCGAGCTTCACCGACGATGCCGCAGTGGCCGAGTGGGCGGGCATCGAGGTTGGCGTCGTCGCGGGGGAAGCGGGCAACGTCAAGCTGACATCGGCCAGCGACATCGCGGCAGCGGAGCGGCAGCTGGCACGCGACGCCTTCGAGCGGTGCCCGGACGTGCGGATCGGGCAAGGTTTCGACGTCCATGCCTTCGAAGCCGGCGACCGGGTGATCCTCGGCGGCATCCGCATTCCGCACAACGCCCAGCTCCGCGGGCACTCGGATGCCGACGCGGTGCTGCACGCGGTCACCGACGCCATTCTCGGCGCTATCGGCGAAGCCGACATCGGGACGCATTTTCCGCCGTCCGATCCTCAATGGCTCGGTGCGAGCTCGTCGATCTTCCTCGCCCATGCGATGAAACTCCTTGCCGACCGCGGCGGCTTCGTCGCCAACGCAGACGTGACGGTGGTGTGCGAGGCGCCGCGGCTCGCACCGCACGTGCCGGACATGCGCCGCGCCCTTTCCGCGATGCTCGACGTCGCTCCCGACCGGGTCTCGATCAAGGCGACGACGAGCGAGAAGATGGGCTTCACCGGTCGCGGCGAAGGGCTCGCCGCCTTGGCGTCCGTGACGGTGCGGCTGCCGTGACGGCGTTCGAAATGCAGCTGGTCGGAGACGCGCGGCGTCTGCTCGAGCTCTACCGATCGCACAGGCTGAGGCTAGTCACCGCGGAAAGCTGCACGGGCGGGCTGCTCGCGGCGCTCCTGACGGAAACCGCCGGATCATCCGAAGTGTTCGAGCGCGGCCATGTCACCTACTCGAACGCGGCGAAGATGGAGGTTCTCGGCGTGCCGGAAGACCTGCTCGAAAACTTCGGAGCCGTGAGCGCCGAGGTCGCCCTGGCAATGGCGGAAGGTGCCCTTCAGCATTCTCCCGCCGAAATCGCCGTGAGCATCACCGGGATCGCCGGACCGGACGGCGGCACGAAAGAGAAGCCGGCGGGCCTCGTCTACCTGGCAAGCGTGGGTCGCGGGCGAGCGCCGGTCCCATCGCGACTGCTCCTCACCGGCCGCGACCGCGGTGCGATAAGGATGGCTGCGGTCGCAGAAGCGCTGCGCCTGCTCAGGGCTCAGGTGGAAAAATAGCGGTCGACGAGCGACAACCAATAGCGCACGCCGGGAACGATGGCCGCATCGTTGAAATCGTAGCCGCTATCGTGGAGTGAAGAGGATGGACCGTTGCCCACGAAGAAGTAGCAGCCCGGGCGCTCCTCGAGCATGAAGGCGAAATCCTCGCTGATCATCATCGGCCTGAGAAGGTCGCGGACGCCTTCGGCCCCGACCTGCTCGACGGCGACCCGGCGGGCGAAACCGCATTGCCCGCGATCGTTGACGGTGACGGGATAGCCGCGTTCGTACATGACTTCCGCCGAACAGCCGAAGCTTTGCGCCTGGTGGACGGCAAGCTCCCCGATGCGCCGCTGCAGGAGATCCCGCGTGGCCGCCGAACACGAGCGGACGGCGATCTCGAGCGACGCCTGGGCGGGGATGACGGTTGGAAAATCACCGGCCTTCAGGATACCGACCGAGACGACGGCCTCCTCGACCGGATCGACGTTGCGCGAGACGATCGTCTGGAGCGCCGTGACGATCGCGGCGGCCGCCACCACGGGATCGGCGGTGAGATGCGGCATCGCCCCGTGCCCTCCCCTGCCCTTCACGGCGACCCTGGCGATGTCGACCGCCGCCATGATCGGACCCTCGCGGAAGAGAAAGCGGCCCACGTCGAGACCCGGCAAATTGTGGAGGGCGAAGATGGCGTCGCACGGGAAGCGCGCGAACAGCCCGTCGTCCATCATGCGACGCGCGCCGCCGATATCCTCTTCGGCGGGCTGGAAGATGAGATGCACGGTGCCGTCGAAGGCCGGGTTCCGCGCCAGGGCACGCGCCGTCCCCAGGAGCATGGTGGTATGGCCGTCGTGCCCGCAGGCATGCATCCTGCCGGGAGTCCGGCTGGCGTAAGGCAGACCGGTCGTCTCGCGGATCGGCAGCGCATCCATGTCGGCGCGAATGCCGAGGGCGCGGCTGCCGCTCCCCTTGCTCAGCGTGCCGACGACACCGGTGCCTCCAATTCCCGTCTCGACCCGATATCCCCATTCGGCGAGGAGCCGGGCGACGATGCCGCTCGTACGCCGCTCTTCGAAGGCAAGCTCGGGATTGGCATGGAAATCCCGGCGAATGGCCACGAGCTCGTCGGCAAAGGAAGCGACCTCGTCGCCTTTCATGGGCAGCCTCCTCAAGGCGCCGCCGCCTGCTTCCGGGACTCGGCTGAGCGCATCAGCCATTGTGCGATGATGAGCAGAGTAAAGGAAGCCAGGAGAATGACCGTTCCGATGGCATTGATCTCCGGCGTCACGCCGCGGCGAATGGAGGCGAAGACGTAGATCGGCAAGGTGGAATTCGGACCGGCGACGAAGGACGTGATGATGTAGTCCTCCAGGCTGAACGTGAAGGCCATCAACCCCCCGGCCACGATGGAGGGCGCGAGAAGCGGCAGCAGAACTTGGCGAAAGACGCCGAACGGCGTGGCGTACAGGTCCTGGGCCGCTTCGATCAGGTTTCTGTCCAGCGATGCGAGCCTGGCGCGGACGACGAGGACCACGACGGCGAGATTGAAGAGGACGTGCGAGGCGATGATGGTCCAGATGCCAAGGCGCAGCTTCGGCGGATTGTCGCCGCCGACGACCGCGGCGATGACGGGATTGGCGAGGTTGAACACCGTGACGCAGGAAATGAGCGTCGCGATGCCGATGACGATGCCCGGCACGATGATGGCCACATAGATCAGGCCGTCGAAAAGTTGGTGAAGCCAGCGGCTGCGCATCCGCGAAAGTCCCAGCGCCGCGGCCGTCCCGATGATGACGGACAGCAGGGCCGTGCCGCCGGCCGTGATCAGGCTGTTCTGTCAGCGCCTCCATGACGAACGGATTGCGCCAGGCGGTCGCGTACCACTGGACGGAAAAGCCCTGCCAGTCCATGGCGTAGCGCCCGGAATTGAAGCTGAAGATGACGATGAGCGCGATCGGCAGGTACAGGAAGGCATATATGAAGGCCGCGTAGATGCGCATCGCTCAAACCATCGCCGTCGTTCGCGCGCCGCTGCGGCGCAGAACGAAACGCATGTAGAGGAAGACGATGACGAACATGATGAAGACGAGCGCCATGGCGACGGCGGCACCGAAGGGCCAATTGCGGGACTGAAGGAAGAGGTCGACGAGCGCGTTGCCGATGAAGAAGACCTTCCCTCCCCCGAGCAAGGCGGGAAGGATGAAGTCTCCCATCAGAAGAATGAAGGTCAGCATGGAGCCGGTCGCCACGCCCGGAAGCGACAGCGGCAGCGTCACCTGGAGGAATGCCCGCATGGGCGATGCGCCGAGATCCCCGGCGGCCTCGAGCAATCCCTTGTCGAGCCGCTCGAGACTGACGTAGATCGGCAGCACCATCAGCGGCAGGAAGCCATAGACGGCGCCAATGAGCACCGCCCATGGCGTGTTGATGATCCGCACTCCCTCCAGGCCGAGCATGGCGAGATAGGCCGGAATACCCTGCGATCCAAGGATCATGATCCAGGCGTAGTAGCGGAGAAGCTGGCTCGTCCAGAACGGGACGATGACCAGGATGAGCAACATCGTCCGCCATTTGGGACTGGCCTTGACTGCGAGATAGTACGCCATCGGATAGGCGAAGATGACGGTCAGGGCGGTCCCAAGCGGCGCCAGGGTGAGGGAGTTGAAGAACGCCTTGCCGCGCGCTCCGAGGTTCAAGTAGTTGTCGAAGGTGAAGCCGGGCGCGTAGCCGCCCTCAGGCGCACGCTCGCCGAAACTGTAAACGAGCACCACCACGAGCGGCAGGATCAGCAGAAAGAAGAACATCGTCGCGGCCGGTGCGACGAGTAGCGCCGTCACCAGGCCGGGGCGGCCGGATCGCGGCCTTTCGGCCCTCCGCATCGATATCGCCGTCGCCGTCACTGCAGCATCCCGGCAACCGGCGGCCCACGCGGGGCCGCCGTTCGCAATGTTGCCGTCACGCCGACTTGAAGCGCGCGAAAAGTTCCGCCCGCGCCGGATCCGTCAACGTCTGTGCCGCGCCAAACTCGAGATTGGTCAAGAGCTCGGTCGCGGGGTAAAGGATCGGATTCTTTGCGATCGCTTCGGGCAGGAGCGGCGAAACGCGACTATCGGTGGACGGATAGCCATGCGCCTCGACCTCCTTGGCATTCACTGCCGGAGTTTCGAGGAAGTCGATGAACGCGTAGGCGGCATCCTTGTTAAGCGCCTCCTTCGGAATGGCGAAGAAGTCGGTCCAGATCTCGCCGCCTTCCTTCGCGATCACGTACTTGATCTCGGGGATGTCGCGGGAGAGCTGGGTCGCATCGCCCGTCCAGCACACCGCCATGACCGCATCGCCGTCGCGCATGGCCGGCTGATAGCTGGAGGTGATGGCGAACAGGTGCGGCTTGGCGGCCAGAAGCAGCTTCTCGGCCTCGGCAAGCTCCTTCGCATCGACGGAATTGAACGAGTATCCGTAGTACTTCAGCGCGTTGCCGATGGTCGTCAGCTGGTAGTCGTGGACCGTGACCTTGCCCGAATAGTCGCTCTGGGCCAGGTCCCAGAACTGCTTCCAGGTCGTCATGTCCTGCGTCACGGTCTTGGTGTTGACGGCATAGCCGGTCGTGCCCCAGTCCTTCGGCACGGCGTATACGGTGCCGTCAACGGTCCCTTCACCGGTGAAGCGCGGGTCGTTCGTCTTCGGATCGAAGTTCGGCAGCCGCGACACGTCGATCGGATCGATGAGGCCGAGCTTCACGTAGGTCGAGATCGTGTAGTTGGTCGGCACGAAGACGTCCCAACCCGTTCCGCCGGCCTGGAGCTTCGCCAGCATCTCTTCGTTCGAACCGAAGATCGTGGTCTGGATCGGCACGCCGGTGTCCTTGGTGAACTGATCGAGGTTCGCCTGGTTGTGGTAGTTCGGCCAGGTGCACAGCGAAAGCTGGCCGGTGATGGCCGCGTTCGCCTTGCGCGGCTTCAGGCCGGGCATGGCCGTGCCGAGCACGGATGCGGCAAGACCGAGACCCGTCACGCCCAGGAAATGGCGGCGCGTCACCGAACCTTTCTTGAAACGATATAGCTCATCCATGAACTTCGATGCGCTGATCGAGGCTCCCTCCCAGTGTTTCTTGCTCATTCTCTCCTCCTAGTCATCTGCAAGAACGAGGGCCGTCCCGACGGGCCAGCCCACTACGACTTCGTCGCCGGGCGCGAAGCCCCCGGTTTTCGAATCCTCCTTCTTCGGCGTCAGCACGAGAATGTCGCCGAGATTCTGCGCCTCGACGAGGTATTCCGTATGCTCGCCGAGGAAGATGCGGTTCTTGATCCGCGCGCCGGTGGAAAAATCGGATTCCCCGGCGCGGCGCTTGCCGGCCAGGGATATGAGCTCCGGTCGCGTCATGAGAACGGCGCGGTCGCCGCGCTTCAGGGGCGCCGCCGTCGCGGGCCAGCGTCCCGTCATTTCCAGGCCGTTGTCGAGCTGCACCGAAGTCGTTTCGCGGTCGCTGCCCGAAACCGTGCCAGGATGGAAGTTCGAGCGGCCCACGAAGTCGGCGACGTACTTGTTCACCGGCTCATCGTAGAGCGTTTTCGGCGGGCCGGACTGGACGATGCGGCCATCGCGCATGATGCACACGAGGTCGCTCATCGACAGTGCCTCCTCCTGGTCGTGGGTCACCAGCACGAAGGTGATGCCGAGCGATTGCTGGAGGTTCTGAAGCTCGATCTGCATGTCGCGGCGCAGCTTGCGGTCGAGGGCCGCGAGCGGCTCGTCGAGGAGCAGGACCTTGGGCTTGTTGATGAGAGCGCGGGCCAGCGCCACCCGCTGCTGCTGCCCGCCCGACAGTTCCCAGGTCCGCCGGCTGCCGTAGCCTCGCAAGCGCACGAGCTCGAGGGCGCGGTCGACCTCACCCTCGACCTGGCGCCTCGACGGCTGGGGCGAAAGCTGGCGCAGGCCGAAGGCCACATTGTCGAAGACGTTGAGATGCGGGAACAGCGCGTAGTTCTGGAACACCATGTTGACCGGCCGGCGATAGGCCGGAACGCCGACGACCGACTTGCCGCCGATCAGCACGTCGCCCGCGGTCGGCTGCTCGAAGCCGGCGATGATGCGGAGCGACGTGGTCTTGCCGCAGCCCGAGGGACCGAGCAGCGAGACGAAGTCACCGGTCGGGATTTCGAGGTCGACCCGATCGACCGCCACGACGCTTCCATAGGTCTTCGACACACCTTGGAACGCGATATCGATTTCAGTCATTGGGCAGGAGGTCGCGGGTCGAACACACCGTCGAGCATGATAGCAGCAGCAAGCGGCGGCCACGCAATAGAAATGGCCACATCGGTGACGGTCGCCCACAGGCGCGGCTGCCCTACACGTCTCGGTTGTCAGGCGAACCCCGGCCGCTCGGGCGCTGTCAATTTGGCGGCCCTTCCAGTCAAGTCCGCGCGGTGCCATCGCCCCTATTCTCATACTCATTCAAAGGCGCCGGAGGCTTGGCATGAGTGAAGCTAAAGACGACTTCATCGCCCGAACCGTCGCCAGCTGGAATCCCGGCAAGACATTGGAATGGCAGCGGGCCGGAATCGATCTCGTCATCGACCGCCGCGAGGGCTACTACCTCTACGACATGGACGGCCGCCGGCTGATCGACGTCCACATCAACGGCGGCACCTACAGCCTCGGTCACCGGAATCCCGAGATCATCGCCGCCGTGCGCGAGGGCATGGACCGGTTCGACATGGGGAACCACCACTTCCCCGCCCTGATGCGGACCGAGCTGGCCGAGATGTTCGCGCGGCTGACGCCCGAAGGCCTCCAGTACACGATGTACGGCGCAAGCGGCGGCGAGGCCATCGACATCGCGCTCAAGTCCGCACGCCATGCGACGAAGCGGCGGCGGCTCATCTGCCTCGAGCGCTGCTACCACGGCCATACGGGGCTCGCGGTCAAAGTCGGCGACGACCGCTTCTCGAAGCTGTTCCTCTCCGAAGCCGGGCCCGACGAAGTAACGAAAGTGCCGTTCCGCGACCTCGACGCCATGGAGCGCGAGATCGGCAAGGGCGATGCCGCCTGCGTCATCATCGAGTCCATTCCGGCCACCTACGGCTTCCCGATGCCGCCCGAAGGCTATCTCAAGGCCATCAAGGCGATGTGCGAGAGGGTCGGCACGCTGTTCATAGCCGACGAGGTGCAGACCGGCCTCATGCGCTCGGGCGAGATGTGGTGCATCGAGACCTATGGAGTCGTGCCCGACATGATCGTGTGCGGCAAAGGCCTGTCGGGCGGCATCTATCCGATCTCAGCGGTCGTCGCGAACGAGAAGTCGGCGGCCTGGCTCAAGGAGGACGGCTGGGGCCACATGTCGACCTTCGGCGGGGCCGAGCTCGGCTGCATTGCCGCCCAGAAGACGCTGGAGATCTGTTCGCGGCCCGAAACCCGGGCGCAGGTGCACTACATTTCACACTACCTGCGTTCCGGCCTGAGCGAGATCCAGAGCCACTATCCGGATTTCTTCGTGGGTATCCGACAGCGAGGCACCATCATGGGCCTCGAATTCGATCATCCGGAAGGCGCGAAATACGTGATGCGCTGGCTCTACAGGAACGGCGTGTGGGCTATCTACTCGGCACTCGATCCGCGGGCCCTGCAGTTCAAGCCGGGTATCCTCGCCGACCGCGACCTTTGCGACGAAATCCTGAACCGCCTCGACACCGCCGTCGGGCAGGCCCGAAACGAAGCCCACGGAGGAAGCGTCCGCACCGTCATGGCAAAGGGGGGAAATGGAGCCCGGCGGAACCGGCAGGCCGCCTGATGCCGTCGAGCCGCCGCGCATGACCGAATTTGCCAAGCTTCCGCATTCGCAGCAACTGGAGTGCCTCCTCGAACTCGCCGGCACCGCCACCGGCTCCTACGACTTGCCCGACGGCGTCACCGAGACGCTCATCAACCTGTCCGAAAACGCGACCTACAAGGTCGAGGACCCGGGCAGCGGTCGAAAATGGGCGCTGCGCGTCCACCGCGACGGCTACCACACGCGGAAAGGCATCCAGTCGGAGCTCAACTGGCTCATGGACCTGCGCAACACCGGCGTCGTCATCACCCCGGTTCCCGTCAAGGGTCGCGACGGAGAACTCATCCAGGTCGTCGGGCACAGGACGATGCCGCGGCCGCGTCATGTGGTTCTGTTCCAGTGGGAGAGCGGTGTCGAACCCGGAATCGGCGAGGACCTGGTCGCGCCGTTCGAGACGCTCGGCGAGGTGACGGCGCGCATGCACATCCATTCGCGAAACTGGAGGCGGCCGCCCGGGTTCGAACGTCACGTCTGGGATTTCGAGACCAGCATCGGCGGCCGGCCGCACTGGGGGCGCTGGAAGGACGGCATGGGCATCGACGCAGCGAAGCTCGAGCTGTTCGGCCGAACGGTCGAGCTGATCGGCAAGCGGCTCGAGCGCTACGGACAGGGGCCGGAGCGCTTCGGCCTCGTTCACGGTGACCTTCGCCTTGCCAACCTGCTGATCGACGGTCCGACCGTCAAGGTCATCGATTTCGACGACTCCGGCTTCAGCTGGTTCATGTACGACGCCGCGACGCCCGTATCCTTCTACGAGCACGAACCGCAGGTGCCGGAGCTCGTCGCCGCCTGGCTGAAGGGCTACAAGAAGGTGACCGCGCTGCCGAAGGCGGACGAAGCGGAGATTCCCACCTTCATCATGCTGCGCCGGCTCCTGCTCGTGGCGTGGATCGGGTCGCATTCAGAAACGGAGCTCGCCCAGTCGATGGGAGTGAAATACTCGGAAGACACGATGGCGCTTTGCGAAGCCTATCTCGGGCGGTTCAGCTAAGTTTTCGCGCTCGGCTTCGGTTCGACGTGGCCGCCGAACTTGTTGCGCATGGCGGAGATGATCTTTTCGGCGAAGGTGTGGACCTCGCGCGAGCGGAACCTGGCATGCAGAGCCGCGGACAGCACGGTGACGGGCACGGCCTCCTCCATCGCGGCCATGATCGTCCACCTCCCCTCCCCTGAATCCTGCACGAAGCCCGAGAAGCTCTCGAGCTCCTGGTCTTCCTTCAGGGCCGCAGCGGTCAGGTCGAGCAGCCAGGACTCGATCACGCTGCCGTGCCGCCAGACCTCGGCGATCGCCGCAAGGTCGAAATCGTAGCGCCGGTTCTGCGGGAGTTCCTGGCTGTTCGCCTTGTTCAGGATGTCGAAACCCTCGGCATAGGCCTGCATGAGGCCGTATTCGATGCCGTTGTGGATCATCTTGACGAAATGGCCGGCGCCATGTGGGCCGCAATAGAGGTAGCCGCGTTCCGGGGCCGGCCTAGCGGCGTCGCCGCCGGGCGCCAGGGCCGCGAAGATCGGTTCGACGCGTTCGTAGACGTCGCGCTCGCCGCCGACCATCAGGCAGTAGCCGCGCTCCAAGCCCCAGATGCCACCGCTCGTTCCGACATCGAGATAGTGCAGCCCGCTCAGGGCGAGAGACTGGGCGCGCCGGATATCGTCCTGGTAGTAAGTATTACCGCCGTCGATGACGACGTCGCCTTGCGACAGCAGCGCCGCCAGGAGCGTGATCGTGCTCTCGGTCGGACCGCCGGCGGGAAGCATGATCCACACCGTCCGGGGAGTTTCGAGGCGGAGGACGAGATCGGCCAGCTCACGGGCGGCCTCCGCGCCTTCATTTTCGACCTCCGCCATTGCCGCCGGGTCCCGGTCGTAAACGACGCAGCGATGGCCGTTGCGCATCAGGCGCCGCGAAATGTTGCTTCCCATGCGACCGAGACCGACCACGCCGATTTGCATGCACATCCTCCGAATTTCCGTGAAAGGCTAGCTTCTTCCCGGCAGTCCGGCCAGAACCTTCGTGATGCATTGGCCGGCCCGCTCGAGGTCGGCACGCTCGCCCGCGATGAAGAGCCGACCGGATGCGCCGATCATCTGGCAGTCGACGAGAGTCGTCGTGGGCGCCTCCTTCTCGGCCTCGTTGGCCGCGACGGCGGCGAACAGCGCCGGTACCATCTCCACGACGAGCAGCGACTGACCAGGCAGGACCATCGATGCCTCGCGGTTGCGGTTGAGGATGACAGCATGCTGGTCGGTGACGTCGTCTATGATGTCCGAGAACAGCACCTGGGGCTTCAGCTGGTCGGTCGGCCTTGCGCCGATGCCCGCCAGGACCGCCTCGCCGGCGCTCTTCAGGCGATCGAGATCGGTATCGTGAAGCTCGAGGATGCCGAACTGCCGTTCGACATAGAGCATGCCCGGCTCCGCATCGGGCACGGACTTGAGCGCAAGGTCGACGATGCGGTGAATGGCCAGAGCGGGAGCAATCTCGACGATGAGCGAATGCATGCCCTCCACAGGGACGTAACCGCGGGCGCGCGTCGGCGAGGCCAGGTAGGCGGCGAACTGCCGTCTCAGGCTCTCGATCAGCAGGTAGACGCGCAGTTCCGTCACCGGAGCCTCCGAGGCCGCACCAGCGGCGGCCAGCGCCCTTCGGACGAGGCTACTTGCCGGTTCCGAACTGCTTCACGACGTCGGCATGCGGGCGCGGAATGACGTGGACCGACACGACCTGCCCGACCTGGCTGGCTGCTTCGGAACCCGCCTCGGTCGCCGCCTTGACGGCGCCGACATCGCCCTGCACCAGCACGGCGACGAGACCGGCTCCCACCTGCTCGCGGCCGATGATGGTCACGTTGGCGGCCTTGACCATGGCATCCGCCGCGGCGAAGGCGGCGACATAGCCCTTGGTTTCGACAAATCCTATGGCATTCGACATGTTGTCCTCCTGGTCAGCACACAATTCACTTCGATTTCGCCGCCGTTCGCGGCACGTCCAGAATGCCGATGATCAAAGCGTCGACCACGGCCTTGGAATCCTTGAACCATCCGCGCGCCACGGACCCCGTCGTCACGAGCACGCGTTCACCCGCGCCGGCGCCCAGCGGATCGAAGGCGATCATCCGCTCGCCGGGCCCGTCTTCCTCCATCTCGATCTCGAGCAGCGCCCCGCCCGGCAGCTCGTCCAAACGCTTCGTCGCCCATACCTTGCCGATGACCGTTCCTGTCTTCATGACTTCGATCTCACCAGTTCGAGTTTGAGTTCCCGAGCCTTGTCGCGCGCCAGCGGCGTGACGACGACCTCGGGACCGATGACGAGCCTGTTATGGGTCCTGCCGATCTCCATGACCTTGTGCTCGTTCACGATACCGTCCGCGATCCGCGGAATGCCCCCAGCGACCGGATTGTCGGGAGTCTTGCGGGCGGGGCCGCCCTCGCCGCCCGCCGGAGCGAAGATGAGCCGGCCCGACATGATTGCGGCCTTGATGTCCTCATGCGCGGCGGCGGCCACGATGTCGCGTGCAAAGGTCGTGAGGTCGCCGAACACCGTCACCTCGCCCGGCCCTCCCGGCAGCATTGCGGCGCGAATGCGCTCGATCGTGTTCGACGGCAGAGCGGCGGGCGGAAGCTTCCCGTCGTGCAGCGCCGAGCGCAGCACGTCACGCACCAGTTTCCGCAGTTCGTCCCGATCGATTCCATCCGCCATCTCAGTTGAGCCTCTCCGCCAGCGCGTTCTCCGCCGCCTGGGCCGCGGCGCGAATGTCGCTTTCATTTCCCGACAGGTAGACGCGCCCGGTCGCGCCCATCATCCGGTAGTCGACGATCTTGACGTCCGCCGCCTTCTCGGCCTCGTTGGCGGCGATGATGGCGTAGGACGCCGGCTCCATCTCGAGTACGAAGAGCGACTCGCCGGGCAGGATCATCGAGCCCGACTTGTTTCGGTTGATGAGGAAGGCGTGGTAGTCGTCGACCCGCTTCACGATGTTCGATGCCAGGATTTTCGGCTTCATGGCGTCCGCCTGGTTCGCCTCGAGATGGTCGAGAACCGCCTCGCCGGCCGCCTTCACGTCGGCGGCCGAGTAGGAGTGGAACTCGAGATAGCCGTATTGCCGCTCAACGACCAGGATGCCGGGCTTCACGTCGACGGTCTTGAGGGCGATATCGGTCAACCCTTCGATTGCAAGGCCGGGCGCGACTTCGAGCACGATGGCGGCCATGCGGCTGCGCGGAAGGAAGCCGCGCGCGAAGGTCCCCAGATAGCACATGGTCTTCGGCTGGAGCTGGTCGACGAAGATGTAGGAGCGGACCGTCGCCATCGCTACGCCCCACCATGCATGGCGCGAAGCTCCTCGAGGATCAGGCGGCGGATCTCGTCGCGCAGGTCGTTGCGGTCGGCGGAGCCGGACCGCGTCGCTTCGCTTTCGCCTCTCGACGGCGTACCACCCGCCCAGCCGAATGAATAGTCGATGTCGCCGCTCGGCACGCGGGGCCGGGTGGCCGGGCGGGGAAGCGCCAGCCCATCGAAGGCCGGAAAGGCCACCGACTGCGCGCGGTTGTAGGCGACCTTGACCCACTGAACGAGATGCTGCGGTCCGACGTTCTCAGTCGCCGCCGAGCGGCCGAAAAATCCGGTGCCAACAGTCATGGTCGGTGGGAGGAATGTGTCGAAGCCGGCCGAGCCAGTGCTGTTGCCGACGTTCACGGCCAGGCGGAGAACGTTGAGCTCGGCGCCGAAGCGCAGCACGATCGCGGCATCATCGGCGTGGATGGCGGCCGAATGGCCCTGCCCCTGGCGGCGGATCATGGCGCGCGCCGCCGTCAACCCCGCCTCGCGGGAGGCGACCGCATAGAAGCCGAGCACTGGACACAGCTTCTCGCGGCTCAGGAGGTAGTCATCGCCGATGCGTTCGAGGGGTGCGAGGAGGACACGGGTGCCGTGCGGCACGCGGATGCCGGCCGACTTCGCGATATGCTCCGCCGACTTGCCGATGAGGGGAACGTTGAACTTGCCCATCGGAAAAAGGTGAGCCGAAAGAACGTCGCGCTCCTCGTCGGAAAGCAGGTGGCATCCCTGCCGCTTCAGTTCTGCCAGGAGCCGGTCGGCGACGGCGGCATGGGAAATGACGGCGGATTCATTCGTGCAGAGGATGGAATTGTCGAAAGCCTTGCTGTCGGCGATGCACTTGGCGGCGCGCACCACATCCGCCGTCTCGTCGACATAGACGGGTACGTTGCCCGGCCCTACCCCGAGGGCGGGATTGCCCGACGAGTAGGCTGCGCGCACCATCGGGGTGCCGCCGGTCGCGAGGATGAGATCGATCCGGTCGGACCTCATGATCTCGTCGATGACGGGAAGCGACGGCTCCTCGATGACTTGAACCACGCCGTCGGGGGCGCCCGCCTGCTCGGCGGCCGCGGCGAGCATGCGCGCGGCGTCGGCGCAGCAGGCCTTGGCCATCGGGTGGGGACTGATGACGATCGCGTTGCGGGTCAGGAGCGCGAGGAGCGCCTTGTAGTACAGCGTCGAGATCGGATTGGTGGAGGGCGTGAGGGCGAAGATCACGCCGGCGGGTCGCGGGATCTCCACGATCTTGCGCTGCTCGTCCACACGGAAGTCAGTGTAGTTGTCGTTTCGATAGTGATCGAGCAAGCCGGTCGAGCAGAGTCGGTTCTTGAGCTCCTTGTGCTCGGCGACACCGAAGCCCGTCTCTTCGACCGCCCAATCCGCATATTTGCGGGCCGCCGCAGCAGCCGCCGCCGCAACAGTCTCGGCAACGGCCAGCACCTCGCTGCGCGTATACGTCGCATAAGCGCCAGCGGCCCAGCGCGCCTTCTCGACGAGCTGGCGGGCGTGAAACGGGGATGGCGTGGTCTGCTTCTCGGCTGCCTGCGCGTTCATAAGAGTTAACGACGGAATACCCAGGATCGCAGGTTAAAACGGGTGCCGGCGCCGGGCTTGACCGCAAGCCGGCCCATTTTGACAGGTGAGAAGCGGCTGACACGCCTTGCCCCTCGTCTTCTCCGTGTGCGAACATGGGGTTGCTCGATTTCAGCGGCCCAGGGCCGAAAAGATTGACCGAGATGCTCGAAGCCCTCGTTCCCTTACCGGCCGGCAGCGACGATCGCGGCCCACCGGGGGTGCTTGCTTCGGCCGCGACCGGAATGGTCGACTACATCGCGCGCATGGGCGGCGACGTCGACCGCATCTTCGGCGACGCCCATCTCATTCCCGATCTCGCCGGCAGCCCGACGGTGAAGCTGCGACTGGCGGATTTCTGCCGCCTTTTCGAGGAAGCGGCGCGGCAGACGAAGCACGGGAATTTCGGCCTGTGGTTCGGCAATCAGTTCCAGCCCCGCGATCTCGGCTATTGGGGATACGCCGCGGTCGCCTCGCCGACGCTGGCTTCGGCGCTCGGTAACCTGGTCGGTCTCTTCGCCTATCACCAGGAGTGCTCGCGCATGAACCTGGTGCTCGGCAGCGACGGCCTGATGCGGCTTGAATACCAGATCGAGGCATCGGACATCGTCGACCGCCGGCAGGATGCGGAACTGTCGCTCGGCATGTTCCTGAACGTGATCCGCGAGTGCTGCGGGCGGTCGTGGGCGCCCGAGGAGGTTCATTTCGAGCATCCGCGGCCGGCGGAGGCGAAGGAGCACGAACGGGCCTTCGATGCGCCGGTCTATTTCAGCCAGCCGTGCAACGCCCTGCTCTTCCGGCCCACCGTGCTCAGCCGCGCCATGCCGCACGGCGACGTGCGCCTCATGGACCTCATGCGCATGAGCCTGGTCGAACTGCGCGAACGGAAATCGGTGGCGGGATCGCTGCTCGACCGGGTGTGCACGGCCATCCGCGTCAAGCTGCCGAACGGCACGCCGAGCCTGGAGGAGGTGGCGAGCGAACTGCGCATATCGAGCATGGCGCTCAGCCGCGAGCTCGCCGACAACAACGTGTCGTTCAAGGAGCTCCTCGAAGGAACGCGGCGCGAGCTTGCCCGGTCCTATATCCGCGAGCGGCAACTACCGCTTTCAGAGATCGCTCTGCTGCTCGGCTATTCCGAGCTCTCGGCATTCAGCCGGGCATTCCGCCGGTGGACCGGCCGCAGTCCCCGCTCCTATCGCGCCGCCGGGCACGACCCACACTAGGCCTGCGCCAGGGCTTCCAGCGATTCCGGAAGGATCTGGCCACCGTCGACGATGATGGTCTGGCCGGTTATGTAACCCGCTTCCTTGGAGGCGAAGAAGAGCGCGGCGTGCCCGATGTCGGCGACGGTGCCGAGGCGCTTCAGTGGAATCGAGGCGGCCATGGTCTTCATGTAGTCGTCGCCCAGGCTTTCCAAACCCTCGGTGACGATGTTGCCGGGCATCACGGCATTGACTGTGATGCCGTACTTGGCGAGTTCGATGCATGCCGTCCGCATGAAGCCGAGCTGCCCCGATTTGGAGGCTCCGTAGTGCGTCCAGCCGGGAAAGCCGGTGACGGGTCCCGTGATCGACGAGGTCAGGACGATCCGCCCCTGGTCGGACTTCTTCAGGTAGGGAACGCAGGCCTTCACCGCGTGAAAGGTGCCCTTGAGGTTCGTCGAGATGACTTCGTCCCACTGGTCGGTCGTCATGTCCTCGATCTTCGCCTGCGGAAAGATGCCGGCGTTGGCGCACAGCACGTCGATGCCGCCGTTGCGATCGGCCGCCGCCTTGGCCATGACCTCCATGTCGCGCAGCTTCGTCACGTCGGCGGCGAGCGCGGTGGCGCCGTGACCGATATCCCTGGCCGCGGCGGCCGCCTGGTCGAGATTGCGCGCCACGAGCGTGACCTTGGCTCCGGCTTCCGCGAAGACGCGCGCGATGCCCTTGCCGATGCCCTTCGATCCGCCGGTGACCACGACCGAGCGACCCTTGACCGAGCTCGCCATCATCAACCCTCCCTGTTCCCTAACCGATGTTTTCCGCGTGCCGCTTCCTCAGAACCAGAATGAGGCTGTAGCCGCCGATGAGCAGGATCGCCGCGCCGACGGTCGACACGGTGCCGAGAACCGGAACGCCCGGCGTGTAGCCCGCCACCATCTTGGCGTAGAGATATTCCGGCACGGTGGTATCGGCGCCGGTGGTGAAGAGCGACAGGGGGAAGTTTCCCCACGACAGCAGGAAAGCGAACAGCGCCCCCGAGAAGATGCCGGGGAAGAGCACGGGCAGCGTCACCTCGCGCAGCACCTGCCAGCGATTGGCGCCGAGGTCGAATGCCGCCTCTTCGAGCGCCGGATCGAAGCTGTAGACCTGGATGGCCATAACCAGCGTCACGACGGGAACTATCCACACCAGGTGGGCGAAGACGGCTGTCGTCCAGTTGAGCTGCAGCCCCAGCGCGTTGAACCACAGAAGCAATGCCAAGCCGAGGACCGACTGCGGAAAGAAGATCGGCAGGAGGATGATCTTCTGGTAGATGCCGCGTCCCTTCCACTGGTAGCGCGCGAATGCGAGGGCACCGAAGAAACCGAGCACGACGGCGATGACGGTGACCACGAGGGCGATGGAAATCGACGTCGCGAGAAGCTGGCGGATCTCGATCGACGCGAAGGTCTTGGCCCACCAGTCGATGCCGAACCGGGCGATGGGAAACTGGAAATAGCGGCTCGAAGTCAGAGAGGCGAGCGTTATGCAGATGATCGGCAGGTAGACGAAGAGCAGCACCGCCAGCGTCCAGACGATGACGAGAGCGTGACGATAGCGGGGCGCGCCGGTCCGCATCAGCGTCGCCCCAGCAGGGCATCGAGGTCGAAACGCCGCAACGCCACGAGCACGAGGGCGGCGACCACCATCATCAGGAGGACGGACAGCGCCGAGCCGAGCGGCCAGTTCTGCGCATAGGTGAAGGCGATTTCGATGTCATGGGCGATCGGGATGATCTTCTGGCCGCCCAGCACCTTCGCTTCGGCAAGGGCGCCCACGGCCAGGACGAAGGTGAGGAGAAAACCGATGAGGATGCCCGGCATCGACAGGGGCAGCTCCACCTCCTTGAAGACCTGCCAGCGCGAGGCTCCGAGATCGGATGCGGCGTCGCGGGTTTCGCTCGGCACCATGCTGATGCCGAGCGTCATCGGGAAGAGCATGAACGGAAGGTAGACGTAGACCATGCCGAGAATGACGGCGGGCCGCGTGAACAGGATGCTCTGGAAGTCGAGCCCGGTCAGCGACTTGACGGTGCCGAGCAGCACGCCGTTCTTGATGAAGAACAGCACCCAGCCGTAGAGCCGGATGTTCTCGGAGACGAAGAGAGGAATGGTGAACAGGAGCGTGAGCAGCGTAGCGGAGCGGCCGAAGACGCGGACCAGCGCGTAGGCGATCGGGTAGCAGATCAAGGCGAGCAGCAGGACGGCAAAGGCGGCGAGGCCGAGCGACCAGAAGAACGAGATGTAGGTCGTGCTGTCGACGATGGTGCGGTAGTTGGCGAGGCTCGGCGCGCCGCCGAAGGAAAAGGTGCGGGGCGGCATGAAGCTGTACCAGACGACGGCGATGAGCGGGGCCAGAAAACCCACCGCCAGCAGCAGGAGAACGGGAACGGCAGCCTTGGCACCTGGGTTGGATCCGAAGGTCATGGCCGGCTCAGTCCGTCACCAGGATGCTGTCCCTGGCATCCCATCCCACCAGGACCTCATCGTCGAGCTTCCCCGAATAGGCTTGCTGACGGAGCTTCTCGACGAGGAACACCTGCTCGCCGCTCCTGATCTGATACTGGATGCGCGAGCCCAAGGCGTATTCGTTGTAGAGCCGTCCGGCGACGACGTTGTCCGCTCCATCGGCGGCAGCGACGAAGCGGATGGATTCCGGGCGGATGACGAGGTAGCCCGCGACGAAGCCGGTCGGAATCTTCGGCGCCTTCAGCTTCTCCGACAGCTCGACCGATTCCAGCTTGCCCCCCTCCCCCAGCCGCACCGGTACGACGTTCACATCGCCGATGAACTCGGAGACGAACTTGGATTTCGGGTCGGAGTAGATCTGGTGCGGCGTGCCGACCTGGATGAGCCTGCCGCCGCGCATGACGCCGATGCGGTCGCTCATGACCATCGCCTCTTCGAGGGAATGGGTGATGTAGACGAACGTCTTGCCCGTCTCGCGATGGATGTCCTTCAGTTCCTTCTCGAGAGTCTTGCGGAGCTTGTAGTCGATGGCCGACAGCGGCTCGTCGAAGAACAGAATGGCGGGATCGTAGGCGAGCGCGCGGGCGAGCGCGACACGCTGCCGTTCGCCGCCCGAGCATTGCATGACGTTCTTGCCGTAGTAGTCCGCCGGAAGGCGCAGCAGCTCCATGAGCTCGAGCGCCCGCGCCTTACGCGTCGCCGGGGCGACACCCCGGATCTTCAGGGAAAATTCGATGTTCTGCCCGACGGTGCGGTGGGGGAACAGCGCCAGGGACTGGAAGACCATGCAGGTCGGCCGCCGGTTGGCGGGCACGTCGTTCAGCCTCTGGCCACGCAGCGAGATATCGCCGTCGGTCGGCGTCTCGAGGCCGGCCAGCATGCGCAGCAACGTCGTCTTGCCGCAGCCTGAGGGGCCGACGATCGTGAAGAACTCGCCTTCCAGTATGTCGAGATCGACGCCGTCGACGGCGGCAAGGTTGCCGAACGTCTTTCGCACCGCCGTCAGCGAAAGGAGAGTGGGCCGTGCAGTCATTCACGCTCACACGAAGGAAGGCGGCGGGACCGACCGCGGAGTTGCGGCTCCGGGCATCGGAGTCGGCCTCAGCCGGTCCCGCACGATGATCCGCGTTCAGCCTCCGGAGGCCTCGCGCTTGGCAGCCGTCATGATGTCCAAGAGCTTGTCGTAGTCGGGCACGATATCATACTCGATCGACGCGGCCATCTCCTCGTCGAGGCTGTCCCACTGAATCGTGTCGAGCTCTTCCTTGGTGAAGAGCTTGAAGCAGTCGGGGTTGCCCATCTGGGTGACGGGGTTGAACGTGCCTTCGGCGAACGCCACGACGTGGGCGATGTCCGGCGCCTGGACGTATTCGAGGAAGTCCGCCGCCAGCGGCGAGACCTCCGGGTTGTTTACGACGGAGGTCACTTCGATCCACGAAATGCCGCCCTTGCCGCCCGGCATCGGTCCCTTCTTGGGGGTGATGCCGCGGATGTTGGGGTGGCCGTCGGCGCGGGCCGGCGATGCGGAATACGTGCCGCCCGTGAGATGGAAGTCGATCTCGCCGGCGATCAACGCCTGGTTCATCGTGGCGATGTCCCCGACCACCTTGGCGCCCTTGAACACCCGTTTGGCCGTGTCGGTAAACTTCGTCACTTCCTCGTCGGTATGGGTGCGGAACGGATCGAAGCCGGAGATGCAGCACAGGCAGAAGACGTTCCAGTCGTCGGATTCCAGGATGCCGTACTTCTTGTCGTTGGCGGCATCGTTCCACAGATCCCAGCCCTGGTCCTCGGCCGTGGCGCGGCTGACCTTGTCGGTGTTGACGACGAAACTGTAGGGGCCGAAGCGCTGGACCATGCCGAGAAGCTCATTGCCGGAGTCGTCCATCGCCCATTTGTAGGGCGCCTTGAAGCCCGGAAGCATCTTGTCGAAGTAAGGCTCGAAGCGCGCCCGGTCGAGCGGCTTTATCAGCTTCTCCGGGTGCATGATCTTGCGAGCCCAGGGATTGTTCACGTTGATGAGATCCCAGACATTGATCTCGCCGGCGCGCAACCGGTTGATCATCGTCGGATCGTTGGTCAGTGACTCGGCCTTGACGGTGGCTTCCTTCGCCTGCCGGAAGGGGTCAAGAACCTGGGCGGAGTTGTAGCCTTCCCAGCAAAGGATATTGAGTTCCTTCTCGCGCGCGGCCGATGCACCCCTCGGCAGCATCGATGCGCCGGCGGCATATGCCGCGGCCATGGCCGCCGAAGACTGCATGAAGCTGCGGCGCGTAAGATTGTGGTTATTCGCCATTCATTCCTCCCTGAATACTCTGCCCGACCGTGACCGGGCGGCGACCGCGGTGCAATATGACCTCAATTCGGGCAGCACGCAAATCGAGGCCCACCCCTTCATGCCCCAGCCTTCCCGAAGCGGCTTGACCGCGCAGGGCCCGAAATTGACAGTTCCCGCCAGCCTAGAACCGGTAGGTGAACAGGCCGCGGCGCTCGTAGACCGCAGCCGCCTCCTCGATGAAGGCCGCCATGCGCTCCGCGCGGTAGTCGCTCCTCAACCGCTTGGCGGTGTCGAGGAGCTGCGCCTTGGAGGTGACGCGGCCCGGCCGGAGGAGCTCATAGATTTCCATGATGAGATCCTGGGGAACGTCGACGAGTTCGGCCGCACGCTCGAAGTTCGCAGCCAGCATGGGCCGCCGCGCCGACCGGGCGACGTCGGCCTGCAGCTCGAGCGCTTCGGCCGTGATCCGCAGGTCTTCCATCTCGACCTCGCCGGCGAGGAGCCTGTCGAGGGTGATGTCGGCGAGCTGCTTGCCCCGCTTGCCGCGGACCAGCTCCGGCCGCTTCTCCGACAGCGGATAGGCGGCGGTGTCGAGCGGCCTCTTCATGATTTGCGCCCCAGGAACCGCACGTCGATCTCTTCCGGCTTGGCTCCGGCCTCGGCGAGCCCGGTCTCAATGGCATAGATCAGCGCGACGCGCGCGTGATAGCGCGACCCCATCGCCTCGCCGCGCATGGGCACGACGACCGGTTCCGGCATCTCGCCCAGCGCGTAGGCGGCCGCATTGGCTCCCATCTTGCGATAGTGCTCCAGCTGCGTTATCGGCGCGTTCGAAAAGAGCTCGAGGTTGTTGTGCGGCAGCCTGTCGCGCTGGTGGATGACCGCGGTGCCTTTTGCCTGGATACCGATGCCTACTCCTGAACCCGAAAGGCGGGCCGCGGTCAGGCCGAGAAACGAGGTATCCGCCGTGTGGCGAATACGGACGATGCGGACGCCAAGCCCGCGACCCTCGATCGCCGCACTCAAGGCGCCGAGAACTTCAGAAAGGGGATGGCCGGCCAGGGTCTGGTAGAGCCGCGTGCCGAAAGCCGGGCTGATGCCGATCACGATTTCCGGGACGCTGCCGGTGCCGGCTTCGCCACGAACCGCATAGCTGATGCGCCGCTTCTCCGGCGCCTCGTGCATGGCCTCGGACCGCAGGACCTCCTTCTGATCCAGCACGTCGCGAATGCTGTTGATGGCCAGGCGGCGCTCCGCATCGAGCCGATATCCGGTGCCGGGCCCGAGATAGGCATTGGGGTCGTTGACGGCGCTGATCACTCGGCCGTTGCGCACGATGGCGGATGTCTGCAGGTAGTCTCCGGCGATGCGCAGCTTGACCAGGGACAGGAGATTTTCCGCTTCCTCGCGGAAACCGCGCCGAGCCAGGGCCTTGATCACGTCGACGACGGTGATGCCGCGGCCCTTGATTGCATCGCTGATGAAGGCAACGTCGCGCGGCATGTAGCTTTGGGTGTCGTTCGAGCCGGACGCCTGAACGACGCTCTCCATCATGGGCCGCGTGGGATTGCCGAGCTCCAACTCCTCGAACACGGCGGCCAGCGCCTCGACGGCGCGCCGGCGCGTCGCCAGCACGGAATCTTCGGGCACCGGGGTCAGGCCGCCATCGGCCTCGAAATCCCTCTGGAGCACCAGATAGTCCTCCATCTCCTCGCCGTTCAGAAGCGAAGGGTTGAAGGAATTGTCGTATTTCAGGATCGACCCGAAGCCCGAGCAGATGAAGTCGGAGCCGGCCAACAGATAGGGAAGGATCTTGGCGCCGACGCGGATTTCGGATTCGCTCGTCCGCGCATCGTTGCCGGATGCGCATTCGAGGTCGAGCCAGACGGCGAGCAGGTTCTCCGCCATCAATTCCCTGACGCCGCCGGGAACCGTGGCGGTCACCGGCGCGCCGTCGATGCCGCCGTTCTGCGTGCCCTGGACGCCCATGCCGCGCTGCAGGCAAAGGCAGCGGGCTTCGAGGTAGAGCAGCGACTTCGATTCATGGAAACCCATGAGGAGCTCGGAACCGGCTCCCGAGGTGCAGCGCATCTTGATGCCGCGCGACGCGTAGGCGGCGGCGAGAAAGGCTTTCGACCATGGTGTATCGTCGCCATCGATGAAGGCGCGCTCGGTTCCATAGACCGAGACCGTCTCTGCGTAGGAGGAGAAGCCCGCCATGCCGATCCGCAGCTCTTCGGCCTCTTCGCTCGAACACTGGAACAAAGTGCCCCACCGGCCGACGGCGCCACCGACGGCGCAGGCGACGGCGTTCGACCAGGCGTTGCGCGAGACGCGCATGGTGGTCTCGATCTCGTCGAAACCGAAGGCGACGGCGGTTGCGGCGTCGGCCGCCAGCTGCAGCGGATCGTCCTTGGCATTGGTGACGTGACCCTGGTTCCCCGGCGTGCGGCGGGCCCGCATCTTGGAATAGGCGAAGGCGATCTCGAGGGCGTTCAGTTGGGTCACGACCTCGGCCAGCTTCGCCGGCGTCAGGCCGTGGGCGATCTCGACGAGGTCGGCGCGCGGCACGTTCATGTCGACGAGCATGCGGGCGATGTCGCCGGACGGGATGCTCATTACCCGCTCCGCCACCCCGGCGTCGATATGATGGTGGGCAATGAAATAGTCGATCATGTCGAAGTCGGCGGCAGCAACGCCGTCCATCGATACGACCTCGTCGTTCTCGATCGCGATTCCGGGCTTGGGATCGGCCGGGCTCGAGAAGGCCGAGAAGCCGTTCTTGGCGTCTTCAGCCGCGAACTTGTCCAGCCGCAGAGGTCGGTTGTCCCAATCCGCGTAGCGGCGCCAGCGATTGGCGTTCGTGGTCAACGGCTTCGCTCCCGATGAGGAAGCGGACATTGCTGGCAATGGCCATCGCTCGTCAAGGGGCCGCCGTTCACGCGTGCCTCATCGGATCATGTACACCTTGCGCACGGTCTCGTGGACACGGCAGGTTCCCCTCCAGTCCTTCGGGAAGAACGCGACGGTATCGGGGTGGATCTCGATCACCTCCCCCGATTCATGGGTGTAGGTGCAGCGGCCGGCCAGGAAGTGACAGAACTCGTCCTTGGTGACGTGGCAATCCCAGAAGCCCGGCGTGCAGGTCCAGATGCCGCATTCGGACGAACCGTCGTCGTTGCGGTGAATCACGATGCCGGAGGTGCGCGATTGACCTTCGATCGACGTGGGAACGAGGCCCCAATCCTTCAGCTCGCGAGTATCGAGGGGGTTGTAGACACGTGGTGTCGCGGTCATGGCCGGTCTCTCAGGTTGATGTCGAGCTCAGGCCGCTTTCGCGAGCCTGTCGAGGATTTTCGCGGCCTTGGTCGGCCCGTGCCGGCCGCGCATGTGCTTCGACGTCCGCTTCAGCTTCGCCTTCATCTTCCTGTCGGTCAGCATCTTCATGATCTTTGCGGTCAACTCGTCATCGGTCCAGTCGTAGCGATGCGACTTGAAGCCGTGACCGGTCTCCTCGACGCGTGTGGCGTTGTCGTGGCCGTCCCACACATACGGCATGATCAAAGCCGGCTTGCCGAAGTAGAGGCACTCGGTGAACGAATTGTTGCCGCCGTGATGGATGACGGCATCGACGAGCGGAATGACCGATGGCTGAGGAAACCAGCTGTCGATATGCACGTTCGGCGGGATGTTCGAGTAGCTATCCTTGTAGTCTCCGACATTCACCAGCGCCCGCACCGGCAGCTTCCCCAACAAGACGATCAGGCGCTTCAACAGATCGACGTCGCCGGCGCCGAGCGACCCGAAACTCACATAGAGCAGCGGCTTGTCGTCGTTCTTCTTGAACTTCGGAACCTTGTAGGGCTTCTCCTTGCGCACGCAGCCCTCCAGATACTGAAAGAGCTTCGGCGACAGCTTGTGGCGGCGCCTGAACTTCACGGCCTCCGGATACAGCAACAGGTTCATATGCGGTGACGCCTCGAAAAACTGCCCTAGCGGATACGGCCGTTCGCCGCAGGTCTCGAGGAACGCGTTGAAATCGGCGTGGATGGATCCGACGACGTCGTTGAAACGCCGGCGGAACCGTTCGAACCCGGCCTTGTCCTTCTCCCCGCAGCCGGAGAGATGGGGAGGAATGTCGGGATCCTCGATCTCGTTCTCCGAACAGGAGATGATCCGCACCCACGGCTTGCCGTCGGTGCGGCCGTAGCGCTTGATGGCGGGGAAGAGGATGACGTTGTCGACGCATACCACGTCCGGCTTCACCTTGGAGAGGACGGCGGGCAGGTCCTTCTCGGCCCACTTCGAGGTCGAAACGATCGCCTCCCAGCAATCCTTCACGTAGTTGCCTATCTGGTCGTAAGGCGTCTTGCGGAAATTGGGGATGTGACCGTTGATGAAGTCGCTCCAGAATTTCGCCATCTCCTCGGCCGGCATGGGTTCGGAAAGATTCACGGGATGGACCTCGAAGCCGTATCCCTCATAGACCTGCACGAATCCCGGGTCCGAGAAGAACACCGCCTTGTGACCTAGCTTCTCGACGGCCTGGGCGATGCCGACCGAATTCAAGGCCGGCCCGAACGCCGCCTCGGGAAAGAAGGCGACGACCTTGCGGCGTTTGCCGGCAGAGGCCTTGCGCGTCTTCTTCGTCGCGGCTCGCGACGTCTTCTGGGTCGTCTTCGCCGCACGTCGCGCGCCTTTCGAGGTCTTCTTCGCTTTTCTCACCATTTCAGGCTTCCTTGGGTTGTGCCGGAGTCATAGCCGAGAGACGGCCCGCCGAGCGGCCGGAGAGAACGCCGCGGTCGAGGCGCTGCGAGATGAGCACGAGCGCGAAGCTCACGCCCATCACGATGGTCGCCATGGCGTTGATCTCGGGCGTGATGCCGAAGCGTATCATGGCGTAGATCTTCATCGGCAAGGTCGTGGATCCCTGCCCCGCGCCGGCCGTGAAGTAGGCAATGATGAACTCATCGATGGACAGCGTAAACGCCAGGAGTGCCCCTGCCAACATGGCCGAGCCGATGAGCGGAAAGGTGACCCTCCGGAAAGTCGTCCAGGAACCGGCGCCGAGATCGGCCGACGCTTCGACGAGAGACCAGTCGAAATTCCGCAAGCGGGCGCGCACGACGGCGCACACGAAGGCGATATTGAAGACGACATGGGCAAGGATGATCGAGTGCAGCCCGAGGGTCATCTTGAGGATGGTGAAGAATGACAGGAGCGCGATGGCGAGGACCACGTCCGGGATGATCATGGGAGCGAAGAGCAGCATGTCGGTCACGGGCGAGGCCCGCCGCTGCTCGACGCCGAGGGCGAGGAGCGTGCCGAGCGCCGTCGCGATCACCGTCGACACCGCAGCGACGATGAGCGAATTGCCGGCGGCGCGGAGAATGTCCGGCCGCCGCGCCAGCTCCAGGTACCAATCGAAGGTCAAGCCCGTCCATACGGTCGGAAGACCGGCCCGGTTGAGGCTGAGGATCATGAGCATCGCGATCGGCGCATAGAGGAAGAACAGCATCAAGCCGAGATGCAGGCGGAGGGGCCTAGCCATGCCTGGTCCCCGCGGTCGAACGGCGAACGACGAGCGCCTGGCCGAAAAGCACGATCATCATGACGGCGATCAGGACGATGGACAGGGTGGCACCGAAGGGCCAGTCGCGCGCCGTGAGGAACTGGTCGTAGATCAGGTTCCCGACCATCTGCAACCTGCCGCCGCCGAGCAGGTCGGGCGTGATGAAGTTGCCGATCGACAGCACGAAGACGAACACGCCGCCGGCGGCGACGCCCGGCAGCGTCAACGGCAGGATGATGCGCCGGAACGTCGTCCACGATCCCGCCCCGAGATCGCGCGAGGCCTCAGCATAGGACGGATCGAGACGTTGCAGAGAGGCGAAGATCGCGAGGATGACGAAGGGCGCGTAATTGTAGACGAGGCCGAGAACGACGGCGAACTCGTTGTAGAGAATGTTCAACGGCTGGTCGATCAGGCCGAGCCTGGTCAGCACGGTGTTGATGACGCCTTCCCGATTGAGGATGACCATCCATGCATAAGTGCGGATCAGGTAGTTCGACCAGAACGGCAGGATGACCAGGATGAGGAGCGGCGCCTGCCAGCGGGGCGTCGCGCGGCTGATGGCATATGCGGCCGGATAGGCGATGAGAATGGCGACCAGGGTCGCAGTCAGCGCGATGCGGCCGGAGTCGAGGAGAATGGTGGTGTAGAGCGGATCGCCGGCGCGACGGAAATTGTCGAGCGTGCGCACGCCGTAGTCGATGCCGCCGTAGACGCCGCGCTCGAAGAAGGCGAGGCCGAAGATGAGGAGACAAGGCACGACCATGAGCAGGACCAGCCAGGCGAGGCCGGGAAGCATCATCAGCAACGTGGCTCGTGGCTTGCTCATGGCGACACGTCACCGGGAGCGCGAACGCTCCCGGTAGCGGCGACGATCGGGTTTCGCTACTTCGATGCCAGGATCTCGGTGACGGCCTTGGAGAACGCCTTCTGCCCCTCGCCAAGATCGCGCAGCTGCTCAAACTTCAGGAGGTCGGCGGGCGGAATGGCGATATTCGGATATTGCTCCAGGAGCGCCTTGTCGACCGTCTCCATGCCCGCCTTGTTCGGGGTCTTGTACATGATGTTCTCGACGACCCACTTGCTGTTCTCCGGCTTCAGCACGTAGTCGATGAACTTGTGCGCGGCATCCTTGTTCTGCGACGATTCCATCACGACCATCGCATCGACGTAGAGGTCCGTGCCCTCCTTGGGCACGACGTATTTGATGGCCTTGTTCTCGGCAATGCCGTAGTTGCACCAGCCGTCCCAGGCATGAACGAGGCTCGCCTCGCCGGACACGAGCTTCGAAAAAAACGTCGTATCGTCGTAGGCGAGCAAGCTCTTCTTAGTCTCGATGAGCTGTGTCTTCGCTGCATCGAGAGTTTCCTGGTCGGTCGAGTTGACCGACTTGCCCATCGCGAGGAAGGCGGCGCCCATCAACCACCGGTCGGTCGACAGCATGGTGACCTTGCCCTTCACGTCATCGGCGGGCTTCAGCAAATCGTTCCAGCTCGTAGGCTCTGTCTTGACGAGGTCGGAGCGGTAGCACAGGCCCGAGGTTCCCCAGGTGTAGGGAACGGAGAACGTGTTGCCGGGATCGTGCTTGAGCTGCGTCGCTTCGGGATAGAGGTTGGCGAGGTTCGGAATCTTGGCCGCATCTATCTTGGCGAGATAGCCGAGGTTGTTGAGCGCTTCGGCGAAGGGCGAGGTCACGAAGACGACGTCGTATCCCTTGCCGCCGCTGGCGGTGAGCTTGCCGACGATCTCCTCGTTCGTCGTGTGCACGGAAAGCTCGGCCTCGATGCCGGTCTCCGCCTTGAATTTCTCGAGGAGGTCCTTCGGCATGTAGTTGTCCCAGTTCGAGATGACGAGCTTCTCGGCTGCCTGTGCCTCGCTCAACGCGAAAACCGAAAGGACGGCTGCGGCTGCGACGACGGACCGGCGCGTGAATGTCATGATATTCTCCCCAATACTGACTAGCGTTTTTGCGGAATGCGGGATTCGTATTTGTTGAAAGCCCACACGATGAAGAAGTAAAGAACGACGTAGATCACGAGAACCAGCAGCAGCGGCTCATAGACCCGGAAGGTATCCTGCCTGATCTTGTTGGAAACTCCAAAGAGATCGAGAACGGTCACGGTCGCGGCAAGTGGCGTCGACTTCAGCTGCAGCGCCGTATCTCCGAGGAGCGTCGGAAGCGCCAGACGAAAGGCGCGCGGCAACCAGATCCGCCTCAAAATCCTCCAGGGAGACATGCCGAAGGCCTTTCCGGCCTCGAGCTCGCCCTTCGGCACGGCAAGGAAGGCACCGCGCATCACCTCGCCCTCGTATCCGGCAAAGCTGATCGTCAGCGCCAGGAGCGCATAGAAGTAGCCTTCGCGCAGCACCGGCCACAGGAAACTCTCGCGAATTCCGGGGATGAGCGGAAAAAGCGATCCGAAACCGAAATAGAGGAGCCACACCTGGACGAGAAGCGGCGTACCGCGGATGAACGTGCAGAACGCCCTGGCAAGCGGGCTGAGCCATCTCGATCCCGTCGCCTGCACGAGACCGAGCGGCACCGCGAAGATCATGCCGAAGATGACCGACAGCACCAGAAGGTTGATGGTGACCCACAGCCCGCTGGCCAGAAGCGGCAGGTACTTGGGCACCCAGGACCACTCCATCCGGATCTCCTAGCTGTACCGCGCCATGCCGCGACGGAAATAGCGCTCCAGGCGGCTGAAGATCTGGTTCGATACGAGTGTGATGGCGAGATAGGCGACGGCAGCCGTCGAGAAGAACGCGAGATAGAGCTTGGTGTTGCCGGCCGCCTGCCGTGTGGCGAGCAGCAGCTCGGTGTATCCGACGACAGCGATAAGGGATGAATCCTTGGTCACGATGAGCCAGAGATTGGCCATGCCGGGGATTGCGAGCGGCATCATCGCGGGAATGACAACGCGGCGGAAACGCAGCATGGGCGGCATGCCGAAGGCCTTGGCCGCTTCGATCTGGCCGATCGGGATGGCCTGGATGGCGCCGCGCAATACCTCGGTCGAGTAGGCGCCCTGCATGAATCCGAGCACCGCGACGGCGGCGGCAAAGCCACTGACCCGAACGGTCTCGAAGCCGTAGGCCGACAGCAGCACGTTGAGGGCGCCGGTGCCCGCGTAATACAGGAGCAGGATGAGGATCAGCTCGGGAGACGCCCGCACCAGCGTGGTATAGGCATCCAGCACTCTTCTCAGGAGCTTGTTGCCCGATAGCTTTCCCATCGCCCCCGCAAGGCCGATGACCAATCCGATGGCGTAGGCGAAGAAGGATATCTGAAGAGTCATGAACAGGCCGCGGAGGAGCTCATCCCCGTAGCCCTGGTCACCGTAGGCAAGAAGCTCGAGAAATCCCGGCTTTTCCATCCCCGCTCCGCCAGCGATGTGGCGACCGCGTCTCCCCGACCGGAGAGACGCGGCATTCGATCGTCAACGCCTGTCAGACGCCGGGAAGAACGATGACCGGCTTGAGGTCCGGATAGTTCTCTGTGATCTTCGCGATCTCACCCGAAGCGGAAAGGTCCTTGATTGCCTTGCTCAGCTTGTCGCGGAGCTCGGTATCTTCCTTTCGCACGCCGCCGCCGACGCCATGGCCCAGGATCTCGGGATCCTCGGGTACCCGACCTTTGAACTCGCAGCACTCCTTGCCCTGATCGGTCTTCAGGTAGGCATCGAGCGCCGTGCCGTCGGCCTGGACGTAGTCGAGACGTCCGGAAGCGAGGTCGTTGTTGGCCTCGTCCTGCGTCTGGTACGTCTTGATCTCGGAATTCGCGCCGTAATACTTCTGCAGGTAGCGCTCGTGCACGGTCGAGACCTGGACGCCGATGGTCTTGCCCTTGAGATGCTCGGGCGTGATATCGGTGTCGCCGTTCTTCGTTCCGATGAGCACGGTCGGCGTGTCGTAGTACATCTCGGTGAAATCGATGGTCTTCTTCCGCTCGTCGGTGATCGACATGGAGCTCCAGATGACGTCGATCTGCTTGGACGTGAGCGCCGGGATGATGCCGTCCCACGCCACCTCGACGAGCTCGCACTTCTCGTTGATGTGGGCGCAGACCGCGTTCATCAGGTCGATTTCCCAGCCGACCCACTTGCCCGACGTGTCCTTGGACGAATACGGCGGATAGGGCTCGGCCGCGACACCGAACTTGATATCCGCCTGGGCCACGCCTGCACCGAGCAGGAATGCCGCGGCAGACATGGAAACGAGCTTCAAAAACCACTTCATGTTCAATCCTCCGTTGACATCTGTACTTACGCTCTTGCCTCACCCAATGTCGGTGAAGGGACGCGGCCGGTTCAATGTTTTGTTTTGGTGAACTGCCGGCACCTTTCGCTCTTGGGATGGTTGAAAACCTGCAGGGGCGGACCTTCTTCCTCGATGACGCCCTGATGAAGGAAGATGACGTGGCTCGACACGTCGCGCGCGAAGCTCATTTCGTGGGTGACGAGGATCATGGTGCGACCCTCCTCCGCCAGATCGCGGATGACCCGCAGGACCTCGCCGACAAGCTCCGGATCGAGCGCCGATGTCGGCTCGTCGAACAGCATGACCTTCGGCTCCATGCACAGGGCGCGGGCGATCGAGGCGCGCTGCTGCTGGCCGCCGGAAAGAAATGCCGGGTACTTGTCGCGCTTGTCGTAGAGACCAACCTTGTGGAGCAGCGCCTCGGCCCGCTCGATCGCCTCCGCCTTCGGGAGCTTCAGGACGTGCAGCGGCGCTTCGACGACGTTCTCGATGACGGTCATGTGCTGCCAGAGATTGAAACTCTGGAACACCATGCCGAGCTCTGTGCGGATGCGCTCGATCTGGCGCGGATCGGCCGGCACCGAATTGCCGTCGCCGTCCTTCCGGAGCCTGACCTCCTCGCCGGCGACGACGATCCGCCCCTGGGACGGCATCTCGAGGAAATTGATGCAGCGCAGAAAGGTGCTCTTGCCGGATCCGGACGCGCCGATCATCGATACGACGTCGCCCTCGCGCGCGGTCATGGACACGCCCTTGAGGACTTCGAGCGGTCCGAACTTCTTGTGAAGGTCGTGAACCGAAACAGCCTCGGGACGCTCAACGATATCAGCCTTGCTGATCGCTGCGCCGCTCGCACCCTCCATTCGCCCCTCCGACAAGCGCGTTTGGTCGCCCTTTTTTGGTTGGCTCACTTTATCACGGGAAACCCCCCGTGCAACCACAACGGGGGCCGGTTGGCCGGTCGTGCCAAGGATTTAAGGCATGGTTTCAATCTCGGGCCTTGCGGTTGCGGCGGACATCCTTAACCCGCTGCCGGGTGGAAAGGTGTTGAGGCCATCCTTCCCTTCAGGAAGTGAAAAGGCTAGTTTCGGGCGCGTGGTGAGGACCATCATAAGACCGGTGCAGCAGGCAACGTTCAAGCCGGCCGCTGACTGCACTATCGTTCGTTGGCCGGATCTGGAGGAAAAATCATGAATCATGCTCACCGTCTTCTCGTGTCGGCGATTGCGATCGGTTCGATCGCGACGATTGCCGGCGCGCAGGAGATGAAGAAGGAAATGGGCGCCGGGGAAGGCCAGGTCAACATCGTCGCCTGGCCCGGCTACATCGAAAGGGGAGAAACGGACAAGAACTACGACTGGGTCACCGACTTCGAGAAGTCGACCGGCTGCAAGGTCAACATCAAGACGGCCGGAACCTCGGACGAAATGGTCGCCCTGATGAACGAAGGCGGCTTCGATCTCGTCACCGCGTCGGGCGATGCATCTCTCCGGCTCATCTCCGGCAAGCGCGTGCAGCCGATCAACGTCGACCTCATTCCGTCCTGGAAGAACGTCGACGAGCGGCTGCAGAATGCGCCGTGGCACACGGTCGAGGGCGCGCACTACGGCGTTCCCTACCAATGGGGTGCGAACGTGCTCGCCTACAACACCAACGTCTTCAAGGAAGCGCCGAAGAGCTGGGCGATCGTGTTCGAGGAACAGAACCTGCCGGACGGCAAGCCCAACAAGGGCAGAGTCCAGGCGTTCGACGGCCCGATCTACATCGCCGACGCGGCGCTCTACCTCATGAACAAGAAGCCGGAGCTCGGCATCAAGGATCCCTACGAGCTCAACGAAGACCAGTACAAGGCGGCGCTGGAGCTGCTCAGGGCCCAGCGCAAGATCGTGGCGCGCTACTGGCACGATGCGTTCATCCAGATCGACGACTTCAAGAACGAAGGCGTCGTCGCTTCGTCGTCGTGGCCGTTCCAGATCAACCTCCTGAAGGCGGACAAGCGGCCGATCGAATCGACCGTGCCCGACGAAGGAGCCACGGGATGGGCCGACACGACCATGATGCATAGCGAGGCGGCCAATCCGAACTGCGCCTACATGTGGCTCGAGCACTCGATCAACCCGAAACTGCAGGGCGACCTCGCGGCCTGGTTCGGATCGGTGCCCGCGGTCCTCGCGGCGTGCAAAGGCAATGCGCTGCTCGGCGACCAGGGGTGCGACACGAACGGCGTCGGCAACTTCGAGAAGGTTCACTTCTGGCGGACTCCCGTCGCGAAGTGCGCCTCCCAGTCGGCCGGTTGCGTGCCCTACTACCGCTGGGTCTCGGACTACATCGCCGTTCTCGGCGGACGCTAGCCCAAACGAAGCTCCCCGCGCCGGCATCGCGCGCGGGGAGCAACCCGTTCGGCCCACACGAACGGACATTCAGGACGTCGACTTTCGGCGCGGGGCCGCCGACGCGCATTCGCAATGGCCATGACTGCAGCCGTCAGCTTCCAGAACGCTTCGCGACACTTCGGCATCGTGCGTGCCGTCGACGACATCTCGCTCGACATCGCCGAAGGCGAGTTCTTCGCCATGCTCGGCCCATCGGGATCGGGCAAAACGACCTGCCTCCGCCTCATTGCCGGATTCGAGCAGCCGACCAGCGGCCACATCCGTATCTTCGGCGAGGCATCGGAAGGCGTTCCTCCCTATCGGCGCAACGTCAACACCGTGTTCCAGGACTACGCGCTCTTTCCGCACATGACGGTGGTCGAGAACGTCGGCTACGGGCTCATGGTGAAAGGCGTACCCAAACCGCAACGGCTCAAGCGCTCGGAAGACGCCCTGGAGCTCGTCGAGCTCGCCGGCTTCGGCGGCCGGCGGCCGTCGCAGCTGTCGGGCGGCCAACGACAGCGGGTCGCACTGGCGCGGGCACTCATCAACGAGCCCAAGGTCCTGCTGCTAGACGAGCCGCTGGGGGCGCTCGACCTGAAGCTTCGCGAGCAGATGCAAGTCGAGCTCAAGACGCTGCAGCGCAATCTCGGCATCACCTTCGTCTTCGTCACGCACGACCAGGGCGAGGCGTTGTCGATGGCCGACCGCGTCGCCATCTTCAACAACGGCAAGCTCGTGCAGGTCGGTGCGCCGGAAGACATCTACGAACGACCCCGGACCCGCTTCGTGGCCGACTTCGTCGGCTCATCCAACATCATTCCGCCTGCCCTCGCGGCCCGGTCGGGACAGCCCCACAGCTGGGCAAGCCTGAGGCCCGAGAAGATCGCGATCGGACGCGGCGGAGACGGCGCGGAAGCGTCGTCGCGGCGCGGAGTGGCGGCTAAAGTCGTCGCCGCGCACTACCAGGGCGCCGTCACGCGCGTCACCACGGTGACGGCAGAGGGAACCGAGCTGACCGCACTCGCCCCCTCCTCCATCGGCCGCTTCGCTCCCGATGAACCGGTCAACCTCGCGTGGACGGCGGATGCGCTTCACCCGCTCGAGGACGACGGATGACCGCGGCGACGCTCCCGGCGGCGAACGACGGCCTCCTCAGGCGCGCGTCGGACGGGCTGTTCCGGCATCCGCACGGCCTCGTCGTGCTACTTCTCGGCCCGCCGCTGATCTGGCTCGGGATCGTCTATCTCGGGTCGCTCCTCGCGTTGCTGCTGCACAGCTTCTTCTCGATCGACGAGTTCTCGGGACTCATCAACTACACTTTCACCCTCGCCACCTATGCCGAGCTGCTGCGGCTCGCCAATCTCGACGTCATCATCCGCAGCCTGATGATGGCGACCGCGGTCACCATCGCCTCGGCGATCATCGCCTTTCCATTCGCCTATTTCGCGGCCCGCTATGCGCGTGGAAAGTGGAAGGCCCTGTTCTACCTGCTGGTGATGCTGCCACTGTGGTCGAGCTACCTCGTCAAGGTCTATGCCTGGAAGCTCGTCCTCGCCAAGGAAGGCATCATCAGCTGGCTGGCGGGGCAAACGCACCTGACCTGGCTCGTCGACGCCATCCTCAGCATTCCGGTGATCGGCGGCCCCTCCTTCTCGTTCAGCTACATCGGAACGTTCATCGTGTTCGTCTATGTGTGGCTGCCGTTCATGATCCTGCCCGTGCAGGCGGCGCTGGAGCGGGTGCCCGGCAACCTCATCGAGGCGTCGGGCGATCTCGGGGCTACACCCGCTCAAACGTTCCGCACCGTGATCTTCCCGCTGGCGCTGCCGGGTCTCGTCGCGGGCTCGATCTTCACCTTCTCGCTCACTCTCGGCGACTACATCATTCCGCAGATCGTCGGAACGTCGAGCTACTTCCTCGGCCAGGCCGTGTACACGTTGCAGGGAACCGCCGGCAACATTCCGCTTGCCGCCGCGTTCACGGTCGTCCCCATCGTCATCATGGGGATCTACCTGTGGGTCGCCAAACGCATGGGAGCGTTCGATGCGCTCTGATCGCGGCGAACGGCCGCCCCTCGCCCTGACGGCGGCCGCGATCGGCAGCGTGCTCTTCCTGCATTTGCCGCTGTTCCTGATCTTCCTCTACGCCTTCACCACGGAGGAGAAGAGCTACCAATTCCCGCCGCCCGGCTACACGATGCAATGGTTCGGCGTCGCCTGGGAGCGCCAGGACATCTGGGACGCGGTGTTCCTGTCGCTCAGGGTCGCTGCGCTGGCGACGGCGATCGCCCTGGTGCTCGGGACCTGCGCGGCGGCGGCGGTGTCGCGGGCGAGGTTCTTCGGGCGCGACTACATATCGCTCCTCTTCATCCTGCCGATCGCACTTCCGGGCATCATCACCGGCATATCCCTACGGTCGGCCTTCAACGTGATGGACATTCCGTTCTCGACCTGGACGATCGTGCTCGGCCACGCCACCTTCTGCATCGTCGTCGTCTACAACAACGCACTGGCCCGCTTCCGGCGGGTTTCGGGAAGCATGGTCGAGGCGTCGATGGACCTCGGCGCCGACGGGTTCCAGACGTTCCGCTACGTGGTGCTGCCCAACATCGCATCGGCCCTGCTGGCGGGCGGGATGCTCGCCTTCGCTCTCTCCTTCGACGAGGTCATCGTCACGACCTTCACCGCCGGCCAGCAAGCTACGCTTCCGATCTGGATGCTCACCGAGCTCATCCGTCCGCGGCAGCGTCCGGTGACCAACGTCGTCGCCATCTTCATCGTGGCGGTGACGTTCATTCCCGTGCTGCTGGCGTACTACCTGACGCGCGACGGGGAGCATACGGCCGGAGCCGGCAAATAGGCTCAACGCCGGGCGGTCGATTTCCGTGCTGCTTTCTTCGGCGCGGCCTTTCTAGCCGGCTTTACGACCTTCAACGGAGGGATCGCCGGCGCCGGCCTCGACATGAGCTCTACGAACTTTTCGAAGAACTTCTGGGCAAGCGACCTCGCCGTTCCGTCGACCAGCCTGCTTCCCAGCATCGCGAGCTTGCCGCCGATCTGCGCATCGACGGCGTAGTTGAGGAGCGTTTCGTCCGCGCCGACGATGTCCAGCCTGACGTCCGCTTTACCCCTGGCGAACCCGGCGATGCCGCCCTGGCCATGGCCGGTGATCGTGTAGCTCGCGGGCGGATCGAGATTTACGAGGTTCACTTCGCCTGTGAAGCGCGCCTTCACCGGGCCGACCTTCACGGTCACCTTCGCCTCGAAGGACGTGTCGGTGGTCTTGCGGATCGATTCACAGCCGGGGATGCACCGCTTGAGAACCTCCGGATCGTTCAGCCCCGCCCATACTCGTTCCTGCGGCGCCGGAATTGCCTGCTGGCCGGTCAGTCGCATTGGTCGTCCTTTCCCGCTCCACGCGCCCAATTCTGCTTCACCCCGGCATGAAAGTCCGCAAAGCGCCGTTCGGCAAGGGCCCTCCGAATGCCCTGCATCAATTCCTGATAGTAGGCGACGTTGGCCCATGAGAGGAGCATCATGCCGAGGAGCTCGCCGGCCTTGACGAGATGGTGCAGGTACGCGCGCGAGAAATTCGTGCTTGCCGGGCACGTACTTTCGGCATCGAGCGGCCGCGGATCGTCGGCGTAGCGGGCGTTCCTGAGATTGAGCCTGCCCATGCGGGTGAAGGCCTGGCCGTGACGGCCGGACCTCGTGGGCAGCACGCAGTCCATCATGTCGACACCACGCGCGACCGCCTCGACGATGTCCTCGGGCGTTCCCACACCCATGAGGTAGCGCGGGCGATCGGCTGGAAGCGCGGGCAGCGTGACGTCGAGCGTGCGCAGCATCAGCTCCTGGCCTTCGCCGACCGCGAGCCCGCCGACGGCGTAGCCGTGGAAGCCGATGTCGACCAGGCGCTTGGCCGATTCGAGCCGCAGGCGCTCGGTGACGCCGCCCTGGACGATGCCGAAACAGGCGTGCCCCGGCTGCGATCCGAATGCTTGGCGCGACCGTTCCGCCCATCGGGCCGACAGCAGCATTGCCCGTTCGGCCTCGCTTTCCGAATGCGGGAACTCAAGACACTCGTCGAGCTGCATCTGGATATCGGATCCGAGGAGACGCTGGATCTCCATCGCGCGCTCGGGGGTTAGCATGTGCCTGCTGCCGTCGAGGTGCGACTGAAAGCTCACGCCCTCCTCCGACAGGCGGCGGAGCTTGGCAAGCGACATGACCTGGAAGCCGCCGGAATCGGTGAGGATCGGACGCTCCCAGCCGATGAAGGCGTGCAGGCCGCCGAGCGACGCGATGCGTTCGGCGGTCGGCCGCAGCATGAGATGGTAGGTGTTGCCGAGAATGACATCCGTTCCAGCCGCGGCGAGCTGATCGGGATAGATGGCCTTCACCGTGCCCGCCGTTCCGACCGGCATGAAGGCCGGCGTGCGGATGATGCCGCGTGGCAGACGGATCTCACCGAGCCGGGCGGCCCCGTCGTTGCCAATCAACGAAAAGGCGAAATCAGCGGTCATATGCGGCCCGGAAAGAGGAGGCTTGCATCGCCGTAGGAATAGAAGCGATAGCCGCGGTCAATCGCGTGTGCATAGGCGCGCTTCATTGTGTCGAGCCCGCTGAAGGCCGCGACCAGCATGAACAACGTCGACCGCGGCAGATGGAAATTCGTGACCAGGGCATCGACGGTGCGAAATCGATAGCCGGGGGTGATGAAGAGACGGGTTTCGCCCTCGTACGGATCGACGGTTCGAGAGGGACCGGCAGACGATTCGAGCAGACGCAGACTGGTCGTCCCCACCGCCACGACCCGGCCGCCTGCGGCCCTTGCCGCGTTCACCCGATCTGCAACGTCTGCGGTGAGAAGCCCGTGTTCGGGATGCATCACATGGCTTTCGGTTTCGACGGACCGGACCGGCATGAAGGTCCCGGCTCCGACATGGAGCGTGACGGTCGCGTGGCCGATGCCGCGCTCCCCGAGCCTCCGCATGAGCTCCGGCGTAAAATGCAGGCCGGCGGTGGGAGCCGCAACCGCCCCCTCCTCGCGCGCAAACAGCGTCTGGTAGTCGGTGCGATCCCGATCGTCGGGCGGGCGTCGCGCGGCGATGTATGGCGGGAGCGGCATGTCGCCGATGGCGGCGATGAATTCGTCCAGGACCGGGCCCGACACGTCGAAGGCAAGGGTGACCTCGCCCGCCTCTCCCTTGGCCTCGACCAGCGCATCGAGCGCTCCGAGCAGGCACACGCGGCCGCCATCGCCGAAGCGGATGCGGTCGTCGACTTTCAAGCGGCGGCCGGGCTTGGCGAGAGCCTTCCAGCGCGAAGCATCGACGCGATCGAGCAGCAGGATCGAGATCGGCGGCTCGACCCCGCGCCCCAGCCGCCGCCCCGCCAGGGCGGCGCCGATTACCTTCGTATCGTTGAAGACGAGGAGGTCGCCGGCCCGCAACAGATCGGGCAAGTCGGCGACCCTGAAGTCCTGAAAGCGGTCGGGAGGGTCGACCACGAGAAGCCGCGCCGCATCGCGGGGCGTCTCGGGCCTCAAGGCTATGCGGTCGTCCGGCAGATCGAAGTCAAACGCGTCGACGCGCATCGCCGCACAGGTCAGGCCGCGTCGGCGGCGACCTGCATCGTCGCGATGCGGTCGGGGTTCTTCACCGGCTCGCCCCGCTTCAGCGCATCGATATGCTCCATCCCCGACACCACCTTACCCCAGATGGTGTAGTTGCCGTTTAGCCAGGGGGCATCGCCGAAGCAGATGAAGAACTGGCTGTTGGCGGAGTCCGGATTGGACGAGCGCGCCATCGCGCAGGTTCCGCGGACATGGGGTTCCTTGGAGAACTCGGCCCTCAGGTTCGGCTTGTTCGAGCCGCCCGTGCCGGTTCCCGTCGGATCGCCGCCCTGGGCCATGAAGTCCTCGATGACGCGATGGAACGGCGTGCCGTCGTAGAATTTCGCCCGCACGAGCTCCTTGATGCGGGAGACGTGGTTCGGGGCGAGATCGGGGCGCAGCTCGATGGTGACGCGGCCGCCCGGCAAATCGACGTAGAGCGTGTTTTCAAGATCGGCCATCACTGGGCATCCTTCAGGACCTTGAGGCTGACGATGCGGTCCGGATTCTCCGGCGGCTCGCCGCGCGTGATGTTGTCGATGCAGTCCATGCCTTCGGTCACCTGTCCCCAGACGGTGTAGTCGCCGTTGAGGAACGATCCGTCGCCGAACATGACGAAGAACTGCGAGTTGGCGCTGTCGCGTTCGCTGGAGCGCGCCATGCCGATGGTGCCACGCACGAACGGCTCCTGGGTGAACTCGGCCGGGATGTCGGGCAGATCGGACCCGCCCATGCCGGTGCCGGTGGGGTCGCCCGTCTGGGCCATGAATCCGTCGATGACGCGATGGAAGACGACGCCGTCGTAGAAGCCGCGGCGCGTGAGCGTCTTGATCTGCTCGACATGCTTCGGCGCCAGGTCCGGGCGCAGCGCGATCGACACCCTGCAATCGTCCTTGAGGGTCATGACGAGGGTGTTTTCGGGGTCGGTCGACTGGGCGGCCACCCCACCTGCCACCGCGAGACACGTACTCACGACAACGGCCGGCAAAATCCAAAAACGCATAAGCTTCTCCTTCTTAAAAATCTCGGGGTGTCTATGGCTGCTCAAGCCTTGTTCGACTTCATGGCTTCGGCCATCCGGCGGGCGGCCGGCTCCGGCACGAACGCGCCGATGCTTCCTCCCATGCGTGCGATCTGCTTGACGAGAGAGGACGAGATCATGCGCGTGGCCGGACTCGCGGCCAGAAACACCGTCTCGATATCGGGCGCAAGCGCGCCGTTCATCTGGCCCATCTGCACTTCATAGTCGAAATCCGTCGCGTCCCTCAAGCCGCGAATGATCACGCCGGCGCCGGCCTTCCGCGCGGCGTCGACCGCAAGGCCATCGAAGGTCGTGACGGAAATCCTGATGCCCGTCTTGGCGGCGAGGGGTTCGGTGGTCTGCTCGAGCAGTTCGACGCGGTCGGCGACGCCGATGAGGGGCGCCTTCCCCGCATGCGTTCCGATGCCCACGACGAGCCGGTCCACGAGCCTCGCCGACCGAGCGATCACGTCGAGGTGCCCGAAGGTCACGGGGTCGAAACTGCCGGGATAGAATCCTGTGTGCGCCATCGGAACTCTCTTAGCCCCTTGCGAAGACCAGTAGCAAGCCGCCGATCAACAGGACGACGGCCGCGATCCGGTGCATCACGGCCCCGTTGCCGGCAATGATCCAGCGTCCGGCCCGGTCGGCGGCGAGCGCCAGGGCCGCCTGGACGGCAATGCACGCCGTCAGGAAGATGACGGCGAGCCAGGCGAACTGCACCGCATGGTTTGCCTCGGGATCGATGAACTGGGGCAGGAAAGCGGCCAGGAAGGCAAGGGCGGCAGGGTTGGCGAAGGCCACTGCGGCGCCACCGAGGAACTCGCCCCTGCCCGTGCCGGCATCGGGCGCCGTTTCGACGCGGGAGGCCTGCCGCCAATGCTGGATGCCGAGCCAGAAGAGATAGAAGGCGCCCGCATAGCGGATGACGGTAAACCAGGCTTCGAAATTGCTGACCACGTATTCGAGGCCGGCGAGCACGATCGCAAGAAGGACCGCAAAGCCCGCCGCGTTGCCGAGCACGGTGCGCATGCCGGCCCGCGTTCCGTGCGTCGCACCGTTGACGAGAATGAGAGTCATGGCCGGTCCTGGCGTCAGGAAGATCAAGATGCTGGCGATGCCGAAGGAGATCAGAAGCTCAAGCGGCATCGCGGACCGACGGCGCCGGACATCCGGCACCCCTTCTACTGTTTCGCTTCCTCGCCGACCATGGCCTCGTCGGCGACGGCGTCTTCGGGAATGTGCTCGACGGAAACCACATGTTCGTCCTCGGCCGTATCGAAGATGGTGACGCCCTGGGTCGCCCGGCCGGCGATCCGTATGTCATGGACAGGACAACGGATCAGCTGGCCGCCGTCCGACACGAGCATGATATGATCGCTTTCGTTGACTGGGAAGGAGGCGACGAGCTCGCCGTTGCGCTTGTTGACGATCATGGCGACGATACCCTTGCCGCCGCGACCGGTGACCCGATACTCGAAGGACGACGTCCGCTTTCCGTAGCCATTGGCCGACACCGTCAGGATGAACTGCTCCTGCGACGACAGCTCGGCGAATCTCTGTGCCGTCAGGTTGCGTTCGGCGCCGGCGATCTCCTCGCCTTCGTCGACCGGCACGTCGCCGTTCTCTTCACCGCGCAGGGCGCGCCGCATCTTCAGATAGGCGCCACGCTCCTCCACGTCGGCCTCGACGTGATTGAGGATGGCCATGGAGATGAGGGAATCGGCCCCGCCAAGCTTGATGCCGCGAACGCCGACCGAATCGCGACCCTTGAACACGCGGACATCGCTGACGGCGAAACGGATGCACTGGCCGTGGGCCGTCGTAAGGATGACGTCGTCCGATTCCGAGCAGATGTCGACGCCGGTCAGCTGGTCGCCCTCTTCGAGCTTCATGGCGATCTTTCCGGTGCGGCGGATGTCGACGAAATCGGACAGCTCGTTGCGACGCACGTTACCGGAGCGGGTCGCGAACATGATCTGCATCTTCGCCCAGCCCGCCTCGTCCTCGGACATGGGCATGATCGTGGTGATGCGCTCGTTCGGGTCGAGCGGCAGGAGGTTGATGAGTGCCTTGCCGCGCGAGGTGGGGTTGCCGACCGGAAGGCGCCAAACCTTCTCGCGATAGACCATGCCGGATGGAGGAGAAGAACAGCACCGGCGTGTGCGTGTTGGCGACGAAGATCTTGGTGACGAAATCCTCCTCGCGCGTCTGCATCCCGGCCCTGCCCTTGCCGCCACGGCGCTGGGCCCGGTAGGAAGAGAGTGGCACGCGCTTGATGTAGCCGGCGTGGCTGACGGTGACCACCATGTCCTCGCGCTGGATGAGGTCCTCGTCTTCGACTTCGAACTCCTGGTCGATGATCTGGGTGCGGCGCGGCGTAGCGAACTCAGCCTTCAAGGCGGTCAGCTCGTCGCGAATGATGCCCTGGACCCTGGCCCGCGACTTCAGGATTTCGAGATAGTCCGAGATCTCCGTCCCGATCTTGGTGAGCTCGTCGGCGATCTCCTCGCGGCCGAGCGCCGTCAGGCGCTGCAGGCGCAGCTCGAGAATGGCACGCGCCTGCTCTTCCGACAGCTGATATGTCCCGTCGGCGGCGACGCGATGGCGCGGATCGGCGATGAGGTTGATGAGCGGCACCATGTCCTTGGCGGGCCAGTGGCGGGCCATCAGGCCGTCCCTCGCCTCCGCCGCGTCCTTTGACCGCCGGATGAGCGCGATCACCTCGTCGATATTGGCGACGGCGATCGCCAGGCCGACCAGGACGTGGGCGCGCTCGCGGGCCTTGCGGAGCAGAAACTTGGTGCGCCGGGTCACGACCTCCTCGCGGAAAGCGAGGAAGGCCATGATCATGTCCTTGAGCGTCATCACCTCCGGCCGGCCGCCGGTCAGGGCGACGCTGTTGACGCCGAAGGTGCTCTGCAGGGGGGAATAACGGTAAAGCTGGTTCAAAACGACATCAGCCACCGCGTCGCGCTTCAGCTCGATGACGACGCGCATGCCGTGACGGTCGGACTCGTCGCGGATGTCGGAGATGCCCTCCATCTTCTTGTCGCGAACCATCTCGGCGATCTTCTCGACCATCGAGGCCTTGTTCACCTGGAAGGGAATCTCGGTGATGATCAGGGCTTCGCGATCCTTGCGCAGCTCTTCGACGGATACGCGGCCGCGCATGAGGATGGACCCGCGGCCGAGGTGATAACCCGCCTTGATGCCGGCGCGACCGAGGATCGTCGCACCGGTCGGGAAGTCCGGTCCGGGAACGATCTGCATCAGCTCGTCGATGGAGATTGCCGGATTGGCGATGGCCGCGACGCAGGCGTCGATGATCTCGCCCAGATTGTGCGGCGGGATGTTGGTGGCCATGCCGACGGCGATGCCGCCGGCACCGTTGACGAGGAGATTGGGGAAGCGGGCCGGCAGTACGGTCGGCTCGGTCTGCGAGTTGTCGTAGGTGGGCTGGAAATCGACGGTGTCCTTGTCGATGTCCTCGAGCAGCGCGTGGGCGGGCTTGCCCATGCGCACTTCCGTGTAGCGCATGGCCGCCGGCGGGTCGCCGTCGACGGAGCCGAAATTCCCCTGTCCGTCGATCAGCGGCAGCCGCATGGAGAACGGCTGCGCCATGCGGACGAGAGCGTCGTAGATCGACTGATCGCCATGCGGATGATACTTACCGATGACGTCGCCGACGACGCGCGCCGACTTGCGGTGCGGCTTGTTCCAATCGTAGCCGTTCTCGTGCATCGAGTAGAGGATGCGGCGGTGAACGGGCTTCAGGCCGTCACGCACATCTGGAAGCGCGCGGCTGACGATCACGCTCATCGCGTAGTCGAGATAGCTGCGCTTCATCTCCTCTTCGATGGAGATCGGCGAAATGTCACCGCGATGGTCGGGCGGGATTGCGCCCGGCGGATCGTTTTCTTCGGCCACTCAGACTCCCTGAGGCCAGACGTTTGCACGCCGGCGTCGACTTGGAATTCACTCGGCCGCCTTGCGGAACGCACCCGCAGAAGGGTCTTACGGACGACCTTCGGGCGCGGGCAGCACCAAGCGATTCGTGAACCTGTTAAGTTTAGCTTTCCGGGGCCCGTTCAGCAATCCGAAGGGCATGAAAAAACGCAATAAAATCGTCTTTTTCTCCGGTTTTTTTGCCCCCCTCCCGCCCATCGAGGCGGAGGGAGTTCGGAAGGCGGTCAATCTTCGGGAAAGAAGGATTCAGGCCCGGTCGGAAGCGCGCCGGGCGCCGAGCTAGATCGGACGGAATTTGACGTCCGCCCCTTTGTACCAGCCGGCTTCCTCGATGACGGAGCTGCAGTTGGTGCGCCCCTTGAGCCAGCGGTTCAGCATGATGCACAGCTTGCCCGACTTGATGCTCCAGCGCCCCGTATCGGAGGCGCCGAGAAACCGGCCGACGAGCGAGCCGTCGCTGCGTGCGACGATGCGGAGCGTGAAGGCCTCCTTCACCACAGCCTGGAAGTCGCCGGGAAACAGCAGCTTCAGATCGGAGCTCGTCAGGCGATCGCCCGCATAGGCCGGGCCGGCAAATAGAACCATCACCAGGCCCGCCAGCGCGAGCGCTTTCCGCAGCATCGTCATCTCAAGGATCCTCTGTAGTCACACGAATGCGCAGGTATGAATCTGCGCGGGCCCAAGGCCGCCGCTTGGCCGTATGGCAGGGCGTTCTTAGGCCCGAGAAATGTGAGCACTTTGTGGCACGATCCATGGCGGCAGGAGCCTAGCTCCGCAGCGCGGCTGCGGCCCATTGGCACATGGATTCATTATGAATTTAAGCCGATCGCATCCGCAGACGCGGTTTACCCTTCTTGTTGTAGAGGCCGATGTACCAGCCCCCGTCGCGGGCGATCTCGCCGCACTCCGTCTTCGTGATGAACAGGATGCTGAACTGCAGGCAGAACCTGCCTTTGCTCACGTACCACTTGCCGGTCCGATAGACGCCCTTCACGTAGCCATGGATCTTGCCGTTCTTCTCGAGCTGGAGACTCAAGGCCGTCTTGCTCTTCCAGGACCCGATATAGTGGCCGGGAGCCAGGGCCCGAATCTGGCTCTCCGTCAAACGCTGGGCGGCCGTGGCCGGTATGGTGAATAGAAAGACGCCAATCGCAGCGACCGCAAGACTCCGTGCAATCATGATCAGCTCCCGCCTTAGCTAAAACGGCACCTCATCATCCAGATCGCGAGCAAATGCCGGTGCCTTTGCCCCTGCTCCCGCCGCAGCGCGCGACCGGCCCAGCGCGTTGGACTGCCCGAACTCGTCGCCGTCCGAAGCCTCCGCCGTGCCGCCACCGCCGCCGCGACTGTCCAACATGGTTAACTCGCCGCGATATTGCTGCAAGACCACTTCCGTCGAATAGCGTTCCTGCCCCTGCTGGTCGGTATACTTCCGGGTCTGCAGCTGGCCCTCGATATAGACCTTGGCGCCCTTTTTCAGGTACTGCTCTGCAACCTTCGCGAGGTTTTCGTTGAAGATGACCACGCGGTGCCACTCCGTCCGTTCCTTGCGCTCGCCGGACTGCTTGTCCCGCCAATTCTCGCTGGTCGCGAGCCTCAGGTTCACGATCGGGCGTCCGTCCTGGGTGTGGCGGACCTCCGGATCGGCACCCAGATTGCCCACCAGAATGACTTTGTTAACCGAACCGGCCATGGCCGCACTCCCTTACCTTATCCTCAGCCTATTGATGGCGTTTTCGGCGGGGAAATGTAAGAGTTAACTTTTCCACAGCCCCGTCGTTCGCGAAATGTTCTACCACTTCCCGTACATGCGATCAACGGATTCCAAGCATCTCCACTCTCTCCAACAAGCCAGGGAGCCGCCCATGCCGACCTACGTCGCAACTGCCGATGCGCCAAGGCCTTTTTCGAACTACAGCCAGGCGGTGGAGGTGGATGCGGGAGCCCGGTTTCTATACGTTTCCGGGCAGGTCGGGGCGGATCTTGACGGCACTATACCCGACAACGAAGAGTTGCAGCACGAGCTTGCCTGGCGCAACGTCCTGGCCATCCTGAGATCCCGCGGGATGTCGGCCCGCGACCTCGTCGACTGCCATGTCTACATCACCCGGCCGTCCAGCATCGGGCTTTACAGGCAGGTGCGCGACCGGATGCTCGAAGGCGCGAAGCCCGCGGCCACCCTTCTGGTGGTCGCGGGCCTTGCCGATCCACGTCTCGTGGTTGAAGTTTCGGTTGTTGCGGCGATTGCGCCTTAAGGTTGAAAATCTAAGCTGCTACCTTGGTGCCCTTGGTCCGACCGAGGAAACCCATGACCGAGAGGGCCGGCCGCGGGCGTTCGGCTTTACGCTCGTCCTTTTGCACCGCAACATGCCTGTTCTTCTGGAACAGCATGGAGTTGTAAGTGTCTCCATATACCTCGAAAATCCAGTTCATGGGATGCCTCCTTCTTGTTCTCGTCTCGATGGTAGGAATATCGGCTTTTTGCTCTTGCGAGACAAACGGCATTTCCCTACACTTGGCGTAACATAAAGTTACACGTCATGGCTCGCAGACTCCCATCCCTCAATGCCTTGCGCGCCTTTGAATCGGCCGCCCGCCACCAGAGCTTCAAGCTCTCCGGGGAAGAGCTGTTCGTGACCCATGCCGCCATCAGCCGGCACATCCGGGATCTCGAGGAGTGGCTCGGCATCGAGCTGTTCACGCGAACCGGGCGGGGGGTGAGGCTCACGGAGGCTGGGGCCCGCTACGCCAGAACGTTAACGCCGCTGTTCGACCAGCTCGCGCTCGAGACCCGGGAGATCATGGCTGCCGGTGCCACCCGCACTCTCAACGTCTCGGTGGAGCCCGCCATCGCGTCCCGCTGGCTCGTACCAAGGCTCGGCCGGTTCAATGCCCTCCATCCCGACATCGAACTCATCATCAACCCTGAAAACCGCCTCGTCGACTTTCGGTCGGGGGGCGCCGAGCTGGGCATCCGCTACGGGATCGGTCCGTGGGAGCATGTCGACTCCGTCAAGCTCTCCGACTCGTCGAGTTTCCCCATCTGCAGTCCTGCCCTCATCAGGGACTGGCCGACGCTGCAGCCCGCCGATCTTTCAAATTTTATTCTTCTGCATGAACAGCGAAAGCAATGGTGGGCCGACTGGCTCGCCACCGCCGGTGTCACCGGCAGCGAAAACTGGCGCGGCACCGTTTTCCAAGGCCATCTTGCCATCGAGGCGGCGGAAGCCGGCCAGGGCTTCGCGCTGGGCGACCAGATCCTGTGCACCGATTCCATCGTCGACGGCTGGCTGGTCAGGCCGTTCGACCTCGACCTCAAAGACCACGGCGCCTACTGGAGCGCGCGCGCCTCGGGTGTGAAGGAATCCGCCCCGGCCCGCGCCTTCCGCGAATGGCTGGTCAGCGAGATGGCCGAAACCAATCGTCGCTTCGCCCAGATCCGGGCTGCACGTCCGCCGCGACAGGCGGCACCTCCTCCGCAGGCCGTCGTGCAATAGCCGCATGCCGGGCCTTGCCGAACTCATCCAGAGCTGGGGATATCCGGCGGTGTTCCTCGGCGCAGCGCTCGAGGGCGAGACGGTGGTCGCGCTGTCCGGCTTCGCGGCGCATCGCGGCTATCTCGATCTCGGATGGGTCATGGTGCTGGCGGCGACCGGCGCCTTCGTCGGCGACCAGGCGGTCTTCTGGATCGGGCGGTGGCGAGGCCCCGCCATCCTCGCACAATTTCCCCGGCTCGCGGCGGCCGTGGCGCGGTCGCGAGGCTGGGTCGAGCGCTATCCCACCGTTTCCATCATCGGCCTCAGGTTCATCTACGGGATGAAGATGGCCGGCACGCTGGCGCTCGGCATGTCGGGTTTCAGTCCGCGGAGCTTCCTCATCCTCAATGCGGCAGGAGCGACGGTGTGGGCGATCGTCATCTCGCTCGCCGGATACGGCATCGGCGAAGCCGCCAGACTCGTGCTTGCCGATGTCGAGGGGTACGAAATCGCGATCGGCATCCTGCTGGTAGCCGCAGCGGCGCTGATCTTCCTCTATCGGCGGTCGCGAAACCGCAGCCGACCCTAGACTCTCACCACCATTGGTCGGGGCGTTCCGTGAACCCGGCGCAGGCTTCGATGACGTGAGCGGTGCGAAAGAGCGTCTCCTCGTCGAACGGCTTGCCGATGAGCTGAAGCGCGAGAGGCAGCCCGCCGTCGCTCAGTCCCGCGGGAACGGCGATGCCAGGAAGGCCGGCCATGTTCACCGTCACCGTGAAGATGTCGTTCAGGTACATCTGGACGGGATCGGTGATCTCGCCGGGCGCGAAAGCCGCCGAAGGCGTCGCGGGTGTCAACATGACGTCGACCTTCTCCCAGGCGAGGTCGAAATCGCGCTTTATCAGCGTACGGATTTTCTGCGCCTTCACGTAGTAGGCATCGTAGTAGCCTGCCGACAGCACGTAGGTTCCGATCATGATGCGGCGCTTGACCTCGCGACCGAAACCCTCGGCGCGGGTGTTCTCGTACATGGAGACGACGTCGTCGCCCTTCACCCGCAGCCCGTAGCGAACGCCATCGTAGCGAGCCAGATTCGACGACGCTTCGGCGGGGGCGACGATGTAGTAGGCGGGAAGGGCATATTTGGTGTGCGGCAGGGAGACGTCGACGATCTCGGCCCCCTGCTCCCTCAGCCACTGCGCGCCCTTCGCCCAGAGGCCGTCGATGTCGGCTGGCATGGCGTCGGCGCGGTATTCCTTCGGAATGCCGACCCGCAGGCCCTTGATGTTGCCGGTGAGCGCCTTCTCGTAGCTCGGCACGGGAAGATCCACGGACGTGGTGTCCTTCGGATCGTGGCTCGCCATGGACGTCAACATGATCGCCGCATCGCGAACGTCGCGCGCGATGGGGCCGGCCTGGTCGAGGGACGAGGCGAAGGCGACAATACCCCAGCGCGAGCAGCGGCCGTACGTCGGCTTGATCCCGACGGTGCCGGTGAACGCCGCCGGCTGACGGATGGACCCGCCGGTGTCGGTCGCCGTCGCCGCGGCGCAGATGTGCGCGGCGACCGCCGTCGCGGAGCCGCCCGAAGAACCGCCGGGCACCAGGGCGGCATTGGAGCCCTTGCGCCGCCACGGGTTGATGACGTTGCCGTAGCAGCTCGTCTCGTTGGAGGAGCCCATGGCGAACTCGTCCATGTTGAGCTTGCCGAGCATCACGGCTCCGGCATCGAACAGGTTCGCCGAGACGGTCGATTCATAAGTCGGCTTGAAGCCGTCGAGGACGTGGCTGCAGGCCTGGGTATGCACGCCGCGCGTGGCGAAGAGATCCTTGATACCGAGCGGAATGCCCTCGAGGGGCCGTGCCGCTCCCTGCTGGAGGCGACGGTCGCTTGCGGCCGCCGCTTCGCGGGCCTGGTCGGGCGTTTCGACGATATAGGCATTGAGGATGCGGGCCCGCTCCATGGCATCGAGATAGGCGTTCGTCAGCTCGAGGGCGGTGAACTCCCTGGCTCGCAGGCCGTCGCGGAGGGTGGAAATCGTGAGGGATGTAAGGCTGGTCACCCGCGAACTCTATTCCACGACCTTGGGAACGACGTAGAAGTGATCCTCGGCGCGCGGCGCATTGGCGAGGACCTGCGAGGCATCGGAGCCGTCGGTCACCACGTCTGCTCGCATCTTCATCTGCATCTTGACGACCGAGGTCATCGGCTCGACACCGGTCGTGTCGAGTTCGTTCAGCATCTCTATCCATTTGAGGATCGCATTGAGCTCGCCTTCGAAACGCGGCAGCTCCTCTGGCGTTAGCTTGATACGGGCAAGCCGCGCGATCCGGCGCACCGTGGACTGATCTACTGACATGGATGACCCTCGAGAATCGGGCCGTTGATATCACCGGCCCAACGGGGTCGCAACCGAACAAGAAAAAGCCCCGACGCTCGGGGCTTCATCCATTCCGGACGGCTTAAACCCTCACGCCACTCTTGCCGGTTGCCGCTCGAGCGCGGGCAACAACAGTTCGGTCGGAGATATCTCGACTGCCAGCTGGTTGCGGGTCGCCGCTTCGATCATGAGCTTGACGATGTCCTCGAGAGCCACGTTCTCGCTCCGGTTCCTGGACTGCACGCCGACCGCTGCCAACACGACGTCCAGAATGGAGTCCGTTCCCTTTGCGATTCGCACGGTCTCGAACACGTCATCCTGCAATTTCATCGAAGGTTGTCGCAACATCACTTGCCTCACTGTTTAACGAAACCTATCGCAAACCGCGTGTGGACCGCAAGGGGGAAGTTCGAATTCACAAATGAAAACAAATAGTTAGTAATGTGCACCGATAGTGGCTTTCCCCCTATATGTATGAATTACTCATTTTGACAAGGAACCGCTTTTTGTGTATTTGGTTATAATGAGTATTCGCTGGTACAATAAGTCCAATCAGGGAGGAAGGGGCAATGACCGACCTTGAACGGGGCGAGAGGTTGCAGATCATGCTGACACCAGAAGAGCTTCGGGCGGTGGAGGACTGGCGATTTGCCCGCCGCATGCCCAGCAGGGCGGCGGCCGTGCGGGAGCTTCTGAGGCGCGGCATGGCCGCGGAAGGATTCCTGACCGCCGTCGACGGATCGAAATCGACGGATTTCGGAATCATCGACGGACATGAAGCCAAGCTGGTGAGCTCGAAGTAGCTAGCGCAAGTCCGTGAGCGGCCGGCGCTGCCGGCCCGCCACGTCGAAATTCTTCGGATCGAGCCAGGACAGGAAGGCATCGCGGACCTTCGCCCATTCGCTGTCCACCAGCGCATACCATGCCGTGTCGCGGTTGCGTCCCTTGACGATCATGTGCTGACGGAAAATCCCCTCGAAGCGAAACGCGAATCTTTCGGCGGCGCGGCGTGACGGCGCGTTCAATGAATCGCATTTCCATTCCAGGCGGCGGACGCGAAGATCGTCGAAGGCGTGCCGCATCATCAGGAAGATGATCTCCGTCGCTTCGCGCGTGCGCTGCAGCGCCGGTGAAAACCAGATGTGGCCTATCTCTATTGCGCCATTCGGCGGGTCCATGCGCATGAACGAGCCCATGCCCGCCGCCTTGCCGCTGGAGACCGGCATGAAAGCATAAAAGAAAGGATCGCGGCTCCCCTCCTTCGTGCGCAGCCAATCGATGAAGGCGGCCTCGGATGCAAACGGGCCATAACCGAGATAAGTCCATACGCGCCCGTCCGGGTCGGAATCCGAAAACGACTCCCACAGGGCCCGGCCGTGTTTCTCGACGGAAACAGGCTCGAGCGTGACGTACCGACCCGTGAGGATACGGCCGTCCGGCACGAGGCCGGGAGGAAGCGGCGAAACGACATCGCCGACAGGACGAGAAGATTCTGTCATTCCATCCCCACTTGCACGATCTGGCCACCGCGTACGACATAGAGAGGATTGCACACCCGATCGGCAACCGGGCAGACGACGTGGTCGCTGATCGAGGAACTCAGGAACGCCGTCGGCTCGCCGGGCCGAACGCGAATGTCCAGGAGCTCACCCGGCATCTGAATCGGCTGATAGCCGTTGCCGACGGACGACGACACGATCAGGAGCGACTGGTCGCAATAGATGCCGGGCGGCGGCATATTCTCGGCACACCCGATCCTGCACAAGGCGATGACGTAGTCCGGGCGACCGTCGCCGTTGAGGTCCGCCTCGCCTAGACTCTTGTCGGGTATGGTCAGGGCACCCTCCTCGCTCATTCGGCAGACGACGTCGCGCGTCGCGAGCTCCGCCTCGACGGCCGGCGGCACTTCGGACCGCGAAATGTACTTCGGCGGGCCGATGCCTTCGGCAGCCCGTGCAGGCAAATCGCACGCGCCCCACCCGACGAGCACGACCAGCGCGGCGAGTATGTGCGCCCTAGAGCTCAATGCTTTGTCCGAAGTCGAGCCGGCGAACCGACTTCTTCAGGGGCCCCATTGCCTTCACGAAACGCGATGGATCCGGCAGGAGGTAGCCCGGAAACGTCGCATAGTGGCATGGGATGATCGTCTTGAACTTGAAGAAGGTGCGGCAGGCATAGGCCGCGGTTTCCGGGTTCATGGTGAACCGGTCGCCGACAGGAACGATGCCGATGTTCGGCCGGTGCAGCTTGTTGATGAGAGCCATGTCGCCGAAGATGGCCGTGTCCCCCATGTGATAAATCGTATGCTTCTCCGTCTTGCAGCGGATGACGAGGCCGCACGGGTTGCCGAGATAGACGCCGCCGGAGGACGAGGAGTGAAAGGCCTGCACGAAGGTGACGTCGAAGTCCTCGGTATAGATGGATCCCCCGGTATTGGTGGGATCGATCTTTTCCACTCCCTTGTCCTTGAGGTGGTTGGCGAGCTCCCAGATGGCGATGAGGGTTGCGCCGTTGCTGCGGCAGATGTCGACCGTATCGCCGACGTGATCGTCGTGACCATGGGTAAGGATCACATGGGTGGCGCCGCGCGCCGCTTCGTCGGCCCGTCCCTTGAAGACCGAATTCCCAGTCATGAAGGGATCGATCACGATGACCGAGCTGCCGGCATCGATGCGGAAACCCGAATGTCCAAACCAGGTTATTTTCATCCAATCCCTCCCTGCACCGGAGGATCATGGAGTCACCCGCCGCGATAATCAACGGTTTGAAATCCGTCGACCATGCGTTAAGGAGCCCCGATGGCAGGAGTTCCGCAGCCAAGCCTGGAGAACATCGGGCCGTCGCTCGCGGCGGGGCGTCTGATCGGGCTCGATCTCGGCACGACGACGATCGGCGTCGCGGTGTCCGACGTGACGCGGAAAATTGCCTCGCCCCTCGACACGCTTCCCCGCACGCGGTTTCAACTCGATGCAGCGCGACTTCTGGAACTGGTGGCGCGCGAAAAGGCGGTGGCCATCGTGATCGGACTGCCGATCAATATGGACGGCTCCGAAGGCCCGCGCGCCCAATCGACGCGGGCATTTGCGCGGAACCTCGCCCGGCTCTGCCCGGTCCCCATCGTCTTCTGGGACGAACGGCTGTCCACGGCAGCGGTCGATCGCATGCTCATCGAGGCGGATACGTCGCGCAGCAAGCGGGAGGCGATCGTCGACAAGCTCGCTGCTGCCTACATCCTCCAGGGAGCGCTCGATCGACTGTCGCGTATTGACTGATCGCGGCGCGCCGTGCTCGCTTTGCTCGAAAGGTCGCTGGGAGAGTTGCGGGTGACCACCCACTCTGCGTTCATCGTTCGGCGCGCACGGGCCAACAGCCGATGAGCTTCGCCCTCGCCGCCCTTCTGCCGGTGTTCATCACCATCCTGATCGGGTTGGCCCTGCGCACCACCGCGTTCATCGGTGAAAACGAATGGCAAGCAGTCGACAGCATCTGCTATTATGTCCTGTTCCCCGCCATCATCGTGAAGGAAATCGCCGGCGCCAACTTTGCCGGCCTGCCGGTCGCGCAGATGGCGATCGCGCTCATGGCGGCCGTGATGGTGATGTCTGCGGCGCTGCTTTTCTTCAGGCAGCCGCTCGCCACCCTTCTCAATCTCGACGGCCCCCAGTTCACGTCGCTCTTCCAGGGGTCGACGCGCTGGCACACGTTCATCGCCCTGGCGATCGTGCCGCAGCTGTTCGGCGTCGAATCTCTTGCCCTGGCAGCGGTCGCCGCTGCCGCCATGACGCCTTTGCTCAACGTCATCAACGTTGCCGTGCTCGGCATCTACGCGACCGGAAGACCGCCCCAGGCCACCACACTGGTCCTTGCCATCATCCGAAATCCTTTTGTCATCTCCTGCGTCGTCGGCATTCTCCTTCAAAGCCTGGGGCTGGTTCCGCCGAAGATGGTGCTCGACGTCCTGGATATCATCGGCAAGGGCGCGCTCGGCCTGGCGCTTCTGGCGGCCGGGGCCGGCTTGCGCTTTGGAGAACTCAGAACGACAGGTGCGACGGCGGCTTTCGCAACGGCACTCAAGCTCGCGGTCATGCCGCTCCTAGTCTTCCTATTGACCACCCTCCTCGGTGTCGGCGGCACCGCTCAGCAAGTCGCCATCATTTGCGCCGCCGTGCCGACCGGCTCCGGCGCCTACGTGCTGGCGCGACAGATGGGAGGCGACGCGCCGCTCGTCGCCAGCATCCTCACGCTCCAGGTAATCGTCGCAGCATTCACCTTGCCGGTGATCACCACACTTTTAGGTGTGCGGTACTAGATCGCGAAGGACTGTGAATATCGTTCCGACTGCTTGCAGTGGTCGGCAAAGCTCTCTATAGAGCAGGCTTTAATGACTGCCAGCGCCGAAAGAATACTGGACGGCCCGCACCTGCTGGGCATCGAGGCGCTTTCCCCCCGGGAAATCACTGCTCTCCTGGATCTCGCCGACGGTTACGTGAAGCTGTCGCGACAGAGCGACAAGAAGACATCGACGCTCAGGGGGCGCACCCAGATCAACCTTTTCTTCGAAGCTTCGACGCGCACCCAGAGCTCCTTCGAACTCGCCGGAAAGCGGCTGGGTGCCGACGTCATGAACATGTCCATACGAACCTCGGCCGTTTCCAAGGGCGAGACGGTTCTCGATACGGCCATCACTTTGCACGCCATGAACCCCGACATCCTGGTGTGCCGCCATCACGCCTCCGGCGCGGTCGAGCTTCTCGCCCAGAAAACGGGCTGCGCAGTGGTGAATGCCGGCGACGGCCAGCATGAACACCCGACCCAGGCGCTGCTCGACGCCCTCACCATTCGCCGCCACAAGGGTTCACTCGAGGGCCTCATCATCGCCATTTGCGGCGACGTCCTGCACTCGCGCGTGGCACGCTCGAACATCCTGCTCATGCAGAAGATGGGCGGCCGGGTACGCCTGATCGCGCCCTCGACGCTACTGCCGGCGGCGGCCGACAGGCTCGGATGCGAGATCTACACGGATTTGAAGCAGGGCATAGCCGGGGCCGACATCGTGATGATGCTCCGCCTGCAGCTCGAGCGCATGAGCGGCGCCTTCGTTCCCTCGGTGCGCGAGTACTACCGGTTCTTCGGTCTCGACCAAGACAAGCTCAAGGCCGCCAAGCCGGATGCGCTCGTCATGCACCCCGGACCTATGAATCGCGGCGTCGAGATCGACTCGGCGGTGGCCGACGGCGTGCAATCCGTCATCCGCGAGCAGGTGGAGATGGGCGTGGCCGTGCGCATGGCCGTACTCGATGCTCTCTCGCGCAACATGACCGGCGGAGGCAGCGCCTGATGCCCGCCGATCTCCGCATCCAGGGAACGCCGGGCAGGATCGCCCTCGTCAACGCGCGGCTCGCCGATGCCGGGTTCGACGGCAAAGGCGGCATCATCATCGACGACGGCCGCATCGTCGCCGTCGGGTCGGGGGTAACGGCAGCCACCGCCGGGTCAACGGCGACCATCGTCGACTGTCGCGGCAAAGTGGTGATGCCCGGCCTCATCGACATGCGCGTCTTCACCGGCGAACCGGGCAACGAGCATCGCGAGACCCTGGCATCCGCCTCCCAGGCGGCGGCAGCCGGCGGCGTGACGACCATGATCGTGATGCCGAACACCGATCCCGTGATCGACGACGCGGCCATTGTCGACTACGTACTGAGGCGAGCGCGCGACACGGCGGTCGTACGGGTGGCGCCGATGGCGGCGATCACCAAGGGCACCGGCGGCGCGATCATGACCGAGATCGGTCTTCTCAAGGAAGCCGGCGCCGTCGCGGTCACCGACGGCAGGCGGGCCGTCGCCAACGCCCAGGTCTTCGGCCGCTCCCTCGCCTATGCGAAGGATTTCGACATGCTGGTCGTCCAGCACGTCGAAGAGGCGAGCCTGGCAACCGGCGTCATGAATGCCGGCGAGGTTGCGACGCGGCTCGGCCTGCCGGGTATCACCGCGGCCGCCGAGATCATCATGCTAGAACGCGACGTTCGGCTGGTCGAGCTCACGGGCGCCCGCTACCACGCGGCGCAGATCTCCTGCCGGGAATCGCTCGACGTCGTGCGCCGCGCCAAAGACAAGGGGCTGCCGGTGACGTGCGGCGTCTCGGTCAACCACCTGGTGCTCAACGAGAACGACATCGGCGCCTACCGAACCTTCTTCAAGATATCGCCGCCGCTCAGGGCGGAGGAAGACCGCCAGGCGATGGTCGAGGGCTTGAAGGACGGGACCATCGACGTCGTCGTGTCGAGCCACGATCCGCAGAACCCGGACACCAAGAGGCTTCCGTTCATCGAAGCGGAATTCGGGGCGATCGGGCTCGAGACGCTGATGTCGGCGGCGCTGCGGCTCGTTCATTCCGGCGAAATTCCGCTCACCCGCCTCATTTCGGCGATGACCGCGGCGCCGGCGCGCATCCTCGGCCTCGAATCCGGGCGCCTGGCCCCCGGCGCACCCGCGGACATCATCGTCGCCGATCTCGAGCAGAGCTGGCGCGTGACCGAGGAAAGCCTCAAGTCGCGCTCCAAGAACTCGCCGTTCGAACACACGGCGCTCGAAGGCCGCGTGCAGCAAACCATCGTGGCGGGGCGGACCGTCTACACCGACGAAACGGCCGACCTCGGGAGCGACGATGCCGTTGCCCGCGGCGTGCGTTCGCGATGACGCACGTTCTCGCGGCGCTGCTCGGCTATCTGTGCGGCTCGATTCCTTTCGGCCTGCTGCTGACGCGGGCGGCCGGCATGGGCGACATCCGCGCCATCGGCTCCGGCAATATCGGAGCAACCAACGTCCTGCGCACCGGCTCGAAGGGTCTGGCCGGGCTCACGCTGCTGCTCGATCTTCTCAAGGGCCTCGTTGCCGTACTCGTCGCGAATTGGGCCTGGAACATGGATGCCGCGATCATCGCCGGCGTCGCCGCCTTCATGGGTCACATCTTTCCGGTGTGGCTTGGCTTCAAGGGCGGGAAAGGCGTTGCCACCTACATCGGCGTGCTGCTCGGCTTGAAGTGGCCTCTGGCGCTGTTGTTCCTCGCCATTTGGCTCGTTGCAGCGCTGATAGGCCGGCGGTCGTCGCTCTCGGCGCTGAGCGCGGCGGCAGCGGTGCCGATCATCGCCCTCGCCTCGGGCCAGGCACGCCTTGCCGCCGTCACCCTCGTGCTCAGCGCGATCCTGTTCTTCACGCATCGCGAGAACGCGCGACGCCTGATGCGCGGCGAAGAGCCCAAGATCTCGTTCGGAAGCAAGGCCGATCGCCAGGAATGACGCGCCGCCTTTTGGACGATGAGCAGCGGCGCGACTGGTTGCGCCTCATCATGAGCGAAAACGTCGGGCCGATCACGTTCCGGCAACTCATCAACAAGTTCGGCTCGGCCAAGGATGCCTTGGGCGCCCTGCCCGAGCTTGCAAAGCGCGGAGGATTGCAGCGCCGGATCCAGGTCTATCCCATCGAAGCGGCGGAGCGGCACCTCGACGCCATCGCACGGCTCGGCGCCCGCCTGCTCGCCATCGGCGAGGCGGGCTATCCGCCGCTGCTGCGGGAGGTCGACACGGCGCCGCCTCTCCTGTGCGTGAAGGGCCGAACGGAGATCGCCGACATGCCGGCCGTTGCCATCGTGGGGGCGCGCAACGCATCGGCGATCGGGCGCAAGTTCGCCCGGCAGCTCGGCGCCGAACTCGGCCGGGCGGGATTCGCCATCACATCCGGGCTCGCCCGCGGCATCGACACGGCGGCGCACGAAGCGGCGTTCGAAACCGGAACGATCGCCGTCCTGGCCGGCGGGATCGACAACATCTATCCGCCCGAGAACCGCGACCTCCAGGAAGCGATCGCCGAGAAGGGCATGCTCGTTGCGGAAATGATGCCGGGCATGACGCCCAAGGCGGAACACTTTCCGCGCCGCAACCGCATCATCTCGGGCATGAGCTACGGGACGGTCGTGGTCGAAGCGGCGCTGCGCTCGGGCTCGCTCATCACGGCGCGACTGGCGGGCGAACAAGGCCGCGAGGTATTTGCCGTTCCGGGATCACCGCTCGATCCAAGGGCCGGCGGCACCAACCGGCTCCTGCGCGAGGGCGCCACACTCGTCGAAAGCGCCGCCGACATCGTCGAGCAGCTCAGACCTATCATCGGACGGCCGATCGACGAGAAGGACGATTTCATGCGCGAAGACACACCCGAGACGCAGTCGGCGTACGAGCTGAACGGACACTCGACGCCAGGGACCATCCTTGCCCTGCTCGGACCCGCGCCGATCGAGATCGACGACATCGTGCGCGAAAGCGGGCTGCCTACGGCCACCGTGCTGGCCTGCCTCCTGGAGCTCGAACTTGCGGGCCTGGCGCGGCGCCATCGCCGCAACCAGGTGTCGCGCACGTAGTCGGTCTCAGTAGTGCTTGTACCGCTTCTTGAAGTGGCGGTGGTGATGCCGATGGTGCGGCGAGAAGTAGAAGTTCAAGCCGGGGAACGCGAAATAGACCGACGGTCCGTAGCCGTAATAGTAAGGCTGATAGTAGTCGTAGTAGCGATAGTGTCGATAGCGCTTGGAATGGCGGTAGCGCTTGGAGTGGCGGTCGCAGACACGGATGTACCGGTTCTGGCGCTCGGAGAATTTGCGATAGCACCGCTTGTACGAAACATCCGTCACTTCCGAACGCGTCGACGCCAGCTCGGCTGCAACCGCAATGCTTTTCATGGTGGCGGAATTCGCTGCCGTCAGCGGGACGAGCCCCAAGGCCGCGGCAAAAACGTACGGATAAAGTCTACGCATCGAGCCCTCCCCTCACTGCGCAGAGTATAGATCAGCATTTGGGCCATTGCATGACAAAAGGAGCGGAATCCGGGCGGGGCAGCCTATCGGATTCCGCTCGAGCCGAACGACGCGATTGTGTCCGGCAGTGTTCCTGAGGCTAAGGCGTCGTCGTCGTTCCGCCCGTGCCTCCCGTGTCGCCAGTCGACGGGGCGGCCGGTTGCTCCGGGGTTACCGGGGCTGCGGGCTCGGTCGTGCTGGCCGGCGGGGTGGTACTCACGCCTGTCGTGTCGGAGTAGTTGCCCAACATGGCGAATCCGATCAGCAGCACCGCGACGATGCCGAAAAAGACGAGGGCGATGCCCGACGTGCTGGTCCTGCCTGGACGGCGGAGATAGGGATCGCTCAGTCGGTTCGGATCTTCAGGATCGACCGGATTGGGCCGGAGGGTTGGATCATGCGTCATGGCGCGGCTCCTTTGCGGTTAACCTGCCCACCAAACGCTCGACGCCCGGCTTAGTTCCCGGTCAGGAACTGCCGGTCGCCAGGCTTCGGAACGACGCCCTCGGCCGGCTTTTTCTGGAACTCCGAAATCCGGCCGATCCGCTGCTCCATCGGATCGCGGAACCGCAGCTGCCGCGCCTGCCGCCTGGTCAAGAGGCGGTAGTGCCGGGTGTCGTCGATAGCGCCGGCGACCTCCCAACATCCTTTCGGATTGGTGATCCATTTGGAGGCCGGCACCCGGCTGACGTCGAAGGGCCGCGAATATGTGCGGAGGGTCTTGTGCTTTCCCTTGGCGTACTCGTGAAAGTAGGACATAGCGAGCTCTCTCAAGGTCCGGTAGACGGGATCGCGCCACCGGAGCCAAACGCTATTGCTCTTGGAGATCGCGCCCCAATATCCGCCGCGCCGAAACAAGGCCACGACGTGGTCGTCGTCACCTTCCGCCTGGAAGTCCATGAGGAGCGCCGGCTGCCCGTGCAGGCGGAGCGCGCAGGCGGCGACGAAAGCGGCCTCGATACAGTGGGCCTCGCGGGTGGCCATGGTCGTGCGGACGGAGAAACACGTGTCGCCATTGCGCTCGAAATTACAGCCGAGCCGGGTGACGTAGGTCTGGATTTTCTCCGGGTTGGAGAGACGGCGGAAAACGGCAATCTCGCGCCTGGTGAGGCCCAATCCTTCCGCCAACTCCGCCAAAAATGCCATGACCTCTCCGCCGCCTGGTTACCGCCGCCTCGGCGGCCTCGAATCAGGGGAAGTCTAGATCAGATTTGATGGGGAGACTCGCTGCCCTCTGCAGTTTTCCCGCCCTCGACGGTGAGGCGGACCGATTCCTGCAACGCCATGTCGAGCAGATAAGCGAGAAACGAAAGTCGAGCGCCGAGTGCGATGTTGCGCATCTCCGAAGTCATGCTCATCAGGTACGAACTCGCCTCGTCCTGATTGAACACCCGAGCCTTAGAGGGCTCTGGACCTTCTTCTATTTCTGGTTGTGCCGTCACCGAGCGGTTGAGAGCGTGGGTCTGGCCCCGCGGTCTGGTTGGATTGGTCATGTCAAAGCCCCGGTCGATTCGATTTTTGCCCAACTTCCGCAATCAATGCGTTTGTTTACACATCCAGCAATTGAGCACGCCCTTACTAATACACGAGCGCAACGAAATCCACTACTTTAAGTACCCAAATTTTTGCCTATTTGCATACCACATGAGCAGCCGGGCCGGAGCCCTGCCCTTGCGACGCCCGATCAATGACTATATGAGCGCTATCATCCCAACGTGAAAACCGGATTCGTACCCGCAAAGATTGCAAATGAACGTTGTCGTCGTTGAATCTCCCGCCAAGGCCAAAACCATCAACAAGTACCTTGGGAAGGACTACTTGGTGCTGGCCTCCTACGGCCATGTCCGCGACCTTCCGGCAAAGGACGGTTCCGTCCGTCCGGACGAAGACTTCGCCATGTCGTGGGACGTGGATAGCAAGTCCGCAAAGCGCGTGAACGACATAGCGACGGCTCTCAAGGACTCCTCCAAGCTCATCCTCGCCACCGACCCCGACCGGGAAGGAGAGGCGATCTCCTGGCACGTGCTGGAAATCCTGAAGCGCAAGGGAGCGCTGAAGGACAAAGCCGTCGAGCGGGTCGTGTTCAATGCCATCACGCGGCAGTCGGTCCTCGAGGCCATGCGCCAGCCGAGACAGGTCGACGCCTCCCTCGTCGATGCGTATCTGGCGCGCCGCGCGCTCGACTACCTCGTCGGGTTCACGCTCTCCCCGGTCCTGTGGCGCAAGCTTCCGGGCGCCAGGTCGGCTGGGCGCGTCCAGTCCGTCGCGTTGCGCCTCATCTGCGACCGCGAGCTCGAGATCGAGGCCTTCAAGTCGCAGGAGTTCTGGACCATCGAAGCCCTGCTCCGGACCGGTGCCGGAGACAGCTTCGGCGCACGGCTGTGGTCGGTCGACGGCACGAAACTCGGAAAGCTCGACATTCCCGACGAAACCTCGGCCCGGGCGATCGAGGCGACGCTCAAGGCCGGTCGCTTCACCGTCGAGGCGGTCGAGAGCAAGCCTGCCAAACGGCATCCGTTCCCGCCGTTCCGCACCGCCACGCTGCAGCAGGAGGCATCGCGCAAGCTCGGACTTTCCTCGAAGGAGACGATGCAGATCGCGCAGCGACTCTACGAGGGCGTTGAAATCGGCGGCGAGACCGTCGGCCTCATCACCTACATGCGTACCGACGGCATCCAGATGGCGCCCGAGGCGGTGGCCGCGGCGCGCAATGCCATCCTCAAGAATTTCGGGGAGCCCTATCTTCCCTCCGTGCCGCGCGCCTACACGTCGAAGGCCAAGAATTCCCAGGAAGCCCATGAAGCGATCCGGCCCACGGATCTCGGCCGGCATCCCGCATCCGTCACCAAGTATCTCGATCGCACCCAAGCGGCGCTCTACGAGCTGGTCTGGAAGCGGACCATCGCCAGCCAGATGGAAAGCGCCGAGTTCGAGCGAACCACCGCCGACATCAGCGTGACCGGCAAGGACGGAAAGCGATACATCTTCCGCGCCAACGGCTCGGTCGTTCGGTTCGACGGCTTCCTCAAGCTCTACCAGGAAGACCTCGACGACGAGGTGGACGAGGATTCGAAGCGCCTTCCGGAGCTGTCGCGCGGCGAAACGGTCGGCGCCCAGGAGATCAAGGCCGAGCAGCATTTCACGGAGCCTCCGCCGCGTTATTCGGAAGCCTCACTCATAAAGAAGATGGAGGAGCTCGGCATCGGCCGCCCCTCGACCTACACGGCCATCCTGTCGGTCCTGCGCGAACGAGGCTACGTGCGGATGGAGAAGAAGCGGCTCATCCCGGAAGACAAGGGCCGGCTCGTCACGGCGTTCCTCGAAGCGTTCTTCGCCCGCTATGTCGAGTACGACTTCACCGCCAATCTCGAAGAGATGCTCGACAAGATCTCCGCCGGGGAGGTCGACTGGAAGCAGGTGTTGCGCGATTTCTGGCAGGACTTCACCGTATCGGTCGAAGGCACTAAGGAACTGCGCGTGACGCACGTTCTCGATGCGCTGAACGACATCCTGGCGCCGCACATCTTCCCGCCGCGGGAAGGCGGCGGCGATCCGCGGAAATGCCAGTCCTGCGAGACCGGCCAGCTCTCCCTGAAGCTTGGCAAGTTCGGAGCCTTCGTCGGTTGCTCGAACTATCCCGATTGCCGCTACACACGCCAAATTTCCTCAGGCGAAGGTGACCGCGAAGCAGTGCCGGCAGAGGGAATCCTCCTCGGAAAGGAGCCTGAAACCGGCGAACCCGTGACGCGGCGCGACGGTCGCTTTGGTCCGTACGTGCAGCTCGGGGAAGGAACCGAGGACGAGAAGCCGCGCCGGGCCTCGATCCCCAAGAAACGCGACCCCGCGAGCGTCGACCTCGCCATGGCCCTGCAGCTCCTGAGCCTGCCGCGCGAAGTCGGCATCCATCCCGAAACGGGCAAACCGATCGTTGCCAATTTCGGCCGGTTCGGGCCGTTCATCCTGCACGACGGGAAATATGCCACGCTCGAAAGTCCCGACGACGTGTTCACCGTCGGCATCAATCGCGCCGTCGACCTCCTGGCGCAGAAGAAGTTGCGGCCGGGGCGCACCTCCTCGTCCGCCCTGAAAGATCTCGGCGAGCATCCCGAAGGCGGACGCATCCAGGTGATGAACGGACGCTACGGTCCGTACGTCAAATGGGGCTCGGTCAATGCGACACTGCCCAAGGAACAGAAGCCCGAGGATACGACGCTCGAGGAGGCGACGGCGCTGATCGCCGCGCGCCAGGGCAAGGCGAAGAAGCCGAAGAAGGCAGCGCGGAAGGCGGCGCGGAAGGCGACGAAGAAATCGAAGCCGGTCGAAGCCGACGAGGCGGCGACCGAGGACGCCTAGGGCCCGTGGCGAAGAAGAGCAGGAAGCCGCAACGGCGGTCCGTTCCAAGCGAAGCGGAAATCCTGGAGTTCGTGAGGGAAAGCAAAGGCGCCGTCGGCAAGCGGGAGATCGCCCGCGCCTTCGGCCTCAAGGGGAGCGACCGGATCGCGCTCAAACAGGTCCTCCGCGACCTCAAGGAAAAAGGCGTCCTGAGCTCACGCGGCGCCGCTCTCCACGGCGCCGGCGAGCTTCCCCAACTGGCGCCGCTCGATATCGTGGGCGTCAATGCCGACGGCGAGCTCGAAGCAGCACCCGTCGAGTGGGACGAGAGCCTGCAAGGCGCGCCGCCGAAGGTGATCATCGCACAGGCGCGCGAACGGGGCCCGCCACCCGCCGCCGGAGACCGCGTGCTCGCCCGGATCTCCCGTTCGGAAGAGAGCGACTATCCCTATGTCGCCCGCATCGTTCGCAAGCTCCTGGGGGCCGACAATGAAGTGATCGGCGTCTTCCAGCGGACCGGCAACCTGCAGGGCCGGATCGTTCCCGTCGACAAGAAGAGCCGCAAGGAATTCGCGGTCCGGCCCGGCGATGAGCACGGAGCATCCCCCGGCGAGCTCGTTACCGCCGTCGTGTCGGCGGATGCGGGCAGAAGCGGCCCGCGTGCCCGTGTCCGCAAACGCCTCGGCGATCTCAACGATCCGAGGAACATCTCCCTCATCGCCATCCACGAGCACGGGATTCCAACGGTCTTTCCCGAGGCCGCCCTGGCGGAGACCCGGACGCTTCCGGCGTTTTCCCCCAAGGGACGAACCGACTTGCGCCAGATGCCGCTCGTCACCATCGATCCCGCCGACGCGCGCGACCACGACGATGCCGTGTGGGCAGAGCCAGACGACGATCCGGCGAATGCCGGCGGTCACAAGGTGGTCGTGGCGATCGCCGACGTCGCCGCATATGTCCAGCCGGGCACGGCGCTCGACCGCGAAGCGCGGATCAGGGGCAACTCGGTCTATTTTCCAGACCGTGTCGTGCCCATGCTGCCCGAGCGCATCTCCAACGATCTCTGTTCCCTGCGCGAAAAGGAAGAACGGCCGGCGATCGCCTGCTTCATGGTCTTCGACCGCACCGGCAACAAGAAGCGCCATTCCTTTTCGCGGGTGGTCATGCGCTCGGCGGCGAAGCTGACCTATGAAGAGGCCCAGGCCGCCATCGACGGCCGCACCAACGCGAAGACCGAAACCCTTCTCGGGCCCGTCCTGAAGCCGCTGTGGAATGCCTACGACACCCTCTCCAAGGCGCGGGTTAAGCGGGGCCCGCTCGATCTCGACCTCCCCGAACGAAAGATCGTCCTCGACGAACACGGCCTCATCGACCGGGTGGTCACGCCGGCTCGGCTCGACTCGCATCGCCTGATCGAGGAATTCATGATCCAGGCCAACGTCGCCGCCGCGGAGACGCTGGAGGAGCGGCAGACGCCGCTGATTTACCGGGTTCACGATACGCCGGCGCCCGAAAAGGTGCGCAATCTTTCACAGTTCCTCACCACCCTCGGCCTTTCCCTCCCGCCCGGACAAAACCTGAAGCCGAAGAGCTTCAACCAAATCCTCGCAGCGGTGCGCGGACGAGAGCACGAGCAGCTCGTCAACGACGTGGTGCTGCGCAGCCAGGCGCAGGCGATCTATTCGATCGAGAACCGCGGCCATTTCGGGCTCAATCTTCGCCGCTACGCGCATTTCACCTCCCCCATACGCCGCTACGCCGATCTCATCGTGCATCGCGGCCTCGTCGCAGCGCTCGGCTTCGGCGACGGCGGGCTCACCAGCGACGACATCCTGCGCATGGCGGACACGGCGGAATTGATCTCGCAGACGGAACGGCGCGCCATGGCGGCCGAGCGGGCAACGGTCGACCGCCTGGTCGCGGCGCACCTTGCCGAGCACGTCGGCGCCCGCTTTCCGGCCCGCATCAGCGGCGTCGTCGGCGCCGGTCTCTTCGTCATGCTGCTGGATACGGGCGCAGACGGTTTCGTTCCCGCCTCGACGCTGGGGCACGAGTACTTCGCCTATCACGAGGCGGCGCATGCTCTCGTCGGGCAGCGGTCCGGCGAGACCTACAGGCTCGGCGACCGGGTCGAGGTGGAAATCCGGGAAGTCGCACCGGTGACGGGCGGCATCCGATGCGTGATCGTCAGTCCGGGTAAGCCCGGCAAACCGCTGTCACGGCAGCAGCTGCATGCGGCGCGGCGCAGCCCGCAGCGGAAGACCAAGGCGCGAGAACGGCGTCGCAACTGACGCCGGTCGACGGCGGCGGCGCTTCACCCCTGCGCAGCGGCCTCCGGCTTCACCCAGGTGATGACGCCCTTGAAAATGGCCAGCGCCAAGAGAGTCTTCACCACGGTACCGGCAATGAAGGGCGTGAAGCCGGCCGCAATCGCGCCGCTCATGCCCGTATACTCGGCGAGCCACAGCACGCCCGGCACGAATACGAACAGGTGGCCGACGGCGAGCGCCGCCAGAGGCTTGATCCAGCCACGATTCCAGCCGCGATCGGCGAGGAACCCGATGAGCGCGGCGGCGAGGAGAAAGCCGACCAGATATCCGCCGGTCGGGCCGGCGAAATGGGCGAGGCCGCCCGCACCGCCGGCGAAGAACGGCAGGCCGATGGCGCCCTGGACCAGATACGCCCCCGTCGTTTCGGCGGCGAGGCGAGCCCCGCAGAAGATGCCAACCAGCAGGATCGCCAGGGTCTGCATCGTCATCGGCACCGGAAGCATGGGAACCTGGATCCAGGCCGAGCCGGCGATGACCCAGCTTCCCAGGATAGCGATGAGCGCCCGGTTTGGCCAGGAAGCGGCGGCGACCATCTCAAGCGGCGCCAGACTGCGTTCGAATGCGTGGTTGGTCATGGAGTTCCCCTGGTTTCGAGAATCGAAGACATGCCGCATCGCAGGGGAAAAAGCAATCTTGACCCCATCGCGCCCGGCGAAGGATGGTTCGGGATGAGCGATGTTGAACAGGTCGCACCGAAGGCCAGATTGAAGCCGGTCGACGCGGCGACGGCCATCATCGTCAGAAGCGATCTCGACACGCCGCGCATCCTGCTCGGCCAGCGCCATCCGCGGCATCGGTTCATGCCGGGCAAGTTCGTCTTTCCCGGCGGGCGCGTCGACCGCGAGGATCGCCGCATCGCGCCGGCCGCGGACCTGGCCCCGGCCACCGTGGAGCGGCTTCTTCTACGAATGCGGGGCAAGCCAAGCGCGGCGCGAGCCCGGGGCATCGCCATGGCCGCCATACGGGAGACGTTCGAGGAGACGGGCCTGGCGATCGGCCGACCGATGACGTCCGGGCCGGCCGGCAAACCCCGAAGCGAGAGCTGGCGGAGCTTTCAGGCGGAAGGCTATGAACCGGACCTTTCGTGCCTGACCTACTTCGCGCGGGCGATCACCCCGCCCGACAGGGTGCGCCGCTTCGACTCGCGGTTCTTCGTGGTCGAGGCCCGGGCCATTCCCAACCTCGACCAGCCGGCGAAGATCGCGAATGACGAGCTCCTGACGCTGCAATGGGTGACCTTCGCAGAGGCCTATTCCCTCGACCTGCCCTCGATCACCCGAGACATCCTGCAGAGGCTCGAGAGCCACTGGACGCCGGCGGGGCTCCCCACCGGATTTCCCCTGCCGTTTCGCTACCTGAAGGGCAAAACGTGGCGCTGCGACTACCTATGATCCCTGCCTTGACAGGCCCTGCCCCGTTGCTCCATACCGCAGGTCGAAAACGGAACGGCGGCAGTGCCGTTCGACGGAGACCACGATGGCCAAGGCAGTAACCCTCAAAGTGAAGCTCGTCAGCACGGCCGACACCGGCTACTTCTACGTGACGAGGAAGAACTCGCGGACACAGACCGAGAAGCTGGTGATGAAGAAGTACGATCCGGTCGTGCGCAAACACGTCGAGTTCAAGGAATCCAAGATCAAGTAAGCGGCCGCCCACCGGCCGAGCAGGCGGGCACCGCTTTCAGGCGGTGCCTTTTTCATATCCATGTCCAGTTGAGACGGAGACTTCCATGGCAGCCGCCGAAGACTATCGCAAGCACATCAGCGCCCTCTCGTTCCGCAGCCAGGCCTTCATCGACGGAAAATTCGTCGACGCGGCATCCGGAAAGACGTTCGACTGCATCAGCCCGATCGACGGGAAAAGCCTGGCGGCCGTCGCGGAGTGCGATGCCGAGGACGTCAATCGGGCCGTGCGGGCGGCGCGGGCAGCCTTCACGAGCGGGCGCTGGTCCAACCTGGCGCCGCGCCGGCGCAAGCAGATCATGCTCAAATGGGTGGCGCTCCTCGAGAAGCATCGTGACGAGCTGGCACTCCTCGAAACGCTTGATGTCGGCAAGCCGATCTCGGATTCGCGCGCCGTCGACGTCGGCTCGTCCTTGAACTGCCTTCAGTGGTATGCCGAAACCTGCGACAAGATCTACGACGAGCTGGCCCCGGCGCGGCCCGATTCCATCTCGATGATCACGCGCGAGCCAATCGGCGTCGTCGCGGCGGTCGTGCCGTGGAACTTCCCCATGATGATGGCAAGCTGGAAGCTGGGCCCCGCCCTCGCCACCGGCAACAGCGTCATCCTAAAGCCTGCCGAGCAATCGCCCCTGTCGGCGCTGCGCCTTGCCGAGCTGGCGGCAGAGGCGGGATTCCCGGAGGGCGTGCTGAACGTGCTGCCGGGCTTCGGCGAGACGGCCGGCCAGGCGCTCGGTCGCCACATGGACGTGGACATGGTCGCGTTCACCGGATCGACCGAGGTCGGCAAGCTGTTCCTGCGCTATTCCGGCGAAACCAACATGAAGCACGTTTCGCTCGAAACGGGCGGCAAATCGCCCAACATCATATTCGCCGATATCGCAGATCTCGATCACGCCGCCCAAGCGGCCGCCGCCGGCGTGTTCTACAACAGCGGCCAGGTCTGCACGGCCGCCACCCGGCTCATCGTGCAAGACTCGATCAAAGACGAATTCCTGTCGCTGGTCGGCAAGCATGCCGCCGAATGGATGCCGGGCGATCCGCTCGACAAGGCAACCAAGATGGGCGCCATGGTCAACGATACGCAGATGGAGCGCGTGCTTTCCTACATCGACATCGGACGGAAGGAAGGGGCCAAGGTTGCTTTTGGAGGCAACCGGACACGCACGTCGACCGGCGGGTACTATATCGAGCCAACCATTCTCGATTCAGTACGCAACGACATGCGCGTCGCCCAGGAGGAGATCTTCGGTCCCGTCCTCGCCACTCTCGGCTTCAAGGACGACGAAGATGCGATCCGCATCGCCAACGACAGCATCTACGGCCTGCAGGCGAATCTCTGGACGAACGATCTCACGCGGGCGCACAAGGTGGCGCGAGCCCTGAAAGCCGGCACCGTCAACGTCAACAACACCGATGGCGGAGACGTCACCGCACCGTTCGGCGGTTACAAGCAGTCGGGCATCGGACGCGACAAGTCGCTCCACGCGCTCGAGAAATATCAGCAGATCAAGCACACCTTCATTCAGCTGTAGCTGAGGGCGCGCTCGACAGCATTTCCCTTTCCGGAATCACGCGACTTCCGTATCGTGCTCGAAAGAGGAACTGATTCTTGAAATGGCGGCCGGCCCGGTGCGCTAGTCGAGGAGGCCACTCGAACTGCACCGGACCGGCCAACCCCGTGGACTCAGGAGATGCGGCGGACCTGAGGGCCCCGGGGCAAGATGTGGACCTGCAAGAACCGGTCCATGATCGTGACTGGGCAAACGTCGATGTGGTGAAACGGCCTCTGCCCCGCCTGTGGGTCAGCGCGCTATCGCACGGCGCCGATCCCTGAAACTTCCGTAAAATCTTAGCGGATCAGTATGACGAATCCAACACCAAGTGTTGGAAAAAGCGTTAATTTCCGAGATGTTTTCGGGGGTTAACGCGACCGGCGCGAGAGTGGATTCACGCAGCGATGGAATCAGGCGGCAGCCGTAGTCACCCGGTTGCGGCCATCGCGCTTCGCCTGGTAGAGCCCTTCATCGGCGCGCTTGAGGAGAAACTCCATCGTATCGGCCGGACCCTCGAACGAGGCAACGCCAATCGAGACCGTCACATTCAGGGGTCCGGATTTGGCACCGGCATGGAACGGGCGCGTCCCGACGAACTTTCGCAGCCGTTCGGCTACCCGCATGGCGATGTGACGATCGGTGTCGGGCAGAATCACCAGGAATTCCTCGCCGCCCGTGCGGCAAGGCAGATCGAGGTTGCGGATGCATTCCTTGATCCGGCTCGCCAGCTCCTGCAGCACACGGTCGCCGACGTCATGGCCATGGGTATCGTTGACGGCCTTGAAGTAGTCGACGTCCATCAGGAGGACGCTCAACGGCTTGCCGCGGTTGGCGGCGCTCACCGCCAGGGCGCCGAGCTGGCGCTCCATGAAGCGGCGGTTGAAGAGGCCGGTCAATGGGTCGGTGACGGCCATTTCGATCGACTGCTTGACGTTGCTGCGCAGCTGCTCTGTGTACCGCCAGCGCTTGATCTGCGTATTGACCCGCGCCAGCAGCTCCTGCTTGTCGATCGGGCGCAGCAGATAGTCGTTCACGCCCATGTCGAGGGCCCGCATGAGACGCTCGTGATCGTCAGGGTCGACGATGATGAGGATCGGCACCTGGCGAGTGCGCTCGAGCGATCGCAGCTGCGAGCACAGCCTGAGGCCGTCGAAGTTCTCGAAGTCCAGGTTGATGATGATGAGCTCGTACTGGTTCTCGGTCGCCTCGAAGACCGCCAACTGCGGGTCGGCGATCGCGTGGATGGCGTGCTTCTGGCCGACACTTCCCTTGATGCGGGCGATGAGATTGTTGCGGTTGTCGATCAGCAGGATCCTGCCGGGAGCGTTGGTGGCCTCCTGCTCGGCGACGCGCATCAGGCCCATGGATTCGCCAGCCGCGACGCGGGAGCGGAGCTCGTCGGTCAGCATCTTCAGGCGCACCAGGCTCTTGACGCGGCAGAACAGCGCGAGGTCACTGACCGGCTTGGTCAGGAAGTCGTCGGCACCGGCCTCGAGCCCGCGGACCCGGTCGTCAGGCTGGTCGAGGGCGGTCACCATGACGACGGGGATGTGATGGGTGGCCGTGTTGGCCTTGATGCGGCGGCAGACCTCGATGCCGTCCATGCCGGGCATCATCACGTCGAGGAGCACGATATCGGGCTTCAGGCGCTGCACCGTTTCCAGCGCATCGGCACCGTTCATGGCGGTGTGGACCTCGAAGTACTCGGCGGTCAGCTTCGCTTCGAGCAGACGAACATTCGCGAGAATGTCATCGACGACTAGTACGCGGGCAGTCATGACGCCTTCTTGAGAAATCCGTCTATCGTCTGAAGAAAACTCAATACCGAAATGGGCTTGGAAATATAGGCTTCGCAGCCGCCCTCACGGATCTTCTCTTCATCACCCTTCATGGCAAAGGCAGTCACGGCGACCACCGGAATGTGCTTGAGGTCGTCGGCTTCCTTCAGCCACTTGGTCACTTCGATTCCCGACACTTCGGGCAGCTGAATGTCCATCAGGACGAGATCGGGCTTGTGCTTGCGGGCAAGGTCGAGAGCAGACAGCCCATCGCGCGTCTGGATGACTCGGTGGCCATGCGCTTCCAGCAGATCGCTGAACAGCTTCATGTTGAGCTCATTGTCCTCGACAATGAGCACCGCTTTTCCCGCCGACCGGGTATCTGGCGTGCCCGAAGAACTGGTCATTGGTGCCACACCGTCTAGCAAGACGTCCCGTCCCTGTCGCTGTTTTCCGCCGTATCGCTTGATAAGGCGGAGGTTTATCCTCGCGTCCGGGCAATAGTGGCCCTCAGAGGTAACCAACCCTTTAATGGCGCCGGGCCTGGGGTTAACCCTCATAAGTTGTGGTAAACCAGAGGCAAAACCCATGCGCAAGCCCGCTATCGGCCCCGACGAAGCAACTCTTATCGCGTTGAAGGCACTTGCCTATATCGCGCAGGACGAGAATCGCCTATCGCGCTTCCTCACTCTCACTGGGGTTGAGGCGGATTACGTGCCGTCAGCCGCTTCAAGCCCCGAGTTCCAGGCCGCCGTTCTGGAATACCTGATGACGGACGAAACGACGCTGATGGCCTTCTGCGCGACCGAAGGGATCGAAGCCGAGTTGCCGAGCCGGGCATTGCGCCTGCTTGCGGGCCCTGCCACCGAGTACGGTTGAGGGAAATGCAGTCGTCACCACGGGGGCCGGACGACGTCGCGAAGCCCCTGATCATCTGCGACGTCGACGAGGTGCTGGTGCACTTCCTGCAAGGCTTCGAAGCCTATCTCGGCGAGCACGACCTATGGCTCGACGCCCGGAGCTTCGCGCTCACCGGCAACGTCCTCCACAGGGAAACCGGACAGCCCGTCGCAGGGAGGGCCGTGCTCGAGCTTCTGCACGGCTTCTTTTCAGAGCGTACCGCCCTGCTCGCCCCCATTCCCCATGCGGCGGAGTCGCTGCGCGAGCTTTCCAACCATGCCGACATCGTTCTCCTGTCGAACATTCCGGCGGCGTACGAGGCAGCGCGGAACGCCAACCTGTTCACCCACGGAATGGTCTATCCGCTGTTCGTAAACGAGGGAAACAAGGGTCCGGCGGTCAAACGGCTGGCCGAACGCCGGTCCGGGCGGGTGGTCTTCATCGACGATATCCCGAACTACCTAACCTCGGCCCGCGAGCACGTGCCGCATGCGCATCTCATTCATTTCATGCAGGACGAGCGGTTTGGACGACACGCGCCGGTTCTCGACTTCGTCGCTCTCAGGACGAATAACTGGCGCGAGGTGCTTTCGCACCTGCTCGAGCTGCTCAAGGCCGAGGAACGCGCTCCGCGACCAGGCTGAGGATCTCGAACATCATGTGGGCGGCGACCATGGCGGTGATGTTGTTGCGATGATCCTTGGTCGGCATCAGGCACACCACGTCGCCGCCGATGACGTTCAGCCCGCGTAGGGACCGCACCAGGGCATTCGCCTCGTCGATCGTCCAGCCCGTGACGCCGGCTTCGATGTTCGAGACACCCGGCGCCACGGAGGGGTCGAGGCAATCGAGGTCGAAGGTAAGATAGACCGGCAGATCGCCGATACGCTCGCGGATGATCCGGATGCAGGCTTCCGCCCCGAGCTCCCGGTAGCGATCCATTGTGACGACCTCGTAACCCAAATCGTAGGATGGCTTCAGCCAATCGCGGGTGCGCGGATTGCCCCGCATTCCGATCTGAACGCTGCGAGACGGATCGACGTTGCCCTGGCGGACGAGGTAGGCGGCCCAATGTGCCGCCGACTTGCGGGCGCCCATCCAGTGCGGGATCGATTCATAGGCATCGGTATGCGCATCGAGATGGAGAAGAGCGGCCTTGCGACCGGCCGTCAGCTTCGACCCTTGCCCGGCGATACCCTGCAGGATCGCGCCGGTGATCCCGTGATCACCGCCGATGGAAACCGGCCGCGCGCCCGCTTCGGCGACGCTGTTGAAAAACGACGTGATCCGCTCGACGCATTTTTCATTGTCCATGGCCTCGGGCAGCGGAACGTCGCCGAGGTCGTTGATCCGGCAGCGTTCCCACGGCGAGAAATCGAAATGCTTGTGGTAGCGCCGATTGTGCGCCGAGACATTGCGGACGGCGCGCGGTCCCAAGTGCTGGTCGCGTTCCGTCGATCCGTTGCCGGAGCTGTGGGGAACGCCGACGAGCGCGATGTCGCAATTGCGCGGGTCGGGGTCGTGAGGGGCACGAAAGAGTGTCGGGACGCCCCACCAATAGAGCGTCTCGAGCATCATCCGGTCGTCGGAATCGAGTGTCACGCGGCAGCGGCCGCGATATCGAGGACGCCATGGGTTTCAAGGGCGGCCTTTAGCTTCGGTCGGGCCCGGACGTGGGCGATCACCCGGGCGATGGCGGGACACCGGGCATGGAGCACCTGCTCGGACGGTAGAGCCCAGACGGCCAGCATGAACAAATAGAGGTCGGCGGCCGAGAATTTTTCGCCGAGAAGAAACGGGCCCTCGCTCTTGAGCTTCGCCTCGACGATGTCGAAGAGCCGGTCGCAATGCTCGACGGCGCGCTGCTTCAAGGCCTCGGTGGCGTCGGCTCCGAGATTGGTGAACGCGCCGGAGTCGGTCGCGATGTTGATCATCGGATAGAGATTCGATGCGAGATAGGCGAGGGCCGAAAGATAGACGGCATGGTCCGCCGTTCCCGGTTTCGGAGCCAGACCCTTGTCGGCGTGGGCGTCGGTCAGGAAAGTCACGATGGCCATCGACTCGGTGACGACCCGGCCGTCGGTGAGGCCCAGAGTGGGGATGAGATTCAACGGGTTGATGCGCTGATACTCCGGTCCCCGCACCTGCTCGGGCGTGAGCCAGACGTTCTGGTAGGGAACACCGAGCTCCTCCAGCACGAAATGCGGGCCCATGGAGCCCCACCGCTTCACGTTATACAACTTGTACATGCCGCTCCCCTCACTGACCCCGACAAGCTATATGATGGCCAGTGGGGCGCGCAACCGCGGGAACTTCGATTGTCCTCAGCAGGGCCCGTAGCCATGCCGACAGACGTGCCGAGCGAGACCGGTGAAGGACGCGGCTTCTGCCGCGATTGCCTCCAAGAGGTGGACGGCACCGCGTCGAGGTGCCGCGCCTGTCACGGTCCGCGGTTGCTGAGGCATCCGGAGCTCACTGGGCTCGCCATCGCGCATCTCGACTGCGATGCGTTCTATGCGGCGGTCGAGAAGCGCGACAACCCGGAGCTCCGCGACCTTCCGGTGATCATCGGGGGCGGCAAGCGGGGCGTAGTGTCGACGGCCTGCTACATCGCGCGCATCAGCGGCGTGAAGTCCGCCATGCCGATGTTCGAGGCCCGGAAGCTTTGCCCCGACGCCATCGTGATCAGCCCCCGAATGGACCGGTATGTGGAAGTCGGACGCGAGGTGCGGCAGATCATGCTCGAGTTCACGCCGCTGGTCGAACCGGTGTCGATCGACGAGGCATTCCTCGACCTCTCGGGCACCGAAAGACTGCACAAGGCCTGCCCTGCCCTGGCGCTGGCCCGAATGGCGAGCCGCATCGAACAGGACATCGGCATCACGGTCTCGATCGGGCTCTCCTACAACAAGTACCTGGCGAAAGTCGCGTCCGACCTCGACAAACCGCGCGGTTTCTCGGTGCTCGGGCGCGCCGATGCGCAATCGTTCCTGGCAAGCCGGCCGGTCTCGCTGATCTGGGGGGTCGGGAAGGTCACCCAGGAGACGCTGGCGCGGAACGGCATCACCACCATCGGCCAGCTGCAGAAGCTCAGCAAGAGCGACCTCACCCGGGCCTACGGGGCGCTCGGACCGCGCCTGTTCCATCTGGCGCGCGGCGAGGACGCCAGACGGGTTTCGATCGACGACGACACAAAGAGCATCGGATCCGAAACGACGTTCTTCGAGGACCTGTCCGACCTGAAGAAGCTCGAACGCCTGCTGTGGCGGCAGGCCGAGCGCGTATCGGCCCGAGCCAAGCGCGCCGGACTGGCCGGATCCACGGTCACACTCAAACTGAAGACGACGGATTTCAAGCTCAGGACGCGGAGCCGGTCGCTCTCGGATCCGACCCAGCTTGCCGAACGCATCTACGAAGCCGCACGCCGGCTTTTGGAGAACGAGGCGGACGGAACTCGCTACAGGCTGCTCGGCGTCAGCATCTCCACCCTGTCGCCGGCCACGCAGGATGCCGAGCTATCCGATCTCGACCTGCGGCTCGGCATGCGGGCCCGGGCGGAACGGGCGATGGACAAGCTCAAGAGCAAGTTCGGACGCAAGGCGGTCGAGAAGGGGCTGGCCTTCGAGGTGACGCCGGAGCATGAGCCGGAACCGTCCGAGAGGGATCTCGACGACTAGCGGCAGGCCTCGGTCTTCCCGTATTCGAGCTTGGCGAGATCGGCCTTCAAGGAATAGTCGCCATAGTCGATGGTCATGTCGCCGGATACACCGTTGGCGAACATCTCGAACTGCATCTGGTAACTCGGCGTGCCCTCGACATGCTTGCCATCGTCCGGGTCGTAGAAGCTGATGGCGACCGGCCAGGCGGGCACCGCGCTCAGCTTCGCTGCATCGCCGGTCTTCAGCGTCGTCAGCTGCTTTGCGGGTTTGCGGCGCGGGCCGATGAAGCTGATCGCCGTATAGGCCTTCGATCCTTCGGAACCGTCGAAGACGACGCTCTTGTCGCGCTGCCGGTTGCGGTCGGCGGTGCTCACCAGCTTCTTCAGGTGGGCGATGGGGAAAATGGTGCCGCGCGCCAGCTCGAACGTCTGGCCGTCAGGCTGCTCCATCTGTCCATGAACGCGCCCGCTCGTCTCGATGGTCGCGTCGACACGGGCTTCGGTATCGAGAGCGTTGTCGACGAAATGGCGCTGGGTCACGCGCAACTCGCGGTTGGAGCTCGATTCCCACGTGGAGCTTTGCGTATCGAGTAGCCGGACGCTCTGGTCCTCACTGATGAACTGGCTCACCATCCGAAAATTGACGGTCCAGTCGCTGCAGTCCGAGCCGGCCAGCTCGAGTACGAGCCTTCCCCTGACGCCCGACAGCCCCAGGCGATCCTCGGCCCGCGCCAGCGATACGTCATAGACGGCGACGTGCGCCTGCAATGGCATCGGGGCGGCCCCGGCCGGACCCCCGAGGAGACCGCCGCACAAGGCGGTGAGGGTCGCTGCGAATACGCGCTGGGTCGGCGTCACGATTGCAAATCTCCTGAAGCGGTGTTTGAGATCATGGGTAGGACATTGACCGCATCGCGGCAATTCTTTTGCAAGAAGGACGAAAACCCCGCCAACATGGTCCAAAAACCCAAAATCTGCGTTACCAGGAAGCTTCCCGACAAGGTGGAAGAACGGATCCGGTCGCTGTTCGTTCCCCTCCTCAACCCGGACGACCGGGTCACCACGGCTGAGGAAGTCCTTGAAAAAACCGCTGGTTACGACGGCCTGCTGGTCACGCCGGCGGAAAAGTTCACCGGTCCCGTGATCGAGCGTTTACCGGGCAGCATCCGCATACTGGCGACGTTCTCGGTGGGCTTCGACCACATCGACATCGCCGCGGCGAGGTCGCGCGGGCTGGTCGTCACCAACACGCCGGACGTGCTCACCGATGCCACGGCCGACATCGCCATGCTCCTCATTCTCGGCGCGGCGCGCGGCGCATCATGGGGCGAGCGGATGGTGCGCGAGAACCGATGGACGTCGTGGTCGCCGACCCATCCTCTGGGGTTCGACGTCACCGGACGGCGCCTAGGCATCGTCGGCATGGGGCGGATCGGCCAAGCGCTCGCCAAGCGGGCGCGGGCGTTCGACATGGAGGTCCACTATTTCAACCGCCGGCGCCTCGCTCCCGAGCTCGAGCACGGGGCCCGCTACCATTCGACTCTGGCGGCCATGCTGCCGCACTGCGACTTCCTGTCGATCAACTGCGCGTCGACGGCAGAGACGCGCGGAATGATCAACGCCGACGTCATCGCGCAGCTGCCGCGCAACTCGATCATCGTGAATTCGGCGCGCGGCGACATCGTCAACGACGACGACCTGATCACCGCATTGCGGGAGGGGAAGCTGGCGGCGGCCGGACTCGACGTCTTCCGCAACGAACCCAACATCGATCCGCGCTATCGGGAGCTCGACAACGTCTTTCTTCTCCCCCATCTCGGGAGCGCCACACGCAACACCCGCATCGGCATGGGAATGCGTGCCGTCGACAATCTCGAACAGTTCTTTCGCGGCGAAAGGCCGCGAGACCAGCTGACATGACGCGGCGCCGGCTCTTTGCGTTCCGCGCCGGCTATGCTATCGCCCGCCGCACCTGTATCGATGTCTTTGCACCCAAGGAGTGAAAATGACGAGTATCGACGCGCGCCTCAAGGAACTTGGAATCGAGCTGCCCCAGCCGGCAAAGCCGGTTGCGAACTACGTGCCCTGGGTGAGGACGGGCAACCTCGTGTTCACGGCCGGCCAGGTGCCGCTGAAGGACGGCAAGATCGAATATCAGGGTAAGATCGGGCGCGAGTTCACCGTCGAGGAAGGCGCGGCGGCGGCGCGCCAGTGCGCCATCAACATCCTGGCCCAGGTGAAGGACGCGTGCGGCGGGAACCTCGAGAAGGTGAAACGGTGCGTGAAGGTCGTCGGCTTCGTGAACGGCGTGCCGGAGTTCGCCGACCATCCGAAGGTGATCAACGGCGCCTCCGACCTCCTGGTCTCGGTGCTCGGCGATCGCGGCAAGCATGCCCGCTCGGCGGTCGGCTCCGGCTCGCTGCCGGTCAATGTCGCCGTCGAGGTCGAGGCGATCTTCGAAGTCGAGTAGCGCGGGTTCGCCCATGCGGCCGAGTCTGGCGGCGAGAGGGCTGGAATGGCTGACGGCAGTCCCGATCACGCATCGCGGACTGCATGACGGCGGCGTGACAATTCTCGAGAATACGCTCCCGGCGTTCGCAGCGTCCGTGGCCAAGGGCTATTCCATCGAATGCGACGTCCAAGTGACGGCGGACGGCGAGGCGGTCGTCTTTCATGACGATACGCTTGGCCGGGTGGCCGATGCCGACGGGCCAGTTGCGGACCGCACGACCAGGGAATTGCAAGCTCTCGCCCTGAAGCTAACGCAGGCTCGGATTCCAACCTTCGAAGAGGCGCTGGAGCTGGTCGACGGCCGCGTTCCCATGGTCGTCGAACTGAAGTCGCTGTGGAACGGCGATACCAGGCTTGCAGAGCGCGTGGTCGAAGTCGCCCAGGGTTACGGCGGCAAGCTTGCGTTCATGTCCTTCGATCCCGTGCAGGTCGAAGCCGTGGCGTGGGCGGCACCCGACCTGCCGCGCGGCATCGTCGCCGACCGGGTCACGCATCCCTATTGGAACAAGATGCCGTTCGGCAAGCGGCTCGAGCTCAGGCATTTCACCCACTGGAACCGGACTCGGCCGCACTTCGTTTCCTTCGACGCCGGAGGCCTGCCGTGGGGGCCGGTGCGGCAGGTGCGCGCATCGGGCTTGCCAGTCATCACATGGACGATACGCTCGCGGGAACAGGCATCGGAGGCGCTGCGCCATTGCGATCAAATCACCTTCGAGGGATATCTCCCCTGAGGCCCGGGTGAGAATTCGGATCGTCCAGTCGGTCACGGACGTCGATCCGGAGTCCTGGAACGCGCTCGCCAATCCGCAACACCGCGCCTACAACCCTTTCATCGATCATGCTTTCCTGAGCGCGCTCGAAAAATCCGGCTCGGCGACGCGGTCGACGGGGTGGTTCGGCCACCACATGGTCATGGAGGACGCGGCCGGCGCCATCTGCGGCATTCTCCCGTGCTACGTGAAGTCGCACAGCAGCGGCGAATACGTCTTCGACCATGGCTGGGCCGAAGCCTATGAACGAGCCGGCGAAAACTACTATCCGAAATTCCAGGCCAGCGTTCCCTTCACACCCGTAACGGGGCGGCGACTCCTGGCCAAGGCGGGCGCCGAGGAAGCCGGACTCCAGCGCATGCTGCTCAAAGCGGCGCACGAAGTCTGCGTTGGACGCGGACTCTCGTCGCTGCACATCACGTTCCTCCCCGAAGAGGAATCGAAGCTCGCCGCGGCAGAAGGCTACCTGCAGCGCACCGATACCCAATTTCATTGGCTGAACGACCACTATGGAAGCTTCGAGGATTTCCTCGCGCGCCTTTCGAGCGCCAAGCGCAAGAACATCCGGAAGGAACGGGACAGCGTGCGTTCCCTCGGGCTCGAATTCGAATGGCTGACGGGGAAGGACATCCTCGAAAAGCACTGGGACGCGTTCTTCGCGTTCTACATGGACACCGGGTCGCGCAAATGGGGCTCGCCCTATCTGAAACGGGCGTTCTTCAGCCTGATCGGCCAGTCGATGGCGGACCGGATCCTGCTCATCCTGTGCAAGAGAAAGTCGAAGTACATCGCCGGGGCGCTCAATTTCATCGGCGGCGATACGCTCTACGGCCGCAACTGGGGCGCCATCGAGCATCATCATTTCCTTCACTTCGAGACCTGCTACTACCAGGCGATCGACTATGCCATCGCGTCCAAGCTCGACTGCGTGGAGGCCGGGGCGCAAGGGCCTCATAAGCTGTCGCGAGGATATCTGCCGCGCACGACCTATTCGGCCCACTGCTTCAGCGATCCGCGTCTCGCACGGGCAGTCGCCGACTATCTCAAGCAGGAGCGCCTGGCGGTCGAGGACGACCAGGAGCTGCTTGCCGCGCACTCACCGTTCCGCAATTCTTCGTAGACCCCGCATCGCACCGGAAGGAATTCCATGTCCCAATACGATCCCGACAACATCTTCGCCAAGATCATCGCCGGTCAGATTCCGTGTCACAAGGTCTACGAGGATCGCGATACGCTCGCAATCGTGGATATCATGCCGCAAGGCGAAGGACACACGCTCGTCCTGCCGAAGACGGGGTCGCGGAACCTGCTCGATGCCTCGGCCCCGTCCCTGACGGCGGCAATCGCGACGACCCAAAAAATCGCCCGGGCAGTGAAGAAGGCCTTCGCGGCCGACGGTGTCACGATCATGCAGTTCAACGAGGCGTCGGCGGGGCAATCCGTCTTCCACCTGCATTTCCACGTCATCCCGCGATTCGAGGGCGTGGCCCTGCGACCGCATTCCGGCACCATGGCCGATCCCGAAAAGCTCAAGGTACATGCGAGGAAGATCGCCGACGCGCTCGCCTCAGAGGCGTAGCAGCTCCAGGATCATGAGGGTCGCCGCGGCCATGCCGACACCGGCTTCGATCCGACGTCCGCCGACGTAGAATCCGGCGACCGCGGCCGCGAGCGCAACGGCGCGGCTCAGGAAGGCCGTGTCGGCGAGCATGCCGGACGGGTCGTAGACGAAACGAACGACGAGTGCCGCGATCAGTGCGGTTGCGACCGACCGCACCCAGAGGAGCAGCGGACCTTCCGGGTCGAAACGGCTGATCGCCACGACACCCAGGAAGCGCCAGAGATAGGTCCCTGCGGCGCTCGCCAGCAAAGCTGCCGCCATGCCGTTCAAGCGCCGGTCTCCTTGGCGGGCGGCGCAAGAATGAAAGCGACCGTTCCACCTACGAATCCGGCGATGAAGAGATCGAACTCCGGAAGCACATGATTCACCGCCGGGCCCAGAACGACGCCGAAGGCGATCGCCAGATAGTCGAAGCGCCAGCGGGCGCCGCTCAAGAGCGACGACAGGAAGAAGGCGGGCGTGATGAAGACGAGCGCCGCCGCGACGACGGGCGGCAGCCGCAACGCGAGCTCGTAGCCGGCAAGGGTGAACAGGACCATGGCGGCGCACAGCGAACATCCGAGCCCCAGTATCCATGGCAGGCGCTGCCGATAGGCGATGGGTTCGAGCTTCTGGTCGGACAGCAGCCACAGAGTGACGGCAATGAAATGGGCAACGAGAAGCTCAGGGATGCGCGAGGCCTTGGGAAGCCGGCTTCGCGACAGGACGAGAATGACGAGCGGCATGAGCCGCACGGCCGTCACGCTCACGGCCAGCGTCGTGGCAATCAGGCCGAGACCGTTGTGGATGGAATCGACGAGGACGACCTGTCCCGGCAATGCCCAGATCATGGGAACGGTCAGCAGGCCGATGACAAGATCGAATTCTACGCTGCGGAGAAATGCTCCAAAACCGAGGAACGATGCCGCCATCACGACACCGGCCGTGCTCAGCGCGACTCTCGCGCCCGCCGGGAAACCGCGCCAATCGTACGAGCTTTCTCCCCCCTCCCCGTCCACGCGGCGTCGCTAGTGCACGGATTGCGGATTGTTGGAGCGCTTTGGCGGTTTCGACGGACCCTGGCGGGGCGAACGCCGAGGGCGGCCCGAGCGCGGCTTCGGCAGCGCCTTGCGCTCGGGAGGCCGCGGCAGCGCCTTCTCGCGATCGCGATCGATGTAGAGGAAGGCGATCTTGCCCTCACCGTCGGGTGTCTGCTCGAGCAGGACCTTCACCGTACCGCCCGAGACCAGCTTGCCGAACAGCACCTCGTCGGCAAGCGGCTTCTTGACGTGCTCCTGGATGATGCGGGCAAGCGGACGGGCACCCATCTGCTGATCGTAGCCGCGATGGGCCAACCAGTCGGCCGCCTCGTCGGTGAGCTCGATGATCACCTGGCGCTCGGCAAGCTGGGCTTCGAGCTGCATGATGAACTTCTCGACCACGCGCCGGACGATGCTCGTCGGGAGATGTTCGAAGGGAATGATTGCATCGAGGCGATTGCGGAACTCGGGCGAGAACATGCGATTGATGGCTTCGGCGTCGTCGCCTTCCCGCACCTGCCGGGTAAAGCCGAAGGCCGCGCGGGCCAGATCCTGGGCGCCGGCGTTGGTCGTCATGATCAGGATGATGTTGCGGAACTCGACCGACTTGCCGTTGTGGTCGGTGAGCTTTCCATGATCCATGATCTGCAAAAGGATGTTGAAGAGGTCGGGATGGGCTTTCTCGATCTCGTCGAGCAACAGCACGCAATAGGGATTCTGGTCGACGCCGTCGGTCAGAAGCCCGCCCTGGTCGAAGCCGACATAGCCGGGCGGTGCACCGATCAGGCGCGACACCGAGTGCCGCTCCATGTATTCGGACATGTCGAAACGCAGGAGCTTGACGCCCAGCGTATCAGCGAGCTGCCGAGCCATCTCGGTCTTGCCGACGCCGGTCGGACCGGAGAACAGATAGCAGCCGATGGGCTTCTCCGGTTCGCGCAGGCCGGCCCGCGCCAGCTTGATGGCGGCGGTCAGCGCCTCGATGGCCTTATCCTGGCCGAAGACGACACGCTGCAGGCTGGCGGTCAGGTCCTTAAGCACCTCGACGTCGTTCTTTGAAACCGTCTTGGGCGGGATGCGGGCCATCGTCGCCACGGTTTCCTCAATCTCCTTGACGCCGATCAGCGATCGCCGCTTGCTCTCGGCGACGAGCATCTGGGAGGCTCCCGTCTCGTCGATTACGTCGATCGCCTTGTCCGGGAGCTTGCGGTCGCTCATGTAGCGGGCGGAAAGCTCGACGGCGGACCGGATGGCGTCCTCCGTGTAGCGGAGCTTGTGGAATTCCTCGTAGTAGGGCTTCAGACCCTTCAGGATCTTGATCGCATCCTCTACCGAAGGCTCGTTGACATCGATCTTCTGGAACCGCCGCACGAGGGCGCGGTCCTTCTCGAAATGCTGGCGATATTCCTTGTAGGTAGTCGAGCCGATGCAGCGCAGCGCACCGCCGGCGAGCGCCGGCTTCAGGAGATTCGAGGCGTCCATGGCGCCGCCGCTAGTGGCGCCCGCGCCGATGACGGTGTGGATCTCGTCGATGAACATGATGGCGCCCGGAAACCGCTCGATCTCCTTGATGACCGCCTTGACGCGCTCCTCGAAGTCGCCGCGATAGCGCGTGCCGGCGAGAAGCGCGCCCATGTCGAGCTGGAAGATGGTGCAACCCTTGAGGACCTCCGGCACCTCGCCGCGGACGATCCGCCGCGCCAGGCCTTCGGCGATGGCCGTCTTGCCGACACCGGGATCACCGACGTAGAGCGGGTTGTTCTTCTGACGCCGGCACAGGATCTGAATCGTGCGGTTGACCTCCGGCTCGCGGCCGATCAGCGGATCGATCTTTCCGACCTCCGCCTTCTTGTTGAGGTTGACGCAGTACGCGTCGAGCGCGGACTCGCCGCCCTTCTTGCTGGACTCGTGGCCGGGCTCGTCGCTCGAAGTCGTCCTCGATGCCGCGGACCGGACGGTTCTCCGCTGACCCGTGGCGCTTGGCGAGACCGTGGGAGATGAAGTTAACGGCGTCGTAGCGCGTCATGTCCTGCTCCTGCAGGAAGAACGCGGCATGGCTTTCGCGCTCGGCGAAGATGGCCACCAGGACGTTGGCCCCCGTCACCTCCTCCCGGCCGGAGGACTGGACGTGGATGACGGCGCGCTGGATGACGCGCTGGAACCCGGCGGTCGGCTTGGAGCCTTCCCCTTCGTCGACCGTCAGGCTCGACAGCTCGTTCTCGACGTAGTTCTCGAGGTTGCGTCGCAGCAGCTCGATATCCACGTTGCAGGCGCGCAGCACCGCCGCCGCGTCGCGGTCGTCGACGAGAGCCAGAAGGAGATGTTCCAGCGTCGCGTATTCGTGGTTCTTCTCGCTGGCAATGGAAAGGGCGCGGTGAAGAGCCTGTTCGAGACTTCGAGAAAAGGTCGGCACGGCGGGATCCTATTCTTTTTCCATGGTGCATTGTAGCGGATGCTGATGCTGGCGTGCAAAGTCCATCACTTGGGCGACTTTGGTCTCGGCAACTTCGAACGTGTAGACGCCGCAGATGCCGATCCCCTTCTGGTGGACATGAAGCATGATGCGGGTCGCCTCGTCGCGACCCTTGTTGAAGAACCGCTCCAGGACGTGAACCACGAACTCCATGGGGGTGTAGTCGTCATTCAGAAGCAGCACCTTGTACATGGAGGGCTTCTTGGTCTTGGGTGCCGTCTTGGTGATGACGCCGGTCTGTCCGTCTTCCTTGTTGCGGTTCTTGTCCGCCATGCAGCCTCTAGGTGTTCACCCGGTCCACGTGGTCCGTCGTTCACGCCATCATCGATGGTGTCGTGGTAATTTAGGCGATTCAGCGGCCTTTACGAGAGCCCCCTCCATGAAATCTTTTGAAGGTGACCAAAAGATAACGCCCGGCTCTAAGGCCGGGCGCAAACCATGCGCCGCAAGGGGCGCGATCGAAAAGTAAGATAAAAGGCTATGCCTTGGCGGCAACCTTAGCAGCCTGCGCCTCGAAGGGCCGATAGGCCTCCCGGACAGCAGCCGTGTAAAGCTCGTTGAACTTCGCGAACTGGGAAAGAGCGTTGTCATACAACTCCTTCACAAAGTCCTTTTGGACCTCCAAAGCCAACTCAACCGAGCCCGCAGCCATAATTTTCTGGAAGGTCTGCGTGTTCTTCTCGAACGTCTTGCGGGAGAAGTCGGCAGATTCCTGGGCGAGCGACTGGAAACCCTTCGTCATCGCCGTGACGGCGGCAACGTAGGCTTCGAAACCGCCCTTGCTCAGGGCCTGCACTTCATCAACGGACTTAAGCATTAGAAATCTCCATCCCGATGGTGGGTTATGGCACCCGTTCGATGCCGGTAGCCGGTATATATGCACTGCACAAAAAATCGTCAAGGAGTTTTTGCACTGCAACATAAAACGATGACTTCCTGGGCAATTCCACAGTGTCCAGGGCCGCTTCCTTAAGATTTTTTTACCCTTTGGTAACCAACCTTCGACGATCATCGGCGTTGGAGGCGCATGTTCCGCGTGATCGCGCTTCCGCCGATCCAAACAACGCATTGCACGAATTCGGGGCTGGGGTGCTCGATTCCTTGCTTGCAGTGCTTCTCTCGGTGTCGGGGGGCCTCGAGGGGGCACATTTTTCCGCCGCCGGACTGTGGCCGAACGCTACAGTCTTGACGGCCATCGCTGCCTTTTTGTTATTGTTCACCCGAGTTTGAACCGGGAGCGCCGAACTGGGGATGAAAAGCATGATTTACGCGACAGCCGGATGCTTCCGCCGCACCGGGCAAGGGCGTGGATACCTCGCTGCCCTATTTCTTTCCATGCTCGTCGCGCTCATCGGATTGGGCGAACCGAGCCGCGCGGCCGGGGGCTTTTCGGCGGTGACGGTCGACGCCAGGAGCGGCAAGGTCCTCTTCTCCGTCGAGCCGGATAGCCAGCGCTACCCCGCCTCCCTGACGAAGGTCATGACGCTCTACATCGTTTTCCAGGAGCTCAAGGCCGGACGACTGAAGCTCAACAGCCCCCTCACCGCCTCTCACTACAGCGCCGGCCGGCCGCCCTCGCGACTCGGTCTCAAAGCGGGCGAAAAGATCACGGTCGAGAACGCCATCAAGGCGCTCGTGACGCGTTCGGCAAACGATGTGGCCGCGACGATCGGCGAGAACATCTCCGGCTCTGAGAAAGCGTTCGCCGTACGTATGACGAAAACGGCGCGCGCCCTCGGCATGACGCGCTCGACGTTCCGCAACGCCAGCGGCCTGCCCGACAGCAAGCAAGTCACGACGGCGCGGGACATGGCGACACTCAGCCTGCGGATCCAGCGCGACTTCCCGCAGTACTATCCGTACTTCCGGATCTCCTCCTTCACCTACAAGGGCTCGGTGATCCGCACCCACAACCGCCTCCTCGGTCGGTTCGCGGGAACCGACGGCATCAAGACCGGCTACATCAACGCTTCCGGTTTCAACCTCACCTCATCCGTCGCCCGGAGCGGCAAGCGGCTTGTCGGCGTGGTCATGGGTGCGAGGACTGGCGCGTCGCGCAACAAGTACATGATGACCATGCTCGAGAAGCAGTTCCGCAACGCCTCGGCGAGCAAGACCAACGTGATCGCCGCCATGTGCGGAACGCCGCCCGGATACAAGGGCGAGCCCCTCCCGGTCGTCGCCGATCTCACCGACGTCCCGCGCCCGGCGCAGAAGCCCGTGGTCGTCGCGGCGCAGATGAGCATCCCGTCCATGGCGCTGGCTGGTACCGGCACTGCACGCAAATCGCCCTCTCCGAAGCAGGAGGAGACGATCAGCGAAGCCGATCAGTCGCAACTCGCGACCCTTCTGCCGGAGGCCGGCGACGAAGCCGACGAAGCCGACTCGGCCGATGAAGATGCGGCCGAGGAAGACGGTTCCCAGGACACTCCAAGCCCGCTCGCAGAAGGCCTCGACTGGCCGGCACCGACCTCGGTCGCCAAGAACGACAGCCAGCCGCAGCGCCCGACCACGATCGCCGCCGTAGTGGCGTCCGCCCCGGCCGAACCGGCACCTCCGGCGCGGCCCGGCTCGTCGGCCAGTGCCGCGCCCAAGAAAAGCTGGCAGATCCAGATCGGCGCCTATCCCGACAAGAGGGGCGCCATGCGGCAGGTGGAGAATGCCTTGATCCTCGACCTGACCTCGCTCAAGGGAAAGACGGGCTTCGCGATGTCCATCACGCGAGGCTCCTCGACCCTCTACCGGGCCCGCTTCTCCGGCTTCTCGACGGCGACCTCGGCCCGCGAGGCCTGCTCGCAACTCGTCAAGAAGGGTGTCAGCTGCCTGATGCTCGCCCCGCAGGGATAGCACCTCAGTCGAGCAACAGATCCTTGGCCTGGTTGATCTTGGCGGCGATATAGTCCGAACCGCCATGGTCCGGGTGAAACTGCTTCATCAGCCGCCGATGCGCCGAACGGATCTCTGACGCCGTCGCGCCGGGCTTCAGGCCGAGCACCTGCAAGGCTTCTTCCCGGGTCATCGCACTGCTCGCCGCCGGCCGAGAGGCATGCTTGGCACCGGCAGCAGCGCGCCAATCTTCATAGGTCCGATCGAGATAGGCTTCGAGCAGCGAAGCGCTCTGGTCCTGGTATCTCCCGAACTGCTGCAGGAGCTCCAGGAGCTCTTCCCGGGTCAGGGAGCCCAGCTGCCGGTCCTTGTACGTGCCTTCGAGCACGCGCCCATCCATGACGCCGGTGTCGTGGTCGAGATCCATCGCAAGAGCGCGGGTACGAACGCTCGACTTCTGTCCGCGAGCCCGGCGGTCCCAGCCGAAAGCGCCGGGTCCGAAGGGAAGGGACTTGCCGAACATGCTCAGCGCCAGGAGGACGAGCGGCACGGCGGCAATGAGACTGCCTCTCAGTGCCATGAAGGCTGCGGCGACGAGGAGTACGATGCCCAGGGCCTTTCGGCCAACCGAGGCGATCTTGGTAGGATTGCCCTGGGTGAATCGTCCCATGAGCCAGAGAAACAGCACTCCGACAGCCACGGCCATTAGGATCTCAGGCATCGGGCGCTGCTACTTCATCTGCTGGAGGAGGAGGCTGCTGTGACCTCCCCGTGCGTCGGCATAGTCCTTCAGGGCCTGCTGGCCGCCAGCGGCATAGACGGCAACCGCGGACAGGAGGTCGCGGAGCTGGTGGGCGGAGTCGGCGTCGAGACGCAGGAACGCGCCGTGCGTAAGACGGGCGATCTCGCGGAAGGCCCGCTCGGCAAGCCCGTCGCGACCTTCGAGAAACATGAAGAACGGCACTCCGAGGAGCCCGATCTCGCCGGCGGTCCGGCAGACGTCGTCGATGCTCTCCTCGAAGGCGTCGCCGACATAGACAACGGCGTTGATCTTTCCCTTGGCGGCTTCGCGGCGCACATGGCCGAGCACCTTGGCGATCTGCGTGTAGCCGCCGCGACAGTCCACCCGCGTCATGAGGCGCGCCAAGGCGGCCGGATTGCCGACCCAGGGCGAGACCTTGCACTCGCCGAAACCGCGAAAGTAGACGAGCTGGACGTCGAGGCCGCCGATGCGCGCCGTCTCGTTGAACATTTCCGCCTGGATGCTCAAGGCGCGATCCCAGGTAGGCTGGCGGCTCATCGTCGCGTCCATGGCAAATAGCAGCCGCCCACGCGCTCCGGTCCGCGGCGTCGGAACCTTGGATCGGACCGTTGCGATGAACGCGTCGATCTCGGAGGCTGCCGATGCCGGCGCCTTCGCCTGTCCCGCCACGACGGGAGCAGTGGTGTCCGATTTGTCACGTGTCGCCATTGCACCTTGCCGACCATTGCGGGAGACGAGACAGACATAGGTCTGCAATCGCCCATTGTAAGGGGTTCTCAGGCTCCGGCAAACTGGTGCAAGAGCTGCCGCGCCACCGCTTCGCCGCTCTCTATGGCGGATTCGAACCAACCCGGCAGGCCGGGGGCGAAATCCGCGGAGGCATGAAAGACGCGGCCTTCGCTTCCCCATTCCGCGGCGTCGCCGATCCACGCGGCATCGGCAGGAAGCGCCAGCCAGGTTCCGCGAGAATATGGGTCGCCGACCCAGTCGTGCCAATCGGAACGGACAATCTCCGCGTCGGGAAAGAACTGGGTCACACCCTTCTCGACGTCGCGGGGCGAGGCCGGATTGAAAAGTCCATCGAAGATGCCGAAGCCGACGAGCACGACGGTGCCGTCGTCCGTCTCCCGCTCCGCGAAAATCCATTGCAGGCCCGATAGCCCACCCGTCGCCAATGCGCCCAGCTCCACACCGCGCACCTCGACCCACAGCTTGAATGCCCGCCCTCCATGGCCCATGGCGATGGCGTGCGTCTTGCGCCGGGCGAGGGCCGGCGCGAAGCGCACCGTCTTCAGCGCATTGAGCGGCAGGGCCACGATCAGGGCGCGGGCCCGATACCTTTCGCCATTGCCGCATCCAACAAGGACGTCGCTGCGGAATTGGCGCACATCCTCGATCGGCGCGCCGAGAATGACGGTGGCCTCGGACATGTCGACGATACTCGCCACGAGGTCCTGGGCGCCCGGCTCGATGGTATGGGCGAGTGAGTCCATCATGCCCTCGGGCGTTCCATTGCCATGGGCACAGCTCGACAGGAATTCGGCCGCGGAGATGCGGTTGGGGTTGCCATTGCCCGAGATGCACCACCACGCGAGAATCTGGGCGCGGAACGGCAGAGAAGCACCGATCCGGTGAAGATAGCCGTTCATCGAGACGTCGACGAGCGGCAGGCCGAACTGGTCCTTCCTGTGGCCGGTTGCGAGGCTCCGCACGTCGGCCCGCAGGCGGCTCAAGCCCGCCTCGTAGGCTTGCATGTCGTCCGGAGTGGCGGGGCCATCGGTCAAAAGATGCTCGCCGTCGTGCCAGCGCCGCTCGCGCACCGGCTGGGTGGGGCGCAGCCTGAATTCACTCAGGCCGGCATAGTGGCGAACGCGGTGATGCCATGGGGCGATCCAGGACCCGCCGAACTCGAGCTTGGTCGACGTTCCTGCGAACGTGCGAGTGAGCGCCCGGCCGCCGACTCGGTCGCGGCCTTCGAGGATCGCGACGTTCAGTCCGGCCTGCGACAGGACGTAGGCGGCTGCGGCGCCGGAAAATCCCGCACCCGCAACGATGACGTCGTATACATGCTCCGCCATGTCCCCTACCCCATGATCAAGGTAGAAGGCGCCGCCCGCCGCCGTCAATCAGCGCGTGGGTTCCACGGCCAACGACATGAGGGCGGCATTGCCTCCCGACGCCGTCGTATCGATCGATGCCACGCGCTCGGTTGCAAATCGATGCAGATAGCGGGGGCCGCCGGCCTTCGGACCGGTCCCCGACAGGCCCTCGCCACCGAAGGGCTGGGCTCCGACGACCGCGCCGATCTGGTTTCGATTGACATAGAGGTTTCCGACGCGGGCATGGCGGCGCACCTCCTCCACCGTCGACTCGATGCGGGTGTGGAGGCCGAGCGTCAGGCCAAAGCCCGTCGCGTTGATTGCCTCGCACACCTCCACGAGGCGGTCGCCGGCATAGCGCACCACATGGAGAACGGGGCCGAAGACCTCCCGCTGCAGGAGCACGAGGTCTTGGAGTTCGTAGGCGGCGGGGGTCACGAAGGTGCCCTCGGCATGTTCAGGACGGAGAGGTAGATCGAGAACGGTCTTGGCCTTTCCAGCCATCTCCTGCTTGTGAGCCAGCAAGACCGCCTTGGCTTCGGCATCGATCACGGGTCCGACGTCCGTCGCATAGTCGGCGGGATCACCCACCCTGAGCTCGGCCATCGCGCCCTTGAGCATCGTAATCAGCCGGTCGGCGATGTCCGACTGAACGAAGAGGACCCGCGCTGCCGAGCATCTCTGGCCGGCACTGTCGAAGGCCGAGGACAAGACATCGCGCACGGCCTGCTCGGGCAATGCGGAGGAATCGACGATCATCGCGTTGAGCCCGCCGGTTTCGGCAATGAAAGGAACGATCGGACCGTTGCGGGCGGCAAGCGAACGGCCGATGACGGCCGCCGTCTCGTTGGATCCGGTAAAGGCCACGCCGGAAAGCCGCGGGTCGGCCAGGAGACGACCGCCGATGCGCGCGCCATCTCCGGGGAGAAAATGAAGAACGGTTTTCGGGACGCCCGCTTCATGAAGAAGCCGGATCGCTTCGAAACCGATAAGCGGCGTTTGCTCGGCCGGTTTCGCCAGGACGGCATTGCCGGCGGCGAGGGCGGCGGCGACCTGGCCCGTGAAGATGGCGAGGGGGAAGTTCCACGGCGAGATGCATGCGAAAACGCCGCGGGCGTGGAGGGAGATTTCATTGCGCTCGCCGGTTGGTCCCGGGAGCAAGGTGGCTCCGGCGAACTCGTCGCGGGCCCGGCTTGCATAGTAGCGAAGAAAATCCACCGCCTCGCGCAGGTCTGCCTGGGCATTGTCGAGCGTTTTTCCCGCCTCGCGGACGAGGAGATGCGCGAGGGTTGCCCAGTTCTTCTCGTAGAGATCGGCGCCACGCTCGAGGACGGCGGCGCGGTGTGGGCCGCCGAGGCCATCCCAGGACGGCCAATGCTCGGAAGCCGCGGCCAGGGCCCGCTCGATGTCCTCCGAACCCGCCTCCGCAACCGTACCGACAAGGATCCGGCGATCATGCGGGGCCCGAATTTCCTGCGGCTGCGTCCGCGGCGACGAGTTTCCGGCGACCAGAGGGGCAGATTGGAACGTTCGGCCCGAAGAGGCGGCATCCATAGCCGCCAGGCCCTCCTCCCGTGTGGCCTCGTCCCAGAAAGGAAGACCGCGAGAATTCCTGCGCGGCGCAAAGATATCTCGCGGCAACGGTATGCGCGGATGCGGAATGCTGCCCAGGGCCACTACCTCGTCCACCGGATCGGCGATGATTTCGTCGATCGGCGCGGCATCGTCGGCAAGCCGGTTCACGAACGACGTATTGGCGCCGTTCTCGAGAAGGCGCCGAACGAGGTAGGCGAGCAAATCCTCATGGCTGCCGACGGGCGCGTAGATGCGGCAGGGCTGGTTCATGCCGTTGCGAGCCACGACGCTCGAATAGAGCTGCTGACCCATGCCATGCAGCCGCTGGAACTCGAACGATTTGTCGTTGCCCGCCATCACGGAGATAGAGGCGATGGTGTGGGCATTGTGGGTGGCGAACTGGGGATAGAAGACGTCGCGATTGGAGAGAAGGTGCCGCGCGCCGGCCAAATAGGAAATGTCGGTGGAGACCTTGCGGGTGAACACCGGATACCCATCGTAGCCGGCTTCCTGCGCCCGCTTGATTTCGGTGTCCCAGTAGGCGCCCTTGACGAGGCGGACGGGTATCCGCCGATGCGTGGCGCGCCCAACCTTGCCGACCCACTCGAGGACGGGCAAGGCTCGCTTGCCGTAAGCCTGCACGGCCAGCCCGAGGCCGTTCCAGCCGGCGAGCGACGGGTCTGCCGCCAAGGCTGCGAAAAGCTCGAGTGACAGTTCGAGGCGCACGACCTCCTCGGCATCGAGGGTGAGACCGAGATTCGAAGCCCGGGCAATCTCAGCGAGGGTCCGCAGCCGCGGCAGCAGCTCCCCCGCCATCCGACCCTTCGCCTTCTCGTCGTAGCGCGGATGCAGCGCCGAGAGCTTCACCGAGATCGAGGGCCGTGCGAAGACCCCATCATTCGGTCCTGCCGGACCGGCGGATTGGGCGATCTCGCGCAAGGCGTGCGTATAGGACTCCAGATAGCGGTCGGCGTCCGCCATGGTCATGGCGGCTTCGCCGAGCATGTCGTAGGAAAAGCGGTAGCCCTGTTGCTCGAGCGGGCGGGCGATCTTCAAGGCCTCGTCGATCGTCCGGCCGAGAACGAACTGCTTGCCCATGATGCGCATCGCCTGACGCATCGCCTGGCGGATCAGCGGCTCTCCCGAGCGCGACATCAGCCGGCCGAGAAAGCCGCGAATGTCGGTGCGCGCCTGGTCGCCGAGCTCGATGAACCGCCCTGTCAGCATCAGGCCCCAGGCAGATGCATTGACGAACAGGGATTCGGACTGTCCGACATGCTTGTCCCAATCCTTGCCGCCGAGCTTGTCGGCAATCAGCTTGTCCGCGGTCTCCGCGTCCGGAATGCGAAGCAAAGCCTCGGCCAGGCACATCAGGACCACGCCTTCCTCGGAGGAAAGCGAGTATTCCTGCATGAAAGCATCGATGCCGCCCTGGGAGGTACGGTGGGCCCTCACATCCGCAACCAGGCCCCGAGCAATCTCCCGGACCTTCCCGGCATCGCCCGGCGCGAGGCGCGCTTTCGCGGCGAGCTCGCGCATGAGCTGGGTTTCGTCCGCGAAAAGCTTTGCGCGGATGGTGCTTCGATGCGGAATTGCAGGCGCCAATCGGTTTCCCCTTTTTGCAGTGTCGATAGCGCGGGCGGTCGGCAAGGAAAAGAGACGATTTGCACCGGGACACGGAAACTTGCGGTCGGCAGCCGGGACGGCGTATGGAACCTGTCCATGGCGTCGGCACCACCCATCATACGCACGATCGCGGAGCTCAGGGCAGCGACGCGCGGCTGGCGCGCCGAGGGGCGCCGCACGGCGATCGTGCCGACCATGGGCGCCCTTCATGCCGGCCACCTGGCGCTGGTCGCGGCGGGGCGCGACAGGGCGGAGCGGGTCGTCGTGTCGATCTTCGTCAACCCGAAGCAGTTCGGACCCCGGGAGGACCTCAGCCGGTATCCCCGCGACGAGACGGCCGACGTCGAGAAGCTAGCGGCATCGGGGGCGGATCTCGTGTTCGCGCCCCCGGTCGCGGAAATGTACCCCGAGGACTTTGCAGTTTCGGTGCTGGTCGCCGGACCGGCCGACGCCGGGCTGGAAGACAAAATCCGCCCCGGCTTCTTCTCAGGTGTGGCAACGGTCGTCGCCCGCCTCCTCGTCGCCGCCGATACCGACTTCGCCATGTTCGGCGAGAAAGACTACCAGCAGTTGCTCGTGGTCACACGACTTGCGAGGGACCTCGGTCTGCCGGTCGAGATTTCGTCCGTTCCGACGGTGCGAGAGTCGGACGGGCTCGCCCTGTCGTCCCGCAATGCCTATCTGTCGGCGCGGCACCGGCAGACGGCGCCTCAGCTGTTCGACACGCTGAGGGCGACGGCCGCCACAATCCGCGAGGGAAGTAGCGCGCCCAAGGCGACCGGCGCAGCCCGCAAAAGGCTGGCCGCCGGTGGTTTCAACGTAGACTACGTCGCCTTGCGCGATGCCGACACGCTGGCCGTGCCGAACGCCGGAACCGTGCGCCTGAGGCTCCTCGCCGCTGCGAAGCTCGGCAAGGTCCGGCTGATCGACAACATCCCGGTCTAGAGATTCATTCTGGAAGCAGACGCGACAGGATGCGGCGGCCCTCGTCGACGAACCCGCGCGACGCGTAGTATTCCGTCAGCCGATGATGGTCTTCCGCATAAGGCGTGACGGTCACCTGGTAGCCGGAAGCCCCGCGCTCCTTCAGGAAAGACTCGACGGTGGCGATCAAGGCCAGCGATACACCCCGCCCCCGGCAGTCCGGCACCACATAGAGGTCGCCCATCTCCCCGTACCAGCCGAACTCGATACCGAAATTGAGGGAGATGGTGGCGACGCCGACGGCCTGCGTTCCCGAATAGGCCACAAACACGGCGCAGGCATCGACGGACAGCATGGCGCGCAGATGGGAGGCGATCACATCGGCCGGGGTCGTGAACCCTTCTTCCCGGAAAAATCGGACCAACAGGTTCTCGACCGCAGCAAGCTCGTCGCCCGGAGCGAGCTTCCGGACGTCGAGATCCGTCGCGGTCAAAGAAGGCCCAGCGAGGCCAGCTCCGCCCGCAGACGGTCAGGCATCTTCTGCAGCCCGCCCGTCCGCTTGATGTCCGGCGGCGCATCCTCTGGCTCCAGGTAGCGCCATCCCTGGAATGCCCGGCGCGGTGTCGGGCGAACGAGCGCGTAGTTCGGATCGAAGACGAGCCGGCAGCGGTCGATGCCGTCCTTGCCGGTCACGCGCTCGAGCGCCGTGATCCGCTGACGGACGAGGATGAGCCCCCGGATGACCCAATAGATCGATCCGCCCTTCTCGATCTCCTCGGCGCGCTTCGGAAACATGCGGGTCACATGCGCCATAGGCCGGCGAGCCTTCTTCTGCTCGCGCCGCCAGTCCTCGAAGTCCTTGAGCTCGTTCACCCCGACGCAGAGTTTGATGATGTGCAGCGCCATTGATCGCATCCGAATGCCGTCTCCGGCATTATCGGGATTTCGCGGGCGACTTGGAACCCCGATAATGATCGTTTCCCACGGCGGTCACCGGCGTCAGGCTGAAGCCTCGATGCGGCAAAGGACGTCGCCTTCCTTGACCTGTCCGCCCTCCCCCACCTTCAGGTCCGCGACCGTGCCGGCAACCGGCGCGGTTAAGACGTGCTCCATCTTCATGGCTTCGAGAACCAGGATGCTGCGACCGAAGGCCACGGTGTCGCCGTTGCGCACATCTAGCCGGAGGACGCGCCCGGGCATGGGGGCGCGCACGATCCCGCCGCCGCTTCCCGGAATCAAGGCGAGTTGTTCGTAGTCGGGTTCGGCGACGTGAACCTGCCAGCCCCCGAGTTCCGCATAGACCTCGTCCAGATGTACGGGCGCGGAAGCCTTCCCGGACACGGCTTCACCGTTCACGCGCGCAGCGAGATCCAAACCGGTGCGGACGATCGCGTTTACATCGTAGTCGGCATCCGCAAGTGAAATCCGGGTACCGCCCCTCTCGAATCGGATCCGCACATCGGCAACGACACCCTGGATGGCGAGCTTCAGCCGCAACTGCGGGTTCATGCCCCCCAGCGTCCAGCCCCATGGCAATGGCGCGGGCGATCGACCTCTCGATAGCCACGCAATGACCCCGAAGAGCGGAAGCAGCGCCGGCGGACGCCCGACCGATTCCCTGCGATCATCGATCGATCTGGTGGACAGCGCCGTCGTCGCGAATCCGGGATCGGCAAGCATGTCTTCGAGAAAACCCTTGTTTGTCTTGAGCCCAAACAGCGTCGTATCGCGCAACGCACCCACCAGGTGAGCCGTCGCCGCCACGCGGTCGGGTCCGTGAGCCACGAGCTTGGCGATCATCGGATCGTAGTATGGAGAGATGCGGCTTCCCTGCTCGACGCCCGTCTCGATCCTGAGGTCGTCCGACTGCAACGGCCATTCGAGATGGTGGATGCGTCCGGTCTGGGGCAGGAAGCCCTGCGTCGGATCCTCGGCATAGAGCCGCGCCTCGATGGCGTGCCCGTGCGGAGCAACGTCGTTTTGGCCGATCGATAGCGGCTCGCCGCCGGCAATCCGAAGCTGCAACTCGACGAAATCGAGGCCGGTGATCATCTCGCTAATCGGATGCTCGACCTGGAGCCGCGTGTTCATTTCCATGAAATAGAACTCATCGTCGCGAGGGTCGTACAGGAACTCGATCGTTCCGGCGCCCACATAGGCGACCTCACGGGCGATCGCGACCGCCGCGGCGTGCATCCGGCGGCGGGTCGACTCCGAAAGCCCGAAGGCCGGTGCTTCCTCGATGATCTTCTGATGGCGACGCTGGATCGAGCAGTCGCGCTCCAGCAGATGAATGACGTTGCCCTGCAGATCGGCCATCACCTGGACTTCGATGTGACGGGAGTAAGGGAAGTACTTCTCGATAAGCACGCCGTCATCGCTGAATGCCGCCTTTGCTTCTCGTCGACAGGCGTCGAGGGATTCCTGAAACTCCTCGTCGCGTTCGACGATCCGCATGCCCTTGCCGCCGCCGCCGGCAACCGCCTTTATGATGACCGGATAGCCGGTCCGCCGCGCCGCTTCGCGAAGCTTCGCATCCGACTGACCCACACCGGCATGGCCGGGCACGACCGCCACACCCGCCCTGACTGCAATCGTCTTGGCGCGGTCCTTGAGGCCCATGGCCCGAATGGCCGCCGGCGGCGGGCCAACGAAAGTCAGGCCGGCAGCTTCGCAGGCTTCCGCGAAGGCGGCGTTCTCGGCAAGGAAGCCGTAGCCGGGATGAACGGCGTCGGCGCTCGCCTGGCGGGCAATTTCGATGATGCGGCCCTGGTCGAGATAGCTCAGCCGAGCTTCTGCAGGACCGAGCAGATATGCTTCGTCCGCCAGGCGCGTGTGCAGGGCGCCGCGATCGGCTTCCGAATAGACGGCGATTGTTCGCATGCCCATCCGACGGGCGGTGCGGAAGATCCGGCAGGCTATCTCGCCGCGATTGGCGATCAGAAGGGAGGAAAGCATCGCCCTCGCTTATGCCGCAAAATAGCTTTCGTCGATACGCTTTATCTCGATCTCCTCCTTGATGCGCACGCCGATATTGTGCCGCACCATCAAGAGGCCGAGCCGGACACCGTCGACCAGGACGACGCGGAAGCGCGACTGTCTGGTGAATTCCCAAGCCGACGGTGGGAAGAAAGAAGTCGTAAAGAAGACACCGCGGTCGGCCCGCTTACCGTCCAGCGCACCGACGAAATCCCTGACGGCCGCGACGGGGACGGGAATGTCGTGACGGTACCGCTTCGCCTGAAAATAGACGAGGTCGAGCCCCAGCTCATCCAAGGCGACGACGCCGTCAACCCCGCCGTCACCAGTCCGGCCGAGCTGGCGCGTGAGCTCCGGCCGGCCCCGGGCGTAGCCCATGGCGATCAGCAGATCGAGGATGAGACGCTCGAAGAACTCCGGTGACTGGCGTCCCACGCGCTCGACCAACGCCAGACCGAGCTCATCCTGGAGGCGGCGCAGCTGCGCCAGCGCCTCGCGCTCGCATTCCCGCTCGGGCCCCGGCACGGTGCGCAGCCCAAGCAATCTCGTGGCGGCTTGCATGACGTCTTCGTCGCCAGGCGAGCCGCCCGGCGGTGATATCGAGGCTGCTCGCCTGCCCGTTTCGCGGCTGAGCTCCGGATACAGAATGCGGACCATCTCCCAGCCGCGCTGCGACAACCTGAGGCCCAAGTCCATCGACCCTTCGACCAGATCCTGCATCTGAAGCTGACAACGTGCCCATTCCACCCGGTGATCGAAGAGCGGATGGGTGCCCGAAGGGAGCCTTTCCAACCGGTCTTCAGGCATGAGGCGAAGCTCGGCGGCGAGCTCGTCGAGGAATCGGGCACGCGGAACGTCTTCTCCGGCAACGGCAAGAACTTTTAGAATGGGGTGCAACATAGTTGCGTACGATGGAACGGCCATGGGACCTCGTCTTCCGGCACGACCACATACAACCGCCGACTGAAGCAATGGTTAGACGACCGGCTCGAATCTTACGGAGTTGGACCGGTCGGGATGCTCACATCCTGAAGACGCCGAAGCGAGTCCGCTCCATCGAAGCCTCGAGCACCGCATGGAGCGCAAGGCCGAGGACGGCGCGTGTTTCCGAAGGCGCGATGATGCCGTCATCCCATAGACGAGCGGTCGCATAGTAGGGATCGCCTTCCGCTTCGAACTGGTCGCGGATGGGTTGCTTGAACGCTTCCTCTTCGGCTGCGCTCCACTCCCTGCCTTCGGCCTTCATGTTGTCGCGTTTCACGGTGGCGAGGACGGAGGCCGCCTGCTCGCCTCCCATCACCGAAATCCTGCTGTTCGGCCAGGTGAAGAGAAAGCGCGGGCCGTAGGCCCGTCCGCACATGCCGTAGTTGCCGGCGCCAAAGGAGCCGCCGATGATCACGGTGATTTTCGGCACGGCGGCATTGGCGACGGCGTGGACGAGCTTCGCCCCGTCCTTGGCGATGCCCTGGGCCTCGTATTTCCGCCCCACCATGAAACCCGAAATGTTCTGCAGGAAGAGAAGTGGGATGCGGCGCTGGCAGCACAGCTCGATGAAATGCGCACCTTTCAAGGCAGACTCGGAATAGAGGATGCCATTGTTCGCGACGATGCCGACCTGCATGCCGAAGATGCGAGCGAATCCGGTGACGAGCGTCGTGCCGTAGAGCGCCTTGAACTCGTCGAGCTCGGAGGCGTCCACCAGCCGGGCGACAACGTCGCGGACGTCGTATGATTTGTTGAAGCTGCGCGGCACGATGCCGTCGAGCTCATCGGCCTCGTAGAGCGGCTCCGGCACTTCCTGGCGGGGGATGTTCCTGGTCGAAGCGGGAAGGCTGCGGACGATGTGCCGGACGATGGAAAGGGCATGCTGATCGTTCTCGGCCATATGATCGGCGACGCCGGACTGCCGCGCGTGGACGTCGGCCCCGCCAAGCTCCTCCGCGGTCACCGTTTCTCCCGTCGCCGCCTTCACGAGCGGCGGACCACCGAGAAAGATCGTCCCCTGGTTCCTGACGATCACGGACTCGTCCGACATGGCGGGAACATAGGCCCCGCCCGCCGTGCACGATCCCATCACGGCGGCAATCTGGGCGACGCCGGCCGCCGACAGCCGGGCCTGGTTGTAGAAGATGCGGCCGAAATGATCGCGATCCGGGAAAACCTCCGTCTGGTTGGGAAGGTTGGCACCCCCCGAATCGACGAGATAGACGCAGGGAAGCCTGTTCTCGGCAGCGATCTCCTGGGCCCGCAAGTGCTTCTTGACGGTGATCGGATAATAGGTGCCGCCCTTGATGGTCGCGTCATTGCACACGATCATGCAGCGCCGGCCTTCAATCGACCCGATGCCCGTGATGATCGCGGCGCCGTGTATGTCCTCGCCGTAAAGGTCATAGGCGGCGAGCGGCGAGAGCTCGAGAAACGGCGTGCCGGGGTCGAGCAGCCCGTAGACGCGTTCGCGCGGCAGTAGCTTGCCACGGCTCTGGTGACGATCCCGCGCCTTGGCAGGCCCGCCCGCCGCCGCAGAGCTGCGGCGCGCGATCAGCGCCTCGACGAGACCGGCCATATGAGAGCGGTTGGCGGCGAATTCGGGCGAACCGACATCGATGGACGAAGCGAGCTTGGCCATTCAACCCTCGTTGGGATCGGGCTCTGGCCACGGTTCGCGCGCCGCTTCCGCGTACCATTGCTTCATGGCCTCGGTCGAAAGGATGACGTCGCAATAGGCGCGCGTGTCCGGGGCCAGATCACCCCCATAGATATCGAACCGGCTGACGACGGGCGCGAACATCGCGTCGGCGATCGTGAAGTGCCCGAAGAGGAACGGTCCGCCATGCCTGCCGCGCAGCCGATGCCAATAGTCCTCGATCCGATGGGCCTGGTCGCGTGCCGGTCCTTCCAGGGGCTTCGGTCGCTTCGCCCGGCGAAGGTTCATTCCCCAGGCCTCGCGCAGATCCCTGAAGCCGGAATGCATCTCGGCAGACAGTGCGCGCGCCACGGCGCGGGCGTCGCGGTCGCCGGGCCACAGCTTCTTCTCGGGAAACAAGTCTGCAAGGTACTCCAGAATCGCCAGGGATTCCCAAACGACGGTCTGGCCGTGATGAAGACACGGCACCTTGTCGGTGCGCGCCAAGGCCCGAATGTTGGCCTTGGTCTCCGGCTGCCGCAGGCGAATGAGCGTTTCCTCGAAGGGAATACCCAGGTGCCGCAAGGCGATCCATACGCGCAGCGACCACGTAGAGAAGCATTTGTTGCCGATGTAGAGATGGAGGTCGGCCATGTCAGTCGACCTCGTCGGAAGGGACGATCCATTTCTCCTCGAGCGCGGCCTTCTTCCAGAGCTGGAATGCCGGGTGCGCCATGATCGCTTCGACATAATCGCGGCTCGTCCGGGATACCTTGATTGCATAAGTATCGATCCGGGTGGCAACCGGCGCGTACATGGAATCGGCGATGGAAAATCGACCGAAGAGGAACGGCCCGCCGCGGCCGTACGTCCTGCGGCAGTCGCTCCAGATGGTCTCGACCCGCTTCAGGTCAGCCATGAACTCGTCGCTGAATGGCGTCGGCGGTGGACGCTTCAGTCGGCGAAGGTTCATCGGGCAGAAATTCCGCAGCGCCTTGAATCCGGCATGCATCTCGTTCGCAACGGCACGTGCCATCGCCCGGGCCGCCTTGTTGCGCGGCCAGAAGGGCTTGTCGGGGTAAATCTCGGCCAGGTATTCGAGGATGGCGAGCGATTCCCATATGACGATGTCGCCATGATGGAGGACCGGCAGGCGGCCGGCGCCGGAGTGCTTGCGGATCTGCCCCGCCGTGCGCGGCGTATCGAGGGGAATGATGGTTTCCTCGAAGCGAAGGCCCATCGCGGCCATCGCAAGCCAGACCCGCAATGACCATGAGGAATAGTTCTTGTTGGCCAAGACGAGATGCAGCTTCGCCACGGCTATGCTCCTCTCCTGGCAGTCACCTCGATCTCGATCTTCATGCGAGTATCGACGAGCCTGGTGACGATCGTGGTATTGGCCGGGCGCGCTTTCCCCATGTACTTGCCGACGATGGGGGCGACGAGGTCGAAGTCCGCTGCGTCGACGACGTAGACGCGGATGCGCACGACGTCGTCAAGGCCAGCGCCGGCCTTGCCGAGGGCGGCGGCAATGTTGGCGAAACACTGGTGGGTCTGCGCCTCGACGCCCGGCGATATCTCCATCTTGACGTAGTCGAAGCCCGTCGTTCCGGACACGAGGATCCAGTCGCCGCCGGGATCCGGCAAGACGACCGCCCTGGCGTAACCTGCAAGATCCTCGAATGTGGAACCGGAGAATATCCGCGTGCCGAGCATTCTTCCTTCCACTTGCCCGATGGAATAGTCTATCCGCCGCAAACCGCGTTTAGCTGGAAACTCCGCCCGACGCTAGGGGAGATGGAAAAGGAAATCACCCATCGCGAAGCGCTGCGCCTGATCGGCGATACGGAGCTGGCCGGCCTGAAGACCCTTTCCGACGGCCGCGGCCTGAAGCACCTGGCGGCTCACACGGCATTCCTCGCCGTTTCCGGCGTGGCGGTGATGACCCTGCCCGGCCCGTGGTGGATCGCGGCCATGGTCGTCTACGGTGTCGGGCTCGTCTTCCTGTTCACGCCCCTTCACGAGTCGATTCACGGCACGGCTTTCCGAACGCCGTGGCTGAACGAGGCCGTCGCCTCGGTCGCCGGCTTCGTCATCGTGCTGCCGCCGTGCGAATTCCGGTACTTCCACCTTGCCCATCACCGCTTCACCCAGGACCCCGAGAACGATCCCGAGCTCGCCTCTCCGAAGCCCGCAAACTTCCTCCAGTACTTCCGGTATCTGTCTGGCGCTCTCTATTGGAAGGCGCAGGCGACGGAAATCCTTGCCAACGCTTTCGGCCGCAGGATCGGATCGTATGTGCCAAGCTCCGGGAGGCCGAAAGTCATCCGTGAAGCCCGCATCCACCTTGCTGCCTATGGCGTGACGGCTGCGCTGGGGGTGTTCTTCAAGCTCGACGTGCTGCTTTGGCTGTGGGTAATTCCGGCCGTCCTCGGGCAGCCGTTCCTAAGGGCCTACCTGCTCGCCGAGCACAGCGCCTGCCCGCTCGTCGCCGACATGCTGGCAAACACGCGCACAACCTTCACGAATGCGGCCGTGCGCTTCCTGGCGTGGAACATGCCGCATCATACGGCCCATCACGCCCTTCCATCGGTGCCGTTTCACAAGTTGCCGCTATTGACGGAAATGTTGCGCGCCCGGCTCAAGAGCACGGCTGCGAGCTATCGCGAAGCTCACCAACAGATTCGCGATGCGTGGAAGACCTGACGGGGATCAGGAGGCCACGGCCAGCGCACGGCTTGCGAACAGCAAAACCATGCAGCTGACCATGGCAAGATAAATGAACGCAACGGCCGGAACTGACTGGCGACGCCTGGTATTGTTTTTCTTCATCGTGGCCTCCGTTGCGGGGCAGGCATTGAACTTGAGGCCAATGTAGGAAAGCCGGAATGAATTTGATCCGAAGCACCCGTTCATCTGGCGTTCATCTTCAGAGCGCCCCGGGCAGGTATTTCCACGCCACAACCGTCACGACGCCGAGCCACAGCCCCAGGATGACGAAAACCGCACCCACGGGCAGGAACAGGAGGGCGATGGCGAAGACGAGGGAGGGAAGCAGATCGGACAAATCGATGTAGGTGCGATAGATCGCGGCCATCTCGGGGCGCTCGCGGCTGCGCACCGCCCGCAGGAAGGGGATCCCCCCTACCCCGTCGAGCCCCGAGGCGGCGACCGATCCGACGAGCAGAAATCCGGCTGCGAGCCAAGGGTGGGCGGTTCCGGCGAGGCCGGCCAGGATGCAGGAGACCGCGGCAATCGCCATGGTCGAGGCGATCACGACACGGACCCCGGCCCGCTCGGCGAGCTTTCCGAACAGGATGGCAGTCGCTAGGGCGACCTGCCCCAGCGACACGATGAGACCTCCGGTATCCTTGCCGACGCCGGCAGAGATCATCAGCAGCGGCACATAGATAAAGAAGGTCGACCAGAAGCAGGACCTGCCGAAGGCGATTACCCAGGCCAGCCTCAGCCGCGGCTGGGCCAGAAAGCGGCCAACATTGCGGAGCGGGTGCGGCGGGCGGCCCCGGGCCGGGCGAATGACCGTTTCGGTCAGCCTCAAGTACCAGAAGACGCAGAGCTGGAGGAAGGCGGCAAGGATGCTCAGTGCGAAGGGCGTCCACGTCCCGTGGTGGGCATAGAGGTAGACGCCGAGATAGGGCCCGATGGTCCAGGACGCGGTCGACAGCGCCAGCCGCAGTGGCTCGGCCTTGACGAGGTCGTGCTTGCGGATGTGGTCCATGATGTAGAGGCTGAGGGTGATGTTCAGGCAGGCCGTGCCGATGACCCGGGTGAGCATGCCCGCCGCCTGCCCCGGCAGGACGTGGGTGGCGAGGAACACCGAGGCGAGCATCAGCAGGAGCGCGCCGCCCGTGTAGACCCAGCGCCGCGCGGTCAGGCCGATGACCACCGGAATGGTCAGGGTTGCGCATAGACCGCCGATGCCGACGATCAGGAAAAGGGTCGATACCTTCTGGTTGTCCTGCAGGAGGTCATAAGCCTGGACTGCGATGACGGAGGCGCACAGGGCGCGGGCGAACGACTCCAGGGCAAAAAGCGTCGCGAAGGCGAAGGCCCCGCGCCTCTGGTCGTCGGGGAGCCATTGGATCTGGACACCTTCGGCAGGCATGAGGCGGAATCGGCAGGGGGTGGAAGTGAGTGCGAATCGGACCTAAAGAGCAGTGCCGGACGGCTCCTTCCCGCGCAAGACGGATCCGGGGCACGCCTCGCATGCAGGCGTGGCATGGCTCGCTTGGCAGTCCAAAGGTTAACGCGATAGGCTTTCCGACGATGGCTTCTGAAAAGCAACGGGTTGCACTCATATCGCTCGCGGCGAGCGCGCTCCTGACCGGCGCAAAGCTCGTGGCGGGCCTGGCGACCGGCTCGCTCGGAATCCTGTCCGAAGCGGTGCACAGCCTCCTGGACGTCGGGGCCACCGCAATCACGCTCATCGCGGTGCGCTATGCCGACCAGCCCGCCGATTCCACCCACCACTTCGGACACGCCAAGGCCGAGAGCGTCGCCGCCTTCGTCGAGACCGGCCTCCTCTTCGCGACGACCGGCTGGATCCTCTGGGAAGCCGTCCGACGGCTGCAATCGGGCGACTCCGACGTTCACTTGACCTGGTGGGCAGTCGCCGTCGTCGCCGTGTCGATCATCGTCGACTACAACCGGGCCGCCGTCTTGCGCCGGACCGCCGCCAGCACATCGAGCGAGGCTTTGGAAGCGGATGCGCTTCATTTCAGCTCGGACATGTGGAGTTCTATCGCCGTGCTGATCGGCCTCATCGCCGTGTGGGTCGGATTTCCCGCAGCCGACCCGGCGGTCGCCATCGTCGTCGCGGTGTTCGTTTTCCTGGCCGGGCTGCGGCTCGGCCGGCGCACGCTCAACACGCTTCTCGATGCCGCGCCGACGGGCGTCGCCGAGAGGATCGGCGGCATCGTCCGGTCGACGGAAGGCGCCTTGGCGCTGCGGCGCGTCAGAGTCCGGCCGTCGGGCTCGGCGCTGTTCATCAACGTCGACATCAATGTCAGGCGCACCTTGCCCTTCGACGAAATCACCGAGATCAAGGGACGGATCACGGATTCCATCCGCGATGCCTTCCCGCGCGCCGATGTGACGATCACCACGCATCCCGTGCCCCTCGACAACGAGACCATCTTCGACAAGGTGATGCTGGTGGCGCGGCGGCGGTCGCTGGCCATCCATCATCTCACGGTGCAGCTCATCAGGGGCAAGACGGCGGTGAGCTTCGACCTCGAGGTCGACGGGCGGATGCCGCTCGAACAGGCGCACGAGATCGCAACCGAGCTTGAACGGGCACTCGCCGACGAGCTTGGGCCGGAAGTCGAGATCGATTCCCATATCGAGCCGGCTCACGTGACAGGCCTCGAAGGCGAGGACGCAGCGCCGGCCGATCGCTTCACCATCGAACACTGGCTGCGCCGGTTCGCGACCGAAATTGCGCATCTGAGCGACGTCCACAACATTCGGGTGCGGCGTAACCCGCATGGACTATTCGTGAGCTACCACGCCCGGGTGCCGGGCGACCAGACGGTGGAGACGATCCACGACTCAGTCGACGAGATGGAAGACCGGCTCCGGAAGAAGCTCCCCGACATTCGCCGGGTCATCGCTCACGCGGAGCCTCTCGGCCCATCCGATAGCGAGGCGAAGGGCTTGAGGAAGCTCACCGCGTCCCAATACCGGACGATGCTCTGGAAAAACGGCGGCGGGACGACGACCGAAATTGCCGTATTCCCGGCGAGCGCCGGCGTGTCCGAGCTTCCCTTCACCTGGCGCATCAGCATCGCGGAAGTCGAGAAGAACGGTCCGTTCTCCGCCTATCCGGGGTATGACCGGACCATCATGCTCCTCAGCGGCCCGGGGATGGTGCTCGACCGGGGAACGTCCGGCCCCGCGATCGAGCTGACCCGTCCATTCGATCCCAAGCCGTTTGCCGGTGAGGACGTAGTGGCGGCACGCCTCGTCGACGGCCCGTGCCGCGACTTCAATCTGATGACCCGACGCGCGGATGCGACCGGCGCGCTCGCCGTTGAATATCTGCGCGAGCCGCGCACGCTCACGCCGCCGGACGGCGGCTGGATCGTCGCCTATGTCATCGACGGCGAGCTGCGCGAGGCCAAGACCGGCGAAACGCTGATCGCGTCCAAGTCGGCGACGGTCACGCCGACGTCAGGCAGCGTCGCGGTCGTGCTGGCAACCATCACCCGAAGCGGTCGAGCCCATACGGGTTGAGGAGAGGGTGCCGCTTGCCGTTTAGGATCTCCTCGGCAACAAAGGCTCCGATGGCGGGAGCATTGGTGATCCCGGAGTGCATGACCGCCACATAGAGCCCTTCGATGCCCGCCACGCGTCCGGCGATCGGCAGGCCATCGACTGGGGTCGGCCGGTAGCCCACCGAATAGCGCTCGAATTCGGCTCCTTCAGCGCCGGCGACCATGCCGTGAACGAGGTCCAGCAATTCCTGCGCAACCACCATCGGTCCGCGGTCGATCGGTGAACCGCCGAAGTCCGACCCTGCCACGAGCCGGCAGTCGCGCGTCTGCCGAAGATGAACCTCCGGCGCTATGATCAGGTGCGCGATCAGCCGCGGAAGCGGTTTCGTATGGACAAGTAGCCCCGGCGGCGCGTCGAGTTCGAGCCGCCTGCCAACCGTTGCGAGCAGCTCCGGCGCCGCCGCGCCCACCGCCACCACGACTTCGTCAGCCTCTAGGGATCCCTCGTCGGTCATGACCGAGTGGACCCGATCGCCCGCCAAGTCGATCCCCTGGACGTTGGAGCGAACCATAACCGCTCCGGACGCCCTGAGTAGCTCGATCGTGGCCTGAACCGGCTCGACCGCCCCCTCGGCTTCCGCGAGGACGGCGCGCTCCGGCGGACTCATGAGACGAGGTTCGAGTGACCGGATCTCCCGCTGCGACACCGGACGGAGGGGATAGCCGCGGGCGGAGAATTCCGCAACGTAACGGTCGAGCACATCCTCCGGCACGTCGTAGGTCAGGCTGCCGCCCCAGCTCAGGCCAAGGCCCGGCAGCTCCTGTTCGAGGCGCCGCCATCGGCGGATGCTCTCCATCCTGAGCTCATAGTAGGTCGGATCGTTGCCCCAGCTGGCGTTGATCCAGGCGAAGCTCGCCGGCGTCGCCCGGCCGCCGGGCGCGTCCCGGGCGACCACGGTCACGCGGGCTCCCGCCCGTGCCAAGTGGAACGCGATCGACGCGCCGAGAATTCCGGCGCCCACCACCATCGTGTGCGGCATTCTTGCCATAGAGGTCTAAAACATTTGCGGCGGGAAGCGGTCAAGCCTTGCGGTGTAACCCGTCGTTAGCGAACGTCTGCCAAATTCGATCAATCCAACCGGGATCACGGCATCATGTCCCGCTTCTTCGACGACCTCCTCCACAAACTCTCCCGCCATCTGCACGTGCGCCGGGAGGCCGAAGTCGCGCCGCTCGAAGCGCGTGCAGTCACATTCGATGTGCACTTCCCTGACGAGGGACATTGCCTCCAGGCGGTGTTCCAGATCGCGAGCGTCCAGAAAATCGCCTCCGCCCAGACGACGCGGCTTGCGGCCGCCAACGACCCGCCCGGGATGCCCTGGCTTCTCTCCCTGACCTTCTACATCGAGAGCGAGGCGTGCGCGCTCGCCATCCGCGACTGCATTTCCATGGTCACCCAGGCGCTCGAGGGTGCGATGGCCGACGATCCTCTCCCGGCCGAACCACGTCGGGCAGCCTAAGCGTCAGGCGGATTCCTCGTAGAGCTCCCGTCCGATCAGCCAGCGGCGGATTTCGCTCGTTCCGGCGCCGATCTCGTAAAGCTTGGCGTCGCGAAGCAGCCGGCCGGTCGGATAGTCGTTGATGTAGCCGTTTCCGCCGAGACATTGAATGGCTTCCAGCGCGATCCAGGTGGCCTTCTCCGCCGCGTAGAGAATGGCGCCGGCCGCATCCTTACGGGCGGTCTGTCCCCGGTCGCAAGCCTTGGCAACGGCATAAACATAGGCCTTCGCCGCGTTCATCGTCGTGTAGATGTCGGCCATCTTGCCCTGCATGAGCTGGAAGGTCCCGATCGGGGCCCCGAACTGCTTTCGCTCGTGGACGTAAGGAATGACGAGGTCGAGCGCCGCCTGCATGATGCCAAGGGGTCCGGCGGCGAGCACGACACGCTCGTAGTCCAGTCCCGACATCAGAACGTTGACGCCCTTGCCGACACCGCCGAGAACGTTCTCGGCCGGTACCTCGCAGTCTTCGAAGACGAGCTCGCCCGTCTCCGAACCTCGCATCCCGAGCTTGTCGAGCTTCTGAGCGACGCTGAATCCCTTGAAACCCTTTTCGACCAGGAAGGCGGTCATGCCGCGTGCTCCCGCGTCCGGATCCGTCTTGCCGTAGATGACGAGGGTGTCGGCCACCGGGCCGTTGGTGATCCAGAATTTCGTACCGTTCAGGACGTAGCGGTCACCTTTCTTCTCGGCCCGCAGCCGCATCGAGACGACATCGGAGCCCGCCTGCGGCTCGGACATGGCAAGCGCGCCGACATGCTCTCCGGATATGAGCCCCGGCAGGTAGCGACGCTTCTGCTCCGCGGTGCCGTGCCGGCGGATCTGATTGACGCACAGGTTCGAGTGAGCGCCGTAGGACAGGCCGACCGAGGCGGAGGCCCGGGAGATTTCCTCCATGGCAACGCAGTGCTCGAGATAGCCCAGGCCCGAACCGCCGTACTCCTCCTCGACGGTAATGCCATGGAGGCCCAGCTCGCCGAGCTTCGGCCAGAGGTGGCGGGGAAACACGTCGGACTTGTCGATCTCATCGGCAAGGGGGGCGATCTCGGTCTCCGAGAAACCGTGCACGGTCTCGCGTATCGCGTCGGCGGTCTCGCCGAGCCCGAAATCGAGGGCGCTCATACTGTTCTTCATGGCGGGGCCTTCCTCATGCGCCGCTGCTTTATCACCCGGGGGGAAGGCTGACCATGACCGTTTTGCGGCTCCCCGCGGCTCTTGGCCCTTGAATCGTTGCACCCGGCCGGAGGATAGAGTGAGCGATTGGGCGCTTCGAGGAGCCCTGCCGCACATGCGACTCACGCCGCTTCAACTGCTGGTCATGGCGGTCCTGGTCTCGGCCCTGGGACCGGTGCTGGTACGCGAGAGTCCGGTTGGACCGGCGGCCACGGCATTCTGGCGGCTCGCCATACCCCTTCCCTTGGCTCTGTGGTATGGCCGGAAGGGATGGCAGCTCGGTTATCGAGACATCGGGCTCGCCCTTATCGCTGGCGCCCTCCTCGCCGCCGACCTCGTTCTCTGGAACACCGCCATCGTGACGACCTCGGTTATGGAAGCGACCGTGCTCGTCATGTTGTTCCCCATCCTGGTCGCCGCAGCCGAAATCCTCTTCTTCGGACGCCGCCTGAGCAACAACCTGCTTGCCGGCGCCGCGATCGCCTTCATCGGCACGGGGGTGATCGCCTGGGGAGCGGCGCGCGGCCGATCGAGCCTCACGGGAGATCTGATGGCGGTCGGAGCTGCCGTCTTCTATGCGGGCTCCCTGCTCATTTCCGGACGTCTCTGCCAGCGGCAGGACGCCCGAGGGGTCACATTCTGGATCATGCTCGGAGCAGCTTGCTCCGTCTGGCCGTTCATCATGACCGAGGCCTCGCCGATACCGGCCAAGCTCTACGACATCGGCTATCTCGCGTTCTACGGCGCGATCACCTTTGCGAGTTACACGCTCTACAACAAAGCCCTATCGCTCCTGCCCACGACGCTCGTGGCGACGTCCGGATACGGACAGCCGGTCATCGCGACCATCCTCGCCTACTTCCTGCTCGACGAAGTCCCGACTCCGATGAGCATGCTCGGCGCGGCGATCATCGTCGGCGGATTGCTCCTGGCCACGACCGGAAACAAGCCGAAACAGCCGCAGGCCGCTCCCTAGTCGGCCCGTGCATGCCCGTCTAGGCGGGAAGCAGGGATTTCAGCGTTTCCAGGCGGTCGGCCTCGGCCGCCGGCTTGTCCCAACGGATGCGATGGATCCGCGGGAAGCGCATGGCAATGCCGGACTTGTGGCGAGCGGAAAGCTGGAGCGCGTCGAAGGCCACCTCGAAGACGAGCCGCTGACGTACGGCGCGGACCGGGCCGAAGCGCTCGACGGTGTTGCTGCGGATCCAGCGGTCGAGTTCGCGCAGCTCTTCGTCGGTGAAACCGGAATAGGCCTTGCCGACCGGCACGAGCTCGTCGCCGCTCCACGCCCCGAACGTATAGTCCGAATAAAAGGACGAGCGCTTTCCGGATCCGCGCTGGGCATACATCAGCACGCAATCGGCGGTGAGCGGGGCGCGCTTCCACTTGTACCAATGACCCTTCGGCCGGCCGGACAGGTACGGGCTTTCCTTCCGCTTCAGCATCAGGCCCTCGATGCCGTTCTCGCGTGCCGCCGACCATCGCTCGTTGAGGGCGGCGAAATCGGTCACCGGCACGATCTCGCTCACGTCGGCACGGGACGGCTGCCAGCGCCGAAACCAGTCTTCGAGTCTCTTTCGACGCTCGCTGAACGGCAGCGCCCGCACGTCCTCGCGGCCGTCGATCAACAGATCGTAGAGACGGACATGCGCCGGATAGTCCTCCAGCATCTTGGCGGTCACCGTTTTTCGATTGAGCCGCTGCTGCAGATCGTTGAAAGGCCGAACGACGCCTTCGCGAACGACGAGAAGCTCGCCGTCGAGCACGCCCTCCTTCCCGACGAAGGACGCTACGAGATCCGGAAAGGCCGGCGAAATGTCGTCGCCGGCACGCGAGTACATGCGCACGGCGCCCGCCACCGAAGCGATCTGAACGCGAATTCCATCCCACTTCCATTCGGCGACCACATCTTCGGGCTTGAGGTCCGTCCAGTCCTGCTCCTCGATCGGATGGGCAAGCATCACGGGACGGAAGACGGGGCGATGGCCGAGGTCGGGTCGCGAGCCCCTTCCGTCCAACCATTGGAAGAGGTCCGCGTAAGGCGGAGCGACACCGTGCCAAACTTCCTCGATTTGCTCCACCTCCGTGCCGAAAGCGTCCGCGAGTGCGACCTTGGCCAGGCGAGCCGAAACGCCGACCCGCAACGCGCCTCCCAGGAACTTGAGCAGGCCCCATCGCCCATTGACGTCCAACTGCGTCAGCAGGCGGCCGACGACCTGGGGCAGCTGGCGGCTTGAAACCTGTGTCACCTGTCCCACGATCTCGCTCAGGGTCGGAGGCTGACCTTCGGCATCGCCCGGCCACAGGAGGGCGACCGTTTCCGCAGTGTCGCCGACATAGTCGCGCGACAGCTGGAAGAGAACGGGATCGACATGTGGCGTCAGGATCTCGCCGAGGATGCGTCGCATGGGAAAGGAGAATGGCAGCCCGTCGGTCAGGGACGCGAGCGCCCAGCCGCGATCGGGGTCGGACGTCGCGCGAAAGTAGATCGCGAGCAGCCGCAGCTTCGCATTGCGCTGGGAGGCCGTCGATAGCCTGTTGAGGAGCTCGGCGAATGCCTGCATCACTCGCCCTCGTCTTCGAATCCGACCAGGGAGAGCGCCTTCGCCTTGAGACCGAACGTCGAGAGCTGATGCACGAGGGCATCCTCGCGCCCATGCGTCACCCATACTTCGCCGGCGCCGGTTTCACGTATGGTCGCCAGCAGCTCCGGCCAGTCGGCATGGTCGGAAACGACCAGCGGGAGCTCGATGCCGCGCTGGCGGGCCCGGGCGCGGACACGCATCCATCCACTTGCAAAGCAAGTGACCGGATCATCGAAACGGCGGGACCAGCGTTCGCCGATTGCCGAGGGCGGGCAAAGGACCAGGGCGCCCCGCAGTGCCTTCACGTCGGCATCGAGTACCGTCGCCGTCTCTCCAAGTGCCACTCCGAGCCTTTCGTAGAGGCCGCACATGGAGGCGAGCGCGCCATGCAGATAGACGGGGCGCTCGAAGCCCGCCGCCCTGGCCAATGCGATCATGCGCTGGCACTTGCCGAGCCCATAGACTCCCAAGAGATGGGTCCGGTCCGGATTAGCCGCCAGAGAGCTCAGCAATCTTTCCGTCTCCCTCCAAGCCGGTTCGTGCCGAAACACCGGAAGCGCGAACGTCGCCTCGGTGATGAAGAGATCGCAGGGAACGAGCTCGAAGGGAGCGCAGGTCGGATCGGCGGCCCGCTTGTAGTCCCCAGACACGACCGCCCGGCAGCCTTGCCACTCGAGAACGACCTGCGCCGAGCCCAGAATGTGGCCGGCGGGGACTAGCCGCACCGCGACACCCCCGATGTTCAGAAGTTCGCCGGCACGGACGGCCTGGTAGGAACCGGCACCGTCAAGTCCGAGCCGCAGGCGCATGATCTCGACGGTCTCCGGCAACGCGAGAACGCGGGCGTGGCCCGGGCGCGCATGGTCGGAGTGACCATGGGTTACAATGGCGCGGTCCACCGGCCGGGCGGGATCCACATAGAAATCACCCGGTTGGCAGTAGAGACCTTTCTCGGTGGGCCTGAGCCAGGTTTGAGGAGGAACGATCATGGTCGGCTCATCCTATGTGGGGATGAGCCCGGCTCTCAATGCATGAGCCACAGTGCCGCAAGGCCGAGAAAGGCGAAGAACCCGACGCAGTCGGTCACCGTCGTCACGAAGACGCCCGAGGCGATGGCGGGGTCGACGTCGAGGCGGTCGAGGGCGAGCGGAATGAGAATCCCGGCGAGGGCGGCGGCCACGAGGTTGATGACCATCGCCGCGGCGATCACCAGGCCCAGGGGACCACTGCCGAACCACCAAAGTGCGAAGACCCCCATGATTACGGCGAACAGGAACCCGTTGATGAGGCCGACCATGCATTCGCGGAACACAATCCTGAAAGCATTGAGCATGGTCAGATTTCGGGTCGCGAGCGCCCTGACCGCGATGGTCATGGTCTGGGTTCCGGCGTTCCCACCCATGGAGGCGACGATCGGCATCAGCACGGCGAGGGCGACCATCTGTTCGATCGTCGCATCGAAGAGCGAGATGACCCACGAGGCAAGAATGGCCGTGACGAGGTTGACGAGCAACCAGGCGAACCGTGACCGGATGGCAAGCCATACGGAGTCCGACAGTTCCTCATCACCGCCGACACCGCCGAGGTGGAGGATGTCCTCCTCTGCCTCTTCCTGGATCACGTCGACGATGTCATCGACCATCAGCATACCGACGAGCCGGCCGTCCCCGTCGACCACGGCGGCGGAAACCAGATTGTACTGTTTGAATTTGTAGGCGATGTCCTCCTGATCGTCGGCGACCGTGAAAACCGTATGGTCCTCATCCGTCAGCTCGACGATCCGGCGCTCGCGGGCGTTTCGCAGGATGCGGCTCAATGGCACGGATCCGAGCAGATGGAAGGCTTCGTTCACCACGTATATCTCGACGAAGCTTTCGGGGAGATCGTGCCCCGTCCGCAGGTGATCGATGGTGCGGCCGATTGTCCAAAAAGACGGGATCGCCACGAATTCCGTCTGCATGAGGCGGCCGGCGGTCTGCTCGGGGTAGTCAAGCGCCCGCGCCAGCGCGATGCGGTCCTCGCTCGGGACCTTTTCCAGGATCTCCTGCTGGTCCTGGCTGTCGAGATCCTCGAGGAGATAGGCCGCGTCGTCGGTATCAAGCTCGCGGACCGCCGAAGCGATGGTGTCGGTGGGGAGCGCCTCGACCAACTCGTCGCGCACGTGCTCATCGAGCTCGGGCAACGCTTCGACGTCGAAAGCCGCCCCCAGTTTCTGGATCAGCGCCATGCGCTGGTCGGGCTCGAGGAGCTCGATCAGATCGGCGAGGTCGGCCGCATGGAGGTCTGCGGTGAGCTCCCGAACCTCGGTGGCGTCGGCACGGACCAACGCCTCGGTGACCCTTGCGACGAACTCCGCCGTCAGGGATTCACCGTCGTGAGTCTCCAATTCGGTGTCTGCCGCCTTTTCCCCCATGAACCAACCCTGATTGCAAGCTGACCCGCCGGAATGCCAGTATCGGAACGGTAGATAGGCAGCAGGTCGAGGCAATGCGCAAGATCGAAAAAGCACAAAGGAAGGTCGTCAACATCCACTCGACGTCCTTCAAACCCTTCTTGGTGGACGGCCGGCCGCTCAAGGGGCAGTCGTTCCTCCAGCTCGACGACACCTTTCCGGACGGCACCGGATTCCACATCTACCGCATGGATCCGGGCACCAGCAGCCAGCCTCACGAGCATACCAGCCACGAACAGTTCCTGGTGCTGGAGGGAGAGGTCATCGACAATGACGGGCAGGTCTACCGGCCCGGCGATTTCGTGCTGCTCGAAAGCGGCACCCAGCACAGCTCGCGCACCCTGACGGGCGCCACGCTCGCCGTCTTCATCCGTTCCGCCGAGAAGAACATTTGACGTCTCTCAGCATCGAAACCCGGGCGAAGCTCGCCTGCGCCTATTCGGGACTCGTCTGGGGCCTGTTCTGGATCCCGCTCAGGCAGCTGCAGCAGGCGGGAATCAACGATCACTGGGCGGCGCTGATCTTCTATCTCATCCCGTTCGCTCTCGCTGCGGTGCTCGTACCCTTCCGATGGCGGTCCCTGGCACAGGGCGGGCTCGACCTGCAGCTCAAGGCGTTCCTGCCGGCGCTGAGCCTCGTCGTCTATTCCTTCGCCTTCTTCCACACGACGGTCATGCGGGCGATGCTGCTGTTCTACCTGACCCCGGTGTGGAGCGCGCTCCTGGGCCGGTGGATTCTCGGAGAACCCATCACGCCCGTCCGCTGGTTCTCGATGGCGCTCGGGTTTGCAGGGATGTTCGTGCTCATCGGAAACGGGCTCTCGATTTCCGCGCCACTCAGTCTCGGCGACTGGCTCGCCGCCCTGTCCGGGGTCGGCTGGGCGCTGGCGGCGGTCATATTGAGGCTCGGCAAGAGATATCATGCGCTGGACCTCACCATCGTCGATTTCGTCTTCGCCGCGATCATTGCCGCGGCACTCTTCGTGGCGTTCGCCGGCAGCGCCGGACCTGCACCGCAACTCGATCTCCTGGCGCGGATCCTGCCCTGGCTCATTCCCGGCATGCTCGCGGTCGTCGCCACCGGCGTCTATGCCTCGATGTGGGGCGTGCCGTATCTCAACCCGGCCGTCGTCGGCCTACTGTTCATGACGGAGATCAGCGTCGGCTCGATCACTGCGGCATTGTGGTCCGGCGAACCGTTCGGACCCCGCGAGCTTGCAGGAGTTCTGCTCATCACGGCAGCCGGAACGGCGGAGGGCGTGTGGGAGGTATGGCAAAAGGCCCGCGCCCGCGGGGCCTGACAATCATCCATGGTGCGGCCGAGAGGACTCGAACCTCCACGGTGTTACCCGCTAGCACCTCAAGCTAGTGCGTCTACCAATTCCGCCACGGCCGCGCTGGAAGAGAGTCGAGGCTGTTTATCAATATGAGGAAGCAAGATCAACCCCTGCTCCTGATCCGACCTTTGATCGCGCACGTCCTGCGGCTATGAAGGAGGCATGACCACCGTTCTCGAAGCTCCGCCCGGCACGGGCACAGGCGTCCTGTGGAAAACCGCCCGCGACCCCGTCTCCTATCAGGATGGGCTTCACTGGATGGAGGGGCGGGTGGCGGAGATAGGCGCGGGAACGGCGCCCGAAACCGTTTGGCTCCTCGAACATCCGCCGGTCTACACGGCGGGCACCAGCGCCAGACCGGAGGACCTGCTTACCCCGGACCGCTTCCCGGTCTTCAAGACAGGCCGCGGCGGTCAGTACACCTATCATGGCCCCGGGCAGCGCGTGGCCTATGTGATGTTGGACCTCGGCGTCCGAGGCCGGGATCTGCGGAAATTCGTCAATTCCCTCGAGAAATGGCTCATCCGCACGCTCGGCGATTTCGGTGTCGAGGGCGAGACGCGCCCCGGCCGGGTTGGCGTGTGGGTGCGGCATCGGCGGGACGGAGGGATTGCGGAGTCAAAGATCGCCGCTCTCGGCATTCGCATTCGGCGCTGGGTCAGCTACCACGGCATAAGCCTCAACGTCTCCCCCGATCTCGGCCACTTCGCCGGCATCGTTCCTTGCGGCGTGCGCGAGCACGGCGTCACGAGCCTTGCCGATCTCGGCATCGCGGCGTCGATGCCCGATGTAGACCGGTCCTTGCGGCACCATTTTCAGGACATCTTCGGTCCGATCCGGACGTGACCCTCGCGGGCGTCAGGCGGTCGGCAGGATGCTGAACCCCGTCCCCGACCAGTCGGTTTCAGAAACATCGATGCCGCTGACCTGGGCGAGCGCCGGTCCGCCCCGGCATTTGGCCAGCAAGGCGTCGACCCGGCCGTCGTCGCCCGAGACCACGAGCTCCACCGCCCCATCGCGGCGATTGCGCACCGTACCAGACACGCCCTCGGCGCGAGCCGCCCGTTCGGCCCAATAGCGATAGCCTACCCCCTGGACCTTGCCTCGGATGATCGCCTTGACGGTCTTCACCGATCCCTCTTCGCGACTGCGAAATGTGAACCACACCTAACAGCGGACCTCAGAATGGGTTCAGCCGGGCCCTCATAAAAGGCTGCCATGAAGGGACCCCTCAGGCAACCGCCAGGCGGAGATCCCGAGCGAAAGGGAGCCTCACATGATCCGCACAGCTCTGATCGGCCTAATTGCAGCAGCCGCCCTCGTCGCCGGCGCCTCGAATGCTTCGGCAAAGGTCCATTGGAACGTCGATGTGAATATCGGGATGCCGGGACCCCAAGTCGGATACTACCCCTCTTACAGCCCGTTCTACGAGCCCTACCCAGTCGACTGCTTCTACGTGAAGCGGAAGAAGTGGGTGAAGGTCGGCGGCGCCTGGAAGGTGAAACTCGTCAACAAGCTCGTCTGCGAATAGCGATCGTTTTGCCTCGCGGGTGCGGTTTCCTGTTCCCACATCTCCCAGAACCGCACCTTTGCAAACCGGCCACCCCAGCAGTGGCCGGTCTTTTTCCGGCCGGCGCCGGAGCAAAGCGACTTGTCAGTCAAATTCCATGATGACGGAATCGACGGCCAGGCTGTCACCAGCGACGGCAAGCAGCGACTTCACCGTGCCGTCGCGCTCGGCCCGCAACACGTTCTGCATCTTCATCGCCTCCACGATGGCGACGGCCTCGCCGCTCTTCACGTCTTGCCCCTCCTTGACGAGAATCGAGACGACCAACCCGGGCATCGGACACAGCAGCTTGCGGCCGCGATCGGGTGGGACACGTTCGGGCATCAGTTTGGCGAGGCTCGCTTCCCGCTCGCTGTAGACCTGGGAGCCGAGCGCGACACCGGCATGCTGAAGACCATAGCCGTTCAAGCGACGCGTCACCTGGGCGGTGATCAATTCGCCGTCGATCTTGCCGCGCCACACGGGCTCGAACGGAACCCAATTGCTCTCGATGAGCCGCTCGCGCCCGAAGGGAGGGCGCAGCCCGAGTCGGATCTGGCCCTCGGAGACGGCGAGGACCTCGACCGCAAACCACTCGCCATCAAGATTGATGACGCGGTGCGGAGAAAAGACGACCGGCTTCCCCGTCATCTGGCCGCTGACGCGCCGCTTGCGGGCATTCTCGATGCAATCGAGATGCGCCGCGATGCATACCAGTCGGTCCCGCAGCGTGTCGTTGAGAGGCGCACCCTTGAAGCCATCGGGATACTCGTCGGTCACGAATCCCGTCGACAGGCGGCCCGCCTTCCACCTTTTGTTCTCCATGATCGCGGACAGAAATGGAATGTTGTGCTCGATGCCGGCGATGACGAAGCTTTCCAGAGCCGAGCTCATTTCCTTGACCGCCGTCGCTCGATCGGTGGCATGCACGACGAGCTTGGCGACGAGAGGGTCGTAGAAAACGGGTATCTCGGCGCCCTCGTAAACACCAGTGTCGCACCTCAGCACCGAGGTGCCGGATGGCCCCTCCTTGGGCGGGCGATAGCGCACCAGTCGTCCCGTGGACGGCAGGAAGTTGCGATAGGGGTTTTCCGCGTAGACCCGGCATTCGACGGCCCAGCCCTTGAGCTTGACAGACGACTGTTTGATCGACAGCAACTCTCCCGCCGCGATGCGGATCATCTGCTCGACGATGTCGATGCCCGTCACGAGCTCGGTGACCGGGTGCTCGACCTGGATCCGCGTGTTCATCTCCAGGAAATAAAATGACTTGTCCTGGCCAGCCACGAATTCGACGGTGCCGGCGGAATCGTAGTTCACGGCCTTGGCAAGAGCGATCGCCTGCTCCGCCATCGCCCGGCGCGTCTTCTCGTCGAGAAGCGGCGAGGGCGCCTCCTCGATGATCTTCTGGTTGCGGCGCTGAATGGAACATTCCCGTTCGCCGAGATGAACGACGTTGCCCTGCTTGTCGGCAAGGATCTGAACCTCGATGTGGCGGGGATTCTCAATGTATTTCTCGATGAAGACCCGGTCGTCGCCGAAGGCCGATGCGGCCTCGGCGCGAGCCCGCTCGAATCCCTCGACCAGCTCCGCCTGCTTGTGAACGATCCGCATCCCCTTGCCGCCGCCACCCGCCGAAGCCTTGATCATGACGGGATAGCCGACCGAATCCGCGATCTTCGCGGCTTCCTTGGCAGTGGCGACGATGCCGAGATGGCCCGGAACGGTCGTCACCTTCGCCTTGGCGGCGAACTTCTTCGATTCGATCTTGTCACCCATCGCCTCGATCGCCTTGGCGTTGGGGCCGATGAATGCGATCCCGCTCGCTGCCAAAGCCCGCGGGAATGCGGCCCGCTCCGACAGGAAGCCGTAGCCGGGGTGAACGGCCTCGGCGCCGGAGCGGCGGCAGGCCTCGATGATCCTGTCGATCGACAAATAGGACTGGGTAGAGAGAGCCGGACCGATGGGGACCGCCTCATCGGCCATTTCGACGTGGAGGGCGCGCTTGTCGGCTTCGGAGAACACCGCGACCGTCCTGATGCCCATCTGCTGCGCGGTGCGAATGATCCGGCAGGCAATCTCGCCCCGGTTGGCAATCAGGATCTTGCTGAACATCCGCTCGTGCCCCGCCCGCACATCGTTCCATGGGTTTTAGCCCCTGCTGCCACTGCCGTAAACCATGGAAAGGTCTCACTAGCAGGCCTCGTTTGCCCTTCTCGGCCCCGTGCGCTATGAGGCGCTCATGAACAAGCCCGTGCCAAAGATCGGCCTCGTGAGCCTGGGATGTCCCAAGGCGCTCGTCGATTCCGAACGCATCCTGAGCCAGCTCCGCGCCGAGGGCTATGCATTCACCGGCGAATATGCCGGCGCCGACGTGGTCATCGTCAATACCTGCGGGTTCATCGACAGCGCCAAGACGGAGTCGCTCGCCGCGATCGGCGAGGCGCTCAGCCAGAACGGCAAAGTCATCGTGACGGGTTGCATGGGCAACGATGCAGGCGCCATCCGGAATGCGCATCCGGCAGTCCTGGCGGTGACCGGCCCTCAACAGTACGAGGCGGTCGTCAACGCGGTGCACGACGCGGTCCCGCCCTTGCACGATCCGCGCTTCGATCTCGTGCCTCCGCAAGGGCTCAAACTTACACCGAGGCACTACGCCTATCTCAAGATCTCGGAAGGCTGCAACAACCGATGCAGCTTCTGCATCATTCCGTCGCTGCGCGGCGACCTCGTCAGCCGTCCGGCCGCGTCGGTCCTCTACGAGGCGGAACGGCTGGTGAAGGCGGGGGTCAAGGAGCTGCTCGTCATCTCCCAGGACACGAGCGCCTACGGACTCGACATCGGATATGCGGATAGCAAATTCCACGGTCGAAACGTGCAGGCCCGCTTCGTCGCGCTTGCCCGCGAGCTCGGGGAGCTCGGCGTGTGGATCAGGCTCCACTACGTCTACCCCTACCCGCACGTCGACGACGTCATTCCGCTGATGGCCGAAGGAAAGATCCTTCCCTATCTCGATATTCCGTTTCAGCACGCCTCCCCGAAGGTTCTCAAGGCGATGCGGCGTCCCGCACGACAGGACAAGATCCTGGACCGGATCTCGTCGTGGCGGCGGACGTGTCCCGACCTCGCCATTCGGTCCACATTCATCGTCGGGTTTCCCGGCGAGACGGAGGACGACTTCCAGTTCCTGCTCGATTGGCTGGAGGAAGCCCGGCTCGAACGGGTCGGATGCTTCCGCTACGAGCCGGTCGAAGGTGCCACCGCCAATGCGATCGAAGGACACCTGCCCGAAAAAGTGAAGGACGAGCGCTGGCATCGGTTCATGGAGACGCAGCAGCGCATCAGCGCGGAAATCATGGCGGGCAAGGTCGGACGCGAGGTCGACGTGCTCGTCGACGGGATCGATGCGGAGGCCGGCGAGATCGTCGCCCGGTCCCCCTGGGACGCTCCCGAAATCGACGGCAACGTGTTCCTGCCCTTCGCTCCCGACATCGCGGTCGGTGACTTGGTGCGGGCCAGGATCGTCGATTCGGAAGAATACGACCTCATCGGAGATCGCGTCTCCTAGGTGTTTTTGCCGGAATTCATGCGACTTTTCCGTCCCCAGGCAACCAAGGATTAAGGTTAGAGCCAGAAGCGCTTTTCCTGCACCACGCCCAAGTTCGGCGAATTTCTGCGCCAATCCACCGACGTTAATGAAACGGAAACCGGAAAGGCACAATCCGACCTGCCGTCGTTGACGTTTTTCTCAGTATTTCCAGGCAGTTTCGATGCGCACGTTGTCAGGGAGTGCGCAATGAACGTCGTGCCGTTGTTCGCCAAACCCCATGCCCAGGCCAGGTTCCGCTACAAGTGCGCGTCCTGCGACCAGGTCCATGAAGGGCTGCCGGACATCACCTTCGAAATGCCGGACGTCTGCCACGCCATGGGCAGCGAGCGCCGTGCCGAACGAGTCCTGCTCACGACGGACTTCTGCATTCTCGAAGGCAAGCATTACTTCATCCGCTGCGTGATGGAAGCGCCGGTGCGGGGCTTCGGCCAGCGCTTCGGATGGGGGATCTGGTGCCGGGTCGACTGGAAGTCATTCAAGCTGTGCTGGGACCGCTTCGAGGAGAACGACAACAGCCTGCTACCGACACTGCGCGGCACGATGTCGAACAGCCTGAAGCACTATCCCGAGACCGAGGGGCTCCCCTGCACGATCGTCCTGCAGGACAATCGCATGCGTCCGCTCGTGACGCTGGAAAAGCCTGACCACCCGCTCACCATCCATCAGCGCGACGGCATGGACCTCGACGAGGCCATCGCCCAGGCACGCGAGATCGGCGCTCTGCTCATCGCCAGCTAGATCTCCTGGATCGACTGAATCCGCTAGAGCGGAATGTTGTCGTGCTTCTTCCAGGGATTGTCGAGCTTCTTGTTCCGCAGCATGTTCAGCGCGCGTGAAATCCTCTTGCGCGTCGAATGCGGCATGATCACCTCGTCGAGAAAGCCGCGCTCGGCAGCGACGAAGGGATTGGCGAACCGCTCCTCGTACTCCTTGATCCGCTGCTCGATCTTCTTGCCGTCGGACCGTTCCTGCCGATAGATGATCTCGGTAGCGCCGCGCGATCCCATCACGGCAATCTCAGCCGACGGCCAGGCATAGTTCACGTCGCCGCGAATGTGCTTCGACGACATCACGACATAGGCTCCGCCATAAGCCTTGCGGGTGATGACGGTGACTTTCGGCACCGTCGCCTCGGCATAGGCGAAGAGCAGCTTGGCGCCGTGCTTGATGAGGCCGCCATATTCCTGGGCGGTGCCGGGCAGAAATCCCGGCACGTCGACGAAGGTGACCAAGGGAATGTTGAAGCAATCGCAGAAGCGGACGAAGCGAGCGGCCTTGCGCGAGCAGTCGCTATCGAGCGTACCGGCGAGGACGGTGGGCTGGTTGGCGACGATGCCTATGGTGTGGCCTTCCATTCGTCCGAAGCCGACGACGATGTTGCGGGCATGGGTCTCCTGGATCTCGAAGAAGTCGCCCTCGTCCACCACTTTCAGAATGAGCTCTTTCATGTCGTAAGGCTGGTTCGGGTTCGCCGGCACGAGGCTGTCGAGCGACAGGTCGATCCGCTCGCCGTCGTCGTGCGACTGCCAATGCGGCATCGCCGAGGCGTTGGAGCTCGGGAGGAAGTCGATAAGGCGACGCATCTGCAGCAACGCCTCGACGTCGTTCTCATAGGCCTTGTCGGCGATCGACGATTTGACCGTATGAACGTTGGCGCCGCCGAGCTGGTCGGCCGTCACCGTCTCGTTCGTCACCGTCTTGACGACCTCCGGACCGGTGACGAACATGTAGCTCGTTTCCTTCACCATGAAGATGAAGTCCGTCATGGCCGGCGAATAGACGTCGCCGCCGGCGCAGGGTCCCATGACGACCGAGATCTGGGGAATGACGCCGGACGACTGGACGTTGAGGGCGAAGACCTCGCCATATCCGCCGAGCGCGTCCACCCCTTCCTGGATGCGCGCGCCGCCGGCATCGAACAAGCCGATGATCGGCGCCTGATTGCGCAGACGCAAGCGTCTGGACCTTGGTGATCTTGCGGGCATGCGCTTCGGACAGGGATCCCCCGAAAACAGTGAAATCCTTCGCGAAGACGTAGACGAGGCGCCCATTGACGGTGCCCCATCCCGTGACCACGCCGTCGCCGGGAATCTTGGTGCGCTCCATGCCGAACTCGGTGCAACGGTGCTCGACGAACATGTCGAATTCCTCGAACGAGCCCTCGTCGAGGAGCAGTTCCAAGCGCTCGCGCGCCGTCAGCTTGCCGCGCCCGTGCTGGGCATCGATGCGCGCTTGGCCGCCGCCGCGCCGGGCATTGGCACGCCGTTCCTCGAGTTCCTGCAGAATGTCGTCCATCACCGCCTCCGCCTCTCACAGCGACCCTAAAGTGGGCAGGAGGCGTCGTCAAAGCCAGTCACGCGAGGAGGTCAAGGTATGCCAAGGTCTCGTCGAACTCCCTTCGCCTCCGCCGGCTGCGGTCTTCGGCCTCGCTGTCGCGGCCCCAATGCTCGATCTGCCAATCCTCATCGACATGGGCGGCTCGCCAGGCCTCTTCCGGCGTCAATCGCTTGGAGACGGCCGCCAATGCCAGCAGTGCCGAGCCGGTGAGCGTCGTGAGGTTGTGGACCGCGCCGAGTCGATAGGGATCCATCGGCAGGAGATGGTGGCGGATCGCGTCCAACGCGTCTGAAGGCTGGTCGGCATGAATCACTCCCTCGACCGCGACGAACTTCGATCTCAGCCGGTCTGCCGCCCACTCGAGGACAGGCTCCCACTGTTCGCGCTGGCGGACATGAAGCTCGGCCGGAGACGCAGTGCGGTAGCAGACGGCATCGCTGTTGGCGAAGCCGACGATCTCCTCGATGATGTCGCGTTCCCGCCCCTTGACGCGATCGATGGCGGTGTTGGCGAGGCGCGTCGCCGGCATCGTCGCGGGATCGATCTTGTCTCCCTGCCTTTGCCATTCCCGGGCGATCTCGTTGGCAAGCCGGCGCCACGGGAGGGTCAGGATGTTCTTGAGCGGCGTCTTCAGCTTGCGCTCGTCGAGCAGCACGGTGAACGGCCCGGAGCCCGCCACCGTTGCAGACTTGTAGAAGCGCCGCGCCATGCGACCTATCCCCGGCCGTCCGGCCCGTCGTCGTAGCGATCGGGATCGAAGCCGAAATACTGCCAGGATTTGCGCATGAACTTGGGAAGCGGGGCGCTGACGTCCACCACCTTGCCGCCGCGTGGGTGCGGAAAGACGATCCGCCGGGCATGCAGGTGAAGACGATCGGGCACCGCTTCGGGAAGTTCGGCCGTTCCCTGGTATTTTGCGTCCCCCATGATGGGGTGGCCGATATGCGCCATATGGGCCCGCAGCTGGTGCTGGCGGCCGGTCACCGGCTTGAGGCTGACCCAGGCGAGGCTTGGGGGAGCCTTGTCGATGACCGCATAGCGAGTGACGGCCCGCTGCGCGTCTTCCGCCTCGTCGTCGCGGGCGCCCCGCACGCGATCTCCGTCCTCACCCGCCGTTTTGATGAGGGGCACGTCGATCTTTCCCTGGAACGGCTTCGGCACCCCATGCACGAGCGCCCAGTAGATCTTGCGCACCGATCGGGTGGCGAAGAGCCGCCCGAGGGAGGATGCGATGGCCCGCCGCTTGGCGACGACCAGGATTCCCGACGTATCGCGGTCGAGCCGATGGACAAGACGCGGCCGTTCCTTCAGCTCGGCGGACAGTCCAAGGAGAAGCCCGTCGACGTGGCGGTGGGTCTTGGTGCCTCCCTGAACGGCCAAGCCTTCGGGCTTGTTCAGCACGTAGAGGTCCGGATCCTCGTGCAGAATCATGGATTGAAAGAGGCTGCGCTCCTCCCGGGTGAGCGGTCGGACGTTTTCGGCCGGCATGTCCGCCGGACGCCGCGTGAAGGGCATCGGCGGAATGCGGATCTCCTGGCCGGCTTCGAGTCGGGCGTTGCCCTTCACCCGGGCCCCGTCCAGGCGCACCTGCCCGGTCCGGAGAAGCTTGTTCAGATGTGCATGGCCGACGCCGGGAAAGTGGACGAGGAACCAGCGGTCGATGCGCATGCCGGCTTCGTCGGAATCGACCTTGCGGTGGTCGATGCCCTTCATGTCGCGAGCTGCCGCACGAGCCACATGCCGGCGAAGACCGCGGCAAGCGACAGGCCGACCGACCCGATGCCGTAGAGAGCCGCCAAGATGAGTTCGCGGCGTTCGGCGAGCGTCGCAAAGTCGAGGGAGAAAGCGGAGAAGGTCGTGAACCCGCCCAGAATGCCGGTGGCCACAAAGGCCTTAGTCTCGGAGCTGACCGACAACTTGGTCGCCGCGAAACCAATGAAGAGGCCCATCGCGAAGCAACCGACGACGTTGACGGCGAGCGTTCCCCACGGAAAATCGAAGCCCAGGATTCTGCCCGACAGCACGTTCACGAGGTGGCGCGCTGCCGAACCGATCGCCCCGCCGACGGCAACCCAGAGGATCAGAGGCATGGCGCCTTATAGCGACGCACGAGGCGGGGTACAACCGGGCTTGCGGACATTAGAACCGTACGCGATCAGCTCCCTTGAGGCCGAGAATGCGGCGCGCGTCGGCCGGCGACGCGACCGCCAATGACAGTGATTCCAGTATCGAACGGATCTTCGCCACTTGTTCGGCGTTCGACTTCGCAAGCTCGCCCTTGCCGATGTAGAGATTGTCCTCGAGGCCGACGCGCACGTGACCTCCCGCCGACGCGGCCTGAATGACGAGCGGGAACTGAGCCCGTCCCGCCGCGGCGACGGAAAAGGTATAGACGTCACCGAGAAGCCGGTCCGCCGTCGCCTTCATCATGTAGAGGCTTTCGGGATCGGCCCCGATGCCGCCCAGCACTCCCAGGACGAATTGCACGAAGAGCGGTGGCTTGACCAGTTTGCGATCGAGGAAATGCGCGAGGTTGTAGAGATGGCCGACGTCGTAGCATTCGAACTCGAAGCGCGCTCCGCGCTCCTCACCGATCTCCTGCAGAATGCGCTCGATGTCGGCGAAGGTGTTCTTGAAAACGACATCCCGGCTCGCCGTCAGGTGCTCCTGCTCCCAGGGATGACGCCAGTCCCGTGGCCGCGCCAGCATAGGGAAAAGGCCGAAATTGATCGAACCCATGTTCAGCGACGTCATTTCCGGCTCGGCATGTTTCGCCGCGGCAAGTCGCTGGTCGAGGGTCATGTAGTGGCTGCCGCCCGTGGTGATGTTGACGACGGCGTCGGTGGATTGCTTGATGCGCGGCAGGAACTGCATGAAGACGTCGGGATCGGGCGTCGGCCGGCCATCGTCGGGGCGGCGGGCATGGAGGTGCAGGATCGCGGCGCCGGCTTCGGCGGCCCCGATGGCAGACCCCGCAATCTCATCCGGCGTGACCGGAAGGAACGGGCTCATCGAAGGCGTGTGGATCGACCCGGTGATAGCGCAGCTGATGATGACTGGATTGCTCGCCGGCAATTGCCCCTCCTATAGTTGACGGGTCAATCTTCGGCGCGGAGCGATCGGATGGTCAAGGGCGGACCGGTGGCAGTCGTAACGGGTGCTTCGCGTGGCCTCGGCAAGCAGGTGGCCATCGAGCTCGCCGCGAAGGGCTATCACCTGCTCCTCGGCGCCCGAGACGCCGAGCGGCTTGCAGCCACGACGGCGGAAATCGACAAAAGCGGCGGGACGGCCGCATTCAAGGCCTTCAATCAGACCGATCCTTCATCCGTCAAAGAATTCGCCGACTGGGTGAAGAAAGCGGCTGCAAAGATCGACGCACTCGTCAATTGTGCCGGCGTTGCGCTCGAAGACAACGGCGACACGTCGGTCCTCGAGGCACGTTCGGAAGACGTCATCGGGACTATCGAGAGCAACCTCTTCGGACCGTGGCGACTCGTACGGGAGCTCGGCGCGCACATGGCGAGAAACGGGCGCATCGTGAACGTGTCCTCCGGAATGGGCGCGCTGACCGACATGGACGGCGACTACTTCGGGTACCGGGCTTCGAAGGCGGGCCTCAACGTCCTGACGCGTACCCTCGCCCATGAACTGAAGGCGAAAGGCATCCTGGTGAATTCCGTCTGCCCGGGTTGGGTGAAAACCGATATGGGCGGACCGGGCGCGACGCGGTCGCTGCCCAAAGGCGCGGCGGGAATCGTCTGGGCGGCGACCCTGCAACCCGGCGGGCCGACTGGCGGGTTCTTCCGCGACGGCAAAGCCATCGACTGGTGAAGCGGATCAGGGCTTGCGCTCCTGCTTGCGAAGCTTCGCCCAATTGGCGAGGCGTTTCCCGATCTCGATCTCGAAACCGCGCTCGGTGGGCTCGTAGAACGTTTCCCGCGCCATGCCGTCGGGGAAATAGTTCTGTCCGGAGAAGCCTTCCGGCTCGTCGTGGTCGTAGCGATAGCCGGTGCCGTATTCCTGCTGCTTCATGAGCCGGGTCGGCGCGTTGAGAATGATCTTCGGCGGCATCAGCGATCCGGTTTCCTTCGCTCGCCGTGTGGCCGAGCCGTAGGCGACGTAGATCGCGTTGGATTTGGGAGCCGCGGCGAGATACAGAACTGCCTGCGCCAGGGCCAGCTCGCCCTCCGGGCTTCCCAGGAAATCGTAAGTGTCCTTGGCTGCCAGCGCCTGATGGATGGCCTCGGGGTCGGCCAGGCCGACATCCTCGATCGCCATGCGCACGATGCGGCGGGCGAGAAAGAGCGGGTCCTCGCCGGCGACGAGCATGCGCGCGAGGTAGTAGAGAGCTGCGTCCGGATCGGAACCGCGCACCGACTTATGAAGAGCCGAGATGAGATTGTAGTGCCCTTCCTGTGACTTGTCGTAAATTGGTGCGCGCCGCTGCACCGCCTGAACGAGGCCCTCGGAATCGAGAGGCGACGTACCCGGCGCGACCGTCGAGAAAAGGTCTTCGATCATGTTCAGGAGGTACCTGCCATCGCCGTCGGCGAGGCCGATGAGGGCCGATTGAGCTTCAGGGGTCAGCGGAACGGACCTTTTCTCGAACGCCTCGGCGCGGGCGATGAGTAGCCGCATGGCCGCCTCGTCGAGTCGGTTGAGCACCAGCACCTGGGCCCGCGACAGCAGGGCGGCATTCAGTTCGAACGACGGATTTTCCGTCGTGGCTCCGACGAGCGTGATCGTGCCGTCCTCGACATACGGAAGGAAGCTGTCGAGCTGGGCACGATTGAAGCGGTGGATCTCGTCGACGAACAGGAGCGTCCCCTGTCCGTGCTCGCGCCGAAGCCGGGCCTGCTCGAAGGCCTTCTTGAGGTCGGCGACGCCCGAGAACACCGCCGACATCTGCACGAAGGTCAGTCCGGTAGCGCCGGCCAGCAATCGTGCGATGCTGGTCTTTCCCGAACCCGGCGGACCCCATAGGACGATGGAGCTCAGGCGTCCCGAACTCAGCATCCGCGTCAGGTTGCCCTGCGGACCGACCAGGTGATCCTGGCCGACCACGTCCGTCAGCTGTCGCGGCCGCAATCGATCGGCCAAAGGCCGGGGCGCTTCGTTCGGCAGTCCGGCCGCCTCGAACAGGTTGGCCATACCTAGCCTCGAAAACGCAGGCTCAGCGTGCGTCCCTTCCGGTTCACGGCGAGGTTCCAGGAGCCGGTCTCCCGTCCCAGGACTTCTGCGAGCGTGGCGACGCGGTCGACCTCCACGCCGTTCACGCTGACGATGATGTCGCCTTTCCGGAAACCGAACTTGGCGCCCGGCCCTTCCCGAATCTCGGTTACGACCACGCCGGCGGAATCGGAGGGCATGCCCAGCTCGTCGGCCACGGCCGGCGACAGATTGGCCACGACCAGCCCGCCAAGCGGTGTCGTCTCCGGCAGCACGGTCGATTCCCGCGGCACCGTTTCAGGCGCTGCGACCAACGAGACGCGTGCCAGCTGCTCTTCCCCGTTGCGCAGATATTTCAGTTCCACCTTGCCGCCCACTCCCTTGGTCGCGGTGCGAAACAAGAGCTCGCTGGGGGAGTTCACCTCGTGCCGGTCCACGGCGAGGACGAGATCCCCCTGCCTCAGGGCAGCCTTGCCGAAGGGACCAGCGGCTTCGACCTGAACGATGAGGACACCCTGGGGCCGGGCAAGACCCAGGCTGTCGGCGATCTCGGCAGTGACGTCCTGAAGTTCGGCGCCGAGCCACGGGCGGACGACCCTGCCGCCTTCGGCGGCCGACCGGACGATGACGCTCACCATGTTCGAGGGGATCGCGAACCCAATTCCGATCGAGCCGCCGGACCGGCTGTAGATTGCGGTGTTGATTCCGACGAGACGGCCGGACATGTCGATCAGCGCGCCGCCGGAATTGCCGGGATTGATCGCCGCGTCGGTCTGGATGAAAAACTGGTAGTCGCTGATGCCGACCTCGGTCCTGGCCAGTGCCGAGATGATGCCGCTCGTCACCGTCTGGCCGACGCCGAAAGGGTTGCCTATGGCAAGGACGAGGTCACCGACCTCGAGACCGTCCGAGTCGCCGAGGACGATCGCTGGCAAGTCCCGCCCCTTGTTGTCGACACGCAGAACCGCGAGGTCGGTGCGCTCGTCGGCCAGCACAAGCGTGGCATCGAACTCGCGCCGGTCGGGAAGCACGACACGTATATCCGTCGCGTTCTTCACGACGTGATTGTTCGTCACGACCAGCCCGGCCGGATCGACGATGACGCCCGAGCCCAAAGCATTCTTCACTCTTTCGCGCGGCGCTCCGAACGCATCGTCGCCGAAGAACCTCCGGAAGAAGGGATCGTTGGCGAAGGGCGAAGACCCGCGCGACGATACGGTCGTGCGGGCATAAACGTTGACGACCGCCGGCCCGGTGGCGCGGACCAAGGGCGCGAAGGAGAAATTCAGCTGGGCGAGATCCTCGGGGATTGTCTGGGCCCGTGCAAGGTCAGGCAGCATCGCCAGGACCGCCAGGACCGTCGCAAGCATCAGTCTACGCATCGCGTTCTCCCCGTTTCAGCGACGATCCAGCTTGGTGGACAAGATGACAGCGGATTCGGTGCCGGTCACGCCGGCCACCGCGCCCACCTGGTCGAGCATCCGGTCCATGTCCTGGGCCGAGGCGGTGCGCACCATGGCGATCAGGTCGAATTTTCCACTGACCGAGTAAAGCGCTTCGACCTGCGGAAATTTCTGCAGCATCCGTGCCACGTCGTTGGTGCGGCGCGGCTCGATCTCGATGGTCACGAACGCACTGATGCCGCCCTGCTCCGTCGATTCGGCGAGGCGGAGCTGATATCCAGCGATGACACCCTGCTGCTCGAGCCGCCGCAGCCGGTCCTGGACCGTGGTCCGGGATAGGCCGAGCTTGCGTGCCAGAGCCGAAACCGGCTCTCGCGCGTTGAGACGCAGAAGGGCGATCAGCTGCTCGTCCTTGGGACTAAGTGCCGTCATGCGCCGTCAATATCACGGAAATCTTGTCAATTCGACGGCGCATTCGCGCAAATCGACGCATTTCAACGGGATGCAATCTCCATCCGCCATGTCAGTTCTAGTCTGACGTCAGAGGATCGATTCGCATGGACCAGCTTGGCCGACAAAGACTGCCTGAAACCGAAAACGGATTCAGACCGGCGGGATCGCTGTCGAACCTCGTCTTCGAAGACGCAGCCGACCTCGCGCACCGCTTGATGCCGGAGGACCCGGTCCTCTGCTTTTCGGAGGAGGCGCTGCGAGATCGGATCAAGGCATTCATCAATGGATTTCCCGGCGAACTCTCCTACGCCGTCAAGGCCAACCCCGACGAGATCGTGTTGCGCGCCGCAGCAGCGGCTGGCGTCAGCGTCTTCGACGTCGCCTCCGTCCATGAGATCCGACACGTCCGCGCGCTCGCCCCGCAGGCGCGCCTGCACTACCACAACCCGATCAAGTCCCGCGAAGAGATCGCCGAGGCGTTCGAAGAATTCGGCTGCGGGCGCTTTGCGGCAGACGATCTCCAGGAGATCGACAAGATCGCAGCCATAGTCGGCAATGCGCCGGGAATCGAGATCGCCGTCCGTTTCCGCCTGCCGCGGCTGGGCGGCTCATCGGCCCACGACTTCTCCTCCAAGTTCGGCGCCACGCGGCCGGAGGCGATGGAGCTGCTGAAGGCGGTCGCGATGAAGGGATATGGAGCGGTCGTCACCTTCCATCCCGGCTCGCAGTGCACGCAGCCGATCGCCTACTATCGGCATATCGCCGCCGCGGCCAAGCTTTCCCGGCGCTCCTCGGTGAGGCTCGCCGCTCTCAATGTCGGCGGCGGCTTTCCGGCCCGTTATCGCGATGCCGAAGAGACGCCGCCGCTCGGCGCCTACTTCGATGAAATCCGCGATGCGATGAAGGAGGAATTCGGGGAGACTCCGCCGCGGGTCGAATGCGAGCCCGGGCGCGGGATCGTCGCCCCGTCGATGTCGCTTCTGACGCGCGTGAAGCTCGTCAAGCCGAAGCGCGGCGAAGTGTTCATGAACGACGGCATCTACGGCACGTTGATGGAGATCTACCAGGTGCGCGACATCGTTCCGCCCGTCAGGGCAATCCGCGGCGGCCAGACGCTGGGCGGCGCGACCCGCGCCTACACGCTCTACGGTCCGACCTGCGATCCGCTCGACAAGCTTCCCGTCAAGTTCGAGCTGCCGGCCGAACTACGGGAAAACGACTTCATCGAATTCGGCTCGGTGGGCGCGTACGGTGCCGCGACGTCGACGCGCTTCAACGGGTATGGCGGAGCACTGCGCTACCGCGTGAGGAACGTCCTCGCCGCGTGAGAACGAGCAGGGATCGGCGGGCTTAGGCCGCTGCTTCCTCGGCGGTCTCCGGAGCCTTCTGGGACGGTCCGGAGTCCTTGCCTTTTTCCGCCGTATCGCGATCGACGAACTCGATCACGGCCATGGGAGCGGAGTCGCCGAAGCGAAATCCGGCCTTTAGCACGCGGAGATAGCCACCCTTGCGCTGACCGTAACGGGGCGCCAGCACGGAAAACAGCTTGGCGACCTGCACATCGTCGCGCACCTGAGAAATGGCGAGGCGCCGGGCGTGAAGGCCGCCCTTTTTCGCCAGAGTGATGAGCTTCTCGACGACGGGACGGAGATCCTTGGCCTTGGGCAGGGTCGTGACGATCTGCTCGTGCTTGATCAGGGCTGCCGCCATGTTTGCGAACATCGCCTTGCGATGGGACGCCGTGCGATTGAACTTGCGGCCGCGATTGCCGTGACGCATTTCAAAGTCTCCTTCCAACCAACCGCCGCCGGCGATCGTCAAAACCTCAATAGGTGGTTTCGAATTTCTTCGCCAGCTCGTCGATGTTCTCGGGCGGCCAATTAGGCACTTCCATTCCGAGGTGCAGACCCATCTGGGCAAGCACTTCTTTGATTTCGTTCAGTGATTTACGGCCGAAGTTCGGCGTGCGGAGCATCTCGGCCTCGGTTTTCTGAATGAGGTCGCCGATGTAGACGATGTTGTCGTTCTTCAGGCAGTTCGCCGAGCGCACGGAGAGCTCGAGCTCGTCCACCTTCTTGAGGAGCGCAGCGTTGAATTCGAGCTCCGGCTTGGCGTCCTCCACGACGACCTTCGAGGGCTCGTCGAAATTGATGAAGACCGAAAGCTGGTCCTGAAGTATGCGCGCCGCATAGGCGACGGCATCCTCCGGAGACACCGAGCCGTCCGTCTCGACGTTCATGATCAGCTTGTCGTAGTCGAGAATCTGCCCTTCGCGCGTGTTCTCGACGCGATAGGAAACGCGCTTGACGGGGCTGTAGAGGCTGTCGACCGGGATCAGGCCGATCGGCGCGTCCTCGGGTCGGTTCCGCTCGGCCGGCACATAGCCCTTGCCGTTGTTGACCGTGAATTCGATGCGGATCTCCGCAGCCTCGTCCAGCGTGCAGATGACGTGATTGGGATTGAGGACTTCGATGTCGCCGGTCACCTGGATGGCGCTGGCGGTGACGACGCCCGGCCCCTCCTTCTTGAGGACGAGGCGCTTGGGTCCCTCGCCGTTCATCCTGAAGGCGATTTCCTTGATGTTGAGGATGATGTCGGTGACGTCCTCGCGCACGCCTGCGATCGAGGAGAACTCATGAAGCACTCCGTCGATCTGGACGGACGAGACGGCAGCGCCCTGGAGCGACGACATGAGCACGCGGCGCAGGGAGTTGCCGAGCGTCATTCCGAAGCCGCGCTCGAGCGGCTCCGCCGTCATGGTGGCCGATCTCCGGCCACGCGTAAGTTGGATTTCGAGTTTTGCCGGCCGAATGAGTTCCTGCCAGTTCTTCTGGTTCACATGCATGTTCATGGTTCCGTAAGACTACCGCCGCTGTTCGTGAGGATCGATTGGCCTCAGCCTTGTTTTCTTTGTTGACGCGGCCCGTTAGCGCCGCGCCCCGTCAAAAATTCTAGACCCGCCGCCGCTTCGGCGGACGGCACCCGTTGTGCGGTATGGGCGTGACGTCGCGAATTGCCGTAACCTGCAGCCCGCAACCTTGGAGGGCGCGGAGTGCCGATTCCCGACCCGCGCCCGGTCCGCTCACCTCGACCTCCACGGTCTTCATGCCATGTTCCATCGCTGCCTTGCCCGCCTGGTCGGCCGCCACCTGGGCGGCATAGGGCGTCGACTTGCGCGATCCCTTGAAGCCGAGCTTGCCGGAAGACGCCCAGGCGATGGTGTTGCCCTGGACGTCGGTGATCGTGATCATCGTGTTGTTGAACGACGCCATGACGTGGACGACGCCGGAGCTGATGTTCTTGCGCTCCTTGCGCCGCACCCGGCCGGCTTGCCCCGTGGCGCCTGCCTGACCCGCTGCTGCTGCTGGTTCCTTTGCCATTTGCTGCCTGCCCGTCTACTTCTTCTTGCCTGCGATCGCGCGCGCCGGGCCCTTGCGGGTCCGCGCGTTGGTATGGGTCCGCTGACCTCGCACCGGCAATCCCTTGCGGTGGCGAAGGCCGCGATATGTTCCGAGGTCGATGAGCCGCTTGATGTTCACGGAGACTTCGCGCCTGAGGTCGCCTTCGACCACGTAGTCGCGGTCGATGACTTCGCGAATTTGAAGAACCTCGGCGTCCGTAAGCTGGTTCACCCTCTTGGCGTCGGGAATGCTCGTCTTCTTGCAGATCTCTTTCGCGTTCTCAGGGCCGATCCCGTAGATGTAGCGGAGGGCGATGACGACCCGCTTGTTGGTTGGTATGTTGACGCCTGCAATTCGGGCCACGCCTGCTTCTCCTCATGCTCCCGCGGCGACGGCCGCGAGGGTGATAACTTCTTGGTCTTGCCGGAAAGGCATAAGGCCGCACCGCGAAAGGGTTCTCACCTTCCGGGAAGCGAGCCTTGGGGCGACCAGAATATGGGGCTCTTTAAGCTGGATTTCCATCCCCGTCAACCCGCAGAAGCCTCTCGTTTTTGGCCGACCGACCCGTTCAACTCCCGTTCGATCTGGGTTCTCACTTCCTCGATTCCGGCCATGCCGTCAACCGTCCGCAGCGACCCTCGGCCCTTGTAGTAGGCGATCAGCGGCGCCGTCTCGCGGTTGTAGACCTTGAGCCGGTCGCGGACCGTCTCGGCCCGGTCGTCGGGCCGCCGGACGAACTCGGTCGATCCGCACTTGTCGCAGACCCCCGCCATTTTCGGCTTGGCGAACCGGTCATGGTAGCCGGAGCCGCACTTGGCGCAGGTGTACCGACCGGCGATCCGGTCCACCAGCGCCTCGTCGTCGACCTTCATCTCGACCACCCGGTCGAGCTTCATGTTCTTGGACGACAGCATGCGGTCGAGCGCTTCGGCCTGAGCCGTGTTGCGGGGGAAGCCATCGAGAACGAAGCCGCGCGCCACATCCGGGCCATCCAGGCGGTCGGATATGATTGCGACCACGATATCGTCGGAAACGAGATCGCCCCGTTCCATCACTTCCTTGGCTTTACGTCCGTACTCGGTCTTCTGGGCCACGGCCTGCCTGAGCATGTCACCGGTCGAAAGCTGCTTCAGCCCGTGATGCTCCTCGAGGATCCTGGCCTGGGTGCCCTTTCCGGCGCCGGGCGGGCCGAGCAAAATAATGTTCATCGGCGCGCACCGCGCAGGTTGGTCCGCTTGATCAGCTTCTCGTATTGCTGGGCCAGGAGGTGCCCCTGGATCTGGGCCACGGTGTCCATGGTCACGGACACGACGATCAGGAGCGAGGTTCCCCCGAAGTAGAACGGAATGCCGGCATAGGCCGTCAGGAATTCGGGCAAGACGCAGACGAAGGCAAGGTAGACGGCGCCGATCGCCGTCACGCGGGTCAGGACGTAGTCGATGTATTCCGCAGTCCTTTCGCCGGGTCGGATTCCGGGTATGAACCCCCCGTACTTCTTCAAGTTTTCCGCCGTGTCCTTCGGATTGAACATGATGGCCGTATAGAAGAAGGCGAAGAACATGATCAGCGCCACATAGAGGGCGATGAACAGCGGCTGGCCGTGGCCCAAAAGGGCTGTGACGTAGTTTAGCCACGACGGCCCCTGCCCCTGGCTGAAGTTCGCCACGGTGATCGGCAAAAGGAGCAGCGAGGAGGCGAAGATCGGCGGAATGACGCCCGAGGTGTTAAGCTTGAGCGGCAGATGCGATTTCTCGGCCTGGGCGACCTGGTTCCCGGTTTGGCGCTTGGGATACTGGATCAGGAGGCGGCGCTGGGCCCGCTCGACGAAAACGATGAACGCGATCACCGCAAGGCCACCGACCACGATGCCGAGAATGGTGAAGGTGGATAGCTGACCGGTGCGGCCGAGTTCGAACAGCGCTCCGAGGCCGAGCGGCAGGTTCGCGACGATGCCGGAAAAGATGATGAGGGAAATACCGTTGCCGATGCCGCGGGCGGTGATCTGCTCGCCGAGCCACATGAGAAAAACGGTGCCACCCGTCAGGGTGATGACTGTGCAGATGCGGAAGAACCAGCCGGGGTCGAGGACGATGTTCCCCTGACCCTCCAGGCCGACGGCAATCCCATAGGCCTGCAAGGCGGCCAGGATGACGGTGCCGTAGCGCGTATATTGGTTGATGCGCTTGCGCCCCTGCTCGCCCTCCTTCTTCAGCTGCTCGAGATGCGGCGAGACGGAGGTCATCAGCTGGATGATGATCGACGCCGAGATGTACGGCATGATGTTCAGCGCGAAGATCGCCATGCGCCCCAGAGCACCGCCGGCGAGACCGTTGATCCAGCCTAGAATGCCGGTGGAATTCTGCTGGACCAGTCGGGCAAGCTCGACCGGGTCGACCCCGGGCACCGGGATGTAGGTGCCGAGGCGGTAGATGATCAGCGCCCCGAGCGTGAACCAGATGCGCTTCTTTAGCTCTTCGGCGCGCGCCAGCGCCCCGAAGTTGAACCGCGATGCCAGTTGTTCCGCAGCAGATGCCATTTCAACTCCTCGCGCCCCTAAGCCCGTGTCCAAGGCCGGGGACGGGGCCCATACCCTATTCTCCGGCTTCCGGCTTCTTGGGAGGCTTGGCCGGCTTCGCGTCGGCCGCCGGTTTCGACTTGCCGCTTGCCGCGTCCTTCGGCTTGGCCTCGGGGGCCTTGGCGGCAGGCTTGACTTCCTTCGTCTTCTTGACCTTCTCCTCCCTGGGCGGGCGCAGCATCTTCACGCTGCCTCCCGCCTTCTCGACGCCACTGACTGCGCCCTTGGACGCGTGAAAAACCTCGAAATCGGCTTTCGACTTGAGCTCCCCGTTGCCGAGGAGGCGCACGCCTTCGTAGAGATGGGTGATGACTCCGGCCTCGACAAGCGCCTGAGAGGTCACGAGCTTGGCAGGGTCGAGCTTCTTGGCGTCGAAGGCCGCTTGGACCCGGCTGAGGTTGACCTCGTTATACTGGAGCTGGTTCGGCTTGTTGAAGCCGCGCTTCGGCAGACGGCGGTAGATGGGCATCTGGCCGCCTTCGAAACCGGGCTTGGCGCCCCCGGAGCGGGCAGTCTGGCCCTTGCCGCCGCGCCCGGCCGTCTTGCCGAGGCCCGAACCGATGCCGCGGGCGACGCGCTTGCGCGCGTGGCGCGAACCCGGCCGGTCGGCGATTTCATTGAGTTTCATGACTATCGTACTTCCCTTAGCAAGCGACCGCTCACGATTCGACGATGCGGACGAGATGTTGGACGCGGCGGATCATGCCGCGAATTTCAGCGGTATCGGCCAGCGTGCTCCGCTTGTGGAGCTTGTTGAGACCCAGGCCGATCAGCGTAGCCCGCTGCTCGCGCGGCCGCCGCTGAGGGCTGTGAACCTGGAGGATGGTGACGGTCTTGCCGCCGGCCGTCTTACTCGTTGCCATGACTGACCTCCTACTCCACCGTCGCGTCGATGTCGCGGCGGCGGGCGATGACGTCGCTCACCTTCTTGCCGCGCCGGGCCGCAACACTGCGTGGTGACGTCTCCTTGCTCAACGCGTCGAACGTGGCGCGCACCATGTTGTATGGATTGGACGAACCCTGCGACTTGGCGACGATGTCCTGCATTCCCAAGGTTTCGAACACGGCGCGCATCGGGCCGCCGGCGATGATGCCGGTGCCGGCCGGAGCCGACCGCAGCACGACCCTGCCCGCTCCCCACCGACCGGCGACGTCGTGATGGAGGGTGCGGCCCTCGCGCAGCGGGACGCGGATCATGGCGCGTTTGGCACCCTCGGTCGCCTTGCGGATCGCCTCGGGCACCTCGCGGGCCTTGCCGTGACCGAAACCAACCCGGCCCTTCTGATCGCCGACGACCACCAGGGCGGCAAAGCCGAAACGGCGGCCGCCCTTCACGACTTTGGCGACGCGATTGATATGGACGAGCTTGTCGAGGAATTCGCTATCGCGATCATCACGCCTCGAGTCGTCTCGTTCTCGGCTACGCTCTCTCTGTGCCATTTCCGTTCCCGTTGTCCTAGAAATTCAATCCGCCTTCGCGGGCGCCGTCGGCCAAGGCCTTGACGCGACCATGGTAGAGATAGCCGCCGCGATCGAAGACCACATCCGTGATCCCGGCCTTCTTGGCGCGCTCGGCGATGAGCTTGCCGACCTCGGCCGCCCTGGCTTTCTTGCCGTCGCCAGACTTGCCCTTCATGTCCTTCTCCAGGCTCGACGCCGCGACGAGGGTGACGCCCTTCTGATCGTCGATGATCTGGACGTAGATGTTCTTCATCGAGCGGAATACCGACAGGCGAGGCCGGCCATTGACCTTGCGCTTCAGGTCCTGCCGCACGCGGGCCGTGCGGCGCTGCGACTGCGTGAGCTTTCTCATGTTCGCCTTCCTACTTCTTCTTGCCTTCCTTGCGGAAGATGTACTCGCCGGCGTACTTCACGCCCTTGCCCTTGTACGGCTCAGGTGGCCGGTAGCCGCGGATTTCGGCCGCAACCTGTCCCACCTGCTGCTTGTCGATGCCGGTGATGACGATCTCCGTCGGCTTCGGTGTAGTGATCGTTATGCCGGGTGGAATGGCGAAGTTGACGTCGTGGCTGTATCCCAGCTGCAGCTGCAACGTCTTCCCCTGGACGGCGGCGCGAAAGCCGACGCCGCTGATCTCGAGGTTCTTCTGGTATCCCTCGGTCACGCCCTTGATCATGTTCTGGACCATGGTCCGGGACATTCCCCAGCAGGACCGCGCCAGCTTGCTTTCGTCGCGCGGCTTTACGTCCACGGCGCCGTTTTCCATCTTGGCGGTCACAAGCTCGACGAGGGCCGACTTGAGCTCGCCCTTGGGTCCCTTGACGGCGACGTTCTGGCCGGACACCGTGACCGAAACGCCGGTCGGCACCGCGACTGTCTTTTTTCCAATTCGAGACATCTTGCTATCCTGATCGCTTTACCTTCAGGGCTCCGCCTAGAACACCGTGCAGATGATTTCGCCGCCGACGTTCTGGGCGCGGGCCTCGTTGTCAGACATGACGCCTTTCGGCGTCGACACGATCGAAATCCCCAAGCCGTTGTAGACCGTCGGCAAGGTCTCGACCGAGGCGTAGATGCGGCGGCCCGGCTTGGAAACGCGATGGATCTCGCGAATCACCGGAGCGCCGTCGAAGTATTTGAGGTCGATTTCGAACTCGGCCTTGGCGCCGCTCTTCTGCACCATGGCGTAGTCGCGAATGAAGCCTTCCTGCTTCAGGACGTCGAGAACCCGGCCACGGAGCTTCGAAGCCGGGCACGCCACCTTCGGCTTGCCGCGCTCCTGGGCGTTCCTGATGCGGGTCAGCATGTCGCCGAGCGGATCCTGGATGCTCATATTTCGTCTCTCCTGCCCCGGTCTTACCAGCTCGATTTGACCATGCCGGGAATCAATCCCTTGTTCGCAAGCTCGCGCAACGCCAGTCGCGACATCCTGACCTTGCGGTAGAAGGCGCGCGGCCGCCCGGTCACCTCGCAGCGATTGCGCACGCGCGCCGGCGCAGAGTTGCGCGGCAACTCCGACAGTTTCAGCTGGGCGGCAAATCTCTCTTCCATGGTGAGTCTGCGGTTCTTGACGGCCGCCTTCAAACGCGAGCGCCTGCCAGAGAACTTCTTGACCAGCCGGCGGCGGCGATTGTTCTTTTCGACCGAACTCTTCTTTGCCATCTCAAAAACCTCGAATGGTTGCTCCGCCTGCGGATCAGGCGGCCTTGGTGGCCCGGTGGGCCTTGCGGAACGGGAAGTTGAACGCGCCGATGAGAGCGCGCGCCTCGTCATCGGTCTTGGCCGTCGTGCAGATGACGACGTCCATTCCCCAGACCTTGTCGATCTTGTCGTAGTCGATCTCCGGGAAAATGATGTGCTCCTTGATGCCGACGGCGTAGTTGCCGTGACCGTCGAAGCTGCGATCCGTCACGCCGCGGAAGTCACGAACCCGCGGCAGGGCGATGTTTATGAAGCGATCGAGGAACTCGTACATGCGAGCCTGACGAAGCGTGACCTTGGCTCCGATGGCCTGGTTCTCGCGGATCTTGAAGGTCGCGATCGATTTTCGGGCGCGCGTGACGACCGGCTTCTGGCCGGCGATCTTCTTCAGGTCCTCGACGGCGACGTTCATGATCTTGCCGTCGGCCACGGCTTCGCCGACGCCCATGTTGAGCACGATCTTGTCGAGCCGCGGAACCTGCATCGGATTCTTGTATCCGAACTGCTCGACGAGCGCGGGTCTGACGACTTCCTCGTAGTGTTTCTTCAGCCGAGGCACGTAATTCTCAGCCATTGATCTCCTCGCCGGAGCGCTTTGCGACGCGCACCTTCTTTCCATCCTTCAGAAACTTGTACCCGACCCGGGTCGCCTTGCCGGTCTTCGGGTCGGCAAGCGCGATGTTGGATATGTGGATCGGCATCTCCTTGGCGATGATGCCGCCCTCCTGGGCGGCGGTCTGCCGCTGGTGGCGGCGCCCGATGTTCACGCCCTGCACGACGGCCCGATTTTCGTCCGGGATGACCGCGAGCACCTGGCCGGACTTGCCGCGGTCGCGCCCCGTGGTGACGACGACGCGGTCGCCCTTGCGAATTTTGAACTTCACGGCCACTAGAGCACCTCCGGCGCCAGCGAAATGATCTTCATCTGGTTCTTAGCCCTAAGCTCCCGCGGCACGGGACCGAAGATGCGCGTACCTACCGGCTCGCCCTGGGCGTTGATGAGCACCGCCGCGTTGCGATCGAAACGGATGACCGAACCGTCCGCCCGGCGAATGGCCTTGGCGGTGCGCACGACGATCGCCTTCATTACCGAGCCCTTCTTCACGCGACCGCGGGGTATGGCATCCTTGACGGACACGACGATCACGTCGCCGACGGTCGCATATTTGCGTTTCGATCCGCCGAGGACCTTGATGCACTGGACGCGACGGGCGCCCGAATTGTCGGCGACGTCGAGATTGGTTTCCTGTTGAATCATGACACGGACTTCCTTGGATCGCGCCCGGCCGCGTCGGCGCCCAGAACCTTCTCGAGGAAGGTCCACCGCTTGTTCTTCGAGATGGGCCGACATTCCTGGATGCGGACGATGTCGCCGACCTTCGCCGCATTCTGCTCGTCATGGGCGTGGAACTTTTTCGACCGACGAACGGTCTTCTTCAGAACGGGATGCGTGAAGCGCCGTTCCACGACGACGACGATCGTCTTGGCATTCTTGTCGCTCACCACGACACCTTGCAGAATACGCTTTGGCATGTGTTTCGCCCTTGAACCCCTTTAAGCCTTCGCCGACTTACGCTGGGTCTGAACCGTCATGAGACGGGCAAGATCGCGACGCACCGAACGCACGCGCGCGGTCTTTTCCAGCTGGCCGGAGGCTTTCTGAAAACGCAGATTGAACTGTTCCTTCTTGAGCTTGGCGATCTCGTCCTTCAACTGATCGTCGCTCATCGGTTTGATATCACTGGCCTTCATCGCTTCGGTTCCCATCCAACTATTCGCCGAGCCGCGCCACGAAGCGCGTCTTGATCGGCAGCTTTGCCGCAGCGAGGCTGAGTGCTTCCTCGGCCGTCTGACGGCTGACGCCGTCGACCTCGAAGAGAATCCGCCCCGGCTTGACGCGCGCCGCCCAGAATTCCGGTGCGCCCTTGCCCGAACCCATGCGCACCTCGGTCGGCTTCTTGGAAACCGGCACGTCGGGGAAAACGCGGATCCAGACGCGCCCGGCGCGCTTCATGGCGCGCGTGAGCGCCCGCCTCGCGGCTTCGATCTGGCGGGCCGACAGGCGATCGGGTTCCTGGGCCTTCAGTCCGAAAGCTCCGAAATCCAAGGTGTTGCCGCCCTTGGCCTTGCCATGGATGCGACCCTTGAAGGCCTTGCGATACTTGGTGCGTTTCGGCTGCAGCATGACCCGATCCTTTGCCCTCTATGCGCCCTGAGCCTCGCGGCGGCCGCCGCCACGCTGACCGTCCTGCTCGCCCTGCACCCGCTTGTCCTGGGCCATCGGGTCGTGCTCGAGAATCTCACCCTTGAAGATCCAGACCTTGACGCCGTTGGTTCCGTAAGCCGTCACCGCGGTGGCGGTGCCGTAGTCGACGTCAGCCCGCAGGGTATGGAGCGGCACGCGACCTTCGCGGTACCATTCGGTGCGCGCAATTTCGGCGCCGCCAAGACGGCCGGCGCAGGTGATCTTGATGCCCTCGGCGCCCATGCGCTGCGCCGACTGCACGGCACGCTTCATGGCGCGGCGGAAGGCGATGCGGCGCTCGAGCTGCTGGGCGATGTTCTCGGCGACGAGATTGGCGTCGATCTCGGGCTTGCGGACCTCGACGATGTTGAGGTGAACCTCCGACGAGGTCATCTCGGAAATCTGCTTGCGGAGCTTCTCGATATCGGCGCCCTTCTTGCCGATCACCACGCCCGGGCGGGCGGAGAAGATCGTGACGCGGCATTTCTTGTGCGGACGTTCGATGATGATCTTGGAAATGCCGGCCTGCTTCAGGTTTTCCTGAAGGAAAGCGCGGATCTTCATGTCCTCGTGCAGCAGCTTGGCATACTCGGAGCGAGCGGCGAACCAGCGCGAATCCCAGGTCCGGTTGATGCCGAGCCGAAGCCCGATCGGATTGACTTTCTGGCCCATCAGGCCGCCTCCTCGACTTGCCGGACCACGATGGTGATCTGGCTGAAGAATTTCTGAATGCCGGCGGAGCGGCCACGACCGCGCGCCGTCCAGCGTTTCATGACCATGTTCTTGCCGACATACGCCTCGGCCACGACAAGAGCGTTGATGTCGAGATCGTGGTTGTTCTCGGCATTCGCCACGGCGGATTCCAGAGCTTTCTTCACCGCGCCGGCGATCCGCTTGCGCGAAAAGGTCAGCTCGGCGATCGCCTTGTCGACCTTCTTGCCGCGGATGGTCGCAGCGACGACGTTGAGCTTCTGCGGGCTCACACGCAGGTTGCGGGCGACGGCCTTGGCTTCGGTCGGCGGTAAAGTTCGTTTGTGTTTCGGTTTGCTCATGGCGACCTCACGTCTTCGGCGCGGGAGCGGGCGACGCCGCTGCAGGCGCCGGGCTCGACGAAGCCGAAGGAGCCGCCGAGGCCGTTGCCGAGGCCTTCTTGTCGGACGAGGAATGGCTGACGAACGAGCGCGTCGGCGCGAACTCGCCGAACTTGTGCCCGACCATGTCCTCGCTCACCAGCACCGGAATGTGCTTGGTGCCGTTGTGAACCTGAAAGGTGAGGCCGACGAACTGGGGAAGAATGGTCGACCGGCGGCTCCACGTCTTGATGGCCTGGTTGCGGCCGGAGGAACGCGCCGCGTCGGCCTTCTTCAGCAAGTAGCCGTCGACGAACGGACCTTTCCAAACTGAGCGTGTCACGAGGCTTTCACTCCTCACTTCTTCTTCACGTGCCGACTGCGCACGATGAACTTGGTTGTAGACTTGTTGTTTCGGGTCTTCTTGCCCTTGGTCGACTTGCCCCACGGCGTCACCGGGTGACGACCGCCCGAGGTCTTACCCTCGCCGCCGCCGTGCGGATGATCGATGGGATTCATGGCGACGCCGCGGACGCTCGGACGAATTCCCATCCAGCGGTGGCGTCCGGCCTTGCCGATCGTCTCGTTCATATGGTCAGGGTTCGAGACCGCGCCAACCGTCGCCAGGCACTCGGCGGGGACCATGCGCGTCTCACCCGACTTCAGCCGCAGCAGGGCATAGCCCTGATCGCGACCGACGAGCTGGGCATAGGTTCCCGCCGCCCGCGCCATCTGGCCGCCCTTGCCGGGCTTGAGCTCGACGTTGTGAACGATCGTGCCGACCGGCATGCCTGAGAGCGGCATGGCGTTGCCAGGCTTAACGTCGACGCTCTGCCCGGAAATCACCTCGTCGCCTGCCCGCAGGCGCTGCGGCGCGATGATATAGGCCAGCTCGCCGTCCTGATATTTCACGAGCGCGATGTAGGATGTCCGGTTCGGGTCGTACTCGATCCGCTCGACCTTTGCCGACATATCGAACTTGCGCCGCTTGAAATCGATGACGCGGTACGACTGCTTGTGTCCGCCGCCGATCAGCCAGTTGGTCGTCCGACCGAGATTGTTCCGGCCGCCGGACTTGTTGAGACCGCGGCTCAGGCTCTTCACGGGCTTGCCCTTGTAGAGCTCGGAACGGTCGACCTTCACCAGCTGGCGAAGGCTGGGAGTTGCGGGCTTGTATGTCCTCAATGCCATGTCGACTACCTCAAAGTCCGGTTGTCACGTCGATCGACTCGCCCTCAACCAGCGTGACGACTGCTTTCTTGACGTCGCTCTGGATGGCGGCACGGCCGCGGAATCGCTTGAGCTTACCCTTGCGCACGAGCGTGTTGACCGACTTGACCTTGACGCCGAACAGCTTCTCGACGGCGGCCTTGATCTCGGGCTTGGTGGCGGCCAGGCGCACGTTGAAGACGATCTGATTGTTGGCCGACATCATCGTGCCCTTTTCGGTGATGGCGGGTGAAAGAATGACGTCGAACTGGCGTGTCATTTGAATCGCGCCTCCAGCGCCTCGACGGCGGCCTTCGTCAGGACAAGCTTGCGGCGGCGCAGAATGTCGTAGACGTTGATGCCCTGGACCGGCAGCACGTCGATATTGATGATCGCGCGCGCGGCCAGCGAGAAGTTCTTGTTGAGCTCGGCACCGTCGACGATCAGCGCATTTTCGAGCCCGAGCTTCTCGAAGCGGGTCTTCAGCCCCTTCGTCTTGGGTTCCTTGAGCTCGGCGCTGTCGAGAACGATGATGTCGGAACTTTTCGCCTTGGAGGACAGGGCATGGCGCAAAGCCAGGGCCCGGATCTTCTTCGGCAGGTCGATGGCATGGCTGCGGACGACCGGACCGAAGGCCTTTCCGCCCCCGATGAAGATGCCGGGCCGGCGCGAACCGTGGCGGGCGCCGCCGGTGCCCTTCTGCTTGTACATCTTCTTCTTGGTACGATTGATCTCCGACCGGCCCTTCGTCTTGTGGGTTCCGGCCTGGCGCTTCAGGAGCTGCCACTGGACCATGCGATGCAGAATGTCGGCGCGCGGCTCGAGGCCGAAGATGTGGTCGGCCAGCTCGACCGAGCCCGCCTTTTTCGCTTCCAGGGTTTGAATATCGGCTTTCATGATCCGCACCTATTCCGCTTTGGCCGGCTCGGCGGCCGGTGCCGCCTCGGGTGCCGGCGATGCCGGAGCAGCCGCCACTTCCGCGAGCCGGAACGCGCCAGGCACCGGCGCTTCCTTCGGGAGCTTGCGCTTTACCGCATCCTTCAGCTGGACCCATCCGCCCTTGGCGCCCGGAACCGATCCGCGCACCATGATGAGACCGCGCGTCGCGTCCGTCTTCACGACCTCGATGTTCTGGGTCGTCACGCGCTCGCTGCCGAGATGGCCGGCCATCTTCTTGCCCGGGAACACGCGGCCGGGGTCCTGCCGGTTGCCGGTGGAGCCGTGACTCCGGTGGCTGATGGAGACGCCGTGAGTCGCCCTGAGACCGGCGAAGTTCCACCGCTTCATCGGCCCGGCGAAACCCTTGCCGATCGATATGCCGGTGACGTCGACATACTGTCCCGGCACGAAATGCTCCGCGGTGATCTCAGCGCCAACGGCGATCAGATTGTCAGGGGAGACGCGGAATTCGGCGAGCCGGCGCTTCGGCTCGATGTGCGCCTTGGCGAAATGGCCGCGCTCGGCCTTGGTGAGATTATTCACCTTGACGCGGCCCGCTCCCAGCTGGACGGCGGTATATCCGTGCTTGTCCTGGGTCTTGTGAGCGACGACCTGGCACTGATCGAGCTTCAACACGGTCACGGGAACATGCTGCCCTTCATCGGTGAAGAGCCTCGTCATTCCCAGCTTCTGTGCGATGACACCTGAACGCATCGCTTCCACTCCTAAGTCGCTCGTCTAGAGCTTGATTTCCACGTCGACACCGGCGGCGAGATCGAGCTTCATCAGCGCGTCCACCGTTTGCGGCGTCGGATCGACGATATCGAGAAGCCGACGGTGCGTTCGCATCTCGAACTGCTCGCGGCTCTTCTTGTCCACATGCGGCGATCGGTTGACGGTGAAACGCTCGATCCGCGTCGGGAGCGGAACCGGTCCGCGCACCTGCGCGCCGGTGCGTTTCGCCGTGTTGACGATCTCGCGCGTCGACGTATCGAGAATGCGATGATCGAACGCTTTCAATCGAATTCGGATGTTGGTCCGTTGCATCTGTCAGTTCCGTCAGTGCACGACCCGGCGTGGCCGGGCCGCCCTGTTCCTCTCGTTATTCCACGATCTGGGCGACGACGCCGGCACCGACGGTGCGGCCGCCCTCGCGGATGGCAAAGCGCAGCTTCTCTTCCATGGCGATCGGGGTGATGAGCTCGACATCCATGGTCACGTTGTCGCCCGGCATCACCATCTCGGTGCCCTGCGGCAGCTGCACCACGCCGGTCACGTCGGTGGTGCGGAAGTAAAACTGCGGCCGGTAGTTGGTGAAGAACGGGGTGTGGCGGCCGCCCTCCTCCTTGGTCAGGATATAGGCCTCGGCCTTGAACTTCTTGTGCGGCTTCACCGAACCGGGCTTGCACAGAACCTGGCCGCGCTCCACCCCGTCGCGCTCGACACCGCGCAGCAGCGCCCCGACATTGTCGCCCGCCTCGCCCTGGTCAAGAAGCTTGCGGAACATCTCGACCCCGGTCACCGTCGTCTTCGAGGTCGGGCGGATGCCGACAATCTCGACCTCCTCGCCAACCTTGACGACGCCGCGCTCAATGCGCCCGGTCACCACCGTGCCGCGCCCGGAAATCGAAAACACATCCTCGATCGGCATCAGGAACGGCTGGTCCTTGGGACGGTCAGGCTGCGGAATGTAGGCGTCAACCGCCGCCATCAGCTTCAATACCGCATCATGGCCAAGCTCGGGGTTCTTGCCCTCAAGCGCCATCAAGGCCGAGCCGCGGATGATCGGGATCTTGTCGCCGGGAAACTGGTACAGCGACAAAAGCTCGCGAACCTCCATCTCAACCAGCTCCAAAAGCTCGGGATCGTCGACCATGTCGACCTTGTTCAGAAAAACCACCAGGGCCGGAACGCCAACCTGGCGCGCCAAAAGAATGTGCTCGCGCGTCTGCGGCATCGGACCATCGGCCGCCGAGACAACCAGGATCGCACCATCCATCTGGGCCGCTCCGGTGATCATGTTCTTCACATAGTCGGCATGCCCGGGACAGTCGACATGCGCATAGTGCCGGTTCTGCGTCTCGTACTCGACATGCGCCGTCGAAATCGTGATGCCGCGGGCCCGCTCCTCGGGAGCCTTGTCAATCTGGTCATACGCCGTGTACGTCGCCCCGCCCGTCTCCGCCAATACCTTCGTGATCGCCGCCGTCAGCGACGTCTTGCCATGATCAACATGCCCAATCGTCCCAATGTTGCAGTGCGGCTTCGTCCTCGAAAACTTCTCTTTGGCCATCTGATCACTCCGTTAAATCGTTCATCGACATCGACCGAGCGCCGACTTCTTCTCTAGGCGTATTTCTTCTGGACTTCCTGGGCGACGTTGCTCGGCACCTCGGCATAGTGGTCGAACTGCATCGTGTAGCTCGCGCGACCCTGGCTCATAGAGCGCAGATTGCTCACATAGCCGAACATGTTCGCCAGCGGCACGTATGCATTCACGATTTGCGCATTGGCGCGGTTGCCGGTTCCAATGATGTGCCCCCGGCGCGAATTGAGATCGCCGATGACGCCGCCGAGATATTCCTCCGGCGTCGTAACCTCGACCTTCATGATCGGCTCGAGCAAAATCGAATGGGCTTTGGTCAATGCCTCGCGCATGGCCGAACGGGCTGCGATTTCGAAGGCAATCGTCGATGAGTCGACCTCGTGGTACGCGCCGTCGGTGAGCGTCACCTTGGTGTCGACCACCGGGAAGCCCGCCAGATTGCCCGAGGTGAGCACCGAGTTGATGCCCTTCTCGACGCCCGGGACGTACTCCTTGGGAACGGTGCCGCCCACGACCTTGCTTTCGAAGGTGTTGCCGGCTCCCTTCTCGTTCGGTTCGACCATCATGATGACGCGCGCGAACTGGCCGGTGCCGCCCGTCTGCTTCTTGTGCGTGTAGTCGATGTCGGTCTTGCGGGTGATCGTCTCGCGATAGGCGACCTGCGGCGCCCCCACATTGACCTCGACCTTGTGCGTCCGCTTGAGGATGTCGACCTTGATGTCGAGATGGAGCTCGCCCATGCCCTTGATGATCGTCTCCCCGGATTCCGAATCGGTGGTGACGCGGAAGGACGGGTCTTCAGCCGCGAGCTTCTGAAGCGCGATGGCCATGCGCTCCTGGTCGCCCTTGGTCTTGGGCTCGATCCGCTGGTCGATGACCGGATCCGGGAATTCCATTTTCTCGAGGATGACCGGTTTGGCGGGGTCGCACAGTGTGTCGCCGGTACGCGATTCCTTCAGGCCGACCAGGGCGACGATGTCGCCGGCATAGGCCTCGCTGATTTCCTCGCGCGAGTTGGCATGCATGAGCACCATGCGGCCCACACGCTCGGTCCTCTCGCGCGTCGAATTGAGCAACGCGATGCCCTTTTCCAACTTTCCCGAGTAGATGCGGCAGAACGTCAGCACGCCGTACTGGTCGTCCATCAACTTGAACGCCAGCATGGAAAGCGGCTCCTTGTCCGACGCCACGCGGACAACCTCCGCTCCCGTCTTGACGTCGATGCCCTTCATGGCCGGCCTTTCGAGCGGCGACGGCAGGTAGTCGATCACGGCATCGAGCAAGGGTTGAACGCCCTTGTTCTTGAAGGCCGAGCCGCACAGGACGGGGAAGAAGGCCGATGTGACGACCGCCTTGCGCAGCAGCTTCATGATCGTTTCGTTCGCGATCTCCTTGCCGTTCAAATAGTCGTCGGTCGCCTGATCGTCGAGTTCGACGCACGCCTCGATCATCTCCTGGCGCGCCTGTTCGGCGGCGCTTTGAAGGTCGGCCGGAATGTCCTCGTCGTGGTACTTGGCGCCGAGCGCCTCATCTTCCCATACAACCGCCTTCATGCGGACAAGGTCGATGATGCCCTTGAAGGCCTGCTCGGCGCCGATGGGGAGCTGGATCGGCACCGGACGGGCGCCAAGGCGTTCCTTGATGTCCTTGATGCACTGCTCGAACGACGCGCCGGTCTTGTCCATCTTGTTGCAGAAGACGATGCGCGGGACGTTGTACTTGTCGCCCTGGCGCCACACCGTCTCGGTTTGCGGCTCGACGCCCTGATTGGAATCGAGAACGCAGACGGCACCGTCGAGCACACGCAGCGAACGCTCGACCTCGATGGTGAAGTCGACGTGGCCGGGCGTGTCGATGATGTTCAGACGCTTGCCGCGCCAGAAGCAGGTCGTCGCCGCGGACGTGATGGTGATGCCACGCTCCTGCTCCTGCTCCATGAAATCCATGGTCGCAGCGCCGTCATGGACCTCGCCCATCTTGTGGCTCTTGCCGGTATAATAAAGCACACGCTCGGTCGTGGTCGTCTTGCCGGCGTCGATATGCGCCATGATGCCGAAGTTTCGGTAGTCTTCGAGGGCGTGCGTGCGTGGCATGATGGCTCTCCTAGGGCAGGGCTACCAGCGGTAGTGCGAAAAGGCGCGGTTCGCCTCTGCCATGCGGTGCGTGTCTTCCCGTTTCTTCACGGCCGTGCCGCGGTTGCTCGCCGCGTCGAGCAGCTCGCCCGAGAGACGATCGACCATGGTGTTTTCGTTGCGGTCGCGGGCGGCCTGAATGAGCCAGCGGATCGCCAGGGCCTGGCGGCGCTCGGGCCGGACCTCGACGGGCACCTGATAGGTCGCACCGCCGACTCGGCGCGAGCGGACTTCGATGGCGGGAGCGACGTTGTCGAGCGCCTGATGGAATACGGTGACCGGCTCCTGCTTCGTCTTCGCGTGGATGCGATCCAGCGCACCGTAGACGATCGATTCGGCGACCGACTTCTTGCCCGCCGCCATCAGGTTGTTCATGAACTTCGAGATCACGAGATCGCCGAATTTGGGATCCGGATTGATCTCACGTTTGTCGGCACGGTGTCGTCGTGACATTTGCTGATCCTCTCCGTGCTACTTCGGCCGCTTGGCGCCGTATTTGGAGCGGCGCTGCCGGCGCTTCACGACGCCCTGCGTATCGAGGACGCCGCGAATGATGTGGTAACGGACGCCCGGGAGATCCTTGACGCGACCGCCGCGGATCATGACCACCGAGTGTTCCTGCAGATTGTGACCCTCACCGGGGATGTAGCTCGTCACCTCGAAGGCGTTCGTCAGGCGGACGCGGGCCACCTTGCGGAGGGCCGAGTTCGGCTTCTTCGGTGTCGTCGTGTAGACGCGCGTGCAGACACCCCGCTTCTGCGGGCACGACTGCATGGCCGGGACCTTGTTCTGGTAAGACGGCACGGTGCGCGGCTTACGTATGAGCTGGTTTATGGTCGGCATAAGGGCCCTTGCTCTCCAAACGTCCAAGTCCTAAGCGCCCATCGCATACATCGATGGCGCGCAACGGCGAAGGCACCGCTTCCGCCACGCCGGGCGGAGGATGCCGAAAACCAGAGGACCGCCGGATTTCAAGCCCGGTGGTCGTGTCCAGATCTGTTCAAGCTTGCTTTCCAGCAGCGTTTAGAGCCCTGAAAAGCTCTACTGCCTGCGCCTGAAAGATGGCGGTGTATACGGTGCGGGGCTCACATGCGTCAACCCCGAAAGCAGGATAATTTCGCGGAAATCGAGGGTTTGAGCGGCGTCGCCGTGTCGCCCCAATTGCGGCGGCTCGGTGACGGCGATTTCCCTCCGGTCGGCGGATGTCGCAGATTTCCTTGTAAAATTCTGACGTGGAGGCACATCATATTTCCCCAATCTCGCCATAGAGCCGCCCCCGCCATTGCGGACCTTCACCCTCGGGACGGTACCGGAGTCCACTGGGGACAAAAACCAATGACGAAACCGTTGCGGACGTGGTGGCACGAGCTCAATACGTGGGAGCCCGAAGTTGCGTTGGCGTTCTATCATCGGACTCTCGGCTGGGAATTCGAGCACATGCTCCTTCCAGACGGCGACAGCTACTGGATCGCCCATAGCGGGGGGCGGCCCGTCGGCGGCATCTATGCCCTTCGGGAGCCCGACTATGACGGAATTCCCTCTCACTGGATGACCTATCTCGCGGTTGCAGACATTGCCCATGCGGAGCGGTCGGCGCAGTTCGCCGGCGGCGAAATCTGCAGGCCGACGGTCACGGTACCCGGCGTCGGGAAGCTCTCGATCGTCAGCGATTCGACCGGGGCCATCATCGGGCTGATCGAACCCGAGACCGGTCACGTCCTGAAAGTCAGCGTCGACGATCACTGGCCGGCCCAGTTCGCACCCCCGGTCCCCTTCCCTTCAGGCGTGCTCGCGGAACATTCGCCGGTCCAGGCGAATTGACAGGAACTGAAGGGGCCCGGCCTGGTCGGGCCCACTTCCACGCGAGTGTTTGGCCCAACGCAATTCTGCGGTATAACCCCGGCTGAACTAGGGGACTTGTAAGTTGCGTTATGGGAGGCGACGATGGCCTTGTTGACCGTCTACGATTTGCGGCTGGATTTTCAACGTATTAGGTGGCTCCAGGAAGCCACCATGACTACGCGGGACTGCGGCCTGGAACCCACACACGGCCTGTTCGGATCTCCCACGTGGTGGCGGAACATCGAAGACGGCGTGCTGGTGAAGCACCACGCCATGGGAGTTATCAACAACATTTACAGCGTCGGGGCGAGCGAGCACCCCCAGTTCGCGATGGTGGGGCTGGACGGTATCGAATCAAACTGGCCACGCGAAACCAACCGCCCCGAGGACGACGACTTCTTCGTGATCGGCCGGAGCGTCGAGCTGGAGTACGTCCTGCAGCGGGCGCGGGCAGACCTGTCGATTCTCGGCATCGACCAAACGGAGCGCTGCATCCTCAGCATCCGTGTCGACGTGCCCCGTCAGATCCGCTACCGGTTCGACGCCAGCCGTTCGAGTGCCGGACCAGGCTACATCAGACCGTCGCGCTGGAACTGAGTTCGCCGACAAAGGGGCCGCACGAATGCGGCCCCTTGGCTTTGCCTATTCGGCTGCCGGCGGCAGCTTTGCGGTGTCCTTCGCCTGCTCCTCGATAATGAGGTTGTCGCGCTTGTCGGCCACCTGTTTGTAGCGCGACAGCATGCCGCCCGTGCCGGCTGGGATCAGCCGTCCGACGATGACGTTCTCCTTCAGCCCTTCGAGCGTATCGACCTTGCCGACGACGGCCGCCTCGGTGAGCACGCGCGTCGTCTCCTGGAAGGAGGCCGCCGAGATGAAGGAGCGCGTCTGCAGCGATGCCTTGGTGATCCCAAGGAGAACCGGCATGCCGGCCGCAGGCTTCATGTCCAGGGCGGACAGCTTCTCGTTCACCTCCTCGAGTTCCAGCGCATCGATCTGCTCGCCCGGCAGGAGCGTCGAATCCCCAGAATCGGTGATCTCGACCTTCTGCAACATCTGGCGGACGATCACCTCGATGTGCTTGTCGTTGATGTTCACGCCCTGCAGCCGATAGACCTCCTGGATCTCGTTGACGAGGTAGAAGGCAAGCTCCTCCACGCCCTTGATGGCCAGGATGTCGTGCGGAGCCGGATTGCCGTCGAGGATGTACTCGCCCTTCTCGATGTGGTCGCCCTCCTGTACGGGCAGGTGCTTGCCCTTCGGAATGAGGTATTCGATCGGCTCGATCGACTCGTCCTCCGGAACGATGCGGATGCGCCGCTTGTTCTTGTAGTCCCGGCCGAATTCGACCTTGCCCGATACCTCGGCGATGATCGCGTGATCCTTGGGCTTGCGCGCCTCGAACAGCTCCGCCACCCGCGGCAGGCCGCCGGTGATGTCGCGTGTCTTGGCGCTCTCCAGCGGAATGCGGGCCAGCACGTCACCGGCCTTGACCTTCGCACCCGGATCGACCGAGAGCACGGCATCGACCGACAGAAGATAGCGGGCCTCGCCGCCGCGCGGCAGCTTCTCGACCTTTCCGTTGTCACCTTTGATGGCGAGCGCCGGCTTGAGGTTCTGGGCACGGGCGCTCGACCGCCAGTCGGTGATGACGCGGTTGGTGATGCCGGTCGCCTCGTCGGCCGCCTCGACCACTGACACGCCTTCGACCACGTCCTCGTAGTCGACGGCACCGTCGACCTCGGTCATGATCGGGCGCGTGTAGGGATCCCACTCGGCGAGCTTGGTGCCGCGTTTCACGCGGTCGCCCTCCTCGACGAACAGGCGGGTTCCGTAGATCACCTTGTGAAGCGCCCTCTCGTTGCCCTTTCCGTCCTCGATGACGATGGCCACGTTGCGTCCCATGACGACGGTGCGGCCGGTCGAGTCCTTGACGATGTTCCTGTTGCGGATCTTGACCACGCCTTCGACGTTCGACTCGATGAAGGACTGGTCAAGAACCTGTGCCGTACCGCCGATGTGGAAGGTCCGCATCGTCAGCTGGGTACCCGGCTCGCCTATCGACTGTGCTGCGATGACACCGACCGCCTCGCCGAGATTGACGGGCGTGCCGCGGGCGAGATCACGCCCGTAGCACTTGGCGCAGGTCCCGAACTTCGTCGCGCAGGTCAGGACCGAGCGGATCCGCAGCTCGGTAATGCCGGCAGACTCGATCTTGTCCACGTGCTCCTCGAGAATTTCGTCACCCGCGGCCACGATGAGGTCGCCGGTGTTCGGATCCTTCACGTCGAGGGCCGCCGTACGCCCGAGAACGCGCTGACCAAGCGGTGCGATGACTTCGCCGGCATCGATGATCGGCCGCGCCGTAATCGACGCTTCGGTCTTGCAGTCCTCCTCGTTGACGATGCAGTCCTGGGCAACGTCGACCAGGCGACGCGTCAGATAGCCCGAGTTGGCGGTCTTCAACGCCGTATCGGCGAGGCCCTTGCGGGCACCGTGGGTCGAGTTGAAGTACTCGAGAACAGACAGCCCTTCCTTGAAGTTCGAGATGATCGGCGTCTCGATGATCTCGCCGGACGGCTTGGCCATCAGGCCGCGCATGCCGGCGAGCTGCTTCATCTGGGCGGGCGAGCCGCGGGCACCTGAGTGGGACATCATGAAGATAGAATTGACGGCGTTCTCGCGCTTCGTGACCGGGTCGATCTGAGTGCTCGAAATGCCCGCCATCATCTTGTCGGCGACCTGCTCGGTGCATTTCGCCCACGCATCGACGATCTTGTTGTACTTCTCGCCCTGCGTGATGAGGCCATCGATGTACTGCTGCTCGTACTCCTTCGCCAGCTCGCGGGTCTGCTCCACGAGCTCGCTCTTCTCGTGCGGGATGACCATGTCGTCCTTGCCGAAGGAGATGCCGGCCTTGAAGGCATGGTAGAAACCGAGGGCCATGATCTTGTCGCAGAAAATGACCGATTCCTTCTGACCGCAATGGCGATAGACGGCATCGATCATGCGCGAGATCTCGCGCTTGGTCAGAAGCTTGTTGCAGAGGTCGAGCGAAATGTTCACGGCACGCGGCAGCAGCTCGCCGATCTTCATGCGACCGGGCGTCGTCTCGAAGACCTTCGATATCTCCTGGCCGTTGGTTTCGACATAGCGGTAGCGGGCCTTGACCTTGGCATGGAGCGAAACGGAACCGGCCGCCAGGGCGTGCTCAATCTCGGCCATGGAACCGAACAGGCTGCCTTCGCCCGGCTCGTTCGGACGCATCATCGAGAGATAGTAGAGTCCGAGAACGATGTCCTGTGAGGGAACGATGATGGGCTGGCCGTTCGCCGGGTGGAGGATGTTGTTCGTCGACATCATCAGCACGCGGGCTTCGAGCTGCGCCTCGAGGGACAACGGCACGTGCACGGCCATCTGATCGCCGTCGAAATCGGCGTTGAAGGCCGCGCAGACGAGCGGATGCAACTGGATCGCCTTGCCCTCGATGAGGGTCGGCTCGAAAGCCTGGATGCCCAGCCTGTGCAGGGTCGGGGCGCGGTTGAGGAGCACCGGATGCTCGCGGATCACCTCGTCCAGGATATCCCAGACTTCCGGCTTCTCCTTTTCGACAAGCTTCTTGGCCTGCTTGACGGTCGCCGAGAGGCCCTTGGCGTCAAGCCGCGAATAGATGAAGGGCTTGAACAGCTCGAGCGCCATCTTCTTCGGCAGCCCGCACTGGTGGAGCTTGAGCTCCGGGCCGACGACGATGACCGAGCGGCCCGAATAGTCGACCCGCTTGCCGAGCAGGTTCTGGCGGAACCGGCCCTGCTTGCCCTTCAGCATGTCGGCCAGCGATTTAAGGGGACGCTTGTTGGCGCCGGTGATGACCCGGCCACGGCGGCCGTTGTCGAACAGCGCATCGACGGCTTCCTGCAGCATCCGCTTCTCGTTGCGGATGATGATGTCGGGCGCGCGCAGCTCGATGAGCCGCTTCAGCCGGTTGTTGCGGTTGATGACGCGGCGATAGAGGTCGTTGAGATCCGAGGTCGCGAAGCGACCGCCGTCGAGCGGCACCAGGGGTCGCAGCTCGGGTGGGATCACCGGAACGACGGTCAGGATCATCCACTCCGGACGATTGCCGGACTCGATGAACGACTCGACGATCTTCAGCCGCTTGGCGAGCTTCTTGGGTTTCAGCTCGGACGTCGACTCGGCGATTTCCTTGCGCAGGTCCTCGCGGGTCTTCTCGAGGTTGATGCCGATCAGGATGTCGCGAACCGCCTCGGCCCCGATGCCGGCGGTGAAGCTGTCCTCGCCATAAGATTCCTGCGCCTTCAGATACTCATCCTCCGTGAGCAGCTGGTAGGGTGAGAGCGGAGTCAGGCCGGGCTCGAGAACGATGTAGTTCTCGAAATAAAGCACGCGCTCGACGTCCTTCAGGGTCATGTCGAGCAGCAGCGCGATCCGCGACGGCAGGGACTTCAGGAACCAGATATGCGCGACGGGGGCTGCGAGCTCGATGTGGCCCATGCGCTCGCGGCGCACCTTGGAAAGCGTCACCTCGACGCCGCACTTCTCGCAGATGATGCCCTTGTACTTCATCCGCTTGTACTTGCCGCACAAGCACTCGTAGTCCTTGATCGGCCCGAAGATACGGGCGCAAAACAGCCCGTCACGCTCCGGCTTGAACGTGCGGTAGTTGATGGTCTCCGGCTTCTTGATCTCGCCGTACGACCACGACAGGATCTTTTCCGGAGATGCGATGCCGATCCGGATCTGGTCGAAGGCCTGCGGTGTTGCCGCCGGATTGAGGATGTTCATGACCTCTTGGTTCATGGATCCCTGTTCTCCTGTTTGCGAGAGCCCTGCTCCCGACTTGATTTGACGTGTGCTGCCCGAGTGCCGACCCCTACTTCGCGGGGGCCGTCACCGGTTCCGAATTCTGAAGCTCGACGTTAAGTCCGAGCGACCGCATCTCCTTCACGAGCACGTTGAAACTCTCGGGAATGCCGGCTTCGAAGGCATCGTCGCCACGGACGATCGCCTCGTAGACCTTGGTGCGGCCGGCCACGTCGTCGGACTTCACAGTCAGCATTTCCTGGAGGGTGTAGGCGGCGCCATATGCTTCCAGCGCCCACACTTCCATTTCGCCGAACCGCTGCCCGCCGAACTGCGCCTTGCCGCCCAGCGGCTGCTGGGTCACCAGGCTGTAAGGGCCGATCGAACGGGCGTGGATCTTGTCGTCCACCAGATGGTGGAGCTTCAAGATATAGATGTAGCCGACGGTCACCGGGCGGTCGAACGGTTCACCCGATCGTCCATCGAAGAGCGTCACCTGGCCGGAGCCATTGAGGCCGGCCGCTTCGAGCATCTGCGAGATGTCCTCCTCGCGGGCCCCGTCGAACACCGGTGTGGCGATCGGAACGCCTTCCTTGAGGTTCTGAGCCATCTCGACCAGCTGCTCGTCGTTGAGCGAGTCGATTTCCTCGTTCTTGCCGTAGATCTTGTGGATCTGGTCGCGGATCGGCTTCACCTTCTCGTTTTCACGATAGGCTTCGATGAGGTCGCCGATCTTCTTGCCGAGGCCGGCGCAGGCCCAACCTAGATGCGTCTCGAGGATCTGGCCGACATTCATGCGCGACGGCACGCCAAGCGGATTGAGGACGATGTCGACGGGCGTTCCGTCCTCGAGATACGGCATATCCTCGTCGGAAACGATCTTCGACACGACGCCCTTGTTGCCGTGACGGCCGGCCATCTTGTCGCCCGGCTGGATCTTGCGCTTCACGGCCACGAAGACCTTGACCATCTTCATGACGCCGGGCGGCAGCTCGTCGCCGCGCTGCAGCTTTTCGACCTTGTCGAGGAACCGCGTCTCAAGACGCTTCTTCGACTCTTCGTACTGCAGCTTCATCGCCTCGAGCTCGGAGAGCGACTTCTCGCTCGTTAGCGGCACGCTCCACCACTGGGAGCGCGGGATGTCTTCGAGGTGGTGCTGGGTCACGCGACCGTCGATCTTGTGCCCCTTCGGGCCGCCGCTCGCCTGCTTGCCGAGCAGGAATTGCTGCAAGCGGCCATAGGCGTTGCGATCGAGAATGGCGAGCTCGTCGTCGCGGTCCTTGGCGAGGCGCTCGATTTCTTCCCTTTCGATGGCGAGGGCGCGCTCGTCCTTGTCGATGCCGTGCCGATTGAACACCCGCACCTCGACGACCGTACCAGACACGCCCGGCGGCAGCCGCAAGGACGTGTCACGCACGTCGGACGCCTTCTCGCCGAAGATGGCCCTGAGCAGCTTCTCTTCGGGAGTCATCGGGCTTTCACCCTTCGGGGTGATCTTGCCGACCAGGATGTCGCCGGGCTTCACCTCGGCTCCGATATAGACGATGCCGGCCTCGTCGAGGTTTTTCAGAGCCTCTTCGCCGACATTGGGAATGTCGCGCGTGATCTCCTCGGGACCCAGCTTGGTGTCGCGGGCCATGACATCGAACTCCTCGATGTGGATCGAGGTGAAGACGTCGTCGCGGACCATGCGCTCCGAAAGAAGAATGGAATCCTCGAAGTTGTAGCCGTTCCAGGGCATGAACGCGACGAGCACGTTCCGGCCCAGAGCCAGGTCGCCGAGGTCAGTCGATGGTCCGTCGGCGATGATGTCGCCCTTGCGGACTTCGTCGCCGATGCGCACGAGGGGACGCTGGTTGATGCAGGTATTCTGGTTCGAACGCTGGAACTTCTGCAGCGTGTAGATGTCGACGCCCGACTTGGTCGGATCGGTCTCTTCCGTTGCGCGTATGACGATGCGCTTGGCGTCGACCTGGTCGACGACGCCGGGGCGGCGAGCCGTGATGGCGGCTCCGGAATCCCGTGCCACGACCAACTCCATCCCGGTCCCGACGAGAGGCGCGGCGGTGCGGATCAGCGGCACGGCCTGGCGCTGCATGTTGGAACCCATGAGGGCGCGGTTGGCGTCGTCGTTCTCGAGGAACGGAATGAGCGCCGCGGCGACCGAAACCAGCTGCTTCGGCGACACGTCGACCGCATCGACCTTGTCGCGCGGCACGGTCAAAACGTCGCCACTGTGGCGTACCGTGACCAGTTCCTCCTGGAACCTGTCGTCCTTCGTCAACTCGACGTTAGCCTGTGCGATGTAGTGCTTCGATTCCTCGATAGCTGAGAGGTACACGACCTCGTCGCTCACCTTGCCGTTCACGACCTTCCGGTAGGGCGTCTCGATGAAGCCGTACTTGTTCACGCGGGCGTAGGTCGCAAGCGAGTTGATCAGCCCGATATTCGGGCCTTCCGGCGTCTCGATCGGGCAAATCCGGCCGTAGTGCGTCGGGTGGACGTCGCGGACCTCGAAGCCCGCACGTTCGCGGGTGAGGCCGCCCGGACCGAGGGCCGAAAGGCGCCGCTTGTGGGTGATCTCCGAGAGCGGGTTCGTCTGGTCCATGAACTGCGACAGCTGTGAGGAACCGAAGAATTCCCGCACCGAAGCGCTCACCGGCTTGGCGTTGATGAGGTCGTGGGGCATGACCGTATCGATGTCGATAGACGACATGCGCTCCTTGATCGCACGTTCCATGCGAACGAGGCCCAGCCGGTAGGTGTTCTCCATGAGCTCGCCGACCGGCCGGACGCGCCGGTTGCCGAGATGGTCGATGTCGTCGATCTCGCCCTTGCCGTCGCGCAGTTCGGTCAACCGCATGACCACGGCGAGAATGTCCTCGCGGCGCAGCACGCGAACCGTATCGGGCGCGTCGAGATCAAGCCGCATGTTCATCTTAACGCGACCGACCGCCGAAAGGTCGTAGCGTTCCGAATCGAAGAAGAGGCCGTTGAAGAGTGATTCGGCCGTCTCCCGGGTCGGCGGTTCGCCGGGACGCATGACGCGGTAGATCTCGAGCAAGGCCTGGTCATAGTTCTCGGCCTTGTCGGCGCGCAACGTATTGCGGATGTACGCACCCGTATTGATGTGGTCGATGTCCAGAATGTTCAGCTTGGCGAAGCCCGCCTCCTTCAGCGCCTTCAGCAGCTTCTCGGTGATTTCGTCGCCGGCTTCGGCGTAGATCTCGCCGGTCTTGGGATTGACGAGCTCGTCGGCCAGGAAATGGCCGTACAGTTCCTCGTCGCGCACGAGAAGGTCCTTCAGGCCGTCTTCGGCGAGCTTGCGGGCCAGGCGCGGCGTCATCTTCTTGCCGGCCTCGACGACGACCTTCTTCGTCTTTGCATCGATCAAGTCGACGCTCGGCTTCAGGCCGCGAAAGCGCTGTGCGTCGAACGGCGTCCGCCAGCCGCCTTCCTTGGATTCCACGTACGGAATGCTCTTGTAGTAGTAGTGGAGGATCTCCTCGCTATCGAGGCCAAGCGCATAGAGGAGAGTCGTGATGGGAAGCTTGCGACGGCGATCGATGCGCACGTGGATGATGTCCTTGGCGTCGAACTCGAAGTCGAGCCAGGAACCGCGATAGGGAATGATGCGCGCCGCGAAGAGAAGCTTGCCGGAGGAATGGGTCTTGCCCTTGTCGTGATCGAAGAACACGCCGGGCGACCGGTGCATCTGCGACACGATCACCCGCTCGGTGCCGTTGACGACGAAGGTTCCGTTCGACGTCATGAGCGGAATATCGCCCATGTAGACGTCCTGCTCCTTGATGTCCTTGACCGATTTCGCACCGGTTTCCTGATCGACCTCGAAGACAATGAGGCGCAGGGTGACCTTGAGCGGCGCAGCATAGGTCATGCCGCGCTGCTGGCACTCCTCGACGTCGTACTTCGGCAACTCGAACTCGTAGCTCACGAATTCGAGCATCGCCTGGCCGGAGAAGTCCGTGATCGGAAAGACGGACTTAAAAACCGCCTGCAGTCCCTCGTTCAGCCTCCCGCCAGCGGGATGCTTGAACTGCAGGAACTGATCGTAAGATTCCTTCTGGACCTCGATGAGGTTCGGCATCTCCGCGATGTCTGCATTCTTGCCGAAGAATTTCCGAACCCTTTTGCGACCGGCGAGTGTCTGCGTCATATCTGTCCCTTCAAGACCTGAGGACCAACTGCGTTCGTCCAACGAAATTCGCACCGTCCGGCACCGAAATGCCGGACGGCGATGACATATGCGGAACTACTTGAGCTCGACCTTCGCACCGACGGCTTCGAGCTTCTTCTTCATAGCTTCGGCGTCGGCCTTGGCGACAGCCTCCTTGACGGGCCTCGGAGCTCCTTCGACGAGATCCTTGGCCTCCTTGAGGCCGAGACCGGTGATGGCCCGCACTTCCTTGATCACCTCGATCTTCTTGTCTCCCGTGGCAGCAAGCACGACGGTAAACTCGTTCTGCTCCTCGACCGGCGCAGCCGCACCGGCCGCTCCGCCGGCCGCCGCTACGGCGACGGGTGCGGCCGCGGAGACGCCCCACTTTTCTTCGAGAAGCTTAGAGAGCTCGGCGGCCTGGATAACGGTGAGGCCCGAGAGTTCATCGACGATTTTGTTCAGATCAGCCATTTCTTTCACTTTCCCAGTTCGGTTGGACTGTAGCTGCGTCAGGCAGCATTGTTCTTGGTGGCATAGGCGTTGAGGACCCGCGCCAGCTGACCGGCAGGCGCCTGGAGAACCCCCGCAATGCGGGTGGCCGGCGTCTGCAGCATGCCCACGAGCTTTGCCCGGAGCTGATCAAGCGAAGGCAGATCCGCGAGGGCTTTCACCCCCTTGGGATCGAGCATCGAGGCGCCAAGCGCTCCGCCGAGGACGACGAACTTCTCGTTGCCCTTGGCGAAGTCGGTGGCGATCTTCGGTGCCGTGACGGGGTCGGCCGAAAAGGCCACCATCGTCGGACCCGTGAACAGGTCCTTGATCCCAGCTACCTGCGTGCCATCAAGAGCAAGCTTCGCGAGGCGGTTCTTGGCGACCTTCACGGTCGCCCCCGCCTTGCGCATCCTGCCCCGCAGATCGTTCATCTGCGAAACAGTAATGCCGTTGTTGTGGGCCACGACGACAACGCCGGCGCTCTTGAACACCGCGTTGAGCTTCGTGACGAGCTCTTGCTTCTCAGCTCTTTCCACTGCTCGCTCCTTAAGTTGGCAGTCGGCCCTCGAAAGGGCGTCCTGCCGGTTGGACCAGTCGGCGGATTTCTCCCGAAGGAGAGGGTCCGACGACACTCAATTCCTGTCCCCCGCAGCCCCTCTTGCGAGGGCCGAGGGCCCGAAAGGTCCAACCGAACCCATGGCCATAGGCCAAAAGCACGTTGGTCTCCCATCTCATGCAGGCTTGTGGTTTAAGCGGGACGGATCCCGCGCCTGCAATCTCGGACAGGACGAACGACCGAGGCCTGAAGTCTCCTTCCTGCTTCAGCCGCTTCGCCAGGGCACCGGACAAGCCGACGCTCCGGCGAAACCCGAAAAACCTATGTTCCCTGCGACGCGTTCGGCAGGTCGATCTTGACGCCCGGACCCTGCGAGGAGGAAACGGACACCTTCTTGACGAACGTTCCCTTCTGCCCCTGCGGACGCGCCTTGAGTACCGCATCGATGAAGGCGCGGATGTTTCCGATGAGCTGGTCTTCGGAAAAGCTCGCCTTGCCGACGCCGGCCTGGACGATTCCCGCCTTCTCGACACGGAATTCCACCGCACCGCCTTTCGCACCCTTGACGGCGCCGGTGATGTCCATCGTCACCGTGCCGACCTTGGGGTTGGGCATCAGGCCGCGCGGACCGAGCACCTTGCCCAGACGCCCGACCAGCGGCATGAGGTCCGGCGTGGCGATGCAACGATCGAAGTCGATCGTGCCCTTGCCGACCGTCTCGACCAGATCTTCCGCCCCGACGATGTCGGCGCCGGCCTTCTTCGCCTCTTCGGCCTTCGCACCCTTGGCGAAGACGGCGACCCGGAGATTGCGGCCCGACCCATTCGGCAGGTTGCAAATGCCGCGGACCATCTGGTCGGCATGGCGTGGATCGACGCCGAGGTTCATCGCGATCTCGACGGTCTCGTCGAACTTGGCGTTGGCCCGCGCCTTGAGCAGCTTCACAGCTTCGCCCAGGGGATAGGACTTGCCGCGAACGATCCCTTCGCTGTTCTTGGCTATCCGCTTTGCAATCTTCGGCATCGTTCTACTCCACCACTTCCAGGCCCATCGAACGCGCCGAACCCGCGATCTCGCGGGCGGCGGCGTCGATGTCCGCGGCGTTCATGCCGGACTGCTTCACCTGGGCGATCTCGCGGCACTGGGCCATCGTGACCCTGCCGACGGGGGCGCCGCGTCCTGGCTCCTTGGAGCCGGCATTGATCTTGGCCGCCTTCTTCAAAAAGTATGAGGCCGGCGGCGCCTTCATCTCGAAGGTGAAGGACTTGTCCTGGAAGACGGTGATGATCACCGGCACCGGGGATCCCGGCTCCATGCCCTGGCTTTTCGCATTGAAAGACTTGCAGAACTCCATGATGTTCAGGCCGCGCTGACCGAGCGCGGGTCCGATCGGCGGCGACGGGTTCGCTTGCCCCGCCGGCACCTGAAGCTTCACATAGCCCGTGATCTTCTTCGCCATTTCCTTCTCATCCCTCCCGGCATTCGAATCCGGATATCGAGGTTAGTGGTACGGCCTCCAAGCGCGCTGCCCTAGCGGCAGCCACCCGGCCTCCCACGCGGCTCAGATCTTCTCGACCTGGCCGTATTCGAGCTCGACCGGCGTGGCGCGCCCGAAAATCGAAACAGCCACCTTCAGACGCGAGCGCTCCTCGTCCACCTCCTCCACGAGGCCGTTGAACGAGGCAAAAGGCCCATCGGCGACGCGAACCTGCTCGCCGACCTCGAACTGGATCGAAGGCCGCGGACGTTCGATGCCTTCCTGCACCTGATGCAGGATGCGTCCCGCTTCCGCCTCCGTGATGGCAACCGGCTTGTTGTCCGAACCCAGAAAGCCGGTGACCTTGGGCGTGTTCTTGATCAGATGGTATGCCTCATCGGTCATTTCCATCTTCACGAGCACATAGCCCGGAAAAAAACGCCGCTCGCTCGTTACCTTGCGGCCCCGCCGGAGCTCGACGACCTCTTCTGTCGGCACGAGCACTTCGTCGAAAAGGTGCCCCAGCCCCTTCTGCGTAGACTGTTCCTTGATCGATTCCGCGACCTTGTTCTCGAAGTTCGAGTAGGCGTGAACGATGTACCAGCGTTTCGTCATGTCCCTTTGAGCCGTTCCGCTCCTGCTAAAGCGCCAGCAACACGCTATCGACAATCCACTTCAGGATGGCGTCGACCCCCAGGAAGAACAGGGACGCCAAAGCCACCATGATCAACACCATCATGGTGGTGACCAGCGTCTCGTTCCGGGTCGGCCAGGTGATCTTGCCAGCTTCCTGGCGCACCTGCTGAAGGAACTCTATTGGGTTCGTCTTCGCCATTCGATATCCGATCCTACCGTTTGCTTTCGGTGGCAGGGGCAGAGGGGCTCGAACCCCCGGCCTGCGGTTTTGGAGACCGCCGCTCTACCAACTGAGCTATACCCCTATCCATGGGCCAGCCGACCTTCCTCGTTATTCCACGATCTGGGCGACGACGCCGGCACCGACGGTGCGGCCGCCCTCGCGGATGGCAAAGCGCAGCTTCTCTTCCATGGCGATCGGGGTGATGAGCTCGACATCCATGGTCACGTTGTCGCCCGGCATCACCATCTCGGTGCCCTGCGGCAGCTGCACCACGCCGGTCACGTCGGTGGTGCGGAAGTAAAACTGCGGCCGGTAGTTGGTGAAGAACGGGGTGTGGCGGCCGCCCTCCTCCTTGGTCAGGATATAGGCCTCGGCCTTGAACTTCTTGTGCGGCTTCACCGAACCGGGCTTGCACAGAACCTGGCCGCGCTCCACCCCGTCGCGCTCGACACCGCGCAGCAGCGCCCCGACATTGTCGCCCGCCTCGCCCTGGTCAAGAAGCTTGCGGAACATCTCGACCCCGGTCACCGTCGTCTTCGAGGTCGGGCGGATGCCGACAATCTCGACCTCCTCGCCAACCTTGACGACGCCGCGCTCAATGCGCCCGGTCACCACCGTGCCGCGCCCGGAAATCGAAAACACATCCTCGATCGGCATCAGGAACGGCTGGTCCTTGGGACGGTCAGGCTGCGGAATGTAGGCGTCAACCGCCGCCATCAGCTTCAATACCGCATCATGGCCAAGCTCGGGGTTCTTGCCCTCAAGCGCCATCAAGGCCGAGCCGCGGATGATCGGGATCTTGTCGCCGGGAAACTGGTACAGCGACAAAAGCTCGCGAACCTCCATCTCAACCAGCTCCAAAAGCTCGGGATCGTCGACCATGTCGACCTTGTTCAGAAAAACCACCAGGGCCGGAACGCCAACCTGGCGCGCCAAAAGAATGTGCTCGCGCGTCTGCGGCATCGGACCATCGGCCGCCGAGACAACCAGGATCGCACCATCCATCTGGGCCGCTCCGGTGATCATGTTCTTCACATAGTCGGCATGCCCGGGACAGTCGACATGCGCATAGTGCCGGTTCTGCGTCTCGTACTCGACATGCGCCGTCGAAATCGTGATGCCGCGGGCCCGCTCCTCGGGAGCCTTGTCAATCTGGTCATACGCCGTGTACGTCGCCCCGCCCGTCTCCGCCAATACCTTCGTGATCGCCGCCGTCAGCGACGTCTTGCCATGATCAACATGCCCAATCGTCCCAATGTTGCAGTGCGGCTTCGTCCTCGAAAACTTCTCTTTGGCCATCTGATCCTGTTCCTTCTGCCAACCGGCGCCCGGCCAGCGCGTCAACCGATTCTCTCAAGCTCCGTCTGTCGCGGGGTCGCGGGGATGAGCCTTCGGGCCCCCCCTGGACCCTGGAGCGGGTGAGGGGAATCGAACCCCCGTCTTCAGCTTGGAAGGCTGTTGCTCTACCATTGAGCTACACCCGCCCGACCCTGTTTTTATCGTTGCTTCTAGCGGCTTTGCCTCACTCAAGAACTCCACGCCCACCTGCGCTGCTGCCTCCCCGGGGGATGGTGGGGGAGGTAGGACTCGAACCTACGAAGGCGAAGCCAGCGGATTTACAGTCCGCCCCCTTTGCCGCTCGGGACACTCCCCCGCCTTGAGGCTGAACCAATTCATGCGCGCAAGACATTGTGCCCGGTCTTTTGGACCGGGCTTGATCGGAGGCTTTATAAAGGTCGGAGGACGGGTGTCAATTGTTAATAGATAGGCGAAACACACAAAAACGTAAGGGGTTAGGCCAAAAAAACTCCGCTTGGACAATTTCGCCGCTCGGAATGACCGTGACCCGGCCGTATAAAGCCGAAATGAATTCCCGCAGTCCCAGGAAACCGCCGATTCCCGCGCAAAAGCAGCACTCCGATTCGGGTCACGACATCATATATGGGCTCCATGCCGTCGAAGCCGCGCTATCGAACCCCAAACGGCGGGTCCGAAGCCTGGCCGTCACCAAGAACGGGTTCGACCGTTTGAAGGAGGCGGTTCCCGAGCTTGCCGTGGAACCGGAGGTGCTCCATCCGCGAGACCTCGACAGGCGCCTCGAGCCCGGAGCGGTCCACCAGGGGGTGCTTCTCCTGGCCGATCCCCTCCCCCAGCCCCGGCTCGACCAGATCGAACGGAGCGGAATCGTGGTCGTTCTCGACCAGGTCACCGACCCCCACAATGTAGGTGCGATCCTCAGGTCCTGTGCCGCGTTCCGGGTGACGGCGCTTGTCACGACGGCGCGGCACGCGCCCTCGCTCACGGCGGTGCTCTTCAAATCGGCCTCCGGGGCGGCGGAAGCCATCCCCTTCGTGAGGGTCACCAACCTCGCCCGGGCCATCGAGGAGCTGAAATCGTACGATTTCGAGATCATGGGGCTCGATTCCGATGCGCCGCAGGCGATCCAGGAGACGGCGCCGCGGTTTCCGGTCGCCCTCGTCCTCGGCGCGGAGGGAAAGGGCCTGAGGCACCTGACCCGGCAAAGCTGCGACAGACTCGTCCGGCTCGAGCTGCCGGGCGTCGTCAAGAGCCTCAACGTCTCCAATGCCGCGGCGGTCGCGCTTTATGCACTTTCAACCGCCAACGATCGGCCATCGGCTTGACCGGCTACGGCAGTCGGAACTAGACATCAACGATCGGACGCCGGCTTAGCTCAGTTGGTAGAGCACCTGATTTGTAATCAGGGGGTCGCAGGTTCGAGTCCTGCAGTCGGCACCAGCTTAACCTTTTGATTTATTTTAATGTGCAGCCTGAGGTGAACTCGTTGCTTCGCATATCGCTCATTGGGTCGCCCCCGGGTCGCCACGTGCTGGCAAAGTGGGTAGGGCTGTGGTGCTTTCTTTCCCTGAGCGTGACGTCCTCGATGGCAGACACGGAAAGGTGGTGTTCCGACGGCTTTGAGGCTCCGGCCGAAATGACCTTTTCATTCGACACGTCTGTCCGCATGCATTTGCGAATTGGAGACCGTACGGAGTCGTTCATGGCTGGCAACTCCCTTGGCAAGGGCCGCAACGGCACGCCATACGTCAGCCATCGGAGCGGAAAATCTGAAATTCTCCTCAAGGCTGGGGTCACGATGGATGCCGGTCTCGACCCTCCCGACGCGCCTCAAATCTATATCTTTCGCGATCGGGTGTTCTGGCCATGCCAACACCACCACGATCACTGAACGTCGGAGCTGTTTGCCCGGCCGGCGGGCGCGGATCCTTGGCACCCCAATAACTGACTTCGCGCCCGTCCTCCGATAGCTTGGCGCCTGTTCCGCCCCATCATGCTAGGCTCTGGTGAATAAACTAGCCCCACTTGCAATCGTGTTGAGCGCGTCCCTCCTGGCGCCCGGAGAGGCTCGCGCCGCTACTGCACTGGATGGCTCGTCGATGGGGTGGCCTTGGGCAATCCCATTCCTTGGCATTCTCCTATCGATCGCAACTGGCCCCCTTCTCTTTCCCCGTATTTGGCACCATCACTACGGCAAAATCGCCCTCGCATGGGCAATGCTGGCTCTGTTGCCGATCATGATCGGGTACAGCGTGGAAACGGCGCTCTCGGCCTTTGCGCATGCACTGCTGGCCGAGTACTTGAGTTTCATTGTTCTATTGTTTGCCCTCTACACGGTCGCGGGAGGCATTCTCGTCACGGGAAACCTGCCGGGGACGCCCCTGGCAAACACAACACTGCTGGCAACCGGCGCGGCGATGGCCAGTATTGTCGGGACAACGGGTGCGGCAATGATTTTGATCCGGCCAGTTATCACAGCCAACGCCAGCCGCCGTCACAATGCTCACATCATCATTTTCTTTATCATTCTCGTCGCCAATGTCGGCGGAGCCCTCACACCTTTAGGAGATCCACCGCTCTTTGTGGGGTTTCTGCGCGGTGTGGACTTCTTGTGGACGGCTCAGCATCTCTGGCTCCAGACACTCCTCGTATCCGGTTTGGTACTGACTATATTTGTGGTGGTCGAAACAGTACTCTTTCGTCGCGAAAAGGTCTCTGTTCACCCCAAAGAACCGGCAATCCATATTCGGCTTCGGGGCACACGCAACCTCCTTCTCATTGCCCTTATCATTGCCGTCATTCTTGCCTCTGCGGTTTGGGAATCTGGAATTTCCTTTGATGTCTTTGGAACGCACTTGGAGCTTCAGAACCTTGTGCGCGATACAGCCCTAGTAGCGATTGCGCTGCTTTCGCTTTGGCTGACGCCCGATGAACATCGGACGGCCAATGGATTTACATGGGAACCAATTCGAGAGGTGGCCATACTATTCGCCGGCATTTTCACTGCAATTGTTCCGGTTTTAGCGATGCTGGGCGCCGGGACCGAAGGATCATTTGCGAGCCTGTTTTCTGCTGTGACTTCAACCGATGGAACTCCAAATGAGGTGGCATATTTCTGGCTCACCGGCATTCTGTCGGCATTCCTCGATAATGCGCCGACCTACCTTGTGTTCTTTGAGCTAGCGGGGGGCGACCCGAACCACCTCATGGGCCCGGCCGCGGGAACGCTGGCTGCCATATCAATGGGCGCTGTTTACATGGGGGCGCTTACGTACATAGGGAATGCACCCAACTTCATGGTCTATGCTATTGCCGTCGAGCGCGGTATTCGCATGCCAAGCTTTTTCGCTTACATGTTGTGGGCGGCCGCTGTCCTTGTGCCGCTCTTTGCCCTTCTGACTTTCCTTCCCATCCCTCCGATATTTCGGTTCTCCTGAAGGCCACGCATCAAGGAGACCCCTCGGACTCGCGTCTCTCCGGCAACTTGGCAATAGTATTGGCCATCACGAACGCCTCCTCATCGGTGAAGTAGGTATCGAACAGGGCATTCGCGCTAGTAAGTGTAGGCGAGTGAAAAGCCATTGGCGTCTTTGACCACAAAATGGTTGCCGTCCGCTCAACGTGCCAGGGGGCGGGGAAACTTGCGCCGCTCGACCATGCGGCCTCGTGTTTGAGTATCCATAGCTGCGCGGAAGGGAAAGCGGGGCAACTTCTTGGACTACGGGCGTGCATGCGCGCTCTACTCGGGAGGCCGCAGGTACTTCGCCGCAACCAACTCGCCAACCTGTTTGCCCATGGCCATGCCGACTTCCGTGGAGTTGCGGTAGTGCACGCCGTCGTAGATGCGTGCATTTGCTACCTCCTGCACAAAGTCATCGATCTTAGTCCAACTCCGCGCCGCGCCTTTAGCGGTGACACTGGTCGTCGTCAGGGTCGGCACGGGACCGGTCCCGATATCGGCTTGTAGCACCGTACCAACGGCGGCGGAGAGGATGCAGTGCGCGCATGGATACTCGGGGTGCATGGGAGTGTCGATGAACGGCGTCCATGATGGATCCCGTTCGGTCGCGTCGTTGCCGTCGATGTCGCCATTGCGGATCGCGGTGACTGGGCGCCAAAAATTGTAGTGGTACTTGGCGTCGAAGACGGCGATCAGCGCGTCGTCCGTGGCCTGCGACACCGCTGCAAACAAGCGGGCGTTCTGCGTGACCTCCCGTCCGGGCACGGTGGCAATCGAGTGAACGACCCCGTGATAGACTCGCCCCTAATCGAGCACAATGGCAACGCCGAACACGGCGGGCCAAGTCAGGGACCCTGACCCTTTGGTCCTTTTCATTTCGGCTGCCGACATGCGATCCACACTAATTCCACGTCTGCAAACAAAGTTCGATTGACAAAGTCTCACAGCTTTTGCCTAGGATGTATTTCCGTGGGGATCGGGACGATCAAGTTAAGCAATTTCGGTCGTTGAGGCGATTGCACAAGCGGGGACGCGTAGTTGAGCTACGCGATGCGGCCTTATGCAAGACATGGCAAACGCCAGAGTGGTGGCTCTGAGCGCTGCGAAAGCAGCTTGCGGTACTTCGATAGACGCACAGTTCTACGCAAAGCGAATACTCGATCGCTATGAGCTCGTGATGCAAGAACATGGGTTTGGCTATCAGATTCTCGTCGAGAACACGGAGCCCCTGCAAGAACCTATTCACGAGGCAGCGTGGTCTGAACCTGCTCCCCTTCACCCACTCTTGGGCCTCTTCGCTGCCTTCTATCGGTTTCGGCGACCACGAGCGACCTAGCATTTGGCTGCGACTAAATCCCGTCCTGTTCCTAAGTTGGAAAATGCGCGCCAATAATGGCCGGGCCACACAATCCGGCCACCTCTACCGGAGCTAGTCGCCTCTAGACCCTGCTATCCTCAACATTTTAGAATCGCCACCTTATCCCGGCCTGAACGGAATGAATTGTGATGTCATAGGAACGAAGTAGGCCAGTTGAAGTTCTCCTCGCCCAAGTTAGTGTAGCGATACTCAATTCGTCCGCTAAGAGCGTCGGAGAAGGCATATTGGAATCCACCACCTACGGTGAAGCCAAATAGGTCTCGTTGTCGTTTTCTCGCGTGAGTCTTTCGAAGTTCAATGCCCCTTGCTCAACTTCTGCAATCGCTAGACCACCCGTGGCATAAACAAGAGCACGGTCGAATACATAGCCAAGCCGACCGCGTAAACTGCCATTCAGCTGAACGTCGGTCGTAAATTCGTCGTCATTGGCAAAAGTGAAGGTTCCGTCGATGTTTGAAAAGTTGATATCGGCTTCAATGCTGAACACGATGGCATTCATCTGCCAATTCATGCCAGCGTGTACACCACCGTTGAAACCCTGTTACGATCAGGGCAACGCCTTATCTCGGAATCCTTGGCAATGATCACGTGACTCAAAGAAAAGCCCGACCATTTGGTGAGGATGGCCGGGCACTAGGGCGCGCCGTGACTTGCCTCCGGAATTCAGGCTCACTTTTGTAGTAAAGGAGCCACGTCCGATATGAGAGCCTTCGCGATCAGGTCGTGGCCCGTCTCTGTGAAATGTAGGCCATCTGGTTGCCGGTTACCCCCAGCCATTTTCCCCAACGTTGATACAACTACGAGCTTTACTCGGTGAGCTTTCATCCACTTTTTAACGGTTGGCATATGATCGGCGACATCGATACCGCGCTTCTCACTGTTGAAACGCGCCTTGTCTAGGATCACAATCTTTGTACCTCTCGGTATTGAACTTTCGAGACGCTTAAGGATGCGCGTGATGTCATCCCCGTTCACGCCTGCATTCACGATCCGCACGTCGTACCCCTGAGCATCGAGGAGGTCTTCGAGGCGCGCGGGCCACGCATCTTTTTTTGATACGCCTTTGCCAGCCGTATTGCTGGCTCCAATAGCAACAATAAGTGTTTCTGCATGGGCAAGAGCAGCAGAAAGAGAAAGCGCTACCGAAAAGCCGACAGCACCCAGGTACGTTCTAGTCCAATCGATCAATTGAGTTTTCATTTTCGGCGATCCCATACTTGAACCTATCTACTTGAGAAAAAACAGCGAAACGAGTCGCGGTGAGATGGGCGCGGATGAACAGTAGTTTGAAGCAGCTTAGCAGGGCTTCCTAGGGATAGAAGGGACCTTTGTGCAGCCCCACTCCATCAGCATCGACAAAGCCTAAACTTGTGCTGGTCGGCAAGTTTGTCACGAAGGTCGGCGGCAAGTTGGGATTTTCCGCTCCCGTCGATCCCGTTGATACCAACGATGTAAGGACGTTCCGATCGGGCACTACGGGATATGACGTTTGTGAGGTGATCCAAAACTGACATACGTGAAACAGACCCTGTCCTGATCGGCTGCCCTAGGCGTTAGGCAGCTTAGTGATCGTATTCGCCATCACGGACGCCTTCTCATCGATGAAGTAGGTGTCGTACATGCCGGGGCCAATACTCAGCACCTGAAGTCGCATTTTTACAACAGTCGCAGGAACTTCGTGCCGTTAAGGGGTCCGAGATAGTTACTCCGCGTATATTTGCCCCAATACAATTGATTCGCTGGGGAGCCATATGAAACGGATTCTGCTGTTGTCGTCCTGTCTTGCGTTGTCTTTGTCGCTCGCAGGCGGAGCGGGAGCAGCGGATTACGGTCCCGCTCCCGTGGGGCTGCTCCTGTCGGGCGATCTCGGGGTCTATGTCGGGCTGGCCAAGGTCAGTGACCCCGATGACGAGTTTGATGACGACCGGTACCCGCTGTGGGGTGGAACCGGTGCAATCAGCATTCCATTCCTCGACAATTTCTCGGTTCAGCTCGATGCGTTCGCCGAACGCAACAATGTGGACACCGACGATGACGGAGCCACCCGCATTCATGGTTTCGGCGGGCATCTGAGCTTTCGGGATCCGACCATGGGTCTCATCGGGGTGTTCGGCGGCATCGGCCGAGCCGATGCCTCGGACGATGAGAAGGTCCGCTGGGCGGGTGTCGAGGGCCAATACTACTTCGATAACATCACCCTCTATGGTCAACTGGGGTGGATGGAATCGAACAGTGATCACGACGCGCTGGATTTTGATCATCTCTTCGCCCGCGGCGTCGCGCGCTACTTCTTGAATGACGACATGCTCCTCGAAGGCGAGCTCGCCTACACCCAGGGCACGATTCACGGTGAAGATATGGATTTGCTGGGCTGGGGTGCTAAGTTCAAGTTCGGCCTGTTCGACACTCCGCTCTACATGTCGGTCGGATACCGCGGCACTCACGGCGACGAGAATAATGGCGAGGAGGCGACCGAGCACCTTGGTTTCGTGGGCCTTTCCATTCCTTTCGGCACCCACACTCTGATGGAAAAGGATCGGCTCGGAGCCACCTTGGATACGCCGACCTTCCAGACGCGGGCGGCCAACTGGACAAGTGCACTTGACTAACTATTGACGCTCTCCCTACGAACTTTAAGCCCGGCCTTGGAGCCGGGCTATTTTTTTAACTGGCTACGTTTGGTGAGGATGTCATTGGGCCGCAAAGGCGATCCTGTGGTTTCCTTGTCAGGCATCCTTGCGATCGTATTGGCCATCACGACTCAATGGGCGCTGACCCATCATGTTCAAATCGAAACTGCGCCTCTCCACCTTGGTACTTCGCCGCGCAGAATAGGGTCGAGGGCTGTCCTTGATATGGATTTTTGTACGTGCAGGATCCCTCCGCTTTGGAATTTGATGTCATATCACCTTTCGTCGATATGAAGACGTCGAGCCAAAGGACCTGGCTGTCCAGGTCTGGCTTTTGTCCGCTTGCCCCAGTCCAGGTGTAGGCAGCACCATCCTCAGTCACGACATAAAAGCCTGTGCGGCCGTTCGGGTAGTTGGTGTTGAGAAGTTTTGGAGTACAGGAGAGGCTCTCGCCATTGACGGTGAGCCAGCACTTTCCTCGGAGTTCGACAAGATAGGCACTGCTGGCTTCGCCTCCCGAAATGGGCCCGGCAAAGCAGATGCCTACGATGGTTAGGCAAGCAAGTTGAAGTGAGGCACTCATGAGTGTGTGTTACGGGCCGGGGCTACGGTTCCCTGTAGACACCGAGCAAACCCGGCCGTGTTGCAGTCTCCGCTAGCGGATTCCGCTGATCCCTGCTTGATTGCTGGCGCTTCAGAATTCTTCTCCACCCTCAATACGAACGCAGGAGTTTGCGCATGAAATCGCTCTATCTCGTCATATACCTCCTACAGCCGGAAGGATCGCCCCTCGTGTCGCAAGAGATTGTCGCCGAGATGGCGAGTGAAGCTGACTGTCAAGCAGAGGTAGACCACATCAAGGCATTGCCATGGGTAGCCAACAAAATGAGCGGGTACTACAAGCTCGACGCCAGCTGCCATGATGAGGATTACATCAAGCGGCAGCAATAGTCCGGCCTGGCAATTGACTCCTCGATCGAACAAGAATGCGAGATCCTTGCTCTGCAGACAATCACTGCGGCAGCTGAGGAGTTCCCGGAGTTGGACGCACGGGTCCGGTTGGAGTCGGACCTTTTGTGGGGAGCTGCGACACGGATGCAGTCTCCAAATTGTCATGACTGGCGGGTCCATCACCAATCGTCAGGCTGATCACCGGGGTTTCCCCAAATTGGGAACCAAAATTCGTCACGACAATCAGACAGTAGTCTCCCTGGCAAACGATCTTGCTGTCAGGTTTTTCGCCATTGCAATAGCGCTTGAACAGAAGATCGCTCTGGTCCATCAGCTTGCAGTTGAGCAGATACTTCTGATCTTTGGCGGAAGCGAAGCCATTCGTGAAAAGAACCGCAGATGTAAGTACAACAACCGACGCAATTGCCTTCGCAGCGATACGCATAACTAACTCCCCCTCACTATCCCTACGCAGGGGCAACGATAAAGCACGTGAACCGCAGTTTCAATTTTGTCCTGTGCTAGATTGGTTTCCCATCATGAGTGGCTCCAACAGTTAACGATCCCATTCTAGCTTGCAAATGCGTTCTGCGCCCGGTGAAGCATTCACCTTTGCGCCCCTAAGCTGAGCTTTCAAGATGTTGAGTGTGTGGCCGTTTGGCAACTGGTGCAAACGCCGCTCGTTCCCTTAGAGAAGCATCGAGTTCCACCCAAATTGGTGTACTCATTGGAAGCGATCGGGATCAATCCAGCGCGACGAACCGGCTGCCTTGCAAACGGGCGAGAACGCCCGAGTGGATGTCGAAGCGATAGCCGTGCAGAATCAGCCGGCCACTGTTGACGCGTTCGGCGATCCAGGGAAACGTCAACAGGTTCCCAAGCGACAGGCGAACCACTTCGGTCTCGCAGTGCAACAGCCGTTCGGACACATCGGCCTGAGGTGACAGCGTATGGAGCGCAGGCTCGGCGATTTTCATCCAGGCCTCGACGAAATCCGGCGCCTTGACCGGCGAGCCCTCCAACATCGCCATGACGCCGCCGCACTGGGCATGACCCAGGATTACGACGTGACCTACCTGAAGAACCCGGACCGCATATTCCAGTGCCGCACTCGTGCCGTGGTGTTTTGAATCCTTGGCGAAGGGCGGAACGAGGCCCGCGACGTTGCGAACGACGAAAAGCTCGCCGGGCGCCGCACCGAAAACTGTCTGCGGATCGACCCGAGAGTCCGAGCATGCCACGACGAGGGTATGAGGGCGCTGCCCCTTCTGGGCGAGGCGTTCGTAGCGGTCGCGCTGCGCCGGCCACGTCTCGGCGCGAAAGCGACGATAGCCTTCAATCAGGTGATCCATGCATGCCTCGAGTGGGATTGCAGGTTGTTGCCCAGCGGTTCGCTCAAGCAATAGCACTTCCGATCACAGTCGAAGTGGTTTCGCAAGCCGATTCCAGCAGCTTGCAAGGATTGTGAGCAAAGCGAGCCTGGCATAGGATGACATCAATTTCACCGTCCGGAACGTCCAAGGGAGGATGACTATGTGCAATGCCTGCATCATCGAAAACGTCAAGGCATCGATGCTGTCTCGTCGGTCGCTGTTCAGGACAGCGGCGGCGGCCGGCGCGGCCAGTGCCGCGGCGTTCGTAGCGCCCGCGTTCGGCCTTGCCCAAACCACCGGCAAGGTCGTCGACCTCACCCATACGCTCGACGGAACGTTTCCGACGTTCGACGGCAAGCCCGGCATCGAAGCCGAGAAGACCGACGACTTCAAGAAAGACGGATACACGATCTTCAAGCTGACGATTTTCGAGCACAGCGGCACGCACATCGACGCGCCCCTGCACTTCTCCGAGAACGGCACGTCCGTCGATGCGCTCGAGCCGTCGAAGCTGGTTTGCCCGCTGTGCATCATCGACATCAAATCGAAGGCGACCGAAGACGCCAACGCAATGGTCATGAAATCCGACATCGAAGCCTGGGTATCGGCCAACGGGGAGATCCCGGCGGGCGCATGCGTCGCCATGAACTCGGGCTGGGCCGCGAAGGTCGGCCAGACGGACTACCGCACGAACGCGGAAGGGGGGTTCGCCTTTCCGGGCTTCTCAAAGGAAGCCACCGACATGCTTGCCGAGCTGAACGTGGCGGCGATCGGCGTCGACACGCTGTCACTCGATCCGGGCAGTTCCAAGGACTTCGCCGTCCATAGTTCTTGGCTGCCGTCCGGACACTTCGGGATCGAGAACCTGAACGCACTGGATCAGCTGCCCGCAAAGGGCGCCACCATTTTCATCGGAGCACCCAAGCACAAGGGAGGCACCGGGGGACCGGCACGCGTCATGGCGGTCATGTAGCGGGCGAGGCCTACTCACCTCTCCGTTCGGCGACCACGGTATCGATGGCGCGCCTGAGCGTGACTGCCTCATAAGGCTTGTGCACGATCGGCGTCGTCCGCCATTGCTCCAGGATGCCCTCGATCCCGTAGCCGGTGGTGAAGAAGAGCGGGACCTTCCGCGCACGAAGAATCTCCGCCGCGGGGTAGACCGTCTTGCCGCCAAGATTGACGTCGAGCACGGCAAGATCGAACTCGCGCGTCCGGCTCCACTCGATTGCCTCATCGAGGCTGCCGGTGGCGGAGATGGTGGTGATCCCCAGGCTCGCCAACATGTCCACCAATGCGAGCCGGATGAGGAATTCATCCTCGACAACCAACGTCCGCAGCTGATCTGTTCTCGTTTCCGTCATCGAGTGCTATGAAGTCCACCTGGGGCGATGAAACAAGATGCGTATATGTTGAAACATTTCAACAGGCGACGGATGTTTTTCCAGCATCCTTCGGACCGGTCCGGAAAAGGCAACTCGCTTGACTGAGCGACGGCGCTTTTCCACGCCACTTCTGCTTCTAGCCCTGGGCGCAGCGATCCTCATTCCCCTGCTCGCTTTCGCACTGATCGTGCTCATCCAATATGCCAATTTCGAGACCCGGCGGGCCGAACAGCTCGCAGAGCAGCTGGCAGTGAACATCGGGCTGGTGGTCGACGCCGAGCTCGACCGCGGCCTGGCAGTCCTGCGAGGGCTCGCAGCTTCGAATTCGCTCGCCAGCGGGGACCATGCACGATTTCACGCGGAGGCAAGTCGTGCCCTGGCGGGGACGGATTCGATCATTCTGCTGCGCGATCTCAAAGCGACGCAGATCCTAAATACCGAGGTCCCGTTCGGAACCTTCCTGCCTCCCGCGATCCAGCTGACGGACGCCGAGCTCGAAGAATTCCGCGCCGGTCGACCCTACGTCTCGAATGTATATGCAAGCCCGTTCTCAGGCGAGACGCGATATGCGGTGGCACTGCCGATCATGCGCAACGGGCAGACCGAGCTGCTTCTCAGCCTCACGTCACCGGCGACCCGTCTCCGCGATCTCCTGCTGAAGGCCACCCCTTCCGACTGGATCAGCGCCCTCGGTGACCGAAGGGGATTCTACATCGCGCGCTCGCAACGCCATGAGGAGGTGACGGGAACGCCGGGCGTGAAAGCCTATCTCGACAAGACGGTCGGCAAGTCCGGATCGTTTCGCGAGCAGAATCAATTCGGCCTCGATCTTCTCGCCGGCTACACGCACTCGAATCTTTCCGGCTGGCTGATTGCCGCCAACGTTCCGCAATCGGTCGTCTTTGCGCCGTTTCGACGATCGATGATGCTGGTCGGCGCCGGCGGTGCGCTGACGCTCGTCCTTTCGCTCCTCGCCGCCTATGTTATCGGGCGGGCGTTCACGGCCACCACCGCGCAGTTGTCGGAGCAGGCTTCCGCACTCGGCGAAGGGCGGAAGGTAACGGCTTTCGATACGCGTATCGCCGACCTCGGCCTCGTGGGGGATGCCTTTGTGAAGGCTTCCGCGGCGATCACCCAGCGCGAACGAGAGCGCGAGCTGCTCACGAACGAGCTCAACCACCGCGTTAAGAACACGCTCGCGACGGTTCAGTCGCTCGCAATGAACACCCTCAAGGACGTTCCGCTCGATCGGGCGCGCGATGCCTTCACGGCGAGGCTGATGGCGCTTGCCAGCATCCACGACATCCTCACCACCCAGAACTGGGCGGGAGCGGAGCTGCACGACATCGTCGGAAGCCTGAGGCGCGGTTTTGGCAGCGAGCGGCATGTTTTCGCCAACGGTCCGAGGATCTGGCTGCGCCCGAACGCTGCCATGGCAATGTCGCTCACCCTGAACGAGCTCGCCACCAACGCCGCCAAGTACGGGGCGCTCTCCGTCGGCGAAGGCCGAATCCGGATCGCCTGGGAGGTCGAGGACAGAGAGGACGGAAGCTCTCTCGTTCTCGACTGGCAGGAGGATGGCGGCCCGCCTGTCAAGCCACCTCGCCGACGCGGCTTCGGATTGCGCCTGATCGAAGCATCGCTCGTGGGATTCGACGGCGGGAAGGCGGAGGTCGCGTTCGAAGCGTCCGGCCTGCGGTGCCGCATCTGCGTTCCCTCGGCGGAATTCACGGTGCTGCCGATCGGCTCACCGCCTCCCTAGGGCGGAGACAGGCAGGCCGGCACATGGTACAAAGCGCCGAAAGCAAAGGGGTTTCCGGTGACAAAAATCACTTTGAGCAAGTCTCAGCTTGCCGCGCTCCGGTCGGTCGCCAAACTGGCCGAGGATCCTTCGACCGAGGTGAACCTCAGTGACGTAGAAGCCCTCTGCGATCTCGAGCTCGCCGAGGCGGTCGATGGGCCGGAACGGTATCGTCTCACGCTGTGGGGCCGCACTGCCCTGAAGGACCACGGCAAGGAATGATGTGAGGCTGGTTCCAATCCGAATTCATCCAGGACTTCGCACCCCTCGTCAGTTTTCACTCCCACACAGTCACCGGAAGCACCGAGCATGAGCACACCGCCGGCTGACAGCCTCGTCGTCAACGCCGACATTCGCACGATGGATCCACTTATTCCCCGCGCCCGGATGCTGGCAATCAGAGACGGTCGAATCGTCAAGATCGGCAACGATGTAGATCTCGGGATGCGGCAATAGCCCACCAGCCAGAGGAAAACCGCCACCAGGCCGACGATGATCGCCATCATGACGATCGAGACGGCAGCCCCGAGCGGCGCATTGTCCTGCCGGAGGAAGAGCCGGGCGCCGCTCAACCAGCCTGCCTTTCGATGCCGGTCGCCACGATGCCCAGAGGATCCGACGAAGGCCGCTGCAGGCGAAGGGCCTCCTCCACACTTCCCGTCAGCCAGGCATCGAAATCATCCTCAGTCCTGAGGAGGACCGGCATTGCCTTGGCATGGATGGGCCGGACAACCTCGTTCGAATCCGTAGTCAAGAACGCGAACAAGCGATGGACGCCCGACAGTCCTTTCCTTTCGCCGGTCCAGGGGCGCCATATGCCTGCGAAAGCGAAGAGCGGCCTGCCGTTTTCGATCGCGAACCAGTGCGGCACCTTGGGCCGAGCGTCGGTCCACTCGCAAAAGGCCGTGGCCGGCACGAGACAGCGAAACTCCGCCTTCAACCATGACCGCCAATATGGGCTTTGCGTGTTTCTGACGTTGGTGACCGGCCGCGATCCGATTTTCGGGGGTGGCGGAAAGCCCCAGCGCATCATCTCGATATCGCGCGTTCCACTTTCGGTCATCCGCACGATTGGCGCCATCGTGTCTGGATAGACCAGCGGAAGATCGAATAGCGCAGCGTCGTCAACACATTGCGCTTTGAAAAGGCCCGAGGTCTCCTCGCGTGTCTTTCTCAGGCTGTAGAGATTGCACATGACGTCAGCCTCGCTCCTTCCCAAATCCGACTCTTACGGAAACGCCGCAGAGCTTGGGCTCAACAGCTTCGCTCGTTCGACATTTTTTCGGAACGACCCCGCAGGCGCAACGTTCAAAATTCGAGGCCCGAGCGAACCTATGGATTCGCTGATGCGGTCCCATTTAGAAAAGCAAAGGATGCAGAGCATGAAAAAGCTATTTTCATCGACGGCTGTCATTGCGCTGGCGTTGAGCTTGCCTGCAATGGCACAGGAAGCGACGACGTCCGGGGCAACGAACGCCAGCTCGGCGACCGTCTGCGGTCCGCAGGGCAGCAGCACGAGTAACGCTGCGACCACGGGATCCTCCGCGACGTCGACGGACACGGCAGCCACTTCCGGCACGACCGGGTCGGGGACGGCCACGGACACCACCGCAAGCACGTCGGGTGCCACCGGCTCTACAACGACTGACACGGCGGCCAGCTCCGGCACGACAGGCTCGGGCTCCCACGACCACTTCGACCATGGCCCTCGGCGCAGTCAACGACATGAATGCGCAGTACGCTGAATCGGCCCTGAACAATGCATCGACCAACGTCGGAAAGCTCGCCTCGATCGGGCAGCCGAGCGTCGTCTGCATCGTCGACGTCGATGCGCTGGCGGCCGGCGACACGGCCTCGACACTCGGCCAGAGCATCGACAAGTTCCGAAGCGGCAACGCCGAAATCCGCTCGGCGCTCGAGGGCAATACGGCACTCCTCGGCACGGTCAAGTCCCAGCATCCGAACTTCGATGTGAACCAGGTCCTGGGAACGGATATCGGCCCCAATGGAGAGCTGATCCTGTTCGTTTCGCGCAAAAGCTAACGGAACTCACCGGACAGCAGGGGCGGAGGCGCATGCCTTCGCCCCTCATCGGCCGACGAGCCAGCCCCCAGACACAAGAAGGAGGGCCCGAGGCCCTCCTTCGAAGATCAGACGCCCGGAAATCGGGCGGCCTAGGGTGACGACTTCTCGCCCGTATCCGATGCCGGCCGAGACTCGTTTCGGCTGGAGTCGCCCTGGGATGGCACTACGGCCGAAACGGCGCCCATCACGGCGCGGGCGGCCTTCTTGGCCGTCGATTTTCCGGCGCGGGCCACCCGGCTGACGAGCCCGCGACGCGTAGACCGCGCGGCTTTCTTCGCCGGACGCCCCGCCGCTTTCCGGCTGGTGCGGCCCGCAGAACGGGACTTGACCGCCTTCTTGGCAGCCGACTTGCTGGCGCGCTTGGCGGAAGCCTTGCTGGCACCCCGCGCGGCGGACTTCTTCCTGGTCGCTTTTCGTGCGGCTGATTTTCTTTTCGATTTGGCCATTTCGTTTTGCTCCTTTGACCCACCTAACGACCAGGGCCTACCAGGCAACGTTCTCACGCGACTGAATCAGGTGTCGGATGGGAGTTGAAACAATAGAAGTCTACTGCGAGAACTTTGGCGCATTCAAGGATACATCCGACAAGTCGGGCGCTTTTCTACGCATCGTCGGATCAACGAGCGCCTCGTGCTAGCGGCTCTTGCGTGCCCTGCCGCCTTTCCGTCCGCCTTTTCGGGACGCCGACCGGTTCTCGGTCTTCCCTCGACCCGAACCCGACTTCTTGCCGCCGCCGGACTCCTTGTTGACCGTCGCCCAGGCACGACGGGCAGCTTCTTTCGAAGACACCCCGCCCTTTTCATAGCCCTCTTCGATGTGCTCGGCGCGGCGTCTCTGTTTGGACGTATAGCTGGATTTGTCACCTCGAGGCATGTCGCTCACCCAATGGAATGGAAGCAAGCGACAACGTCGGTGTATCAGTCAGGTTCCTGCTCGCGGTTGCGCGGGTCCGACCGCCCCGGTGCAAGGCGGTTCAGGTCTGGCCGCCCTCGTCGAGGGCGAACGAAATGGAGACAGCCGCGATCGCGGCTCGAGACCCCGGGTTCGGGGTGCGGCTACTACAGCTCCGCGATGCGGCGCTCGATTTCGGTCACCCGCTCGGCCGCGGACTCGGACTTCGTCCGGCCCGCCAGGACCCAGCTGAAAGCGACTACCGCGAAGGCGACGGCCGAAATGCCGAAGACCGCGGCAGCAAGCCCCACAACGAAATACTCAGCCACGCGACACACTCGAAAAGGATGAAGCCCTAGCGGCGGCTTCATTGGATTGAAATGCTGATACCTCAGCGGCCCCGGAGCATAGTTTTACCCAGCTCCGGCCCCACATCAAGTGAGCCGAAATGCCTAGAGGAAAATGCGGTTAACCCGGCGGATACTCAGGCCGGCCCGACGCCGATGATCATTCCCGAGAGCGAGTTGACGAAGACCTCGAAGGTGTCGCCACGGTAGTGGCCGATATAGCTGAAGGTCTTGCCATGGCAATCAACGGGGCGAACGAGCCGGAAGCCCCGGTTCCAGACGATCCGCTCGCCGCTCCTGCAGCTTATGCCGCCTGCTTCCCAGGAAGGCTCGCTCGGCAGATACTCGCCGAATTCGAAGCGCAGCAATGGCTTGGAGCCCCAATCGCCTGCCGTCGCCAAGGGCGTCGAAGCCAGTGCAATCACCGTACCCAGCACAGCGCCGAGAGTCGAAGACCGAGTCGCCATCTATTGCACTCCCTAGTTAGTGCCGCTCACGACAATTCCCGCCCATGGACAATAGTTCCTCGGGTGCGAGTGTGCATCAAGGGATTGGTTAATGAATCCAGGGTTTTGAGTAGTTACCCCGCCCGCCTATTGAAAGAGGGTCTTCACCTTGGCGAAGAAAGTCTGCGCTGCGGTAGGCTTGAATTTCTTGCGTCTGACGACCGGCTCGGAGGCAGGCGCCTTCCTGATGGCCGGCTCGGACTTGCTTGCAAGCTTCGGACTGTAGTTGATCCGTCCGTCGCAGGAGATTTCGCTGTGGCGCCGCGCGTAGCACGCGAAGGACTCGGAGTCGCGATAGAGGACGGCGTCTAGAACGGTCGGTGGCGTATTGCTGGAAATCCGCTCCGAGCGACGGTGATTGGCCGCGAACTGCACGACCTTGCGCACGCAGCGACCCTTGGAATCGGTGGTCCTGATGGCGGCGATCAGCCCGCCCGTGCAGCCCGCCCGGCGAGTCACGACATAGGTGCCGTCCTTGTTCCGAACGGGCGCATTGAGGCAGGCCGTCTGGTTGCCCAGCGCGAGTGACGAGCAAACGACCGTAGCCGCCAGACGGGAGGGATCCGGGTCATCATAGCTGGTCGCGGCGGGCTCGATATCGGTCGGTGGCTTGTCCTCGATCTTCTTGTCGAGGCCGGAGATGCGGGGAATGGGCACGGCAAGGGCGGCGACCTTTTTCGCCACAGGCTTCGGAACGACCTGCGAGCTATCCGTTTCGACACTGGCAGGCTTGAGCAGCTGCGGATCGACGGCCGGCTCCGATTGCATCGGATTCGTCTCGATAACTGCGGCAAAGTCGGATTTGCCGATCGAGTCCTGCTTGTCGACGGGCGTCGAAGCCTCAGCGACCGCACCGCCATCGGGATAGCTGAAAATGCACGTCACGCGGCTGCGCTGGAGATCGGAATCGAAGTGGATGAAGTAAGACCCGCCCGACGTCCTTCGGCACAGTGCGGATTTCTTCTGCTCGTCGCCGGCGCCCTTCACCTGCCACTGCACATGGCAGGCGCCGCCAAATCCCCACCAAGTCCAGTCCGGCGGGGAGCCGCGCCGCGCCCCGTCATAGACGTCGCTGCACTGCGAGGCGGCCGCGCCTCCAGTACAAAGGCTCAAAAGCACGCCCGTCAAAAAGGGATACGCCACCCACTTACGCATCGAAGCCCACATCGGGGGTTCCGTGTCTACGCCACCACTACCAACAGCGATAGAATCCTCGGGGAAAGGGCACAATTATGACCATTGCAGGGAAGTTTCGCCGCGCGAAGCGCAAGCTCGGCGGGTCGAAGGAAAACATGGACTGGGCGTCCTGCTTTCGGTGTCCCGATATTCCCTCAAGGGACGAGTTTTTCTCGGCTTTCCAATCGCTTAACGGCGCATGGCCTTCGGCAATACCGCAACCATCTGAAATCCAATGACTATTCATTGTTGCAGGACAAAGTGTTGTTAACGAGCATGACCGTATTCTTCGTTCATGGCGGCTTCCCCGCGAATCCAGTCTCATCGGCTGAGTGCGCTCCTCGCACTCATCGCCTTCCTCGTGCTTGGGAGCACGGGCGGCGTCATTTTCAGCGCCCTCAGTGAGCTCGCGGAACAGACGAACAAGATCGACAAGGAACTGACGGCCCAGGCGGCGCGGGCCGCCCTGCGGGCCATGGAGCAACGGATCCGGGATCTCAACGCGGAGTTCGCCGGCCTGCCGCCCGAGTCCGGACCCCACCGCCGTGCCTCCCTTTTCGATCAAAGGGTCGTCGGCCTGTGCAACGGCACGCGGCTCGGGATAAACTTCAACCTCTTTTTCCTGGTCAGCTCTAACCTGCGTGGCATCGTCGCTTGCGTCGACGGCAAGCGCATCCATGACGATCCAACGGCGGCGCTCGGGCGCGCCTTTCCGCCAATCCTTCGGGACGTCGCTGCAACGGTCAATCGGAATTCGGTGCGCAGCGGCTTCATGGAGACGAAATTCGGGGTCGCCGCAGTGTCGGTGGGTCCGGCGTGGTGGAGCGTCCAATCATCGGGGGACGGAGCCCCTGCCCTGCTCGTCATTGGAAAGCGGTTGGACTCGGCCGCGGTCGGCCGGATCCAGAAGGACTTCGCGATCGGAGGCCTCGTCGCAATTCGCGATCTCGAGGCCGTGGACCAGGCTTCGGCCATCCGCGAGCCGGGCGGGCGGATCATCGGCGGCCTTGCGTGGGCTCCCCGCCAGCCCGGAAATCTCGCGCTGAGTCGCATCCAGCCGAAGGTGATTTGGAACTTCGTGCTTCTGGCCATCGCGTTCACCGTCATGATCGCAGTCGTCTGGCTCGCCTTCCGGGCCGTCCATGCCAGCAACAGGCGGACTGCGCACGCGGCCATCCACGATCCCCTGACCGGCCTGTCGAACCGGGCGGCGCTCATCGCGAAGCTCGAGGAGCTTTCAAGAACGCTGCACCACGCGGAGACGGCGGCGATCTTCCTCGACCTCGACGGGTTCAAGGAGATCAACGATTTCTACGGCCACGAAATGGGGGATCGACTCCTCCAAGCATTCGGAGCGGGGCTGACTGCATTGGTGAGCGGCAAGGGGCTCGTCGCCCGGGTCGGAGGCGATGAGTTCGTGGTTCTCCTCACCGGACAAGGCGTGCAAAACAACGCCCACAGGATTGCCTCGGCAGCCATCGCCCTTTCGTCCGAACCTCTCCGCATCGGATCGCACAACCTGAAAGTCGCAGCGAGCGCCGGCATCGCCTTCTCGCAGCTCGGCGACACCAATGGCGAGGAACTGCTGCGGCGCGCCGATATTGCGATGTATGAGGCCAAGCGGCGGGGCGGCGGTAGCATCGGCGTCTACAGCCACGAGATCGACAGCGAGATGAAGCGCCGCCGAACGATGGCCGAAGACATCCGGAAAGGCCTGGCGCGCGGTGAGTTCTGGATCGCCTGCCAGCCCATCGTCGAAGTGGCGAGCCTCAATCCCGTCGCCCTCGAGGTTCTAGCCCGCTGGACGCGTGCCGACGGCCAGAAGATTCCTCCCGTGGACTTCATCCGTATCGCTGAAGAACACGGGCTGATCGACGAGCTCGGCCGGTTCGTGCTCGAAGAAGCTTGCGCCTTGGCGCGCGCGTATCCGCACCTGCTGGTCAACGTGAACATTTCCGCGCTGCAGATGCGGTCGCTCGCTTTTCTCGACGTCGTGGATGCTGCTCTGAAGGCGCATGGCGTGACACCGGATCGCATCCAGATCGAGATGACCGAATCGAAGCTCCTGCTCGACGGCGCAATCCTCGATTCCGTCATCGACGGACTCAAGAGACGCGGCATCCGCATCTTTCTCGACGATTTCGGAACCGGCTATGCGAGCATCGCCTATCTGCGCCAGTTTCATTTCGACGCTCTCAAGCTCGACCGCACGATTTGCTCGGAGGTCGGCAGACGACCGAGTGCACTGACCATGGCGCAGGGGATGATCCTGGTCGCCAAGGCCGCGGGCCTCAACGTCGTTGCCGAGGGGATCGAGAACAAGGAGCAGGCAAGCCTGCTCAAGCTCGCCGGCTGCACCCACTTCCAGGGATATCTTTTCGGCGCTCCCGTGCGAGCGGCGGATCTCCCGTTTGCTCGCGACGGTCAGGCGAAGAATTCGATCGCCTCCTGAACGGACTGCGTTTCAGCCCTCATAGCCCCCGATGATCGGCAGGATCTCGCCACTGATGTAGCTCGAGCAGCTCGGCGCCGCGAGGAAGACGAACGCCGGTGCTATCTCTTCGGGCTGGGCCGGCCGTTTCATCGCACTGCCTTCGCCGAATTTCGCCACCTGCTCGGCGGCCTTGTCGGCGGGGTTGAGCGGGGTCCAGACGGGGCCGGGAGCGATGACGTTCACCCGGATTCCCTTGTCGGTAAGCGACGCGGCAAGCGACCGTCCGAAGGTATGGATGGCTCCTTTGGTCGCCGAATAGTCGAGGAGATGCTTGCTTCCCTCTATGCCCGTGACCGATCCCGTCATCAGGATCGAGCCGCCGCGCTTCATCTCGGGAATTGCAGCCTTGGCCATGTGGAAATAGCCGTAGAGATTGGTCTTCACAGTGAGATCGAAATGCTCTGGCGTAAGTTCTTCAATGCTCTGTACATGCTCTTGGAACGCAGCGTTGTTGACGAGAATATCCAGCTTGCCGAACGCTTTCACGGTCTGCGCCACCGCATGGCGACAATAGTCAAAGTCGGAGACGTCACCGGGAATGAGGATGGCACGCCTGCCTTCCTTCTCCACTGCACGTTTCGTAGCCTCCGCATCGTCGTGCTCGTTGAGATAGGCAATCGCAACGTCCGCTCCTTCGCGCGCAAACAACACGGCGACGGCACGCCCGATTCCGGAATCGGCGCCCGTGATCAGGGCAGCCATATCCAATAGCTTCTCCGACCCCTTGTACTGGGGAGCCTCGTACATGGGAGCTGGATCGAGTTCAGCCTCTTCGCCCGGCTTCCGCAAATGCTGCTCGGGGAACGGAGGGGCCGGGTAGGTTCGCGCGCCAGCCTGGACAGCCTTGTCGCTCTCGCCCTTGCCGCCCCGCTTCGCCTCTTTCCGGTCGATGCCTTTCTGGATTTGCACCTGATCGGCCGCCATGTCGTCGGCTTCCCGCGCAAACTTGGCTTTTTCCTTCGATTGCGATGCGTGCTTCATCGTCTGCCTCCAGCCAGTCGCTCAACAGCGTCAACGCCATGAGCTCGCAGCCGTTCCGGCGCCCATGCGATTGCCCATCCGCGGGTCATGCATTACTACTGAGGCCCTGCGGCGTCCGAGGCGACGGGTACGTTACGTGAAGCACTGGCCTCAATACACGCGCAGCGTGTCTTATCTCTTCGCAGTCCTGGCCATTGGCGGCCTCGCCGTCATAGCTTCGCCAGCGCATCCGCAAGGCATGAGATCGGCGGCATCCCCCGGCGCCGAAAGCGTGGATGTCGATCTTGGGCAGGTTCGCGGACTCGAGGCGGGTCGCGTCGTGACCATTCAGCGTCTCCTTCAGCGCCTCGGATATCTTTCGAAAGTCCAGCTGACGCGGACCTCGGATCCGGCCACCAACGCGGCGCTCAACCGGTTTCTCAGCGAACTCAAACCCGCGCCGAAATCCACCGGATCGGACGAGCTATTGCGATTGCTCTTCACCGAGGTGTGGATCCGCGAGGGCTGGGGCAAGGGACAGGTTCCAGGCCAGGACCAGATCGTCGAGAAGGAAAAGGTCAAGGTCGCGCAGGATGCGCTGAAGCAGCTCGGATACGAAACAGGCCCGGCCGACGGAAAGTTCGGTCCGGCGACGCTTGCCGCCGTCGAGTCGTTCCAGGAAGACAAGAGGATGAAAATCGACGGTCTCCTGCGACGAAACACGCAGGAATCGATCGTGCGGGCCCTCACCTTCGTCAGCAAAAAACCCAAAGGCACGGTCCACGTACTGAACTGGCCCGACTATATCGACCCCGAAGTTCTTTCCAAATTCCAGGACCAGACCGGATTCGAGGTCGTGCACGATGTGTTCGAGAGCTCCGAAGAGACGAAGGACCTGCTCGTCGCCGGTTCGGCGGACTACGACGTGATGGTCCAGTCGAGTTCGCAGATGCGGCTCGTCCTCAATGCCGGCTCCCTGAAGCCACTCGACAAGTCGCAGCTTCCGAACATCAAGAATCTCGATCCGGCGGCGCTGCAACTCACGAGCACGCTCGACTCCAACAACGAGCATTCCGTGCCGTACATGTGGGGCACCGTGGGTATAGCCGTCAACGAAGTGGCGGTTCGCGAGATCGTCCCGGACGTCAAGACGAACAGCCTTGCGATGTTCCTCGATCCGGCGATCGCAAAGCGGCTCTCAACCTGCGGGCTGGCCCTGGTGGACGAGCCCACCGACGTCGTGCCGGCCTTAGTCGCGTATGTGGGTGGCGAGATCGACCGTATCGGTATTGCCGACCTCGAGGCCGTCGACCAGACCCTGGCGCGCGTCGCTCCCTATTTGAAGCGCGTGTCTGCCGACAGGTTCATCGACGATCTGGCCGAGGGCAAATATTGCGCGGCGATCGGATACTCGGGCGACGTGTTTCAGGCACGTGAGGCGGCGCGGCTCGTCGGCCGTATCAAGCTCACCTACGCCGTTCCGGCGGAGGGCAGCCAATTGTGGTTCGACCTCCTGGTGGTCCCGAAGAACGCCCGGAATCCCGAAGGCGCCTATCGGTTCATCGATTTTCTGATGGATCCCGAAGTCGCGGCGGCCAATACGAACTACCTGCAATACGCAAACCCGAACATCGCATCCGCGCCGCACATAGATCCAAAATTGATGGAAGACCCCGGCCTCTACCCGCCGGCCGACGTGCTCTCGCGCCTCAAGGTGCTGCAGCCCTTGTCACCAAAGGTGGAGGCGGAACTGCAGCGGATCTGGGGCAAACTCAGCGAGTAGCCTCAGCTGACCCGCTTGTTCCACTCCACTTGCAGACGGGTCGCAAGATCTTGAATGTTCGCGCCGACGACCTCCCAGTTGACCATGGTGCGGCCGCGATAGGGATCGCGCACCGTGATCGAATCCGAGATATACGCACCGGCGATGGTCAACACCACTCCCAAGAGAATTCCCCGTAGCATGATCGTCTCCAGCAGCATCCGGTATTCAAGCCTACAAACGCTGCGAGCCGGGACAAGGTTCCGGCCCTGGACGTACGGTTTTCCGCCTACTTACCGCCGCGAGCGGCCCGCAGTCTTTTTCGACGACTGACGCATTGCCGGCTTCGAGGGTTGCGGCGTCCAGTTGAGAAGGGCCTCGAATTCCATCGGCCGCGCAAAGAGGGGTCCCTGGCCAAGATCGCAGCCCATTTTCCGGAGCTCCGACTGCTGATCCGGGGTTTCGATTCCCAAGGCAACCACTTCCATCTTCAACCGCTGCGCAAGCGCGATCGAAGACTCGACGATCAGGCGCGTATTGCGGTTCGCGGTCATGCCGGAAATGAACCGGGAATCGATCTTCAAGGACGTGAAGGGCACGACTATAAGCCGATCGAGACTCGATTGAGTGCTGCCGAAATCGTCGATGGCAAGCTCGATACCCTTGAGGCGCATACGCGCGAGCGTACCCAGCACCGTGATTTCGTTGGCCATGGCCGAGGATTCGGTCAGCTCCACGGTCAACGATTTCGGCGGCAGACCATGTCCGGCGACCATGTTCGCTAGCCGCTCGGGCAGCTGGTCTTCGATCAGGTCCTCGGGGCGAAGATTGATCGAAAGCTTCCAGACCTGTCCCCTCTTCTTCAAGGTCGCCGCATAATTGAGGGCGCGGTCGGCAATCTGCCGGGTCATTCTGGGCAGAATTCCGCTCCGGGCGGCAAAGGAGAGAAATCGTTCGGGGGGAACCAGTCGGAACTTCTCGTTTCGCCAGAAGGGAATGGCCTCGTATCCGACCGGAAGGCCGGTGCCGAGATCAACGATCGGATACAGCTCGGCATCGAATTCATTGGCCGCCAGGCCGGACATGATGTCCTCGATGTTGGCCTCCGACGATACGGCCCGGCGTCCGGGCCGCTGGGGCTCCTGCCGGCTTTCCTCGAGAATTCTCCGGATTTCTTCATTGCGGAACGGCTTGTTCAGAAGGGCGACCACGCGCAGCCCCGATCGCTTGGCGATCGTTTCAGCGGTGGCGAGCACGCCCTTGTGCGCTCCGCTCATGAGCACGATCGCCGACTTCACCTTCTGGCGGGAAAGGATTTCGAGGACCTGGATGCCGTCGGTGCCCGGCATCATCATGTCGACGAAGATGACGTCGGCTGCCGTGTAGGGCGTCAGATCGGCATTCTTGATGTCGTGGGTCGTAGCGGCCACAAGGCCGAAAGTGTCCAGGAGGTCGACCATGAACGCGCAGATCCGCGGGTCATCGTCGACGACCAACGCACGCTGCAACGGCTCGATTTCCTGGGATTCCGGAGACGTCATGTCCCTTCCTTAAGTCCCCGGAAACAGACCATGCGACGCTTAATTTTGCCTAAACTTCCCCTGCCGACGCGGCCGCCCGAACCCTCCAGCTCCTCATGTAACCATCAAGTCCCTCAATCTCCGCGGGTGCCACCGCATCGAGTGCAAGCGCGACATGTGGAAGGCGGCCGTCCGGCATCAACGCAAGGCAGGCGGCTCCCGCCATCGTCCCTTCCCTGAGCGCCGAGGTGAAAACCCTTTGGCGCGGCCGCAGGCGGGCGAGCAGGCTTACGAAGCTTTGGTTCGCGGAGAACGGACCATCGACGATGATGTCGTTGCGGGAATCGACGGCATCGAGCGATTCCGACACCATCTGGGCACAGTAGAGCGATGCAAGGGAGGCGCGGGCCTCAGCGGTTTCGGGAGCCGGGCCTGCGATCCGACCCCGACCTCCCGTGCCAGGCATCGGCCCGCCCGAGTCGGTGAACGACGGAAGCGCCTGGATGTCGTCGACCACCAGCCGTTCGGCTTCCGCGATTGATGCGAATTCGGCGGCGACGCCGCCCGACACGAGCTCGAACTCGCGGCCGCCGTAGAACCGACAACTTGCGACCGGTCGACCGAACACGTCGGTGTTCGTCGCCGTGTCGCGAGCCTTCTCGAGCTTTTCGACGGGTGTCACGGTGTCGAATCCGATGATCCACGTGCCGGTCGACAGGAGCGTGAAGCTGCTCAACCCCGCCGCAAGGTAGCGAAGATAATTCGCGTTGGAATCGTGTACGCCCGTCAGCACCGTTCCCTTCCCGCGAAAGCCGGCGCCACGATATTCCGCGCGCAACGGGCCTGCAGCCTCCCACGCCTTGCGAATCGGAGCGAAGAGTCGATCCCAGCCTCGCGCGCACACCAGGGACGAAAAGTCATTGCTGCGCACGGCAATCAGGTGGGATTGCGAGGACAACCCGGAGATCTCGGACATCATCTCGCCGGTCAACCGAAAGGTCGCGTACTGGATCCACGGCAGGATGGTGGCGATGCGTGCGAACGCGTCGGGGAAAGCGCGTTCCTGCCAATGAAGTTGCAAGCCATGGGTCAGGGCCATGGGAAGCACCGGCGCAAACACTTCATCGAACGGAGGCGCTATCCGCCGGTACTCCGCCACAAGCTCGGCAGGCGGCTCCGCCGTGTAATCCATCACCGGCAATGCGAGCTCACCGCCGGGCGTCAAACACGCGAGAGCAGCCCCGTGTGCACATGGTACGACGACGTCGACGGGCAGTATGCGGTCGAGCTCGGGCAAGGCGGTGCGCAGCAGCTCGAAAACCGGCTCCGGATCGATGTGCCGATAGGGCGGACCCTCCACATGGCGGCTCGCGACCTTCCGTTGTGCCTTCGGTCGTCCGTTCGCATCGAACAACATCACCTTGGTGTTGGTCGCGCCGACATCAACGACTGCAATGCCCCGCGGTGCTTCGACGGCCATCGGTCCTTCCCTGAGACGTCAACAGTGCGAAATCGTCCGGTCGGCGTCAATCTCGTGGACGCGACACATGGGCGCCGATAACGTCGTACCCAGAGCGTGGCGAAGGATCGGAATGGCAAAACTCAAACACGAAAACCTGCGGAAGGAAGTGATCGCGACCTGCCTCAGGATGAATGCCGAAGGCATCAACCAGGGAACCTCGGGCAACGTCAGCGTGCGGACGGAAGACGGTTTCCTCATCACGGCGTCGGGCGTCCCCTACCATCGCGCCAAGCCCAGCCATATCGTCGCGATGGATCTCGAGGGAGGTTATTTCGGAGATTTCCTGCCATCGACCGAGTGGCGGATGCACTTCGACATCTACCGCACAAGGCCCGAAGCTCAAGCGATCGTCCATGTCCACTCGACCTATGCGGCAGCACTCTCCTGCCTCAGGAAGGACATTCCGGCGTTTCACTACATGATAGGGGTGACGGGTGGCACATCTCTGCGAGTGTCGGACTATGCGGAGTTCGGAACCCAGGAGCTTTCCGATACCATGCTCGTGGCAATGCAAGATCGCAAAGCCTGCCTTCTCGCCAATCACGGCCAGATCTGTTTCGGCCCCAATCTCGACAAAGCCTTGTGGCTCGCCATCGAGGTCGAAACCCTGTGCAAGCAGTATTGGGCGGCGTGCCTTGCCGGCACGCCCATCGTCCTTGCCGATTCACAGATGCGGACCGTGCTGGCGCGGTTCGCCACCTACGGCAAGCAGCCGGGCGACCTCGCCGGTCTCGACGTGCCGGCCGTCATGCCGCCTGTTCGGCGAGACACTTCGGCCGGCGCGAAGAGCGGCAATCGCGCCGCGGCCCGGCGCAGGTGACTTGTGCCCCTCATTTCATGCGGTACACTCGATCGAGGGCGAGCTAGGGGGGCGTGATGGCGGCGGAGAGTGAGACCACACCAGCAGTGGCGCTCTTCGGCATCTCCAAGTCCTTTGCGGGGCTCAAGGTCGTCAAGGACGTGGACTTCGATGTCCATCGCGGGGAGGTGCACGCACTGCTCGGCGAAAACGGCGCCGGGAAGTCGACCCTGATCAAGATCATCGCCGGGCTCCATCAGCCGGATGACGGCCGAATAGAGGTCGGCGGAGAACCGCGCCGATTCGCAACTCCGCGCGAGGCCCGGCAAGCCGGAATTGCGACCGTCCACCAGGAGCTGCTTCTCTTTCCCGAACTGACCATCGCCGAGAACATCTTTCTCGGACAGACACCCAAGGCGGGCTGGGGGATACTCGACTGGAAGGAAATGCGAACCCGGGCACGGGCGCTTCTCGATTCCCTCGACAGCCACGACCTCGACATCGATGCCCGGGTCGGCTCGCTGTCGGTGGCCAATCGCCAGCGTGTCGAGATCGCACGCGCGCTCTCCCAGGACGCCAAGGTCCTCATAATGGACGAGCCGACGGCGGCGCTTGCCGACGCCGACGTCGAACGGCTCATGGACATCGTCACGCGGCTGAAGTCCCGGGGGGTCGCGATCGTATATGTGAGCCATCGCATGCCCGAGATCTTCGCTCTGGCCAATCGCGTGACCGTCCTGCGCGACGGAGCGCGCATCGCAACCAAGAAGGTGTCGGAAGTCGACGAAGCGGCGCTCGTCACGATGATGGTCGGGCGGGCGATCGACCGGCTCTATCCGAAGCGCATCGGCGAGAGCGGGGAAACGCTGCTGGAGCTCAGAAACGTCTCGTACAGGACCGGCGTTCGCGACGTCTCTCTCAAATTGCGCGCCGGCGAAATTCTCGGCATCGCCGGTCTCGTCGGGTCGGGTCGAACGGAGCTTGCGCTGACCATTTTCGGTATCACGCCCGCCACGGCAGGGGAGCTCGTGCTCGAAGGAAAGGCCATCAAGATCAACAGCCCGGAGGGAGCCCGGGACCTCGGCATCGCCTACGTACCCGAAGATCGCGCGCTACAGGGACTGATCCGCATGCAAAGCATTGCCGACAACATCGCGCTCGCGAATCTGCGCCACCTCCTCAAAGGCATTTTCGTCGATACCCGCAAGGTATTAGGCGAGGCATTAACGGCGATCAAGAAATTCGGGATCAGAGCGCGCGGACCGCAGCAGATCGTCCGCGAACTCTCGGGCGGCAACCAGCAGAAGGTGGTGCTGGGCAAATGGCTGGCGACCAACCCGCGCATTCTCATCATGGACGAGCCGACGCGCGGCATCGACGTCGGGGCCAAGGCTGAAATTCATCAGCTCATGCGCAAGCTCACATCCGACGGCATGGCGATACTCATGATCTCGAGCGACCTGCCGGAAGTACTTGGGATGAGCGATCGCCTACTGGTGATGAACGGAGGGCGCATCGTCGCTTCCTTCGAAACGGATGAAGCGACGCCCGAGGCGGTGGGCGCCGCGATGACCTACTCAGCCCTCGGAGATGCCGCATGACCGACGCCTCCTGGGCACCGGGAGACCGACGCCTGCAGCGGTTTCTGGCGGACTATGGCCAGGAGATCGTCGTCCTCCTGTCCATCGTGGCCCTGTTCGTCATCGTCGGTGCGGTCAATCCGCGTTTCCTATCCGACACCAACATCAACAGCATCATCGCCGGCAACGCCTACATCGCCGTCGCCGCCATCGGCATGTCCATGGTCATCATCTCAGGGCATATCGACGTGTCCGTCGGGTCCCTGATCGGGGTGATCGCCACCATCGCCGGGACGCTGGCGGTGAACGACTACCCAATCGTGGTCGCATGGATCGTGCCCGTGATCTTCGCGGTGGTCGTGAATGCGGGAGTCGGCGCACTCGTCGCCTATATGCGCATCCCGTCTATCGTCGTGACGCTCGGCATGCTGTCGATCCTCAAGGGCGGCCTCATCAGCGCGACGGCCGGCGCCTGGATCACCGACCTGCCGCAGGAATTCATGATCGCGCAGGGAAGGATCGTCGGAATTCCGGCGCCGGTCTATTTCATGATCGTCCTCACCATCATCGCGGCATGCTTCATGAAATACACGGACTTCGGACGTGCCATCTACGCGGTCGGAGGCAACGGCGAGGCGGCCCGTGCGGCCGGCGTCGATCCGGAGCGCACCGTCGTCGGGGTGTTCGCCCTGCACGGCCTGTTCGCCGGAATTGCCGGTCTTCTGTTCGCAACGCAACTCCAGGTCATTCAATCGACCGTTCCGCCCAATCTGGAGCTAACCGTGATCACCGCTTCGGTGATCGGCGGAGTTTCCATCCTCGGCGGCACCGGCACCGTCATCGGGTCGACACTAGCCGCCATTCTATTCGCCACCATCGGGTCCGCACTCATCTTCCTCAACGTATCCGCCTACTGGCTGAGAGCCGTGCTCGGCCTCATGATCCTCGCAACGGTGCTCGCCGACTTGGTGCGGCGGCGGAGAGCTGCATGACCGTTGCGCGGCTCTTCCGCCACGAGACCGTTCTCCTGCTGCTGACGGTTCTCGCTCTCATCACCCTGGCGTTCTTGTCGGACCGCTTCTTCACGACCGGAAATCTTCTCAACCAAGGCCGCCTGATGGCGGAGGTCGGCCTCGTGGCGCTGGCGATGACCTTCGTCATCGTCACCGGAGGGATCGATCTTTCGGTGGGATCGATCCTTGGCCTGAGCGCGATTCTGCTGGGCGTCTTCTGGCAAAACCTCGGTCTGCCCCTGCCCCTCGCCATCGTCGGCGCGTTGGTCTGCGGCACCCTAGCCGGTGCCGGGAACGGCTTCATCATCACCAGATTCGGCGTGCCGCCACTGATCGCGACACTTGCCACGCTGGCGCTCTACCGGGGACTGGCAGAGGGCATCAGTCAGGCGCGATCGGTGCGTGGGTATCCGGAATGGTTCTTCTTTTTCGGCCAAGGAGAAATTCTTGGAGTGCCGTTCCAGCTTTGGTTGCTTGGCGTCGCGATCCTAGTCTGTGGGGTGGTGCTGGGACTTACACCGTTCGGCCGCGCCACCTACGCGATCGGCGCCAATGAAACCGCCGCCAGGTTCTCCGGCATCCGCGTCGACCAGACGAAGCTGATCATCTACACGATGTCGGGCTTCTTCGCGGCGCTTGCAGCCGTGATCTTCGTGTCGCGAGTCACGACGACACGCTCGGATATGGGGACTGGATTCGAACTCGACGTCATTACCGGCGTCGTCCTCGGCGGCACGAGCATCTTCGGCGGCAAAGGCACGATCATCGGCACCGCGCTCGGCCTGGCGCTCATTCAGGCGCTCAAAAATGGCCTTGCGCTTTCCGGCGTAAAGGGAGACGGTACCATCGTCGTCATTGGCGTCGTGCTGATTGGTGCAATCCTGATCAGCGCGATCTTTGATCGTAACAGAGGCGGCTGAACAGGGAGGGAGACCGGGTACCGCCGCCGAATTGCCCGGTGTGAGAAACGGAGCGTAGAACATGATAAAGCAAACCTTCGCAGCAGCGTTGTGCCTCGGCCTGATGACGGGAACGGCATTCGCTGCCTCCGCCTGGACGGGCGGAGACGATCTTCCGACCAGCCCGCTGGCGTGCGACGGAACGGCGGCTGCCGCCGCTGCAAAGCCCTATGACGGCGCTGCGCCAACCAACGCGCCAGACCGCAAGGGCAAGAAGATCACGGTCGTGGACATTCCGAAGCTGATCGGCATCGGCTACTTCAACGCCACTAGCAAAGGCATTCAAGACGCTGCCACGGAGCTCGGAAACGTCGATGCGAAAACCGACGGACCGACCAAGGCGAACATCGACGAGCAAATCACGTTCATCGACAACTACATCACGTCGGGAGTGGATGGAATCCTCTTCGCCGCGAACGATCCCGTGGCGATCGCACCCGTGCTGAAGAAGGCTCTGTCGCAGGGGATCAACGTCGTCGGCTACGACGCCAACTCGACACCAGACGCACGCCAGTGGTTCATCAACCAAGCTGAGTTCAACGGCATTGCGAAGGCGCTGATCGACAACATGGCGAAGGAGATCGGCGAGGAAGGCGCATTCGCGATCGTCACCTCCACCTTCACGACTCCCAACCAGGCCCGGTGGATCGCCGAGATGGCCGCTTATGCCACCGCCTGCCATCCCAAAATGAAGTGGCTCGAGACCGTGGAAGCCCAGGAGGACAACAACCTTTCGTTCAACCAGGCCACTACGCTGATCAACAAATACGGCGATGAGCTCAAGGGTATCTTCGGCATGACGTCGGTCGCAACCCCAGCCTCGGCCGAAGCCGTGACGCAGTCAGGAAAGTGCGGGTCGATCGCCGTCGTCGGATTGGCGACGCCGAATGCCATGAAGCCCTATGTCGAAAAGGACTGCGTGAAGTCCGTCGTCCTGTGGAATCCCGTGGATCTCGGCTATGCCGCCATGCAGGTCCTGCGTGCGGTCGCCGATGGCGCGCTGCAGCCCGGAGCGACCAGCGTCGCAGCGGGTAAGCTCGGCGACCTGCAGGTGGTCAACGGCTCTGAAATCCTGCTCGGCCCGCCGTTCACGTTCACGAAGGAAAATATCGGGCAGTTTGACTTCTAAACTGCCTGACCCGACCACTCATGCGTGCTGACCGATCCCGGCCAGCACGCATTCTTGCATCGGTGGGTAGCTAATGACGCAAGCGGCGCAAATTCCGAACCTGTGGGACGAGAAACTCGCTGCCGGGCTCGATGAACCCGGCCAGCTTCTCTATCGGTCCAATCTGCTCGGGTCGGATCTGCGCATCACCAATTTCGGCGGCGGAAACACCTCTGCGAAGATCGAAATGGCCGACCCTCTCACGCGGAAGCGAATCCGGGTGCTATGGGTCAAGGGCTCAGGCGGCGATCTCGGCTCCATGAAGATCGATGGTTTCGCGACCCTGGACCTGGACAAGCTTCATTCCCTCAAGACTCTCTATCGCGGGCTGGAGCACGAAGACGAAATGGTCGAGCTATTCGACCATTGCACGTACAATCTCAATCCACGGGCCGCTTCGATCGATACGCCGCTTCACGGATTCCTGCCGGCACGGCACGTCGACCATGTCCACTCCGATGCCGTCATTGCGATCGCCGCGTCGAAGGATGCGGAACGACTGACCGGCGAGGTCTTCAAAGGAGAGCTCGGCTATCTTCCGTGGCAGCGACCCGGCTTCGAACTGGGTCTCAAACTGGGAGAGATGGCCGTTGCCAATCCGGAATATTGTGGTGTCGTGCTTGGCAGCCATGGCCTTTTCACGTGGGGTCCCACTTCGCGGCAATGCTACGAGACGACGCTGCGGATCATCAACATCGCGGCCGACTGGCTGGCAGGTTCGGAGAAAAAACCATCCTTCGGCGGTGCGGTCGTGATGGAGGCTTCGGATGCAGACCGAAAGGCGCGGGCGCATCGGCTGATGCCGATGATCCGAGGGCGGATCTCCGGCGCAGGCCCGAAGGTCGGACACTTCACGGATGCCCGAGAAGTCCTGGATTTCGTCAACTCCCGAGAGCTTTCCGCACTAGCGCCGCTCGGGACCTCCTGCCCCGACCACTTTCTGCGAACGAAGATTCGACCGCTGATCCTTCCCGCCGACACCGATGAGGCAACAGTCGACCAAATCCTCGATCGTTACCGCACCGACTATCTTGAATACTACGAACGCAACAGACGGCCGGAATCACCGCCTGTCCGCGATCCGAACGCGGTCATCTATCTGGTGCCGGGCGTCGGCATGATCTCGTTTGCGAAGGACAAGGCCACGGCGCGGATTTCATCCGAGTTCTACGTCAACGCCATCAATGTCATGCGGGGTGCCTCAGGCGTCTCTACTTATGTCGGATTGCCGGAGCGCGAAGCCTTCGACATCGAATACTGGCGGCTCGAGGAGGCCAAGCTGCAGCGAATGCCGAAACCCAAGAGCCTTGCCGGGCGCATCGCCTTCGTGACGGGCGGTGCCGGCGGCATCGGCTCGGCCGTGGCTTCGCGCCTGCTGGCCGAGGGTGCCTGCATCGTCCTGGCGGACATCGATGCGCCGGCCCTCCGATCCACCGTCGCCGGTTTCGCAGACAGGTACGGCGCCGACAGCGTCAAGGGGGTCGAACTCGACGTTACGCGAGAGAATTCGGTCATTGCTGCGCTCGAACACGCCGCCCTACAGTTCGGCGGCCTCGACATTCTCGTCAACAATGCCGGAATTTCCTCGGCGGCGCCGGTCGAGGACACGACTCTCGAAATCTGGGACAGGAACATGTCCATCCTCGGCACCGGGTACTTCCTGGTGGCGCGCGAGGCCTATCGGCTGATGAAGCGCCAGGCGCTCGGAGGTTCGATGATCTTCATCGGCTCCAAGAACGCGATCGCCGCCTCGCCCGGCGCTTCGGCGTACAGCACCGCGAAGGCCGCCGAGGTCCATCTGGCACGCTGCCTGGCCCTCGAGGGTGCGCCGCTCGGCATCCGCGTGAATGTCGTCAATCCCGACGCGGTATTGAGAGGCTCCAAGATCTGGCAGGGTGAATGGCGCCAGCAGCGCGCCGCGTCGAACCGCATCAAGGAGGAGGAGCTCGAGGAGCACTACCGCAAGCGATCGCTGCTGCAGCGGTCGGTCTATCCGGAGGATGTTGCAGAGGCGGTCTACTTCTTCGCGTCGGACTTCTCGTCCAAGTCCACGGGCAACTTCCTGAACGTCGATGCGGGCAATGCCGCCTCCTTCTCGCGGTGATCCATGGCTCCTTCCATCTCCACCGATCTCATCAACGACGCGAACGCCAGCCTCGCCCAGGCCCTTTCCGATGAGTATGACGCACTCGGACGAAAGCTCGACCGGCGCGGCGTCGACATCGAGCGGCTGACGCAGCTCGCCATGTCGTTCCGGGTCGCCGTCCCGACCTGGGGAGTGGGGACGGGCGGCACCCGTTTCGCCAGGTTTCCCGGCCCGGGGGAGCCGCGGAACCCGTTCGACAAGCTCGAGGACTGCGGCGTCATTCAACAGCTGACGCGGAATACCCCGACCGTCTCTCCGCACATCCCCTGGGACAAGGTTTCCGACTATAGCGCGCTTCGACAGGCGGCGGCGTCCCACGATCTCACCTTCGATGCCGTGAACTCCAACACGTTCCAGGATCAAAAAGGCCAGCCTCTCTCCTACAAGTTCGGATCGCTCAGCAACGCCGACGACAAGACGCGAGCGCAGGCCATCGCGCATCACATCGAGTGCATCGAGATCGGCCAGAAGCTCGGCTCGACGGCACTCACGGTGTGGATCGCCGACGGCAGCAATTTCGCCGGACAATCGAATTTCAACGCGGCGTTCGACCGCTATCTCGCATCGATGCAGGCCGTCTATGCGGAGGTTCCCAAAACCTGGTCGTTATTCCTGGAGCACAAGCTCTACGAACCGGCATTCTACTCGACGGTGATCTCGGACTGGGGTTCGAGCCTGATGGCCGCGCAGGAACTCGGCCCCAAGGCGAAGTGCCTGGTCGACCTCGGGCATCATCCACCGAACACGAACATCGAACAGATCGTCTCCCGGCTGGTTCGCGTCCAGAAGCTCGCGGGCTTTCACTTCAACGATTCGAAATACGGCGACGACGATCTCGATTCCGGCTCCGTCGATCCCTTCCGCCTGTTCCTAGTTTTCAACGAGCTCGTCGACGCCGAGGTGCGAAAGGCGCCCGGGTTCGCTCCGGCCTACATGATCGACCAATCGCACAACGTCACGGATCCGATCGAAAGCCTGATCGGTTCGGCGACCGAGCTCGCCAGGGCGCATGTTCAGGCTTGGCTCGTCGACCGCGCCGCACTGGAAGACGCGCAGAACGCCAGCGATGCATTGCTGGGGCACCGAATCATCAAGGCAGCGTTCGCAACGGACGTCGGCCCGATACTGGCGGAGGCGCGGCGCCGCAAGGGTGGGGCTATCGATCCGTGGGAGGTCTATCGCAGGAGCGGCTATCGAGCCGCCAAGGCGCGGGAGCGACCGGCCGATCTCGTCCCGGGAACCGGTATCGTATAGCGCCCTTCCCTCCTACTTCACGGCACCCATGGTGAGGCCGCGCACCAGGTGGCGCTGGACGAGAAGTGCGAAGATCACGATAGGCAGCGCACCGACCACACCGGCGGCGGACATCGACGCCCAGTCCGTATCGATGCGGCCAATGAGCGTCGCGGTTCCCCGCGGCATGGTCATGGCGCGCGGCGTCGCAGTGAGCGCCAGGGCGAACAGGAACTCATTGAACGTCACGATGATGGCGAAGATCGCGGTCGCGACGAGCCCCGGAGCCGCGAGCGGCAATGTGATCCGGCGAAACGCGGCGAGGCGACTGTCGCCATCGACCATGGCGGCTTCCTCGAGGTCGACGGGAATCTCGCGGAAGAAGCTCTCCATCATCCAAACTACATAAGTGATGTTTATGGCGGTGTAGGTGATGATCAAGCCGAGCCAGGTATCGAGCAGGCCGAGCTGCAGCATCAGGAGATAGACGGGTATCAGTATGACGACGGGCGGTATGATGCGCAGGGTCAGGAGTGACACACCGACACGCCGTTCCAATCCGTAGGGCAACCGGAAGCGCGCGATGGCATATGCCGCCAGCGAGCCCAGAACGAGCGAGACGAGAACGGACACGCTGGTGACGACAAGGGAGTTGGTGAGGTAGTTGCCGAACTGCTTCTGCGAGAACAGGCGTGCGTAGTTCTCGAACGAAGCGTCGTGAGGATAGAGGGTGGCGTCCTGGGTGATCTCCTTGTTCGACTTCAGCGACGCCGCCGCCATCCAGTAGATGGGAAGCAGGACCACGGTCAGGAGGAGCGCTATCGTGGCGCCGCGGAAGATCGTCAATTTCATGTCGGCTCGATCCGTCGCAACATTCGCACCGCGGCGAGCGCCATGGCGAGAATGAGAAGGCCCATGGTCAGGAAGAGCGCCGCTGCGAAGCCCGTCTGCTGAAACTTGAACGCCGTGTCATATCCGTAGATGGACAGGAGACGGGTGGCCTCTCCCGGTCCGCCCCGGGTAAGCACGAAGACCTGGTCGAAGGTTCCGAACGCGTCGATAGTCCGCAAGACGATGGCGATCGCCAAGACGGGCCTCAGCATCGGCAGGGTGTGATCGATGAACACCCGCCACGCCCCGGCGCCATCGACCCGGGCCGCCTCGAACGGCTCGACGGGAAGCGACTGGAGTCCGGCGAGGAGAATGAGGAACATCAGCGGCGTCCATTCCCACACGTCCAGGGCGACGAGGGCGAGGAAGGCCTTGACGGGATGGCTCAGAATCTGGACCGGCTCGCCTCCCAGCGTTTCCGAGAAAGCCGTCAGCATGCCGGCGTCGCTCGCGTAGATCAGCCGGAAGACGATCGCTACGACGACCGGCGTGATCACCATGGGAACGATGAGGACCGTGCGCAGCAGCCTGATGCCGCGAAACTCGCGCAGGCAGAACAATGCGAGAGCCAGGCCAAGGATGGCTTCGAGGGCAACGGAAAGCGTCACGAACTTCAGGGTGACGGCCAGGGAATTGAGGAATTGCGGGTTGGTCCAAAGCTCGACGTAGTTGCCGAGCCCCACGAACCGCAACGGCTTGCCGTACCGATAGAAATACAGGCTCGCCTGGACACCGTCCCACAGCGGGTAGACGAGGACCGCGAGGACGAAGAGAAGGCTCGGCGCGAGAAGCAGATATGGCAGGGCCGTTCCCGGCCCTGCTCCTTGAAGTCTCAGGCGAATGCTTGGCTTCGCCGACAGGCTCACTCGTAGTAGCCAGCCTGCTTGAGATAGTCGGTTACCTGGGTTGCCGCCCTGTCCAGCGCGTCGCCGCCGCCCGACCCGGCCTGCAGCGCCTTGTTGAGTTCGATACCCAGGAGTTCCTCGATCTTCGCCCAGTCAGGTGTACGCGGGCGCGGCAAAGCGCCGGCATCGAGCTGCTGCAACGCCACGGGGATCAGGCGGTTGCCCGGCTTCTCCACCGCGAAGGCGCTGCGCTTGACCGGGATGGAACCGGCCTCGGCCAGCTTCGCCTGCGTCTCCTTGCTCGTGTACCATTTGAGAAAGGCGACGGCGTTTTCCTTATTGGGGGCCGACTTCGGGACCCCGGCAATGAAGATGCCGAGCTGGGCAATCGCCTTTTCCTTCTTCGGAACGACGCCGAAATCCAGCTTGCCCACGACCTTCGACTGATTGGGATCGTCGGCTTTCAAGGCATTGCCGGAGTACTGGATGATCGCTCCGGCCTCGCCGCCCAGGATGGCAGCGCCTTCCTGGTCGGAATCGAACTCGACGACGCCCGGAGGCGCATTCTCCTTCATCGTTCCGACGAAGAAATCGGCCGCCGCCTTGCCGGCATCCGAATTGAACGTCACGTTCCATTTCTCGTCGAAGAACTGCCCGCCGAAAGACAGAAATACCGGATACCAGCTGGTCACGATCGGGTTGCCGGCAACGCCGCGGAAGACGATCGGGTACTTGATCGTGCCGGCGGCGACGCCTTCCTTGCCCTTGGCGATCAGGTCATCCCAGGTGGCGGGAGCGCCGTCGGTAAAGACATCATTGCGATAAGTCAGGGTCTGCAGGTCGCCAACGAAGGGCACGCAGATCAGTTTGGGCTCCGCGCCTTCGAAACCCTTGACGCGTGCGCCCTCGCGCGGGGGCCAGTAGCCCATCTCGACGAGGGGCCCGATCCAATCGGAATCCGCGGAGTCGACGCCGCCGGCTCCAAGATCCTCGAGCACGTCGGCAGCGCCGAATTGGGGTACCCATGGATCGTCGAGCAGGTAGATGTCGTATTGGCCGGCGGAATTCTGCGCATCGGCAAACCATTTCTCGAGGGTGACACCGTATTCGTCCTCGAGAAACTCAACTTCCAGCCCCGCTTCCGACTTGGCCAACGGGATGATCTTGTCCTTGAACGGAGTCAATCCGCCATCGGCAAAGGCACCGATGATCACCTTGCCTCCCGCCGCCCGGGTGGCAGGTGCGCCCACCGTCGACAGGATCGTCGCTCCGAAAGCCAGGCCGGCACTGCCCTTGAGTACGCTGCGCCGGCTTATGGTCCAGCTGGACATCTTCTTGTCAGTCATCTTCTCCTCCCTTGTTGAGTGCACGATGCACTACCGTCAGTCCCGTTCGATCGAAAAAGCTGGCATCGGACGGGTCGAATGCCACGCCAATAGGCGATCCGATGCGAGCCGTGAAACCGCGCGGTGCACGCGCGCAGATCCGCTCGTCGCCGAAACGCATATCGACCAGCGTTTCATTGCCCATCGGCTCCACCACGTAAACTTCTCCACTCAAGACACTCGACTCCCCCGGCGGGACGAGCCGAACGTCCTCGGGCCTGATGCCCATCTGTTCGATTCCCAGTGCGCGGCACTGCCGCTTCAACGCATCCGAGAGCCTGACGGTGGCGCCTGCCACGTGCAGGCCAGCCTCCGATACGGCTGCCTTCAAGACGTTCATCGGCGGATTGCCGACGAACACCGCTACGAAGCGGTTGGCGGGACGATCATAGATGTCGCTCGGGGAGCCTAGTTGCTGCAGTTCCCCTTGGCTCATGACCGCGACCAGGTCAGCCATGGTCAACGCCTCGGCCTGATCATGGGTCACATAGATCGTCGTCGTTCCGAGCCGGTGGCAAAGCCGCTTGATCTCGCCCCGCATGGTCAACCGCAACCGCGCATCGAGATTGGACAGCGGCTCATCCATCAAGAAGGCCGCCGGATTGCGGACGATGGCTCGAGCCAGCGCGATGCGCTGCCGCTGTCCGCCCGACAGCTGCCGCGGGTATCTGTCGAGCAAGTGATCGACTTCCAATGCGGTTGCCACCTCCGCAACCTTCTGCCGACTTTCATCGGCGGTCACCTTCCGGATGAACAGGGGATAGGCGATGTTCTGCGCGACGGTCATGTGCGGATAGAGCGCATAACTTTGAAATACCATGGCGACGTCGCGATCGCGCGGCTCGAGCCGGGTGACGTCGCGTTCGCCGATGAGCACGCGACCCGCGGTCGGAACGTCGAGCCCGGCCAAGATGCGCAGGGCCGTCGTCTTGCCGCAGCCTGAGGGCCCGAGGAGCGCAAGGAAGGCGCGGTCAGGCACATCCAGGTCGAGCGACTTCAGCGCGACGACGGGCTCGAAACGCTTCTCGACGGCTTCATAGCGGACGCCGCTCATCGCGCGGGTCTCCCGGTCGTCTCTCGGATCACCAGAGGGTTCGCCTGTATCTCACGGTGAGCGATGTGCCGTCCGCCGCGTGCCGCATCGACCACGAGCTCCACCGCGCGACGTCCCATTTCGCCGGCATCCGAGCGGACCGTCGTCAATTGTATTCGACAGTGTGAGGCGAGCGGAATGTCGTCGAAACCGACAATCGACAAATCATCCGGAATGCGCAGGCCCTGGCGCTCCAGTCGATCGATCACGGCGATCGCCTGCATGTCGTTGTGGGCGACTACGGCCGTTGCGCCGCCGTCGAGCGTCGCGGGGCTGAGATCGCGACGCGCCAGGGATTCGTGAAACCCGGCGCGGCGCCGACTTCCCGAATGCTCGCTCATATCCTGGTCGGCAAAGGCCATCGCTCGATGACCGAGCGAATAAAGATACTGGACGATGTCTTCCATCGCCGTGAAGTCGTCGGTGTCGACGACGCCGAGGCGCGGATCTTCGGGCTCGCCAAGCGAGGCAAGGGCCACGGGAACGTCGCGATCGAGTAGAAGTCCGGGAAGCGCGGAACCGAGCGAAATGCCGCTGATGATCACGCCATCGACCCGGCGCTCGATCAGGTCGCGCCCGGCTTCCCGCTCGACGTTGGCGTGGCAGTGGGTGTGAACGGTAAGGACCGCATAACCCAGAGCGTTGGCCGCACGCTCGACGCGAACCGTAAGCTCGGCATGGAAGGGGTTGGTGAGATCGGGGACCACGATGGCCAGAGACCTGCTGGACCGGATTTTCAGCGACCGCGCTATGGCATTGGGGAGGTAGCCGGTCTCGGCGATCGCCCGTTCGACGCGGGCACGGGTATCTTCCGCCACCAGCGCGCCGCCGCGAATGACGTTCGATGCCGTGGATTTCGACACCCCCGCCCGTCTGGCAACGTCGATCAGTCTCGTCATTGTGCCGCCTTCCTTTCCGCCAGGATCGCCTGGAGGCCGTAGATCGAGCGCTGGGTCCCCTCCTCTCCGCCATAGCGGGGATCCTCGTGCTCGATCGAGATCACGCCATCGTAACCCGCTTCGCGAAGCGCCGCGAGGAGAGCAGCCCAGGTGGAGTGATCGTGGCCTTCGCCGACCGAGGCAAAGTGCCAGGGAGCCTGCGCCGGATCGGAGGGCGGAGAAAAGTGCAGCACGCCCAGCCGGCGAATTCGGTCGCGATGGAGCAACGTATCCTTGCCGTGTGCCCAGCCGATGCGCCCGCCGAGATCGGCAATGACGTTCAACGGATCGATCCCCTGCCACCAGAAGTGACTTGGATCGAAGTTGATGCCGACGTTTGGCCCGACATAGCGGTCGAGAGCCATGAAGCCCGCCGAGCTGAAGACGGTCACGCCGGGGTGCATCTCGAGGCAGACCATGAGCCCGGGAGCGTCGCGAGCCAACCTCTCGCTGGTCATCTTCCAGAACGGTCCGACCTCGTTTGCCATCTGCCATTCGAACAGGCGCTCGTCGTCGGCGGAGGTCGCCCAACAGGGAAATACGCCGAGTCCGCCGCCGCCGGCTCCCGCCGGACATCCGCTCATCGTGACCAGCCTGCGGACGTCGAGGAACACCGCCAATTCGACGGCGGCATCGAAGCGGGCCTGCGCATCCGCCCGCTTCGCCGGGTCAGGATGGAGAAGGTTGCCGGCCGCATTGACGGCGCCAAGGCGTAGGCCAAACTCCTTCAGCTCGCCTGCCAAACGCTCGCGCTCCGATCGTTTGCGGATCGATTCCAGGTCGAGATGCGGGCGCGGCCATGGACCCCAGGCACCGACGCCAAGCTCGACATCGCCGATGCCTCTTTCGGCGCACCAGGCGAAGAAATCGCGCCGGGCGAGGTTCGGAACCGAGTCGGAGTAGACGCCGATCCTCACGCCGCAGCCCTCCTGAAAGCGGATATCAACAATTCCACGTCGCGGCGTCCGTCTTCGAGCGGCGTTTCGACCGGCGCGGCGCCGACCACCGCAGCGTGGAACGCGCGCAGCTCGTCCCGAAACGCCTCTTCATAGCTCGCCCGGTATTCGCTCGTCTCGAGGGAATGTCCGCCAGCGGACCTACGGACGGTCAAGCGGGTCGGCAAATGGCGGAGATACGGAGACGGGAAGACAAGCTCCACGATGCTGTCGGTGCAGTAGACCCTTATGCGTTCGGCATAGTCCGGCACGCCGGGAAGATTGAGGTGCCTCATGGACACGCGGCCTCCCCACGGCAGAGTGAAACCAAGCTCAACGCCACGGCCGGCATCGAAATGCGTCCCGAAATCGGCTGTGGACGGAAGGTCCTCGCCGACGTGACGAAGGAGTCCGCGCACGACCGCGACATCGTGCACGAGCGAGGAGAGAAACCCTCCCCCCAGTGCCCTCGCTCCTGCCCCGTCGAGGTCCCGTCCGGCCGCTTGGCGGAGCTGTTGTGCTGTTTTGTCCTGTGCCTCGCCGCGGAGGCCCGACGGGATGTCGTCGGCCACATGCATTGGCAGGTGAGCGACGAACGGATGCTGGTCGGGATCGTTGACCTCGACCGTTATCAGCTTGATCGCCGTTGGATCCTTCGGAAGGAGCTCGCCGGCGCGGCGGACGGCCGGATCGTAGCGCTTCATGTACGCGACCTGGGCAACGCACCGACTGCGATCGCGCGCTGCGATGATGCCGTCACAGTCCTCGACCGTCAGAGCGAGCGGCTTCTCGCAGAGCACATGAAGGCCCGCCTCCAGCGCAGCAATCGCGAGCTCCGGATGGAACGCGTCCGGCGCCGCGATGACGACGGCATCAAGACGGCTGGACAGAAGCCCTTTCATGTCGGCATGGATATCTGGAATGCCATATCGGGCGGCGACGTTCGCGCGAACGCTTGGCGATGCATCCGCAAGCGCCACGAAACTGAACCGGTCCCGCTCTTCCCAAAGATAAAATGCGTGCTCGGCCTGGCCGACAAGACCGGCGCCGATAAGTCCCACGCGCAACTTTTTCATGAAAGTTCCCGATTGGAACGATCCAAACGAAATTCAATACAAACTTCCGCCTGCCGTCAAGGCGAAGAGGCGCTAGCCACCCGCAATCCGCGGAAGAAGATAGACCTCCGCATCCGATGGAATCTTCTCGAACCAGGAATCGCGGTAGATTTTGCCGTTGATAGACACGGCGATGCCGCGCTCGAGATACGGCTTCAGACCAGGATGCTCACTCTCCAGTTTGGAGAACAGCTCGCGAATGGTGCCAGCCTCGACTTCAAGCGATGTCGTGCCGCCGGCAGCCGATTTCAGCGACCCCCACAGCACGACATTCACCATCAACCGCCCTACCCCTCCAGCGCCTTCAAGATTCGCGGAGGCGACATCGGGATGTGCGTCATCCGAACGCCCGTCGCATTCGACACCGCATTCGCAATGGCGGCGAGCGGCGGGACGATCGACGTCTCGCCCACACCGCGAACGCCATAGGGATGATTGGGGTTTGGAATCTCCAGGATGACGGTATCGATCATCGGGAGATCGGAACAAACGGGAATTCGATAGTCAAGGAAGCCCGCGTTCTGCAGTCGTCCGTCAGCCCCGTACACATATTCCTCGTTCAAGGCCCATCCGATGCCCTGGGTGGCGCCACCCTGGAACTGTCCCTCCACATAGGCGGGGTGAACCGCCTTACCGGCATCCTGAAGAACGGTGTAACGCAGGATCTTGGCTGCACCGGTCTCGGGATCGACCTCGACGTCGACGATGTGCGACGCGAAGCTCACGCCGGCGCCGTCGGCGGTGAACTCATGGTGTCCGGCGATCGGTCCGCCCGTGGTCGGGGCGGCGGCGGCGATCTCCTTTAGCGACAGCGGCGGGAAGTTCCCCGCATTTGGACCCGAGGGACTGGCGTGGCCCTTCTCCCAAGTCACCGCCTCTTCGGGAATGCCCCACATCTGCGCGGCGCGGGCGCAGAGCTTCTTGATCGCGGCGCGGGCCGCGAAGATGGTCGCCATGCCGGAGGAGAACGTCACGCGGCTGCCGTCCGTCACGTCGTTGTAGCCGAGCGAACTCGTATCGGCGACGACGCAGCGCACCTTCTCATAGGGAATGCCCAGCTCCTCGGCGGCCATCAGGCACATGGAGGCGCGCGAGCCGCCGATGTCGGGCGTTCCCACCGCCAGCGCGACCGTGCCGTCGAGGTTGATATTCAGTGAAGTGCAGGTCTGGCCGCCGAAATTGAACCAGAAGCCGCAGGCAAGCCCGCGCCCCTGGTTCTTCTTGAGCGTCCCCTTCAGATGAGGATGCTTCTTCGCCGCCTCGAGAGTGGCGAGAAGACCGATCGGGCCGTAGGTGGGACCATAGGACGATTTCGTTCCTTCCTTGGCCGCGTTCCTGATCCTGAACTCAAGCGAATCCATTCCGATCTTCTTCGCGACCTCGTCCATCAGGCTTTCGACCGCAAACGCCGCCATGGGCGCGGATGGCGCCCGGTAGGCCGCAGTTTTCGGTCGATTGACGATCACGTCAAAGGCGATGGTCCGGACGTTCTTGAGATCATAGCAGGCAAAGGCCGTCATGGCGCCGAGGTCGGCCCACGAACCCATGAACGCGCCGCCCTGATAGCGCAGCGTCGCATCGGCCGCCGTGATCGTGCCATCCTTCTTGACGCCGATCTTGACGTCGATCGACGTCGAGGAGGTCGGGCCGGTCGCCTTGAAGACCTCGTCGCGATTCATCACCAGCTTTACCGGACGATTTGCCTTCCGGGAAAGCGCGAGTGCAATCGGCTCGGTCCAAACGTGCGTCTTGCCGCCGAAACCGCCGCCGATCTCCGACGCGGTGACGCGCAGCCGAGAAATGTCCATGCCCAGAACTTGCGCCGACACGTTGCGAACCATGAAGTGGCCCTGCGTGCAGACCCACAGCTCACCGCTTCCGTCGTTGCTTACACTGGCCAGGCACGCATGCGGCTCGATATAGCCTTGATGGGCAGCCTCCGTCTTGAAGGTGCGCTCGAGGACGATATCCGCCTCGCGGAATCCGGCTTCGACGTCGCCATGACCGAACTCGGCGCGCCGCCAAACGTTCGACGGCTTGGTCGGCTTGGGATCGACTCCGTCGGTGAAAATATCGTCGTGGATGACGGGTGCGGTGGCTTTCATCGCCTCGTCGACGTCGGTGACGTGAGGAAGAACCTCGTAGTCGACCTTAATGAGTTTCAGCGCCTGCCTCGCAACGTCGGCGCTCACGGCCGCGACGGCAGCGACGGCATGGCCTTCATACAGAGCTTTCTCCCTGGCCATGCAGTTGTAGAGAATGTCGTACATACCCCGGTCGCCATTGCTGTGGTCGGGAAGATCGTCGCGCGTTATGACGGCCTTCACGCCAGAGAGCTTCTCGGCCTTCGACGTGTCGATCTTGCGGATGCGGGCATGAGCGTGGGGCGAGCGCAGAACCCTGCCCACGAGCTGGCCGGGCGCCGTCGCATCGGCACCGAACTTGGCGCGGCCCGTCACCTTGTCGATCCCGTCCGGGCGTGCCGGCCGGGTGCCTACGACGGTAAATGATCCATTGTGATTGGGACTAACATCGAGCGGCATCGTCATGCACCTCGCATTTCCTTCGCCGCATCCTGGACGGCGCGGACGATCTTGTCATAACCCGTGCATCGGCAGAGGTTCCCCGCCAGGCCGAAGCGAATTTCCTCTTCGCTTGGGTCCGGGTTCTTTCTGAGCAGAGCATTGGCGGCGATGAGGATGCCGGGCGTGCAAATTCCGCACTGCAGCGCGGCGTGGTCGATAAACTTGCGTTGCAGGGGATGCAGGGTCTCGCCGTCCGCCATGCCCTCGACGGTCTCGATGGCGCGATCCTGCGCCTCCACCCCGAGGACGAGGCAGGAGCATACAAGCCTGCCGTCGAGCATAACGCTGCAGGCCCCGCAGTCGCCCGTTCCGCAGCCTTCCTTGGCGCCCGTCAGCCCGAGCCGATTGCGAAGCACATCGAGCAGCGGCTCATCTCCCTCGCAGACGAAATCCAACCTATCGCCATTGATGGTGGTCGACACATGCACGCCTGACATCAATTGCCTCCTGCGCGTTCGAACGCGATTTTTGCAGCTCGCTTGGCCATCACGGCTGCGACCTTGATACGAAAATCCCGGGTGCCGCGCTTGTCGTCGATGGGGCGGCAGGCGGCGGAGCATGCAGTGCCAAAACGCTCCAAGGCATCTTCGTCGAGCTTCGTGCCGATAATGGCCTGCGCCGCTTCCGGCACCAGCACCACGGTCGGGGCGACGGCGCCAAGGGCGACGCGCGCAGCCTTGACCGTACCTTTGCCATCGAGCGTCAAGTTTACTCCCGCGCTGACGACGGCAATGTCCATCTCGGTGCGCGGAATGAAGCGAAGATATGCATCGCCGGACCGCGGCGGCCGCTTCGGCAGCAGGATCGCCTCGATAATGTCGCCGCGTCCCAACGAGGTCTTGCCCGGTCCCGTGGTCACGCGCTCGACGGGGACCGTGCGCTTCCCGCGCGGGCCCGAGATCACCGCCTTTGCTTCGGCTGCGACGAGGGCGGGCACGCTGTCGGCAGCGGGCGAAGCGTTGCAGAGGTTCCCGACGATGGTGCACCGGCTCTGGATCTGCTTGGAGCCGATCAGGTTTGCCGCTTCGACCACGCCGGGCCAGGAGGTGCGGAGGGCGACGTTCTCGCCGAGCTCGGCGCTCGAAACGGCGGCCCCGATCTGAAAGCCGGTTGCGGTCTTCTTGACCGTTCGCATGTTCTTTATGCGCTTTACGTCCACAACTAGATCGGGCTCGACGAACCCGCCTTTCATCCTCACGAGCAGGTCGGTGCCGCCCGCGAGCACGAAAGCGCTTCCCTTTTCTTTCGCCAGGAGCGAGCTGGCCGATTTTATCGAATCGGGTGCAACATATCTCATGAAGCCTACCTGCCCTTGGTTCCTATGATTGTAGGCGGCGAATGTAGCCATTTCGCCAGCCGACCACAATCGCTCAGCGCGCGTGTCTGCCGGGCGGCCAGTAGTTACTCCTTTGCCGCCTTGCCGATGGCTCCCACGACGTTGCACAGGATCCTCGCTGCCGTCAGGCCTGCCAGGCCATTGGTATCCTTGCCGGGCACGAACTCGACCATGCTGAACCCGACGATCTGCGCCCTCGCCGCGACGTCGGCGACGAGCTCGATCATCTGGGTATAGGTCAATCCTCCCGGAGTGGGAGCGGCCACCGCCGGCATGATCGATGGATCGAGGGCGTCGCAGTCCAGCGCGATGACGCACTTCGCCCCTTTCTCAATTTGAGCCGTCACGGCTCCGATTCCGGCCTTGTGCACCTCTCGCGCGGAGACGAACTTCGACCCCCAGCGCAGCGCATCGTCGACTTCGCCCCGCCTGGCACTGCCGAATGCGCGCATCCCTACCTGAACCATGGCCTTTACATGGGACATCTCGGAGGCGCGCCGCATCGTGCTCGAAAATCCCCACTTTTCTCCCGACCTCTCGTCGCGCCAGTCGATGTGGGCATCGACCTGAACGATGGTGATGGGGCCGTGATCCGAATAGGCCGCCAAGAATGGAATCGGAACGGAGTCGTCCCCGCCTATGCGCGACGGGGACGGCTCCCGCCTGAAGAATGGCGCGAGTCGCCGCTTCGATTTTCCGCCTGTTCCCGTCCGCGTCGGCGGTCTGGGTCTCGAGGTTGCCGAGATCCACCAAGCGCAAGGACCCGCCGCCATGCAGGGTTCCGTCATAGTCGAAGTCCCAGTGGGCAGCCCATTCCGGTTCATCGCGCAGTGAGCCGCGAATGTGATCGGCGGTGGTTTCGTGAACGCGATTGTCGATGCCGCGATAGGGGGTGCCGTGAGGAAAACCTATGATGGCAACGTCGGCCTCGATCCGATCAGACTGGGTCAGTGAACGCGACCCAAAAAAAGGCGAACGCGGCGGCGTACAGCGGAAATCCGACATTCCTTCCTCATGTGGTTGTGGAAGCTTAACGGAGCGTAAATCGGGAACTCGCCAAACTCCGCGATTGCCAGCGAGTCCGGCCGGTAGGGTGTTAACGCTTCATCTAAATCCGCCTTACAACCCGATACAAGTTTTAAACTCCATTTTACTCCGATCAGCATACAAATGACGCTCCGGGCAATAAGCCCGAAAAGTCACCGTCCTTTGAATCTGGGGAGACAGATGTTCGGGGAAGATCACCAGAGATCAGTGGTAGCGTGGTGAACCGCGCGCCGTCGGCTTCGCATCTCGATTTCGAAGCGTTCTTCAACGCCGCTCCGAACCTTTATCTCGTGCTGACTCCCGATTTCACGATCGCGGCTGCCAACGACCCGTTCCTCAGAGCGACACGCTCGAATCGCAAGGATGTCGTCGGCAGAAAACTCTTCGAAGTTTTTCCCGAGAACCCGGAAGATACCGGTGCGACGGGCGCGAGGGACCTGAAGGCCTCGCTGCAGCGAGTGATTCAATACCGACGACCCGATGCGCTGAGCGTTCAGAAATACGACATCCCCTGTCCCGCACCCGAAGCCGGATTCGAAGAGCGATACTGGTCGACCCTGAACTCGCCGGTCCTCGACGAGTACGGGGCGGTGACATGGATCATTCACCGGGTCGAAGACCTGACGGAACTGGTGAAGCAACGGCAAAGCACCGATGCCTGGGACGAAGCTACACGGGACCAGCTCGAAACGATCCGGCAGCTGCGAGAAGCCAACGAGACGCTGGCACGCCAGATCGAGGACAACAAGAAGCTCGAAAGCAGGTTGGCCCGCAAAGCGGAAGAACTGCAGGCTGAGAATGCGGTTCGCCAGGAGACGGAGAAAAAACTGCAGAGCGCCAACCTTTTCCGCGAAGCCGTCATCGAGCACATACCCGGCCTGCTGTTCGTCAAGGACGCCAAGGATCATCGCTTTCTCCTGTTCAACAAGTCGGGCCTCGATCTGCTCGGCTACAGGCGCGATGAGCTCATCGGCAAAAACGACTACGACGTCTTTTCCAAAGATCAGGCCGATCATTTCGTGGCGCGTGACAATTCCGTCCTCCAGTCCGGCGTTTCGGAAGTCACGCTGGAGGAGCCCATCGCCACCCGACAGAAGGGCGTGCGGCTCCTGCGGACGACAAAAGTCCCGGTTCTCGACGAGCACGGAATTCCGCAATACCTCCTCGGCTTCGCCGACGACATTACCGAGCGCAAAGCGATCGAGCTGCAACTTCGGCAGGCCGTGAAGATGGAGGCGGTCGGCCAGCTCACGGGGGGCATCGCCCACGACTTCAACAACCTGCTCGGCGTCATCATCGGCAATCTCGACCTCGTGCTGGAACGTCACAATCTCGACGAACCGATCAAGGATCTTGCCGAAGGAGCGCTCGAGGGCGCCCTGCACGGAGCCGAAATGGTGCAGCGGCTCCTCGCATTCTCGGGATCGCAGCCGCTCGAACCCCGCATCTTCGACATGAACGAGCGGCTGCCGCAGCTCCTGAAGCTGCTCGAACGCACGCTCGGAGAACAGATCGCGGTGGAGCTGTCGCTCGCGAAGGGTCTCTGGAAAACCCATGCCGATCCGGCCCAATTCGACGAGACTGTGCTCAACCTAGCCATCAATGCCCGCGATGCCATGCTTCAGGGCGGTCGTCTCGTCATATCGAGCGCCAACGTCGTCCATGGCCAAGACAATGCGTCGTCAAACGTCGACGTGGCGCCCGGCGAGTACGTTATGCTGTCGGTGGAAGATACCGGCGCCGGGATTCATCCCAACGTGCTGGAAAGAGTCTTCGAGCCCTTCTTCACGACCAAGGACGTCGAGAGGGGATCCGGGCTCGGCCTCAGCATGGTCTACGGTTTCGTCAAGCAATCCTCGGGACACATCAAGATCGAGAGCCAACCCGGCAAGGGCACGATCATCAAACTCTATCTTCCTCGCGTCGATGCACAGAGCGCATCCATTCAGGCGAGCGACCAAAGGAAGGCTCGCCACGCGCATGGCAACGAGACGGTTCTCGTCGTGGAAGACGACGAGGGAATGCGGCAAGTGGGCATCCGGCAGATGGCCGAACTCGGCTACCGTACGCTGGAAGCGAGCAGCGCCAAGGAGGCACTTTCCCTGCTCGACCGGAATCCAAACGTCGATCTCGTGTTCACGGACGTCATCATGCCGGGCGGGATGACGGGGTATGAACTGGCGCGGGCGGCGCGGAAGATCTATCCCAAGCTCAAGATCCTGCTCACATCCGGATACACGGCGCAGGGCATGGCCGCGGGATTCCAGGAAGGCGAGAGCCTCGAGCTGTTGGCGAAACCCTATCGGAAAAGCGATCTGGCGCGAAAGCTTCGTCAGGTCCTGTCGAACAGCTAGAACCCGGCCGGTCAGAACCTCTCGACCCACGGCCGAAGCTCCACCTCCCAAGTCCAGGCACTTCGATCCTGTCCCAGGAGATGCAGGTAAGAGTCCGCGATCGCATCGGGGTCCAGCATGGAATCCGGCTTGTCGGACGGGGATGGGCGCTCGGGGCTCGCAATGCCTCCGTCGATGACGAAGTGGGCCACGTGAATACCCTTCGGATGGAGCTCGCGCGCCAGACTCTGGGCCAGGCCACGCAAAGCGAACTTGGCCATGGCGAACGGCGCGGATTCCGCGAACCCCTTCACGCTCGCCGAGGCGCCGGTAAGGAGGATCGCTCCATGTTCCTTCGGGACCATCCGGCGAGCGGCTTCGCGCGCCACCAGAAATCCGCCGAACGCCCCGACCGCCAAGGCACGTGCGACATCCGAAGGCTCCAAAGCGGCGATCGGGCCCCTCACTCGGGCGCTGGCGTTGTAGACCACGACATCCGGGTCGCCCATTGCCTCGGCGACGTCTTCGAAAAGTCGGTTCACCTCACCAGGCACGGAGGCGTCGCATGCAAAGGCGGTCGCACCGACCGCCCTCTTGAGTCCAGCCAGCTTATCGGGATTTCGGGCAGCGAGCGCGATCGTCATTCCCTGCCCGGCGAACGACCGCGCGATTGACGCACTCAGCCCATTGCCAGCACCGACGATTAGCGCTCTCTTGTATGTCGCTCGCATGTCCTTCCCTTTCGAAGGCTCGCCCTCAATCCGGAGATCGTGCTCATGAGCCTAAGTGTGTTCGACCTGACCGGCAAGCAAGCCCTCGTGACGGGTTCGAGCCGCGGCATCGGTTTCGCCATCGCGGAGGGATTGGCACGAGCCGGCGCAAACGTCATTCTCAACGGGCGCGACCCGGAGCGACTGGCGGTGGCGATTTCGCAGTTGTCGCGCAAGGGACTCAAGGCCGGGAGCTCGGCCTTCGACGTCACCGACGCGAAAGCAGTCTCCGCTCAAGTCGAAGGGATCGAAAAAGACATCGGGCCCATCAATATACTGTTCAACAATGCGGGCATGCAGTTCCGAACGCCGCTCGAAGACTACCCGCACGACAAGTGGCGGGAACTCATGACCCTGAACATCGACAGCGTATTCATCGTCGGCCAAGCCGTGGCGCGCCACATGATCCGCCGTGGCACAGGCAAGATCATCAACATCTGTTCGATCACCAGCGAGATCGCCCGTCCCGGAATCGCACCCTATGCAGCGACGAAGGGGGCGCTCAGGATGCTGACGAAAGGCATGTGCGCGGACTGGGCCAAGCATGGCCTCCAGGTCAACGGGATCGGTCCCGGCTACTTCAAGACGGAACTCAACCAGGCGCTGGTCGACAATCCCGAGTTCTCATCGTGGATCGAGAAGCGCACACCGGCTGGAAGATGGGGAAACGTAGAGGAACTCGCGGGCGCGGCCGTTTTCCTGGCGAGCGATGCTTCATCCTTCGTCAACGGCCACATACTCTACGTCGACGGCGGGACTTACTGCCGTGCTGTGAGTCCCCTAGTGCAGGGCACCGAAAACGTAGAGAAGAATGATGATGGGGATCGGAATCCCGACGAGCCAGAGCAAGAGTGGACGCATGTGATACTCCTGTTTTCCCTGCCTTTAACTTCAGCGGCGGGAAAAAGTTCCCGACCGTCCTGTCCCACCGGCGGGTTGCAAGTTTTCCGGCTTGGTGGGAAGCTCAATCCTTAATCTGCCCCTTCCCCTTTCCCTTCCAGGCGCGTGCGAACCATGAAGATTGATTCCGTCGACCTGTTCTATCTTTCGATGCCGAGGATCGAGGACACAGGCGATGGCAGCCAAGATGCACTCATCGCCCGGGTGATGGCCGGCGGCCTGGTAGGCTGGGGAGAGTGCGAAGCCGCGCCACTCGTCTCAATCGCGGCCCAGGTCTGCCCCATGTCGCATTCGGCCTGCAAGCCGGTCAGCGCCTCGGTCCTGGGCCAGGAACTTTCCGACCCCGGCGACATCGCGCGCATCGCGGATAGGCTCGCGATGTCGAGCATGGATCTTCTCCAGACGCCGCACACCTTTGCGGGCATCGAAATGGCATTGTGGGATCTGGTCGGGAAGAAGCTCGGCGAACCCGTCTATCGCCTTCTCGGCTACGACCGCACCTATCCGAAGGAGCCCTACGCCTCCCAGCTGTTCGGCGACACGCCGCAAGAAACGCTCGCCCTTTGCCGGAAGGCGGTCGGGCTCGGCTTTCGCGCGGTCAAGTGCGGATGGGGACCGTTCGGCCGCGATCTGAAATCCGACCTCGACCAACTTGCGGCCGCTCGTGAAGGGCTGGGGCCCGACGGCATCCTTCTCGTCGATGCCGGGCAGATCTGGGGAGAAGACGTCGACGCCGCCGAGTCACGCCTTTCGATGCTGGAAGACGTCCGCGCATACTGGCTCGAAGAGCCGTTCTACGGCAGCGCCTATGAGGCCTACGGAGCGCTCGCCAAACGCAGCCGCAAGGTGAAGCTCGCCGGAGGCGAGGCGTCGCACAACTTCCACATGGCGCGGCACCTGATGGACTACGGAGACGTCGGTTTCGTCCAGATCGATTGCGGCCGTATCGGCGGCATCGGTCCGGCGAAGCGGGTTGCCGATCACGCCGTCAAGCGCGGCACGACCTATGTGAACCACACCTTCACCTCCCACCTCGCCCTGTGCGCATCGATACAGCCCTTCGCAGGGCTGGAAGACCATCGCCTGTGCGAATATCCGGTTGCGCCGAAGTCGCTCGCTTGGGACATAACCAGGACCCGCCTTCCTCCGAACGCCAAGGGCGAAATCCATCTTCCCGACGCGCCGGGGCTCGGAATCGAAATGGATCTCGACGCCATGCGTCGCTACCTGGTCGATCTTACGATCGCAGTCGGGGGACGCACGCTCTACGAGACCCCCTCGCTTCAATCCTGATGGGCCGTCGGTTGCCCTGACATCGAAGGTCGAGACGACACCATGACCGAACGCCTGGACTACTTCCTCCGGAACAAAGCCACGCACGCGGTCATCACCGGCGGAACCCAGGGTCTCGGCCTTGCCATCGCACTGCGGCTGGCCCGCGAAGGTGCACCGAAAATCGCTCTTGGCGGGCGCGATGCCGCCAAGGGAAGGGAGGCTGCCGCACTCGTCGGCTCGATGGGCGCTCACTGCATCTTCGTGGAAGGCGACGTCGCCGAGCCCGAGGCCTGCCGCGCCCTCGTCGAGGAGGCGATTTCGGCATTCGGATCGGCGAACGCCCTCGTCAATTCAGCCGCCCTGACGACGCGCGGCACCCTCCTCGATTCCGACCTCGAACTCTGGGACGCGCATCTGAACACCAATCTTCGCGCGCCGTTCCTTACCACGCAGCATCTCGTCCGCCATCTCGTGGCCACCGGCAAACCGGGCTCGATCGTCAACATCCTTTCCATGGCCGGGCACTGCGGACAATCGTACCTGACCCCCTACTCCGTATCGAAGGGCGGCCTCGCGACTCTGACGAAAAACGTGGCCAACGCCTTCCGCTCGCACCGCATCAGATGCAACGGACTGCAGATCGGCTGGATGGAAACGCCGAACGAAAAGGTCATCCAGCAACGCTATCACGGGGCGGGTGATGACTGGATCACCGAGGCATCGGCGCGCCAACCCATGGGGCAGCTCGTCAAGCCGGACGAGGTCGCAGGCCTAGTCGCCTACATGCTCAGTCCGGAGTCCGGAGTGATGACGGGTGCGATCGTCGATTACGACCAGAATGTCGCCGGCGCCTATCCCGAGGAGCCCTTCAAGTCCCGCCAATAATGACCCACAGAGGCCGTTTCCGCTCGAATTTGGGTTAACGGACGCTGGCACGCATCTCGCAAGTCACGACGCCTGCGATCATCCGTTTCGTTAACAGGAGCCCAAATTGAGACAGCTACTTCTTGCAGTCGGACTCATGTTCGCATTCTCGCTGGAGGCCAACGCTTCGCTGGTAAGCGTACAGCATCTGGTGGTCAAATCGGCCCACCGGCACGGCGTGCCCGCTTCCCTGGCCCTCAAGGTCGTCAAGGTGGAAAGCGGCTTCAATTGCAGCGCCCGCGGCCAGGCCGGGGAACTCGGACCGTTGCAGATCAAGCCGGCGACGGCTCGCGGGCTCGGCTACCGCGGCAAAGCCGCAGGGCTGCGCTCCTGCGGAGCCGGGCTCGAATGGGGCATGAAACATCTCGCCATGGCCATTCGAGCCGGCGGCGTCTGGAAACACAATCAAGGACTCTATGCCAAGCGCAAGAGCGCCATGGCACGGGCGTACGAGCGTGCCGTGATGCGCACCATCGTCGCATCGGTGGCCGACACTTTGGTCTCGATCGGACGATCGGCCTTCCGCCAGGTCGGCCCCAACCGATAGTTTCCTCACCCGGCGGCGGCAATTCGCCTTCCGGCGGATGCGCCGCCGTCCACTACGATGATGCTCCCGGTCTGGTAGGAGCACTCGGACGACGCGGCGAAAACGATTGCCGGCGCGATTTCATCCGGCGTCGATACCCGCCCGAGCAGCGTGTAAGCCTGCCAATCGACATTGTTGCCTTCGGGTGCCGGCGGCATCTGCCGCATCATATCGGTGTCGATCGGGCCCGGGCAGACGCATACGGCTCGCACCAGCGGCGCAAGCTCCGTCGCCAGTGCCCGCGTCAATCCCACCATCGCTCCCTTCGAGGCACAATACGCCGCAGCCAATGCGTAGCCGAGCAATGCGGCATCTGAGGCGACGTTGACGATGACCCCTCGTCGCTCCTTCAATGCCGGAAGGAACGCCCGCGACAGCCGCCACGGTGCGGTCAAGTTGATCTCGAGCATGCGATCCCAGTGGCGCTCGTCGGCGCCACCCACCGCCGCTTCCTCATAGACACCGGCGCAGTTGACGAGGATGTCGATCGCTCCAACCTCGGTCGCCAGCCGATCCGTATCGGCGCGGCTTTCAAGATCGGCTCCAACGCCGGATGCACGAGCGCGGCTTGCCGAAGGGAGCTCCGCCAGACACCTGTCGACCGCCAATTGGGTGCGGCCGTGAAACACGACCGACGCTCCGCGCGCCAGGAACAGCATGGCCGACGCGTTTCCCAGGCCTCGTGTCGAGCCGGTGACAAGGACCTTGCGACCCGTGAAGTCTTCCATCACCGCCTCCCGGAAGTGCTGCCGCCGTCGATGACGAACGCCGCTCCTGTCGCAAAGGCGGCAGCGGGAGACAAGAGGCAGAGAGCGAATTGAGCGATTTCCTCGGGCGTCGCCAACCTACCCAGCGGATGATAGGAACGGAATGCCCGGTAGTATCCATCCGGATCGCCGCTGTCGACGGCGCAGTCGCGCATGAGTTCGGTGTCCATCGTGCCAGGGCACAAAGCATTGACCCTGATACGCTCAGGCGCCAATTCGATCGCCATGGCACGGGTCATTGCCAGCAGCCCATGCTTCGCAGCCACGTAAGCCACGTTGTTGGCGATGGCATGCAGGCCAAGTTCGGATGCAACGTTGAGCACCACGCCCTGCGAGCGCTTGAGCAACGGCAAAGCGCTGCCGACCGTGAAGAATGCGGCCTTGAGATTGGTGGCAAGATGGCGATCCCAATGCGTATCGTCGGTCTCAGGGATGGAACGCTCGACGTTGACCGCAGCATTGTTGACGAGAATGTCCAGCTTTCCCCTGCGGATTGCGGGCGCCACGGCGGCGGCGGCCCCCACTGCCGTAGACAGATCGGCGGGAGCTGAAATCAGTCGCTCGCTCCCGATCCGTGCGATCGCCGCGGAAACCGCCTCTGGCTCGCGGTCGTTCACGATGACTTCGGCGCCCGCCGCGTGCAGCGCCTGTGCGATCGCCAGACCAAGCCCTCGGCCCGCTCCGGTGACGAGCGCCGTCTTGTTCCGATAGTCGAAAATTATCATCTTCAGCCACGGTACTTGCTGATCGACAGCGCCAGGACGGTCGATCCAATGCTCAACAGGATCAACAGCGACGCAATCGCATTGATGGAGGGGTCGAGGGAGGTCCTGACAAATCCCCAAACCAGGGTCGGGAGGGTGTTGCCGCTGCCGATGGTAAAAAACGTAATGACGAAGTCGTCGAGTGAAATGGAGAGTGCGATCAGCGCAGCTCCGACAATGGTCGGCTGAACGATGGGCAAAGTGATTGTCAGGAACGCGCGGAACGGCGAGGCGCCCAAGTCGCGAGCGTTCTCGACCAACGTCCAGTCGAAGCTGGCGAGCCGCGAATAGATGATCGCCACCACGAAGGGTTGGATGATGACCAGATGACCGAGAACCACAGTGTGCAGTCCCAGCGGCAGGTCAAGAAAGCGGACGAAGTACGACAGGAGAGCCACGCCGATGATCAGCGCCGGAAGCATCATGGGCGCGCTCAGTGCGGCGATCAGAAGCGATGCATGCCGTTCGCGCATCCGTACGAGCCCGAGGGCGGCCAATGTGCCGGTCACGACTGAAAGGATGGACACGACGATGCCGATGATCATGCTCGCCCGCAAGGCCGGCCAGAAGCTTTCATACGCGAAGAGGCGAACGTACCAATCCAGGGTGAACCCGGTCAGTGGGAAACTCGTGAGCGCGGAGACGTTGAAGCTGAAAAGGACGACCAGCAGCAGCGGCAGGGTCAGGAAGACCACCACGACAACGATGAAGACGAACCATGAGATGCCGGAGGCCGCGCGTACCTTCATGGGAGAATCACGCTGCGCAGCACCGTGCGGCATAGCGCGAACAGAGCGAGGGAACACGCCATCAGCGAGAACGACATCGCGCTTCCCATGGGCCAGTTGAATCCGAACGAGAACTGCGTCTCGATGAAGTGACCCATCATCGATGTTCCGCCACCCACGAAGCGCGGCGTCACGTAGTCACCGACCGAAATCAGAAACGTCAACAGGAAGGCCACGCTGATGCCACGCTCGGATAGAGGCAGCACGACGTCGCGAGCAGCCCGAAAGTTGGAGGCCCCGAGATCATGGGCGGCCTCGAGCAGGTTGTCGGGAATGGCGCGCATGTTGCCGTAGATCGGCAGGATGGCGAAGGGGAGCAAAAAATACATGAGGGTGACGACGACTCCGTTTGCGCTGTAGATGAACAGCGTGAGAGGTTCATCGATGATCCCCGTCCACATCAGGATGCCATTCAGGATGCCTTCGCGTCCGAGAATGCTCTTCCAGGCATAGATCTTCACGAGGTAGCCGCCGAAAAGCGTCACCAAAGTCAGGAGGAGAAGAGCGTTGGCCCAGCGCCCGGCGCGGAACCTGATGGCGAAGGCAAAGAGATACGCGGTCAACGTGGTGAGAAAGGCGATGACGAGTCCGACGAACAGCGTCTGGACGAGCACGTCGCCGTAGTCCGTCAGAGTCGCGACGTAGTTCCTTGGCGTCAGGTCCGGGCGCATGATGCGCGCCCGCACCGACCAGAAGCTGATCACAAAGAAATAGATCAGCGGGACGGCAAACAGCAGCGACCACGCCAGCACGGCCGGAGACACCGCGGCAAGTCCAGGCGGCAGCCGATAGGCGTGACCCGATCGCCCCCTCACGGCAAGCGATTATGCCTTCTGCAAGCGCGCATACTCGGTCAGGAAGTCGTCATAGGTGGCCGTCGTGCCATCATACTCCGTCGGCGGCACCGGCTGCAGCCGCGCCTTCTGCATGAAGCTGTCCAGATCGGAATAGTTGTATGACTGGGCAAGCTCGGCAGGGAGAGTCGGCACGGCCTTCAGATTGGTGATGCCGGCGCTCTGCTCGGTCGCGAAAATCTTCTGCGGCTCCGGGGAGATGACGTGGTTGATCATCTTGTAGCTCAGTTCAACGTGCGGAGCGTCCTTGGGAATGCACAGGCAGTCCATGAACATGCCGGTGCCTTCCTTCGGTATCGTGTATTTGATCGTCTTTCCCTTGCCCTGTGCCCAGACCGCCACGGCCTCCCAGCCGATGGCGCTGGCCGTCACCTCGTTGCGGGCGAAGGCGTCGGCCATATCCCCGTACGAGGCAAAGAAAGCGCGGGCCTGGTTCTTCTTGAGGTCGATCAGCGTGTCGATCACCTTCTTGAGCTCGTCGCGCGTCAGCAGCGTACCCATCGGCTTTCCGGTGACCACCGTGCCCCAGATGAGCAGATTGCCCAGCGGATCGTCCACCATGGCGACCTTGCCCTTGAACTCGGGCTTCATGAGGTCGGTCCAGCTCTCCGGAGGCGTGGGTACCTGCGCGGGATCGTACATCAGGGGGAGCGAACCCCAGTTCCACGGCACCCCGTAGAGCTTGCCGTCCTTCCGGATGGCGTCGTGTCCCGTGAATTGCGGAATGAGATCGCCGAACTGAGCGACTTTCTCCGGCTCGATCGGCTCGAGCAGATTTCCCTCGGCCATCAAGGGAAGGTAACCGAAGTACATGGTGATGAGGTCGGTCTTGCCGATGCCGCCGGCCTGGAGCTTGGTAATGATCTCTTCGTTGGATGCGATGAAGGTCGGCTGGAAGTCGATGTCGTTGTCCTTCAGAAAGGTGCCGGCCTTGATGGGCGTCTCGTAGCCCTGCCAGCCCATCCACGTCATGGTGGTGGCGGCATCGGCGGTCCGGGCTCCCAATCCCAACGAAGCAAGGCCACCCAGGGCGGCCGAACCCGCCAGGAAGCCCCGGCGCGACAAGGAAGAGCGTCGCGCAAGTTCCAGCGCGGCATGGGAAAACTTGGAGGTGTCGGTCATGTTGTTACGGCCCTGTGGTGGATGTTTCGCCCCTGCGGCCGGTTCTTTCGTCCAGCCCGCTTGGCCGGGATTAAATCAGCCATGTCGTAAGCGGTCAAGAAATCCGCCCGTCACCCGCTGCAAGCAAAGCATCGAGGCGTTCCGCCACCAGCCGCTCGAGCCGGCGCAGCATCGGATCGTACACTCCAATGGCTTCGCAGTGCCGGACGGTCTCCAAAAGGTAGTCGGCGCTCGGTCCGATATGTCCGCACGCCGATGCGATGTAGTTGGCGACGTCCACTTCGCTCAACCGACCGGCATAGCGCTGACCTCGGCGATTGGCGACGAAGGTCACCGCGGTAACCGGTCCTTGCGCCGTCTGGAGCGTCACCCATCTCGGCTCGTAGCCTTTGCCGATCATTTCGCGGCGCCAGACGGCACGCACCCTGGCGGCGATATCCGGCGGCGAGATCCGGTACGCAACGCCACGGCACGACCCGCCCGCGTCGAGAGCCAGCATCAATGCCGGTTTGGCCGTCGTGCCCCTGTAGCGCCACTGCCACAGGCAGAAACGCCGATGCCAGCCGGATAGCCTTGCGATTCGCTGCTCCGCAAACTCCATTTCGGGCTTCCACATGAGAGACCCGTATCCGAACAGCCAAAGATCCTGGTCGCGAGCAAGTTCGCGCAGCGAGGTCTGCATCGAGGCCTCGATCTCTTCGTCGGTCAGCAGCGGTGTCGACGACCGGTCATCCTCGCCAGGCGCGCTGTGGACGGCGCGAATTTTTTCGGCGGTCAAGGACAGTGCCCAGGGTACGGAGGTTCTGTCGCGGCGGAGGCGGGCCATTTCAGTCGAAACCGCCGGCCAGGTTGATCGCTGGCCCTCCGGCAGCATCCCGATCCGCGGGATCGTGGGTCACCATCAGGACCGGCAGCATGCGCGCACGCGCTTCGTCGAACACGTAGCGTCGGAACGTTTCGCGGAGATCAGGGTCGAGCTTGGCGAACGGCTCGTCGAGAAGCAGGACGTGCGGTTGCGAGAGGAGCACCCGCAGCAGCGCCACGCGGGCGCGCTGTCCGCCGGACAAGGTGGCGGGATCGCGATCTCCGAAGCCTGCAAGCCCGGCTCTGGCAAGCGCATCATCGGCCTGTTTCCGGCGCCGGCTTCGATTGGCCGAGCCGGGAGGAATCGCAAAGAGCAGATTGCCATTGACGCTGAGGTGCGGGAACAGGAGGTCATCCTGAAACAAGAGACCGGTTCGACGTTCGTGGGCGGGGAGCACGTCAATGCGTCGGCCACCGAGCCACACCTCCCCCGTCGCCTTAAATGCGGTAGGGAGCGTGCCAGACACGTAGGCCAGCAACATCGATTTGCCTGCGCCGCTCGGTCCCATCAAAGTCACGACGGAGGCCGGCGGCACGGAGACCGTCAGATCGCATAGCAGCCGTCCGCGCAACTCGATGCGGACCTCTCGCAATATCAATGCACTTTCGATATCCGCCTTGACGTTCATGCCAAGCTGAGCCGCCTCCGATTCCGGAAAACCATGGCGGGTACCGCGGCCGCGGCCACGAACCCGAGCAGCGGCAGCAAGCCCTGAAGAAGAGCATAGAGCGCGACGAGACGGCGGTCGCCACCGGCTGACAGCGCCACGGCCTCGGTGGTGATCGTCGGAATCCGCCCGGAGGAAAACAAGATGGTCGGAAGATACTGACCAATGCTGATCGCAAAACCGACGGCAAAGGCGGTCAGCAGCGGACCGAGGAGCATGGGCAATCTTATCGAGAGCAATGCTCGATTGGGGCTTGCCCCGAGCGCGAGTGCCGACTGGCGATATCGGTCGTCAAAACGCGTCCAGGGTTCGCTCAACGAGAGATACACATAAGGAAGGACGAAGACGAGGTGGACCGCCAGGGTCGTGACGAGCGTTTCCGTGCGCCCGACCGACAAGAGCAGTATTTGGAGCCCCGGCAGGAAGGCGATCTGAGGCATGAGCAGCGGAAGGTAGATGAGTGCGCGCATGGGTCCGCCGTCCCTGCCGACCCGCACGTCGCGCTCGAGAACGGCAATCGTCGTCATCAGGGCCAGCATTGCCGATCCCAAACCAAGAAGAATGGAATTCCACAAGGGGTCGGCAAAGGTGCCGGAGTAGTTCGTCCAATTGCGGAGGGTGAAGGCGTCCGGGATCGGGCGAATCGACAGCCAGCTGTCGGCAAAGGCCCACAGGATCAAAGCGAGGCAGCTCAAAAGCACGAAGGTCAGGACGACGGCGGCGCACGTGAATGCCAGGCTCGTGACGACACCCTCGCCTCGCCGTCTCGAGCCACCCTCCAACCAGCGCCGGGTCATGACGGCAACAAGCCTCTCGCCCAGCAACCATGCCGCGATCCCCAAAAGCGTGAGCCCGAAGACGGCAACGGCGGCGGCGCTGGCGAGGAGGTGTGCATCGAGATGCGGCTCATTCATCCAGCGTAGTGTAAGGACGGCCAGCGTCGGCGGCGTGGTCGGGCCGAGGATCAGCGCCATGTCGACCACGGACACGGCGTATGCGAGGACGGCGAGGACCGGCAACCTGATCTGCGGGTAGAGCTGGGGCAACACGGTCTTGAGCCACCCGATCGACGGCGCATATCCCATGGAGGCTGCCAGGGACCGCGTGCGCCTGTCGTCGATCTGGGTCAGGCCGGCAAGGCACATGAGAAAGATGAAGGGAGCCTCTTTGAGGACAAGGCCGCCGATGAGCGCAAGTCCAAATCGATCGTGCACGGTGAGGATATCGGGTGGCAGGACCGAACCCGACCAGAAGAGCGCGGTGAAGCGGAAGATAAGGCCCGAGGGAGCGATCACGAAGGCCAGGCCAACCGCCATCGCGACGTGAGGTAGGGACAAAAGCGGCGACAGCGTACGGCGGACAATCCAGAAAATGGTGCCTTCGTGAAACCGCGCCAGCAGCAGGACGACGAGACCGAAGGAAAGAGCCGTCGAGGCGAGGCCTATCCCGATCGAAAGGCCGGCGGACATCCAGAAGCCGGGAGTCGAAAGCAATTTGTGCCAATGGTCGAGCGTGCCTGCGCCGGCGTCCAGAGTGGGATGAAATCCAAAAGCCGGCAGCAAGGCACCCGCGAAGCCGGCCGCTATCGGTACCAGCAGGACGACGACCAAAACAACTCCTGGCACCAGGCGAAGCCAATCAAACCTTCGCCGCGGAGTGGTCGGGCTCATTGCGACGCGTAGCGCTTGATCCATTCCTCAGCGATGCGAGTGGCCCAGGACGGATGCGGGTCGGGGATGACCGGGCCGAGCTTTCGTCCGGGCAAGGTCTCCACGATGGCATCCATGTTCTCGAACTTGGCGCGGTCCGCCGGCGGGAGGGCGTCGATATCGAGAACCGTCAATCCGCCCCAAACTTGAGGGTCGAGCTTGCGCGCCTGCGCCTCGGGAGAGAGTAGAAAGTCCGCCAAAACCATCGCTCCCGCCTTGTGAGCGGCATTGTAGGGAATCGCCACGAAGCTGGCGTTCGCGATGGTTCCGCCGTCCAGGACGTAGGACTTTACGGTAGACGGCAGCTCCTTTCGGGCAATGGCAAGGGCCGCTTCCGAGGGGTTGAAGGAGAAGGCGATGTCGATCTCGCGATCCGCGAGAAGCTGCCGCAACTCGGCGCTGTTTGCGGGATATGCCCGGCCCTGGCGCCAAAGCAAGGTTCGGATTTCGTCGAAGAACGTCCACAAGGGCTCTGTCGCTCGCTTGAAGTCGGCATCCGACACCGGCCGCTGCAGGACCGACCTTTCCGGTGTCAGCTCAAAGAGTGCTTGTTTGAGAAACGTGACCCCGAGAAAATTCTGGGCGTCGGGGTATGTCACGCGGCCGGGATGTGCCTTTGCGTAGGCAAGGAAGTCGCGGATCGTGGCGGGTGGACGCGCCAACCGTTGCGAATCGTAGAAGAAGACGAGCTGCGCCATGTCCCAGGGCGATTCGAATCCCTCGACGGGAACCGTGAAGTCCGCATCGAGACTGACGCGCGCGGCGGAGTTGACGAGGCGCCGGCCCGGAAGATGGTCTGCCCACGGACCAAAAAGGAGGTTCTTGCCCTTCAGCGATGCGAAGTTGGGCCCGTTGATCCAGATCAGATCGACCGATCCTTCACTGTCGCGGCCGGCAGCCTTCTCGGCGATGACCTTCGCCACCGCTTCGGCGGTGTCGCCCAGCTTGACGTGGGTAACGGAGACCCCGTAGCGCGCCTCGACCACGGAGCCTGCCCAGGCGATGTAGCTGTTGATGCTCGGTTCGCCGGCCCAGGCATGCCAGTAGACGGTCTGTCCGCGAGCTTCGCTTAGAACCTCGTCCCATTTTCGGGGATCAGGCGCTTCGGCCGCCGCCGATGTCGCCAAGGCTGATGTCAGCCAGCCAAGGACGGCGATCGACAATTTCCACCGCATGGACGCTCTCCCGTGGACATCCGCCGGAAGCCATGGGGAAGCACATTATTCGCGTGTTGGCAATTGGAAGACCTGCTCTACGCTTGGCGAGCGGCAGCCAACCCCGAATTCATGGCCTTCAGCGAGCCGGTAACAGGTTCCTCCGCTTCGCCGTAGATGGGAATCGCCGCGCGAAGCTCGTCGTGGTAGTGGCGAACCCCGCTCTCCTGGTCCGAAAGGATGATGCCGGGAAACGTCTTCGACTTCATCGCTTCGCTCGACCAGACGATCAGCTGAGTATCCTCGCGAGCCGTCTCGCGATCGATACGGTTCACCAGATAGCGCGCCAGCTTCATCTCCCGCCTGGCGTCGGCCAAGCCGTAGTAGTTGCCGCGCTGGACGGTTCTCTCGATGGTGACCGGCCACTCCTGGTAGTAGCCGATCTGCTCGGGATAGAGCATGAAAACGGTATTGGGGAATATTCCGATATAAACCCAGGCCTCGCCGTCCACGCCGAGGGAGGCGGGCGGAGAAGGCCTCAGCTTGCGATAGTGGCGGACGCTCCAGGACCTGCCGGGGCCGGGATTGAAGCGGCCTATGGCACGAGAGAGCCCTCCTCCCGGCAGTTCGTCGACATAATTCCTGCCGTAAAGATCGTAGAGGGCCGGGTGGGCGATGGGAACGTGATACCCTTCATTGTCGACGTCGCGGACGGCCTTCCAGTTTGCGGCGGTCTCGACTTCCCAATGAAGGCCCAAAGGCTTCACGCGGGCACATTCATAGCGCTCGAAGACCGATTCCCAGCGACCGAGAATCGTCGCGATCGAGGGCTGCGGCCCCTTGCGAAAACGCACAAAAATGAAGCCCTGCCAGATCTCCGATTCGAGCGGCGGAAGCCCGTGGACCTTGGGATCGAGTGCAGGAAGGGACCGGGGCGCGGGCGCGCCGCGAAGCGTGCCGTCGAGATTGTAGGCCCATCCATGAAACGGGCAGACGATGGCCGACTTGCAGTGGCCCTGCCTATCCGCCACGACCCGAGAGCCGCGATGGCGGCAAACGTTGTGGAAACAGCGCACCTGGCCGTCTTTGCCGCGGACCGCGATGGCCCGCTCGCCGACAAGGTCGAAGGTCAGATAATCGCCCGGCTTCGGGATGTCACTGACATGGCCTAGCAGCTGCCAATGGCTACGGAAGAGGACCTCCTTCTCGAGCTCCATGAGCTCGGGATTGAAGTAGGTCCACCCGGGCAGACCGCCGCGTTCGTCGTCGCGAAGCTTGGGCTGAACGATGGCATTGCCACCCCCCTGCTTGACCGGGGCATCCATGTCGCGCTCCTATTGATTGAACGTTCAATTAGTACAAAAACTCACGCTGGGCGTCAATTCCTCCGGACAACTATCCTATCAAGCGTCCTGGGGATTTACCGTAGCGGGAATTCGTGCCACGTTAACGACGTTAGGCGGTGCCCCGACGCCAGTCCGGCCAGGGGCCTAACAGGGAACACGGTGCGGGCGACCCAAAAGGGACCTAAACCGTGACTGCCCCCGCAACTGTGAGCGGAGAGGTTTCGGTCGCAGACCACTGAGTCCTAGTGACTTGGGAAGGTGACCGGAGCCGGCGATCCGCAAGTCAGGAGACCTGCCGTCTAGCGACCGATCAACCGAGCTACACGGAGGGTGTCTCGCTCATGTCGACCGCACACGCATCCACTCTTTCCATTCCCCTGTCGGAACGCCTGCTCGCCGGCATCATGACCCTGGCCTTCGGGATTCTCCTGGTGGGCAGCGCCGGGTTCGCCCACAGCGACTACCTCCACAATGCCGCCCATGACGTGCGTCACGGGCTCGGCTTTCCCTGCCACTAGGCGCTAGGGAGGCACATATGCTTCGGCGGGTATTTCTCGCCGCGGTCCTTGCTGGGGCCGTGGCAGGTTTGGGCATGGCGTTTTTGCAGGAGACGCGGGTCACGCCCTTCATTTTCGCGGCGGAGGAATTCGAGAACGCAGCGCCGGGCCAGGATCACGCCGCGCACGGTGCCCACGGCACCGCGACCGAGACTTCGCAGGCTGGTGCATCGACCGAGGTTCCGGCCGCCGCGGCCATGGAAGAGGCAGCCGAACCCGAATCGTGGATGCCGACTGATGGCTTGGAGCGCACCATCTACACCGTGCTTGCAGACCTGGTGGTCGGTATTGGCTTTGCTCTGGCCCTTGTCGGCGTCTCGGTGCTGAGCGGCATCCCGATTACGCTCGCCAATGGAGCGGTATGGGGCCTGTGTGCGTTTCTGGCTGTCTCGATCGCTCCGGCGGCGGGGCTTCCACCGGAACTGCCTGGGATGCCGGCCGCCGACCTTTTGACGAGGCAGGCATGGTGGTGGTTCACCGTAGGCTGCACCGGGGTCGGAATCGGTTTGCTTGCCCGGACGCGCCACTATGGTCTTTGGGCGCTGGCCGTGGCCCTGATCGCTCTGCCGCACGTCATCGGAGCTCCCCAGGCTCCGCACGAGCCCAGTCCCGTGCCTGCCCATCTCGCCACCGGTTTCGCGGCCAACGCGCTCGCGGCAGCGGCTGCCTTCTGGGCCTTGCTCGGAATCAGTCTTGGGCTCGTGAATGATCGTATCAGCGGAAGCAAAGCGACATGAGCCAGGGAAAGATACCGACCACGGTCATCACCGGGTTCCTCGGTTCCGGGAAGACGACCCTCATCCGGGAAATCCTCAAACAGGCGAACGGCCGGAGGCTCGCCCTCATCATCAACGAGTTCGGCGATGTGGGCGTCGACGGCGAAATCGTCAAGGCTTGCGGCGAGGCATGTCCGGAGGAAAACCTCATCGAACTCGCCAACGGCTGCATCTGTTGCACAGTCGCGGACGACTTCATTCCCACCATGGAGACGCTGTTGGGCCGCGACGAGCCGCCCGAGCACATCATCATCGAGACGTCCGGGCTCGCCCTGCCCCAACCACTCCTGAGAGCATTTACCTGGCCCGAGATCCGAGCCCGCGTCACGGTGGACGGCGTGGTGACGGTCGTCGATGGAGCCGCGTTGGCTGAAGGCCGCTTCGCGCAAGACGAGGATCGTCTGCAGCGTCAGCGCGAGCAGGATGAAAGCCTCGATCATGACGATCCCATCGAAGAGCTCTTCGGCGACCAGCTCAACTGCGCCGATGTCGTCCTGCTCAACAAGTCCGATCTGCTCGACCGCGCGACGATCAGCCGGATGAAGGAGCAGATGAAGGAGCGCCTCAGACCTGGCACGCCGCTCATCGCGACCGCCAATGGCAGCGTGGACGTGGCGTCCCTCCTCGGCCTGTCATCCGCTGCGGAGGACGACGTGGCCCTGCGCCCCTCGCAGCACGAGCTCGAAGGCGGCGGCGACCATGACCACGACGAATTCGAGAGCTTCACGGTAAACATCGAAGGGGCGTCGGACAGGGAATCCCTGCTGTCTCGGATCCGCTCGGTCATCACCAAGCACGACATCCTTCGCTTGAAGGGTTTCCTCGCGGTCCGGGATTCGCCGTCGCGCCTTCTCGTTCAGGCGGTAGGACCACGCCTCGACAGCTATTTCGACCGCAGCTGGAACGACGGAGAAGATCGTTCGAGCGTGGTAGTGGTCATCGGCCTGAAGGGAATGAACCGCGAGGCGATCAGCGCGGCCATCGCCGGCTGACCGATGCACATCCTCGCCCTCCAGTCGGGTGTCATCGGTGACGGGACCAGTGCCGTCGACCTCCGGCAGCAGCCGGGCGACATCGTCATCCTTTCGGCGGCCGATACCGACCTTGCATCGATAGCCGCCGCCCACGATGCCCTAGGGAGTGCCGCTCCAGAGGTACGTCTGGCGAACATCCTGCAGCTACAGCACAACATGTCCGTCGACCTCTATGTCGAGCGAACGCTGGCGCGAGCAAAACTCATCGTCGTTCGCCTTCTCGGCGGACGCGGCTACTGGCCCTACGGCCTCGACAGCGTGTGCGCCGCAGCCCGCGAGAACGCTATCCGGCTCGCCGTCATTCCGGGAGAAGCGACGCCGGATCCGTCGCTCAGCGATCTCTCGACCGTCGATCCTGCAGACGTCGAATATCTCCGCAAGGCCTTCGTCTATGGCGGCAGCGCGAACGCCGCCAAGGCACTGATGCTCGCCCGTCATCTCGTGAACGGAACGCCGCGGCCCGAACCTCCCGAGGAATTGCCGGACAACGGGCTCTATCGGTCGTCGGACCGCGAGGGGGGAGCCGTCGTCGTCTTCTATCGGGCGCTCGTCCAGTCGGGATTCACCGCGCCTGTCGACGCTCTGGCGGCGGCACTGGAAGACCGCGGCCTAGGAACGTCATGCATCTACCTTCAGAGTCTCAAGAACGCGAGCTGCGCAGCTCTCGTGCGTTCGACCCTCGGTGCGAAACGGCCGGCCGTCATCGTCAACGCTACGGGCTTCGCGGTCGGGACCGATTCCGAAGGTCAGGATCACAATCCGTTCACGTCCGCAGACTGCCCCGTGCTCCAGGCGGTTTTTTCGGGGTCGCAGAAGGCAATGTGGGAAGCCAATTCGCAAGGTCTCAGCCCCCGCGACCTTGCCATGAACGTGGTGCTGCCAGAGCTCGACGGCCGCATCATGACAAGAGCGCTGTCATTCAAATCTGAGGCGAGGCTGCATGCCGGTACGCAGAGCCACATCGTCACCTACGAACCCGAGAGCGACCGCGTCGCCTTCACAGCCGAGCTTGCCCGGAATTGGGCCAATCTGCGTCGAACGGTTCCGGCGGAGCGGCTAGTCGGAGTCGTTCTCGCCAACTATCCCAACCGGGATGGACGGATCGGCAACGGCGTCGGCTACGATACGCCCGAAAGCACCGCCCGACTCCTCACGTGGCTGGCGGATGCAGGATACCAGGTCGCGGACCCTCCGCCTTCGGGGAACGCTCTTCTGGAGACGCTTCTCCGAGGGCCGACCAATTCAAAGCGAAAGCAGTGGGTGACCACGGAGACTCTTTCTCTGCAGAAGTATGAAGCGTGTTTTTCAGCGGTTCCCGCACAGGTGCGGGCGGAGGTCATCGACCGTTGGGGCGAGCCTCGTCACGATCCGTTCTTCAAAAAGAATCATTTCCAGCTGCCGTTGCGACGCTTCGGCAACGTCGTCGTCGGCATCCAGCCGGCGCGCGGCTACAACATCGATCCGAAGTCGAGCTACCACGACCCCGGACTGGTTCCGCCGCACGGCTACTTTGCCTTCTATTTCTGGCTCCGTCACATATTCGGCGCCCACATCCTCGTGCACAACGGCAAGCACGGAAATCTGGAGTGGCTACCAGGCAAAGCGGTGGCCCTCGGGCAGACCTGTTATCCGGAGATCGCCTTCGGCCCAACGCCTCAGCTCTATCCGTTCATCGTCAACGATCCGGGCGAAGGAACCCAGGCCAAGAGGAGGACCAGCGCCGTCATCATCGATCACCTGACGCCGCCGATGACGCGCGCCGAGAGCTACGGACCGATGCAGGAGCTCGAGGCCTTGATGGATGAGTATTACATGGCCTCGGGCGTGGATCCGCGGCGCCTGTCGCACCTGCGCAGCCGCATCTTCGATCTCGTGAAGTCTTCCAGACTCGATCTCGACGCCGGTCTGGGCGAAGCGGAAGACGACGACAGCCTGCGCAGGCTCGATGCCTATCTCTGCGACCTCAAGGAAGCCCAGATCAGGGACGGCCTGCACATTCTGGGGGAAAGTCCGACGGGCGATCTGGAAACCGATCACCTCGCGGCCCTGGTGCGCTTGCCGCGCAGGATGGGCGAAGGACGGGATCAGTCCATCCTCCGAGCCCTTGCCGCCGATCTCGGCCTCGACTTCGATCCGCTGAGCAGCGAGCCTGCGTCGCCGTGGCCGGGTCCATATCCGGCGGCACTTGCCGACTCGAGTGGATCTGCTTGGCGGACCGCGGGGGATACGATCGAGCGCCTGGAGGTTCTTGCGCGCGGTCTGATCTCGGGTTCGATGGCCTGCGCCAGCGATTGGTGCCGGACGCGGGCTGTTCTCGACGAGATAGCGGAGAGGATACGACCTGCCCTATCGCGAAGCGGCCAAAACGAAATCGAGTCCCTTCTCAAGGGTCTCGACGGAAAGTTCATCGAGCCGGGGCCGTCCGGTGCTCCGACACGGGGGCGCCTGGAGGCCCTGCCCACCGGCCGCAATTTCTATTCTCTCGACAACCGCGCTGTGCCCACACCAATGGCGTGGACTCTGGGCGAGCGATCGGCGCGAGCTCTGCTCACACGCCACTTCCAGGATCACGGGCGCTATCCGCTCGCCCTTGGCCTCTCGGCTTGGGGAACGTCCAACATGCGGACGGGCGGCGACGACATCGCGCAAGCCATGGCGCTGATCGGCGTCAAGCCGCGATGGGAGCCTTCGACCTGGCGACTAACGGGCTACGACATTCTGCCGCTGGCGGAGCTTGGACGACCTCGTGTGGACGTGACCTTGAGAATCTCCGGCTTCTTCCGTGACGCCTTTCCCCTTCAGGTCGAGTTGTTCGACCGCGCAATCCGGAACGTGGGCGCCCTCGATGAGGGCGAACACGACAATCCCATCGCGCACCGCATGCGCATGGAGGCGGCCGAACTCAGGACTGGCGGTGCCAGCGCAGTGGAAGCCGACAACCTGGCCGGCCAACGCGTCTTCGGATCGAAGCCCGGCACCTATGGCGCGGGCCTGCAGGCCCTCATCGACGAGAAATTGTGGACTGAACGATCCGACCTGGCTCGAGCCTATGTCGCCTGGGGAGCCTATGCCTATGGGGCGACCAACGCCGGGGAAAAGAGCAAGGACGCCCTCGAGCGGCGGCTCGGTCGGATCGAAGCCGTAGTCCACAACCAGGACAATCGCGAGCACGACCTGCTCGACAGCGACGACTACTACCAATTCGAAGGCGGCATGGCCGCCGCCGTGGAATTCATTTCGGGCCGCGCGCCCTTCGTCTATCACAACGACCACTCGCGGCCGGAGCGGCCGGTCATCCGAACGCTCGAGGAAGAAATCGGCAGGGTAATGCGGTCGCGGGTGGTCAACCCGAAATGGATCGCCGGCGTCATGCGGCATGGATACAAGGGCGCCTTCGAAATCGCCGCGACGGTCGACTACCTATTCGCGTTCGCAGCAACGACCGGCGCGGCCAAATCGCACCACTTCGACCTTGCATACGAGGCATTCGTCGCGGACCCCGAGGTCAAGGCGTTCATCCTGGAAAACAACAAGCATGCCATGTTCGAGATCGCCGACCGACTTCGCGACGCGGCCGACCGTGGTCTTTGGACTCCGCGGTCGAATTCGGCCTACAGTGAACTTTCCCTCCTCATGGAGACCGGAGCCAATGACTGACGATCACGACACCGCCGGCGACAGTGACGTCAATGCCCGTCACAGCGAGAAGATGAAGAAGAAGAAAGCGGCACGCGACAAGATCATTGCCGGCAAGACGATCGAGAAAGGGTTGCTCATCGTTCACACCGGCAAGGGCAAGGGAAAGTCGTCGGCAGCTTTCGGGATGGTCATGCGCGCCGTCGGCCATGGCATGAAGGTGGGCATCGTTCAATTCGTGAAGGGCGCATGGAAAACCGGCGAGCGAACGGTCCTCGAGAAATTCCCCGAGCTCGTCACCATCAAGGCCATGGGAGAAGGTTTCACCTGGGAAACCCAGGACCGCGAGCGCGACATCGCGCATGCACGGGCCGGCTGGGAGGAAGCCAAGCGGATGATCGCCGATCCGGCAATCAGGATGGTGCTGCTCGACGAGCTCAACATCGTGCTGCGATACGGCTACCTGCCCCTGGACGAGGTCCTTCCGGTCCTGGCAGACCGAGCCGAGGGCAAACATATCATCGTCACGGGGCGCAACGCCAACGACCAGCTGATCGAACTTGCCGATCTGGTGACGGAAATGGAGCTGGTCAAGCATCCCTTCCGCTCCGGCGTAAAGGCGCAGGCCGGAATCGAGTATTGAACTCTCAGGGGCAATCGCTGCCTGGCAGCGAGCGCAGGGACTTAGAGACCCTCTCGACGACAGGATCCATGGTTTCCTTCTGAGTCTGCGGATAGGTCAGAACGACGTGGCTCGCCGCTTCGCCGCCGCAGGCCGGAATTGCCTTGAAATACACGATATCGCCGCCCTTGAGGCCGGAATAGACGAACCAGTCGTTCTCGCCGGCCGTGTACGTGACCTCGACACCGCCTTCCTTTGCAAGGTTCAGGCGGTCCAGCCTGTAAGCTTCGAAATCGTCGACCAGAACGAGGAAGGAACCGAAGATCGAAATGCGCACCAAGCCGTCGCTCGACGCGTAGCTTTGCCCGCTGCCGTTGGCGGGCGGCGCCTCGGCAATCAGCATATGCGCAGGAAACTCGGCCGATGTGCCGAAGCGTTCGTTGGTGTATCGCTGCCAGTCATCCGCCGCTACCGCGCCGGACGACAAAAGCGCGAGGGAGAGCATACCGGCGGCAGGTCGACTCAACATCGGCCACGGTCCTGTGCGAACGGCCCTTGTTTCACTCTACGCCATGCCTTAACAATCGCGAGACCGCAGCGTTCCAGAGAGGGAACTGAAAGACATTCCGGTGCGGCTGACCCCAAAAGGGAGCCAAGTCCGGATGCCGCGATCAGTCGGGCCGGCACACCTGCCCGCCCTGAGCTCTCCTTCGCCGCGCGTGACAAAGGCGAGGAAGCATGTCTGAAAAATGCGGCGTTCTGCTCTGCGGCCACGGCAGCCGCGACGTCGAAGCCGTTGCCGAATTCTCGACTCTCGCGGAATCCCTGAAAGCGCGTCTGCCCGCCTATCCGGTTGCTTATGGATATCTGGAATTCGCGCGGCCGATCCTGCGCCAGGCACTCGACTCGCTTCGGACCCAAGGCGTGGACCGCGTGCTCGCCGTGCCCGGAATGCTGTTCGCCGCCGGCCACGCCAAGAACGACATTCCGAGCGTACTCAACACCTATGCCGCGGAGCATGGGGGATTGCGGATCGACTACGGCAAAGATCTCGGGATCGATCCCAAGATGCTGCGCGCCGCGGCCGACCGCATCGAGGAAGGCCTGAAGCTCGGCAAGGGCGACGTCCCGTTGGAGGAGACACTGTTGGTCGTGATCGGAAGGGGTTCATCCGATCCCGACGCCAACGCCAACGTGAACAAGGTCATGCGGCTGCTCTGGGAAGGTTTCGGCTTCGGCTGGGCCGTGACCGGCTTTTCGGGCGTCACGTTCCCGGTCGTGGAGCCGGCCCTCGAACACGCCGCCCGCCTGCCATACCGGAGGATCATCGTTTTTCCCTATTTTCTGTTCACGGGCATCCTGGTCGAGCGGATCTACGAGGCGACCGACCGCGTCGCTGCTCTTCATCCCCATATCGAGTTCATCAAGGCTCCCTATCTCAACGATCATCCTCTCGTCGTCGACACCTTCGTCGAAAGGGTCGAGCAGATTCTCGTCGGCGACACCCACATGAATTGCGGCATGTGCAAGTATCGTTCACAGGTGCTCGGCTTCGAACACGAGGTCGGTGCCCCCCAGCGCAGTCACCACCATCATGTGGAGGGGATCGGAACGGGTGCGGCAATTTCCGCGCTTCGCCCGGCCGCCCACCATCACGACCATGTGGCGCACTCCCACGACCATGATCATCGCCATGGTCATGCGCACGATCACCGCCACGGACATGGCCATCCCGATGAACACGACCACCACGCACCCTATCCTCATGCCGACCACCCTCACGGTCCGCGCAGCTTGAAGAAGTAGGAGCACCGCGGGCCAGATCATGTTCGCCTATCTGCGCGACCCCGAAGAGATCTACCTGAAATCGTTCGAGACGATCCGGGGAGAAGCCGACCTGACCGGCCTCCCGGAGGTCACACACGGCATCGCCATCCGCATGATCCATGCGTCGGGAATGACGGACCTGCCCGGGATGCTGCGCATCGACCCGCGCCTGCCCGGCGCAGTCCGCGACGCGCTGAACCGGAAGGCAACAATTCTGGTCGATTCCGAGATGGTCCGGGCTGGGATCATCGCGCGGAATCTCCCAGCGGGCGTCGAAACAGTCTGCACGCTCAATGATCCGCGGGTGCGGGAAATCGGCACAGAACGCCGCACGACGCGGTCGGCCGCCGCGGTCTCGCTCTGGCGGCCCTATCTCTCCGGCGCGGTGGTCGTGATCGGCAATGCCCCAACGGCGCTCTTCGCCCTACTCGAGCTGATTGACGGGGGAGCCAGTCCGCCCGCCGCAATCATCGGCATGCCGGTCGGGTTCGTGGGCGCCGTAGAGTCAAAGGAGGAGCTCGCGGCCAATCCGCGCGGGATTCCGATTGCAACGTTGCTCGGGCGCCGTGGCGGGTCGGCAATGGCCAGCGCGGCGTTCAATGCCTGCGCGGGAGAGGATCGATGACGCCCTCAATCACCCTCATAGGGATGGGCGAGGACGGGTTCGATGGCCTCTCATCGGCTGCGCGATCGATGATCGAAGCGGCCGACGTCATCGTCGGTTCGACCCGGCTTCTCGCGATGCTGCCGCCGACGCGGGCCGAAAAGGTCAGCTGGCCGTCGCCCTTCGACCCGATGACGGAGCGGATCGAAGGCTGGTCCGACCGACGGGTGGTCATCCTGGCGACCGGCGATCCGATGAACTACGGAGTCGGGTCGCTGATTGCGCCGCGATTCAAGAGCGGCATGAAGATCATTCCCGCACCGTCGGCCTTCTCTCTCGCCGCGGCGCGGATGGGCTGGTCGTTGGCGGACGTGGAGATGCTGTCGCTTCACGGGCGCGACGCATCGCTGCTCGCCCAGTTCATCGCGCCCGACCTGCGGATCATCGCCCTGACCGAGGGAGACACGACGGTTAGAGCCGCCGCCGAAATGCTCTCGTCGCGCCACTTCGGGCAGAGCGAGATGACCGTCCTCGAGCATATGGGCGGTGTGCATGAGAAGGTCGCTACATTCTCCGCAAGCGCGGTTCCCGCCGAGCGGTTCGCCGATCTCACCACGCTTGCCATCGCATGCGTGGCGGAGGACCACTCCGCGGCCCTCCCCCGCACTCCCGGCCTGCCCGACAGCGCCTACCAGCACGACGGACAGATCACCAAACGCGAGGTCAGAGCAGCGACAGTCGCGGCGCTGATGCCGATGCCGGGAGCGATGCTGTGGGACATCGGTGCCGGATGCGGTTCGGTCTCTATCGAATGGATGCGCGCGGCCCGGAATGCCAAGGCACTCGCGATCGAACCGGATGCGACGCGGAGGCAGCACATCGGCGTCAATGCCCAGCGGCTCGGGACACCCGGCATCGCCCTCGTCGCGGGGCAAGCCCCTGACGCCCTCAACGGCCTGCCGGCGCCCGCGGCCATTTTCCACGGCGGCGCGGTCTCGAATGCGGAGATCTTCGAGGCAGCCTGGAAAGCGCTCGGCCGCGGCGGCCGCTTCGTCGCCAATGCCGTAACCCTCGACGCCGAGGCAGCCCTCTACCAACGGCATGCGAAATTCGGCGGCGAGCTCGTGCGCCTCGGTATCGCACACGCTTCGTCGGTCGGCAGCAAGCGGACCATGAAGCCGCGACTGACCGTCACCCAATGGCGCGCGATCAAGCCATGAGAGCGAAACCCACGCTATATGGAGTCGGAGTCGGACCAGGTGACATCGAGCTCCTGACGCTCAAGGCCGCTCGCTTGCTCCAGGAGGCGGAGGTCATTGCCTATCCGATGGCCGGAGAGGCGGAGAGCCTCGCCCGGAGCATCGTGGCGCCACTCATTCCCGAAGGCATCGTCGAGGTGCCCATCGCCTTTCCGCTCTCGGACAGCGCCGGGCAGCCGAACGCCGCGTACGACGAAGGGGCCGCAAGACTTCGAGCCCATCTCGACCAGGGGCGAGATGTCGTTTTTCTCTGCGAAGGCGACCCGTTCTTCTATGGAAGCTTCATGTATCTCCATCAGCGGCTCGCAAGCGACTACAGAACCGTTGTCGTGCCCGGCGTATCATCCGTCATGGCGTGCGCGGCGGCGCTCGGACGGCCACTGGCGGCACGCCGCGACGTTCTGAAGGTCCTGCCGGCACTCCTCCCGGAAAACAGGCTGCGCGACGAGCTCCAGTCGGCGGAGGCAGCCGCGATCATCAAGGTCGGGCGGTCGTTTGCGAAGGTCAGGACCGTCCTGCGAGAACTCGGGCTCGAGAACCAGGCGGCGCTCATAGAAAATGCGACACGCGGCGATGAACGCATCTATCGGCTTGCCGACGTGCCGGACGAGCACGAGGCATATTTTTCGACGATCCTCGTATATCGGGGCGGTCAGCCATGGTGATGAAGCCGATTGTCGTCAGCATGCGCGCCGGCACCCTCCCCAATGCGGAGCGGGTGGCCTCCGCAATCGACGGCAGCGCAGTCCAGGCTTCGGGCGAGACGATCAAGACGATCGTGCGCGAGGCCTTCCTGGAAAATCGACCCATCGTCGGCATCTGCGCGAGCGGAATTCTCATTCGTATCCTTGCGCCATGCCTGTCTGACAAGCACAGCGAGCCGCCGGTCATCGCCATGGCCGACGACGGTTCGTCGGTGGTGCCTCTCCTCGGAGGGCATCACGGCGCCAACCGGCTGGCAGAGAGGATCGCCGGCGCGATCGGCAGTCATTCCGCCGTGACGACCGCCAGCGAGGTGCGTTTCGGGATGTCGCTCGAGGAGGTACCAGGGCACACGCTCGCCAATCCCCAAGACGTGAAGGCGTTCGCTGCCCGGCTTCTGGCGGGGGAGCCCGTCACCGTCGATGGCGAAGCTCCCTGGCTCGGGTCCATCCCCCGTTCGGGGGACGGTTCACTCAAGGTCACGGTGACAGATCGAAAAGTGACCGGCTCCACGAAAAACCTCGTCTATCATCCGCATCGGCTGGCGCTCGGGGTCGGATGCGAGCGGGGCGCCGATTCCGAAGCGCTGTCCGCGCTGGTGGACACCGTTCTCGAAACGGAAAACCTTTCCGCGGCATCGATCGCCTGCGTCGTTTCGATTGATCTCAAGATGGACGAGCCTGCGATCCACACGCTGGCGAAACGGTTTGGGGTTCCGGCCCGCTTCTTCACTCCCCCAGAGCTGAATGCGGAAAAACCGCGGCTGCGCAATCCTTCGGAGACGGTGTTGCGCGAAACGGGATGTCCCGGCGTGTCGGAAGGAGCGGCGCTCAGAGCATCGGGGCCCACGGGCGCGCTCATCGTCGAGAAGTCGAAGGGACGCGGCGTGACGTGTGCCGTCGCCCGCGCCGACGAGCCCATCGATGCGAGCAATCTCGGCCGCAAACGCGGCACGCTCGCCGTCGTCGGGCTCGGACCCGGCAGCATCGAGCTTCGCACCGGAGCAGCCGTGACTGCGCTAAGCGATGCGACGGACTGGGTCGGCTACGGCCTCTACCTCGATCTCATCGCCGATATCCGCGGGACCAGGCAGGAACACCGCTTTTCGCTCGGCGAGGAAGCGGAACGGGCGCGGCGCGCGCTCGAGCTTGCCGAGGCAGGCCGAGACGTCGCTCTCGTGTGTTCCGGCGATGCAGGCATCTACGCCATGGCGTCGCTGGTTTTCGAGCTTGCCGACAGGTCCCGTTACGTGGGCTCCCGGGCCTCGATCATGGTCGTGCCGGGAGTTTCCGCCTTTCAGGCCGCCTCGGCGCGAGCGGGCGCCCTGATCGGGCATGATTTTTGCGCGATATCTCTTTCCGACCTGCTCACACCCTGGAGCGTCATCGAGAAGCGATTGCGGGCCGCGGCCGAGGCCGACTTCGTGATCGCCCTCTACAATCCACGTTCGCAGCGGCGCACGACACATCTCGACCGGGCAATCTCGATCATATCCGCCTCTCGCCCCGCGACAACGCCGGTGCTGATCGCCTCGCGACTCGGCCGGGCGGACGAGGCGGTCGCCGTCGTATCGCTCGCGGAGTTCAAGGCGGAGAGCGTCGACATGATGACGGTCGTGCTGATCGGATCGAGCGACAGCCGCAGCTTCATCGACGGCGAAGGGACGAGGCGGGCCTATACCCCGCGCGGCTACAATTGCGGAAGCTCCGAATGACCGTCCACTTCATCGGTGCGGGGCCCGGTGCGGCCGATCTCATCACGGTGCGCGGCCTGCGGCTGATCGAAAGCTGCCCGGTCTGCCTCTATGCCGGCTCGCTGGTGCCGGAGTCGCTCGTCCGTGCGGCGCCCGCCGGAGCCCGCGTCATCGATACCGCGGCGATGACGCTCGAAGAGATCTTGGCGGAGATGGAGCGCGCTCATCTTGCGGGCAAGGACGTAGCGAGGGTCCATTCGGGGGACCCGTCACTCTATGGCGCGATCGCCGAGCAGATGCGTTGCCTCGACGAAAAAGGCATTCCATATGACGTCACTCCGGGCGTGCCCGCCTTCGCGGCGGCCGCAGCGCTTCTCAAACGCGAATTCACCCTGCCGGACATCGCGCAGACAGTCATCCTGACGCGCACATCCATGAAATCGTCGCCGATGCCGGAGGGAGAGGAACTGGAGCTGCTTGCACGCTCCGGGACGACCTTGGTGATTCACCTGTCCATTCGCAACCTTCGCCACATCGAGCGCGTGCTTACTCCGCACTATGGCGCCGATTGCCCGGTCGTCGTGGCCTATCGTGTGAGCTGGCCGGACGAAAGGCTGATCCATTCGACACTCGCGACGGTCGTCGGCGACGTGCGCGCCGCCAAGATCACTCGGACCGCGCTCGTGCTGGTGGGGCGGGTATTCGGTCCCTCCGCCTTCCGCAATTCAGCGCTCTACGATGCCGGTCACAGCCACCTGCTCCGCAATCGCAAAACGGCGCGCCCAGTCACGCCATCCGAATGAGATGCAATATGCCGGTGGGCGTATCGGCGGCCGGGAGAGGCGGCTTGGCGGGGCGCTCGATCATCACGACCCCGATCCCGCAATGGCGGGCAGCCTCCAGTTTGGACTCGGTTCCTCTGCCGCCGGCGTTCTTGGTGACGAGCCATCCGATTCCCCCGTCGCGCATGAGCCGCATTTCATCGGCGACGTCGAATGGCGGCCGCGCCCTGATCAACCGCCAGCGCTCCGGCAACGGATGATCCGGAGCCTCGATGGTGCGGACGATCCCGTGCAAATCCGATCTTGCGAGAAAGGTACCGAGCTCCTTCTTCCCGATCGTCAGCAGGACAGATGCGCCGTCGGGAAGTCGACGGGCCGCCTCCTCGGGCGTCCGGGCCACCAACCAGCGGTCATCAGGACCCGGCAACCAGCCCGGTCGCTCGAGGCGCATGCAAGCGATTCCGCATTCATTCGCGGCGGTGGCGGCATGGCGGGAGATCTGCTCTGCGAAGGGATGCGTTGCATCGACGATGACGTGAATGCGTTCCGAGCGAACATAGTCCACCAACCCGTTCACGCCGCCGAACGGGCCTATTCGAATTCGACCCGCAGGCAGTGCAGGGTCGCGCGTGCGGCCGGCCAGGGAGCTCGTCACGTCGTATCCTTCAGCAACGAGGAACGAGGCGAGTTCGCGGGCATCGGCGGTGCCGCCCAGGATCAGAACCCGTTCAGGCGCGCCCAAGAATTTCTCCCTCGCGACCGACGATCACGATGTCGGCCTCTACGGAGGCACCCCTGAGCGTGGAGCGCACCGTACCGAGCGCGGCCCGCGCCACCTTCGGCACCAGGTCGACACCGATGGCGCGCGCCAGCTCGAGCACTTCCTGCGCGGTATTGGCTCGTCGGGCCTGCTGACGCGCCAAATCGGGCATCATGGAGGCGAGCCAGTCGAAATCGACCTGGCTGCGCGAGGAATGGAGGTCTAGGGAACCTTGCGCCAGCTTCGAGATCTTTCCGAAGCCGCCGGCCACCGTCACTCTGGGGACCGGATGGTGGCGAAGGTACTTCAGCATGCCGCCGGCAAAATCGCCCATGTCGAGCAGCGCCTCAGGAGGCAAACCATACAATTTCTGAACGGCGGTTTCTGAGGTCGATCCTGTTGCGCCTGCCACGTGAGACAGGCCGACCGCCCGCGCGACGTCGATGCCGCGATGAATTGAATGTATCCAGGCCGAGCACGAGAACGGATGAACAATTCCCGTGGTCCCGAGAATCGACAGTCCGCCAACGATGCCCAGGCGGACGTTCCATGTCTTGGAGGCTAGCTCCTCGCCTCCGGGAATTGAGACTTCGATCTCGGCATTGGCCTCGACCCCGTGGGCGGCGGCGAGTTCCAGCATCACGTCGGTCATCATGCGCCGCGGAGCGGGGTTGATGGCCGGTTCTCCCGGTGGGATGGGCAGGCCCGGCTTCGTGACCGTGCCGACGCCCGGTCCTGCCTTGAACCGCACGCCTGCGCCGCCTGTCGTCACGGTGGCGATGATCGTTGCGCCATGCGTGACGTCGGGATCATCGCCGGCATCCTTGACTATTCCAGCCCGTGCCCCGCAGGGAAGTCGTTCCTTCACCGCAAGGGCGAAGCGAGGCCGCTCACCCTTCGGAAGCAGAATCTCAACAGGATCCGGAAACGTTCCCGTTAACAGTGCGCTGTATGCCGCCTTGGTGGCAGCCGTGGCGCATGCGCCCGTCGTCCAGCCGCGGCGGAGCTTTGCTGCGGGGTTCGCCTTGGTGTTTGACATGGTGAATCTGTATAGTCAAAAGCGTAGCGCTCTCAACAATCTTGGACGGGCTGCCGCTTGAATACATCTCCGCCGAAGGCGCAGCCAGGCTGGCCTGCCGAATCCTATGAGCCGCGGGCTTTCGCCCGGCTGGACGGGGAGCCCTTTCCAGAATTCGCCGCAGGAACCGTGTGGTTGGTCGGCGCGGGGCCCGGGGCGCCCGGGCTCGTCACCCTGCTCGCCTATCATGCCCTGCGCAGCTGCGACGTGGTCGTCTACGACGCGCTGGTCAACGCGGACCTTCTCAGATGGGTGCGGCCGGGCGCCGAACTCGAATATGCCGGCAAAAGGGGTGGAAAACCATCGCCCAAGCAGCGCGATATCTCACTTCGCCTGATCGAGCTGGCACGCATGGGAAAGCGGGTGTTGAGGCTCAAGGGCGGCGATCCGCTGATCTTCGGACGTGGCGGCGAGGAAGCCGGCCAGATCGCGGCGGCGGGAATCGCGTTTCGCATCGTTCCCGGCATCTCCGCCGGCATCGGCGGCCTCGCCTATGCCGGTATCCCAGCGACCCACCGGGATCTCAACCATGCCGTGACATTCCTGACCGGGCACGATGCCAGCGGCAACCTACCAGCAAATGTGGACTGGGCGGCCATCGCCACCGCTACCCCCGTCATCGTGATGTACATGGCGGTGAAGCACCTCGAGGCCATCGCAGCGGAACTGATCAACGGAGGGCGCGACCCTCGGCATGCCGTGACGATCATCTCCAACGCCACGCTTCCCCAGCAAACCGTCGTCGAGACTACGCTCGGCGGCGTCGCCGAATTCCTCGAGCGCAACGACCCTCCTACTCCCGCCATCGTAGTGGTGGGGAACGTCACGAGCCTGCGGCAAATCCTACAGTGGTACGAAGGCGACGTTCGGGAGAACACAATTGGCTGATGCCTTGATCGTCGGCGCGCCGGCGTCCGGCACGGGGAAAACGCTCGTGACGCTGGCTTTGCTGCGGGCGCTCCGCGGGACGGGCCTGAGTGTGTCTTCTGCCAAGGTCGGGCCCGACTACATCGACCCTCGCTTCCATGAAGCGGCGACCGGTCGGGCGTGCGTGAACCTCGATCAGTGGGCGATGCGCCCGAACTACATGGAAAACCTGATCCAGGGCGCCAGCCAAGAGTCCGACCTGCTCATCGTCGAAGGCGTGATGGGCCTTTTCGATGCAGCAGAGGACGGGCGCGGGTCGACCGCCGATCTTGCCCAGTACCTGAAGCTGCCGGTTGTGCTGGTGGTCGATGCCAGTCGCCAGTCGCAATCGGTCGGGGCCCTGGTGCACGGCTTCGCCAGCTACCGCAAGGGCGTGAGCATCGCAGGAGTCATCGCCAATCGAGTGGGCTCGGCGCGGCATGCGGCGCTTCTTCAGAAAGCCATACCGGCGGACCTCTATCTCGGCGCGATCCCGCGCCTGACGGCGCTCGAGCTGCCATCGCGGCATCTCGGTCTCATGCAGGCCAGCGAGCTCGACGGCCTCGAGGAGTTCATCGCCCAGGCCGCAGACATCATCGCCAAGTCGGTCGATCTCAAGCGCCTGAGGGCGATTGCGGCACCGCTGCCCGGGCCGAAAGCCGCCGTGCTGCCGCTGCGGCCGCTCGGCCAGACCATTTCCGTTGCCCGCGATGCAGCATTCGGCTTCACCTATCGCCATCTGCTGGAAGGGTGGGCCGTCCAGGGCGCCGAGATCCGGTTCTTTTCCCCGCTCGCCGACCAGGCTCCCCATTCCGATTCCGATGCCATCTTCCTGCCGGGCGGATATCCCGAGCTTCATGCGGCTCGCATCTCGGCCAACTCGCAGTTCCTGGACGGGCTCCTGCAGGCGGCCGGAAGGGGAAAGCTGATCTATGGCGAGTGCGGCGGCTTCATGGTGCTCGGCCGCCTCCTGGTCGACGCAAAGGGCAAGGCGCATCCGATGGCAGCCCTCCTCCCGCACTCGACGAGTTTCGCGTCTCCGAAACTCACGGTCGGCTATCGGCAATTGCGGCACCGAAGTCCCCTCGCCTTTTCCGGACGTTTGCGGGGGCATGAGTTTCACTATTCGTCCCTGGCAGAGCCGGCCGGCGGCGAGCCGCTCTTCGAAATGCGCAATTCGCTCGGCGAACCCCTGGAACCCTCGGGTATCAGAGTCGGGCGAGTGATGGGCTCCTATGTCCATGTCATCGACAGCGGGGAAGCCTAGTGGCGCGGGCCCTAATGATCCAAGGGACGGGCTCCGACGTCGGCAAGACCCTCCTCGTCGCCGGCATGGCGCGTGCGTTCGCCAACCGAGGCCTGAGCGTCAGGCCCTTCAAGCCCCAGAACATGTCGAACAATGCCGCAGTGACGGTCGACGGTGGCGAAATCGGACGCGCACAGGCCTTGCAGGCCCTCGCCGCCCGCATCGCCCCGACCGTGCACATGAATCCCGTACTGCTAAAGCCCGAGTCGCCGACCGGCTCGCAGGTCATACTGCAGGGGCGACGCGTCGATACGTTCGAGGCGCGTGACTTTCTCCACCAGCGACCGTTCCTGCTCCAAGCGGTACTCGACAGCTTTCGCATCCTTGCGCGCACGGCCGACCTCATTCTCGTCGAAGGCGCCGGGTCACCCGCCGAAACCAATCTGCGCATCGGCGACATCGCCAACATGGGCTTCGCAGACGCCGCGGACATCGATGCCCTGCTCGTCGGCGACGTTCATCGCGGCGGCGTGATCGCCAGCATCGTCGGAACATTCAAGGTCCTGGCGCCCGCCGACTCGGCTCGGCTAAAAGGTGTCGTCGTCAACAACTTTCACGGTGACCTCTCCCTGTTCGAGGGTGGACGGGAGATCCTTGAACGCGAGACCGGGGTACCCGTCCTGGGCGTCGTGCCGCATTTTCCCGATGCGGCGAAGTTGCCGGCAGAAGACAGCCTTGCCCTGGAAGGCAGGATGACGGCGCAGGGCGGGCGAATTCGAATCGCCGTGCTGAAGCTGCCGCGAATCGCGAACTTCGACGACCTCGACCCGTTGCGGCTCGAGCCGGACGTCTCGATGACCTTCGTCAACCCGGGGGATGCCATTCCCGCCGACGCAAAGCTGGTCGTGCTGCCGGGATCGAAATCGACCATGGCCGACCTCGAGGACGTGTATGCGCAGGGGTGGGATATCGACCTCAGGGCACATGTGCGGCGCGGCGGGCATGTCCTCGGGATCTGCGGGGGCTACCAGATGCTGGGCCGCGCGGTGCACGATCCGTCCGGCATCGAGGGACAGAAAGGATCTCTCTCGGGTCTTGGCATTCTGGACGTCGAGACGACCCTCACCTGCGACAAGCGCCTCGCTCTGACGGAGGCCGTCCATACCCCGTCCCAATCACGGGTCTCGGCCTACGAGATCCACCTTGGCGAGACGGGGGGACCGGACTGCGTTCGGCCGTTCTTTCATATCGGCGGTCGGCCTGAGGGTGCCCGCTCGGCGGATGGAAGAATTTCGGGAACCTACTTGCACGGCTGCTTCGTCAACGATGCATTTCGTCAATCATACCTCGCCGATCTCGGCAACCCACAGGGGCAATCGTTCAGCTATGCGAAGGTCGTCGACTCGACGCTCGATGCGCTGGCGGAGCACCTCTCCGCGCATCTCGACCTCGATCGAGTGCTCGGCTTCGCCCGGCGCGTGAACGCCTGAGCCGATGCTGTCCTGGACATTGACCATCGCCTTCGCGGCACTGCTGATCGAGCGTTTCCTCGGCTATCCGCGGTGGCTGCAGTGGATGTTCGGCCATCCGGTGATCTGGATGGGAAACATCCTGTCGCGTTTGGAAAGCCGGCTCAATCGCCGCCCGGATTGGAAGATCGGCTGCAGGATCAGCGGTTCGATGGCGCTCGGCGCCCTAGTTGGTATCGCCCTCGCCATCAGCGTTCCCCTCGCCATTCTGTGCCGATCGCTTCCCTATGGCTGGATCTACGAAGCACTCCTCGCTGTCCCGCTGCTTGCGCAATTCGAGCTGCGAGAGTGCGTGCGTGCCGTCGCCGACGGCCTCGACAAGAACCTCGAGGAGGGACGGGACGCCGTCCGTCACATCGTCGGTCGCGATCCGTCGGTACTGGATGAAAGCGGTGTCGCACGGGCCGGGCTCGAGAGCCTTGCCGAAAACACCTCCGATGGAATCGTGGCACCGACGCTGTGGCTGGCGATCTTCGGCCTGCCCGGCATTGCCGTCTACAAGGCGATCAACACCGCCGACAGCATGATCGGGCACAAGAGCCCTCGCCACCTCCACTTCGGGTGGGCGGCGGCCCGCCTCGACGATCTCGTTAACCTGCCCTGCTCGCGGCTGACCGGCTTTCTCTTCGCGGCGGCCGCCTCACTGACGAGCCCGACACGCGGATCGGCGGCAATCGAATGCATGATCCGCGATGCCAACAAGCATTTCTCCCCGAATGCCGGATGGCCCGAGGCGGCATTGGCGGGTGCCCTTGACGTGCAGCTCGGAGGACCCCGATGGTACGATGGGCGAAAGGTCGATCTGCCTTGGATCGGCAGCGGCCAGGAAACGCTCGGCCCGCGGAACATTCGCGACGGCCTGGCGCTGCAAGGGCGGACCCTCACCGTATTCACGGGCTTGGTCGGCCTTCTTGCGGTTTTCACCCCTTGAGCTTCACAGGCAGTCCGGCGGCGACGAAGACGACTTCGCCGCATGCTTCCGCCAGCCTCTGATTGGCACGGCCGGCCTCGTCCCGGAAGCGCCGAGCCAAGGCGTTGTCCGGCACGATGCCGAGGCCGACTTCATTGGATACGATCACGATGCGCCCCGGCAACCCCGGAAGTGCGCCGGCAAGCTCGTCGACCGCGGCTCGGACATCCAACGAGCGATGAATGAGATTGCTGAGCCACAGCGTGACGCAGTCGAAAAGGATGAACGTCCGGCTGCCCGACAGTCGTCGCAGCTGTTCCAGTATCGCCACGGGCTCCTCGATGGTTTCCCACAACGCTCCTCGACCTTGGCGATGAAGATCGATGCGCCGTCGCATCTCCTCATCCCCCGCCTCCCCGCTTGCCAGATAGATGCGCGGCCCGTGCCAATCGCGGCCAAGATCTTCGGCCATCCTGCTCTTGCCCGAGCGGGCGCCGCCGAGAATGAGGCAGTGGACGCTCATTGCCGGCCCGGCGGAATGCGGGCGATGAAATGGCCGCGCATTCCCGATGGCCAGTCGCGAAACGGCACCTCGCCCCTTGCAGTGGCGCCGTGCAGATCGAACCATGCCAGGATGGCTTCGGCCGCCTCGCGGCCAGGCACGAAGTCGCCAGCCAGATAGGAAAAACGCTCGGTGTCGCGCAGGAGCACGTTGCAGTGACGCATGCATGACCACAAGCAGGCCTGGGTTTCGATGCAGACGTCGGAACGACACCGGGACGATAGAAGCGCCGCCATTTCAGCCGCCAGCGTCTCGCCGCCAGTGCGGCCGTCGGGAGCCCGCTGGCTATCGCGGCTGAACCGGCAGGTCGTACAAAAGACCATGGCACGCATTAAGAATGCTCGAAATTGCGATTGACGGACGCCGCACCTCAATGGGAAAGATCAGCCGGTCTGTCAACTCGCGAGCGGCCCATGGCCCAGCCAAACATCGCTTTTGTCGCATCCGAGGCCCCCGAAGCCCGTGAGGCACGGAAGGCTCTTGCCAAGCGATATGGAAGCGCCAAGCCCCCCGAGGCGTCGGTGCTCGTGGCACTTGGCGGCGACGGCTTCATGCTTCGCACCATCCACAAATATGGCACTCGGGGGCTCCCGATCTACGGAATGAACCGCGGCTCAGTGGGGTTCCTGATGAACGACTATCGGGAACAGGAGCTCATCGAACGGCTGACCGCGGCCGATGAGACCGTCATCCACCCGCTCCTCATGGTCGTGAAAGACGCAAAGGGCCGCAGGCACAAGGCGCACGCGTTCAACGAGGTGTCGATGCTGCGCCAGACATACCAGGCCGCGCGCCTCACCATCTCGATCGATGGAAAGGAGCGCTTGAACGAGCTCATTTCCGACGGGTTGCTCGTTTCAACGCCGGCAGGTTCGACGGCCTACAACCTCTCGGCACACGGCCCGATCCTGCCGATCAACTCACGCCTGCTGGCGCTCACGCCGCTGAGCCCATTCCGCCCCCGGCGCTGGCGCGGCGCGATCCTCTCGCACGAGGCGCAGGTGCGGATCGTGGTCATCGAGTCCGACAAGCGGCCGGTGTCAGCGGTGGCGGATCACCAGGAAATCCGCGACGTCGTATCCGTCGACGTGGAAGAGGACGCGTCGATCGGCGTGCGCCTACTTTTCGACAAGGATCACAGCCTTGCCGAGAGAGTCCTCGCGGAACAGTTCCGTTTTTAGATTTTGCTCAGGCGGCCCGGCTGAGGTTGGAGCGAAGGCGCGATGCGACCGCGCTGGCGTGAACGGTTCCATAGCGCACCATGAAGGAGAGCAGCTTGCTCTTGTCGACCGCCGTCAACCTTTCATAGTGAGCGACAATCATCTCGACGATGCGGACGCCGAAAGTATCAGATGAGATATCCTCGCCGGTTTGGCGGACGCCCCTCTCGACGTCGATCGCCGCCCGGATGAGATGAAGGGTGATCGGCGACAGGCCGGTACGCGCCAGGACGGAGCGAATACCCATCGTGTTGCGGCCGAACAATAGAGATTCGGCGCGTCGCTGCGGCATCCGCGACAGCTGGGCCAGGGACCGGGTGATGATCCGCATTTCTCCCACGGCGGCAGCGCGCAGCACAAGAGAAGCGGTCAGCAGGTTCTTGTTGAGGAGAAACGGGATGGCGCGGTCAAGCTCGCCGTCACTCGCGCATGCCAGCACGGTGAGGATCGCCGTCTCCTCGGCATCGGCGATAACCTCGGCGGGAGCGGAGTTGATGGCAATGCCAGACTGATCCAGGTAGCGGTGCATCTGTCCGGAGGTCCGCTTGGCATGCAAGATGCGGATCTCCAAAGGCAGGTCGGTTCGGTCGATCAACCGGTTCATGATCTCCGGCTCCGAAGAAAACCGCGAGTAGAGAAGCCGGTAGTCGCCGTCGCGCGGCTCGAAAGCGGCATTGTCCAGGAGGGCGGCGCAGGCCGGTGTTTCGCAGCTCTTCAGAATGATGGCGATGCATTCGGCGGATATGTCTATCCGCTTGGCGATCTCGACATGTCGCTTCGTATCGCCGACCTTGAGCACGGCGAGCATGCGGCCCTTGTCGAGGGAGGCCGAGGCGGCGAGAAACGGGAGAGCGATCGAATCGTCATCGGCGATGATCGAGAACATGACGTCCGGATCGAGCGCCGCGATCTCTGCTAAATGGCCGGCGAGAGCTTGACGCACTTCCAGAACGGGATCGCTCGCAAGCTTCAGGAGGCTCGGGACTATGGCTTCCCGCTCATCCTCCGACGTGTCCGGATTGCGCAGAAATTGGCCGAGCTGGCGGGCCAGCTCCTTGCGTGCGTCGGCGCCGCCCTGCATGAGGACTTCGTCGAACACGCGCGTGTCAAGAGATGCCGAATTTGCCGTACCCAAGACGCGATCCCATTGCCGAAGGCGGGCTTCGATAAGTGCCAATGGTTTCAGCGTGTCAGAGAAGATTTAACATTAGGTTTACCATACCGGCGCCGCAGCTGCGCTAATTGCGGCCGCTGCGGCCGATGTCCTCGGCAATCGCCTGGGCGGTGACGGCGGTGGTAACCGGAGACAATTGCACGACGGCGGCGCTCTCCTTCGGCGGCTCGGGCCGGATGAACATGCGATAGAGGGCGAAAAGGGCAATGCCGCCATAGACGAGCAATAGGTAAAGCATGAACCCCGTCGAGCCGATGCGGCGCATGAACTCGCCGGCGAAGAGCGGTCCAAGAATGGCACCAAGGCCGTAGAGAAGGATGAGTTTGCTGGCCGCGCCCAGCATTTGATCCTTGCTCAGGTGATCGTTGGCATAGGCCACCAGCAGCGGATAGAGCGGCAGCGCCACTGCCCCGAACATCGCGAAGAGCAGGATGATCGCAAAAGGTGAGACCGATGTGGCGGGAATGCAGATCGCCGCAATGCCGGCGGCGACGGCTGCGAGAGCGATGACCATGCGGCGCCGATCGAAGCGGTCCGAGAGCACGCCCAGCGGGTATTGCGAGAGAATGACAACGATCGGCGGAAACGCCATCATCATGGAGATGTACGTCAACGACATGCCGAGAGTCATCCCGAAGACAGCGCCCATGCTGAAGAAGGCGCTCTGGCCCAGACCGTTGGCGAAGATCGCCACGGCGGCCAGCGGCGATGCCTTGTAGACGTCGACGACGTTGACGCCTTTCGCGGTCTCGATGCTCGGCGGCTCCTGCTTCACGAGCGAGATGGGGACCAATGCGGCCCCAAGCAGCGCGGATATGGCGATGAACCTGACAAATCCGCTCTCATCGGAAAGGTTGAGCAGCAACTGACCCATGCCGAGCGCACTGTAGGTGAGCGTCATGTAGATCGAGAGCAGCTTGCCGCGCATCTCGTTGGTCGCTGCCGCATTGAGCCAGCTCTCGCAGATGATGTAGAGCCCCGACGTGCAGAGACCTCCGACCAGTCTCAGCGCGAACCAGAAGAAAGGGTTTACCCACAGTGGAAAGAACAGGACCACCGTCGACGCGATCGCGGCAAGCGCCGCAAAGACGCGAATGTGCCCGACATACCTGACGAGCCGCGGCGTCAGATAGGAACTGATGATCAGGCCCAGCGAAAAGCCCGACATGATGAAGCCGGTCGTCGTGGTGTCGAAGTTCTCGGCAGCGGAACGGATGCCGACCAGGGAGCCTTGGAGGCCGTTGCCCATCGCCAGGAAGAAGATGCCGAGAAGGAGTGCCCAAACGGCGCGTGCGTTGCCGAACATCGTTCGACTCTAACGTGGGCAGTGGCTCTGGGAAAGGCTAGACGACGCCCGCCTGTCGCAACTTCAGATCGATGATCGAGCCGTCGAAAGGCTTGAGGAAGCACTCCGACGCCCCGCCCCAGATCACCCGGCCGATCGCTCCGGCGTCCGCCCGATCCGCATAGACGAGGATCTTGGGAATCGTGCCGAAGGGAAACCGCAGCAGGTGCTGGATGAAGTCGAAGCTGTCGACGCCGTCGAGCTCCTGAGGCATGACGATGATGTCAGGCATGTGAAGCCGGCAAAGGCACTCGGCCTGTTCGGCTTCCTCGACGATCGCCAGCTCAAAACCATAGCAGGCCAGTAGTCGCGTCAAATGGCGCCGATCGTCGGCATCACTGGCAATGATCAAGCATTGGGTCATTGCATTCATTCCTCAACTTACAGCGTGATCGCTTCGTCCCTTTCGTCTCGACTCCTGCGCCCTGTTGGTTAATCCGCCGTTAACAGTCTTTGCCAATCGCTGAAAACCGCCAAAAATCCGTGGAATTTCAAAAAGTTAAAAATCTGACTTGCAAGAGAGGCCAAAGCTTGCGAGGTGCGCGGGAAAGCGGCTTTGCGCGCGACTCGCATCGCGACTCGCTCGCGCGCGGCCTCCCACGCATGGTGTTTCCGGGGAGACGCCATGCGAACCTGCGTTGGAGATCGGCTCATGCCCGGACTGTGGTTCGACGAGATGGAGGTCGGCAAGACCTACACCCATCCCATCACTCGGACGGTGACGGAAATGGACAACGTCCTGTTTTCAACTTTGACGATGAATCCTCAACCGCTGCATATCGATCGGCATTTCTCAGCTCAGACCGAGTGGGGACAGCCGCTGATGAACAGCCTCTTCACGCTGGGACTCATGGTCGGGATCTCCGTCAACGAGCTGACGGTGGGAACCATCGTCGCCAATCTCGGCATGACGGAGGTGAAGTTTCCTGCACCACTGTTCCAAGGCGACACAGTGCGGGTGACGACCGAAATCGTGTCCAAGCGCGACAGTCGCTCGCGGCCCGATGCAGGGATCGTGGAGTTCCAGCATCGCGCCTACAAGCAGGACGGGACGCTGGTGGCCGAATGCCGCCGGCAGGTGTTCATGCGCAAGCGACCGCTCGAGACATGATCCCTGCGTTTCGTTCCCTCCTCTTCGTTCCAGGCGACAGCGAACGAAAAATCGCCAAGTCCCTAGCATCCGAGGCCGATGCGATCATTCTCGATCTGGAGGATTCCGTGTCGGCGGAGCGAAAGCAGGCGGCGCGGCAAATCTGTGCCGATGTACTGCGCGGTTCCCGCGAAAAGCCGCTTTTCATCCGGATCAACAGCTTTCGGTCCGGACTTGCCGAGGCGGACGTCGCGGCCATCCTGCCGGTGCGGCCGGACGGCCTCATGCAGCCGAAAACGCAAAGCGGCAGAGATGTTTCGAAGCTCGTGTCGCTCGCAGGGCCGTCCATTCCGATCATCGTCATTGCAACGGAAACCGCCTCCTCGCTCCTCAACATGGGATCCTACGCGGCCGTCGGAGGCAGCCTCGTCGGCATGGCCTGGGGCGGCGAGGATCTTTCCGCCGAGCTCGGAGCCAGCTCGAACAGAACCGACGAAGGTCACTATTCCGATCCCTATCGCCTGGCGCGAGCGCTGTGCCTGATCGGCGCGCGGTCGGCCGGATGCGAACCCATCGACGCCGTCTACACGAACTATCGCGACCTTGCGGGCCTCGCTGCGGAAGCCCGGGAGAGCGCCCGCGACGGCTTCACGGGAAAACTCGCGATCCATCCCCAGCAAATCCCGGTGATCAATGCCGCGTTCACGCCGTCGCAGGACGAACAGCGGCGCGCGCAAGAGATCGTCACGGCGTTCGAGGCTTCCGGAGGTGCCGGCGTGATCGGGCTTGACGGCGAGATGCTCGACATGCCTCATCTTGCGCGTGCGCATGGCGTGCTTGCCCGCGCACAACGCGTCAGGAGCGGTCATGGCGAACGATGAGGTTCTTCTCGTCATAGATGTTCAAAACGATTTTTGCCCAGGAGGTAAGCTCGCAGTCGAACGAGGTCACGAGGTCGTACCTATCATCAACCAACTTATGAACGAACACGACCATGTGGTGCTGACGCAGGATTGGCACCCTGCGGATCATTCGTCCTTCGCCTCGCAGCATCCGGGTGCGAATCCGTTCGACAATCATCAAGCTTCATACGGAACCCAGACCTTGTGGCCCGACCATTGCGTCCAGGGCAGCGAGGGCGCCGCGTTTCACAAGGATCTGGAGCGGTCGCATGTCGAGCTCGTCCTGCGGAAGGGATTTCGTCGCGATATCGATAGCTATTCGGCATTCTTCGAAAACGATCGCAAGACGCCGACCGGCCTAGGCGGGTATCTTGCCGAGCGGGGCGTCAAACGGGTCACCCTGGCGGGTCTTGCCACCGATTTCTGCGTCGGGTTCTCGGCGCTCGACGCCCGCCGGCTGGGTTTGGGGGTGACCGTGGTCGAGAAAGCCTGCCGCGCCATCGACCTCGGAGGCTCCCTCGAAGCCATGAAGCAGCAGTGGAAGAAGGCCGGGGTAAAAATTGCCTAGTCCGGCCGGCGCATGCGCCAGGCTTCGCTGACGGTCGCATACTCGCTGTAACCCATGCGGGCGATGAGCTTCATGGCCGCCGTATCGACCCTTCCATCCTTGATGTAGCGCTCGTCGATATGGATCCCGACGACCCGCCCAATCACCACGAAATTCTCCGGCGGCCCCCCATCCCCGGGGAGAGGTACGATTTGAAAGAGCCTGCACTCGAAGCAGGCAGGAGAAGCCGCCACCCGAGGCGGCTTGATCAGCCTGCATTCGGCCTTGGCGAGCTTCGCCAATTCGAACTCATCGACCTCCGCAGCAACCCGCGCCGAGGATGTGTTCATCGCCTCCCTAAGGTCCCAAGTCGCGAGATTGACCGCGAATTCGCCGGTCTGCTCGACGTTGCGCAGGGTGTCCTTGCGGCCGGTCGAACCGAAGACGACATAGTAGGGATCGTCCGCGACGGCGTTGAAGTAGCTGTGCGGGGCGAGATTGGCGGTTCCACTGGCGGACAGAGTCGAAACCCAGGCGATCGGGCGCGGCGCCACGAGAGCCTTGAAGGGATCGTTGGGCAGACCGTGTGCGGTTCGCTTTGCCTCGTAGAACATCAACGTCCGTCCAGGAACGTCGGCAAGTCGGCGACGCTCTCCAACACCACGTCGGCAATCGTGCCGAAATCCTCGCGACTGGAGTTTCCCGAGAGCACGCCGATGACCAGCCCTGCGCCGGCATCGCGCCCCATCTCCATATCGTGAAGATTGTCGCCGATTACGGCGACCTCACTCGGCCGAAGTCCACAGGCCTTGCAAAATGCATGGACCATGTCGCCCGCCGGCTTGGCGCGGTTGACGGAGTCGTAGCCGGCAACGAAATCCACCAGGTCTTCCACGCCAAGCAGATCGACGTGATTGCGGGCGGAGCGCTCGCTGTCGTTGGTGGCGATCCCGACTTTCAGTCCCCTCGCCTGCAATTCACCGAAAAAGTCCTTCAATGGAACAAGGGATTGGATGTACTTGGTGGACCTGTTCTTGAATTCGTCATCGACCCGCACGATCCGGCGGCGGCGTTCGTCGTGGTCGAGGCCCGGCCACCACAGATCGACGAGCTGATCCGTCGTGCCGACCGCCAGCATCGAGTTCGCCTTGAAGCTGTTCGACGTCGGTTCGAACCCCGAGCTACGCATCACCGCGTCCCAGTGGGCCTCGCGGCCGGGAAACGCCTCGGCCAGCATCTCGCGGTAGACGGGAAGCCAGGTAGCGATGACGTCGATCAGCGTACCGTCCTTGTCGAAGAGAAGACCCTTGATGGCGGACGTCATGGTTTCCACCGGCGCAGCAGCGACTGCGGGTCCGGTCGGGGTCGATCCTCCAAGGGCTGTGTCGACGTGCCGAGGTAGAAGAAGCCGGCAATGCGCTCATGCGCCTCGAGGCCCAGGACACGGTGGATCGCCTCGTCATACACCGGCCAGTCGGTGTTCCATTGACAGGCGAGCCCCAGGGCGGCCGCCGCGAGAAGGATGTTCTCGCCAACGGCGCCGGCCGACAGGATCTGCTCCCATTCCGGGATCTTCGGATGCTGGGCGGCGCGAGATATCAAGGCCAGCACGACCGGTGCACGCATGAAGAACCGGCGCCAGAATTCAAGGGTTTCAGCCGATGGGTCGAGGTGCAGCGCCTTCCAGCGCTCCGCAAGCCGGTTGCCGAATGCAGCGCGAGCTTCGCCTTCGAAAAGCAGGAAGCGCCACGGTGCCAGCTTGCCGTGGTCCGGAACGCGCACGGCGATCTGGAGTATCTCGAGAAGCTGGGCTTCGGTCGGACCAGGCTCGCCCATGGCTTTCACCGACGCAGAGCGGCGCGTGGTGAGAAGGTTCAGAGCGCTTCGGGCATCGTTGAGTGTCGGACTATCCATCGGATTTCCTGCTTCTACCGGTCCCGGTGCTGGCTGAGCGCATAGTGAATGTCAAGAATCGGTAAATTTTCGCGATCCCATTAACCGAAAATTAAGCATGGCGTTGTCGCGCCGCCCTCTACATGGCACGGTCGACCTGCCGACCGGAAGGGGTCCGGGGGGATCGTTTGGGTCTCATGGGGAAGAGAATCATGCACAAGGCGACAGGCCGTGCATGGAAGGCGTTGCGGGGCCACCGTTGCAAGACGGTGGCCCTTGTTGCGCTTGCCGGACTGTGGATCGGCGCCTGCGGCACCGCACTCCAGGCCGCGACGAGCCTGGCATCGCCGGAAATCACGGGTTCACTGCCTCCTCCCGAGGCGCCTTACGAACTGCGCTCCTACATCGTTTCGACTGGGACGGAAGGCTTCGAGCTTGGAGCCCGACTGCGCGAATACGGCGGACTCATCACCCGCCCGATATCATGGCGGGTGTTCCGGGTTCGAGCGGCGGAGGCCGGCGGCAACGAAGAGGTCTATCGCGGCGACGCCGCGCTCGCCGAATTCAAAGCCATGCCCGGCGAGTATCGCATCGACATCACCTATGGTTTCGCCGTCTACTCGCGAACCTTGACCCTCGAGCCGGAGCGCCACCTATCCGCTGTCTTCAATCTCAACGTCGGTGGCCTTAGAGTTCTCTCCCGGCTGCCAGCCGCCGTTCCCGGGATCTCATTCCGCACGGCGCATCGCATCTACGCCCTTTCGGGCGAGAGCCGTGGCAGGCTCCTGGCCGAAAACGCCATTCCCGGCGACCTCCTGCGGCTTCCCGCGGGCCGCTATCGCGTCGAAAGCGAGCTTCGCCCGGGAAACGCTGCGGCTGGGACTAACATCGAAATCAAAGCCGGCCTCCTGAGCTCGGTCGAAATCGACCACGTCGCCGGCGTGGTGCATCTGGCGGCCAAGGTTCAGGCCTCGCAGGACATCGCCTGGGAGATCACCGATGCCAGCGGAAACGTCGCAGCCGACGCGAAGGGCAACAACGTCGACGTGATCCTGAAGCCGGGTCGGTACGAGGCGAGGGCGCTGCTGGGTGAAAGCGGAACGGCCGCCACCTTCACCGTCAAGGCCGGCGAGGCTATCGAGATCAGCGTCGAACCCTAAGCGGTGCGTGCCCGGCGAACGTCGGGCGGTGTCGCCTCGTCCACGAGCATCGTCGTCGCCTGGTCGAGAGAGAGCGACTTCTGCTCTTGCGACCCGAGCCTGCGAAGATTGACGGTGCGCTCATCCATTTCGCGTTTTCCGACGACGAGGATCACCGGCACCTTGGCCAGGGAATGCTCGCGAACCTTGTAGTTTATCTTCTCGTTGCGCAGATCCGTTTCAACCAGAAGCCCGGCCCCGTCGAGCGCCTGCGCGACCTTGGACGCATAGCCGTCCGCATCGGATACGATGGTCGCGACGACCACCTGGCGTGGTGCAAACCACAGGGGAAAGGCGCCGGCATAGTGCTCGATCAGGATGCCCAGAAAGCGTTCCATCGATCCGCAAATGGCCCGGTGGATCATGGAGGGAGTCTTCTTCTCGCCATCGGAATCGACATAGAAGGCGCCGAAGCGATCCGGCAGGTTGAAATCGACCTGGGTCGTGCCGCACTGCCAATCGCGGCCGATAGCATCACGGAGAATGTATTCGAACTTCGGGCCGTAGAAGGCGCCCTCGCCAGGATTGACCCCGGTCTTGATCTTGCCCCCGGACTGGCGGGAGATCTGATCGAGCACGCGCTGCATGGCACTTTCGGCGCGGTCCCATAGCGCATCTGCACCCACACGCTTCTCCGGCCGCGTCGACAACTTCACGACGACGTCGTTGAAACCGAAATCGGCGTAGGTCGATAGGATGAGGTCGTTGATCTTGAGGCACTCCTCGGCGATCTGATCTTCCGTGCAGAAAATGTGTGCGTCGTCCTGGGTGAAGGCACGCACCCGCAGGAGCCCATGCAATGCGCCCGACGGCTCATAGCGCGACACGGAACCGAACTCCGAGAGCCTCAGCGGCAGATCGCGGTACGACTTCAAGCCATGCTTGAAGATCTGCACGTGCCCGGGGCAGTTCATCGGCTTGATCGCGAAGACGCGCTTGTCCTCGGTTTCCGTCACATACATGTGCTCGCGATACCAATCCCAGTGGCCGGACGTCTCCCACAGCGACTTGTCTAGGATCTGGGGAGCGTTGACCTCGTCGTAATCGGCATCCTTCAGGCGCCGGCGCATATAGGCGATGAGGCTCTGGAACATCGTCCAGCCTCTGGCGTGCCAGAAGACGACCCCCGGCCCCTCCTCCTGAAAGTGGAACAGGTCCATCTCGCGGCCGAGACGGCGGTGGTCGCGTTTCTCGGCCTCTTCGAGCGCCGTGACATAGTCCTGGAGCTCCTTCTCATTGCGCCAGGCCGTCGCGTAGATCCGGGTCAGCATCGGGTTCTTGGCATCGCCGCGCCAATAGGCGCCTGCCACCTTCATCAGCTTGAAGGCGCTTCCGACCCGGCCCGTCGACGGCATGTGCGGACCCCGGCAGAGATCGATCCAGTCGCCCTGGGCATAAAAGCGGATGTCTTGGCCGGCGGGAATTGCATCCACTAGCTCGACCTTGAAGTTCTCGCCCCTGTTTCGGAAGAAAGCCTTCGCGTCGTCGCGGGTCATCAGTGACTTGGTAAACGGGCGGTCGCGCGCGATGATCTCGCGCATCTTCTTTTCGATCGCGGGGAAGTCCTCCGGCGAGAACGGCTCATTTCGAAAAAAATCGTAATAAAAGCCGTTCTCTATGACCGGTCCGATGGTGACCTGGGTCCCCGGATAGAGGGCCTGGACGGCTTCCGCCATGACATGGGCGGCATCGTGCCTGATGAGGGCCAAAGCCTCGTCGTCGTCACGGGTGATGAACCGAATTTTCGCGTCGCCGACGATGGGGTCGGAGAGGTCGGTTAACGTCCCGTTAACCTCCATGGCGACGGCCTTTTTCTCGAGCGACTTGGCGATGCCGGCCGCCACCTCGCGGCCCGTCAGGCCGGGGTCGTATTGGCGGGTCGCTCCATCCGGGAAGGTAAGGGTGATCACGTCGAGGCCTCCTGCTCACTCCTGCTGACCGCGCAGGTAAGCGTGTCCGGGCGGACGTTCGGCTTTTGCCCGTTCACCTTTCGACCGTCAACCGCAAGATCGTCGCGCCATTCAATCGGCAATGGAAACGGGACCGCAACCAAACCGTTTATTAACCACAGTCATGCAACATATGCGGGAATGAAATTGCTCCAGAGGATCAAACTTCCCATGTCTAACCTGCTCTCTCATCTCTCGAAAAGCATCACCGGCACCCTTCTCGGCGTGACGCTGGTTTCCGGCGCGGCCGCAGCCGACCTTCCCGACATGATGCCCGAGCTTTACCGGGGTGCAACGTATGATTGGGGTGGTTTTTATGGCGGTGGATACGCCCAGGCAGCCTGCCTGGACACCACCTACACAAGCACGACGAATGGAGACCTCGGGGGCTGCGCCTTCGCCGGCGGCCTGATCGGGGGCTATAGTTACCAGTTCGATGACGTGGTCGTCGGCCTCGAGGGCGACTATGGTTGGAGCAGCCGGGTCGCCGAGAACACCGTCGACGACTTCGTCTACGATTTCGACCGGTTGGCGTCCCTCCGCGGACGGGTGGGCTATGCGCTGGGCGACACGCTCGTCTATGCCACGGGCGGGATCGCCTGGATCAAGGGCACCCTCAAGGAGACCGCCCTCCCCGATTCCGAAAGCCAATGGCATCGCGGCTGGATCGTCGGCGGGGGCATCGAACACGCCCTGTGGACAAGTCTCAACGTGCGGGTGGAGTATCTTTTCAGCAGCTACGACGAGCAGTCCTACGACATCAACTGCAGCTGCACGATCGACACCGACCTGGACAACGTACACATCATGCGTGCCGGGCTGACGTGGCAGTTCGGTTTCGAAGGCGGAGCGACGTCGGTATCCTACTAACCAAGACCGGTTCGTATCGCGTCATTTCGGCTTCCGGCCGAGTTTCCAGAGTTCGTGAAAAGCACAGGGGTTCGCCGGTACCTTTTCGGGTACGGGGTCGAACCCCTGCGTTCCCCATGGGTGGCAACGCATGATGCGGAACGTCCCAAGCAGCACGCCGCGCCACGCGCCATGTCGCCGGATGGCCTCGGCGGCGTAGTCCGAACAGGTCGGCAGATGCCGGCAGCGCCGACCGACGATCGCCGACAGCGTCAGCTGGTAGAGGCGGATGATCAGCAGCAGGCCCGCGGCCGGCATCGAGTCGCGCCCGCCGCCGCCATCGCCAGGCGATTTCAGATTCCGCATGGGCGGCAGGGCGCTTGCGCACAGGATTTGGCTATGGGAGTTTCACTCATCCGCTCTCCCAACATCGTCCGTCAAGATGGCCAAGAAACATCCGAACATCGTTCTCATTGTCGCCGACCAGCTCGCGGCGATGTTTCTGCCGAGTTACGGGCACGGCGTGGTCCGTACGCCCCATATCGACTCCCTGGCCGAGCGCGGAGTCACCTTCGAGAACGCCTATTCGCCCAGTCCTCTGTGCGCGCCCGCGCGGGCAACACTGATGAGCGGACTCCTCCCGGGCACTACCGGAGTTTACGACAATGCCGCGGAGTTTCCCTCCTCGATCCCGACCTTCGCGCACTATCTCCGGGTTCTAGGATACCGCACGTGCCTTTCCGGGAAAATGCACTTCGTCGGACCCGACCAGCTGCACGGCTTCGAGGAACGCCTCACGACCGACATCTACCCGGCCGATTTCGGGTGGACGCCCGATTGGTCCAAACCGGATGCCCGCATCGACTGGTGGTATCACAACATGTCATCGGTCAAGCAGGCGGGGACGGCGGAGATCACAAACCAGCTCGAATACGACGACGAGGTCGCCTTTCTCGCGCGCCGCAAGATCTACGACTATGCGAGGTATCATGCGGAGGAACCGTTCTGCCTCACCGTTTCCTTCACCCACCCGCACGATCCATATGTCGCGCGGCCGGCCTTCTGGAATCTCTATCGCGACGACGACATCGATGGGCCGCGAACGCCGCCGATCCCGCTCGATCGTCTGGATCCGCACAGCCGCCGTCTCTACGAGATGGCCGACATGGGGCGCACGCCGATCTCCGAAGCCGACGTGCTTCGATCGAGGCACGGCTACTACGCCAGCATTTCCTATGTCGACAGCCTGATCGGATCGCTGCTCGAAACGCTGCGCGACTGCGGTCTCGGCGCCAGCACGGCCATCGTGCTTACGTCGGATCACGGCGATTTCCTCGGTGAGCGAGGCCTTTGGTACAAGATGTCGTTCCTCGAGCCGTCGGCGCGCATTCCCCTCATCGTCGCCGCGCCGGGAGCGGCGCGAGGATTGCGGGTGCGACAGCCGGCGTCACTTGCCGACGTGGCCCCTACCCTGTGCGATATCGCCACCGCGGGAAAAAGCGCGTTCGCCCGACCGCCGGACGGCAGCAGCCGTTTCGACGTGCTGGCGGGCGGCGGCGAGACAGCCGGACACATATTCGGCGAGTATCTCGCGGAAGGAGCCATCGCCCCCGTCTACATGGTGCGTGATGGCAACTGGAAATTCATCGCCAGTGCGCCCGACCCCGACCAGCTCTATGACTTGAGCAGAGATCCGCAGGAGGCTCACAACCTCGCGGCCGCTCCCGCCCAGTCGGACCTCGTCAAGACGTTCAGGCGCATGATCGGCGAGCGTTTCGATGCCGAAGTCACGCGGCGCGAGGTGATGATGAGCCAGAAGTCCCGGCACGTCCTTTTCGAAGCTCTGAAGCGCGGCAACTATTTTCCCTGGGATTTCCAGCCGCTGCGCGATGCCTCGGAGCAGTACACGCGCAACCGCATCGGCGTGACGGAACGGGACGAACTATCCCGCTTTCCAAGACCCAATAGCGCCTGAGGCAGCTAGTACGACGTCCCGTCCTTGCGGTGGAACTGCCATGGTCCGCCGTTCCGCTTGACCGCCCGCAGATCGACGTCCGGATAGGTAGCATCCTCGTCCAGGGCTCGCGTGCCGACCTCGAGGATGGTCACAGGGCGGTCGGAGCGGTTTACGAGATGATGGCCATTTGGGGCTCCGGCCTTGAATCCCGCGCACATGCCGGGAGTAAGGACGTTTTCACCCGCGTCGTCGATCAGCGTCACTTCGCCGTCGAGGACATAGATGAATTCGTCCTCCTTCTCATGCCAGTGGCGCAGGGCCGACCACACACCGGGAGGCAGCGTCGTCAGGTTGACCCCGAACTGGTCCAGGTCAAACGCGTTGCCGAGGGCGCGCTTTTCGCGCGTCCGGCAGGAATCCGCCAATGGACCGGGATAGGTGGAGCCGACGCGTGGGCTCACTTCGGACGCCCGCACGAACCGGGGTCGATCGGTCATCTCAGTCCCCTTTCTTCTCCATCGCCTTGTCGACGGCGTCGACGACGGCGTCGAACGTCAGCAGCGTCGATGCATGGCGAGCCTTGAAATCGCGGACCGGGGTCAGCGCTTCCAATTCGTGCCACTTGCCGCCGGGTGCCGGGCCGTTCTCCTTCAGCATGGCGTACATCTGGCTGCGGACGGCCTTCAACTCGTCGGCCGTGGAGCCGACGACATGACGGGCCATGATCGAGGAGGACGCCTGGCCGAGAGCGCAGGCTTTTACCTCGTGGCCGAAGTCCGACACGACGTCGCCGTCGAGCTTCACATCCACCGTGACCTTGCTGCCGCAGAGCTTGGAATGGGCGATGGCCGTCGCATCCGGCGCGGCGAGACGCGCATGGCGGGGGATATCGGCTGCAAATTCAAGGATCTTTTGGTTGTACACGCGATCAAGCATAGGGACTACTATAACAACTGAAGCTTCCGTTGGGCACTGTCCGAAGCCCGCCCTGGGTGGAACCAGCCATACGGTTTTAGCATTAACGCTGCGCCTTTCCGGCTTTGCCCGCCGGAAGGCCGCATGTTATGTGAGGCCGCGAGGGAGGGCGTTCAACAGGCAATTCGCCGCTCCCGCACATGATGATTTCGATCTGGCCTGGCAGGACCACCGAGATGGATGCGCGTACGAAGAAATCCAATCCGACCGATCACCGTCCCTCGCGCGAGGAAGCGGAGGACGCGGTGCGCACGCTCATCGCCTGGGCCGGCGATGACCCGAGCCGGGAGGGCCTGCTCGACACGCCGCGGCGGGTCGTCAATGCCTATCGCGAATACTTCAAGGGCTACGAGCGGGATGCGGAAGAAGCGCTGTCGCGTACGTTCAACGACGTGAGCGGCTATGACGACATCGTCATGCTGCGCGACATCGAGTTCCACTCACACTGCGAACACCACATCGCGCCGTTCATCGGCCGCGCCCATGTGGCCTACCTGCCTCGCGGCAATGTCGTCGGCATCTCGAAGCTGGCGCGGGTCGTCGAGATCTACGCTCGGCGCCTGCAAACGCAGGAAACGATGACGGCGCAGATCGCCAAGACGATCGACAGCGCTTTGAAGCCCCGCGGCGTCGCCGTCATGCTCGAGGCGGTCCATCAATGCATGTCGATGCGCGGTGTGCGGAAGCCCAACGTTACAACCATCACCACCCAGTTCACCGGCGAATTCCGCTCGGATGCAACGATGCAACACCGCTTCATGGAGCTCGTCCGGGCTCCCGCGGCGGGATTTGCGATCTGAGCGAGGACTTGGTGAGCGATCGCGAGGACGGCGGCGAGTTTCTTCCCCAGTTCGATCCAGCCGGACTACTGCCCGTCATCGTCCAGCATGTCGATACCGGTGCAGTCCTGATGATGGCATACATGAACGAGGACGCGCTCGGACGGACGCTAGCGACCGGCGAGGCCCACTTCTGGAGCAGGTCCCGTCAGGCGCTGTGGCGCAAAGGCGAGGTTTCCGGAGAAGTCCAGCAGGTGGTCGAGGTGCTTATCGACTGCGACCAGGATACCCTGCTGCTGAAGGTCCGGCCGGGCGGCAAGGGCGCTGCCTGTCACACGGGCCGCAGGTCGTGCTTCTACCGTCGCATCGACATTCCGTCGCTCGGGCTCAGATCCCTCGAGGATGAGCGATTGTTCGATCCCGGCGCCGTCTACGCCGATAAGTAGGTCAGCTGGCCCGACGGAAACGGGCATGCTCCAGCATCGTCTGGTCCCGGTCGCGCTGCATGCGGCGGACGAGGTCGCCGAGGGAGATGATGCCCCTCAGCTTCTCGTCGACCACGACCGGCATGTGGCGGATGCGCCTTTCGGTCATCGTCCTCATGATCTCGACGACCTTATCGACCGGGTGGCAGACGTAAACCCTGGTCGTCATGACCGCAGATGCAGGCATGGCCGCCGCATCGGCACCAAATTCGGCGAACGCCCAGACGACGTCGCGCTCGGAAACGACGCCATCGAGGTTCCGGCCATCCTCCGAGATGACCGCGATGCCGATCTTGTTCTCGGCGAGCACGGTTGCGAGCTCGGCCAGCGATGCCGTCGCCTGCGCCGTGATCACGCTCCGCCCCTTTTCCTTGAGGATTCTTTCGATCGTCATGTCGGGCTCCTATCGGACCGATTGGATGCCGCCCGTGACCGGAGTAACACCGCCCGGTTGCGTGAAGTTGAAGGAATTGGTTGCAAATTTAGCGTTCCGACCGCCTGTCCAGGATTCCGAGCAGGACAAGGCCGGAAAGGAAACCGCCAAGGTGGGCTTCCCAGGCTATCCGGTCTTCGCCCGACGTGCCGATCCCGGTCAGACCGAAAAGGACGTTCACGACGAGCCAAACAAGAATGAACGACAGCGCCCGGCGATCGGTGAACGTCTCGACCAGGCTCAAGGGTGGGTTGCGGCGGAGATCGTGGCCGTTCATCCGCTGAACCAGGAAGGGGGAGGCGAACATCAGGCGCGCGGCGGCGGCGACCTGGGCCGAAACGGCAGCCGAGGCGCCGACCAGAACCGCATATTCGGCCGGATGGGCGACGAGATAGGCCAGCGCGCCGGCCACGGCACCGACGGCGCTGAGGACGAGAAATCGGCGAGCTTCGAGACGGCGAGCAACGATGCTTCCAAACGCCATCATCCACGTGCCGTTGACGAGCAGATGGATCCAGTCGGCATGCAACAGGCTGTAGGTCAGCAGGCTCCAATAGCGGGAGAGCTCTTCAAGCAATGGGGCGTTCGGAAAGAAAACCGCATCCGCACCGAACCGCGCCGGAAAGAAGGCGAAGAGACTGAGCACAAGCTCGTCGTCGACCAGACCCGAAACCCGAACGAGATGGACGGCAACGAGCAGCGCGATCAGGCCCCATAGAACGGGCGGCAAGTTGACGGCCGGCGGATAGGCCTTCTCCCCGGCCCCGTGGTCCATGCGGGGATGTGTCATCGCAAGACACCTTCGAAGCCACTCATTCTCGCTCCTGCCCGAGTATTCATCGCGTTAAACACGCTGTCGCCGCATGGTTGGTTAATTCCCTAAGAATCGCGGTTTTCCCAAGACTTCCCTTTGGCACATCGCCTGCACCAACGACAAAGCCAAGTACATCAATGACACAGGACTGTTGTGTGGGGGATTGCCATGGACGCGTCGAAACCGGGGGGCCAGACCATACTTCCAGAGATACTCAATCCCGCCAGCCGCTGGCTGTTTCGCTATTGGGAATCCATCCGCGGAGAACAGTGTGCCGCGCCGAGAAGCCGCGTAGAGATCGCTCCTCTTCGCCAACAGCTTCCTTGGATATTCATTGCCGAACGGGCCGTCGAGGGCAATCTTCATCCTCTGCGCCTGGCAGGCACCGAGATCTGCCGGCTGTGGGGCGAGAACATGACGCGAAAGTGCCTTTTCGCGTCATGGTCGAAATTTGAACGCGACACCATCGCCGGCCTCTTCGACGGCGTCCTGGACCAAAATCAGCCTTTCGTCATGCGAGTGCGGGCACGGTCCGCGTTCGGCAACAGCGTGAGTATCGAGATCCTCGGTGTGCCTGTGGTCGATGACCGAAGCGGGGCTACCCAGGTTCTGGGTTCGGTGATCCCGTTCCGCATTCCCGAGTGGCTGGGCGCGGATCACCTCGTGGCGTTCGAGCTTTCGGCCGTTCGCATCATCTGGACCGACGCGGTGCCCCAGGAGCCGGCTCTCATGCACCCGCAGCGCGTACGCGGCGGCCCAAGAAAGCCCAAGCTCAGCGTCATCCGCGGCGGAAAAGACAAGGCGATCCGCCCTGCTTAACGCCGCATTTACTGGCTGACACTAGGCTGCTGGAAGGCCGCGCCCTCCTTCCAAGGGTGTGCGCGGCGCTGCACGCAGCGGTAGATCAAGTGACTGTCAGCGCGAATACTACGCACGAAGACGATCCCGACGCCCTGAGCGGGCGGACCATTCCGCTCAACGGACGGTTCATGCTGCCGGATACATCGGAACATCCATGCCGCGTGGCGCGCCTGACGATCGATACGGCGGACTTTCTGAGCGATACGGTCGTCCAATTCGGCATGCCCATCGTGGCCTACCTGGGCGAGCTCGGCCGCGTGGTCGGAATCTGCAGCCAGCGGATCGAAGGCGGCTTCAGCGTCAAGTTCACGATGTCGGGCACGGCGCGGGACAAATTCGCAGCCAAGCTCAAACAGAAGGACGGCGAAAAGGCCCTGTTGGCCCATCAAGACCGGGCGCCGCGGTTTTCGCCCACCCAGGCAAAATCCCATATCGCGCTTTCCGATGGCCGGATCTACCCCTGCGAAGTCCTCGACATCTCGCTGTCCGGAGCGGCCGTAAAGGCCGACGTCATGCCGACTCTCGGGACCTACGTCGCCCTGGGAAAGATGCGCGGGCGCGTGGTCCGCTATACGGACGAAGGAATGGCCATCGAATTCGTTAATCCTCTCGATCGTTCGTCGCTCTCCGCCCAGCTGAAATAACGGGGAAAACGGCGTCGCCAGACCCCGCCATAGTTAATGACCTCGACGGTATAGTTATCAAATAGCTTTTTATTTTCAGACATTTGCGACCCGGGACTGAACGCTATCTCAAGGGCTCTTCTCTACGCTCCCCAACCATAAGAACGGGCTGGGGTGTCAAACCATGTTGTCGCGTACGTTCGGTATCGTCATTGCGGCGCTGCTTTGTCTGGGTCAGACGGCCCATGCGAACGAGTCCGGTGACCGGTCGGCTCGGGGAATGCGGGATGAGGCATTCGCGACGATCTACGGGCAGACGCTGCCCCCGATCGGCTTCGTCGACTTCTGTACACAGAACAAGAGCGAGTGCCGCGCCGATACCGACAGGGTAGTGCCGCGCGTGTCGCTCAGTGGCGAGCGCTGGAAAAGCCTCAACCGCATCAATGCCCACGTGAACGGCACGGTTCGTCCGGTCAGCGATGCCGATCTCTACAAGGTTCCGGAACGTTGGACCTATCCCGTCAACGCCGGCGACTGCGAAGACTACGTGCTTCTGAAGAAGCGCTATCTCGAGACTCTCGGCTTTCCCGCCGCCTCGCTTCTCATCACCGTCGTGCTCGATGAACGCGGCGACGGCCATGCGGTGCTGACCGCGGTCACCGACAAGGGCGACTTCATCCTCGACAATCGCCGCGACGAGATCCTGCGGTGGTCGCAGACGAACTATCGCTTTCTGAAGAGACAGTCGGCTCAGGACCCCAAGGTCTGGGTGGCGCTGTCGAAGGGTGCCAAGCCGTCAACGGCCAGCCTGATCAAGAGGGCCGAGAACGACGAGTAGGACTTGAAATTCGTGAATTGATCCGGTCGGCGTCCCCTCCCCATCCCCCACCAGACCGGGTCATAGGAGCCGGCTCAGCCCCACCCTGAGCCGGCTCCGCCTTTTCAAAGGGGTCGAAACGCACGCTTGTAGCGCTGCCAGTTGGCGACATAGGTGGCGGCCGAGCGTTCGAGGCGGGCGACCTCCTCATCCGTCAGCGGTCGCACCACTTTGGCCGGCATGCCGATGATGAGCGAGCGATCAGGATATTCGCGCCCCTCCGGCACCAGCGCATTCGCTCCGACCAGGCAGTGGTTGCCGATCCTCGCATTATTGAGGACGGTCGCCCCCATGCCGATGAGGGCATAGTCGCCGAGCGTGCAGCTGTGAAGAATGGCGCGATGGCCGACAGTGCATCCCCGCCCGACAGTGAGAGGCGCACCGACGTCGGTGTGAAGGACCGCGTTGTCCTGGATGTTCGAATCCTCGCCGATGCGAATGGGCTCGTTGTCGCCGCGTAGAACGGCCGAGAACCAAATGCTGGCGCGGCGGCCGATTTCGACCCTTCCGATGACGGCAGCATTCTCGGCGATGAAGCACTCGTCCCCCTCCGGCAGCCGCGGTGCCGCTCCCTCAAGCTCGTAGCAAGCCATGCCCGACCTTCCTTTTGCCGTGAAATGGTGACAATGGTCGCGAATAGCCATATCAGACGCGCATGAGCACCCGCCATAACGCATATAACCGGGAGCCGGTCCGCGAGCGATCGATCGGCTGGCTCGTGCTGCCTCTCCTTGCCGGCTTCGTGACCCTGTCGGGCGCGATTCTCGCCTACTATTTCCTGCCCCATCCGGAACTGCTCTTCGCAACGGACGAGAATCAGCCACCGGGAAATCGGCTGGTGCACGTGTCCTTCGAAGGGTCGGAGTTTCATGTCCCGCAGGCCATTCTCAAACGAACCAAGAAGCCGGTGCTCGGATCGGTGCGCCAGATCGACGTCCAGATCCCATGGCCCTACGACCACCTGTCGGTCATCTCGGGCCGCGTCGAACCGACGAGCGACCTCCGTGACTGGGTGCTCCTGACGTTCGAACCCAAAGGGGGACGAAAATCGCCGGATGAACGGTTCGTAACGACCGACCGATATTATTTCGCCGGTCCGCCAAGGATCGATGACAGCGGCCTCATGCGCTACGAATTTCGGGACGATTCGCCCTACAGCGACCTTCAGGTCTATGTCGACAGCAGCGAAACCGGCCACAAGGCCGTCATTCGATGCGATCTGAAGGCCTCAAGCCTCGGGCCGATCCTGTGCGAGCGGGTCGTCGACGTCACCGACCGCATCGTGGCCAGGGTTCGATTTGCGCGCTCGAATCTCGAGGACTGGAGACAAATAGAGGCGGTTGCCCAGGGGGTCGTCCGCGCCCTCCTGCGCCGAGGCGCTTCCGGATAGCCGTTACTCGAGATCGAAATCGAGGATGGCCATCGTAAAATTGTAAGACAGCTCGCCGTCTTCCTCATCGCGAAACAGCACGCCGATGAACTCATCGCCGATATAGACTTCGGCCGAGTCCTCCTTCTGGGGGCGCTTCTTCACCTGGATCGACGGCAACTCGAACTTCGTCCGCAGGTAGTTGGTGAGCTTTACCAGTTCTTCGGGCTTCAAGGGTCTCTCCTTACCGGTTCAGCGACGGTCTAGCGAACCGCGGCAGCGGGGACAAGCCCTGCGAAACCCCTGGCCGTAGACTCCCAGGGGCCCCCCGGTGATAGTCGCTCCCACCCATGCCGGAGAACGACGTCCATCGCGCCATCACAGCCGTTTTCCGGATCGAACAGGCGAAGCTGATTGCGAGCATCGCCCGCAAGGTCGGGGACGTCGGTCTGGCGGAAGAACTGGCACAGGATGCGCTTCTCGCCGCCCTCGAGCAGTGGCCGGCCAACGGAATCCCCGCCAGGCCCGGCGCATGGCTGCTGACGGCCGCCCGGAACCGCGCGATCGATCTCGTGCGTCGGCGCTCGATCGCCGCGCGCAAGCATGACGAGCTCGCCCGCATGGCGGAGACTGACGAGGTGCTTCACCCTCCGGAGCTTTCGAGGGACGATTCGATCGACGACGACCTGCTGCGGCTGATCTTCACCTCCTGCCATCCCGTCCTGTCGAGCGAATCCCGGGTCGCGCTCGCGTTGCGCGTCCTCGGCGGTCTTACGACGAGTGAGATCGCGCGAGCCTTTCTCGTCGCCGAAACGACCATCGCGCAGCGCATCGTTCGCGCCAAGCGAACGTTGGCGGAGGCCGGGATACCTTTCGAGGTCCCGCAGGGGCCGGAGCGGGCCGGGCGACTCGCCTCCGTGCTCGAGGTCGTCTACCTCGTCTTCAACGAGGGTTACGCGGCCACATCGGGATCCCGCTGGATGCGACCGGAGCTGTGCGAGGAAGCTCTCCGGCTTGGCCGCATCCTCGCCGAGCTCGTTCCAGAAGAAGGGGAGGCGCACGGCCTCGTGGCATTGATGGAAATCCAGTCGTCGCGCCTTGGCGCGAGGACGGGACATTCGGGTGATCCGATCCTGCTCCTCGACCAGGACCGCTCGCGCTGGGACCGATTGCTGATCGGGCGCGGCCTTGCAGCCCTCGCCCGCGCCGACGCCATTCAGGGTGAATCCGGCCCCTACCAGCTCCAGGCGGCCATCGCCGCCTGCCATGCGCGCGCCATTTCGGCCGAGGAGACCGATTGGATGCAAATTTCGGTTCTGTACGAGCGCCTGAACCGGATTTCGCCTTCACCCGTCGTCGAGCTCAACCGCGCCGTCGCGGTCGCGATGGCCGAGGGTCCGGCGGCGGGCCTCGTCCTTGCCGACAAGCTCATCGCCGACCCGTCGCTCAAGAGCTATCACCTTCTCCCGAGCGTGAGGGGCGATCTCCTCTTCAAGCTCGGCCGGCATGCCGAGGCGCGCGTGGAATTCATGCGGGCGGCGAACCTCACGCAAAACGAACGGGAGCGAACGCTGCTTCTCGAACGCGCAGATAGCTGCGAGCGGGCCGGCTAGTCCTTCATCTCGGCTGCTTCGGCGATGGTGTGATCCATCGTCCGGGCCGGCTCGGAGCATCCGGCAAAACCGACTATGCGGGCCGGGACGCCGGCAACGGTTCGATTGGCCGGGACGTCATGCAGCACCACGGAGCCCGAAGCGACTCGGGAGCAGCTGCCGACCTCGATATTGCCGAGGATCTTGGCACCGGCGCCGATCAGGACGCCGTCGCGCACCTTCGGATGGCGGTCGCCATCCTCTTTGCCCGTCCCGCCGAGGGTGACGCCGTGCAGCATCGAGACGTTGTCACCTACGACCGCGGTCTCGCCGATGACGATGTCGTGGCCATGATCGATGAAGATGCCCTTTCCGATGCGGGCGTTGGGATGGATATCGACGCCGAAGACGACCGAAACGCGGCTTTGCAGATAGAACGCGAAATCCCGGCGCCCCATGAGATAGAGGCGATGGGCCATGCGATGGATCTGCAGCGACTGAAATCCCTTGAAGTAGAGCAGCGGTTCGACGTAGCGGGTGCAGGCTGGATCGCGGTCGTAGGTCGCAAGAATGTCGGCGCGGGCCGCCAGCGCGATCTCCGGCTCGGCTTCGAGAGCGTCCTCGAAGGCTTTCACCACCTGATCGCCATGAATGAAGGCGGGCCCCAGCCTTTGCACCAGCCGATGCGTCAGCGCTTCCTCGAAGCTGTCGTGATTGAGAACCGCACCGTAGATCAGGCCGCCCAAAGCCGGCTCGGCGCGGACGATGGCTTCGGCTTCAGTCCGGATACGAGACCAGACGGGATCGATCTTCTCGACGGCCTGGATATTGGCTTGCTGACGGTTCATTCACTCTCTCCAAAGACGCAGATATAGCGCATGTGCCGCGGGATTGGGACTCCCCGCCACGCGAAAGTGAAGACTTTCCGGAGACACGGCTAACCAGAAGGCAAGGGAAGGATCGCCAGAAACTCGAGGACGGCAGCCTTGTGGCCCTTGTCTCCCACCGCGCTCATGTGGTTCCGGCCCGCCAGTGTCACACCGCGGGCACCAGGAATGGCATCGACGAGAGGCGCCACCGGACCCGCCGTCGGATCGTTTTCGCCGACGACTACGAGCGTTGGAATCGAGATGCTTCCGAGTTCTGCCGGTGTCATGACGTCCCGGCCGCCGCGCATGCATGCGGCGAGCGCTCTAAGGTCGCCCTTCGATTGCGTGGCGAAGGCCCGAAACGTCCGCGCCTCGGGATCTTCGATGGTTTGCGGATCTTCTGCTTCGAGGCCCCGTGCGATGGTTTCCGCGCCCGGCAAGCCCCGCAGAATGTTGGCCGCCAGGCCGGACAGCACCAAGCCGCGCAGGACCTCGCCATGATCGATTGCCAGCCGCGCGGCAATGCGTGCGCCCATGGAGTAGCCCATGGCGACCGCCGGCGACAAGGCGAGGTGGTCGAGCAGGCGCCTTGCATCCTCTGCCATGGCCGCGGTTCGATACGAGGCCGGGTCGTAGAGCTTGGAACTCTGCCCATGTCCCCGGTTGTCGAAGGTGACCACCGTGAAGCCCGAATCGGCCAACAGCCTGACCCAGCCGGTGTCGATCCAGTTGATGCGGCCGGAGGACCCAAAGCCGTGAATGAGCAAGATCGGCGGGCCTTTCCCCGCCACGTCATAGGCAAGGTCAATGTCGTTGGTCGAGAACAGTTTCACGGTCGCTGAAGGCCTTTGATCGCCCTGGCAGGTATGCTATGCGCGCAACCGGGCCCAAGCTGGAGTACATGCGATGGCACCTCGCCACACCCCCCAGTTTCACAACGACGCCGGTGTACCGCAGATCAGAATCGGAGTGAAGGAATTCGAATGCATCGGGGCGCGGCCGCCGCACGATCACCCCCATATCTACATCGACATGGGGGATGAGACCGAGGCCATCTGCTCCTACTGCTCGACCGTCTATCACTACGACCCGATGCTCAAGGCGACGGAGAGCGTGCCGCCGCAATCGCACTACGCGGGTGAAGCGGCCTGAGCTCTCGTCCTATCGACCGTTGAGGTCGTTGGCGGGCAGCGGCAGCTCGACCGTCTCGTAGCTGCATTGAAGGCCCCGCCGTATGAGCCAGGGTCCCGGTTCAGTCCGGAGGGCGGGCTGCCAGCGGTTGCGGAGCATCGACCAACCTCTCGACCAGTAGGCGAAAGATGCTATCGCCAGTTCGGCCGCCATCCGGACCTTGGCTGCGCGGGCCGGCAGCTCCAGAAGGCGATCGTCGGGCAGCCACGCGGGAGGCCAAGACCCCGGGGGATAGTCGACCACCGAAAGGCCCAAAGACTCCAGCACCGCCCGCGCGTCCGCGGCCGTCGGCTGCCGTGTCCGGCCCCTATGCGGAACCGGGTTCACCAGAAAAACCCACGTCATGGTTGCCCCCGTAACGTGAAGACACGCGATGATTGCATGGAGCTGTGAAAATTGCAAGAGCGCGCTTGAGGCATCCGAGAAGAAGGAAAATCAGATGCTACCGAAAAGCTCGCGTTTTACGGAGGCGGCGGCTCCGCCTTGCCCGAGAGACGGCCCCGACGCCGTTGCGAGCGGCTGTTCGAGCTTGACGGCCTTTTCCGATGGCGGCGTGAGACATGCGCAGCCGCCCAAGAGTGCGGCAAGCGACATGGCAGCAATGACTGCGAGGACACGCATGATTCGCGACAATCGCATTGAGTTTGCGACATGTCCACTGCAAGGTGCCGCCGCATGACCGGCACGATCGTGATCAGGCCCTATCTGGAAAGCGACGAGGCCGCCATCGTCGAGCTCGTGCGCGAACTCCAGGGCTACGAGTCGCAACTCTACGATCGCATGCTCCCCGTCGAAGACATCGGTCCGTGGTACGTGCAACGAATCGCAAAGGAATCGGCGCAGGCGAGGGGCGGGTTGATCGTTGCCGAGCAAGCCGGTCGTCCGGTCGGCTATGCCTCCCTGTTCACCCAATTGGGTTCCGAGGAATCGTACGACGAGGTTCGCTACACCTACGCCTATGTCGGCGACCTGGTCGTATCCGCATCGGCCCGCAAGCAGGGGGTCGGAACCCTGTTGCTTCAGGAGTGCGAGAGGCAAGCGCGACAGGCGGGTCAGCAGTGGCTTCGCATCACCGTCATCGCGGCAAATTCGAACGCGCATCGCCTCTACCAGGAGCTGGGATTCCAAAATCAGTTCGTGCATCTCGAGAAGTCTCTCGCCTGATGGAGCGTCTATCGACGGCGAAGGCGCGAGGAATCGCACTTGCGGCCCAGATGTGGCCCGGCGCCACGCGCAAGGCAAAAGTGAACACCGGCTCGATCCTCGGCCTCGTCGACCGCCTGAACCTCCTTCAGATCGACTCGGTCAACGTGCTTTCGCGCTCGCACTACCTGCCGGTCTTCTCCCGGCTTGGGAGCTACGATCCGTCCATCCTGGACCGACTGACCTTCTCGCCCCGAAAGCGTCGGTTCTTCGAGTACTGGGCCCATGAGGCAAGCTTCCTGCCGATGGACCTCTATCCCCTCCTGCGATGGCGCATGGAGGCGGCCAAAGCGGGCGAGGACATCTACAAGACCCTGCCCGCCTTCGCGCGCGATCAGCCGGACTACATCCGCAACGTCCTCGACCAAATTCGCGACCGCGGTCCGCTTGCCGTGCGAGAGCTCGGAAACCCTGGCAAGCGCGTGCCGGAATGGTGGGGGTGGTCGCCGGGCAAGATCGCGATGGAATATTTATTCTGGGTCGGCGATCTCACCGTGGCCACGCGGCGCAATTTCGAACGCATCTACGACCTGCCGGAACGCGTCATCCCACCGGAGGTGCTCAACGCTCCCGTTCCCTCGCGGGCCGATGCCACCAGGGAACTCGTGAACCGATCGGCGCAAGCCCTGGGCATCGGCACCTTCGCGGACCTGCGCGACTATTTCCGCCTGCCGCTCGCCGACGCGAAACGGGCAATCGGCGAACTCGTCGAAGCCGGCGAGCTCGAGGAGGTCGCGGTCGAAGGGTGGCGTCATCCCGCCTATGTCCATCGCGAAACCACCTTTCCCAGGAAAATGTTGAACTGTGCCGCCCTCCTGTCGCCCTTCGACCCGCTGGTGTGGGAGCGGGGGCGCGCCGAGCGGCTCTTCGGATTCTCCTATCGGATAGAGATCTACACACCGGCCGGCAAGCGCAAGCACGGCTACTATGTGCTTCCGTTCCTTCATGGCGACCGGCTCGCCGCGCGGCTGTGCCTCAAGGCAAACCGGGCGGACAGGATCCTGCAGGTCAACACGGCGCACAAGGAAGCAGGGATCGATGCTGCAGCGATACTGCCTGCCCTGACTGGCGAGCTGAGGTCGCTCGCCGGCTTTCTCGGGCTCGACGACGTCGTCGTCAAACGAAAGGGCGATCTCACGGCTGAACTGAGGGGCGCCCTGAAGCTCAACTAGCCCGGCGCAGCCGAAAGGGGTGCCAGGAACCCTTCCGACTTGAGGTCGCCGCTCACCTCGACAATCGCCTCCTCCAGCGTGTCGACGAGGAAGTCGGCCTCGCTCATAGAGAGCGTCAGGGGGGGCGACATGACGTCGAGGTGACCGAGCGGCCGCACGAGCAGCCCCTTCGCCTCGCATAGCTTGGAAATGCGGCGCGAGATGTCGATCTCCTCCGGCAGGTGGGCCTTGGTCACCTTGTCGGCAACGTATTCGACGCACATCATCAGGCGCCGGCCCCTCACCTGGCCGACGATCGGCAGCCTCTCCAGCTGCCGGAGCCGCCGCTCGAAATGATCACCGATCCGGCGGGCATGCTCGAGGAGATTTTCCTTTTCGATGATCTCGATGTTCTTCAGGGCGACGGCGCAACACACGGGATGCCCCGAATAGGTGAATCCGTGGGCGAACCAGGCTTCGGGATCCGGCGCGCAAATCGCCTCGTGGATCGCGTCGGAATAGATGGTCACGCCGAGGGGTAGATAGCCCGATGTGAGCCCCTTGGCCGAGACGATCATGTCGGGCTCGACTTCGAACTCGTCCTTCGACGCGAACCAGTGGCCGATACGTCCGAAGGCGGTGACGACCTCGTCGGCGATGAACAGGATGCCATTTTCCCGGGCCATGTCCCACATGCGGCGAAGGTACCCTGGCGGCGGCACGACCACGCCGCCCGACCCCTGAATGGGCTCGGCGACGAAGGCGGCGATGTTCTCGGGTCCGAGCTCGCGGATCTTCGCGGCGAACTCGTCCAGGAGATGATCCGTAAACTGTTCTTCCGTCAGATGCGGCGGCCGTCGATAAGGGTATGGCGCCGACAGGTGATGGATGAAATCGGTGAGGTAGTGGAAGTTCGGCGTGCGGTCGCCATAGCGGTTGCCGACCGAGATGCCGAGCAATGTCGAACCGTGATAGGAGTTGTGCCGCGAAATGATGTGCCGGCGCTGCCGGTCGCCGCGCCTGCCGTGATAGTAGTGCGCGAGGCGGATCGCCGTATCCATGGCACAGGACCCGGAGAGCGAGAACGCCACGTGATTAAGGCTACCGGGCGCGATCGACGCGAGCTTAGCTGCCAACTCTGCCGCCGGCGGGTTCGTCATGTCGACGAACGAATTGGCATAGGGCAGGCGCCGCGCCTGGTCCGCCATCGCATCGGCGAGTTCCTCGCGGCCGTAGCCGACATTGACGCACCACATGCCACCGATGCCGTCGAGATAGCGTCTGCCGCGGATGTCGGTGATGTAGGACCCCTTCCCTTCCACCACGATCATCGATCCTTCCTTCTGGAAGCTGTCGTGGTGGGTCCAGGGATGCAGGAAGTGGTCGCGGTCCTTCTGCCACAGCACGCGCGCGTCGAGCTCGTTGTGGCCAGCGAAAGCCATAGGACACCTGTATTGAATGTACGTTCAATTAGAAGGTGCCACGGCCACGGGAGCCGAACAAGGGTCACCTCTCCGACGGAAATTAACCTATGCAACCCATTGGTTCCGTTAAGAATTTCTCAGAAATCTGCCAAAAATTGAATCGACTCCTAATTGAATCGCATCTATCACCCCACGCAGTGATTGCATCAATTCGTATGCGTGAGGTTGGTCATGCGTTGGGATTTGCGTTTTCTCCTGTCGGCATTCGGTGCGGCAGCTCTGGCCGTCTTCGGCCCTCCGGCCCTGGCAGATTTCACCGTTCGCTCCGGTGACACCGCAACGACCACGCAGACTCTCGGCGACAGCGAGACGGGCACCATCGAGAGTGGAGGGGCCATCAATGTGACGGGGTTACGTGTCGATGCCGTTTCTGCAGTTAGCAAAAACCGAATATCCAACTCTGGCAAAATCACGACGAGCGGAGTGCAAGGCTTTGGAATTCATGCTCAAGGCGAGAACGATATCGTCAACTCCGGGTCGATCAGTACACTGAGGAATTTCGCAACCGGCATTGGCGCCGGAGCGGGAAGCTACATCGTCAATTCTGGAACGATCTCTACAAGTGGGGACTATGCATATGGCATTTCGGCTGCGGCGAGCTCCGTACTCAACTCCGGCAACATTTACACCTCTGGACCGCAATCCTACGGGATTGAGGTATCCGACGAATCTTCGGTTGTGAACACGGGTACGATCATCGTCTCCGGGTTCTTCTCGCGTGCTGTGCGTCTGCCTCACGACAGTGTATTCACGAATTCCGGAACCCTGATCTCGGAACAAAGTGAATCCATTTCCGCAACCTCCGACAATATCATCAACCTTCTTGCCGGCACCGCCATACAAGGCAAAGTCGATCTTTCCACCCCCAACAACACGATGACGTTTGGGAACGGCCTCAGCGCGATCATAGGATTCATGACGGATGTGCTGCGCCCAATTACCAATCTTCCCGACACCGTCGACACCAATGGAATGCCCTATGTCATGACCTCGGACACGCTTGCCGTCGCCGACACGACCGGATTCGCGCTGGCGGATGAAATGCTCGACGATGCTATCACGCCTGCCTTCCGCGCCGTGCATGACCAGCTTGCTCGGGGCAGAAGGACTGCGGTCGTGACGCCGGCGGCAGATGTGCCGGCCGAAATGTCTCGCCCCTCACCGTTCATCGGAGCATGGGCCACGGTTTATGGCGTCGACAGAACCCAGGATCACGACGAACCGGTCTACTCGGCTTCGAACCGAACCGGCGGCTTCGTTGGTGGCATCAACGGAAGGCTGCCCTTTTTCGATGAAGCCGGAATCGTCGCCGGCCAGGCGCGCGGCAAGCTCGAAGTCGATGCCAATGCGCAGGATGTGGATGCGTATACTTACTATGGCGGCCTGTATGGCCGGCGCTCCATCGGCAGTGCCAGCACCGCCAGCTTCACGCTGCTTGCTGGAAGGGTGACGTACGACAGCACTCGGCGGCTCGCGGATACCGGAGTTACTCGGCGGCATGGACTATGCGGATGCGAGCTATGGGGCATGGTTCGTCTCGCCGGAGCTAAGCTACGACAGGCGGCTCGGCATCTTCGAGGGCGGCGTCGCGGCGAGGTATACGGGACTCTTCATCGAGTCCTACAACGAGAGCGGCCAGAACTGGGACCTGTCGGTCGACAGCCGGATCGTGAATGCCATGGACCTCAGAGCCCAGCTGTCCCTTCCCTGGACCGTCGACATCAACGGCGGGTCGCTCGAGCTGATAAGCCGCGCCGGCGCCAACGCGCGTTTCGACGACGACGAGGTGTCGGGAGAGCTTCTCGGCCAGGCGATTTCCTTCGATCCGAGCGGCGGAACGTCTGCCACGGGGGTCTTCGCGTCCGCTTCCGGTGGATGGCGTTCGGCAACCGGCCGCGTCGCCGCTTCCCTCGATCTCGATGCGGCCTACGGCACCGACAAGTCGACGACGCTTTCCGCCTCGGCCGGATTGCGGATCGCGTTCTAAGGTTCAGGAGGAAGCGGCGGCAGTTCGATATCCCGCATTGCCGAGGCAGGAGCCCGAAGCTAAGGTCGACCAAGGCGAGAACGGCAATCCGTTCCAGACCGTGCAGACTGCGCCCGGCAGACTACCGGCGGAAGGAGTTAACCTATGCGTAAGCTGCTCTTCACCCTTTTCTTCATGGTCCTGGCCCCCCTGCTCGCCAGCGCCCAGACCTATCCGGATCGAACCATCACCATGATCGTTCCCTTCGCGGCGGGTGGCCCGACCGATACGGTCGCGCGGCTCATCGGAGAGGTGATGAGCCGCGAGCTTGGCCAGCAGGTGATCGTGGAGAATGTGACGGGCGCCGGTGGAACTCTCGGTGCAGCGCGGCTCGCGACCTCGGAACCCGACGGCTACACGCTGCTCCTCCACCATATCGGTATGGCGACCTCGGCAACGCTCTACCGCAAACTTCCGTACGAACCGCTCAACTCGTTCGACTATGTGGGGCTCGTGACCGAAGTGCCCATGGTTATCGTCGCACGCAAGGATTTCGAGCCGAGCGATTTCAAAGCCCTCGTCGAGTACGTGAAAGCGAACACCGACAAGGTAACGCTGGCCAATGCGGGCATCGGAGCGGCTTCGCACCTTTGCGGCATGCTGTTCATGAGCAAGGTCGGCGCGAAGCTCACCACGGTTCCCTACAAGGGAACAGGTCCGGCTCTCACCGACCTGATGGGAGGCCAGGTCGACATGATGTGCGACCAGAGCACGAATACGGCCAAGCAGATCCAGGCTGGCGAAATCAAGGCCTACGCCACGACGACGACAGAGCGGCTCAAGGTTCTGCCGGATGTCCCCACTGCCGCCGAAGCCGGAGTCGCAGGCCTCGAGGTCGGCATCTGGCACGGCATCTACGTTCCAAAGGGCACGCCTCAGGAGGCCATCGACAAGTTGACCGCGGCCCTCCAGGCGGCACTGGCCGATCAGAACGTAATCAAGAGCTTCGGTGAACTTGGAACGGCACCCGTCTCCGCCGACCAGGCGACTCCTGCCGGCCTTAAGGCAAAGCTTGAAGGCGAGATCGAGCGCTGGAAGCCGGTGATCAATGCAGCGGGCGAATATGCCGACTAGGGCGTGATTGCCCGCAGCGCAGCTTCGCAGATCGACTAGGGACAAAGTTCGAAAGGACGGCGTATAGTCGGCCCCTAGCGCGGGCGTGATGATGTTCGTCGCCTCGCACCTGGGGGATCGGCGTGCCGAACTTGAGTGTCAAGGATCTAGCGGCCGGACTCATCTTCGGCGCTATAGGCGCTTTCTTTCTGGTGGGTTCCCTATCGCTCGAGGTCGGGACGGCATTCAGAATGGGCCCCGGCTATTTCCCCCTGCTCCTGTCGGGAATATTGATCGCTCTCGGAGCAGCCATGAGCATCCGCTCGTTTGCGGCCGCCTATGAGCCCCTGGAAGGCGCGCCGTGGCGAGGTGTCGCACTGATCCTCGCGGCAATCGCTGCCTTCGGCGCATCCGTCCGCGGACTCGGCCTCGTCGCAGCACTGGCAGTTGCGGTCCTCGTAACCACGTTCGCCAGCCGCAGGATGACATTGCCGATGGCAGTCATGCTGACTTTGGCATTGACGGTCTTCTGCGTCGCGGTTTTCAGTTATGGCCTTGGCCTTCCGTTGAGGCTCAAGGGTCCGTGGCTGTCGTTCTGAAGCTGCGGCAATGGATCTCGTCGCCAATCTCACACTCGGCTTCGCGACCGCACTCGATCCCGTAAACCTGTTTTACTGTTTCATAGGCGTTCTGCTCGGCACCCTGATCGGGGTTCTGCCGGGCATCGGGCCGACCGCGACCATCGCGATGCTGCTCCCCATCACGTACGCCCTCTCGCCTGCCACTTCCATCATCATGCTCGCGGGCATCTACTACGGCGCACAGTATGGAGGCTCGACGACCGCGATACTGATCAACCTGCCCGGCGAGTCGTCTTCAGCAGTGACGGCCATCGACGGCTACCGCATGGCGCGGGAGGGACGGGCCGGTCCGGCACTCGCCACCGCCGCCCTAAGCTCCTTCTTCGCCGGCACAGTCGCCACCGTGCTCATCACCGCCTTCGCTCCTCCGCTTGCCCGAGTGGCCCTGAAATTCGGGCCGGCCGAATACTTCTCGCTCATGTTGCTCGGACTCGTCTGCTCCGTGGCGCTAGCCCAGGGATCGATCCCCAAGGCTCTCGCGATGATCGTCCTCGGACTTCTTCTCGGCCTGGTCGGCCGCGACGTCTATACCGGGGATGAGCGCTTTACCCTGGGTTTCCTAGAGCTTGCCGATGGAATCAACTTCGTTGCGGTCGCGGTCGGCATATTCGGCATCGCCGAAATCCTGCGCAACCTTGAGAATGAGAGCGATCGGGTGGCAGTGATCCGCAAAGTTTCAGGCCTGATGCCGACGCGTGCCGATCTCAAGGCGATCGTAGCCCCCGTACTGCGCGGCACCGCCCTCGGCTCCGCGCTGGGTATTCTGCCCGGCGGCGGTGCGATTCTGTCGGCGTTCGCGGCCTACACGGTCGAGAAAAGGATATCCAAGACGCCGCAGCGTTTCGGGAAAGGCGCGATCGAGGGCGTCGCCGCTCCCGAAGCAGCCAACAACGCCGGGGCGCAAACCTCGTTCATTCCCATGCTGACCCTCGGCATTCCGGCCAATCCGGTCATGGCACTCATGATCGGCGCCCTCACGATCAAGAACATCGTTCCGGGCCCGGACGTCGCGACCGAGCAGCCCGCCCTGTTCTGGGGTCTCATCGCGTCGATGTGGATCGGCAACCTGATGCTTGTGCTGCTGAACCTGCCACTGGTTGGATTGTGGGTGAAGCTGCTCAGCATACCCTACTATCTGCTGTTCCCCGCCATCCTCGCGTTCTGTGCAATCGGCGTTTACAGTATCAACAGCAACCCATTCGATCTCTACGCCGTAGCTCTGTTCGGCCTTCTCGGCTACACGTTGACAAAACTCGGCTGCGAGCCGGCTCCGCTGCTTCTCGGTTTCGTGCTGGGGCCAATGATCGAGGAAAATCTGCGGCGCGCCATGATCATCTCGCACGGCGATCCGACGGTCTTCGTGACGCGGCCGCTCAGTGCATCCCTCATAGCGATAGCGGCGGGAGTGCTGGTACTCCTACTGATCCCGTCCATATCCCGCCGCCGTGAAGTCGTCTTCCGCGAGGACTAGCCGCCCTCCCAGAAGCGGTAAGCGACAAATTAGGCGGGCCAAGACTGCCGGATCAACATTCGATTGGTGCGGGCGGCAGGATTTGAACCTGCAAGACCTTGCGGTCCACGGATTTTAAGTCCGTTGCGTATACCAGTTCCGCCACGCCCGCGGCCGGCACGTAGCGCTTATAGGATGGGCGAACGTCCCGTTCCAGTGGCGCTGCGAGCTGCCTGTGCCCACGCGCACCAACAAAAAAGCCTGCCGAAGCAGGCTCGAGGTTTCTTCACTGCGGACCCTTCAGAATTTGATTCTGAGGCCTATGGAGCTCGACAGGATGAGTGGGCTGTTCAGAGTGCCTTCGAATGCCGCGCCATCCAAATCCACCTCGACGTCCGACAGAACCATGAGCTGGGTCTGGCTGAAGAGATCGACAGTGTCGGACAGGGTGAACTTGCTGCCGCCCTCGATCGCGCCCGCGAAAACGATGTCCGATCCATCGAGCGAGTTGCCTCCAGGCCCGATATCGTGCACGTCCACCACGGCACCGCCGATGCCGACCCCGATATAGGGGTGCCACCAGCTGAAGATCTCCATCTCGTAGTCGATTTTCGCGAGCAGCGAATAGACCCGCAGCGATCCGTCCAAGTCGACCGTCGCTCCCCCGTCAAGATCGTAGGAGTCGGCGCCCGTGCTGCTGCCGGCGAATTCGATTTCGGCACGCACGTTGTCGGCAAGATACTTGCCGATCGACAGGGCACCGCGTCCACCGTAGTTGAACTCCGTATCGCCCGGCCCCCCGAGCGATGATCCGCCCGGCGCGTCGGTGTCGATATCGAAAATCTGGACGAGTCCGCCCGATACCGCCAGGTAGTATCCTGACGGCATCGGTGGACTTTCGAAGTCGGCCGCGAAGGCTCCTGCCGCGGCGGTGAACAAGGCGCAACTTGTCGCCAAAGTCGCAATGAGATGCTTGTTCACCTTTTCCCCTCAGATTTCGCCGCTATGATTCCCGAGCCCTCCATCATCGATATTGCCATGGCGGCAGGGTCCCACAAAGGGGCCGCCGGAAATGTCGTTCGGTTGTGGCACTCGGGTGACAGTATCCCCGTGGGAGGTCAGGCCTTGGAACCGTCGCGGATCGGCGGTGCAAAGGCGAGATCCATGTCCCAGGGCAGGTAGATCCAGGTGTCCTGGCTGACCTCGGTGATGAAAGTATCGACAACGGGCCGGCCCTCGGGCTTGGCATAGACGGTGGCGAAATGGGCCTTGGGCAGCAGGGCCCGCACGGTGCGGCCGGTCGCTCCGGTATCCACCAGGTCGTCGACGACCAGCACCCTTGCCCCGCCATCGGCCCCCGCAACCTCGGCACCGATGGTCTTCAGGATCTTGAGGTTCTCCTGCTTGTCATAGTCGTAGCTGGAGATGCAGACGGTCTCGATGACCCGGATGCCGAGCTCGCGAGCCACGATGGCCGCGGGCACCAGGCCGCCGCGCGTGACCGCGACGACGACGTCGAAGGGGCCTTCGGCGGACAGGCGCCAGGCGAGCGCACGGGAATCCCTGTGGAACTGGTCCCAGGACACCGGAAAGCTCTTCTTCTGCCTGTCGTTCATGGCCCACTACCCCAACGCCGGCGACCGTAAGCGGTTAATTCTTATGCCGCGAACCTCCCCGGGCATCAACCACCGCGGGCCGGAAACGAAGGATGTACACAAATTAATCAATAACTTAAGACCGCTCCAATTCGGCCGGACCAATAAACCGTTGTTTCATCATTCTCGGGGAAACTGGCCTCTCGTGTGTGGCGTTAGGAGAGACTGCCCACTATGGAAACACCGGCATCCATCGTCGAACTGGCGAAGACGCTGCAGATCGCCTCTGTCGAGATGCTCGCCGTCACCCTGCCCGAAGCCTGCATCATCGAAGCCACCCCCTGTCTCATCGACCGCTGGAAGCTGCCGCGGTCCGAGGTCATCGGCCAGACGCTGTCCAAGTTCGGCATGGGCAAGCTGTCCGCACGCTACGTCAACGACGAAGTGAACGACGCGGCGCAGAACGCCTCGACGCGGATCGAAGTCACCTATTCGCCTGCCATCGGCGCGCCCAAGCTGGCCCGGTTCACCGCCCAGATGATGAAGGCGGACGGGCGCGAGGTCATGCTCCTCGTCGGACAAAGCTCGCGCGCGGCCCTCATTTCCGAAACCCACGACGTCGAGCGCCGTCTCCAACTGGCGCTGCGCAGCGGCGGCTATGCCCTGTGGGACTACGACTATCGCACCGGCAATTCCAACCTGTCGCCCGAAGTCTACGAGATGATGGGGTTCGCATTGGGCGACCCCGGCCTCACTTTCGAGACGTGGAACGACCGGGTGCATCCCGACGATGCCAAGAAGACGATCCACCATTCTCTGACCGCCAGCGGCAACCACGTCGACCAGTGGCAGACCAAGTACCGCGTGCGGACGCGGGATGAAAAGTACATCTGGGTCGAAGTCATCGCCGGTGTGCTGCGCGATCCGGTCGACGGCAAGCCGACCAAGACGATCGGCCTTGCCCGGAACATCACGGAGCAGATGAACGCATTCGAGCGGCTCCGCTATTCGGAGCGCAATCTCAGGCGCTCGCAGGCGGCCGCCCGGCTCGGCAGCTGGGTCTTCAAGATGGACACCGGCATCGTCAAGCTGTCGGAGGAGATGCTTGAGTTGCTGGGCATCACCGAGAGCGTGCTGCCGCCCTCGCTGTCGCTCATCGAAAGTGTCCTCTCACCGCCCGACCGCGACCGCTGGCGGGAGGCCATCGAACTCGCGCGCATGGGCCGAACGTTCCCCAATCTCGAGTTCAAGCTCGAATTGCCGGGCGGAGTCGAGCGCTATATCGAGGCGTCGATCGAGCCGGAGCGCGACAGCGACGGCACCGTCTCGTCTCTTTTCGGCATCTGCCAGGACATCTCCGAGCGCAAGGGCCTGGAACACAAATTCCTGCAGGCCCAGAAGATGGAGGCCGTCGGTCAGCTCACCGGAGGCATCGCACACGACTTCAACAACCTGCTCATGGTCGTAATCGGCAACCTGCAGCTCGTCGACCAGCTGGTCCGCGACGATGAGCGGGCCGCCAAGCGCATCAAGGCGGCGATCGACGCCGCCGATCGCGGTTCGGAACTTACCAAGCGGCTCCTGGCCTTCTCGCGCCTGCAGACGCTGCAGGCAAGCCAGATCGACCTCAACGTCCAGATGCCAAAAATGGCCGACATGCTGCACCAGGCGGTAGGCGAAGCGGTCAAGCTCACCATCACGCCGCCGGTCGACATCTGGCCGGTCAGCGTCGACCCGTCGCAGTTCGAGACGGCGATCCTCAATCTGTGCATCAATGCGCGCGACGCAATGATGCCGCGCGGCGGAACGCTGGTCATCGAGACGGCGAACGTCGTGCTCGACGAGGGCTATTGCAGCCAGAACGACGAAGTCCAACCCGGCGAATACGCCATGATCGCGGTCACCGATTCCGGCTGCGGAATCCCAAAGGAAAACATCGACAAGGTCTTCCAGCCGTTCTTCACGACCAAGCCGCCGGAAGCGGGTTCGGGTCTCGGACTGTCGATGATCTACGGTTTCGTCAAGCAGTCGGGCGGCCACATCAAGATCTATTCCGAGGTCGGGCATGGCACGACCGTCAAGATCTACCTGCCCCGCGCCAAGGCCGAGGGATCGGCCCCCGTCGTCAATCTGAAGGCCGCGACGATGGCAGGGCTGCGAAATGATGCGACGGTACAGGCGCCTGCGGCGGCGAGTCCCGAAGCGCCTGCGGCCCACAAGCCCGTCATCCTCATCGTCGAGGACAACGACGCCGTCCGCGAAGTGGCGTCCGCGATGATCGAGGACATCGGCTTCGATACGCTCCAGGCTTCGAGTGGAAGCGAGGCGCTGCGCATCCTCGAGGCCCGCAAGGACATCGATCTCGTTCTCTCCGACGTGATCATGGCCGGCGGCATGAACGGACCCGAGCTCGCGGCCCGCGCCCTCAAGCTCAGGCCCGAGCTCAAGCTGCTGTTCATGTCGGGTTACGCACCGGGATCCGTCCGCCAGATGAAGGAGCTGCCCGAGGCCATCGACCTCGTGAACAAGCCCTTCACGCGCAACGACCTGACCAGCAAGGTCATGCGGGCGCTCGCGGCCTAGCCGACAGCTTCAAGCCTCCAGCATCGGCGCGGCGGTCTTCCTAGACTGCCGCTGCCGCACCGCTCCAATTTCGTTGCCGTGCGGACGGGTTTCCCATATTGCTTGAGCCCCCGCTTTACAAACGGCATCGGGCGGGCATGAGCAAAGGGGGGCCTCCCGTGTTCGTCTCATTCTTTCCAAACCCGCGTCCGTTCTTCTGGTCGGCGGTCCTGTGGACGCTGGTCGTCGTGATCTTCTGGTATGCCGTCGGCGATGAGCTCGGCGCAAGTCTCGGATTTCCTCCCGTCGCGGCGGACGCTCCGCCGATCGTCGGCGTTGCGGTGTTCTGGTCGCCGCCGTTCATCTGGTTCTACATCTACTACGTGATCGCGGTGGCGATGTTCGCGGCGTTCTGGATGTACGCGGCCCCGCATCCGTGGGCCATGTGGTCGATCTTCGGATCAGCACTGATCATCTTCACCACCTATTTCCAGGTCCAAGTCAGCGTTGCGATCAACAACTGGTACGGCCCCTTCTACGACCTCATCCAGGCGGCGCTGTCCCGTTCCGCTCCGGTTACCCAGGAGCAATTCTACGGACATCTTCTGAGCTTCGCCGGCATCGCCTTCGTCGCCGTGGCGGTGGGCGTCCTGACGCGCTTTTTCGTCAGCCATTACATCTTCCGCTGGCGCACGGCGATGAACGACTACTACATGAGCCACTGGGGCCGCCTACGCCACATCGAAGGCGCGTCGCAGCGCGTGCAGGACGACACGATGCGGTTCTCCGCGACGATGGAGGGCCTAGGGGTCAATCTCATCGATTCCGTCATGACCCTCATCGCATTCCTGCCGGTGCTGCTGCGCCTCTCCGCCAACGTCACCGAACTGCCGCTGTTCGGCCCGGTTCCGCATGCGCTGGTGATCGTAGCGATCGTCTGGTCGCTGTTCGGCACGCTCTTTCTCGCCCTCGTTGGCATCAAGCTTCCTGGCCTGCAGTTCCGCAACCAGCGCGTCGAAGCTGCCTACCGCAAGGAGCTCGTATACGGGGAAGACGACCCGGCCCGGGCGAGTCCGCCGACGGTCGCGGACCTGTTCTCGCACGTGCGACGAAACTATTTCCGCCTGTATTTCCACTACATGTACTTCAACGTCGCGCGGATCTTCTATCTGCAGACCGACAACATCTTCCCCTACATCGTGCTCGGCCCGACCATCGTCGCCGGCAAGATCACTCTCGGGGTGATGAACCAAATCCTCAACGCCTTCGACCAGGTGCGCTCGTCGTTCCAGTACCTCGTGAATTCATGGACGACGATCGTCGAGCTCCTGTCGATCTACAAGCGCCTGCGCGGGCTGGAGGCAGCCATCCACGACGAGCCGCTGCCCGTTCCCGACCAGGGTTATCTGCAGGAGGGCTAGGGCGTCAGCTGATGATACCCAAGCCAAGAAGCCCGGCGATGATGAGATAGATCGCCACGATATAGTTCAGGAGGCGCGGCATGATGAGGATGAGGACGCCCGCAATAAGCGAGATCGCGGGTTGAAGATGGGCGATTCCGAAGACCATCTGGCTCTCCATTTCGTCGGATGACGGGTCGCGCGAGTCGATTGCGGACATCGCGCGATTCAAGTTCGAATGAGAGATGTCTATCGCCCGACCGTCGCCGCGTCAAAGACTATGGCAAGTCACGAAATGAATGAGGTCGCTCAACTCCAAACCTTCACCTTGCCGCTGGTGCGCAGCGCTTCCGTCATTTCAGCGACTTCCCGAGTTGCGGCATCCAATCGATCGAGGCTCCGGGAGCGGAGCACCAGGTTGGAACCGAACCGCCCGTCTTCGTGAAACGGGTAAGAGCCGATGACGACGTCGATGTAGCGGTCCTGGATCTCCTTCAGCGGCCTGGCGAGATCACCTTCCCCGATGTAGGCCGTGACCGTCCGCGACTCCATGGGCGACCCGCGTTCAAGCTCCGGTCCGATTGCGTCGAGCATGGCCTGCATGATCGCGGGCACCCCGGCCATGACGAAAACGTTTCCGATGCGGAAACCGGGAGCCTTGGATACGCGGTTCTCGACGAGCGACGCCCCTTGCGGGATGCGCGCCATACGCAACCGCGCTTCGTTCAGCATTCCGGGTTGGAAATGCGACTTCAGAATCGCCACCGCGCGGGGGTCGTGGTCAATCGGCACGCCGAATGCGGCGGCGACGGCATCGGCGGTGATGTCGTCGTGAGTCGGCCCGATCCCACCGGTGGTGAAGACATAGGTATAGCGGGCCCGCAGGTCGTTCACCGCCCTTACGATGTCCGCTTCCGTATCGGGAACGACGCGCGCCTCCTTGAGGTCGATCCCCAGCGCGGTCAGGAAGTCCGCGATGTAGCCGAGGTTCTTGTCCTTCGTGCGACCGGACAGGATTTCATCGCCGATCAGGATCAGCGCGGCTGTAGGTGCCATGGCAGGATGTCTCCGTTCCTTGCGGTGATAATTCAAGTGCGGGGACTTGTCATCGGCATCCGTGCTTCCTAGGTTGCCGCAATGAAACTGCCCTCCCCTCTCACCCGCGGCACGCTCGTCCAGCGATACAAGCGGTTCCTTGCCGATGTGAGGCTCGAGAGCGGCGAGGTGGTCACAGCGACCTGCCCCAATACCGGCTCGATGCTGGGATTGACGCGGCCCGGGAATACGGTTTGGCTGTCGCGATCAGCCAATCCGTCGCGAAAGTACCCCTACACCTGGGAGATGCTGGAACTCTCGGATGGCGAGCGGGTAGCGCGGGTCGGAATCAATACCGGCAACCCCAATGCCATCGTTGCGGAGGCCATCGCCGACGGGCGCATTCCGGAATTGACAGGCTACAGCTCGGCCCGGCGCGAAGTGAAATACGGCCGGAACAGCCGAATCGACATTCTGCTGGAGGCACCGGAGCGGCCACGATGCTTCGTGGAAGTCAAAAACGTGCATTTATCGCGCCGGCTTCACATCGCGGAATTTCCCGATTGCCGAACGGAACGCGGTGCCAAGCATCTCGAAGAGCTCGCAGAGGTCGCCCGCAACGGCGACCGCGCCGTCATGTTGTATCTCGTCCAGCGCGACGACGCCCGGGAGATGACACTTGCCGCCGATCTCGATGCAGCCTACGCCACGTGCTTTGCCTCTGCAGTCAAAGCCGGTGTTGAAGCATTGGCCTATTGCTGTACATTGACCGACACCGAAATCCTGCTCGATCGGTCGCTGCCGTTCAAACTGGAGTGCCTGTGAAGTGACTTATGTCGACGCCGCCATCGCTCCCATCGCCAATACGGGACAGATCAAGATTCATGGTCCGGAAGGGTTCGAGGCAATGCGCAAGGCCGGACAGCTCTGCGCCCAGGCTCTCGATCTCATCACGCCGCATGTCGCACCCGGCGTCACGACGGCCGAACTCGATCGGATCGTACTCGATTTCGCCCGCGAAACGGGCTCCATACCGGCGCCGCTGTATTACCGCGGCTATCCGCGAGCCATCTGTACCTCGATCAATCACGTGGTCTGTCACGGCATCCCCAACGACAAGCCGCTGCGCGAAGGCGAGATCGTCAATATCGACGTGACCCTCATCGTCGACGGGTGGCATGGCGATTCGAGCAGAATGTTCGCGATCGGCGAGGTACAGCGGAAGGCCGAGCGGCTGATCGACATCACCTACGAAGCGCTGATGCGCGGCATCGCCGCCGTCATTCCCGGCGCCCGAACCGGCGACATCGGCCACGCGATCCAAAGTTACGTGCAGGCGGAACGCTGCTCGGTGGTGCGCGATTTCTGCGGCCATGGCCTCGGCCGTTTGTTCCACGACATGCCGAACATCCTCCACTATGGACGGCCCGGAGAAGGGATCATGCTGAAACCCGGCATGATCTTCACCATCGAGCCCATGATCAATGCGGGGCGACCGGAGGTGAAAGTGCTGTCCGACGGCTGGACGGCCGTCACTCGCGACCGATCGCTTTCCGCGCAATTCGAGCACACCGTGGGCGTTACGGAGGCGGGCTGTGAAATCTTCACGCTGTCGCCCAGTGGCTTTCACAAGCCTCCCTACCGGATCGGATAGCCACGCAGAATTTCGCCATGGCCGGGGGTTTCCACAAGCCTAAGCCCAAGCCGCACTATGCCGGACATCGCGAACGGCTGCGCGATCGCTTCATGAACGGCGGAGCGGACGCGCTGCACGACTACGAGATGCTGGAGCTTCTGCTGTTCCGGGCCCTCCCCCGACAGGACACGAAACCGCTGGCCAAGGCGCTGCTCAAGCGCTTTCGGTCGTTCGCAGAGGTCCTGACCGCCAATCCCGAAAGGTTAAGGGAAGTCAAAGGCGTGGGCGACACGGTGGTTGCTGAGCTGAAGCTGGTGGTCGCCGCATCGCAGCGGATGCTTCGAGGATCCATACACCAGCGCGAACTGGTCGACAGCTGGTCCGACCTCCTTAACTACTGCCGCGCCTGCATGGCTTTCCTGGAAACGGAAATCTTCCGTGTCCTGTTCCTCGACCGGAAGAATGCGATCATCGCGGACGAGGTACTTCAGGAGGGAACGGTCGACCATACTCCGGTATACACGCGCGACGTGGTCAAGCGCGCTCTCGAGCTTTCCGCCTCGTCCATAGTCCTGGTGCACAACCATCCTTCGGGCGACACGACGCCATCGAAAGCGGATATCGCCCAGACCAAAATCCTGATGGAAGCCGCCCAGAGCATGGGGATCCATGTGCACGACCACCTGATCATCGGTCGGGGCGGATTCTACAGCATGAGGGGCATGAAGGTCATTTGACCGCATTCAGCGAATCCGGCGTATCGAAATCGGTGAGCACGCCGTCGTTGCGGACGTGGACTTCCGTCACGTTGTCGGAATTCACGACCAGCAGGACCTTCGCACCGCCGTCGCCCTTGATGCCTTCGAAGTCGGCAAAATGCTGGCGGCCCCAAAGGATCGGGTTGCCGCGCTCGCCTTGAAACACCGGAACACAGATGCTCCGATTCTCGGCGGGCTCGAAGGAGGCGATGAGCTTGTTCATGCTGGCGACCGGAACGAGCGGCATGTCGCCCAGAACGATGAGCGCGCCATCGACGGTATCCGGAAGCCGGTCGATACCGGCCTTGAGCGATGTCGACAATCCGTCGGAATAGAGCGGATTGGTCACGAAGGCGACCTCAAGCCCTTCCAGCGCATCGCGAACAGCCTTCTCGTCATGACCGGTGACCACATAGACGGGAGCGGCGCGCGACTGGAGGACGTTCTCGACCGTGCGCCGGATCATCGGCTTGCCATGAATCGCCTTGAGCAGCTTGTTGCTGCCCATCCGGGTCGACCGGCCGGCCGCCAACACGATCGCCGCTACGTGATGGCCGGTCTTTTTGACCTTGAGGGCGCGTTCGCGCGGCAGCGGCCGGCTCGGTATTTCCATCAGCAGTCCGCCCACTCCCATATCCATGATGTCATGGGGAGCGAGGGAAATTCCGGCCAGAGTCCGTTGGAGAACCCAGTCGAATCCATTGACCTTCGGTGAACGCGCACAGGACGGCACGCCGATGACGCGGGTTGCCGCGAGCGTTCCGTACATGAGGAGATTGCCCGGATCGACCGGCATGCCGAGATGAATGATATTTCCGCCGGCAGCCACCAAGGACGCCGGAATGACGTCGCCGCGGTCCACGATGGCCGACGCACCGAAGACGAGCACCGGATCATGGCCGTCGGTGGCGAGCTTACGCACCGCGGCAGATACCGCTTCGATGGCATGGTCGACGATCATGACGTCGCCCAGGGTGCTGCCGAGCGCTTCAAGGCGCGAGCGGACTCCATCCCGACTCTTGTCGATCAGCGACGGCTTGGTTTGCGGCAGCCGCGTGATCACCAGCCCGGCTCGTTGCGGCACATAGGATCTCACCGTGATCAGAGATCCCTGGCCAGCGATTGCAAGCGGCCTTGGTCACGATCGCACGCGGCACGGCAAAGGGAATGATCTTGACGGTGGCGACCATCTGGCGTTCGGCCGCCGTTCCAAACGGCGGCAGAGTCGCGATGGTCAAGCTTTCATGGAGTCGATTGAGGGAGTTCAGGCGATCAGCGTCGATCACGGCGACACCGGCATTGCGAGCGTGGATGTTCGCCCTGCCGGTCGACGCCTCGTGGACGACGGTTCCCGGCCCGGCAATCGCCGCCGCGACCAGACCGGCGGCTTCGTCCTCGCCGACGTCGTCAGGGTCGAGACGCGCAGCGAAGACGCGCTTTACCCCCTGTGTCGCGAACAACGAAAGGTCGGCCTTCGTCAGCCGGTGACCTTTCTTGATCACCTGGTTTCCCAGCTTGACGGAATGGGCGAGGATGGCCCCCTCGGCGTCGGCGATTTCGAACTCGGCGAAGGTCATTTTCGTTCGGGCCCAAGCCTCAGGACCTTGGTCATTTCCGCAACGATTGCAATCGCGATTTCGGGCGCGCCGCGGGCCCCGATATCCAGGCCGATGGGAGCGTGAATGCGTTGCTCTCCGGCCTCGCGGAGCCCAGTCGCCTCCAAGCGTTCGAGGCGTTTGGCATGAGTCTTCCGCGAACCCAGGGCCCCGATGTAGAAGCACTCCGACCTGAGCGCCGCGACGAGCGCCGGGTCGTCGATCTTCGGATCGTGGGTGAGCAGCAGGATGGCCGTGCGCTGGTCGAGCCCGAGCGCGGGCAGCACATCGTCGGGCCAGTCGGCATGGAGCTTCGTTTCCGGGAAGCGCTCAGCGGTGGCGAACGAACCGCGCGGGTCGACGATGGTGACGTCATAGGGAACGGCCCGAAGCATCGGCACCAGAACCTGGGCAATATGGACGGCGCCGACGATCACCACGCGCAGAGGCGGATTCTGCACCAGGATGAAGTACTCGCGGCCATCGACGGTCTCGACACCGCTCTCATCGAAGCGGAAACGACGCTCGAGCGATTCGGAGAGTGGATCGCGGGCGATGTCGCTACGAGCGATGATCCGCTGCGTTCCGCCTGCAAGGTCGGTGACAAGCGCGACTGCCGTTCGCTCGGCGCGGGCCTGCAGCAAGGACTGCAACACGGCGCGATTCATGTCTTCGAAAGCGGCTCGACGTAGACGCGGATCTTGCCGCCGCAGGCCAATCCGACGCGCCAGGCCGTTTCGTCGGCCACTCCGAAGCTCAGCGTCTTCGGCATGCCGGACTCGATGACATCCAGCGCTTCGAGAACCACGGCACCTTCGACGCAGCCGCCCGACACCGATCCTATGAAGCCGCCGTCGTGATCGATGGCGAGCTGGCTCCCAACGGGCTGCGGCGCGGAGCCCCACGTGTCGATCACGGTGGCGAGCGCCACCCGGCGCCCTTCACCAAGCCATCGGGCTGCCTGTTCCAGCACGGTTCCGGCGGTCTCGGTCATCGCGTCAGCTTGCCTTCATCCAGTGGCGCGGCCGATGCTCCGCCTTGCCGCTTCGCGCGAGCGCGGCCGCGATGTCGGCAAGGGCTTCGAGGTTGTGGACCGGCCGGAATTCATCGACATGGGGCATCATGGCGACCACGCCCTGGGCGCGCGCTTCGAACCCGGAGAAGCGCAGCAGCGGATTGAGCCAGATGACCCGGCGAGCCGATTTCTTCAGACGCGCCATTTCCTCACCAAGCACCGAGACATCCTCCCGGTCAAGCCCGTCGGTAATAAGGATCACGTGAGCCCCCTGCCCGAGCACGCGCCGGCTCCACAGGAAATTGAACGTTTTCAGGCAGCTACCAATCCGCGTGCCGCCCGACCAGTCCTTGACCGAACGCGAGATGCGGTCGACGGCCTCGTCGGGATCGCGCCGGCGGAGCTCGCGGGTCACGTTGGTGAGGCGCGTCCCGAAGAGGAAGACATGCACGCTTTCGAGCTCGTTCAGAAAGGCGTGGAGAAAATGCAGGAAGATCCGCGAATATCCCGCCATCGATCCAGAGATGTCGCAGAGGACGACGAATGGCGGCTGGCGCCATCGGCGCCGGCGCATCTTAAGCTCGATCACGTCGCCGCCGGAGCGAAGCGCCGAGCGCAAGGACCGGCGGAAGTCGATACGCTCGCCATGCGGCTGAGGTCGAAATCGACGTGTCGGGATCTCGAAATGCCCGAGCCGCATGGCGCGGATGGCCCGGCGCGCCTCGACCAGCTCCTCGACGGTCATCTGCTCGAAATCCTTCCGCCGCAGGACCTCGTTGGCCGAAAACGAATAGGTGACGTCGACATCGATGGCGCCCGGCGTTTCGCTGCGTTCGGCATGCATCGGCCGGTCGGGAGCAAACAGCGCTTCCGCCACGCGGCGGCGCGCCGGCGGCTTGTGGGCGCTCACCGGCCGGGCGATCTGCTGGAACAGCAGCTGCATCAACTGCTCGATCATCTTCGGCTTGCGCCAGAAAACATGAAACGCCTCGCCGAAGAGCTGGCTGTGCTCGTGGCGCTTCACGAACAGCGCATGGAGGGTCCAGTAGAAATCTTCCTTGCTGGCGAGCCCGCCCATCTGCGCCGCATCGATCGCATCGAGGATCTGGCCCGGACCGACAGGGAGCCCGGCGCCTCGGAGCACGCGGGCAAAATGCATGATGTTGGCGGCGAGGCGGCCTCCCTCCGGGGCGTTGGGCGATGCCGTTCCGGCTGTCATTCTCGTCAAACCTGCGACGCCATGCGGATCTCGGCCTTGATCTGGTCGAGTAGCCGCTTGGACTCGGACCCTTCGAGCTTGGCGATATCGTCCTGGTATTTGAGAAGGATGCCGAGCGTGTCGTTGACGACTTGCGGATCGAGCGTGACGCGATCGAGCTCGTGGAGTGCGCTCGCCCAGTCCAGGGTCTCCGCGACACCCGGTGCCTTGAAGAGATCCAGCGTGCGAAGCGACTGGACGAAGTGGACGACCTCCTTCGCCAGTCCTTCCGGAGCCTGCGGCCGGCGGGCGCGCAAGATGGCCAATTCGCGCTCGGCGTCGGGGTAGCCGACCCAATGGTAGAGACACCGGCGCTTCAGGGCGTCGTGAATCTCGCGGGTGCGGTTGGAGGTCACGACGACGATCGGCGGAGCTTCGGCCTTGATCGTTCCGAGCTCGGGAATGGTCACCTGGAAATCGGACAATACTTCCAGGAGAAACGCCTCGAAGGCCTCGTCGGTCCGGTCGATCTCGTCGATGAGCAACACAGGCGGTCCGCGCGGATCGGGAGACAATGCCTTGAGCAGGGGCCGGCGGATGAGAAACCGGTCGGCGAAGACGCCTTTCTCGAGCTGCTGGCGATCCGTGGCGCCTGCCGCCTCGGCGAGACGGATCTCGATCATCTGGGCAGGGTAGTTCCACTCGTACACGGCCGCATTGACGTCCAGTCCCTCGTAGCACTGGAGCCGGATCAAGGCCCGGCCAAGTCCATTGGCGAGCACCTTGGCGATCTCGGTCTTGCCGACCCCCGCCTCGCCTTCCAAAAAGAGCGGCTTGCCCATTCTTAGCGACAGGAAGACGACGGTCGCCAGGGCACGGTCGGGCACGTAGCTCTGCTTCTGCAGCAACTCCAGCGCCTGATCTATGGACTTGGGGAGCTCAACGTTCATTCAACGGAATCCGGCTGGCCGAAAGCAATGGCCCGCGGGTGATGCCTCGACCCGCGAGCCATGGGGAGAGGTCGCATGTCCTACTTGGCAGCGCCCACGGCCCTCCTCGCCATGACCCCCACGAGATGGGCACGATAGGCCGCCGAGCCATGCATGTCGCTGTTGAGGCCGGTCGAGGGCATCGAAATGCCGTTCAGCGCCGCAGTCGAAAAGTCCTTGTCGAGCGCCGCCTCCATTTCACGCGACCGGAACACGCCGGGCCCGGCGCCGGTCACCGCAACGCGAGTCTTCCCGGCTTTGTCCTGGGCGATGAAAACGCCGACCATGGCATAGCGCGAGGCGGGATTGGGAAACTTCGCGTATCCGGCGCGGCCGGCAACGGGGAATTCGACGGCGGTGATGATCTCATCGCGCTTGAGTGCCGTCGTGAACATTCCCGTGAAGAACTTGTCGGCGGGGATCTTGCGTGAGTTGGTGATGATCGTGGCGCCGAGGGCCAGAACCGCCGCCGGATAGTCGGCCGCCGGATCGTTGTTGGCGATCGACCCCCCGATGGTGCCGCGATTGCGAACATGCGGGTCGCCGATCTCCGCCGCCAAGACGGCCAGAGCGGGAATCGCCTTCTGGACGGCGGCGTTCGTGGCAACGTCGGCATGCGGCGTGCCGGCCTTGATCGTCACCGTCGAGCCGGTGACAGCGATGCCCGCATTCTTCAACCCCGCGAGGTCGATGATATCGCTCGGCGTAGCAAGACCTTGCTTCATCGTCGGAATGAGGGTCATCCCGCCGGACAGGAGCTTGCCGTTCTTCGCCTTCTTGATCAGCTTGACCGCGTCGACCGGCTTGGTCGGACGGTGATAGTTGAAGTCTTTCATGACGATCGTCCTTCCGTCCTACTCGGCCGCCTTCTTCATGCCCTGCATCGCGTTCCAAACGTTGTGCGGCGTTGCCGGCATGGGCATGTCGCGGATTCCCAGCGCGTCGGTGACGGCATTCATGACCGCCGCCGGAGCCGCAATCGCGCCCGCCTCGCCGCAGCCTTTCATGCCAAGCGGATTCGAGGGGCATTTCGTCTCCACGAAACCGAGCTTGAAGGACGGCACGTCGTTGGCGCGCGGCATGCAGTAGTCCATGTACGATCCCGTCAGCAGCTGACCCGTCTCCTCGTCGTAGACGCATCCTTCGGTCAGCGCCTGCCCCACGCCCTGAGTGATGCCGCCATGGACCTGGCCCTCGACGATCATGGGATTGATGACGGTGCCGAAATCATCGACGGCGACCCAGCTGACGATGCTCGTGACGCCCGTATCCCGATCGATCTCCACCTCGCAAATGTGGCAGCCGGCCGGGAACGTGAAGTTCGATGGGATCATGGAAGGCGCTCTCCTTCAAACCCGGCTCGATCTCGTTCGAGTTGAACTTGTGCGCGACGTAAGCGGCGAGCGCCACCTCGCCGAATGCCATCTTCTTGTCGGTGCCCTTGACGGTGAAGGCGCCGTTCTTGAACTCGACATCGCCTTCCGCCGCCTCCATCACCGCGGCCGCGACGCGCTTCGCCTTGGCCTCGACCTTGTCGAGCGCCTTCACAATCGCGGTCATTCCGACCGCGCCTGACCTCGAACCGTAGGTTCCCATGCCGAACTGGACCTTGTCGGTATCGCCATGGACGATCGAAACATTGTTGATGTCGATGCCGAGCCGTTCGGAAACCAGCTGGGCAAAGGTCGTCTCATGGCCCTGGCCATGACTGTGCGAGCCGGTAAGGATCTCGACGGTGCCTACCGGATTGACCCGGACTTCCGCCGATTCCCACAGTCCGACGCCAGCTCCGAGGGACCCGACGGCGGCCGATGGCGCGATGCCGCAGGCCTCGATGTAGGTCGAGAAGCCGATGCCGCGCAGCTTGCCTTTCTGGGCCGACGACGCCTTGCGCGCCTGAAAGCCGCTGTAGTCGGCAAGATTGCACGCCTTCTCCAAGCGTTGCCGGGTAGTCGCCGGCATCGTAGTTCATGATGACCGGCGTCTGGTGCGGAAAACTGGTGATGAAATTCCGGCGCCGAAACTCCGCTGAATCGATCTTGAGCTCGCGGGCGGCGGTCTCGACGATTCGTTCGACGACATAGGTCGCCTCGGGACGGCCGGCACCGCGATAGGCGTCGACCGGCGCAGTGTTGGTGTAGATGGCGTCGACTTCCGCGTAGATGGCGGGAATGTCGTACTGGCCCGAAAGGAGCGTGGCATAGAGGTAGGTGGGGATGGAGCTTGCGAAGGTCGAAAGGTAGGCTCCCATATTGGCAAGCGTCTTGACCCGGAGAGCGAGGATCTTGCCGTGCTCATCCAGCGCCAGCTCCGCTTGGCTGAAATGGTCGCGACCATGTGCATCCGATTGGAACGACTCCGTGCGCTCAGCGGTCCACTTCACCGGCCGGCCGCCAATGCGCTTCGATGCCCAAAGGCAGGCGACCTCTTCGGCATAGATGAAGATCTTCGAGCCGAACCCGCCGCCGACGTCTGGCGCAATCACCCGGAGCTTGTGTTCCGGGGCAATGCCGACAAAAGCCGAGATCACGAGCCGCGCCACGTGCGGATTCTGACTTGTCGTGTAAAGCGTGAAGTGTTCATCACCCGCCTCGTACGAGCCGATCGCGGCGCGCGGCTCTATGGCGTTCGGCACCAGCCGATTGTTGACGAGGTCCATCCGCGTCACGTGCTTGGCGCGCTTGAATGCCTCGTCGGTCGGCGCCTTGTCGCCGAGCGACCACTGAAAGACCGTGTTGTTCGGCGCAACTTCATGAATCTGCGGAGCGCCGTTCCGCTGCGCATCCCTGACGCCGACGACGGCCGGGAGCTCCGAATAGTCGACGACGACCAATTCGGCGCCCGCCTTCGCCTGCTCCTTCGTTTCGGCGATCACCATGGCGACGTGGTCGCCGACATATCGAACCTTGCCCTGCGCCAGAACCGGATGCGGGCCGGCTTTCATCGGGCTTCCATCCTTCGAATGGATCATCCAGCCGCAAATGAGACCGCCGATCTTGTCGGCGGCAATGTCCTCTCCGGTCAGCACGGAGATCACGCCAGGCGACTGCAAGCGCCGCCGAGGAATCAATCCCGTTGAGCTTCGCGTGCGCATGAGGCGAGCGCACGAAATATGCATAGGTCTGAAGCGGCAGATTGATGTCGTCCGTGAAACGGCCCTTGCCGGTGACGAAGCGCTGATCTTCCTTGCGCTGCACCCGGGCGCCGATGCCGGTCTCGCTCATGAGCGTCTCCCTTCGAAAAACAGTCCGCCTTCGGCGGAGCTACATCTTCTGCGCGCCGACCTGAATGGCCTTGACGATGTTGTGATAGCCGGTGCAGCGGCAAATGTTGCCTTCCAGCTCGTGCCGGATGGTCGGTTCGTCCAGCTGCTTGCCACGGCGCGCGACCAGGTCGACGCCCGCCATGATCATGCCAGGGGTGCAGAAGCCGCATTGCAGCCCATGCTGCTCGCGGAACGCCTCCTGCATCGGATGCAGCTTGCCGTTCGTCGCCAGCCCCTCGATGGTCGTGACCTGCGCGCCCTCGCAGCCAACGGCAAAGGCGGTGCAGGATTTCATCGCCTTTCCATTCAAGTGCACGATGCAGGCTCCGCACTGGCTCGTATCGCAGCCGACATGCGTACCGGTAAGCCCCAAGTGATCCCGCAGAAAATCGACCAGCAGCGTACGGCTTTCCACGTCGCCGCGCACGGCCTTGCCATTCACTGTCAATGATATTGACGGCATCGACACCTCCTCGAAACGGTCCCGGCGCTCCCGTCGACGACTGGCCGCCTGGCGATTGTGACATCTGCTCGCGTCTTGCGAGCGGGACCTGTTTTTTCGCCGTCGAGAAGATTGAATGACTTGCCACCCCCGGTCAAGCGGGACGAGGCGTTCCATTCCGTGGTTCGGTCGAGGAAACGAAGAAGCATGAAACCGAATGCCGCGTTTTCGCGTATAGTGGTTGAACTCTTCTTCCCAGGAGGGATGCATGAAGCTGATCACCGCCTTGGTCGTCGCCCTGTTCGTGGCCGTCAGCCTACCAATCGACACGGCTCGGTCGCAGGGCGTCGCCACTGCAGACGCACAGGAATTCCAAAGGATCATCTCGGCACAAATCGATGCCTTCCGGGCAGACGACGGCCCTTCCGCGTACAGCTACGCCGCCCCGCTCATCCACAAGGCCTTTCCGACTTCCGACGTGTTCATGGAGATGGTGCGCAAGGGGTATCGCGCCGGTCTACCGGCCGCGCAGCTTCGCCTTCGGCGAAGTGACTGCCGAAATGAACAACCGCCCGACACAGCGCGTCACTATCATCGACGCAAATGGGAAGGCGTGGATCGCCCTCTACGCCTTCGAAAAGCAGCCGGACGGATCTTGGAAGATCATCGGCTGCTCGCTCGAGGAAAGCCAGGGCGGCGAGGCCTGACGACCTTGGACCGGCGCAGACCGGGATCAGGAGTGGCCTGGTGACGACGTCTCATTCTTTCCAGGGCGCGTCTTCCCGACACTTCAAACTCGCAACCATCGCGGTCATCGGCATTGCGGCTCTGATCCTTTTGTGGCTGGGCCGCACGCCGATCTGCGAGTGCGGAACGATCAAGCTGTGGCATGGCGTGGTCAACAGCTCGGAGAATTCGCAGCACCTTTCCGACTGGTACAGCTTCTCACATCTCATACATGGCTTCATCTTCTATGCCGTCCTGTGGGTGATCGGCAGGCGATGGCCGGTCGGGCTGCGTCTCCTCCTTGCCACGCTCGTCGAAGCAGGATGGGAGATCCTCGAGAACACCGACTTCATCATCAATCGCTATCGCGAGGCGACCATCTCGCTCGACTACTATGGCGACAGCATCATCAATTCGGTCGCCGACATCGTCTTCATGGTCCTCGGTTTCGTGCTTGCGGCGCGGCTGCCGGCGTGGGTGACCGTGGCCATTGCCATCGCACTCGAGCTCGGGGTCGGATATGCAATTCGCGACAACCTGACCCTCAATGTTCTCATGCTTCTCCATCCCGTCGACTGGATCAGGCAATGGCAGTCGGGCTAGCCGCGCAAGAGCCTCGATGGCGGAATACCGTACCGGGCCTTGAACGCCCGCGAGAACTGAGCCAGCGATGAGTAGCCGACGGCCAGCGAGGTGTCGCGCACGGTCATTCGGGAATAGTTGAGAAGGTGCTGGGCACGTTCCAGGCGAAGCTTGCCGTAGAATCCGATCGGCCGTTCGCCCAACGAGTTCCTGGAACAATCGCTCGACATGCCGGACGGACAGTCCGCCGGCTTCGGCCAATGCCGTGACATCGAGGGGCTCCTCGATATTGTCCTCCATGAGGCCAATGATTCTGAGCAGCCGCGGATCGGTGACGCCGATAGCGCATCGCTGCCGGCAGCCGGCCATCCTCGGCATGGGTTTCGGGGCGGCGAAAGTGGACGAGCTGGTCGGCGACCTTCACCGCCAGCGCCGATCCGTGAAGCCGACCGATCCAATCCAGCATCATGTCGATGGCGGCAGCTCCTCCTGCCGACGTCAGCCGACCGCCGTCGTTCTCGAACAGGCTCTGAGTGGCCTTCACGGCCGGGTAGCGCTCGCGAAATCCCGGCAGACTCTCCCAGTGGCACGTGGCCCGACACCCATCTAGCGCGCCGGCTTCAGCGAGGATGAACGGTCCCGTATCCATGCCGCCCAGGAGGACCTTGCGGCGGGCGAGCCGCCGCACCTCCGCGATCACCGGCCGGGTGAGCGCCTTTTCCTGCTCGTAGCTGGCACAGAATATAGCGAGGTCCGGGCGTGCCCAGCCGGTTCAGCGGCGAAGCGACCGAGACCGGGATGTCGTTCGATGCGGCGACCGGCTCTCCGTCGACCGAGGCGAAGTGCCAGGTGAACACCTTCGCCCCGGCGAAGCGATTGGCGATCCGCAGCGGTTCGAGGGCGCCGTAAAGGGCGATCATCGAAAACTGTGGGAAGAGGACGAAGGCGACATCGCGGCTTTCCATGCTTTGACGATAATCCACAAAGTGATGGCGGAAAAGATCAAACTGAGTTTCGGGGCACGAATAGAGTGCGGAAGCGATTTTCGGAGGAGCACATATGAATCCCCAGGTCATCATCACCTGCGCCGTCACGGGAGCGGGAGATACGGTCGGCAAGCACCCCGCCATCCCCATCAGCCCGGAACAGATTGCAAATTCGGCCCTGGAAGCTGCGTCGGCCGGAGCGGCCGTCGTGCATTGCCATGTTCGCGACCCTGCCACCGGCAAGGGCGCCAGAGGGGTTCATCTCTATCGCGAAGTCGTCGAGCGGATCCGCGCGAAGAACAAGGAGGTGATCATCAACTTGACCGCCGGTATGGGGGGTGATCTCGAAGTCGGGGACGGCGAAAAGCCGATGACCTGGGGCGCCGGCACGGATCTTGTCGGACCCGTCGAACGACTGCTCCATGTGGCCGAGCTTCGCCCGGAGCTCTGCACGCTCGACTGCGGCTCCCTCAATTTCGGCGATGGAAACACGATGGTCGTGCAGACGCCCGCCCAGCTGCGGGCCCAGGCCAAGCTTATCCAATCCTACGGCGTAAAGCCCGAAATGGAAATTTTCGATTCCGGCAATCTGTGGTTTGCCAAGCAGCTGTGTACGGAGGGACTCATCACCGATCCTCCCCTCTTCCAGCTGTGCCTCGGCATTCCGTGGGGCGCGCCGTCGAACACCCAGACCATGGCCTACCAAGTGGGAGAGCTGCCGAAGAACGCGGTGTGGGCGGGATTCGGAATCGGCCGCATGGAATTTCCGATGGTCGCCCAGGCCATTCTCCTCGGCGGGCACGTCCGGGTGGGCCTCGAAGACAACCTGTGGCTCGAAAAGGGCGTCCATGCGTCGAACGGCACCTTGGTGGAGCGGGCCGTCAAGATCATCACGCTGCTCGGATCGAAGATCGCCGGGCCCGACGAGGCACGGAAAATCCTGGGCCTCAAGGCGGGGGCCTAAGCCATGGCAGCCATTCGCACCGTCGGCATCGCCGGCACCGGCCTGATCGGTGCCGGATGGGCGGCACGGCTGCTCGTCAGAGGCTTCGACGTCATCGCCTATGACGTGGCAGCGGCAGCGGAATCCAAGCTCCGGGCCGCGGTCGACGTAGCCTGGCCGTCAATGTCGCGGCTCCTACAAGGACCCGCCCGCAAGCGCGGCAAGCTCAGCTTCACCACCGATCTCAGGGAGATGGCGGCGAAAACCGACTTCATTCACGAGGCGGCGCCGGAACGCGAAGACCTGAAGATCAACCTCTTCCGCGACATCGATGCCGTCGCCAGGCCCGAGGTGATCCTCGCTTCGTCATCGTCGGGCTTCCTGCCAAGCCGGTTGCAGTCGGGTTGCCGGCATCCGGGGCGCGTGCTCATCGGACATCCGTTCAATCCGGTCTACCTGCTGCCGCTGGTCGAGCTGGTGCCCGGCGAGAAGACGTCGAGCGACGCCATGGATCGGGCCGCCGTCTATTTCGAGGCGATCGGCATGCATGTCTTGCGGCTCAAGAAGGAGATCGAAGGCTATATCTGCGACCGGCTACAGGAAGCACTGTGGCGCGAGGCGCTGCACGTCCTCGACAAGGATGTCGGCACGACGGGCGACATCGACGATTCCATCACCTACTCCGCGGGAATGCGATGGGCGTTCATGGGCTCGTTCCTCACCTATCACCTTGCCGGTGGTCCGGGCGGGATGCGGGCCTTCATCAAGCAGTTCGACCCCACCATGGAACTGCCGTGGACCGACCTGAAGTTTCCAAAGTGGAACGCGACACTCGAGCGGCGGCTGATCGAAGGTTGCGAGGCGCAGGCGGGCGGACTCACGGTCGCCGAGATCGAAGCGAAGCGCAACGACATCCTGGTCGACATGATGCATCTCTTCCGGCAGCACCGCATCGGCGCCGGAAACGTCCTCGCCCGCGAAGAAGAGCGGATGTACGGTGCAAAGTCGTTCAAACGATGGAAGAAGGGCGCCAAGGTCGGCACGCCGCTGAAGCTTCATCGCGGCGCGGTGCAGCCCGGCTGGGTCGACTACAACGGCCACATGTCGGACGCGTTCTATCTGTGGGCGTTCGGCGAGGCCACAGACGCGCTGTTCCGCTACATCGGCGACGACGAGACCTACCGGGCAACCGGACTGACCTTCTTTACTGTCGAAACGCATGTGAACTATTTTCGGGAAATGCGGAGCGGCGAACCCATGCAGTTCGAAACGCAACTCGTTGGTCTCGATGCCAAGCGCATGCACGTGTTCCACCGAATGACGCACGGCCGTACCGGCGAACTGGTGGCGACGAATGAACTTATGCTCCTGCACGTCGATACCAAGTCGCGGAAGGCTGCTCCGATGCGCGCCGACATCCAAGAGGCGCTGGAAGCGATCTGGAAGGAGCACAAGAAGCTTGCAAAGCCGCGTGAGCTCGGCCGTATCATGAAGGTGAGGGCCGCGAAGGCGCCAACACGCCGCGGGCGTACCGCCAAGCGGCGCTAAGAGGGGAAGGACATGGTCCAGCGTGTAATCGTCACGGCAGCCGCTTCGGGCATCGGCAGCGCCATCGCAGGCGCCTTTGCCGCCGGCGGGGCGCGGGTTCACGTCTGCGACGTCAACGACGACCTGCTGCAGTCGTTCCGTGCCGAGCATCCGGAAATTGCCGCCGCCCGGGTCAATGTGGCGGACGAAGGCGAGATCGATGCATGGTTCGACGATGCGCTCGACGATCTCGGCGGCCTGGACGTGCTCGTGAACAATGCCGGCATCAAGGGTCCGACGGCCTTCGTCGACGACATCTCGTTCGACGACTGGCGCGAATGCCTTGCCATCTGCCTCGATTCGCAGTTCCTGTGCGCGCGTCGCGCCGCCCCGGTCATGCGAGACCAGGGATCCGGGTCGATCATAAACATCTCGTCGATGGCGGGAATGGTCGGTTTCGGCATGCGGACGCCGTACGCGGCAGCCAAGTGGGGCGTCATCGGATTGACGAAGTCGCTGGCGATCGAACTCGGGCCCCACAATGTGCGGGTCAACGCGATTTGCCCTGGCGCGGTGGCGGGCGAGCGGATGCAAAGGGTGATCGCCGCCCAGGCCGAGCACCAAGGCAAACCGCATGCCGACGTCGAGGCAGAGGTTCTGTCGGGGCAATCCATCCGCCGCTTCGTGGATCCCGCCGAAGTCGCCGACCTGTGCGTCTTCCTGGCTTCCCCAAACGCCAAGATGATCTCCGGCCAGGCCATCGCCGTCGACGGTCACACGGAAACCTATCACATCGGGTGACGCGAATGGATTTCTCCATCTCAGATGAACAGCGGATGATCATCGAAACCACGCGGGCATTCGTGGAGAACGAGCTTTTTCCGCATGAGATGGAGGTCGAGAGGACGGGCATCCTGCGTGACGACCTGCGGGAGGAGCTGAAGCAGAGAGCCATCGCCGCCGGTCTCTATGCGGCGAACATGCCGGCCGAGGTAGGCGGCGCCGGGCTCGATACGCTGACATGGGTGATGTACGAGAAGGAGCTGGGACGCGCCAACTATGCGCTGCACTGGAACTGCGTGGCCCGGCCTTCGAACATCCTCATGGCCTGCGTCGGGGACCAGCGGGAGAAGTATCTCCTGCCATCAGTGCGCGGCGAACGGTCGGACTGCCTCGCAATGACCGAGCCCGGGACGGGTTCAGACGTTCGCGGCATGAAGACCTCCGCCGTCAGGGATGGAAGCGACTGGGTGATCAACGGTACGAAGCACTTCATCAGCCATGCCGACGTGGCGGATTTCGTCATCCTCTTCGCGGCGAGCGGAGAGGAAGATACGACGCGGGGCAAGAAAAAGCGCATCACCTCGTTCCTGATCGACAAGGGAACCAAGGGCTTCACTGTTCGACCCGGCTACCGCAACGTGTCGCACCGCGGGTACCAGAACTGCATCCTCGACTTCGACAATTGCCGCGTTCCGAACTCCCAGGTGTTGGGCGAGGTCGACCGCGGCTTCGACGTCGCCAATCAATGGCTCGGTGCCACCCGCCTGCAGGTCGCCGCCACGTGCATCGGGCGGGCCGGCCGCGCGCTGGAGCTTGCGACGCAGTGGGCGGTGGACCGGGTGCAGTTCGGCCAGCAGATCGGCAAGTTCCAGGGCGTCTCCTTCAAGCTCGCCGACATGGCCGTCGAACTGAAAGCCGCCGACCTCCTCACCCTCGAGGCGGCCTGGAAGATCGACCAGGGCACGGTCAGCGACATGGACATGGCCATGGCGAAGCTCAAGGCCACCGAGGCGCTGGCAATGATCGCAGATGAGGCCATTCAGATTCACGGCGGCATGGGTCTAATGGACGATCTGCCGCTGGAGCGAATCTGGCGCGACGCCCGCGTGGAACGCATCTGGGAGGGGACGAGCGAAATCCAGCGCCACATCATCTCCCGGTCCATGCTGCGGCCGCTCGGAGGTTAGGCTTGTCCGCCCTCACACGGCTGCTGTTTCCGAAGTCGATCGTCTTCATCGGTGGAGGCGAATGCGACGTCGCGATCCGCAAGACACTCGAACTCGGCTTCAAAGGGCAAATCACCGCCGTGCATCCGTCGCGCGAGTCGCTCGGCGGCATCAAGTGCATCCGCTCGCTCGACGAGCTGCTGGGCGTGCCTGATGCCGCTTTCATCGCCGTGAAGCGGGATCTCGCCATCGACATGGTCCGGCGGCTGAAGGCCCACGGCACGGGGGGCGCAGTCGTCTATGCGTCGGGCTTCTCGGAGACGGGTGGCGAAGGCGTGAAGCTGCAGGAGGCGCTCCTGGCGGCAGGCAAGGGCATGCCGTTGATGGGTCCGAACTGCTACGGGTTCATCAACTACCTGGCGAAGGCGGCGTTGTGGCCCGACGAGCATGGCAGCGCCGCACGCGACAACGGAGTCGCCATCATCACCCAGTCGGGGAACATGGCCGTCAACTTCACGATGACGAGGCGCGGGTTGCCGCTGGCCGCCATCGTGACCCTCGGCAACCAGGTGGATGTCGGAATCGCCGAGGTGCTCGATTTCCTCAGCGAGGATCCGCGCATCACCGCAATCGGCCTCCACATCGAGGGGCTCAAGGATCCTTCCGCGTTTTCCGCCGCGGCGGGGCGGGCCCGCGACCGAAGGAAACCGATCGTGGCATTGAAGACGGGACGGAGCGAGCAAGGGGCGAAGGTCGCGCTGAGCCATACGAGCTCGCTGGCCGGCACCGATACGCTCTACGACGCCCTGTTCGAGCGCCACGGCGTGGCGCGCGTCAACTCGGTCACGGCCTTCGTCGAAACCCTCAAGTTCCTGCACCACGGCGGTCCGCTCGCCGACCGCAATGTCGTGTCGATGAGCTGTTCAGGCGGCGAGGCGGCGTTGATCGCCGACATGGCGGAGAACCGCCAACTGACTTTTCGTCCCTTCGATCCCGCCACCCGGGCAAAGGTCGCCCAGACGCTCAACGAGTACGTCGCCGTCGACAATCCGCTGGACTACCATACCTTCATCTGGAATCAGGAGGAGAAGCTCCGGGCGACGTTCGGCGCGGTCCTCAGAGGAGGTTTCGACGTCGGCATGCTCATCCTCGACGTGCCGACGGCGGCCGCCATGAGTCCGGAGACGTGGCTCGTGACAGCAGACGCCTTCATCGGAGCCCGGATGGACACCAACGCCCGAAGCGCGCTCGTGGCATCGCTGCCTGAATGCCTGCCGGAGGACCTCGCCGCGAAGCTGTCGGCCGCCGGAATCGCGCCCATGGCCGGACTCGACGATGCCCTCACCGCCTTCGAGGCGGCCGCCGCCATCGGCCGGAACTGGGCAGCCGATACGGCGGCTGCGCCGCTGCCTTCCGGCCGCAAGCTCCATGGGCCGACCCAAACACTAACTGAATCCGCCGCCAAGACGATGCTTGCCAAAGCCGGACTTAAGCTGCCGGAACGCGTGGAATGCGCTCCCGACGACGCCGCCGGATGCGCCGCCAAGCTCGGGTTTCCCGTCGTGCTCAAAGTATCGAGCACGGAAATCACCCATAAAACCGAAAGCGGAGGCGTCGTGCTGAACCTCCAGTCCGAAGTGGAGGTTGTGGCCGCTGCCCGCCGACTTGGACGGTTGTCGCCACTGCTTCTGGTCGAGAAAATGATCGGTGGGGCGGTTTGCGAATTGATCGTCGGAGTGAAAAACGATCCCCAATTCGGGCTCGCTCTTATCATCGGCGCCGGCGGCGTCCTCACCGAGCTATTGAAGGACACGGCAACGGTGCTCCTACCTGCCCGTCGAGAGGACTTCGCGAACACAATCGACGGCCTCAAGATCAGCCGGCTCATCAAAGGGTTTCGCGGCCGCAGCGGCGATCTCGCGGGCGCGCTGGATGCGATCGAGACAATCGCCCGCTTTGCCGAGACGCACCGATCCACGCTCGTCGAACTCGATGTCAATCCCCTGCTCGTCCTTCCTCCGGGCCAGGGAGCCGTTGCGGTCGATGCGCTATTGAGCCTGCGCCAGGAAACGTGAGGTGATGGATGTCCGAGCCCATTAGAGTCGAACGGCGCGGTCCCGTTCTGGAAGTCACCATCGACCGACCGAAGGCGAACGCCATCGACGCGGCGACCAGCCGGCAAATGGGGACCATATTCGCCGGTTTCCGCGACGATCCCGAGCTTCGCTGCGCCATCCTCACCGGAGCGGGAGAGAAGTTCTTCTGCGCCGGCTGGGACCTCAAGGCCGCCGCGCAAGGAGAGGCGCCGGATTCGGACTACGGGATCGGCGGTTTCGGCGGACTGCAGGAGCTGCCAAATCTCAACAAGCCCGTCATCGCGGCCGTCAACGGCCTCGCTTTCGGCGGAGGCTTCGAAATCATGATCTCGGCGGACATCATCGTCGCTGCCGAGCATGCGACTTTTGCCCTGCCGGAAATCAATTCGGGCACGCTCGCCGATGCCGCCACGATCAAGCTACCGCGGCGCATACCCTATCATGTGGCGATGGAGCTCCTGTTCACGGGCCGCCGCATCGACGCCCGCGAAGCGCAGCGGTGGGGGATCGTCAACGACGTGGTGCCGGGGGCGCAGCTCATGGAACGGGCCCGGGAGCGCGCGGCCATGCTGGCCGACGGCCCTCCCCTCGTCTATGCGGCGATCAAGGAAACGGTACGCGAAACGATGCACCTTCCCATTCAGGAAGCCTTCGACCTCGTCACCAAGCGCAAGCTCGCGACCGTCGACCGCCTCTACAGCAGCGAGGACCAGCTGGAGGGCGCCCGAGCCTTCGCCGAAAAGCGCAAGCCCGCGTGGAAAGGTCGATAGAGCCGTTTCGGGCTAGCGCATCGTGAAGGGGTCGGCCATGCCGGCCTCGGACAGATTGATCCAAACGGTCTTGGTGCGGGTGTAGTCGTAGATCGCATCGATGCCCGCCTCGCGCCCGTAGCCGGTCTTCTGAAACCCTCCGAACGGTGCGATCGGCGAGACGACGCGATAGGTGTTCACCCAGACAACTCCGGCGCGCACCCTGCGGATCATGCGGTGCGCCAGCGCCAGGTTGCTCGTGAATATTCCCGCCGCAAACGCAAAATCACTGTCGTTGGCGAGGGCGACCGCCTCGTCTTCGGTCTCGAAGGCGAGGACGGAGAGGACGGGAGCAAAGAATTCCTCGCGAACGCAGACGAGGCCCGGGTCGGGCGAGGAGAGAATGGTCGGGGCAAAATAGTAGCCGCGGTCCCATCCGGCCGGCGCTCCGCCGCCGGATACAAGCTTGGCGCCGGCTTGCACGCTTTCCGCTATGAGACTTTCCGCCCGATTCTTCTGTCTATGGGTGGCGAGCGGTCCCATCTCGGTCTCGACGTCGAGCGGTCGGCCGATCCTGATCCTGGCAGCGCGTTCGGACAGCTGCCCGAGGAAGCGATCGTGCACCGACCGATGGACCAGCAGGCGCGACCCCGCAACGCAAGACTGGCCGCTCGCTCCAAAAATTCCCGCGACCACGCCATTGACGGCGCTTTCGAGGTCGGCGTCCGGGAATACGATGACGGGGGACTTGCCGCCGAGCTCGAGAGACAGAACGGCGAAGTTCTCGGCACTGTTGCGCACCACCTTGCGGGCCGTATCGACGCCGCCCGTGAATGCGAGCCGCGAGACCTTCGAATGGCGGGTCAGCGTCGCGCCGCACGTCTCCCCCTCGCCGGTGATCACGTTGACGACGCCGGGCGGGAAGCCGGCCTCATGGATCAGTTTCCCCAGGTGCAGCAACGGGGCGGGCGCATCCTCGGACGCCTTGAGAACGACCGTATTGCCGGCGGCAAGGGCGGGAGCGATCTTCACGGCGCTGAGGAACAGCTGCGAGTTCCAGGGCACGATCGCCGCCACGACACCCAAGGGTTCGCGGCGCGTGAACACCTCCATCATAGGCTTGTCGATGGGCAGGACGGCCCCTTCGATCTTGTCGGCGAGGCCGGCGTAGTAGCGGTAGTACTCCGACGCATAGCCGATCTGGGAACGCGTCTCTCGGATGATCTTGCCGGTGTCGCGGGTCTCGAGCTCCGCCATCAGCGGGGCGTCGCGAGCCACGAGCTCGGCAAGCTTCATGATCAGCTTGCCCCGCGCCGAAGCCGTCATCGCCGGCCACGCTCCTTGCCGAAATGCCGCCAGGGCGGAGTCCACGGCTCGGTTGGTGTCTTCCACACCGGCCGACGGCATCGTTGCCCATGGCTCACCCGTCGAGGGGTCGATGCTCTCGAGTACCGCATTGGACTCGGCATCGCAAAATTCGCCGCCAATATAGAGTTGAAACCTGTCCATGACTCCTACCCGGCCGGCTGGCCCTCGATATGTGCCTTCAGCGACAGGAGTCCCTGCGAGAAGTCGTCCCCGATCCAGCGATCGAACAAGAGCCCCATCCATCGCATGAAGGGGTTGGTACCGAGCTCGGTCACCAATCTCCAGGTGAAGTGGGTTCCGGAACCTTCGCTCCTCAAAACGTACCAGGCATCCGCCGGGCCCATCTGTCCAAAATTCAGCGCAAGCTTCACGCGCTCATCCTTCGTGAGCTCAGTGATTTCCTGGCTTCCCGATCCGACCTGGTCGTTGGTGCTCGACCATTTCATCCTTTGTCCAGGACCGACTTCGGGTCCCTCGAACACGTATCGGGTAGAGGGATCGATTTTCGCCCAGGGCGACCATGCGTTGAAGTTCCGAAGATTGCTCACGAATTCGTAGACCTGGTGCGGAGGCGCGGCGATGACGATCGATCGTTCGACGGTCACCCGTTCCGGAAGCAGGAACCCACAGGCAACGAACACCGCAACCGCGGCGACGAGGGACACCAGCATTCCCTTCAGAAGTCGCATCTACTCCTCCCACCCTTCTTCGGCTCGAGACAGGAACGAGGCGAGCTCCGCATTCACCTGGTCCGCCAGCTCGACCGCCATCATATGCCGCCCGGCCGGAATGATCGAACATGCCGCGTTTGGAACGGCAGCAGCCATCCGCCTCGCCATCGCCGGGCTCGAGCCCGTGTCCAGCTCTCCCGTCATGACCAGCGTGGGGCAGCGAATGCGATCCATGGGGGCGAGCGAGCCGTCGGCGGTCGCGAAGATCCGATAGGCGGCGAGAAAGGAATTCCGGTCGTTGGCGAGGAATCGCCGGCGGAGATCGGCGATGACATCCTGCTGGTCGTCGCGGTATTCGGCTGAAAACCAGCGTTCGAGCGCAACCTCGATCGCTGCGTCCAGCCCTTGGTCGCGAGTTTTCGCCAGACGGTCGAGAACCGCAGTGCGCTCCTCCGGCGACCGGTCGTGGACCGTCGACATCAGAACGAGGCCGGCCACCGATGCGGGAAAGGCTGTCGCATAGGCGCGCGCAATCAGACCACCGAAGGAGAAGCCCAGCAGGAAGGCCGGCGCGTCGGCGACTTCCGATATGACGCGTTGGAGCTGGGCCACATAGTCGTCGAGGGTTGAAGTGCGGCGGCCGCCGGGCTTTGGCCATGGCCTAGCAAGTCGTAGGTGACGGTCCGAAATCGACGGCTAAAGGCGCTCACCTGGGCGGTCCACATCGACCGATCGAGGCCGACGCCATGGATCATCACGAGCGGCGGGCCGGCGCCGTCGCTTTCGCCAATCGTACCATCCTGCAAGCGGAAGCGGTGAGGCTGCGGATCGGCGGGCTCCCGGCCGGTCATGCCGGCTTCTTTGCGGAGGCTTCCTTCGCCATCTCCTCCATGTCGAGATAGCGATTGCCGATGCGCGGATGGGCTCGGCCGCCCGTTGCGCCGCCGATGGCAACGAGGATCTCGTCGCGCGCGGGTGCGTCGGGGACGGAGAATGCCAGGGTCAGGTAGTGCGACCGCTGACCCTCGTCGAGCTTGTGCATCATCGGGATCTGGAGAGAGCTGCCGGGTCCGGCTCGCAGATTGGTGAATGCTAGATAGGACTTGCCGCCGACCGCGTCCCGGAACCTGTTGCCGAAGCGGAGGGTGTGAATGAAGGCCGATGCATGCTCGACCTCCCCGTCCATTCCGCACATCGCCGCCTTGCCGTACGCTTCGATCCGGGAGCCCCTCGCCGAGACAGTCGAGCAACAACGGCACGAGGAGATCGCCCAACCGGGGCGCGAGCGCCATGATCTCGGGCCGCAAGTCCTCGACGAAGCCGCGACCCGCCCACGGATTCCTGATCACGGCTGCGGCGCCTGCCATCTTCAAAGGGGTCGCAGCGGGCCTGCCGCCCTCGACATGCGTGGTCTCCACGACCGTGAGGGTCTTGCGGACGATCAGTTCCATGCTACTCGGCGGCCTTGGTGGCGGACCCACTGGTGCGGAAGCGAGGCATGACTTCGTCGGTAAACAGCCGCAGGGACCGCATCGCCGCTTCGTGGTCGGCGCCCGGGAAGTGCGACCAGACGAGCAGATATTGAAGGTTCAGCACCTCGATCATCTCCGAAATCTTGCCGGCGATTTCGTCGGGCGTGCCGAACAGGAGGTTTCGGCTGTCGAGGAATTCGACGTCGAGCAGGTCCAGCTTGCCCGGAGTCTTCGGAAGCTCCTCCCCAACATGGCGGTGATTGTCGAGGCCGCGCCAGTGGCACACCCAGCGAAGGTAGTCGACGATGCCGTCGCCGCCGAGCCGCTTCGCTTCCTTCTTGCTTTCGCAACAGAACATGTCGCGCACGAGGATCACCCCCTCGCCCAGCGCGACATTGCGGCCTTCCTTGGCAGCCTTCTTGTCGCGATAGAGCTCGAAGCGCGGCCGCAGGGCATCCGTCGGCGGAATCCACATCATGGCGCCCAGGTCGTTCTCCGCGGCATACTGGATAGCGAGGTGACCGTCGACCACCTGGTACATGGGCGGAGTGGGCTGTTGCAGCGGACGCGGCACGAGGGACAGCTTGGTCAGCTCGAAGGACGACATGTCCTGATATTCGGGCGATTTGTCGCTCATGGCATGGTCCCAGGCGAAACCGGGATCGGGGAACTGGAAGAACTCACCCTTGAATTCAAAGTGCGGCTGCGACCAGGCCCTTCGGATCACTTCCAGGCTTTCGGCGAAGAGCCTGAAATTCTGGGCCGGATTGCGCGTATCCGCCGTCTTGTTGAGGTTGAGCGCTTCCCTGCCATAGAGACCGCGACCGACGCCGCACTCCACCCTGCCCTTCGACATCTGGTCGAGCATGGCGAGATCTTCGGCGAAGCGCAGCGGATGCCAGAACGTAATGATGTTTGCCGCCTGGCCGATGCGGAGCCGTTTCGTATGGGCGGCGGTCCATGTGCTCATCAGAACCGGGTTCGGACAGACCTCGAAACCCTCATGGCCGAAGTGATGCTCGGTGAACCAGATCGATTCCCACCCAGTCGCATCGAGGAATTGCGCGAGCTCGACGGTCTCGTCGCAGACCTGGTGAAACGGCCTCGCCAGGCGACGGTTGTTGGTGTTTGCGAAGTAGCCAAACTTCATCTGGCCCACCCTGCTGTTCGACTTCAGCCGCAGACGCGCATCCGCGTCCGAGAACATGCTCAAGACGTAACAGAAGTGGTGTGGATGGGCAAATTGTAGGCTAACGAGGTGAAGACCGTGGTCCAGTCTTCGAAACCACGATCTCCGGCCCCCGACTAACAGCCATCTGCGACGAAGCGGATCAGCGCGATTGCCGGGTCAGCGCACCGGTATGCAGCTTCACAACCGATCACCACGCTTGACGTACCGCTTCTGCAGTTGCCGACTATGCTTTGTTGGCTTTACAGCCAATAAACTAGCCGTAGGGCCAATTCTTGTAGATGAGGTCCAAATTTGTCAATCTAGAACATTGCAACCTTTGGGATTTTGCATGGGACGAAGGCCGATCAGTGAAATCCGCCGGCAGGAATTGATCGAAGCTGCCTATCAGCTGCTGATCACCGAGGGGCTGCAATCATTGACGGTTGAAAGAGTCGCGCGCCAAGCCGGAGTATCGAAAGGGATCATTCACCACTATTTTCGCGACAAGCACCAGCTCATCGAGGCGGCCCTCGTCCATCTCAGCACGTTTCCCGGCGGCGTGACGTTCGGAAGGCTCAGGAGCGCGCATACGCCGGCGGAAAGAATCTGGGCGATCGTCGCGAGCAACCTGCGAGCGGAGGTCTTCCAGCCTTCGGTATGCCGAGCCTGGCTCGCCCTGTGCTCCGACGCATCCGTATATCCCGAGGCGAAAAAGACGGTCAAACAGTACTACGCGATCATGGAAAAGGAATTCGTCGCCGCCCTTGCGACCCTGCTTCCAGAGGACGAGGCGGACACGGTCGCAACCGACCTCGTCGCGCTGCTCGATGGACTGTGGCTGCGCAATGCGATCCGGTCCAGCTCGGCAGGGACCACATGGGCGACAGGAATCGTCCGCGACTTTCTCAGGCACCGGGTGCCGAAATTTGACCTGTCGATCACAAACGAATAGCCCTTGGCGTCGGACAGGCGAAAGGGAAGGCATGACATGCAGGATGCGGGGATCTTCGCTCCCGGCTTCAAGGAGCGGCCCTTCTGGTGGGAAGCCCACGAGCCGAAACCGGTCGAACTGGCGGATCTGCCCAGACGCACCGACGTCGCGATCGTCGGGGGCGGTTATGCCGGTCTCGCCTGCGCCCTCGAGCTCCACCGGCACGGCATCGAAGCCGTGGTGCTGGATGCCGAGATGCCGGGCTTCGGCGCGTCGTCGCGAAACGGCGGCATGGTCTCCGGCGGAACCAGCATCGGCAAGCGCTACTCCGGGAAGGACGACCCCGAGGAGCTCCTGAGGCTCTATGCGGATGCAGCCGACAGCTTCACGGTGATCGAGAACCTCATCGCCGCCGAAAACATCCAATGCGAGTGGAAGAAGACGGGCCGGTTCGCGGGCGCCTGGTGCAAGAAGCACTTCGACAAGCTCTCGGCCAAGATCGGCCTGCTCAACGAAGGAGCCGATGCCGGTGCCTATATCCTCCCGCGCGACCGGCAGCGCGAGGAGATCGGCTCGGACTACTATCACGGCGGAATGGTCGTCATGCGATCCGCCCATCTCCATCCCGCCCTTTACTTCAAGGGGCTTTACGATGCCGTGCGACGCAGGAACATCACTCTCGCCGCGCGGGCACCCGTCCATCGATTGAGCGAACGGGGCAACGGCTGGCTGGTCGAAACGGGACGCGGCTCCCTCGAAGCGGGCCAGGTCGTCATCTGCACAAACGGCTACACGGGAAACGTGACGCCGCAGCTCAAGCGCCGCGTCATCCCCATCGGCAGCTACATCATAGCGACGGAACCGTTGCCGAAGGACGTCGCGGACGGGCTGATACCCCGCGACAAGAGCATCTACGACACTCGGCGGGTACTCACCTACTACCGCATGTCGGGTGACCGCACGCGGCTCATCTTCGGCGGCCGAGCGAAGTTCGGATCATACGCGGCGCGCGAGATGGCGCCGATCCTCTACGAGTTCATGTGCGACCGCTTCCCGCAGCTGAAGGGCTTCAAGATCACGCACGCCTGGACCGGCAACGTGGCCTTCACCTTCGATGAAATGCCGCACATGGGGCGGATGGACGGCCTTCACTACGCGCTGGGGTGCAACGGCTCGGGCATCGCCATGATGACCTATCTCGGAACGATGACGGGTAGGAAGATTGCCGGTGTTGCCAACTACCGCTGCGCCTTCGACCGCAGCGACTTTCCGACCAACCCCCTCTATACGGGCAACCCATGGTTCGCGCCGGCGCTCGGTACGTACTTCCGGTTCCGCGACTGGGTCGACCGCCGCCTCTCCTAGCGGCATCAGCCGCCGCAGCGGGCGTCCATGCTCCACGCCGCATCGGCATGCTGCATCGAGGCGACATCGACGACGGCGCGCAACTTCGTGGGACAAGCGAAATGGGACAGGGAAGACGAGACGATCTGAACGGCCAGATGACGATCGCCTTCGGTCGAGGCGAGCGCCGCATCCCGGCCGGTAAGGCGCGCGGCGTAAGACGAGCGCGACGAATCGTACTTGAACTTCAAAACGTAATGCTTGCCTGTGAAGAAGACCGGCTCGGTGTGCTCGACGCCGTCGACATAGGGAGAATTCAGCACCGTGACCGCCGACTTCGGCGCGCACCCCGAAAGAGAGCCCGCGCTTATTGTCAAGGCCAGCGAAATCAACAATAACCGCATCGGCGAATCCCTTCGCCCTACGGTATCGCCCATGACTCAGTTCGATGCAACGAAACTTCTCTCCCGTCGCGCCGCCGCTGTCGAAGAGGCGGCCATCATCCGCATGGCACAGAAGGCGCGCGACTTGCGCGCCGCCGGTCGCGACGTGGTCAGCCTGACGATCGGCGAGCCCGATTTCGATACGCCCTTGCAAATTCAGGCGGCGGCGAGCGAGGCCATGCGCAGGGGCTTCACCCACTATGCGCCGGTGGCGGGATTTCCCGAACTGCGGGCAGCCATCGCGCGCAAGCTGGGCTCGGAGAACAGCCTCGACTACGGCCCGAACGACATCGTCCTCGCCAACGGCGCCAAGCAGGCGATCACCAACGCCGTCTTCGCACTCGTCGAAGACGGGGACGAAGCCATTCTGCTTGCACCCTACTGGATCGCCTATGAGGGGATCGTGCGGATGGCGGGGGGAAAGCCGATCGTTCTCCCCTCGTCCATCGATGACGGGTTCAAGACGTCCGCGGCACACCTTGAAGCCTCCCTCGGGCCGCGAACCAAGCTCATCTTCCTCAACTCGCCCAACAATCCGTCCGGTGCGGTCCATTCGCGCGACGAACTGGCCGCCCTAGCCGACGTCGTCCGGAAACATCCGCAGGTCATGGTGATCGCCGACGAGATCTACGAGCACATCTCGTTCGACGGGCCCGTCGTCTCGTTCGCCTCGCTTCCCGGAATGCGGGATCGCACGGTCACCATCAACGGCTTCTCGAAAGCCTACGCCATGACCGGCTGGAGGCTCGGATATGGAGCGGCGACGGAACCGGTCGCCCGGGCGATGGCGAAGATACAGGGCACCTTCACGGCCGGCGCCAATGCGTTCGTTCAACAGGCGGCGATTGCCGCGCTGGCGAGCGGATCGGAGGACGTTGCGCGAATGCGAGAAATCTATCGCCGACGGCGGGAGATCGTCGTGACGTCGCTGCGGTCCATCCCAGGCGTGCGGGTCGTGGAGCCGGCGGGAACCTTCTACGTTTTCCCCGACGTTTCCTCATATCTCGGGCGCCGTGCAGGAAACCATGTCATCGACACGGTCGACCAACTGTGCGACTGGCTCATCGATTTCCACGATCTCGCCACGGTGCCGGGCACGGCGTTCGGCAACACCGCCTGCATCCGGCTGTCCTTTGCCGCCTCGGAAAAAGATCTCGAGCGTGGATTGGCCCGGCTCGGCGCCGCCCTTCGCCAGCTTTCCTGACCGTCCCTACTCGGCGGCTTCCGGAAGCCGGCTCTTCGGAGGATGCGGTTCGGACGTCTTGGCTGCGGCTCGTGACGTGGAGCTGCGTCGGTCGCGAGCCACGTAGGTATAAACCGCAGGCGTCACGAACAGGGTGAACATCGTGCCGATGAGCATTCCGGCGGCGATGACCAGGCCGATGTCGAAGCGGCTCTTCGCGCCAGCCCCCTGTGCGATGAGCAACGGGACCATGCCTACAACCATGGCGGCGGTCGTCATCAGAATGGGGCGTAGCCGGACGCTTGCCGCCTTCTCGATCGCCGCCCGACGGTCGAGGCTTTCCTCGACCTGCAGGCGGTTTGCGAATTCGACCATCAGAATGCCGTGCTTGGAAATAAGCCCGATCAGGGTCACGAGGCCGATCTGCGTATAAATGTTCACGGACGCCGCGCCGAGATTCATCGGCAGCAGGGCCCCGAACATCGCGGTGGGCAAGGCGATCAGAATGATGAACGGATCGCGGAAGCTCTCGAACTGCGCGGCAAGGACGAGATAGATGATGATGAGCGCGAAGACGAAGGTGATCGCCAGCGAATTGCCTTCCTGGATGAACTGCCGAGCCTCGCCGCCCCAGTCGTAGGTCATTCCCTCGGGAAGAAGCTCGGCGGCCTTGTCCTGCATGAACGCGACCGCCTCACCCATGCTGCGGCCGGGAAACACCACGCCCGAAATCGAGGCCGAGCTCAGCTGCTGGAACGTAGTGAGCGAGGTCGGTTGCACGGACCGTTCGATGGTGGCGAAGGTCGAAAGCGGCACCATCTTGCCCGATGCCGTCCGTACTTCGTAGCGAAGCAGCCAGTCGGGCGTCAGGCGGAAGTCGCGCGGCACTTGCGGGATGACCTGATAGCTGCGGCCCTGGAGATTGAAGCGATTGACGAAATTACCGCCGAGAAGGGTTGCGAGCGTCGCGCCCACATCCTGCATGGTCACTCCGGCCTGGTTCGCCTTGTCGCGATCGATCTTCAGCTCGATCTGCGGCGTGTCGAAGCGCAAATCGCCGTCGGTGAATATGAAAAGGCCGCTGTTCTGCGCCTCCTGGTTGATCCGGTCGAGCGTATCGGCAAGCTCGCGGTAATCGCGCGGCGACTTGATGACGAACTGGAACGGCGGGCCGCCAGTGTTGCCGGGGAGCGAGGGCGGCGCAAAGGCGAAGGCCTGGACGCCGGCGATCCCCGAAAGTTTCGGCTGGAGCTCCTGGAGAATTTCCTGGTGGTTGCGGGAGCGCTCGTCCCACGATTTGAACAGGATACCGCCGAACGCCGAATGTATGCCCTGGAAGCCGGCGATGCCGAAGTAGTTCTGCTCTTCGGGGATCGACTTGAAGGTCTTGCCCACCTCATCAATGTAGCGCTCGAGGTAGTCGAGGTTCGCATACTGCGGCGCGTTGATGAGAGTGAAGAGCACCCCCTGGTCTTCCTCGGGAGCAAGCTCCTTCTGGGTCGTCGTATACATGAGGCCCGTAGCCACCAGCACGCAGATCAGCATGAAGATGGTGACCGGGCGGTAGTTGAGGGAATTGTCGAGGCGCCGCAGGTAGCGACGCTTCAATCCCTCGAACATCCGGTCGAGAAAGCGCGCGAACCGGCCCTGGTTCGAATCCGATTTCAGAAGCCGCGAGGCCATCATCGGCGACAGCGTCAGCGCGATGACGCCCGAGACGATGACGGCTCCGGCAAGGGTGAAGGCGAACTCGCGGAAGAGAACGCCGGTGAGGCCGGTCGTAAAGCCGATCGGCGCGTAGACCGCCGCCAACGTGATGGTCATGCTGATCACAGGCAGGGCGATCTCGCGTGCGCCCTGCAATGCGGCATCGAAGGGCGGCATGCCTTCTTCCATGTGCCGATGCACGTTCTCGACGACGACGATGGCATCGTCGACCACCAGTCCGATGGCAAGCACGAGAGCCAGCAGCGTCAGGAGGTTGATCGAATAGCCCATGGCTAGGAGGAGCATCATCACGCCGATGAGCGACAGCGGGATCGTGACAATGGGGATGAAGGTCGAGCGGATCGATCCCAGGAACAGGAAAATGACCACGATCACGATGATCGCCGCTTCGCCCAGCGTCTTACCGACCTCGACGATCGATTCCTTGATGAAGATCGTCGCGTCATAGGCGATCGCCGCCTGTAGACCGGCCGGCATCTCGGCCTGGATCTCCGGCATGGCGGCTCGCACGTCGCCGATGACCGTCAGCGGGTTCGCGGACGGGGTCGCATAGATGCCGAGAAACACCGCCCTGAGCCCGTCGAACACGGAGGACGAGTTCGAGTTCTCGGGACCGAGCTCGACGCGCGCTATCTGGCCGAGCCTAACGAGGACGTCGCCGCGGCTCGCGACGACGAGCTTCTCGAAACCCTGCACATCCTGAAGCGACGTTTGGGCGTTGATGTTGGTCTGGACGTAGTGTCCCTTGATCTCGCCGGCCGCCGTCGTGAAGTTGTTGTTGCGCAGTGCGGTGCTGACGTCGAGAGGGGTGACGCCCAGCGCCGCCATCCGATCAGGATCGAGCCAGATCCGCATGGCGAAGGTCTGGCCGCCAAGGATCTCTGCATTGGCAACGCCGTTGATCGACTGCAGCCTCGGCTGAACGACGCGATTCAAATAGTCGCTGATCTGAGAAGACGTCATCTGCTTCGAGTTGAAGCCGATGTACATCAGGGCGAAGCCTTCTCCGGTCGTTCTAATAACGACGGGATCGTTCGCTTCATCGGGCAGAACGCCCTTCACCTGGTTCACCTTGGCAAGGACGTCGGCCGTTGCACGGTCGCCGTTGGCGTCGAGCCGCAGATTGAGGGTGACCGTGCTGACATTCTGCGCCGAGGTCGAGGTCAGCGTGTCGATGCCTTCGGCACTGGCGACCGCCTGCTGGATCGGCGTGGTGATGAAGCCCTTGATCTGATCCGCGTTGGCACCGGGATAGCCGGTGGTGATCGTGATGGTCGTCTTGGTGAGCTCGGGAAACTGCCGGATGGGCAGCTTCCACGCCGCCTGCAGGCCGACCAGCAGGATGAGAAGGCTGACGACCGAGGCAAGCACCGGTCGCTTGATGAAGAGATCGGTGAACCGTGCCATCGCGCTACTCGATCTTCGTCCGCTCCGGCGTGCTCAGGGCCACCGAGTTGTCGATCTTGACGGTCGAGCCTGGCCGCAGCTTCAGCTGGCCGGCCGTCACCACCTGTTCGCCTTCCTTCAGCCCGTCGAGGACGGAGGAGCGGCCGCTCCTGACCTCGCCGATCTTCACGAAGCGGCGCTCGACCTGCAGAGCCGGGGCCGCCGGAGCTTGCGCAGGCTGCGCGGCAGGCTGATTTTGGTCAGCAGGCGCGGCCTTCGCCGGCATGACCACGTACACGGAATCGCCGTAGAGGCTGTATGTGACCGCCGTCTCCGGTACGGTCAAGACGGCCTGCGGCTGATCGACGACGACCGATACGCTCGCGAACATGCCGGCGACGATCTTGTGGTCCGGGTTCGGCAGCTCGGCACGAACATTGATCGTGCGCGTCGCCTCGTCGATCCTGGCGTCGAGGGCGGCGATCTTTCCGGTGAACACCTCGTCCGGATACGTGCTGTACGTCGTTTCGACGGTCTGTCCAATGCGGATGCGGTCGAACTCGGTCTCGGGCACGGTGAAATCCACGTAGACCGGATCGAGCGTCTGGAGCCACACCAACGCCTGCCCGGCCTGGACGTAGGCTCCGACATCGACGTGACGGATGCCGAGGCGGCCGGACCAGGGCGCAATGACGGACTTGTCGGCAATCGTCGTCCTGACCTTGTCGGTCTGAGCCCGCAGCGCATCGACGCTTGCCTGGGCGGCTTCAAGGTCCTTGCGGGCCGATACGCCGCGTTGCGCGAGCGTTCGCTGGCGCGTGAGCTCGAGCTCGGCACCGGTCGCCGTGGCCTCGAGATTGCGGAGGTCAGCCTGCTCGGCCGCATCGTCGAGCTTCACGAGCTTGGCGCCCTTCTCAACGTCGGCGCCGGAATCGAAGGAGAACTCCTTCACGATCCCGGCGACCTTCGGAGCGACCTCGATGCCGTTCACGGCTGACACCGAGCCGATGGCCCGGATGTACGGCGCCCACTTCTCGGTCTTGGCCGATTCCGCCGAGATGGTTTCGGCGGGCTTCGGCGCACCCAGGATCGCCTGCTTGATCATGCTCGGCAGGAATACGAAATGAAAGAATGCCAGGCCGCCGATCAGCAGTCCGAATACCAGGCCGACGATGATGAACCGTTTTGTCATGAGGCGCCTAGATAATGCTGCGAGTGCGAACTGTAAACCTTATGCCGAAAAATTGATTACCAGTTCAACGCACCGTTGAAAGTCATATTCAGCCGGAAGTGAATGTTAATCCATAAATATTCATTCAGTTGCTGACACTATGCTCCGCCACCCGGCTCGCCAAATGCGACATAAGATTGTCCACAGCCTGCCGCGCCGTCTCGATCTCGCCCAAGGCCACCGCCTCGACCAATTTCAGGTGATGGCGCGCGGCATCCACCAAGTCGGCGTGACGCCAATGAAGATACCAGTAGCGCCGGCTCAAGACCTGGAGCGGCATGCACGCCTTCACCGCGTGGTCGGCCCGCGACATGCCGGCGAGTGCCCCGTCGATCCCCTTGTCGTAGGCCATATAGGCCGTGGGATCATCGCGGGATGCAGCGGATTCCATCAATTTTGCCAGGCGCGACAGGTCGCGCCTTTCGGTTTCGCTGCCCCGGCGCGCAGCATGGGCAGCGATGATCCGCTCCAGCGGCGTGCGCACCTCCAGCACGGCCTGCATTTCTGCGGCGCTGATGGGAGGGATGATGAGGCCGCGGCGCGGATAGATTTGAATGAGACCGTCGGCCGCCAGCTTCTGGACCGCTTCGCGGACGGGGGTCCGCCCCAAATCGATCAAACGACAGAGTTCGGCCTCGGTGACAGTGGTGCCCGGATCGAGCCGCAAAGTCACGATGGCTTCCTCGATCAGTAGATAGGCCTGGGTCGACAGACTTCCGCTTCTGCCGCCGAGTCTCCTGTTTTCGGTAATGGGTGCGTCCATTTGTGCTCCGTTCTCGCTTGTAATATATCAGTGATATATGTAATGTGCAAGCCAAGGGGAGAGTTCAAAGGAGAGATCCATGGTTCGCTGGCGGGGTGTGTTCCCGGCCGTCACCACGAAGTTCAAAGAGGACGGCGGCCTCGATATCGTCGAGATGGAGCGCTGTTTCGCCCTTCAGGTTCAGGCGGGGGTCCACGGACTCATCGTGGCCGGGTCGCTCGGAGAGGGCCAGATGCTCGACATGGTCGAGAAGGCCGAGCTCCTGCGTGCGGCGCTTCGCGTGGCGGGCGGAAAGATTCCGGTCCTCATGACCATCTCGAACGCCTCGACCCGCGAGGCCTGCCTTTTCGCGGAAGCCTCGGCGAAGTACGGCGCCAACGGCTTCATGCTGCTTCCCGGCCTTCCTTATCGCTCGGATCCGCAAGAGACGGAAACGCACTTCCGAACTGTCGCCGCGGCCGGCGGCCTCCCGGTCATGATCTACAACAACCCCGTCTCCTACGGAGTCGACGTCACGCCCGAAATGTTCGTACGGCTGGCGGACGAACCCCTCTTTCAGGCCATCAAGGAATCATCCGACGACGTCCGCCGCATCACGCGGATCATCAACCTGACCGGCGACCGCTACGATCTCTTCAGCGGCGTCGACAACCTCGCCCTCGAGAGCCTGCTGCTGGGCGCGAAAGGCTGGGTCGCCGGACTGGTCGCGGCTTTTCCGCGCGAAACGACCGCCATCTGGCGGCAGGCCATGAGCGGCAACATCGAGGATGCGCGACGACTCTATCGATGGTTCCATCCGCTCCTCGATCTCGACGTCTCGACGAAGCTCGTCCAGAACATCAAGCTCGTTGAAACAATGGTTATCGGCTCGAACGATCGTTGCCGACCGCCGCGGTTGCCGCTGCAGGGAGCAGAACGCGCGCGCGTGGTGAAGGTCGTGCGCTACGCGCTCGCCTCGCGTGCCGGCATTGCCGCGCATACGACTGCCGCCGAATGAACGGCCGGCATAGCTTCTTCTGCATCGACGGCCACACCTGCGGTAACCCCGTCCGCCTGGTGGTCGGCGGCGCGCCGGCGCTCAGGGGCGCGACGATGATCGAACGCCGAGACCACTTTCTGGGCGAATACGATTGGATCCGGCGCGGCCTCATGTTCGAGCCGCGCGGTCACGACATCATGTCGGGCGCCATCCTCTACCCGCCGACGCGCGCCGACTGCGACATCGCCCTGCTTTTCATCGAGACATCGGGCTGCTTGCCCATGTGCGGCCACGGAACGATCGGCGCCGTCACTTTCGCCCTCGAGCACGGTCTTGCCAACCCCGCCGAAGACGGCCGCCTGCGGATCGACACGCCGGCCGGCGTCGTCGTCGCCAGCTACGAGCGGCAGGGGCGGCGGGTCATCCGTGTGCGGATCACCAACGTGCCCTCGTTCCTCTACAAGCGCGACGTAGCAATCAGCGTTCGAAGCCTCGGTGAAATCAAGGTCGACGTCGCCTACGGGGGCAACTTCTATGCCATCGTGGATGCACAGCCGAACTTCGCTGACCTCGCGGATTTCACGACCGCCGAGCTCATCGAAATGGGACGGGACCTGCGCGTCGCGGTCAACGCGACCGGCCCGTTCGCTCATCCGCTCAATCCCGCCATAAACGGCGTCTCGCACGTCCTGTGGACGGGCGCGCCCGCCGACCGGCGGGCCGACGCCCGAAATGCCGTGCTGTATGGAAACGGTGCGATCGACCGATCGCCGTGCGGTACGGGCACGTCGGCGCGGATGGCGCAGCGCGTGGCGAAAGGACTGCTCGCAGTCGGCGACGCATTCGTCCATGAGAGCATCATCGGCTCCCTCTTCCACGGCCGCGTCGAGCAGGCGGCGAAAGTCGGCCCGTTCGAGGCCATCGTTCCGTCCATCGCCGGCACCGCGATGGTCACCGGGATCAACACGATCTTCATCGACGACGACGACCCCTACGCGCACGGTTTTAGCGTGAGCGGCAAAAAACTTGCCCTTGGAAGAAAGCTGGCAAAAGCCTATGAAGGGCCCTTGCCTTCGTCAGATGCTCAGTCTAAGGAACCCGTATAGCGTGCAAGACGGCAGCAATGCCGCGCTGGGTGGCAGTGGCAAACAGGGGGGAGCTTATGGAGTATTTTCTCCAGCAGCTCATTAATGGAATTACCTTGGGGTCGATCTTTGGCCTCATCGCCATCGGCTACACGATGGTCTATGGCATCGTCGGCATGATCAATTTCGCGCATGGCGATGTGTTCATGGTCGGCTCGTTCGTCGCTCTCATCGCGATCATCGGATTGGGGCTCGTCGGCGGCGCGAGCATCGCGCTCGCGTTCATAGCACTGGTCATCGTACTCATCATCGCGATGGTGGTCGCCGGCATCTACGGATGGACGATCGAACGAGTGGCGTATCGGCCCTTGCGGGGATCGTTCCGCCTCGCTCCGCTCATCACCGCCATCGGCATGTCGATCCTGCTGCAGAACTTCGTGCAGTCGACGCACGGCGCGCGCCCCAAGCCGCTGCAACCCATCGTCAGGGGCGGCTACACCATCCTGAACGAGGGCGGATTTGCCGTTCAGCTCTCCAATATCCAGATTCTCATCGTGCTCATAACGGTGGTGCTCATGGCGGGGTTCACCTACATCGTGACGCAGACGCCACTCGGACGGGCGCAACGCGCCTGCGAGCAGGACATGAGGATGGCGAGCCTGCTAGGCATCGACGTCGACCGCACCATCTCGCTGACCTTCGTGATCGGTGCCGCGCTCGCCGCCGTCGCCGGGCTCATGTACCTCCTCTATTATGGCGTGATCGATTTCTACATCGGCTTCGCGGCCGGCGTGAAAGCCTTCACGGCGGCGGTGCTCGGGGGAATCGGCTCCCTGCCCGGCGCCATGCTGGGCGGGATCGTCATCGGCCTGATCGAGGTCTTCTGGTCGGCCTACTTCTCGGTCGAGTACAAGGACGTCGCGGCGTTCTCGATGCTGGCGATGGTCCTGATCTTCCTTCCGCAAGGACTGCTCGGCAAACCCGAGATCGAAAAGGTCTGAGCCGATGGCCGTTGCGGAGACGAAGGCCACGCAAGCTGTTCGAAACCCCGATCTTGCAAGTATCCTGAAGGACGCGCTTTTCTCCACCGTCGTCGCCTTCGTCATCTTCCTGCCCACGATCGGTATCAAGACGGTATCGGCGGGCGGGATGGACCTCATCCTGCGCTACCGATGGTCGGCCATCGCGATCGCCTGCGGCATCGTCTTCGTCGGCCGAATCCTGCTGAACGTCTTCGTGTGGAGCCGGGCGCCGAGCGCGACGCGCCCGACGCCGAAAATCGTGCAGGCCGTGCGGAACCTCGAGCTCGGCAAGTATCTCGGTCTCCTGGTACTCTCCTTCGGCCTCCTCCTGCCGTGGCTGCCGATAGCCGACCGGTACGTTCTCGACGTCGCGATCCTCATCTGCACATACATCATGCTCGGCTGGGGCCTGCAGGTGGTGGTCGGCCTCGCGGGACTGCTCGACTTGGGCTACGTCGCCTTCTATGCCGTCGGCGCGTACTCCTACGCGCTGCTTGCCCTTCACTTCGACTTCAACTTCTGGATCTGCCTGCCGCTGGCGGGATGTCTCGCCGCGCTGTGGGGAGTGGTTCTCGGCTTTCCCGTGCTCCGGCTCCGAGGCGATTATCTCGCCATCGTGACGCTGGCTTTCGGCGAGATCGTCCGCATTGTCCTCCTCAACTGGCAGGAATTCAGCGGCGGTCCGGCCGGACTCTCCAATATTCCCCGGCCGTCGTTCTTCGGCGTTCCCTTCACTCGCGACGAGACCGGATTTGCAGCCACCTTCGGTTTCGAGTTTTCCAATTTACACCGGCTCATTTTCCTCTACTACCTCATCGTCGCGCTCGCCTTCGTCACCTTCTTCGTCACCAATCGGCTGCGCCGGCTGCCCATCGGCCGCGCCTGGGAGGCCCTGCGAGAGGACGAGGTGGCGTGCCGATCACTCGGGCTCAACACGACCAACACCAAGCTCACGGCCTTCGCCATCGGCGCGATGTTCGGCGGTTTCGCAGGCTCGTTCTTCGCGACCAAGCAAGGCTTCATTTCGCCCGAGTCCTTCAACTTCCTGGAGTCGGCGACCATCCTCGCCATCGTCGTGCTCGGCGGCATGTCGAGCCAGATCGGCGTCGTCCTGGCTTCGGTCGTCATGATCGGCGGCCTGGAGATGCTGCGGCAACTCGACTTCCTGAAACTCGTCTTCGGCCCCGAATTCGATCCTTCGCAGGTGCGGATGCTGCTTTTCGGAATTGCCATGGTGCTCGTGATGCTGTGGAAGCCGCGCGGGCTGGTATCGAGCCGCGACCCGACCGTGTTCCTCAAGGAAAAGAAGAAGGTGTCGCCCGAACTCGTGGCTCAGGGACGCAGCTGATGTCGCAGTCTTGGACGGACAATCCCATCCTGACGGTCGAGCATCTGACCATGCGGTTCGGCGGGCTCGTCGCCATCGACGATCTTTCGTTCACGGTCGGACGGCAGGACATCACGGCTTTGATCGGCCCTAACGGTGCCGGCAAGACGACGGTCTTCAACTGCATCACCGGCTTCTACAAGCCGACCGAGGGCCGGCAGACGCTCAGGCATCACGACGGCAAGGAATTCCTGCTCGAACGCATGGACGACTTCCGCATCTCGTCGCAGGCGAAGGTAGCGCGAACTTTCCAGAACATCCGGCTGTTCGGCGGCATGACCGTCCTCGAGAACCTGATGATCGCCCAGCACAACATGCTCATGCGTGCCTCGGGGTACACGCTGGCCGGCATCTTCGGACTGAAAGCCTACAAGGACGCCAATGCGGCGGCGATCGAAAAGAGCAAGTACTGGCTCGATCTCGTCGGGCTCGTCGAGCGCGCCGACGATCCGGCCGGCGATCTCCCCTACGGTGCCCAGCGCCGGCTGGAAATCGCGCGCGCCATGTGCACCAATCCCTACCTCCTCTGTCTCGACGAACCTGCCGCCGGACTCAATCCACGCGAGTCGGAAGAGCTGAACCAGCTGCTGCGGCGCATCCGCAACGACCACAAGATCGGCATCCTCCTCATCGAACACGACATGAGCGTCGTCATGGGAATTTCCGATCATATCGTCGTTCTCGACTACGGCCAGAAGATCTCTGACGGCACGCCGAAACACGTCCGCAACGATCCGACGGTCATCCGTGCCTATCTGGGTGTCGACGAAGAGGAGCTGGCGGACGTAGCCAAGGAAGTCGACATCTCCCTGCCGGCGGCCGCCGCCAAGAAGAAAACCGGCAAGGCCGCGAAAGTACACGAATGAGCAAGGCGCTGCTGTCGATCCGCGGGGTCGAGACGTTCTACGGCCGCATCCAGGCGTTGCGAGGCGTCGACATCGAGGTGCACGAGGGCGAGATCGTCACCCTCATCGGCTCGAACGGCGCCGGCAAGTCGACTCTCATGATGACGACGTGCGGTGTGAACCAGGCACGGACGGGCCGGATCACCTTCGACGGGACGGACATCACGGCGATGCCTACGCACGAGATCATGCGGATGGGCATATCGCAGGCACCGGAAGGCCGGCGCATCTTTCCGCGCATGACGGTTCTCGAGAACCTCCAGATGGGCGCCGCCACCACCGACCCCAAATATTTCGAGGAAGATCTCGAACGCGCCTTCACGCTTTTCCCGATCCTCGCCAAGCGCCAGACGCAGCGGGGCGGCACGCTTTCCGGCGGCGAGCAGCAGATGCTGGCGATCGCACGGGCGCTGATGAGCCGTCCGCGCCTCCTCCTGCTCGACGAACCGTCGCTGGGGCTGGCGCCGCTGATCGTCAAGCACATCTTCGGCACCATCAAGGAACTCAACGAGCAACAGCACCTCACCGTCTTCCTCGTCGAACAGAACGCCTTTCATGCGCTGAAGCTCGCGCATCGCGGTTATGTCATGGTGAACGGCCGGATCACCATGTCGGGCACAGGCAAGGAGCTTCTCAGCCGAGACGAGATCAGGGCGGCCTATCTCGAAGGCGGGACGCACTAGGAGCGATCCGTGGAACTGGCACGATTGGTTAGCGAAACGAATTTCTGGATCTTCTTCTTCCTGACCTGCGTCTTCGGGGCGGGCGCGGCTTTCCTCGTCGGCAGGACCCAGGCCCAGCTGTGGCGCCCGCTCGGGGCCACGGTCGCATATATGCTACTGCTGGGTGTGGCGGTTCGCTTCTGCCACTATGCGTTGTTCAACGAGAGCCTCATTGCGCCTTATTACTTTGCCGTCGACACGGCAGTCCTCCTGGCAGCGGCGCTGATCGGATACCGCATGCGGCGGGCCGAACAGATGACCACGCAGTACAGCTGGATGTACGAAAGAACAGGCCCCCTAAGCTGGCGCGAGAAGGCATCCGGCGGCTGACACGGGGGTTTCAGCAATGCTAGTGTCGCGCCAATTCACCGACTGCGACGTCTTGCATAAACGGAGTGAAGAGTTCGCCGAGTAGGCGATTAACAAGGGAGTATGAGAATGAAGAAAGTTCTGATGACGGGGGTGGCCCTGTCGTTCGGCCTGGCGATTGCGGCCACCGCAGCGCTTGCCGATATCACCGTTGCCGCCGTTGGGCCGATGACCGGCCAGTATGCCGCCTTCGGCGAGCAGCTGAAACGGGGCGCGGAGATGGCCGTCGCCGAAATCAACGAGGCGGGCGGCGTCAATGGCGAGAAGCTCGTGCTGACCATCGGCGACGACGCCTGCGATCCGAAGCAGGCCGTGGCGGTCGCCAACGACCTGGCGTCCAAGAAGGTGGCGTTCGTCGACGGGCACTTCTGCTCGGGCTCTTCCATTCCGGCGTCCGCCGTGTACGCGGAAGAGAACATCGTGCAGATCTCGCCCGCTTCCACCAACCCGAAGTTCACCGATGAGCGTCCGGGCAAGGGCATCATGCGCGTGGTCGGCCGCGACGACGCGCAGGGCATCGTGGCGGGCAACTTCCTCGCCAAGAACTTCAAGGACAAGAAAATCGCCATCCTCGACGACAAGAGCCCCTACGGCAAGGGCCTCGCCGACGAGACCCGCAAGGCGCTCAACGCCGCGGGCGTGACCGAAGCGCTGAACGAGTCCTATACGGCCGGCGAGAAGGACTACACCGCCCTCGTCTCCAAGATGAAGGCCGCCAACATCGACGTCGTCTATGTCGGCGGTTATCACACGGAAGGCGGGCTCATCCTGCGCCAGATGCGCGACCAGGGCATGACCGCGCAGATGGTCTCGGGCGACGCCTTCAACACGACTGAGTTCTGGACGATCACCGGCCCGGCCGGCGAAGGCATGATCTTCACCTTCGCTCCGGATCCGCGCAACGTCCCGGCCGCGGCCGATGTCGTCAAGAAGTTCAAGGATCAGGGTTACGATCCCGAGGGCTACACGCTCTACTCGTACGTCGCGATGAAGCTGTGGGCCGAAGCGGTCACCCGCGCCGGCGGCACGGACTTCGACAAGGTCGTCGAGGAGCTCGGCAAGACGGACGCCGACACGGCGGTCGGCAAGATCCGCTTCAACGACAAGGGCGACATCCAGGATGCCACCTACGTGTGGTACAAGTGGGCGAACGGCACCTACGCCGAAGACCCCTCCGTCCAGTAGTCAGCCTCACATTCATGACCCGCGCGGAGCGATCCGCGCGGGTTTTGCTTTGCACTTGACGGACGCCGGTGCGCGGGAAACAGTACGCGCGTGAAGGCATTCTTCGTTCAGATCAAATGCGAGCTCGGTTCCGCCTACAAGGTGGCGACCGCGCTTGCCGATGCCGAGATCGCTTCGGAAATCTATTCGACGGCCGGAGACTACGATCTCCTGGCCAAGTTCTATCTCGAAGAGGGCGAAGACATCGGCCATTTCGTCAACGAGAAGGTCCATTGTATCGCCGGCATCCGGGACACGTACACGATCATCACCTTCAGGGCCTTCTGAGCATCATGCGCCGGCTTCTGGCCATCCCGTTCCTGTGCTGGATGTCGGGCAGCCTGCTTGCCGCGGACGCCGCGGAGCGCGCGCTCATAGGTTTCTCGGCGGACGGCCGCTATTTCGCCTTCGAGCAATTCGGCGTGCAGGACGGGTCGGGTTTCCCCTACTCCGACATCTTCGTCATCGATGCCGAAGCCGATGCCTGGCATCCGGGGACGCCGGTGCGCGTGATGCTGCAGGACGACGGGGCGAACGTGGCGGCGGCACGCCGAAAGGCGGCCGAGCAAGCCCGGCCGGTCGTGGCCGCCCTGAAGATCGAGGAACCCGGCATCATCCTTGCCAGCCAATCATCCTATCAGTCCGGCTCCGATCCGCATCGATTGGCGTTCCGGAACTCCTATGTCCCCGGCGATTCCGTGGAGAACGATGAGGAAACCACCGTCGCGCTCGAGGAAATCGTGCTACCCGGGCCGCCCAAGTGCCCGGCGGGCGATCTTCCCTATGTGGGCTTTGCCGTCAGCATCAAGCCCATCGGCACACAGGAGTTTACGAGCGTCCATCGCGACGCGGACATTCCCGCCTCGCGCGTGTGTCCGCTGCGCTATTCGCTGTCGGACGTCATCGGCTTTCGCCCGACCATCGACGGCCCCATCCGGCTACTCGCCCTGGTCAGCGTCTTCAGCTACGGCTTCGAAGGGATGGACCGGCGTTTCGTCGCCGTCACCCTGCAATGACGTTGTGGCGCGATTGACGATTTGCTAAGCAAGCGCCTGACCCGCCTCATCTCCGTGACCCGATGATCCCGCGCTACACCCGTGCCGAAATGGCCTCCATCTGGACGCCGGAAACGCGTTACCGGATCTGGTACGAGATCGAGGCGCATGCCGCCGACGCGATGGCGAAGCTTGGCATCATCCCGACCGAGGCGGCCGCCAGCATCCGGGCCAAGGGAGACAAGGCGACGTTCGATCCGCGCCGAATCGACGAGATCGAACGCGAGGTCCGGCACGACGTCATCGCCTTCCTCACGCATCTCGGCGAGATCGTCGGGCCGGATGCCCGATACATCCACCAGGGGATGACGTCTTCCGACGTCCTGGACACGTGTCTCAACGTCCAATTGGCGCGCGCCGCCGACATCCTCGATGCCGACCTCGCCGCGCTGCTCGCGGCTCTCAAGCGCCGCGCCCTCGAACACAAGACCACGCCGTGCATCGGCCGCAGCCACGGGATCCACGCCGAGCCCACCACCTTCGGCCTGAAGCTTGCCTTCGCCTTCGCCGAGTTCGAGCGGGCGAGGGTCCGGCTGGCGGCGGCGCGCAAGGACGTGGCAACATGCGCCATCTCCGGTGCCGTCGGGACGTTCGCCAATATCGATCCGGGCGTCGAAGCGCATGTCGCGACGGCGATGGGCCTGTCGGTCGAACCGGTCTCGACGCAGATCATCCCGCGCGACCGGCATGCCATGTATTTCGCCACGCTGGCGGTCATCGCAAGCTCGGTTGAACGGCTCGCTGTCGAAATACGCCATCTGCAACGGACGGAGGTGATGGAAGCCGAGGAGCCGTTCGCGGAGGGCCAAAAGGGCTCGTCGGCCATGCCGCACAAGCGCAACCCGGTGCTGACCGAGAATCTGACGGGGCTGGCGCGCCTGGTGCGCTCGGCAGTCGTTCCGGCTCTCGAGAACGTGGCGCTGTGGCACGAGCGCGACATCTCGCATTCGGCGGTCGAACGCGGCATCGCACCGGATGCCACGATCCATCTCGATTTCGCCCTGAACCGGCTGACCGAAGTCGTCGACGGGCTCGTCGTTTATCCCCAGAACATGGCGCGCAACCTAGACCGTTGCGGCGGCCTCGTTCATTCGCAGCGGGTTCTGCTGGCGCTGACGCGGAAGGGCATGAGCCGCGAGGCCGCCTACACGGCCGTACAGCGCAATGCCATGCGGGCCCTACGCGGCGAAGGCGACTTCACCTCGCTGATCGGCGCCGATCGCGACATCGCGAAGCATCTCAGCGGCGAGGAGCTCGAAGGCCTCTTCGACCTCGGCTACCACCTGAAACACGTGGATACGATTTTCGCGCGCGTCTTCGGCATGAAGCGCTGATTACCTGCGGATGCGGATGCGGGTGTGGTCGAAGCCGTGCTGGAGAACCAAAGTGTAGAGTTCGGCCGCGTTCTCGGGACGAAGTCGGATGCAGCCGTGCGATGCCGGCCTGCCCAGGCTCTTCACGTAGTCCGTGCCATGAATCGCGTAGTCGCCGCGAAAGAATACCGAGTGCGGCATGGGCGCGTTCTCGTACTTGCTCGAATAGTGCATGCGGCGAAGAAGATACGGCTGGAAGCTGCCGACCGGCGTCACGTATCCGCGCCGGGCGGTGGAGACCGCCCAGGTGGCGTAGTACGCACCATCGATCGTCACGACCATCTGCTGCGCTGAAAGATCGATATCCGCCTCGACGCTGGCGCGCGCCGGCGCGGTCGCGATCGTCAACCCAACCAACGCACCTACCCAGACATACGACTTCGGAAGCATTTGGAACCCAGGAGCCAAGGCGTAGCAGGACTATGGCCCAATGCATCCATGGTGATCAAGGTTGCAGTCGCACCCAAACCGTCAGTCGAAGAGGAATTCGCGCCCGACCTTGACCCGCTTCACCCCGTCATAGGCGATGATGTCGGCAGTGGCGTAGGTTTCCGTCAGGGTAGCGGGCAGGAAGCTTCCCGTGCCGACCGTGTCGATCGGGGCGCTGGCGGCACCCATGACCTGACATTTCTGCGGATCGAACCCCGACGAGCCGACAATCTGCGCCTTGTCGAAACCGGCGGCGTCCAGTGACCGGCGGGCGTGGATGATGGACGCGACCGATACGCCCTTGCCGAACAGCACCCGGCGCACCTTGTCGACGAGGATATTGTTGGGGTCGAGCTGGAAGGCCCGCTGGCCGAGTATGCGCTCGACGATGTTGTACTCGCCCGACACGTCGAGCCATTCGCCTACGAGATCGACGGAGCGTTCATAGTCCAGCCCTTCGGAGAACCTTCCTCCATGGGTGTCGAGCCTGATCCCGAACGACTTGCCCTTCTTGTCGAGTGCGGCCTCGTTGAAGAACCATTCGGCGCAGCGGAGCGAGTCGGATATCTCCTGTCCCGTATAGTCGACCAGGGCCACCAGACTCTTGGCGTCGGTTATGGTCTCGGCGAAGAGCTTCAACGCCGCCAGCACGTCACCGCCGGTGTAGCCCACCAGGGCGTGCGGCATGGTGCCCATGCCTTCCTCCGCACCGAAGAACGCCGCGGTGAGATCCTGGGACGACCCGACGAAGCCCTGCACCTTGGAATTGATCCGCTGGCCGCCAGCGAGCCGACCGCGGCGCCGTAAGATGCAAGCAGGTTCATGTCGGCACCCGTTCCGTGCCGGGCATGCATATCCAGAAACGACGATCCCGGCAGCGCCAGGCACATCTCATAGGCGTTGTTGGCGGTCACGCAGGGAAAGCCGATCCTCTGCAGGAAGAGCGTCTCGACCTCGGAGAGACGCGACATCGGGCCGGTGATTTCCATCATCTTCACTTCGGAGGGCACGAGGTCGCCATCCTCGAAGTAGCGGTGGATGCGGGCCTCGGGAACAAGCCGGGCGACCAGCCGGGCAGCCGGCTCGAGCGCCGCGATGACCCTGCGGCGCATGAACACCGCGTAGGTAACCGTCGAATCGCCGCGCGAGGCGACGATCAGCGACGTGTTGGTGAAGTACTTGTCGCTTTGCTGCGATACGGGTCCGGCCGCCAGGCAGAGATCGACGATATGCTCCATGGCCGTGTGCCATTTCGTCGAATGCGGTGACTTCTGATCCATGCGACCCCTCAAATCGTCCAGTAGTTTGACGCGCCGCTTCCTTCGGGTCAAATGGCGCCGCGCCGGGGCGGCGGCCCGTGGGAAAGTCAGCCTTGGCGAATGCCCGTAAGAAATGTCCCTATGCCGCTCGCCAGGTAGTTGGCGTCGGATCCGATCGGTAAATAACTGAAACCCATTCCGGCATAGCGCTGGGCCAGCTCGGCGCCGCCGCAATATATGCCGGCGACGATCCTCGCCTTCTTGGCGGCATTGAGGATCGCCTTGAGAGCATCCTGGGTTTCCTTGACCTGGCTGTCGTTCGACCGTCCGCCGGAGAGCGAGATCGAGAGGTCGGACGGTCCGACGAAAACGCCATCGAGGCCGGGCGTGGCGCAGATCGCATCTACGGCATCCAGGGCCTCACGGGTCTCGACCATGGCGAAGGCCATGGAAATGGCGTTGGCGTTCTTGAGATAGTCGGCTGGCGAGAATTCCGGATAGCTCACGGACGCATAGGAACCCCAGCTCCGTGTGCCTTCGGGGGGATATTTCGTCATCCTGACCAGCCGCTCGGCGTCGGCCGTCGAGTTGACCATGGGCATGATGATGCCCTGGACGCCGACGTCGAGTGCCCTGCCGATAAGACCCCATCCTTCCAGAGGAACCCGAAGCAGAACCGGTTTCTGATGGCTGAGCGAGACATTGACGAGTGCAACCATCTCGCTGAAGCCCATGAGGCCGTGCTGCATGTCGATGGTCATGGCCTCGAATGCGGAGCGCGACACGACGTCGGCCTGCAACGCGCCGGGCAAGGCCATCCAGGAAGTGTACAGCGGCTCGCCCGAGGCAAATCTCCTGCGAAGCGATGCCTGGCTCACAGAGGCCTCTTCGCTACTTCTTCTCGTTCTGGATCTGCTCGACGGCGGTGGCCATCAATTCGTCCATGGTCCGGCGAATCTGATGATCGGACTGGGTCACCTGCTTTTCGTCGAAGTCCTGCCGGATCTTCCTGAAGACGTCTTCGTCCCCCGGCTCCTTGAAGTCGGCGTGGATGACCTGCTTGGCGTAGGCATCCGCCTCGGGGCCGCTCAGGCCCAGCTTTTCGGCGGCCCAAAGCCCCAGGAGCTTGTTGCGCCGCGCCTCCGCCTTGAACCGAAGTTCCTGGTCGTGGGCGAATTTGCGCTCGAATCCTTCCTGGCGCTTGTCAAATGTCGTCATCGAACCGTTACCCCTCGGGATTGAGCCCATTTCCTCAGCACAGTGGCACAGATAGCTGCCGGAAGCGGCCAAATCAACTGGCGAGGGGCTGCTCAGAGAAAAACTTACGATGCGGCAAATGGCATATTGAATTCCCATTTGGAAACAGCCATTTCGGCTGGCATCGGCTAAAGTTGTTCGGGGCCCGAAAGCGCCACTATCCTCAAGTGCGGAGAGGCGCTATACGAGACTTACCTCCGATAGACGGAAGCTCCCGACCCAGGCCCACGCAGCTCCACGAGCCGGCGGGAATGTCAGGCATCTAGAAGGATCATCCTCATGAACCAGCGCCGAACCCGAGTTTACGAGGGAAAGGCCAAGATCCTTTACGAAGGTCCAGAGCCGGGAACGCTTGTCGTCCACTACAAGGACGACACGACCGCCTTCAATAACCAGAAGAAAGAGGTCATCGACGGCAAGGGCGTTCTCAACAACCGCATCTCGGAAATGATCTTCACCCGCCTCAACGAGATCGGGGTGCCGACGCACTTCCTGAAGCGGATCAACATGCGCGAGCAGCTCATCCGGGCCGTCGAGATCATTCCTCTCGAGGTCGTCGTCAGGAATGTGGCCGCCGGCTCGCTTGCCAAGCGGCTGGGGCTCGAGGAAGGAACGGCCCTGCCCCGCTCGATCATCGAATTCTACTACAAGAAGGATGAGCTCGGAGACCCCATGGTTTCGGAAGAGCACATCACCGCCTTCGGCTGGGCGACGCCTCAGGAAATCGACGACGTCATGGCGCTCGCCATCCGGATCAACGACTTCCTGAGTGGCATGTTCCTCGGCATCGGCATCCGGCTCGTGGATTTCAAGCTCGAGTTCGGCCGCCTCTACGAGGGCGAGATGATGCGTATCGTGCTCGCCGACGAGATCAGCCCAGACAGCTGCCGGCTGTGGGACATCAAGACCAACGACAAGCTCGACAAGGATCGTTTCCGCCGCGATCTCGGGGGCCTGGTCGAGGCATACCAGGACGTCGCCCGGCGCCTCGGCGTGCTGGTGGAGGGAGAGATGCAGAGCCGTCCCAAGCCGAAGCTCGTGAAGACCGACTGACCTTATCCGACTGTCGATGAAGGCCAAGATCAAGATCACCCTCAAGAAGGGCATCCTCGACCCACAGGGAAAGGCCATCGAGCATGCCCTCGGCAGCCTGGGCTTTTCCGGCGTCGGCGACGTGCGCCAGGGCAAGTACATCGAGCTCGACATCGCGACGCCCGACAAAGCCGCCGCCCGCTCGGAAATCGAGTCGATGTGCCAGAAGCTCCTGGCCAATACAGTGATCGAGAACTACGAGATCGATCTTGCATGAAATCGGCGGTGGTCGTCTTTCCCGGCATCAATCGCGAAGGCGATATTGCCCGGGCGCTCGAAAGCGTCACGGGCCGGCCGGCGACCATCGTCTGGCATAGGGAGCGCGAACTGCCGCCGGTGGATCTCGTCGTCCTTCCAGGGGGCTTCTCCTACGGCGACTATCTGCGCTGCGGCGCCATCGCGGCGCGCTCTCCGATCATGGCAGACATTCGCGCCAAGTCGAAAATGGGCGTCAAGGTGCTGGGGATCTGCAACGGATTCCAGATCCTGACCGAGGCAGGTCTTCTTCCGGGAGCCTTGGTGCGCAATGCGGGTCTCCGGTTCGTCTGTCGCTACGTCCAGCTGCGGGTCGAGAACACCGCCACGTTCTTCACCGCAAAGCTGAAGCCGGGCACCATCCTGCAGTGCCCCGTCGCCCATGGCGAAGGCAACTACCTCGCGGACCCGGAGACGCTGAAGCGACTGGAGGGCGAGAACCAGATCGTGTTCCGGTATGCGGAGACGAGCAATCCCAACGGTGCCACCAACGACATCGCCGGTATCATCAACGCCGACGGCAACGTCATCGGCATGATGCCGCATCCGGAGAACATGGTGGAGCCGTTGCACGGCCGGCAGGATTGCAGGGTGCTGTTCGAGAGCCTCCTGGAGGCGGCGTGAATTCGGCTGTCCCGAACATCTCGCCCGAGCTCGTGGCGGAACACGGCCTCACGCCGGATGAATATCAGCGCATCCTGAAGCTCATCGGACGGGAGCCCTCCCTTACCGAACTCGGCATCTTCTCGGCGATGTGGAACGAGCACTGCTCATACAAGTCGTCCAAGAAATGGCTGAGGACCCTACCGACGAGCGGAGCTCGGGTCATCCAGGGACCGGGCGAGAATGCCGGCGTGGTCGATTTCGGCGACGGCGATGCGGTGATCTTCAAGATGGAGAGCCACAATCATCCCTCCTACATCGAGCCTTACCAGGGCGCGGCGACCGGCGTGGGCGGAATTCTCCGCGACGTATTCACGATGGGCGCACGACCCATCGCGGCCCTCAACGCGCTTAGGTTTGGCGATCCCGCGCATCCGCGCACGCGCCATCTCGTTTCCGGCGTCGTCGGCGGGATCGGCGGCTATGGAAACTCCTTCGGCGTTCCGACGATAGGCGGCGAAGTGAACTTCCATCCCCGCTACAACGGGAACATCCTGGTGAACGCCATGGCGGTCGGGCTGGCCCGCACCGATTCCATCTTCTACTCGAAGGCGGAAGGCGTCGGCCTGCCCGTCGTCTATCTCGGCGCCAAGACCGGGCGCGACGGCATCCATGGGGCGACCATGGCTTCCGCGGAGTTCGACGACCGATCCGAGGAGAAGCGGCCGGCCGTCCAGGTCGGCGATCCGTTCACTGAAAAATGCCTGCTCGAGGCCTGTCTCGAACTCATGAAAAGCGGCGCCGTCGTCGCCATCCAGGATATGGGGGCGGCCGGCCTCACCTGCTCGGCCGTCGAAATGGGTGCAAAGGGCGGGCTTGGAATCGAGCTCGACCTCGACAAGGTTCCGTGCCGCGAGAATGGAATGACGGCATACGAGATGATGCTGTCGGAAAGCCAGGAGCGGATGCTCATGGTGCTCAAGCCCGACATGCAGGCCAAGGCGGAGGCGATATTCGCGAAGTGGGAGCTCGATTTCGCGGTGGTGGGGCGAACCACGGATACGCTGCGGTTCGTGGTTCGCCACCAGGGAATGGTCATGGCCGATCTTCCGATCCGGGAGCTCGGCGATCAGGCGCCGGAATACGACCGCCCGTGGACGGTGTCGAAAGCGCCGGCGTTCGTCGCTGCGGAGGACGTACCGCCGCCCAACGACATGAAGGCGGCCATCCTCAAGATCGTGGGCTCGCCCGATCTCTGCTCGCGGCGCTGGGTCTTCGAGCAATATGACTATCTGATCCAATCGAACACGGCGACAATCCCGGGAGGCGACGCCGGCGTCGTGCGGCTCGACGGCAGCGGCAAGGGCCTGGCGGCGGCGACCGACGTCACTCCACGCTACGTCGAAGCGGACCCGTACGAGGGCGGCAAACAGGCCGTCGCCGAATGCTGGCGCAATCTTACCGCGGTCGGAGCCGAGCCGATCGCCGTGACCGACAACCTCAATTTCGGCAGCCCGGCGCGCCCCGACGTGATGGGACAGTTCGTGCGGGCCGTCGAGGGCGTCGGCGAAGCCTGCCGGTCACTAGGCTTCCCGGTCGTGTCGGGCAACGTGTCGTTCTACAACGAGACCAATGGCAAGGCGATCCTGCCCACACCGGCGATCGGCGGTGTCGGACTCATCCGGGACGTCTCCAAGGTCATGACCATCGGCTTCAAGGCGGAAGGGGACGCGGTCATCCTCATCGGTGAACATGGCACGCATCTCGGCCAAAGCATCTATCTGCGCGAGATCCTCGGCCGCGAGGACGGAGCGCCGCCGCCGGTCGACCTCGAGTGCGAAAAGCGCCATGGCGACCTTGTCCGGGAGTTGATCCAAGCGGGCCTGGTCACTGCCTGCCACGACATCTCCGACGGGGGGCTGATGACGGCCCTCGCGGAAATGGCGCTGGCCGGAAATTTAGGCGCCCGCATCGTGCTCGAGGGGACCGTTCCCCACATCGCCCTCTTCGCCGAAGACCAGGCCCGCTACGTCCTGTGCGCCCCGGCCATTGCCGCCGAGACAGTTTCCGAGAGGGCCCGCAAGGCGGGAGTCCCCACCCGCGCCATCGGCACGGTCACCGGCAACCAATTGATTGTGGGGGATTTGGCCTCTATATCCGTGGAGGAGCTTCGAGCGGCCCACGAGGGCTGGTTTCCCGCGTATATGAAGGCGTAGCGACTGAACATGGCAATGGACGCGCGCACCATCGAATCCCTGATCCGGCAGGCGCTGCCGGATGCGAAGGTCGAGATTCGGGATCTTGCCGGCGACGGCGATCACTATGCGGCAAACGTCGTGTCGGCGGCCTTCCGCGGGCTTTCAAGAGTCAAGCAGCACCAGTTGGTCTACGAGGCTTTGAAGGGCAAAGTCGGCGGCGAGCTCCATGCCCTCGCGCTCCAGACCAGCGCTCCCGAAGACTAGCGAAAGGCAATACAATGACTGACATCAACCAGGTGATCGAAAACGAAGTGAAGACCAACAAGGTCGTGCTGTTCATGAAGGGCACCCCGCAGGCTCCGATGTGCGGATTCTCGGGCCGCGTGGTTCAGATCCTCAATCACATCGGCGTGCCGTTCAAAGGCATCAACGTGCTGGCGAACGACGAGCTCCGTCAGGGAATCAAAAACTACTCGAACTGGCCGACGATCCCGCAGCTCTACGTGGAAGGCGAGTTCGTCGGCGGCTGCGACATCGTCACGGAGATGTTCCAGTCGGGCGAGCTCAAGGAGATGCTTGCCACCAAGGGTGCGGTCGAGCATTCCCCCACCTAGGGAACTTCCGTTTCCGTCCTGCCCCCCGGCAACGCCAAACGGCCGGCCGGATTCGCAAAGGCGTGAACGCGCGGCACAGACGGCCACATAAAATCGCATGGCGATGAAATCGAACCGGGCCATCATTGCGCTGCTATTCACGATGTTCGTCTGGGGCATCGCACCGGTGTTCATCCGCTCGCTGTCGACCGAGCTCGGGCCACCCAATGCCCTGGTCATCCGGTACGTCATCGTCACCCTGATCTACGGCGTCGGCCTCTATATCGTCGGCATGAAACCGATTGCGAGGGAGCATTGGCCGCGCCTGCTCGCCGCCTCGATCCTCGGCATGCTCTTGTACAATCTCGGTTCGGTTTTCGGCTTCGAGCTGGTGCCGGCCGGCATCGGTGGACTGATCATCGGAACACAGCCCCTGCTCATCGCCGTCCTGGCGGCCGTTCTCACGCGCGAGGAGCTGACGCCGGCGGCGATGGTCGGTCTCGTCGTGGCCTTCATCGGAACCGCACTTCTCTTCTGGAACGATCTCGGCGACGGCAGCGGGGGGGCCGAACTGCTCGGCGGCATCTTCATCTTCCTCAGCGGACTTGCGTGGGCGTTCTACGTCATTCTTGCCAAGCCGCTGATCCAAACCTACGGGGCCTATCAGACGACGGCCCTCACCATCATGATCGCCACGGTGCCGATGATGACACTGGCATCGGCCGAAACGGTGACGACCGTCGTCGAGATGACGACTCGCCAGTGGTTCGAGATGCTGTTCATGGCGATCATGGCGAGCTTCGTCGCGGCGGTCACCTGGAACTATGGCGCCGGGCGGCTTCCCAGCGTCACCTCAGGAACGTTCCTCTACCTGGTGCCGGTGCTGGCGGTGGCGGCCGGTGCCGTCATCCTGGGCGAAACGATCACGGCGACGATGATCATCGGAGGCATCCTCATCCTGCTGGGCGTCGCCTTCGCCCAATTCGGCGATGTCGGCCGGTTTTTCGGGTCTCCCACTCCCACCCTGCTCCACGCCTACGCGGCGCTTGGATTCGCCGTCGTCGCGTGGGGCTGCGTTCCGGTCGCGATCCGCTTTCTGGTCACCGACCTGACACCGGGCAACGTGCTCCTGCTCCGCCTCGTTCCGACGGGCCTGTTGGCGCTCGCCTTCCTGCTCGTCACCGGATTCCGCCCGATCGCCGCGGCGGACTGGCCGCGAATTCTGATCGCCGCGCTGCTCGGGAACGGCGGTTACCAGGTGCTGGCCCATTTCGGCCTGGCCACCGTTCCCGCCGCCTGGACAGGCATGATCTTCGGACTGGAACCGCTGTTCATCGCCCTCTTCGCGGTGCTTCTCTCCAACGAGCGCCTGTCGGTCGAGCTCGTGGCCGGCATGGTCATCGCATTCGCGGGCACCGCGTTGATCGCCGCCAGGACACTGGGAGGCGGAACCGACGTGCCGGCTCTCGGTCTCGCACTGGTCATCGCCAGCACGATGGGCTGGGGGATATACACGGTGGTCCTGCGGCCGATCACACGGAAATACGGCGCGCTCTACATATCGTGCCTGAGCCTCGCCATCTCCGCCGTCCCGATGATCGCCTTCGCGCGTCCGGGCCTTGACGAGACGCTGTCGGGAATGACGCTCGCCCAGTGGAGCGCCATGGGGTTCCTGATCATCGCCGGCACCTTCGCGGCGGTGATCTTCTGGAACTATGGAATCGGCATCGTCGGGAGCGCCCGCGGTGCGCTTCTGCTCTACGTGCAGCCCATCGTCGCCACCGCCGGCGGTATGCTGCTCCTCGACGAACAGCTCACGTGGACGCTGGTTGCCGGCGGATCGCTCATCATGGCGGGCGTTGCCGTCGCCCAGGTCCAGCTCCCGTACTTCTCCGCACGGACCCGTGAGATCGAGCGGGACGACCGGCGGGCGGCTGTCCAGCGGCTGGTCGCCTCGGCCAAGACGGCCAGACTTCCGAAATAGCTTCCGTATGCCGGCGCATGCGGTTTTCGCCGGTCGGCCATGACTTTGCCTAGCGTCGCAAAGGTCTTATTTTCGTTGCTCCCGCGAAGGCTCCCAATCGAGGACCGAATGTCCGCCGTTGCCCGAACTCCCTGGTATTTCAATCCGCCCGTCATCATCGTGGCGGGCTGCATCGTCGCGATCATTTCCTTCGGTGCGCGCGCCTCGATGGGGCTCTTCACCTATCCCATCTCGGAGTTCCACCAGTGGAACCGGGAAATCTATGGATTCGCGATGGCGCTCCAGAATCTCATGTGGGGTGTCTTCCAGCCGATCGCCGGCGGGTTTGCCGACCGCTACGGTCCGACGCGAGTCCTGGCCGTGGGCGCCATCATCTATGCGGCCGGCCTGGCGCTCATGTCGGTGTCGCACACTCCGGTCCTGATTTACCTGTCCGGTGGATTGCTGGTCGGCGTCGGCATAGCGACGGCGTCGTTCTCCATCGTCATGGCGGCGTTCGGCAAGCTCGTTCCGCCGGAGAAGCGGTCCTGGGCCTTCGGTATCGCCACCGCAGCCGGCTCGATGGGGCAAGTCATCTTCGCGCCGCTGGGCCAGGGCTTCATCGCCGCTTTTGGATGGCAGACGGCCCTCGTGCTGCTGGCTTCGACCGTTCTCCTGGTCATCCTCTTCGCCATTCCCCTGAATGCACCGCGCGCCACCGCGGTTGCAGTCGAAGATCGCTCGATCTCCTTCCGCGAGGCGATCACGGGAGCGTTCGGGCACTCGAGCTACGTCCTGCTGGTACTCGGATTCTTCGTGTGCGGGTTCCAGATCGCCTTCGTGACCATCCATCTTCCGGCCTACCTGCTCGAACACGGTATCAGCCAGTGGCTGGCGGCGTGGTCGATCGCCATCGTCGGCATCTTCAACATCATCGGCTCCTATTCGGCGGGCGTCATCGGCGGCAAGTACCAGAAGCGATATTCCCTGTCGCTGATCTACCTCCTGCGATCGATCGTCGTCACCCTGTTCATCACCATGCAGGTCACGCCGATGTCGACGGTCTTGTTCACCGCAGCCCTGGGCCTCCTGTGGCTGTCGACCGTGCCACTGACCATGGGGCTCGTCACCGTCATGTTCGGAACCCGCTACATGGCGACGCTCTACGGCTTCGTTTTCCTCAGTCACCAGATCGGGTCGTTCTTCGGCGTCTGGCTCGGTGGGCTGTTCCACGACCTCTATGGAACCTACGATCCCGTGTGGTGGCTCGGCGTGGCGCTCGGACTGTTCGCGGCTCTCATTCACTGGCCCATCCGCGAAGTGCGCGCGCCCGCGTTCGCGGCCTAGAGCCAAATGGGCTGGCCGGGACACAGGCTGGCATTGCTCCTCGGCGCCTCCGTCCTGGTGGCGTGGCTCGGGGTCATGATGGCGATCGCCCATGAGGCGCGGCTCGACCCGTCGGCGTCGGGAAGCGTGCTTGCGGTGTTCGAACCCGGCACCGAAGCGGATGCGGCGTTCGCGGCCATCGTCGAAGCCGGCGGCAAGCCGGTACGGGCAACGTGGCTGCCGTTCGTCTGGGTGACGGCCAGCGACGAACCGGGATTCGTCGGGCGGCTGACCGGACAAGGCGCGATCGCCGTCTATGGCGAGATGCCGTTCGCTCCTTCTCTTGCGGGCTGCCTGGCGTATGCCGATTCGAAGGTGGCAGAACTCTTCACGATCCGGCCCTAGCAGCAGCCTTCACACGAGGCTGCTATCTCCCTGGCACAGCTCGTTAATGGCTTATTCATTTCTTGACCGGAACATCGGAGACAGGGTTGCATTGATGTTCAAAGCGTCGACCATAATGGCTGGAGGGCAACACATGGTCATTGCGAGAGAACTTGAATGTCAGTTGCGTGGGTATTCGTTGACGACCGCTGAAATCCTCTACCACATCCCCGATCATCAGCACCTGCTGCAGTCCTTTATCTGGCAGGACTACGACATCGCGCCGCGCTTTCCCAAGCTCATCAAGTTTCTCGATTTCTGGTCGCACAACCTCGACGGACGACTTGCCAACGTCCGCGTCGCGCACAACGCCATCATCGGGCCGGCCGAGCTTCGCTTCGTCGGCGCCGAATGGCGACTGCACTAGATCGATCGATCAGCGCGAATAGAACTCGACCACGAGCGCCGGATTCATCTGGACGGGATAGGGGACGTCCGAGAGAGCCGGAATCCTGCTCATCCGCGCGGTGAGTTTCTTGTGGTCGACCTCGACGTAATCGGGCACGTCGCGCTCGGCGAGCTGCACGGCCTCCATCACGATCGGCAGCTCCTTCGATTTCTCACGAATCTCGACCACGTCGCCGACCCTGAGTCGCATGGAAGAAATGGTGGCCCGCCGGCCGTTGACGACCACATGTCCATGGCTGATGAACTGGCGGGTGGCGTGCATCGTGACGGCGAACTTGGCGCGGTAGACGATCGCATCCAGACGACGCTCGAGCAGGCCGATCAGGTTCTCCGAGGTGTCGCCGGGCATGCGGGAGGCCTCGGCGTAGATCTTGCGGAAGTGCCGCTCGGAAATGTTGGCGTAGTAACCCTTGAGCTTCTGCTTGGCACGAAGCTGGACGCCGAAGTCCGACAGCTTCTGCTTGCGACGCTGGCCGTGCTGCCCCGGACCGTAGTCCCGCTTGTTGACGGGGCTTTTCGGACGCCCCCAGATGTTCTCGCCTAGTCGGCGATCGAGCTTGTATTTGGAACTGGCGCGTTTGGTCATCAATCACTCCTGATTCGTCGTTGCGCAACGAGCCGGGCCTTCCCCGGTCGTCGAAAAACTGCCCTCCTCTATCGGAGTACCGATCGACAGGATAACGGCCAACGCGCAAACGACGGCGACTATCCTCGGGCAAGAAGAACGCGGGACCATGAGGAACCCGCGCCGCGGCTGGTCTAACCGCCTCGCCGTGGCTTGTCAAACAGCATGTGCCCAACCGGTCAGATGGCGATGTCGACGAAGCTCGATTCAGAAAATCCCATGGATTCATAGGCGTTCAGGCCGCCCGGGGCGGACCCACCCTGCGCCGTGAACAGAGCCGTGCCGGACTTTGGCCCGGGCAACAGTTCCGAGAGCGTCACCCCCTTCAGGACATCGACGACGCGCCGGGCGATCGCCGGCGCCGGGTCGATATACTCGACCGGCCATGGGGCAGCTTTTCGAATGTCGTCGAGGAGAAGCGGATAGTGGGTGCAGCCCAGAACGACCGTATCGGTCCGACGGCCGGCACGGCTGCGGAAAACCGGCTGGATCTCGTCGCGCAGGTCCTCGAGGCTGATGGCGCCACCCTTGAGCTTGGCTTCCGCCATCTCCGCGAGCCGCACGGCACCATGCAGGAACACCTTGCAATGATAGGCATAGGTATGGATGAGCGCCTGGGTGTACTCGCGATTGGCGGTGCCGGGCGTGGCGAGGACGCCGATGATGCCACTCCTGGTTTGAGCCGCCGCCGGCTTAATGGCCGGCACAGTGCCGACGAACGGAACCGAATAGAGCTCGCGCAGCTGAGTCAGCGCCAAGGTGCTCGCCGTATTGCAGGCCACGACGACCAGGTCGGGGTTTGCGGTCGAGATGAACTTGCCGACCACGGTCAGAATTCGCTCGATCAACCGAACTTCCTCCCAGGCCCCGTAGGGAAACGCGGCGGTGTCGGCGGCATAGATCAGGTGAGCGAGCGGCAGTGCCTCGCGCACCGCCTGGGCAACGGTCAGGCCGCCCATTCCCGAATCGAACAATAGGATGCGCGGGGACCTGATCATGTTTCCGAAGCACCGGGCGACTTTCGACGGGTGTGCGCATAGGTGAGGCCGGAAACCATGCCGCGCAGCGTACGCACCTCCTGCTCCGTCAGGGCGGCGCGGAGAAACATGCTGCGAATGTTCTGCATCATGGAGGGGACTTTCTCCGGCGGCCTCAAGAACCCGCAATCCGTCAGTTCTCCCTCAAGATGCTTAAAAAGCCCTTCCAGCTCACTGGCGGTGGCGGGCGTCGATCCGCCGCTCGGAGTGTGCGGCCCGGACAGCGCGGGCTCCTGGGGCGTTGCCTGCCCAAGGGTGGTCGCCTCGCCCTTGAACCACTCGTAGGCGAGGAGGAGGACGGCCTGGGCGATGTTGAGGGATGCGAAAGCGGGGTCGACGGGGGCCATCACGATCTCGTGGGCCAACGCGACCTCGTCGTTCCGGAGGCCGAAACGTTCCTGGCCGAACAGCAGGCCAACCGTCTCCTGCCGCGCGAGCCTCGCCCGCATGTCCTCACCGGCCTGTTCGGGCGTGATGACCGGCTTGACCATGCCGCGCGGACGAGCCGTGGTCGCATAGACATGCGTGAGGTCGGCGACGGCGGCGGCGGCGCCGTCGAACACCCTGGCGCCCTCGAGGATCCAATCGGCACCGGAGGCGGCCTTGCGGGCGTGTTCGTTCGGCCAGCCATCGCGCGGCCGCACCAGCCGAAGATCGGCAAGGCCGAAATTCGCCATGGCACGAGCCGTCGTGCCGATGTTCTCGCCGAGCTGCGGCTCGACGAGCACGATCGCCGGCGCAGGACCTTCGCGGCGTTTCACGGTCGAATTGGTACCGGACATCTTGAAACCAGGCCTCAAATCGCCCGTGTCGATAGCGGAGTCGGGCGGGCCGACGCAACCCTCTTGCATTGGAGGCGAACCCGTGTTTAGTATTTAAAGAGATTATTAAATAAGGAGGAAACAAAATGGCTACCCACACTGCCGTCTGCGAATGCGGCGCCGTCCATCTCGACATCGATGCCAAGCCAGTGGTCGCCCTGAACTGCCACTGCAAGGTGTGCCAGCGTCTCAGCGGCTCCGGGCACGTCTTCGTTCTCGCCTTCCCAGACGACAAGGTCACGATCAAGGGCGAGCTTTCGAGCTACACCTATCGCGCCGACAGCGGAAAGAACTCGACGTCGCATTTCTGCGTGAAATGCGGGTCACACGTGTTCGGCATCCTGGAGCGCTTTCCGGGCACCATCGCCGTGTCGGCCGCCCATCTCGACGACTCTTCGTCATACGCGCCGCAAATGTCCGTCTTCGCGGATCGCCTGCAGTCCTGGGATCGGCTGGAACCGGGAGTGCCGTCGTTCCCGGGCATGCCGCCGATGTAGCGCGCCAATCGATCGCAAGCTCGCGCCCTGCTCGATTGCCCCGCCTGAGCGCTGTTGCTATAGAGCCCCACCTCTACGGCTCAAGCTCAGGCAGGGATCGGTTCATGGCGAAAATCAAGGTTGCAAACCCTGTCGTCGAACTCGACGGCGACGAAATGACCCGGATCATCTGGGATCTCATCAAGAAGAAGCTGATCCATCCCTATCTCGACGTCGAGCTCAAGTATTTCGACCTCTCGGTGGAGAATCGCGACCGCACGGAGGACAAGGTTACGGTCGATGCGGCGCATGCCATCAAGCAACACGGCGTCGGCGTCAAGTGCGCCACCATCACGCCGGACGAGGACCGGGTCAAAGAGTTCAAGCTGAAGCAGATGTGGAAGTCGCCGAACGGCACGATCCGCAACATCCTGGGCGGGGTGATCTTCCGCGAGCCGATCATCTGCAGCAACGTTCCGCGCCTCGTCCCGGGATGGACCAAACCCATCGTGGTCGGGCGGCATGCCTTCGGCGACCAGTACCGCGCCACCGATTTCACCTTCCCCGGCAAAGGCAAGCTTACGGTCAAGTTCGTCGGCGACGACGGGACCGTCATCGAGCATGAGGTCTTCAGTGCCCCGGGGGCCGGAGTGGCGCTCGCCATGTACAATCTCGATGAATCGATTCGCGAATTTGCGCGGGCATCGTTCAACTATGGGCTCGGCCGGAACTTTCCCGTTTACCTCTCGACCAAGAACACCATTCTCAAGCGCTACGACGGACGCTTCAAGGACCTGTTCCAGGAAATCTTCGACAGCGAGTTCAAGTCCGAGTTCGAGAAGCGCAAGTTGACTTACGAGCACCGTTTGATCGACGACATGGTCGCCTCCGCCCTCAAATGGAGCGGTGGCTACGTATGGGCCTGCAAGAACTACGACGGCGACGTCCAGTCCGACGTGGTGGCGCAGGGGTTCGGCTCCCTGGGCCTGATGACGAGCGTGCTGATGACGCCCGATGGCCGGACCGTCGAAGCCGAGGCGGCGCATGGGACCGTCACTCGCCACTTCCGCCTCCACCAGCAGGGCAAAGAAACGTCGACGAACTCCACCGCCTCGATCTACGCCTGGACGCGAGGCCTGGCCCACCGGGCGAAGCTCGACAAGAACGATGGGCTCGCCCGCTTCGCCGCGACGCTGGAGCGGGTCACCGTCGGGACGATCGAGTCGGGTTTCATGACCAAGGACCTTGCCGTTCTCGTCGGTCCCGACCAGAGGTGGCTCTCCACCCAGGGTTTCCTCGACAAGGTCGATGAGAACCTGCAAAAGGCGATGGCCTGAGACGCCCCTTCGGCGGACGGCAGGCGCGCCGCCCTAGGCCACCCGCTTCCGCTCGGAGCGAACGGGAAGCCAGACTTTCATCGTCGTTCCGCGACCGACTTTCGAAACGATCTCGAGGCCGCCGCCGTGCTGGTCGAGAATCCTCTCGACCGCCGGGAGCCCCAGGCCGACCCCGTAGCTCTTTGTCGTGAACAGCGGCTCGCGAATGCGGCGGAGGTTCTCTTCCGATATGCCGGGTCCGTTGTCGGTGAACCAGATTTCCACTCCCCTGTCGCTGGCGAGCGTCTCGATCACGATGCGAGGATCGGGAGTATGGAACTTCGCGGGATCTTTGCCTTTCCCGACCATCGCCTCGGCTGCGTTCGAAAGAAGGTTGATGATGACACGCTGCATGTGGGTTGGATCGAAGGCGATGCGACCTCCCGGCAAGCCATAGCGGCATTCGACCTCGATCATCGCCGGAAGTTCCACGGCCTGCTCTACGACGACCTTCGAAAGCCAGTCGTCAACATGGACCGGAGCCGGCTCCAGGCTGCGGGTGCGCGTGAAGTCGAGCAACTCGGTGATGATGGCATCGCAGCGGGCGATGCCGTCGTTGATGCGCTCGACCTGAACCGTGACATCGGAGCTCCCGCAGTCCAGGCGGCGTTCGATCAAATAGGCGGCGGCCCGCACGATGCCCAGAGGATTGCGGATCTCGTGGGCAATGGTGGCGGTGAGCTGCCCGAGCTGGGCGAGCTTCGCCTTGCGGATGATCGTGTCCTGGGCCTCCTGGAGGCGCTTCATGCTGTCGGACAGTTCGCGATTGAGCGCGACGACACTCTCGTTGACGGCCTGCAATTCGGCGGCCGCCGTAACGGCCCGTGATTCCGACCGCCGCAACCCGTCACAGGCGTCGTCGAGTTGGCGGTGCTTGGAGGCGAGAAGGCGCCCCACATAGCTGCCGTAGACGCTGACGCAGCACACCATGATCAGGATCCCCAAGCCGATCAGCGTCTGATAGCTCTCCAAGCGCCGCACCTCGTCGCTGCTGTGGAGCTCGTGCTGGCGCTTGACGTAGCGGATCGCGGCAATGGCGGTCTTCAGCTGGCTCTTCAGCTGATTGTTGGCCCGGTCGGCGAGCGCCATGGATTTGGCAGCGCGGGTGATCCATCCGTTGTAGTAGTTCGAGAAGACGAGTCGGCTGTTGGTGGTCACGTCGGTCAGCGTCGACGATATGCCAAGCATCGCCAGCCGGGCTTCCTGCGCTTCGTCCGCCTTGACGTTGCGAGCGAAATCGTTGTCGATGACCTGCATCTGCTTCTGGAACACCGTCATTGCACGCTCGAACTTGCGGCTCGCCCCTACGGGATCGCGGGAATCGAAGATCTCGGCCGGGGGAGCGCTGAGACCATCGGCGAAATCGTCGAGACGCCAGAGCTCGACAAAGCTCTGGTCCCATACGCGCCCGGCCGCCAATGTGCGATTGAAGATCGCCGCGAACTGATTGCTGAGATAGAGTCCGCCGCCGACGGCGAGAAGATCGAACGCGGCAAGAAGGAAGTAGATGAGATGGACGCGGGTCCAACCCTTGCCCGCTTTCCGTCGCCAAGGCAGAACCCGCGCCATGCTCATCGTCACCTCCACTACGCAGACGCATTCGGGCGCGATCATCGTCGGAAGGTGTAAAAGGCGACTTAATGGTTGTGTTGCGATAGTTTAACAACCATCACTTGCATACAAAGGGACGTTCGATGCCGGAAAAATATTTGCCGATCCATACCGGGGGCTGCCAATGCGGAGCGATCCGCTATCGCTTCGAGGGTGAACTCGGCGATGCAGGAATTTGCCACTGCCGCATGTGCCAAAAGGCATTCGGCTCGTGGGGCGCTCCGCTCGTCTCGCTCGCAGCCGCCGGCCTCACATGGACGCGCGGCAGGCCGGCGGAATTCAGATCCTCATCCATCGTGGCGCGCGGCTTCTGCAGCGCGTGCGGAACGCCGCTCTACATGCATGACGATAAAGATCCCAACTACGAGATGGCGATCGGGTCATTGGACAGGCCCGACGATGCGCCGCCGTCGCACCAGGTGGGCGTCGAGAGCGAGCTCAAGTGGTTCAAAGGCCTTCGCGATCTGCCGAGAGCGAAGACCAGCGACTACAATTCACCCGAACAGCTGAAAGGGTACGCGTCGCTCCAGCATCCGGATCATGATACCGAAGTCTGGCCGCCGAACAGCCCCGCTTGAGGCCGCTCGGCGGCCCCCCGGCCGCGTGAATCAAGTTCTACTACGATGGCCCTCACCATCCGGCTCGCCGTCGTCTCGAAGAGACAGGGCACCAATGCATGGATCAATGCGGCCGCGCCGGCCGCCAGCATGCGACCTGCGAACCGCGCGGCAAACGCCATGTGCTCCACATACCCCTCCCCCACCTTACGCGGGTGAGCACGGAAAACCCGTTCGACGATCTGCATGGCAATGGCCTCCGCCCGATGTTCGTTGACAATATACCTCCGAAATGAGAGGAAAAGCGCCCAATTTAGATGCCTGAACCGGCTAAAATTGGGAAATTTTCTCACAAAATGGAGTTGTCTCCCGTGACCGATTCCATCGACCGAGCCATCCTCGCAGCGCTGCAGGGCGATTCGTCGACTTCGATCGAGGAGCTGGCCGAGCGGGTGCACCTGTCGCGCAATGCGTGCTGGCGGCGGGTCAAGAAGCTGGAAGAGGACGGCATCATCCGCGGTCGCGTCGCCCTCCTCAATCCGGAGAAGGTCAATCTCGGACTTACCGCTTTCATCGCCATCCGCACCGTGCATCACGAGCCGGACTGGCTGAAGAGCTTTTCGGCGGCGGTGCGCGACATCCCGGAGATCATCGCCGTCTATCGCACGACGGGCGAGACCGACTATCTCCTCCATGCCGTCGTGCCCGACATCGCAGGCTACGACCAGCTCTACAAGCGGCTCATCGCGCGCATCAGCCTGACCGACGTCGCGGCGAGCTTCGTGATGGAAAAGATCAAGGAAACGACAGTGCTGCCGCTCGGCTACATGGAGCTCAGCTAGCCAGCTGCTTGCGAATGGCGTCGAGCGCCTCTTGGGCCTTCGATCCGTCGGGGCCGCCGGCCTGCGCCATGTCGGGTCGCCCGCCCCCACCTTTTCCGCCCAGCGCCGTTGCCGCCGACCTCACCAGATCGACGGCGCTGAAACGTTTCGTGAGGTCGTCGGTCACGCCCACCACGGCCGCCGCCTTGCCGTCGGCCGATTCGGCGACGAACGCGACGATGCCGGATCCCAGTGCCCGCTTTCCCTCGTCGGCGAGGCTTTTCAGGTCCTTCGGGTCGACGCCGGAGACCACCCGGCCCATGAACTTGATGCCGGCGACCTGGCTCACCTCACCGCCGTTGCCAGTGGCGCCCATGGCAAGGCGCTTGCGCGCCTCCGAGAGGTCGCGCTCCAGCCGCCGCCGATCCTCGAGCAGAGCCTCGATGCGGGCCGGCACCTCGGCCGGCGCCGCCCTCAGCAGCGATGCGACCTCTTTCAGCCGCATGTCCTGCTCGCTCAGGTGACGAAGGGCCGACTGTCCGGCCAAAGCCTCGATCCGCCGAACGCCGGCGGCGGACGCCGCTTCGCCGAGCACGCGCACCAGGCCGACGTCGCCGGTGCGCGACACATGCGTGCCGCCGCACAATTCGAGGGAATAGACGGGCTTGTTGGGTCCGCCTTCCGGCTGCGTGCCCATCGAGACGACACGAACCTCATCACCGTACTTTTCTCCGAAGAGCGCCATGGCGCCCTCGGCGATCGCGGCGTCGACGGTCATCAATCGCGTCACCACTTCCGAATTCTGCCGCACCACGGCATTGGCGATCTCCTCGACACGCGCGACCTCGGCCGCCGACATCGGTTTCGGATGGGAGAAATCGAATCGCAGCCGGTCCGGCTCGACCAGCGAGCCCTTCTGAACGACGTGGGTGCCCAGCACCTGGCGCAGCGCCTCGTGCAACAGATGCGTCGCGGAGTGATGGATGCGGGCGCCGCCGCGGCGCAGGGAATCGACCTCGAGCTCGACGGCGTCACCGACGGCAAGCTTGCCCTTCTCGAGCTTTCCATAGTGAACGACGAGATCCCCGACGCGCTTTTGCGTGTCGTCGACGCGAAACAGCGCTCCCTCGGAGGTGCGAACGAAACCGCGGTCGCCCACCTGGCCTCCCGACTCGCCGTAGAACGGCGTCTGGTTGAGGACCAACGCAGCCGCTTCTCCCTCGCGCAGGGTCTTCACGTCAGCGCCGTCGGACACGATGGCGCGCACCTGGCCTTCCGCCCGTTCCGTCTCGTAGCCCAGGAAATCGCTCGCACCCGCCCGGTCGCGGACGTCGAACCATACGGTCTCCGTCTTCACATCGCCCGATCCGGTCCACGCCTTGCGTGCCTCGGCGCGCTGGCGATCCATCTCGGCCGAGAAGACGTCGGTATCGACACCGATGCCGCGAGGCTTCAGAGCGTCCTGGGTGAGGTCGAGCGGGAAGCCGTAGGTATCGTAGAGCTTGAACGCGACGGTGCCGGACAGCCTGTCGCCTTCCGCGAAGCCGCGGGTCTCCTCGTCCAGCATGCGAAGCCCACGCTCGAGCGTGGTGCGGAAGCGGGTCTCCTCCAGCTTCAGGGTTTCCTCCGCGAGCCCCTGCGAGCGCTGCAGCTCCGGATAAGCCGTGCCCATCTCCCGCACCAGCGCCGGCACGAGACTATGAAGGAGCGGGTCGCGAGCGCCCAGAAGCTGGGCGTGGCGCATGGCGCGGCGCATGATGCGGCGCAGGACATAGCCGCGGCCCTCGTTCGAGGGAAGGACGCCATCGGCGATGAGGAAGCAGGAGGCGCGCAGATGGTCGGCGATGACCCGGTTCGAAGCGCGGGCGGGCCCTTCGGCCGGAACGCCGGTCTGCTCCTCGATGGCGCGGATGAGCGCCTGGAAGAGATCGATGTCGTAGTTGTCGTGCTTCCCCTGCAAGACGGCGGCGATCCGCTCCAGGCCCATCCCCGTATCGATGGACGGCTTCGGAAGGTCGACCCTTTCCTCCTTCGTGACCTGCTCGTACTGCATGAAGACCAGGTTCCAGACCTCGATGAAGCGGTCGCCATCGGCGTCGGGCGAGCCCGGCGGGCCGCCGGGAATGCGCTCGCCATGGTCGTAGAAGATCTCGGAGCACGGCCCACACGGGCCCGTGTCGCCCATGGCCCAGAAATTGTCCGAGGTCGGAATCCGGATGATCCGGTGCTCGGGCAGGCCGGCGATGCGGCGCCAGAGGGAGAAGGCCTCGTCATCCGCCGAGAACACGGTCACGGTCAGTTTGTCGGCCGGCAGGCCGAACTCCCGGGTGACGAGATTCCAGGCCAACTCGATCGCGACGTCCTTGAAGTAGTCTCCGAAAGAGAAGTTGCCGAGCATCTCGAAGAAGGTGTGATGGCGCGCGGTGTAGCCGACGTTGTCGAGGTCGTTGTGCTTGCCGCCGGCGCGGACGCACTTCTGGGCCGTCACGGCACGGCTGTAGGGGCGCTTCTCGATACCGGTAAAAACATTCTTGAACTGCACCATGCCGGCATTGGTGAACATCAGAGTCGGGTCGTTGCGGGGTACGAGGGGGCTCGACGCCACGACCTCGTGACCGTTCTTGCGGAAGTATTCCAGAAAGGACGACCGGATTTCGTTCAGGCCAGACATGTCGGCGACTGTTTCCCTGTTCCCTGCACGGACGGCGGAGGCCGCATCATCGCTGTATCTGCCTTACGTACCCCGGCAAGTCCATAGGACAGGGCTTCGGAACGCCGACAATGGAAAAGCGCCCTCCCCGGGGCTGGGAGGGCGCTTGGTGCGGTGTGGGGCGCACACCGACTCCGACCTTGAGGGGAAAGGCCGGAAACCGTTGGAAATCAATCAACGCGGACGCGACGGGAACTCACGCACGAGCACGCTATTCGGCGGCGGCAGCGTCTTCGTCGTCGGACTCGGACTGCCGGCATTCGTGATCTTGGCCGCCAGAAGGCCCGCATTCTCGCGAATCTTCTTCTCGATCTCGGCCGCACGATCGGGATGCTGCTTCAGGAAGGCCTTGGCATTCTCGCGGCCCTGCCCGATCCGCTCGCCGTCGTAGGAGAACCAGGCGCCGGACTTCTCCACGATGCCGGCCGTCACGCCGAGGTCGAGAAGCTCTCCGATCTTGGAGATGCCTTCGCCGTACATGATGTCGAATTCCACCTGCTTGAACGGCGGAGCCACCTTGTTCTTGACCACTTTGACCCGGGTCTGGTTGCCGACGACCTCGTCCCTGTCCTTGATGGCGCCGATGCGGCGGATGTCGAGACGCACGGAGGCGTAGAACTTGAGCGCGTTGCCTCCCGTCGTGGTCTCGGGGGACCCGAACATCACGCCGATCTTCATCCGGATCTGGTTGATGAAAATCACCATGCACCGGGAGCGGGCGATGGAAGCGGTGAGCTTGCGCAGGGCCTGGCTCATCAGCCGGGCATGCAGGCCGGGCAGCGAATCTCCCATCTCGCCTTCGATCTCGGCCCGCGGCGTCAGCGCCGCGACGGAGTCGACGACCAGAATCTCGATGGCGCCCGACCGCACTAGCGTGTCGGCGATCTCGAGGGCTTGTTCGCCCGTGTCCGGCTGAGAAATCAACAGATCGTCGACGTTCACGCCGAGCTTGCGCGCATAGGAGGGATCGAGGGCGTGCTCGGCGTCGATGAAGGCGCAGATGCCGCCCCGCTTCTGGCCTTCGGCGATGGTCTGCAGGGCAAGGGTGGTCTTGCCCGAAGATTCAGGCCCGTAAATCTCGACTACGCGGCCCCGGGGCAGTCCGCCGATGCCGAGGGCGATGTCGAGGCCCAGGGAACCCGTGGAAATGGCCTCGATTTCGACGATGGCCCCGGCTCCGAGCTTCATAATGGAGCCCTTGCCGAAGCTACGTTCAATCTGGCTCAAGGCCGCGTCGAGAGCCTTTGACTTGTCCATGGAGGTATCGACCACCCTGAGATTAGACTGCCCCATATTCTTCTCCTTATTTCACAGCCACTGATGCGGCGCAAATTTGGTTGGTTCAGTTCGTGCGCACATAATGTACACGTTTTGTTCTCCTGGCAAGACTTTTCCTAAGGTATTGAAGTTGGCTGTGAATTTTTTGCGGAACGGGAACTTTAATTGAACAAACCGGCCATCCCGTTAAGGCCGATTCGACTGCATCAATGGTGGTGATAAATTAGGGCCGGGAACGCACAGAGGGGCTATGCATCAATAACCCACTTCTGGGGAGAGATTGTACGTTCCCGGCCCCTGCTGCCAGAAGATCTCGGAGATTTGCCCCCGGCTCTCCCAAGCAGTTTCCAAAAATCAGTGTTCTTCCATACTAAGTCTGAAGTTGTGTGTAAAGCGTTAATTCCTCTCTAAGTTGCGATTTCATAAATGGGCTGGCCAAAGGTTTATGAAACCGCGGGACCGTCAGGCGAGGACCGGCTCGAGCGCCGCGGCCACCGAGAACAGCTCTTGGTCCTTCCCCCACGGCGCCATGATCATCAGCCCGACCGGTGGCTCGCCTGGCGGGCTCACGGGCAGCGAGACGGCGCAGCAATTCAGGAAATTGCCGACGAAGGTGTTGCGGAGGCTCAGGAAGTTGAGGCGCATGTAGTCGTCGTCGGCCGCCAGCACCGCGATGGGCGGGGGCACGTTCGGCGTCGTCGGCAGGAGGACACCGTCAAAGCCTTCCATCTTTCTTCTCGCGGCTTCGATCAAGCGGGTGCGCTCGCGCAGGATGTCGACATAGTCGGGCGCGGGAATTGCCGATCCCAATTGAATGCGCCGCCGGACGCGCGGGTCGTAGAGCTCGCCCTTCGCCTCAATCATCCGGCGATGATGCGCATAGGCCTCGATCGCCGATATTCCGCCGCGGGAGTTGATCGCCGGAATGCGATCGGCGTCGGGAAGAGGTAAATCGACGAGGGTCACACCCCGTTCCGAAAGCCGGCGCAAGGCCGTTTCGAAAGCGGTGCTCACTTCCTTGTCCACGTCCGCGCTTGCGATATTGGTCACGACGCCGAGGCGAAGCGAGGCGAGCGGACGCTCGGCGATACGCCCCGACCAGTCTTCCGCCATGACGGCGTCAGCGGCCGCGGCACAGGCCACCGACCGGGCGAGCGGCCCGACCGAATCCAGCGTGAACGACAAAGGAAAGACGCCCGTCGTCGGAATGCGGCCGACGCTCGGCTTGAAACCCACGATGCCGCAGAAGGCCGCGGGAATGCGCGTCGATCCGCCCGTGTCGGTTCCGATGCCAAGGGCGCACAGATCGTCGGCGACAGACACCGCAGCGCCCGACGACGAACCACCGGGGATGCGGCCGACGGCACGGTCGAAGGGAGCGCGCGGCGTGCCGTAGTGCGGGTTCAATCCGACGCCCGAATAGGCAAACTCGGTCATGTTGGTGCGGCCGAGGACGACGAAGCCAGCGCTCTTCAGGCGGGCGATGGCAGGTGCGTCCGCTGCGGCCGGGGGTGCATCCTTCAGCGCGACCGATCCCGCCGTCGTCACCTCGCCGGCGATGTCGAAGAGGTCCTTGACCGAGATCGGGATCCCCGCGAAAGGCGACGGCGCCGAACTGCGGCGCCTCAGGGCATCCATGTAGCGGGCAGCCTCGCGGGCGCCGTCGGCATCGACGCGCAAGAAAGCGCGGCCGCCTTCCCCAGCCGGATCGCCTATCCGCTCGAGGCACTCATCGACCAGAGACAGGGAGGTGACGGCTCCCGAAGCGAGATCCGTCGCCAGACCACTCAACGTCTTCATCTCGCCATGCCCCCTCGACCGTGAAAGCTTCAGGAGTTCATAGCTTCCTTGACGGCCTCGGCAAGCTGTTTCAGGGAAAACGGCTTCGGGAGGAAGGCGAAGTCGGTCTGGCCTTCAAGATTCTTGTCGAAGGCATCCTCCGCATAGCCCGAGATGAACACCACCTTGGTCGTGGCGCCCCGCCGGCGCAGCTCCTTGAGCAAGGTCGGTCCATCCATCTCCGGCATGACGACGTCCGACAACACGAGATCGATCTTGGTTTCGTTCTCGGCATAGACCTTGAGCGCGGTCTCGCCGGAGTCGGCTTCCAGCACCTCATAGCCGCGGGACGCGAGGGCACGCGAGGCGAAGGCGCGCACAGCATCCTCGTCCTCGACCAAGAGGATGGTCCCCTTGCCGGTAAGATCCTGTTTCTTGCCGTTGCGCTCCTCCGGCCGCGACTCGACCTCCTCGCTGTCGGGAGCCCGGTAGTGGCGCGGGAGATAGATGCGGAACTTCGTGCCCTTGCCGACCTCGCTTTCGCAGAAGATGAAACCACCGGTCTGCTTGATGATTCCGTACACGGTCGACAGGCCAAGGCCGGTCCCCTTGCCCACCTCCTTGGTCGAGAAGAACGGCTCGTAAATCTTCTCGAGCACGTCCTTTGGCATGCCGGTGCCGCTATCCTCGACCTCGCAGAGCACGTACTCGCCGGGCGGCATGTGCTCGGGACTGATGCTGCGGGATTCATCGAGAGTGACGTTGGCGGTGCGGACGGTCAGCGTGCCGCCGCTCGGCATCGCATCCCTGGCGTTCACGGCAAGGTTCACGATCACCTGCTCGAACTGGTTAACATCGATCTTGACGAGACCGACTTCGCGCCCGTGGATGACCTTCAGGCCCACCTTCTCGCCAAGCAGCCGGCCAAGCAGATTACCGAGATCCGAGATCGCGTCGGTGAGCGACAGGATCTCGGGCCGCAACGTCTGGCGGCGCGAGAAGGCGAGAAGCTGGCGCACCAGGTTGGCGGCGCGATTTGCGTTCTGCTTGATGTTCATGATGTCCGCAAAGGCGGGATCGGACGGCCGGTGGCGGGCCAGCAGAAGATCCGAAAAGCCGATGATCGCGGTCAGGACGTTGTTGAAGTCGTGGGCGACGCCGCCGGCGAGCTGGCCGATGGCCTGCATCTTCTGGCTCTGGGCGAACTGGATCTCGAGGGCGCGATGCTCGGTCGTCTCGACCGCGTAGACGATCGCCTCCTTGTCAGTTCCGTCGGATTCGGCGGGCACGACGAACATCTGGACCGAACGGCTCTGCTCGCCTTCCAAGGCCACGTCGACGGGGATCACGCCGCTGTTGCCGCCCTGGACCGACGCGAGCGTCTCCTGCAGCGCCTTGCGGTAGGACGCGGCGGCGAGACTCACCAGATTCGCCCCCCGCTTCGCCGCCGGGCTCAGGCGCAGGAAGGCGACGTTGGCGTTGGTCACCTTACCCTGGACGTTCACCCTCGCGATGCCGATCGGCGCGTTGTTGACGAGGCGCGACAGCTGCAGCTCGGCCTGATGGGCGCCGCCCGTCGCCGTCTCGCCATGCTCGCGGCGCAGGACGAGGGAGCGGGAGGGTTTCTGCCTGCCCTCGCCGTCGAAATCGGTGCGATGGATGATGCGCACCGGAACCGACTGGCCGGTACGGGCGAGGAGATCGATGTCGAAGACGTCGGTCCGTTCCTGGCCCGCTTCGGGCGCCACGCCCATGATGATCTGGCGGCCGGCCGGCGAGGCCATATCCGAAAGCTTCAGGCTGCCGTCGGTCGTCTTCTCGAGATCGAGGCCGAGCCAGGTGGCCAGGGTCGCATTGACGTACACGATGCGGCCATCCTGATCGGTCGAGAAGAAGCCCGCCGGCGCATGGTCGAGATAGCTGATGATGTACTGGAGCCGGGCAAAGGCGTTCTCCTGCCGGCGGCGGTCGCTGCTGATGTCGGTCAACCGCCAGAGTGAATAATGTCCCTGGGCGACCGCGATCGGCACGACCGACAATTTCATCCACACCGGTTCCGTCGGCCGGCCACCGGGAGCGGTCGAGCCGGCCGGAAGGCGGAATTCCTCCGATCCTGCCTGCCGGTCGCGTGCCGCAACGGCAAGCCGGTAGATGCGGTCGGAGATCTCGGGGTGCCCGGCATAGAGGATCTCGACCCCGACCGGACGCGGGGCGCCGTAGTTCGCCAGGAGGCGGCGATAGGCGGCGTTGGTGAAGCTTACCCTTCCCCGGTCGTCGGTAATGGCGAAGGCGTCGTCGATGGCGTCGGCGAGCCCATCGAAGAGAGCCCGATGCCGGGCCGCGCCGCCGACATGCACCAGGCCGACGAGCAGGCCCACCAGGGAAAAAGCGCCGACTACCGCCAAAAATGCCAGACCGACCAGCGACCAGGTCGCGAAGTCGTCGCGCAGCTGCAGCGTCAGGGCGACGGTGGCGGCCACCGCCGCCAGGACAAGAACGACGGCGGCAATGGACCACTCCAGCCGCCGGAACGGTTTCGGCGGGCGAAGCGCCAAGCCTTCGTGGGCATCGCCGTCTTTCATCGCCAAGTTGGCAGCCTTCCGCCGAATCACGTGAAGTATAGGCGATTTGACGCCTTGCAATCAGCGCACTCATGCGTAGTTGGTATGAGTCGAGAGTTCAACTGCTCTCGCGTCCGCGATTCTGCTAGAATCGTGTCCGGCGGCGCGAATCGGAGTGGAATCCGACGATGAGGCAATTCATGGAAATGCAGGATCTGGGACTCTATCTGGGCGGCGCGGTGCTCGTCCTGCTGCTGCTGTTCCTCGCCGTGATTGCCGCCCGGTCGATGGGCGGCGGCATCCGCGGGCGCCGCGGCCAGCGACTCTCGATCAGCGAATTCTACGACATCGACAAGGCGCGGCGCCTCGTCCTCGTCAAGCGCGACGGCGTGGAACATCTCCTGCTCGTCGGCCCGCATCAGGACGTGGTGATCGAAAGCGGCATCGGTGCGCTGGGGGCCGGGTTCGGGCTCGGCGAAGACGTGCCGCATTTGCGCAAGGCGCAAAAGGCGACCGGTGCCGCGGCGGCGGAGAACGAGCCGCTGGAGACCATCCGGCCGGTCTCGACGCGCATGGCGCCGCGGCCGGCCGTTCCCAGCGATCGGGCACCCAATCTCAGAAACGTGGAACCCGAGGGTCCGCGGCTCGCGGCCATCCGCTCGAACTTCGATCAGGAATAGCGAAACTCGACCGATTGCCGCGATCAGTCGTCGCGATAGACCTTTTCGCGGCGCTCGTGGCGCTCCTGCGCCTCGATCGACAAGGTGGCGATCGGGCGGGCATCGAGACGGCGGAGAGCGATGGGCTCGCCGGTCTCTTCACAATATCCATATGAGCCGTCGTCGATCCTGCTCAGGGCGGAATCGATCTTGGCAATGAGCTTGCGCTGCCGGTCGCGGGTGCGCAGCTCGAGAGCCCGGTCCGTCTCGGTCGACGCGCGGTCGACGAGGTCGGGCAACACATTGTTCTCGTCCTGAAGGTGCTCGAGCGTTTCCTTGCTCTCGCGCAGTATGTCGTCCTTCCACTGAAGCAGCTTGGCGCGGAAATAGTCGCGCTGCTGCTCATTCATGAAGGGCTCATCCTCGGATGGCCGGTATCCGTTCTTTTGAGCTTGAGCCATGAAGTCGTTTTCGATCCCTCGTCGAACTCGCCCAGAATCGGCGCCTATATATCGAGGCGCCTCGCACGGGACAACTGAATTTCACACCGCTGAATAATGTCTGCGGCCAGCGTTGCAAATTAATTTTCAGCGAGCGGATGGAATGAACGCGGGAGGCTCGGAAAGTGGCGCGACTGCTTCGAAATCACGCCAAGCGGATGGCGGGAGCGGCTCCGACCTTCCGGCATCGTGCGGCCAAGAAACGTCCAAGCACCCTGCAATCAGAGAGAATGACGCCCACAGCATACACGATCCGCGTGCGCGGGTGAAAGCCTCGTTCAGCGCTCCGAGAATGCCGAAGAGTAGTTGTTGTAGATCGGCTTCAGCATGTAGGCCATCAGGGTTTTCGACCCGGTGGCGATCTCCGCCTGGACGACCATGCCCGGGACGACGGGGTGGCGCTGACCCAGGAAGGAGACGTACTCGCGATCGAGCGCGATGACCGCCTTATAGTACGGCACGCCATCGTCAGTCTGGAAGGTGGTGGCGGAAATCTGCCGCACCTTCCCCGGTATCTTGCCGTAGCGCACGGAATCGAAGGTCGAAACCTGCAGATCGGCCGACTGTCCGGGCTTGATGTGAGCGATCTCCTGGGGAGGAATCTGCACCTCGGCGACGATCTTCTCGTCGAGTGGGACGACGCTGGCGATCATCTCGCCCGGGCGCAACACCTGGCCGACCGATTTCGGAACGAGCTCCTGGACGATGCCGCGCACGGGTGCCCGCACCGTGAGGCGCTCGACGCGATCGGTCTGCTTGGGCAGCACGGCCGTCACTTCGCCGAGCTCGGCGCTGGCCTTGGCGCGCTCATCGGAGAGGCCCGAGGAGAACTTGCTGTCGTACTCCGCGAGCTTGATCCGGGCTTCCTTCAGGCCCTCCCCCGCCGAGGACAACTGACCCTCGGACAGGAGGAGCTGTTCGTTGATCTTCTCGGTCTCGCGCTGAATTTCGATGAACTGCGACTTTGAGACATAGCCCTCTTCGACGAGGCTCTGCCGAATTGACAGCTGCTCCTTCTGGAGTGCGAACTGGCGCTTCAGGCTCGCGACCTGGCTCCTCAAACCCTCCGTCTCGGCGCTGCGCTGCTCGACCTGGAAGCCCAGCGCCTGGCGTTCGTTCTCATATTGCGCCTTGCCGGACTGGTAGGCCTCGGCCTCGTCCTTCATAACGGCCGGAAACTTCCGGCCTTCGGTGCCGAAGTCGGGCGCGCGGCGGTCGATCAAGGCGCTCAGCCTTTCGATCCGCAGGCGGAGACCGGCGCGGCGCGCATCGAGCTGGTCGAGATCGGCAAGCGCCTGAACCGGCTGGAGCCTGACGATCGGAGCACCCTTCTCGACGATCTCACCCTCGGCGGCGAGAATTTCCTGCACCTGGCCGCCTTCGAGATGCTGGACGGAGTAGACGGATCCCGCCGGGCGCAGCTGGCCGGGCGCCACCGTCAGCTCATTGACCGTCGTGACCGAACCCCAGGCGACCGTCGCGATGACGAAGGCCGTGCCGAGGCTGAGAAAACCAAGCGCAAGGCCTGGAGTGCGCCCCGTCTCGAGCGGCAGGGGCAGCATCAGGGTCCTGGCCGATGGCCGTTCGTTACCGTGCGAGGCCCAGCTGGTCAGTTTCTCGAACATCTTCATTGAAGGTCGTCCATTTTCAGTCTGCACCATCTGACGCCCCCCTCACGCCGCACGCAGGATGAGCGGCAGGATCTGATCGGGGCTGCCGTCGAACTGGATCTGCCCTTCCTGCATGTAGACGACCCGGTCGGCGATGCTCATGTGGCTCGGCCGGTGGGTGACCATGAGGACGGTGGCCTTGCCGCGCAACGCCTCGAGCTTTTTCAGGAGCGCTTCCTCGCCGACGCGGTCGAGATTGTTGACCGGTTCGTCGAGGAGATAGATGGGGGTGTTCTTCACCCACCCTCTCGCCAGCATGATGCGCTGCTTCAGCCCGGCCGGCAGCTTTGCCGCGACGTCGGACTTGAGCCAGGTCTCCAATCCCTGCGGCAGGGCAGCTGCGAAGTCCTGAACGCGGGCATCGACACAGGCCTTCTGAAGATCAGCATCGGTCGCCATGGGGGCGGACAGGCGCAGGTTCTGCGCGACAGTTCCGTGGAAGAAGTCGAAGAAGTCGGGAACGTAGGAGAGATTGTGACGGAGCTCGCCGGCGTCGATCTGGCGGATGTCGACGCCGTCGACCTGGATGTTGCCGCCCTGGGCGAGGTAGAGCTTCGAGATCAGGCGCAACAGTGTCGACTTTCCACCGCCGCTCGGACCGGTGATCGCGACGAGCTGGCCGGGCGGGATGCGCAACGAGACGCCATTGAGCGCCGGATCGGACACCTGCGTGTAGCGAAAGGAGAGCCGGTTGATGACCACGCTGCCGCGGAAGTTGCGGAAAAGTTGGGGGAGCCGTCCGGCCTCGCGTTCCGGCGGCATGCGGAAGAGCTGATTGGCCTGGCGGAAGGCGTTCGATACCTGCTGGAAGCGGTTGATGTTGAGGAAGGCCCCCTGAACGGGAGCCATGAAGCGCCAGACGATTGCCATCGTGGCGATGAGCGCACCGACGGTCAGTTGCTGCTCGATGACCAGATCGAGTCCGACGAAAAGGGTCGCCAGGCCGGCGACGTTGGACAGCGTCTGCGTCACGCTCATGACGTTGAGGTTCAGCTGCTCGGAGCTGAAATGCCGCTGGGCCGATTCCCAGGCGACAGTTCGGACGCGGTCGAGCCAGATCGATTCGGCACCGCTCTCCTTGATGGCGCGGTGCTTGGTGACCGTCTCCATGAGCAGCCGGAGGCTTCTCTGGCGGCTTTCTCCGACCATCGCAAAGCGCCGCCGCATCACGGGCAGAGTCACGACACCGACCAGGGTATAGGCGGCGATCAACAGTATGGGAGCCCAAATGAGCGGGCCGCCAACGAAGCCGATGGCGGCGACGTAGATCAGGATGAACGGCAAGTCGAGAAGCGCGATCGCCATCTGGCCCGAAAAGATGTCGCGCATGTTCTCGAACTGGCGCAGCCGGGTGATCTGGGAGCTGATCGGGCCGCGCTCGGTGAACGCAATGGGCAAATAGAGAACGCGTTCGAGGGCTTTCGCACCCGTGATGATGTCCCAGCGGGCGCCGAGATAGGCAAGCGCCCTGCCTCGCAGCTGCCGGAATCCATATTCTGCGACTACGACGATGCCGATGCCGGCAAGCAGGCTCAGGAGCATCCCGACGGATTTGGTGGCGATCGCCGTGTCGTAAACCGCGAGGATGAACAGCGACGGCATCAGCGCCATCACGTTGATGATCAGGGTGACGAACAGGAGCTGGACGACGGTGCGGCGGAAGCGCTTGAGCAAAACGCCCCAATAGCTGCGGCGGGCGAGCTCGGACTGCTCCTCGCGCGGGTCGATGGCGCGCGGCAGGTAGAACGTGCCCGCGGTCGGCAGGCCGCTGAGGATGCCTGCCCGCCCCGTCACGCTGTCGAACGCCTCGAACCCGTCATCGCGTCGGGCGGTGAGTACGAGCACCCGCTTGCCATCGGCACTGTAGAGGCAGGGGAGCGATACCCGAGGGGCGACCGTGCCGTCGGCGGTCACCGCTTCGGTGTCGAAGCTGAGCCGGACCAGCACGGCACGAAGCGATTCGACATCGTCCACCGATTGGAGATGCGGCAGGGCCTCGATCAGGTGCCGGGAATTGCCCGGCCAGCTCAGGGCGGTGAGCAGCGGAACCAGGCAGGCGCCCACGCCACGCCCGCCCTTCTGCTCACGGCTGGCGGAGGGCACGAACACCGATTGCAGCTGTTCATGCTGGGCATGGACAGCGTTCGGCCGGGGAGCGGCGGAATCGATTGCCTCGATCAGCGGGACCTTCTGCTCAAGCATGTTTCACTTCGCCTGCAGGTTCAACCGCGGGCGCCGGCTGAGGAATGGGAGCGCGCGGGGTGAGGGTTCCGTTCTCGAGCTCGAACAGCTTGTCGGCCACGCGCAGGAGCGAGGGCCGCTCGGTAATCAGAATCACGGTCGCCGAGCCCTTGATCGACTGGAGCGCCTCGCGCAGCAGCCGGTCGGACTGGATGTCGAGCCCGGCATTGGCCTGGTCGAGAATCAGGACGCGCGGACGGCGGGCAAGAGCGCGGGCGATCATGATTCGGTGCGCAAAGCTGGCCGGCAGTTCCTCGGCTATGCTGTCGGAGATGTGGGTATCGTAACCCATCGGCAGGCGCTGGATATCGAGCTCGAGCCCAATCAGACGGGCGGCCTTGAGTGCGTCGGTGACACCCTCGCCCTGCCGGAACATGGCGATGTTGTCGAGGATCGAACCCTCGAAGAGCGATCGCTCCTGCCCGACCAAGGCAACCTTCTGGCGGAGATATTGGGCGTTGTCGCCCGACAGGTCGTGACCATCGAGCCTGACGTCGCCGCGCATCGGGCGGATTTCTCCGGCGATCAGCCTGGCGAGCGTCGACTTCCCGGCCAGGTCGAGCCCCGATATGCCGTAGATGGACCCGGCGGGAATGGTCAGGTTGAGGTCTCGAAACAGGGGTTTCTGGGAACCCGGATGGGAGAAGGTGACATTGGACAAGACCACCTTTCCCTCGATGGTCACTTCCTGCTTGTGGAGCGCGCCATCCTGCTGCGGCAAGGCGAGAATGTCGGCAAGCCGCCGCCGCGCCGTCTCCGTGACCATCATCTGGCCCTGGATCGCGTAGAGCCTCAGGATGGGCTGCACCGCCCTCCCTGCAAGGGTCGTGCACGCCGCCAGAGCACCGACGGACAGCTGTCCGAGAATCACCAGGTAGGCGCCGTACGCGACCGTGGTTACGAGCACCAGGTTCGCGAAAAGCGCCGACAGGCTCTGATTGCTGTTGCCGATCTGCAGGTTGTCGTAGGAATTGTTCACGGTCGTCTGCTGCAGCCGGTCATGGCGGCGCATCATCAAGGCTTCGGCGGCGAGAATCTTGACGGTACGGATGCCCTTCAGGATCTCGATCAAGAGATCCGTGCGACGATCCTCGTCCACTCGGCGCTTGATCGTGACGGTCTCTTCCTGGCGGACGCGGCGGAGATTGAGAGGTGCCAGGAAGAGCATGAGCACGATCGGCACCAGCGCAATCTGGCCGCCGAGCAGGAACATGAGCAGAATGAAAATCGCCGCGAACGGCACGTCGATCAGCGCCAGGCGCGACTGTCCGGTGTGATAGCCGCGCAGCGTCTCAATCGACTGCATCTTGTCGAGAAGCGCACCGGCGGGAATCTGCGTGATCGTTTGGACGGGAGCGCCGAGAAGCCGCTCCACGCCGGCCGTCACGACCCGATATTCGAACGCCGCGGTGATTCTGCCGAGCGCCGCGACGCGAGCCATCCGCATGGCGGTTTCGAGCAGGATGGCGGTGATCGCGGCGATGGAGATGAGCGTGAAAGTGCCCAGCGCCTGGTGGGGCAGAATCCGGTCATATGCTTGCAGGATCGTTAAGGGCAGCGCCAGGGAGAGCAGATTGATGGCCAAAGTTCCGGCCCAAATCTGCCACCCCAAGCGGGGTTCCGCCGCCTTGATGTCCGCCAGCGCCCTCGCCGCCGAATCGTCCGCCCCTCCGGGAGGAAGCGTCATATCGGCAGTGGACCTCTGCGGGGAGAGCGAAATCTTCACGTCGGCGCCATCGGTTAGCGTTCACGCACCGGGGGCTCCCAACAGGGTAAGCTGAATACGCGCAGCCGTCTTGCGTGCGAAAGCGCAGTCTGACGTGCAGAGATTAGCGCCTAGTTAAGTTTTTCAACCTCAAGTATCTGCTTAACAAGTGGTTCGCGAGCTTCGGAGAATTCGAGTCGATTTGGACGTCAATTCTCACGGGTACTTAAGATTCCCCGTGGATTATGGCGCCAGTTGAGAAGTTCGCGTGTGCCGATTTGCCGGCCTTTGCAATGGGTCGGCGCAGCACCGCGGACGCTTACAGCTGGAGCAGGACATTGGCAGATTCAGACATCATGACCCCGGAAGGCGTGGGCGCGCGCAAAGCGAACGACTATCGCTGGGGTGGTGAGAACGAAGGCATCGACCGGATCGTCAATCCGAACACCCACCACGGTTCGGAAAGCGAGAAGGATCCTGTCCTCGGCCACGACGCTTCGAACGGCGGAGCCGGAAACGGCAACTCCGTTCCGGGCAATGGTCTCAACCGCTCGCCCGGTACGCCGGCTCGCACCGTCGGACCGGACGGCGTCGACCCCGTGTCCGTCTCCTCGTCGAACGGCGGCTCGGCCGATTTCAGCTCCGCAGTGAGCTCGAGCACTGTCACCGACGCCTTCACCACTTCCACCCCACAAGTTCCTGCTCCCGATTTCGCCGGACCGCAGGCGGGGTCCCCCGCGCGGGCCGCGAGCGGACGGAGCGGCGGTGGTTCGGGAACGCCCGGTGTGCCGGCGAATCAGGCGCCGGTCGCTGCCGACGACACGGGAAGCTCCGATGAGGATGGTTCCGTCTCCGGCAACGTTCTGAGCAACGACACGGATGCGGATACGTCCGACGTCCTCACCGTCGCGGCGGTCAACGGCCAAGTGGCCAATGTCGGCGCGTCGGTCGCAGGCAGCTACGGTTCCGTCGTCATCGGTGCCGACGGCTCCTACAGCTTCACGCCCAATGGCGCTGCCAACGCGCTGGCCGCCGGCGAGACGGCGACGGACACCTTCACCTACACGGTCTCCGACGGCAACGGCGGCACGGCCACCGCGAGCCTGACCATCACCATCACCGGCACGAACGACGGGCCGGTGGCCAATGCCGACACCGGCTCGACGGACGAAGACACTGTCGCCTCCGGCAACGTTCTCTCGAACGACACGCGATGCGGATGCGTCGGATGTCCTCGCCGTCTCCGCTGTGAACGGTGTTGCCGGCAATGTCGGCGCATCGGTCGCGGGCAGCTACGGCTCCGTCGTCATCGGTGCCGACGGCTCCTACAGCTTCACGCCCAATGGCGCCGCCAACGCCCTCGCCGCCGGCGAGACGGCGACGGACACCTTCACTTACACAGTGTCGGACGGCAATGGCGGCACGGCCACAGCGAGCCTGACCATCACGATCACCGGCACGAACGACGGGCCGGTGGCCAATGCCGACACCGGCTCGACGACCGAGAGACGCGGCTCGCCTCCGGCAACGTTCTGTCCAACGACACGGACGCGGACACGTCCGACGTCCTCACCGTCGCGGCGGTCAACGGCCAAGTGGCCAATGTCGGCGCTTCGGTCGCAGGCAGCTACGGCTCCGTCGTCATCGGTGCCGACGGCTCCTACAGCTTCACGCCCAATGGCGCTGCCAACGCCCTCGCCGCCGGCGAGACGGCGACGGACACCTTCACCTACACGGTCTCGGACGGCAACGGCGGCACGGCCACCGCATCCTGACCATCACGATCACCGGCACGAACGACGGGCCGGTGGCCAATGCCGACACCGGCTCGACGACCGAGAATGCGGCTGCCTCCGGCAACGTTCTGCGCAACGACACGGATGCGGATACGTCCGACGTCCTCACCGTCGCGGCGGTCAACGGCCAAGTGGCCAATGTCGGCGCATCGGTCGTGGGCAGCTACGGCTCCGTCGTCATCGGTGCCGACGGCTCCTACAGCTTCACGCCGAACGGCGCTGCCAATGCGCTGGCCGCCGGGGAAACGGCGACGGACACCTTCACTTACACCGTCTCGGACGGCAACGGCGGCACGGCCACCGCATCGCTGACCATCACCATCACCGGCACGAACGACGGGCCGGTGGCCAATGCCGACACCGGCTCGACGGACGAAGACACTGTCGCCTCCGGCAACGTACTCTCGAACGACAGCGATGCGGATGCGTCGGATGTCCTCGCCGTCTCCGCTGTGAACGGTGTTGCCGGCAATGTCGGCGCATCGGTCGCGGGCAGCTATGGCTCCGTCGTCATCGGTGCCGACGGCTCCTACAGCTTCACGCCCAATGGCGCCGCGAACGCCCTCGCCGCTGGCGAGACGGCGACGGACACCTTCACCTACACCGTCTCCGACGGCAACGGTGGCACGGCCACCGCGAGCCTGGCGATCACCATCACCGGCACCAATGACGGCCCTGTCGCCAATGCCGACACCGGCTCGACGACTGAGAATGCCGCCGTGTCCGGCAACGTCCTCGCGAACGACACGGATGCTGACGCTTCCGATATCCTGACCGTCTCAACGGTCAATGGCTCTGCCGGCAATGTCGGCGCGTCGGTGGCTGGGACCTACGGCTCGGTAGTCATCGGCGCCGATGGCTCTTACAGCTTCACGCCCAACGCGGCGGCCAATGCCCTTGCGGCCGGCCAGACGGCGACGGACACCTTCACTTACACCGTCTCGGACGGCAACGGCGGCACGGCCACCGCATCGCTGACCATCACGATCACCGGCACCAATGACGGCCCGGTCGCTGTCGCCGACACCGTGACGACCAATGAGAACACCGCTGCCACCGGCAACGTGCTCACCAACGACACCGACGTCGACACCGGCGACACCAAGACGGTGTCGGCCGTCAACGGGGTGGCCGGCAATGTCGGGGCATCGGTGGCCGGCACCTACGGTGCCATCGTCATCGGCTCGAACGGCGCATACACCTTCACGCCGAATGCAGCGGCCAATGCCCTTGCGGCCGGCCAGACGGTCACCGACACGTTCATCTACACCATGCGGGACGCGGCGGGCGCTACCAGCTCTTCCAACCTCACGGTCACCATCACCGGCGCCAATGACGGACCCGTTGCAGTGGCAGATACCGTGACGAGGAACGAGAACACCGCTGCCACCGGCAACGTGCTCACCAACGACACCGACGTCGACACCGGCGACACCAAGACGGTGTCGGCCGTCAACGGGGTGGCTGGCAACGTCGGGGTGTCGGTCGCCGGCACCTACGGCTCGGTGGTCATCGGTTCGAACGGCGCATACACCTTCACGCCGAATGCAGCGGCTAATGCCCTTGCGGCCGGCCAGACGGTCACCGACACCTTCACCTACACCATGCGGGACGCGGCGGGCGCTACCAGCTCGGCCACCCTCACGGTCACCGTCACCGGCGTCAATGACCGTCCGACCGCGGTGGCGGATGTAGCATCGGTGCAAGAGGACGTCACCACGTCGGCCACCGGCAACGTGCTGACGAACGATACAGACCCGGATACTGGCGACACCAAGACGGTCTCCGCCGTCAACGGCGTCGCCGGCAATGTAGGGGCATCGGTGGCCGGCACCTATGGCTCGGTCACCATTGGGTCGAACGGTGCTTATGCCTACACGCTCAACAATGGCTCGGCCGCGGTGCAGGCACTCCGTGCGGGTCAGTCAGTCACCGACAGCTTCACATATACTGTACGCGACGCCGCCGGTGCGACCAACTCCACGACGCTTAGGGTGACAGTCAGTGGAACCAACGACGCGCCGGTGGCGGTCGCCAACACGGCTGCCGTCCAAGAGAATGTGACCAACTCGGCCACCGGCAACGTGCTCACCAACGACACCGATGTCGACACCGGCGACACCAAGACGGTGTCGGCCGTCAACGGGGTGGCCGGCAATGTCGGCACCTCGGTCGCCGGCACCTACGGCTCGGTCACCATCGGGTCGAACGGTGCCTACACCTACACCCTCAACAACGGCTCGGCCGCGGTGCAGGCACTGGGCGCCGGCCAAACCGTCACCGACACCTTCACCTACACGATGCGGGATGGCGCCGGAGCGACAAGCTCCACCACCCTGACCGTCACGGTCACCGGCACCAACGATGCCCCGGTCGCGGTCGCCAACACGGCCTCGGCCCAGGAAGACGTCACCACCTCGGCCACCGGCAACGTGCTCACCAACGACACCGACGTCGACACCGGCGACACCAAGGCCGTATCGGCGGTGAACGGCGCTGCCGGCAATGTCGGGGCATCGGTGGCCGGCACCTATGGCTCTGTGGTCATCGGCTCGAACGGTGCCTACACCTATACCCTCAACAATGCCTCTGCTGCCGTCCAGGGCCTTCGCGCCGGCCAGACGGTCACCGACACCTTCACCTACACGATGCGGGACGCGGCAGGTGCGACAAGCTCGACCAGCCTCACGGTCACGGTGACCGGCACCAATGATGCCCCGGTCGCGGTCGCCAACACCGCGAACGTCCAGGAGGACGTCACGACGTCCGGCCACCGGCAACGTGCTCACCAACGACACCGACGTCGACACCGGCGACACCAAGACCGTATCGGCTGTGAACGGCGCTGCCGGCAACGTCGGGGCATCGGTGGCCGGCACCTATGGCTCGGTCACCATCGGGGCCAACGGGGCCTATACTTATACGCTGAATAACGGATCCTCAGGCGTGCAATCGCTGGCGGCCGGCCAGACGGTCACGGACAGCTTCACCTACACGACGCGGGATAGTTCAGGCGCCACCAGCTCGACCACCCTTACCGTCACGGTGACGGGTACGAACGACGGACCTGTGGCGGTCGCCGATACCGTGACGACCAATGAGAACACCGCTGCCACCGGCAACGTGCTCACCAACGACACCGACGTCGACACCGGCGACACCAAGACGGTGTCGGCCGTCAACGGGGTGGCCGGCAATGTCGGGGCATCGGTGGCCGGCACCTACGGTGCCATCGTCATCGGCTCGAACGGCGCATACACCTTCACGCCGAATGCAGCGGCCAATGCCCTTGCGGCCGGCCAGACGGTCACCGACACGTTCACCTACACCATGCGGGACGCGGCGGGCGCTACCAGCTCGGCCAATCTGACGGTGACGGTCACGGGTGCGAACGACGCGCCGGTGGCGGTCGCCAACACGGCGGCGGCCCAGGAAGACGTCACCACCTCGGCCACCGGCAACGTGCTCACCAACGACACCGATGTCGACACCGGCGACACCAAGACGGTGTCGGCCGTCAACGGGGTGGCCGGCAATGTCGGGGCATCGGTCGCCGGCACCTACGGCTCGGTGGTGATCGGCGCCAACGGTGCCTACACCTATACCCTCAACAACGGCTCGGCCGCGGTGCAGTCGCTCGGCGCCGGCCAGGCGGTCACCGACAGCTACACATATACGGTCCGCGATGCCTCGGGCGCGACCAGCTCGACGACCCTCACAATTACCGTGACTGGCACCAACGATGGCCCGGTGGCCAATGCCGATGCAGGCTCGTCGGACGAAGACACTGTCGCCTCGGGCAACGTACTCTCGAACGACAGCGATGCGGATGCGTCGGATGTCCTCGCCGTTTCCGAAGTGAACGGTGTTGCGGGCAATGTCGGCGCGTCAGTCGCAGGCAGCTACGGCTCCGTGACGATTGGTGCCGATGGCTCCTACAGCTTCACGCCCAATGGCGCTGCCAATGCGCTGGCCGCCGGCGAGACGGCCACGGACACCTTCACCTACACCGTCTCCGACGGCAACGGCGGCATGGCCACCGCGAGCCTGGCGATCACCATCACCGGCACTAACGACGGGCCGGTGGCCAACGCCGATGTTGCATCCACGACCGAGAATGCGGCTGCCTCCGGCAACGTTCTGTCGAACGACTCGGATGCTGACGCTTCCGATATCCTGACCGTTTCCGAAGTGAACGGCTCGGCCGGCAATGTCGGCGCGTCGGTCGCGGGCAGCTACGGCTCGGTGGTCATCGGTGTCGACGGGCGCCTACAGCTTCACGCCCAATGGCGCCGCCAATGCCCTGGCTGCCGGCGAAACGGCGACGGACACCTTCACCTACACCGTCTCCGACGGCAACGGCGGCATGGCCACCGCGAGCCTGGCGATCACCATCACCGGCACCAATGACGGCCCGGTCGCCAATGCCGACACCAGCTCGACGGACGAAGACACTGTCGCCTCGGGCAACGTACTTGCAAACGACAGCGATGCGGATGCTTCCGACGTTCTCACTGTGTCGGCGGTCAACAGCCAGGCGGCCAATGTCGGCACGTCGGTCGCGGGCGGCTACGGCTCGGTGGTCATCGGCGCCGATGGCTCCTACAGCTTCACGCCCAACGCGGCGGCCAATGCCCTTGCGGCCGGCCAGACGGCGACCGACACCTTCACTTACACCGTCTCGGACGGCAACGGCGGAACCGCCACCGACAGCCTGACGGTCACCATCACCGGCACCAATGACGGCCCGGTCGCTGTCGCCGATGCGGTGACGACCAACGAGAACACTGCCGCCACCGGCAACGTGCTCACCAACGACACGGACGTCGATGCCGGCGACACCAAGACCGTCTCGGCCGTCAACGGCTCCGCCGGCAATGTCGGCGCATCGGTCGCCGGCACCTACGGCTCGGTGGTCATCGGCTCGAACGGCGCCTACACCTTCACGCCGAACGCCGCCGCCAATGCCCTGGCGGCCGGCCAGACGGTCACGGACACCTTCACCTACACGATGCGCGACGCGGCGGGAGCGACCAGCTCGACCTCGCTCACCGTCACCATCACGGGTGCCAATGACGGCCCGGTCGCGGTTGCGGATGCGGGATCCGTCCAGGAGGACGTCACGACGTCCGCCACGGGCAACGTCCTTGCCAACGACACCGATGCCGATACTGGCGATACGAAGACCGTTTCGGCGGTCGGCGGCGCGGCCGGCAACGTCGGTGTCTCGGTCGCCGGCACGTACGGCTCGGTGGTCATCGGCGCCAGCGGTGCGTACACCTACACCCTGAACAACGCCTCCGCTGGCGTCCAGGCGCTCGGAGCCGGCCAGACTGCCACCGATACGTTCACCTACACGATGCGCGACGCCTCGGGCGCAACGAGCTCGTCCACGCTCACGATCACGGTCACCGGCACCAACGATGCCCCGGTCGCCGTCGCTGATGCGGTGACGACCAACGAGAATACGGCCGCCACCGGCAACGTCCTGACGAACGACACGGATGTCGATGCCGGCGACACCAAGTCCGTCTCCGCCGTCAACGGGTCCGCCGGCAGTGTCGGCGCCTCGGTCGCGGGCACGTACGGCTCGGTGGTCATCGGGTCGAACGGCGCCTACACCTTCACGCCGAATGCCGCCGCGAACGCCCTCGCCGCCGGCCAGACGGTCACCGACACCTTCACCTACACCATGCGTGATGCATCGGGCGCCACCAGCTCGGCCTCGTTCACCGTCACGGTCACCGGCGCCAACGACGGCCCCGTCGCCGTTGCCGACGCCGTGACGACCAACGAAAACACTGCCGCCACCGGCAACGTGCTCACCAACGACACCGACGTCGACACGGGCGACACCAAGACCGTCTCGGCGGTCAACGGTGTTGCGGGCAATGTCGGCGCCTCGGTTGGCGGCACGTACGGCTCGGTGGTCATCGGCTCGAACGGCGCCTACACCTTCACGCCGAACGCCGCCGCGAACGCTCTCGCCACCGGCCAGACAGTCACCGATGCATTCACCTACACGATGCGGGATGCGGCCGGTGCCACCAGCTCGGCAACCCTCACCGTCACCGTGACGGGTGCCAACGATGCCCCGGTCGCGGTCGCCAACACGGCCTCGGCCCAGGAAGACGTCACCACCTCGGCCACCGGCAACGTGCTCACCAACGACACCGACGTCGACACCGGCGACACCAAGGCCGTATCGGCGGTGAACGGCGCTGCCGGCAATGTCGGGGCATCGGTGGCCGGCACCTATGGCTCTGTGGTCATCGGCTCGAACGGTGCCTACACCTATACCCTCAACAATGCCTCTGCTGCCGTCCAGGGCCTTCGCGCCGGCCAGACGGTCACCGACACCTTCACCTACACGATGCGGGACGCGGCAGGTGCGACAAGCTCGACCAGCCTCACGGTCACGGTGACCGGCACCAATGATGCCCCGGTCGCGGTCGCCAACACGGCGAACGGCCCAGGAAGACGTCACCACCTCGGCCACCGGCAACGTGCTCACCAACGACACCGACGTCGACACCGGCGACACCAAGACCGTATCGGCTGTGAACGGCGCTGCCGGCAACGTCGGGGCATCGGTGGCCGGCACCTATGGCTCGGTCACCATCGGGGCCAACGGGGCCTATACTTATACGCTGAATAACGGATCCTCAGGCGTGCAGTCGCTGTCGGCCGGCCAGACGGTCACGGACAGCTTCACCTACACGACGCGGGATAGTTCAGGCGCCACCAGCTCGACCACCCTTACCGTCACGGTCACCGGCACCAACGATGCGCCGGTTGTCAACTCTACGGCAACGCCGCCGGTCTACACCGACACGGACGGCGACGGGCAGTACGACGCCGGCGAAGGCAATGGCGGCTTCACAAGCGGCAACATCACCAACGGGTCGGTGACCGGCAGCACCTACGTGCATACTCGGACCTTCGACATCCCGGCCAATGCCGACCCGTCGAACACCCGCATCACCATCGACTTCGCGACGCTCGACAATTCCGGTACCATCCGCGTCAACGGTACGAGCATCATTTCGACCCCGTATCTCGAGTTCGAGAACGCGAACTACAACGCGGCGACCGACTCTCGCGTGACGTTCGCCGACGGCACAGATGCGGCCATCCCGTGGGTCGCCAACACCAACGGCCTGCCGCGAATCCAAGTCATCATCACCGAATCGGGCATCGAGATTTGGGGCACGCGGACCTCGACGTCCACCAGCCTCGAGCGGATGGTGCTGCAGAGCGGCAGCTTCGTCCTGCCGAACATCACCACTGGACAGAACACCGTCGAGCTCGTCAATCACGACGACAACGGTCCGGATGGCATGGTCGGCACGATCACCGTCACCAACGATCCGTTCCAGGATCGGTCGTATGCGGAGACCCAGGCCGTGTCGTTCTCGGTCGCGAGCGGGTTCTCCGACATCGATACGAACGACACGCTGACCTACAGCGCCAGCGGACTGCCGCAGGGTCTGACCATCAATCCGACGACCGGCCTGGTGTCGGGGACGGTGGCGAACAATTCCTCGGGCACTTACACCGTCGTCTTCACCGCCAACGACGGGAACGGCGGCACGGTCAGCGACACCGTCACCTTCACTATCGCCAGCACCAACACCGCGCCGACCAGCGCCAGCATCACGAACACGTCGATCATCGAGAATGCGTCGACGGGCTACGTGGTCGGCTACGTGACGCCGGTCGACGCCGACATGAACGATACGCTTCACCTATTCGTTCGTCGGCTCGTCGGGGCCGTTCGTGATCGACGCCGCGACAGGCGCCATCACGGTCAACGGCAACCTCGATTTCGAGGCTACGCCGTCCCACACCGTTACGGTGCGCGTAACCGACGCGAGCGGCGCTTTTGTCGACCAGACGGCGACGATCTCGCTCGTCGACGCAATCGAAGGCACGAGCGGCAACCTCACGCTGGCCGGCACCATAGGTGACGACGTCATCTTCGGTATTGCCGACAACGAAACGATCACCGGTAACAACGGCAATGATATGATCATCGGTGGTGGCGGCAGCGACAACATGAACGGCGACGGGGGCAACGACACGCTTGCCTACTTTAACTCCTCGTCGGGTGTGAGTGTGGATCTGTCGACCAATACAGCTTCGGGCGGCGACGCCGCGGGCGATACCATCGCCGGCTTTGAAAATCTGACGGGTTCCGATTTGCCCGACACCCTCATCGGGAACGCCAGCACCAACATCCTGCGGGGACTTGGGGGAAACGACACGATCAACGGCGGCGGCGGTGCCGACATCGATCGAAGGCGGCGCAGGCTCCGATACCCTCGACGGCGGCACGGCAACCGATACGCTCTCCTATGCAAGCTCCGATGCCGGCGTGACGGTCAACCTGGCGACCAACACGGCGTCCGGCGGCCACGCGGCCGGTGACATCATCTCGAACTTCGAGAACATCCTGGGTTCGAACGCCAACGACGTCCTGACCGGCAATTCGTCGGCCAATACGCTGACGGGCGGCGGCGGCAATGACACCCTCCGGGGCGGCGGCGGCGCCGACACGCTGATCGGCGGGGCCGGCCACGATCTCTTCATTTACCAGGTCGGCGACGGCGCCGACACGATCAGCGGCGGAGGCGGCGCAAGCTGGCTCGACCGGATCCAGTTGCTAGATTCGAGCGGAGGTAGCAGCCTCGTCTATGGCGTCGACTGGACCGTCTCGCTGTCTTCGGGATCGATCGCCCACAACGACACGACCAACGGCATCATGAACTTCAGCTCCGATGCGGACGGAACAATTAACTTTACAGCCGGAGGATCGATTGCCTTTACGGACATCGATCGCATAAACTGGTAGTGGACGACTGCGATCACGCCATGGTTGCAGGGGACGCTAACGGGGGGCTTTGAAATGGACTCCAACGAAGACAACCAGGACGAATCGCGCGGCGCCCAGCGGCACCGGCAGCTGAAGAACGGCATCATCGTGTTCAACCAGCAACGGGGCTCGGTCGGCTGCGTGATTCGCGACATCAGCGAAACCGGCGCCAAGCTTCGCCTCAATGGGCCAGCCGACCTGCCGCACGAGTTCGAGCTCGTGCTCCTAAAAGAGCGCAAGATCGTTCCGGCCTCGCTCAGCTGGCACAATCACCCGGATTGCGGGGTGAGCTTCACGGGACCGATGCGGCCGGCACCTCGCCTCGCCTAGCCTGCCGACGGGCACGGCGCTCGTCGCGCCAGTCCCGGACCTGCATCTGCCAATAGCTTAGCTGCACGCCGGCGCGGCCCGCCCAACCACCGACCCATGGGCGCCCGAAGACCTGGAAGCGCCGCCATTCGTCGTCGCCCTCGGCGATGGCGCGGGCCAGCAGGACGCCGGCCATGGCAGTGGTGTTGAGCCCATGCCCGCCAAAGGCCGACGCGACCCATTGTCCGGGCGCGACCTCGCCGATGATAGGCATCTTGTGGAGCGCATAGGCCATCTGGCCGCTCCAGGCGTAGGCCATCCCGGCGCCCTCGAGCTGGGGATAGACGCCGACCATATCGCCTTTCAGCTTTTCCGCCAGAAGGCGCGGCTCGCGGACCATGGTCGTGATACGCCCGCCCCACAGAATGCGATCCCCGTCGACGCGCCGGTAGTAGTCGCCGGCGCGGCGCGTGTCGCTGATGGCGGCCGATGTCCGGATGGCAGCCGCGGCACGGTCACCGAGACGCTCGGTCACTCCGACATAGGTGGCAACCGGAAGCACGGCGCGGCCCATCTGCGGAAAAAGCATGCGGTCGAACGCACTGGTGCATGCGACGACCCGGCCGGCCCGTACGTTTCCGGACGCCGTCGCGAGGCGGAAACCGTCTCGGCCGGCTTCCACCGCTAAAACGCGGCAGCCTTCGAGAATGGTCGCGCCGGCCCGTTCCGACGCGGCGGCAAGGGCAAGGCAATAGCGCAGCGGGTGGATGTGGAAAGCATCGCGGTCGAGGAAGCCATCGCGATAAGATTCCGTGCGCAGCGATTCGCGAATTTGGGAGCGATCGAGAACGACGATATTGCGCGAGAACCGACTTACCAGGAAGTCGACATAGGACTTCAGGCCGGCCGCGTCGTGATGGCGCTGCAGCACCATCCAACCGTCGGCCGTTCTGATCGATGGATCGATCGTCTCTATCGCCCCGCGAACGTAGTCGACACCGGCAACGGAAAGCTCGTTGAGCCTGACGGCGGCCGCAAGTCCGACCCGGTCGACGATGGTCCGCTGGCCATCGGCGAAGCCGGCTGAGACGAACCCGCCGTTGCGGCCGGATGCTCCCCATCCCACGCGGTGGGCTTCGAGGAGCAGCACCGACCTGCCGCGCCGTGCAAGCTCGAGGGTGGCCGTCAGGCCGGCCAGGCCGCCGCCGACGACGCACACATCGACGGACGCAGCCCGGGGAACGGCCCGACGAACGGGAGGCAACTCGATGCCGTCCGCATACCAGGTCGCCGGATAGCCGCTCTCCGACGCTCGAAAAGGATGCATGCGTTCAAACCTGCCGCGAAGGACTGGGGCGTTGCCCCGGGGATAAGTCTGGTCTAGGACAACGCACCGAAACGTCGCTCAATCTGCATCATGCGCTTCTCATCCGCCAAGGACTTCCGGAACTGGCCGCACAAGGCCGTAACCATACTCGGCATGTCGGGGGTCGGCAAAACGAGCCTGGCCAAGCTCCTCATGAAAGAGGGCTGGTTCCACTACTCGGTGGACTACCGCATCGGCACCCACTACATGGGCGAGCACATCGTCGACAATTTCAAGCGCGAAGCGATGAAAGTGAAGTTCCTTCGCGAGCTCCTGAAGTCGGATTCGATCTTCATCTCCTCCAACATCACGTTCGAGAACCTCGCGCCTTTGTCGACCTTCCTCGGAAAACCGGGAAACCCCGAGAAGGGCGGAATTCCGTTCTCCGAGTATTGCCGGCGCCAGGCGCTGCACCGCGAGGCGGAGATCGCCGCCCTACGCGATGCCCCGATGTTCATCGACAAGGCACGCGAGATCTACGGATACAACCATTTCATCTGCGACTCGGGCGGCAGCCTGTGCGAAGTGGTGGATGCCGGGAATGCCGGCGATCCGGTGCTCACGACCCTCGCCGAGCATACCGTTCTTCTCTACATACGCGGAACGGAGCACCACGCGCGCACGCTGGTCGAGCGGTTCAGCAAGGATCCGAAGCCGATGTACTACCAGGACCGCTTCCTGCGCGAGAAGTGGAAGGAATACAAGACGCTTATGAAGATAGCCGAAGACGACGACGTCGATCCGGACGGCTTCGCCGTCTGGGGTTTCGAGCAACTTCTCCATCACAGAATTCCGCTCTACGAGTCGATCGCGCGGAATTTCGGCTACACGATCGCGATGGAAGACATTCCGAACCTGCAACACGAAGCCGACTTCACCGCAACGCTCGGATCGATCATCGACCGCGCCAACGCGTAACGCCAAAAAAATGCCGATCAAAATCCCGAACAACCTGCCGGCACGCACGACCCTCGAGAAGGAAGGCGTCATGGTCATGACCGAGGACGCGGCGGTGCGCCAGGACATCCGTCCGCTGCGCATCGGGCTCCTCAACTTGATGCCCAACAAGATCCGGACCGAGACCCAGTTCGCGAGGCTGGTCGGGGCGTCGCCCCTCCAGGTCGAAATGACCCTGATCAAGATGACCGGTCACACGCCGCGCAACACGCCGGCGGATCACATGCTCGCCTTCTATCGAAACTGGGAGGACGTCCGGTCCGCGAAGTTCGACGGCTTCATCATCACGGGCGCACCGGTCGAGCTGCTGCCGTTCGAGCAGGTCACCTACTGGGACGAGCTGCGCCGCATCTACGACTGGACGCAGACACACGTCCATTCGACCATGAACATCTGCTGGGCGGCGCAGGCGTGCCTCTACCATTTTCACAAGGTCGGCAAGCACCCGCTGCCGAAGAAGGCCTTCGGGGTCTACCGGCACCGCAACCTCAATCCCGCGTCGCGCTACCTGCGCGGTTTCTCCGACGACTTCTCGATTCCCGTTTCGCGGTGGACCGAGGTCAGAAAGGCAGAGCTCCCCAATAACCCGGATCTCGAAGTCCTGATGGACTCCGATGAGGCCGGACTGTGCCTCATTCACGATGCGGCGCATGCCAGCCTGTGCATGTTCAACCACATCGAATACGATACAAAAACGCTCGCCGAGGAGTTTTGGCGCGATCGGGAGGCTGGGAAACCTATCGATCTGCCACAGAACTATTTTCCCGGGGACGACCCCAAGGCCGCACCGGAGAACCGGTGGCGCAGCCACGCGCATCTCCTGTTCGGCAACTGGATCAACGAGGTCTACCAGGGCACCCCCTACACACTCGACGACATCGGGCGCGGCCGTTAGCGTCATATCTCCGTCAAGATGACTCTTCAGTTTCCCCGTCGCCTTCGAACGGGGATCCGAGCCAATGCTTCGCCTCATCGTCATGCGCCATGCGAAATCGAGCTGGTCCGACAAATCGCTCGACGATCCATCGCGTCCATTGAGCAAGCGCGGCGTCAAGGCGGCTCCCGTGATGGGCCGTACCCTGTCGGAACGGCGCCTCGTTCCCGACCACGTCGCCTGCTCACCGGCGAAGCGCACGCGCGAGACGCTGCGGCTGGTTCTCGGCGCGCTGGAGGCCAAGCCGAGCATCGAGTATGCCGACGAGCTCTACGCCTTCGGGGACGGCGGCCCCTATCTCAACTGCATCCGCCGCCAAGCGCGTCCGACCGGGACCCTGATGGTGGTCGGCCACAATCCCTCCGTCCAGAACCTGTGCATGAGCCTGTGCAGCGGCAGCCGCGGCCCGGATTTCGATTCTCTGGCGCGGAAGTTCCCCACGGCAGGAGTGGCGGTCATCTCCTTCGCGGTCGACCAATGGAAAGCCATCGAGCCCGGCACAGGCAGCCTCGATCTGTTCGTGACGCCGCGCGGGCTCGCCGACGGCGACGACTGAACCCCGGTCTTGAAAATCGCGCTGGACCGCCCAACTCTTGCGCGGTGTCCAAGCGCCCGCGGTCCGGGATTTCCGTTGCTTTTCAAGCCATAGTTTGACTTGTCCGGACGAGGTGTTAACGCTGCCCGCCGGGATAAAGCTCAAAGCATGCGCTCATTTCTGGACGAGACACGGATCGCCCTCGGCGGCGTCAAGGACTTCGCGCGGAGCTTCGCGACGCCGAACCTGCGGCTCGGCGTCACCGGCTTGTCGCGTTCGGGAAAGACCGTTTTCATCACGGCACTGGTCCATGCGCTCCTGCACGGCGGTCGACTTCCTCTCTTCTCCCCCTATGCCGGGGGACGCATCGTCCGCGCCTATCTCGAGCCGCAGCCCGATGACGACCTGCCGCGTTTCGCCTATGAGGACCACATCGCCGCCCTGACGGGCGACGGCCGCCACTGGCCGGAGAGCACGCGGCGCCTCAGCCAGCTGCGGCTGACCATCGAGTACATGGGAAGCGGACTCTTCTCGCGCGACGGCGTTGCACGGCAGCTCGCCATCGACATCATCGACTATCCGGGCGAGTGGCTTCTCGACCTGCCGTTGATGAATCTGAGCTATGAAGACTGGAGCGCCGCCACGCTCGCCGCGAGCCGCCGGGCGCCGCGCTTGCAGCTTGCCGTCGCCTGGCACGAACATCTCGCCGGCCTCGACCCGGAAGGCAGGCGCGATGAACACGAGGCGCGGCGGGCGGCCGAGTTCTTCACGAGCTACCTCGGGAAGTGTCGCGCCGACGGCGTGTCGCTCTCCACTCTTCCGCCCGGCCGTTTTCTCATGCCAGGCGACCTCGCCGGCTCGCCTCTCCTGACCTTCGCGCCGCTCGACGTACCGCCGGACCGCTCGGCACCGCGCGGCAGCCTGTGGGCACTCATGGCGCGACGATACGACTCCTACGTCGCGAACGTGGTCAAGCCGTTCTTCCTCGATCATTTCGCGAGGCTCGACCGGCAGATCGTCCTTGTCGATGTGCTGTCGGCGCTCAATGCCGGCGCGGAGGCCGTGCTCGACCTCAGGCTGGCATTGACCGGCGTGCTCGAGTGCTTCCGCCTGGGATCGAACTCGTGGGCATCGATGGTGCTCGGACGGCGGATCGACAGGATCCTGTTTGCGGCGACGAAGGCCGACCTCCTTCATCATGATTCGCATCGCCGGCTCGAAGCCATCTTCCGTGCCCTCGTGGCGGATGCGGTGATGCAGGCCGAATTCAACGGGGCCCGCATCGACGTGACGCCCCTCGCGGCCATCCGGGCGACGCGCGAGGCGACGGTGCGGCGCCGGGGCGAGGCCCTGCCCTGCATCGCCGGGGTACCCGAGGCCGGAGAGAGCGTCGGACGCGAGTCTTTCGACGGACGAGCGGAAGCTGCTATCTTCCCGGGCGACCTTCCCGATTCGCCGGAAACGGCGATCAACGGCGCGCTCGAGGGGCAGGTTCGTTTTGCGCGCTTTCGTCCGCCACTTCTCGAAACGGCGAACGCGCTCGTCCCGACCGGGAACTTTCCTCACATGCATCTCGACAGGGCCATGGAATTCCTTTTCGGAGATCGATTGAGATGAACGAGCATTCGCGCAAGCCACAGGCGTTCCGGCTCGGCGAACCGGAGAAGGCGCAGGTTCCCAAGAAGACGGCCCGTCCGAAAGTCACCTTCGAAGCTGAAGCGGACCTCGAAAGCGCGGTCGGCGCGGGCACCCGAATCCGGATCACGCGACGGCGATTCCGCTGGGGTGCGGTGCTCCTGACCTCGCTCGCAGCCTTGCTTTCGCTCGCCTCGGGCGTCGCCCTGGCCCGGCTGATCGACGACCTGTTCGCTCAATCCGAGCTTCTCGGCTGGATAGGCGCCGGTCTGCTCGCCCTCGCCGGCCTCGCAGCGCTGGCAATCATTCTGCGCGAAGCGGTGGGGCTGTTGCGGCTGAAAAGACTCGGCACCATCCACGAGGATGCGCATCGAGCCCTGGTCGAAAGAGACGAGACGGCGGCCCGCAAGGTCATCAGGGAGCTCTTTGCGATCTTTCGCAACCGGACAGACGTGCGCTGGGGGATCGACCAGCTCGCCGATCATCTCAATGCAGTGGTGGCGGCCGAGGACCTGATCCGCCTCGCCGAGCGCGACATCATGCGTCAGCTCGACGGCGATGCCACCAGCCTCATCGCGAGATCGGCGCGTCGGGTAACCGTGCTCACCGCCGTCACGCCCGCAGCGGCGCTGGACGTGCTTTTCGTGGCGGCTCTGAACCTTCGCATGCTGCGGGAACTTGCCGCCCTCTATGGCGGGCGCCCGGGGACGATCGGCACGCTGCGGCTCGCCCGCATGGTTCTCGCGCATCTTGCCGTGACCGGGGGGCTGGCCCTCAGCGACAACCTGATCCAGCACGTCCTGGGACGGGGGGTGGTGGGCAAGCTGTCGGCCCGCTTCGGCGAAGGCGCCATGAACGGCATCATGACGGCGCGCATCGGGCTCGCCGCCCTCGACCTGTGCCGGCCGTTGCCGTTCCTGACCGAGACGAAACCGTCGCTGACCCTGTTCATGCGCGAGCTTCTGACATTCGACAACCCCTCCGGCGACCGACGCGGGACATAAGATGCCGCTTCGTGACGTCGTTCTCGCCCTTCTCGTGCCGTGCTGCTTCGGGATCGGCTTCGCAATCGCAAAGCCCGCGATCGAGCATTTCCCGCCGATGTTCCTCATGCTCATGATCTATGTCGGCCTGTCCGTCCTGGTCAGCTCGATATGGCATGCACCGAGCATGACCACCCATCTCGTGGCCGCCTCGACGGCGCTGACCGGCGTCACGCTGCAGGGCCTCCTCATCTTCTATGGATACCGGGAAATCTCGGCGAGCCTCGCCACGCTCGTCGTGCAGACGCAGGTCCCGATCGGGCTGCTGCTCGGCTGGGCGTTCTGCGGCGAGCATCTGTCGGGTCGCGCGTTCGCCGGAATCCTGGCCGCTTTCGCCGGGGTGGCGGTGATCGTCGGCCTGCCCGACATCATGCCGCCGATCGGTCCGGTGCTGCTGGTCGTCGCCGGAGCCCTCGCATGGTCGATCGGACAGGTCATCGCGCGCAGGTACGGCCGCGACGACGGGATCATCCTATTGCGAACGATATCCCTCCACGCCGTGCCGCAGCTCATCCTCGCGACGGTGCTCCTGGAATCGGGCCAGCTCGACGCGCTCCGCAACGCGACCGCCTGGCAATGGTCGGCCGCCGGGGCATTCGGCTTCCTCGGCTTCTTCTGCGGGTATGCGCTCTGGTACAGCCTCATCCGGCGGCATCCGGTGTCCGTCCTGATGCCGTTCATTCTTCTCATGCCGGTCGTCGGCGTCGCTGCCGCAGTGATCGGTCTTGGCGAGGAGCTGACCGCCGCCAACGTGATCGGAGGCGCGATCATCGTCGGAGGATTGGCGATCGCCGTCTCACCGCGTCGCCGCACCCAGCCCGCCTGAGATAATTTCTCCCTCAGGTTGCTTTACGACCTGTAAGCAACTTTTGGTATAATACCCTAAGCTCAATAATTTCAGTAGCTTAGATGAACTTTGTCGCCCAGTTGCCGAGTCGCAGGTCGAATGCCTGCAGGTTCACCCTGCTGCGAACGCCGCTGGACGTATGCACGATCGGGCGTGCCTGGCGCGGTTTGGACGGGCGCACCAACGGCTCCCACACCCTTTTTCAGAGTCACGAGTGGTGCAGCCAGTGGCTGGAAAGTTTCGGCGCGGCGTACGACCCATTCGTCGTTGCCGGATTTGCGGCCAACGAGCTCGTGTTCCTGTGGCCGTTGATGAGCGAGCGCAGGTCGCGCTTCCCGATCCTGGAGTGGCTCAGCCATCCCTACTCGCAATATGGCGACGTCCTTGCCGCGCCGGACCTCAACGTCACGGCATGGATGACGGCAGCCCTGACCTTCATCGCGAGCCAGGGCGATTTCACCGGCCTCCATCTTCGCCATGTCCGCAGCGACGCCGCGGCCTTTCCGTTCCTGTCCCAGACTCTTTTCCGGATCGGCGAGGAAACGGGCGCGCCCTTCATGGACCTCCGGCAATTTGCGGACGAAGCGGCGTATCTGGCGCGCTACAGCAAGGTGCAGCGCCGGCGGCGGGTGAAAATCCGCAACGACCTCGAACGGATGGGCCCGCTGTCCTTCCAGACGTTCGACAGCGGACCGGCTCTGGCTGCGACCATCGACAAGGCGGTCGAAGCGAAGCGCCGGTGGCTGCTCGAGCGCGGGCTCCCCAGCGTCCCGCTGCATGTCCCCGGCCTCGCGGGCTTTCTTCGCGTCCTGGCATCCCAGGCAAACCGCGAGTTCAAGGTCGTCGCGTCCCTCCTGCGCGCCGGCGACCGCGACATCTCCTTCGAGGTGGGATTCCGATTCAAGGACCGCCATTGCGGCTACATCACCGCGCATGATCCCAGGCTCACCGATTCATCGCCGGCGCGCCTTCACATGGATCTATCCCAGCGGCAGGCGCTGACGGCAGGCATGTCCATCTTCGACCTCATGGTTCCCTCCGATCCGCACAAGGTGTCATGGAGCTCGGATACCATCCCGGTCGTCGACTACTGGCATCCGCTGTCGCTCGCCGGACGGATCCACGGACGCCTGTATCTCGACAAGGTGCGGCCCTGGCTGCGGCGGGCTTATCTCGCCTGCCCGGTCGCGTTCCGGAAGACGGCAGGCGCCCTGCTGCGCTGACGGCGCCGCCCAACACGCATGCGGCAGCGGCATGCCCAGGCAAATCCGGCCGTGCTATAAGCCGGCCATGTTCCGTCACCCGACGATATCGATCGCCGACGCCTCCTACTGGAAGCGGCCGGTCCTGGCGCTGATGCTGATGGCGGTGGCGAACCAGTTCGGCTTCGCCACGTGGAACGCCCTGCACACCAACTTCGCCATCGATGCAATCGGGTTTCGCGGCCAGGAAATGGGCGTCCTGCACACCGTTCGCGAGATTCCGGGCTTCCTGTCGTTCGCCGCCATCTTCTTCCTCTTCTTCATGCGCGAGCAGACGCTCGGCCTCCTGTCGCTCCTGGCGATCGGATTCGGCGTCGCGGTCACGGGATACTTCCCGACGGCTTTCGGCTTCTACGCGACGACGGTGATCAAATCGCTGGGCTTCCACTACTACGAGACGGTCAACCAATCGCTAGCGTTACAATGGTTCGAGAAGAAGTCCGCCGCGGTGGACATCGGAAAGGTGGTCTCGGCGGCGTCGTTCGCAACCATCGCCGCCTACGGCGTCCTGTTCATCACGTGGAAATGGCTGGAGCTCGACTACGTCTACGTCTTCCTTGCAGGCGGGTTGTTGACGGTGGTGGTCGCGATCTTCACGTATTTCTGGTTTCCGTTCTTCCGCGAGGAGGTTCCGCAGCGCCGCCAGCTCGTCCTGCGCCGCAGGTACTGGCTCTACTATGCGATCACCTTCATGAGCGGCGCCCGGCGCCAGATCTTCATCATCTTCGCCGTGCTGCTCATGGTGCAGAAGTTCGAATTCGACGTCGGCGCCATCACCCTCCTGATGCTGGTGAACGCCGCCATCAACACGTTGGCGGCCCCGAAGCTCGGCTGGCTCATCGCCAGGTGGGGCGACCGCAATACCATGATCATTGAGAACGTCGGCCTCGTCGTGATCTTCGTCCTCTATGCGGTGGCGACGAACCCGTGGTTCGCATGCGGTCTCTACGTTCTCGACAACGCCTTCTTCTTCCTCGCGATCGCCCATCGGACCTATTTCCAGAAAATCGCCGACCCGGCCGACATCGCTCCGACGTCGGGCGTCGCCTTCTCCATCAATCACATTGCCGCGGTGACGATCCCCATCCCCCTCGGCATCATCTGGGACGTTGATCCGGCAGCCGTCTTCCTGATCGGGTCGGCAATGGCGGGAGTTGCGCTGGTGCTGTCGTTCCTCGTGCCGAAGGACCCCGAACCGGGGCGGGAGACGACGATCATGAGCCGCACTCCGGCAGTCGCAGCGGCGGAATGACATGAGCTCGCAGACGCTCCTACGATCCTCCGACCCGCTCCTGCAGCCGTACGTCCTCAAGCACCTCACGCTGCGCAACCGGATCATGTCGACGGCGCACGAGCCCAACTACCACGAAGACGGGATGCCGAAGGATCGCTATCGGCTCTATCACGTCGAAAAGGCGAAGGGTGGCATCGCGCTCACCATGACAGCCGGCTCGGCCATCGTGTCCCAGGACTCACCGCCCGCCTTCGGCAACCTGTTCGCCTACAAGGACGAAATCGTCGGCTGGCTCAGGCAACTGGCCGACGAGTGCCACGAGCACGGCACCGCCGTCATGATCCAGCTCACGCATCTCGGCCGGCGCACCAACTGGAACAAGGCGGGGTGGCTGCCAGTGCTCGCACCCTCGCCGATCCGCGAGCCGGCCCACCGCGCGGTGCCGAAGGAGATCGAGGACTGGGACATCGACCGTATCGTCAAGGACTATGCGAGCGCTGCGCAGCGGATGCAGTCGGCTGGTCTCGACGGTATCGAGTTCGAGTGTTACGGCCATCTCATGGACCAGTTCTGGTCGCCGGCAACGAACCGGCGAACGGACGCTTATGGCATCGGATCGCTGGAAAACAGGCTGCGATTTTCGTTCCAGGTGCTCGAAGCCGTCAGGGCCGCGGTTGGGCCCGATTTCATCGTGGGCTGCAGGCTGGTGGCCGACGAGGACTGGGACAAGGGGATCAGCAGGGCGGAGGGACTCGCAATCTGCCAGCTCCTGGTCCAGTCCGGCCTGATCGACTTCCTGAACGTCATCCGCGGCCACATCGACCACGATACGCCGCTCTCCCGCATCATCCCGGTCACCGGCATGCGGTCGGCTCCGCATCTCGACTTCGCCGGCGAGATTCGCACGGCAACCCGGTTTCCGGTCTTCCACGCTGCCCGTATCAACGACGTGGCCACGGCGCGCCATGCCATAGCGGAGGGCAAGCTCGACATGGTCGGCATGACTCGAGCCCATATCGCAGATCCGCACATCGTACGGAAAGTGATGGAAGGCCGGGAGAACGACATCCGCCCCTGCGTCGGCGCCACCTACTGCCTCGACCGTATCTACGAAGGGCACGAGACCTTGTGCATCCACAATCCGGCCACGGGACGGGAAGCCTACATTCCTCACGACATCCCTAAAGCCTCGGGGCCGAAAAAACTGATCGCGGTAGTGGGCGCCGGCCCGGGCGGACTCGAAGCGGCGCGGGTTGGCGCGGCGCGCGGCCACAAAGTGGTGCTGTTCGAGGCCGCCGATGCCCCCGGCGGGCAGCTTCGTCTGGCGACCCGAATCAAGCGGCGCAAGGAGCTCATCGGCATCGCCGACTGGCGTTTCGCCCAGTGCGAATCGCTCGGCGTCGATCTGCGCTTCCACACGCTCGCCGATGAAAGCGACATCGCGGCGCTCGGGCCGGACATCGTCATCGTCGCTACCGGCGGCTTGCCGAAAATCGACCTGCTGGACGAAGGCAACGAGCTGGCGACGTCGAGCTGGGACATTCTTGGGGGCGATGCCCGGCCGGGCGAGGACGTGCTCGTTTTCGACGACAACGGCGCCCATCCCGGCCTGGCGGCCGCAGAGTTCCTGGCGGAGGGCGGCGCCAAGGTCGAACTCGTCAGCCCGGAGCGATTCTTCGCGCCCGACATGGGCGGCCTCAACCTCGTGCCCTACATGCAGGCGTTTGAAAAACATGGGGTTAAGATTACGCCGATGACAAGGTTACGGGCTGTCAAACGCGAAGGAAACAAGATAGCTGCAATTTTATGGAGCCCGTACGCAGAGGCGGATACCGGCACGCGCCTCGTCGACCAAGTCGTCGTCGAAAGCGCGACACTCCCCCTCGATGAGCTTTATTTCGCGCTGAAACCGCATTCGAAGAATTTGGGTGCGGTCGATCACCATGCGTTCATCATCGGCAAGGCTCAGCACAACACCACCACCAACCCGTCCGGGAGTTTCGCACTCTATCGCATCGGTGATGCTGTTGCGGCGCGCAATATTCACGCCGCGATTTACGACGCATTGCGTCTCTGCATTGCATTTTAGCTACTCGCAAAAATCGCACTAAAAAATCCGGACCACTTTAAGTTCCGGTTCAATTTTTGACGTTACGAACTAGCAATCATCCGCGCTGTCGACTCGTTAAGAACGTCGATGAAAGAGGAAGCATCATGAGCTGGGTGTCCATCGTCTCGTTTCGCAAGTTGGTTGTTTCGTTCGCGCAAACATGTGCGTGCGTCGTCGCACTCTCCGCCGCGCCGACCGGTGCATCGGCTGCAACTCTTGAAGACTACTACCGCACCATGATGACGATCCGCGCTTGCGAGATGGTCATCACCGAGGAGGACTGGGACCGTCTCACCAGCGCCATCGAGGACAGGATCGCCAACACCGATACCTCCTCGGAGAGCGTCAACGGCATCTTCCAGCTAGTGGGCAACGAGATGCGCGACAACCTCGAGGCCTACTGCGCCGACAACACAGCGGCTGCGACGGCCGTGCTCGCCGACCTTCCCTACTGGAACCAATAGTACGAGGCACGAGGACCATGCGACTTCTGATGGCGTCACTCAATTCGTTCCTTCGCGGCCGCCGAGGCAGCACCAGCGCGATGTTCGGCCTCGCGGCTCTTCCATGCCTGGTGGCCGCCGGCGTGGCGGTCGAGTATTCGCACCTCGTCGGGGCCAAGACGGAGCTGCAGGCGCTCAGCGACGCGGCCGCCCTCGCAGCCGCCAGCGCCTATGCCGACGGCAACGACGACTACGCGGCGATCGCCGAGAACTACATCAACAAGAACAAGAGCGATTCCGGACCGCTGACGGACGTCGTCGTGGATCCGACGGTGACGCCGAACGACGACGACCAGACGATGACGGTCGAATCGACCGTCGACATCCCGACGGTCATGGGGAACGTGCTCGGCCGGGGCCTCAACGACATCCACACGAAGTCGACTGCGAGCCTTCCGATATTCTCCGAACACAACAAGGGCGAGATCGTCCTGGTCATGGACTACTCGGGCTCCATGGAGGAAACGGTCAACGGGGTGAAGAAATACCGCACGATGCGCGACGAGACGGTCAATCTCATCGAGGAGCTTTCGCAGGACGGCACCAACCTGGACGTCAAATTCGGCCTCGTGCCGTTCTCCGACATGGTCAGGATCACCATGGCCAAGAAGTACTACAACGGCCAAACGACGTCGTCCGACTGGACGCGGTGCGTATCGGACCGCAAATATCCCTACAACACCCGCTCGACGACGCCGACGACGGGCTCCACCAGCAACACGACCAAGTTCATCGACGAGGGCAGCTGCTCGTCGACTTATGGCGGCAACTACCTCAACGTCCGTGACCTGACGACCAGCCACTCGTCGACCATCTCGCAGATCCAGAACATGCAGCCCCATAACCTCACCCACATCGCGCTCGGAATGGAGTGGGCCTTCCACGTGCTGTCGCCGAACGTTCCCTACACGTCGGGAACGAGCTTCGGGACCGAAGGCACCCTCAAGGCCGTCGTGCTCCTGACCGACGGCCGGCAGACGGCGGACGGCTGGGGACCGGGCAACAACATCTGGGATCGTTCGCCCGAGCAGGCCGAGGAAAATTTGGACGCGATCTGCGCCAGCCTCAAGGATGAAGGCGTCCGGGTGATCACGGTGTCGTTCGACCTCAACGATTCGATGGAAGCGGAGACCGAGACCCGCTTGCGGGACTGCGCCGGCGACATCAACGAGCCGGACGGCACGTATTACTTCAACACCGACACGAACGACGAGCTGGCCGACGCCTTCGGCGTCATCAAGGACGCGCTGGCGCGGAACATGTATCTTTCGGAATAGCCCTCCGGCCCTGAAGGGTTTTGCGAAATTCTAGCCTGAGCACGAATCGGGTGGCTGCATCTTTCCGTGTTCTCTAAGGAGCACGGGATGCAGCCAACCATCAAACGCGCCATGGAGCCCAAGGATTGGCTCCAGCTCGGCATTCTGAGCCTCGTGTGGGGCGGCTCGTTCTTCTTCGTCGAAGTCGCACTGCGCGGATTTCAACCGCTCACCATCGTCGCGCTCCGGGTCTGCATCGCGGCGGCGTGCCTGTGGATCGTCGTTGCCGCGACCCATACCGGACCGCTTCGCGGCGGGATGCGCCCAATGCGGTGGATGGTCATGGGGGCGATCAACAACGCCGCACCCTTCTCGCTCATCGTGTGGAGCCAGACACATGTCGCATCCGGCCACGCGGCGATACTGAACGCCGCGACGCCCCTCTTCACTGTCCTTGTCGCCCATTTCGCGCTGCGCGACGAACCTTTGCGTCTGCAGGCGATTGGCGGAATCATGGCCGGACTCATCGGCGTCGGACTCATCGTGGGAACGAGCGGCATCGGCACATCTGCAACGGTTGCCGCGGACCTGGCGCTGGTCCTCGCGGCACTCAGTTACGCGTGCGCCAGCGTCTACGGCCGCCGTTTCGGGAAGGATCCAGCCATCGTGACTGCCGCCGGCCAGCTCACGGGAGCGAGCCTCATCATGATACCGCTGGCGATGGCATTCGAGCGGCCATGGCTCGGCGATGCACCATCCGTGGAGAGCCTGTCGGCAGTCGTCGGGCTTGCGGTCCTTTCCACGGCGTTCGCATACGTCGTCTATTTCTCGATCCTGCGTCGGGCGGGGGCCACGAACCTCATGCTCGTCACCTTGCTCGTGCCCGCGACCGCGCTTCTCCTGGGCGTGGCCGTCCTCGGCGAAGGGCTGGCGGTCCCTGACCTTGCGGGCCTCGCCGCCATCGGACTGGGGCTCGTCGTCATCGATGGCCGACTGATCGGGAAGTGACCTGGTCCCCGACCGAGAGGAAGGGCTTGATCACATCCGAGCCGCGGCTAATCTTGTCACGGTACGCACAATGCACACGGAGTTCACACCGATTGCGGGACTGGTCGGCGGCGCCTTCATCGGCATCGCCGCGGCGCTGCTGTGGCTGTTGAACGGCCGGATCGCCGGCATCAGCGGCATCATCGGCGGACTTCTTGGCCCAACCGGCGCCGATCGGATTTGGCGCCTTCTGTTCATCGGCGGACTTCTGACGGGCGCCGTCATCGCGACCCTCACCGGCTGGTTCGAACCCGGGAGCGTCGTCTTTCCCCTCCAAGGAACAGGTCTCGCCATGGCCGGATTGCTGGTCGGCATCGGAACCGCGCTGGCAGGCGGGTGCACGAGCGGCCACGGGGTCTGCGGCATCGCGCGCCTGTCGCCCCGGTCGATCGTCGCGACGGCGACCTTCATGGCCACCGCCGTTGCGGTGGTCTTCCTGATCCGGCACGGCACGTAGACCATGCGCAATCTCTCGGCATTCCTGGTGGGCTGCCTGTTCGGCGCGGGACTTTGCATTTCAGGAATGGCCAATCCTGCGAAGGTGCTGAACTTCCTCGATTTGGCCGGGCCTTGGGACCCCACCCTCCTCGTCGTCATGGGCGGCGCGCTCGCCGCGGCATTCGTCGGCTACCGGCTGGCGGCACACCGAGCGCGGCCCCTGCTCGCGCCCGACTTCTCCGGCCCGTCGGCAATGACGGTCGATGCGAGGCTCGTGGCGGGAGCCGTCGTGTTCGGCGTCGGCTGGGGGCTTTCCGGAATCTGCCCGGGGCCGGCGGTCGCCAGTCTTGTCACCAGCTCGTGGAATCCCGTGATATTTCTCGTTGCGATGGGATTTGGCATGTGGCTGGTCCGATATGTGTGGCCGAGCCTCAGATGGAGAAAAGACTATGAGCCGTCCTAAGGTCGAAGGTTTCTTCGATGAGCCGTCCAACACGGTGAGCTATGTCGTCAGCGATCCGCAGACCGGTGCTGCCGCCATCATAGATTCCGTTCTCGACTACGACAGCGCCGCGGCCCGTACCGATACGGCGAGCGCGGACAAGCTCATCGCCCACGTGAAGCAGGCGAAGCTCACGCTGCAATGGATCATCGAGACGCACGTCCATGCCGACCACATATCGGCGGCGCCGTACCTCCAGGACAAGCTCGGCGGCGAGCTCGGCATCGGCGAGAAGATCATGGTCGTGCAGGAGACCTTCGGGAAGATCTTCAACGAAGGAACCGAGTTCCAGCGGGACGGCAGCCAGTTCGACCGACTGTTCCGCGACGGCGACACGTTCAGGCTCGGCAGCATCGAGGCCAGGGTCATGCACACGCCAGGTCATACGCCGGCCTGCATGACCTACGTCATCGGCGATGCAGCTTTCGTCGGCGACACCCTTTTCATGCCGGATTTCGGAACGGCGCGGGCCGACTTCCCGGGCGGCGATGCAGCTACCCTCTACCGGTCCATCCGCAAGGTCCTGTCACTGCCGCCGCAGACGCGGCTGTTCCTTTGCCACGACTACAAGGCGCCGGGGCGCGACAAGTATGTGTGGGAAACGACCGTGGCCGATGAGCGCGCCAACAACGTCCACGTGAAGGACGGGATCAGCGAGGCCGAATTCGTTGCGATGCGCCAGGCGCGCGACAAGACGCTCGGCGCACCGAAGCTCATCCTGCCCTCAATCCAGATCAACATGCGGGGCGGCAACATGCCCCCAGCCGACGAAGACGGGAACGTCTTCCTCAAGGTTCCGCTCAACCGGATCTGATCCCTAGCCGGCCGGCGAGCGCAGCAGTGCGAGCAGCCTGTCGTGCGGCAGCGCCGGGCACAGGATGTCGTCCGCCCCGACCATCGCTTCATTCGCGATCATGGAATCGAGAACAGCCTCTTCCACCGTTTGCGCGACGGCTTCGAACAAAGGATCCATGGCGTCATTCGGAAGGCAGCTCATGGGCCTGACGCCGGTGCGACTTGCGTAGGCATCGGCATTGGCCGTCGAGAAGGCGAGAAAGATGTCGCCGGAACCGTTGTGAGCGATGGAACCGGTCCGGGCGAGGCCGATCGGGACGCGCCGGGCGAGTCGCTTGAGCTGGTGCGGAAGGAGCGGCGCATCGGTCGCGATGATGACGATGATCGAGCCGCCGGGTACGCCGCGGATCTCGCCGCCCGGCAGATGCCGGCCCACATTGACGCCCAACACCGTAAGCTCGGCGCGGCGGCCGAAATTGGCCTGGACGAAGGCGCCCAGCCCGAAAGACCCGTAGGCGCCCGCGACGATGCGCGACGCGCTGCCCGAGCCGCCCTTGAAATCGTAGCAGACCATGCCGGTGCCGCCGCCAACGCTCCCGAGCTCCAAGGGGCCGCGCCTGGCACCATCCAACGCCGCGTGGACGTGGTGCGCCTTCACGTGAAATCCGTCGATGTCGTTCAACTCACCGTCATAGGTTTCGGCTGCTACCGGCAACCGCCAGTCCTGGCTCCTGCCGATCCCGTTCTCGACCATCCACTCGATCGTCGCATCGCGGGCAATGCCGCAGGAGTTGGTGTTGGTGATGGTGATCGGCCCTTCGAGCTCGCCCGATTCCTCGATCCACAGGAGCCCGGTCATCTCGCCGTTGCCGTTGAGCGCGTAACTGCCGGCCGCGCAGGGCAGATCGGGCCCACCCCGGCCGCGCGGCAGGATCGCCGTCACGCCCGTTCGCACCGGCCCCTCGCCGCGAACGCGCCGTCCGTTGCCGGAGACAATGGTGGCATAGCCGACCTCGACGCCGGCGACGTCGGTGATGTCGTTCAAGGGCCCGGGCGCACCGCCGACGGCGATACCGAGGCCGCGGGCGCGCCGCTTTCCCGACGGGGTGTCATTCCAGGCGGCGTTCATGCCGGGGACCTCGCGACGCTCAGGCGACTCCGAGCTTCTTCTGCAGGCTCGAGCTGGACGTCGTGTACTGGAACAGCAGCTTCTCTCCGGGATTCTTGTACCGGAAAGCCTGCTGGGCCATGAGCGCCGCCTCATGGAAACCGGACAGGATGAGCTTGAGCTTGCCCGGGTAGTGGTTGATGTCACCGATGGCGAACAGGCCCGGCACCGACGTTTCGAACTTTTCGGTATCCACCGGTATGAGGTTTTCGTGAAGGTTGATGCCCCAGTTGGCGACGGGGCCGAGCTTCATGGTCAGACCGAAGAACGGCAGAAGGACGTTCGCGGCAATGCTGTACTCACCCTCCGGTCCCTTGACCTGAACGGCGGCCAGGTTGCCGGCGTCGCCGGCGAGACCGGTGACCTGGCCGAGCTTGAACGCCATCTTCCCGTCGGCCACCAGGCGGCGCATCTTGTTGACGCTGTCGGGGGCGGCACGGAAATCGTCGCGCCGATGCAGGAGCGTCATCGACCTGGCGATCGGCTGCAAGTTGAGCGTCCAGTCCAAGGCACTGTCGCCGCCGCCGACTATCAGCACGTCCTTTTCGCGGAAACTCTCCATTTTGCGAATCGAATAGAAGACGGACGTGTTCTCATAGGCGTCGATGCCGGGGATGGGCGGCTTCTTGGGCTGAAAGCTGCCCCCGCCGGCGGCGATGACGACGACCTTGGATCGCACGGACAGGCCGGCGTCGGTCCTGACCTCGAAGTCGGAATGGCCGTGCGTGATCAGCTCAGTCACCATCTGGCCGAAGTGGAACTGGGCACCGAAGGGCTTGATCTGCTGCATCAGGCGGTCGACGAGTTCCTGGCCGCTGACGATGGGAAGGGCGGGAATGTCGTAGATCGGCTTTTCCGGATACAGCTCTGCACACTGGCCGCCGGGTCGGTCGAGGATGTCGATGACGAGGCATTTTATGTCGAGGAGGCCGAGCTCGAAGACGGCAAAGAGGCCGCAGGGCCCTGCCCCGATGATCACGGCATCCGTGGTTGTCACATCAGACTGCATGCGTGGTCCCTAGCGTAAGCTTGAATGGTCAAAACTGCTTGGCCGGGACGCGAACGACAAGCCCGTCGAGCGCGTCGGTCACCTTGATCTGGCAGGAAAGGCGGCTGTTGTCGCGCACGTCGAACGCGAAGTCCAGCATGTCTTCCTCCATGTCGCCCCGCGCGCCAGCGGCGGCCTGCCAGTCGGGGTCGACATAGACGTGGCACGTCGCGCAGGCGCAGGCCCCGCCGCAATCGGCATCGATGCCGGGAACACCGTTCTTGACGGCCGCCTCCATCACCGACATGCCCGGCTGGGCGTCGACGGTCTGCGAAGTGCCGTTCTCCTGGATGTAGGTGATCTTGGCCATGACTTGCGACAGCATGCCAGCGCTCGGCGTCCGGGGCAGTCTGGCAGCGGCTTATTAGGATATCGGGGCGTCAAAAACAATGCGCTAGTCGGCCTCTCGAGGGAGGTGACCGACGCTCAGCCGAGGTGGCCGACGATGGCCGTTTCCGCAGCGCCAATAGCGCGCGCAAGCTCTCGCATCTCGGAATGCGAGCGAGCCTCGATATGATTCAGACGAAGCCGCTCGATAGTCTCCGTCGCCTTGGCGACCGCGACCGCCCCGATGGCCCTCGCCGTGCCCTTGAGCGTATGGATCGCGAAGCGGAACTGGTCCTGATCGGAGGCCGTGAGCGCCGCTTCGTACTGGGTGCGCGCCTGGTCGCGGAACAGCGACAAGAGCTCCCGCTCGAGGCTCTCGTCCATCAACGTATAGCGACGCAGGTGCTCGAGATCGAGAACGTCGCTCAGCTTCGTATCCGGCAGGGGAGAAACCACGTTCGCACCGCCTATCCTGTGGACCCTCTAGGGTTCGGCCGACCGCCCCGGGCAGGGCCGGAAAGGGCAGCGCGAACCCCCGCAAACAGCCATTTGGACTTAAGATTGAATTCGATTTTAACCAAGAGTTTCGATTGCTTATCGTTAACGAATCAACGAAGTTCTAGCGACTCAGAAAATCGGTTATGTTTCGTTAACGATAACCGAGGGCCTTGAGAAACTTGGATTATCGGGACTAGGGACGGGTCTGTTCTGAGCATCGCGCCATGCGGCGGGCGGCGCGGGCACCGCAGGCGGGATTGGCGGGATTCCTGTGCGAGCCGCTGCACGGATGGTGGCTGAGGCATTGCTGAGGCATTTGTGACTGCTGGAACGGTGTGGACTTGACCTTCCACGGGGCGGGAGGTTCCCTTCAATGCATTGAAGGGATGAACGGGGTGGATTGAATGGCGACAAATACCGGTGATCCTCGACGCATGCGGCGCGCCACTCGGCGCGATCCGGACCGGCACCATGAGGAAGCTGCGACGCAGCCGCCTCGCCTGCCCGTGCGGGGTACGCCGGCGAACGAGAACGAGCCGACCGCCGCCGCGGTCATCAACAACATCAAGCGCCGGCCTTCGGCGACGCCGTTCTGGGTCGCGTTTGTCGTGTCGCTGGCCTGGATCTTCGCCTGCGCCGCCATCTACGGGCCTATCCTGCTGCGGCAAGGCAATCTCTTCGGCACCAGCAACTTGCCCCAGCTGATGACGGCCACCATGGTGGTGTTCCTGCCCATCGGCCTTGCGTGGACATCGGCCTACCTCCTCTATCGCGCCCAGCAGCTGCGCCAAGTTTCGGAAGCGCTCATGCAGACGGCGATGCGCCTCGTCCGGCCGCAGGACATCGCGGCCGAAAGCCTGTCGTCGGTGGCTCAGACGGTGCGCGAGGAAGTCAATCTCCTGGTCGACGGCGTCGAGCAGGCCGTCACGCGTGCGACCCAGCTCGAAGAGCTCGTGCACAAGGAGATGGCCGCCATCGAACGTGCGTTCGGAGGCAACGAGGAACGGATCCGCAATCTGATCGCCGGGCTCGAAGCCCAGCGCGAGGCGCTGCACCAGGCGGGATTCGTCATCGGCACGGAGGCCACCCCCCTGCTCGGCCGGCTGGAGGAGAATACCCAGCATCTCGACGGCATCATCAACGCCGCCCAGGGAACACTTGCCGCCCTCGAGCAAGGCCTGAAGACGTCGACGACCGAGCTTGCCCATACGATCGACGAAGTCGCGGCCCGCGCCGCGCTGGTCGGAGACCAGATCAGCAGCCAGACGGCGCGCATGGAGCAGATGTCGTCGGTGCTCCTGTCCGAGGTGCAGGGCTTCTCCGACCACATCACGAACCAGGTCGAGACCCTGGCGCACACCAGCGGCAACATGAATCTCGAAAGCACGAACTTCAGCCAGTCCGTGAAGGCGATGGAGTCGAGCATCGTCGAGTCCCTCAAGCAGAGCGTGACCGAACTTTCCTCCCTGCATGCAGAGGCGCAACGGTCGGTCGACGAGATGTCGAACTCGCTCAACGAGCAGCTGCGGTCGACGACCCAGCATTTCGCCACCTTGCTGCAGTCGACCGGTGGCGACGTCAACGACCAGGTCAAGGAGACGGCCGCGGCCGTCGCGCAGCTCGTGGAGCGGTCCGGTCGCGAGGTGTCGGAGCAGATCCAAGTTTCGGGCGACAGCCTTGCCGAGCGGCTTCTGTCGACCTCCGGCGACTTCGTCCAGAACGTGGCGCGGGCGCGGAGCGAGCTCTTCGACTACATGGAAGAAAGCTCGAGCGACATGACAACCAGGCTCGAGGAAGCGACCAATCAGCTGTTCGGCAAGATCGAACAGGTTTCGACCCGGATGACCGACCAGCTGGTCACTACCGGTCAGCGGGTCACCGAGCAGCTCGACGACGCCTCGAGCGCACTCACAGGCCGCCTCGATGAGACGACCACCCGCCTGTTCGGCCATGTCGACCGTGAAAACAACGTCATCTTCGCCCGTCTCGAGTCGACTTCGAACGAAGTCGCCCAGAAGCTGGAACAGGCGGGCAACAACATGTTCATCCGCATCGACACCACGGCGCGGAACCTCGGAGAGCGCTTCGACGTCGCGACGGAATTGCTCGAGCGCGTCACCACCGACATCACCGGCCGCATGGAAGTCACCTCGGCGGGGTTCGGCGAGGTGATGGACCGCGTCTCCTCGTCGCTGGACGAGAAGGTTTCCGGCTCGCAGTCGCAGTTCGCCCAGATTCTAGATGCAGCAAGCTCCAACATCTTCACCGAGCTCGGCAAGGCGACATCGGCCTTCACGGAGACGCTCGGCGCCAGCACGCTCGATATCACCGGCCGGTTCCAGCAAACGACGGGAATCCTCGTCGGCAAACTCGAAGATGCGGCAGGCTCGTTCACCGTGCGGCTCGATTCCACCAACAGCACCTTCGTCGGGGCGCTCAACGAAGCGACCCGCAGCCTGCTCGTCAACAGCGAAACCTCGGCACGCCGGATGGACGAAGCCGGCGAGAAATTCGCAAGGCACGTCGAAGGAAGCAACCGCTTCTTCGCGGATCAGCTGGGCCAGGCGGCGACCATGCTCGACGAGCGCCTGGAGTCGGTCAGCACGCAGCTCACCGGCAAGCTCGAGGTCACCGGCACCAGGCTTTCGGAGCAGCTCGAGGACGTGAGCCTCCTGGTCGAGAATTCGGTCAGCCGCTTCAACACCGACATCGAGCGCGTGCTGCACAGCCGCGAGGACGTGCTCGAAACACTCATCGCCAAGCTCGGCAAGCGGGCCGAGGACGTCGATGCGATGATGCGCAACTACATGACACTGATCGAGGAGTCGCTGACAAAGTCGGATTCGCGGGCGCGCGAGATCGGCCACATCATCTCCACCCAGGCGGAGACGGCGTCGCAAAGCCTCTCGAGCCAGATCAAGCTGCTGGAAGAGACGGCCGACACGCAGATCGCATCGGCTGCCCGGCAGTTGCGCGAGCAGTACGAGCGAGCGGTCAATACGATGAACGAGATGCTGTCGATGACCGCCGGCGAATTCACGCAGACGGCGCAGGACATGCGAGTCACGGCGCAGCAGGTCGTGCGCGACGTCGACTCGGCGCGCAACGAGCTCAAGCAGATCATCATGGACCTGCCGGACGAGACGCGCACGAATGCGAGCGCGATGCGCAAGGTGATCGCCGACCAGATCGAAGCCCTGAATTCCCTGGCCGACGTCGTGAAGCGCCAGACGAGCGGCCTTGACCTGAGCGGACCCGGCATATACCTGCCGGGAAACAGGGAGCCGGCCAAGCAGGAGGACAGCAAGAAAGTCGAGTCCTCGCCGGGGCCTACCGGTCCGGCGCTGGTGCCGGTGACACGGCACAATGGCGGCGACTCCGGCGGGTCGCAAACAATCCGGGGTCGATCGGTCTCCGCCATTCTGGAATCAGAAGCGCCGAGCGGCTCCGGCGATCTCCTGCCCCAGCTCAAGACCGAGGGCGACCTGCAGCCTGCCAACCGCGGCAAGCGGAAAGCCGATGCCCAAGCGATCTCGCGGGAAACCGAGACCCTCGTCGCAAAGCTCAACAGCTCGTCCCGCGACCTGGTCGAGGCCATCGACGGCAAGCTGCCGGCTGACCTGGAGCGACGCTTCGACGGCGGCGAGCAACACGTCTACACCCATCGGCTCTATCAGGGGCGCGGCAAGAAGATGCTAGAGCTGCTGAAGGACCGTTACGCGAACGAGCGGATGATCCGCGGCCGGATCGACGCGTTCGCGCGGCTATTCGAACGCTTGCTCGATACGGTTTCCGAGACGACGCAGGGCGAGCAGCTCGTCGATGCGTGCCTGGCATCCGAAAGCGGCAGGCTCTACTTGATGCTGGCGCAGGCGAGTGGCAGGCTCGCGGGGTGATCCTGGCGGGCCGCTAGCGGCCCACACCGGAGCGTCCGCGCGTGGAAATCGCCAAGCCATATCTGCTTTTCCTCGGTGACGTACAGGACGAACTCGCGGCGAAGACGGCCCACGGCATCGTCGACTGGCGACCGGAATGGTGCGTCGGCCAGCTTCGCCTCCCAGGTTGCCGCGCCGACTGCCGGATCGCCGAGCTGTCGATCGCCGATGCGGTTTCGAAGGGCGCCCGCACGATGATCGTCGGCGTCGTCAATGCCGGCGGCGTGCTGCCACCGCAGTGGATCGACACCATCGTCGCGGCGATCGAAGCGGGACTCGATGTCGCCACGGGGCTGCATCGGCGCCTGTCGTCTGTGCCGGTGATCGCCAAAGCCGCCGAGCGGCATGGCAGAAAGCTGTTCGACGTGCGATTCAGCGACATGCAGTTCGCGACCGGGAGCGGCATGAAGAGGACCGGCCTGCGGCTTCTTTCGGTCGGCACCGACTGTTCGGTCGGCAAGAAATATACGTCGCTCGCCATCGAGCGGGAGATGATCGGCCAGGGTTTCAAAGCCGAGTTTCGCGCCACCGGGCAAACCGGCATCCTGATCGCCGGGCGCGGCGTGGCCATAGACGCGATCGTCGCCGACTTCATCTCGGGAGCGGCCGAGTGGCTCAGCCCCGACAACGAGCCCGACCACTGGGACATCGTCGAAGGCCAGGGATCGCTGTTCCACCCCTCCTTCGCGGGCGTCACGCTCGGTCTCCTGCACGGCAGCCAGCCCGACGCGTTCGTCGTATGTCACGAACCGACGCGCAGCAGCATGCGGGGGGTGAAGCATTCGCTGCCCAGCATCGGCGACGTGATCGAGCGCACCATCGTCGAAGGGCGACTTACGAACCCGAACATTCGTTGCATCGGCATCGCCGTCAACACTGAAAATCAAAGCGAGGCCGATGCGCTTCGCGAGCTCGCGACAACCTCCGCCGAATACGCGCTGCCATGCGTCGATCCCATCCGCACCGGCGTCAAGCCGCTCGTCGCCGAGCTTGCCCGGCAGTTCGGCTCGTGACCTTCACTCTCAACGTCGCGCGGGAGATCTGGCCGATCGCGGGGTCGTTCACCATTGCGCGCGGCAGCAAGACGGCGGCTGAGGTCGTCGTCGTGACGCTCGATGGTGACGGCGCCACCGGCCGCGGTGAATGCGTCCCCTACCCACGCTACGGCGAGACGGTCGCCGCCGTCGCGCAGGAGCTGGAAGACCGGCGGCGCGACATCGAGGCTGGGTTCGATCATGCGGATGTCGGCCGACTGCTCAAGCTCAAGGCCGCACGCAACGCGCTCGATTGCGCTTTGTGGGATTGGAAAGCGAAGCGAAGCGGTACATCGGCATGGCAAATCGCCGGCCTTCCGCCGCCTTCTCCCCTCCTCACCGCCTTCACAATCAGCCTCGATACGCCCGACGCCATGGCGGAAGCGGCGCGGCGAGCCGCCCGCCTGCCGATCCTCAAACTGAAGCTCGGCGATGCGAGCGGCGATCCCGCCCGCCTCGCGGCCGTTCGACGGGCGGTCCCGAAGGCACGACTGATCGTCGACGCCAACGAGGGATGGCGGCCGGATGAGCTGGCCCGCCTTCTCGGCGCCTGCGCAGCGAACGGAGTCGAGGTCGTCGAGCAGCCTCTACCCGCACTCGAGGACGCCGGACTTTCCAAAATACCGCACAGTGTTCCGATCTGTGCCGATGAATCGGCACATGATGTCGCCACGCTGGACGCGGTCATCGGCAAGTACGACATGATCAACATCAAGCTCGACAAGACGGGCGGCCTCACCGAAGCCCTCGCGCTGCGCAGCGCTGCGATAGCTATGGGGCTCGGCGTCATGGTCGGATGCATGGTCGGCACGTCGCTCTCCATGGCACCAGCGACGCTGGTGGCCCAAGGTGCTGCGTTCGTCGACCTCGACGGTCCGCTCCTGCTCGCAAAGGATCGACCCGCCGGAATCCGCTATGCGGACGGCGTCATGCAACCGCCGCCGGCGGAGCTTTGGGGCTAGCTAGCATAGGCCCGGAGTCCGGACCTGCGAGGACCGGCGCATCGCCCAAGCGGCGAGCGCGGCGGCCAGCGACATGCCGGCCATGAATAGATAGGCGCGGCCTTCGAACGCTTCGTAGAGATAGCCGGAGGCATACATGGCGATGCTCATGAATATGCCCGACGACAGGGATGCATAGAGGCCCTGGCCGAGCCGCGACAGTCGCTCGGGAACGGTGGCCTGCAGAAAGAGCATGGCGCCGAGATGGGTCAACGCGAAGGTCGCGGCGTGCAGAATCTGCATCGGAAAGAGAATGGCGAGCGGCGGATCGAATGCAGTGACGACCCATCGCAGAATGCCGCCCACTCCGCCCGCAAGTATCAGCGTCGATCCCGCCACATTGCGCAGGAACCGTCCGGCGAAGGCGAAGAGAACGATCTCGGCGCAGACGCCGACCGCCCACAGCGCTCCGACCACGCGATCGTCGAAACCGAGATGCTGCCAGTGGACCGATCCCAACGTGTAGAGCACGGCATGGCTGCTCATCGACAAGCCGCTGGCGAGCAGGAAGAGGAAGAATGCGGGGGCGAGCAGCAACGTCGTCCCGTCGCGCAGCAGCGAGGGCCGCGGCAGCGTATCGGGGGCCGCTACCGACGTCGTGGGAAGAAAAGCTGCGGCAAGCCCGGTCAACGCCGTCGCCACGAGCAGAAGCACGATGATGGCATCGGGCGGCCAGGACTCGAGGACGGCACCGCCGACCAGACTTGCCAGGATGAAGCTCGCCGAACCCCAAAGCCGCATGCGGCCGTAGTCGGCTTCGCCCCGCCGGTGGCCGCTGGTCGCAAGGGCGTCCATCAGCGGCAGAAGCGGCGTGAATGCCACGGCGAAGAGGATGGCGAGTGCGACGATGGCCCGCAATTCGAATGCGAAGTAAAGCCCGATGAGACTGGCGAACGTCAGCGCGACGCATCCGGCGATGAATGGTCCACTGCGGCCGAGGCGGTCTGCGGCAGCGGTCACGATCGGAACGGAAAATATGCGGACCAGAAGCGCGAGCGCCGAAACCAGGCCGATCTCGGCGGCATCAAGACCCCGGGATTTCAGCCAGACCGGAAAGAAAGGCAGTTGGATTCCGAAGAGCAGGAACAGCGCCACGAAAAAGAAGGAGACCCGTGTGCCGAAACCGCCCGCCCGCATGGGGCGCATCTAAACCAATCACTAACCGTTTTCCACAATAATCAGGTTCGGGGTGCGGCGCCTGTAGCTGCCGTCATCTAGGGGCGGGTTGGTCAGTCATCATGAATGAGCAAGTGCGGCCGCCGGAGTTCGCCGGCCGGGACTACGATGCAGTCGAAGCAGCCGTCATGGAGACGGAATGCGGTCGCTGGTTCCTCTCGGAATTCCGGCGTCGCAATCGCGGGGCCGATACGCAGACGGTCCTGCTGGCGGTCCGCAGCCTCGAAAAGCGGATCAAGGCCCTGCAGGCGGTGCGCCCGATCAACAGGACTGGAAGTCTCCGGTCAGCCTCGCCCTCAACCGGTGCAACGCCGATCGCGGGAGCCAGGGCGACCGCCTCGCGACCCGTCGACAACCGGACATCGTCGCCGGCCGTGACCGGCAAGGTCATTCTCGGCAAGATCTTCGCCAGTGCCGGCAAGGCCCCCGCCAAGCTTTCGGCAGAAAACCTGAAATATTTCCAGAGGGACGAGGAACTGTTCGCATCCGTTCCGGCCGCACCACCCACGCGCGGCAAGGTGCGACGCCCCGACGCGGCGACACCGCTTCCTTCCTTCCTGGTCCGAACGCCCAGCCTCAGCCCGCGTCCGGCCGCGCTTTCCGCGACGCGCGGAGACCCCCAGGTCGCAGATATCGTCAAACGCCGGATCGTCGTTAGAACCGCGCAGGCGGCCCCGACCATTCCCCTGGCGGATGAGCTCGGGCTTCCGGCCCGGCAGGCCGGTTAGTCGGTCTCGCTCAGAATCCGGGCGAACAGGCCCCTATCCACGTTACCTCCCGACAGGATGACCCCGACTGCCTGGTCGCGGGTCGGCACTTTCTGCGCCAGCACCGCGGCGAGAGCGACGCTTCCTCCCGGCTCGACGACGAGCTTCAGGGTTTCGAACGCGAAGCGCATCGCCCGCTTGACCTCGGTCTCGCTGACGACGATGCCGGCCTTCAAAAGACGGCGGTTGATCTCGAACGTCGTCTCGCCGGGTTCCGTCGTGAGGAGCGCGTCGCAGATATTGCCGGACGAGGCAGCGTTTTTCTGGCGGCTGCCCGCCTCCAGGGAGCGCGCATAGTCGTCGAACCCCTCAGGCTCGACGCAGTACACCGAACAGGAGGGGAGCTTCGCTTCCAGGGCCAGGGCGACACCGGCCGTCAGTCCGCCACCGCTGGCACATACCAGAACGGCATCGAGATCGACGCCGCTCTCCTCAGCCTGTTCGGCAAGCTCGAGCCCCGCGGTTCCCTGGCCCGCGATGATGTCGGTATCCTCGAACGGCGGCACCAATACGGCGTTTCGCTCGTCGACGTAGCGGCGGGCGATCTCCTCGCGCGACTCCCGGGCCCGGTCGTAGAGCACCACCTCGGCGCCGAGACGCTTGGTGTTCGCCTGCTTGATCTGCGGCGTGTCGGCGGGCATCACGATCAGCGCCGGCATGCCAACCAGGCGCGCCGCCGCGGCTACCCCCTGGGCGTGGTTGCCGGACGAATAGGCGACGACGCCGCCGCGATGCGCCTCGGGGTCGAGCTGCGAAATCTTGTTCCAGGCGCCGCGGAACTTGAATGAACCGGTGCGCTGCAGGCACTCGGGCTTGATCAGTATCCGACCACCGGTCAGTGAATTGAGAAGCGGGGATTCGACGAGCGGCGTGCGGATCGCATAGCCGCGCATGCGCGTGGCGGCCGCCTGAATGTCTGCAATCCCCGGAATGGGCTGGATGGGCAATGTCGCCTCCTCGTGCAGAGGCGCAGCATTGCGCTGCCGAGCGGCAAACTCAAGGCTTCAGTTCATGAGGAACTGAACGAGGCGGTTGGTGCCGGACAGCCGGCCGGCGAGAATCGTGGCCATTCCCTTGTGGAAGCTGACGGCCAGGTCCGGCTCCTCCGCCTGGACTTTCTGCAGTCCCTTGTGGGTGAATTGCCAGGCTATCAGCTTGGTGCGCGCGAAGACCGATGCGGTGCGAAGCCCGCCGAGATAGAAGGCTATCTCTCCGACGATCGCGCCTGCTCCGAGTGTCCTCAACCGAATGTGATTGCCTTCCGCATTCTTGAGATCGACGGTCGCCTCACCCGTCTCGATGAAATATATGACGTCGGAGGGTGTATCCTGCTCGATCATCAGTGCGTCGGGCTCGAATTCGCGCCTTTCGAGATAGTGCGACAGCTTGGTGGCGAGCTTCTTGTCGCCGACGACAATCGCCAGCTGATCGGTCACCGAATAAGCGGGCGCTTCGCTGCCTTCCGGGTGGAGGGTCGCCAGCAACTCCTCCTCGCACCATTCGACGCCGCGGTCGAGATCGGGGAATATCCGGAATCCTTCCGATTCCGCCCCCGGCACGCCACTGCGCAGGAAAGCGTCGCGGGCCACCTCGTTCATACCGGTGAGGACCATGCGGAAGCCGTGGATGCGCGCAAACTGCGCCAGCTTCTGAAAGCTCACCACCGCCGAGGTGTCGAGGCCGCTGACCCGCCAAAAGTCGATGACGAGATAGCGGATGGTCGCCGGCTGGACCGAGGTCAACTTGGCCATGATCTGCTCGCGCAGGCGATCCGCCGTCCCGAAGAATACGAAGCCCTGGAGGCGGTAGATCAGGATGCTGCCGCCGTGCTTCTCCAGAAACTTGCGCCTGTCCTCGGCGCGGTCGACGTTGCTGTGGAATTCGGCTCCGGTGAGCGCGTTCTTGACGATGTCGATCTTGCTGTAGTCGACGACGAAGAGGAGCAGCCCAGCGATCAGGCCGAACAGAATTCCCGGCAGCAGGCCCACGAAAACGATGATGAGAAGAATCGTGCAGACGATCGCGTATTCGGCGATGGTCACTCTCTGGTAGGTGAGGATCAGCCAATCGAGGATTAGGTTGGCGCCGATCCACAAAAGGAGCGCGCCGAACAGCGGTTTCGGCACGAAGGTGAGGAAGGGCGCGCCGACGGTCAGGAAGAGAACGCACAAGAGGGCGACGATCGGCCCGACCATGCGATAGACCCCGCCCAGCCTCTGGCTGAGCAAGGTCAAGCCGAGGTCCTGGTAGCCCGGCGAACCGCCGCCCAGGCCGGACAGGAAATTGGCCGCACCGGCGGCGCGCAATTCCTTGTCGAGGTCGATGTCGCGATGAAGCGCAAGCTCAAGACCGCTGGCATTCATCAGTACGGCAAGGGTGGACAGGACGATCATGGTCAGGATGTTGAGCCATTGCTGGCCGATGACGTCCCAATGAACGAGCGATAGGTCGGCGAAGGAGAACGGCGGCCACAGGCTCGGGCGATCGAGGAGATCGATGACCCACCCCGTCTCTCGCAGCACCGCGAACGGCGTCTGCATCATGAAGACAATGACGTGGAACAGCACGGTCGCCGCGATCACGGTCATCGACAGGGCGAGACTGGAATGGGTGCGTTGCGACAGGAAGGAAATGAGGGCTATGAAGCCGATCGCCAGGGCGAGCTTCATCACGACGTGGCCCTGGCTGAACGCCGCGAAGTTCGACAGCACGTTCGAATCGCCGGCGATCACCCCGATCGATCCCTTGGTGATGAGCCATCCGGTTCCGGCGAGAAAGCCGGCGATCACCGGAAAGGGGATGTAGCGGATGAGGCGGCCGAGGTGAAAATAACCAAGGACGAAGAAAGACACGCCGACCAGCAAACTCGACAGGCCGATCGCGACGATGACGGTAACGGCGATCTCCTGGCTTTCCGCGACGCCGATCATCGACGTCGAGATCCAGCTGGCGATGAGGGCCAAGGTGGCGAGCGGCACGTTCTGAGTGGCGCCGATCATCCCGGGAACGCTGCTGCGCACCGAGATGACGACGGCCAGTACGGCAGTCGCGAACAGAGAAATGCCAATGCCGAGCGGCAGATGCTCCTCGAGCGGGCCTGCGAACACGAAGGCGGCGCCGGAAACGGCCGCGACGATGATGACGATGCCGCAAAGCATGCCCGCTACGAGACTGGGCAGGAGCTGGCTCGGTGAATAGTCGCGGCCCGCCACGTCACCGGATTCAGACATCGTTCAGGCTCCCCAGACTGAAAATGGCATGCAGCAGGCCTTGATTCCGCCTCACGACAGATTGACACGACATTTTTTGACCGTCCATTGCAGTTTCAGGTTAGTTTGCGGCCCGAGAGGGCAAGGTCGGAATCACGTCATGGGGTTTGGGTGGCCAAGGATTCGAGCAATCTGCGGGTGAAGCTTTGGGGCGTTCGCGGAAGCATCCCCTCCCCCGGCCCCCTCACCATCGGCTATGGCGGCAACACGGCCTGCGTGGAGATCACCGCAGGCGGCCGGGTCGTGATCATCGATGCAGGCACCGGCATCCGGGCTTTGGGCGACAGCCTGATCAAGCGCGGCATCCAGACCATCGACCTGCTTTTCAGCCACTGCCACTTCGATCATATCGAGGGTCTGCCGTTCTTCGGCCCGCTCTACCGTCCAGAGTCGCGGATCACGATGTGGTCCGGCCATCTCAACCGCAAAGGCGCGACGAGCGCGATGATCTCGGGGCTCATCGCCTCCCCCTATTTTCCGGTCGGGCCGACCGCGTTTCGCGCCGCTATCACCTACCAGGACTTCTCCAATGGAACGCGTCTCGAGCTCGCGCCCGGTTTGACGGCCGACACGATATCCCTGAATCATCCGGGCGGGGCCACCGGCTACCGGCTGACGTTCAACGACAGCTCGGCCTGCTACATCAGCGACGTCGAGCATGAAAGCACACTCAGTGGCGATCTCATGGAGTTCGTGCGCGACACCGACCTCATGATCTACGACGCGATGTACAAGGGCAGCGAGTACGAACGCTATCGCGGTTTCGGCCATTCGACCTGGGAAGAGGGAATAAAACTGGCCGATGCGGCAGGAGTCGGACACCTCGTGCTCTACCATCACTTTCCCGGCCGGAGCGACGACGAACTCGCCTCCGTCGAGAGGGAGGCTTCGAGGTCGCGCCCCGCTACCCTGCTGGCGCGGGAGGGCATGGAGTTCGACCTTTGAAGCGCTCACGATCGCTGGCCATCATCATCGGCATCGTCATCGTCGCGGCTTTCACCCTCCTGAGGTGGGCGGACCCGTTCATCGTCCGGAGCGTGCGCGAGCTGGCATTCGATCAATTCCAGCGCATCTCGCCCCGCCTCGCAGTCGACCAGCCGGTACGCATCGTCGACATCGATGAAGCGTCCCTGCAAGCATACGGACAGTGGCCGTGGCCCCGCACCCGACTTGCCGAGCTCGTCGACCGGCTCCATGAACTGAACGCCCGGGCCATCGTCTTCGACATCATCTTCGCCGAGCCGGACCGCCTGTCTCCTTCCGCCGTCCTCAACGAGGAATCCATCCGTTCAGCGCTCGCGCAGGCGGGAACCGTGGCCGACCTGTCCAAGATGCCCGACAGCGATGCCATCTTCGCCCGGGCGATCTCACGGAAACCGGTCGTCCTCGGCTACGCGATCGCAGCCGGCAGCGACGCCAAACCTCTGCAGAAGGCCGGGATGGCGGTGACGGGAGAAGACGCGACGCTGGCGCCGCCCCGATTCACCGGCGTCACGCCGCTTCTGCCGCAATTGCAGGAGGCGGCCGCCGGCCTCGGCAGCCTGAGCTTCGACCCGGCGCCTACCAGCGTGATCCGAAGCATCCCTCTGCTGTTCACCGACGGCACGTCGCTCTATCCGGGGCTGGCGCTCGAGGCGTTGCGCGTGGCGCAAGGCGTCTCCACCTATCTCGTCGCCAACGCGCCCGAAGTCTCCGGTTCGATCGCGAACATCCGGGTGGGAGACAACGTCATTCCGACGACGGGGTCGGGCGCCCTCTGGCTTCACTACGCGCCGGAGACGAGGAGCCGCTACATCTCGGTCAAGCGGGTCCTGGAGGAATCCGAGGCGCCCGCCACGCGACGCATGATCGAGGGAAACATCGTCCTCGTCGGCACATCGTCGCAAGGGCTATTGGACGTGCGGGCGACGGCGCTCGGCGAGCACGTGCCGGGCGTATCCATCCATGCCCAGGCCATCGACCAGATCCTCTCCGGCACCTTCCTGTCGCGGCCGGACTGGGCCGACGGGCTGGAGACCGCCGGCGTCCTCATCCTCGGCCTCGGCATCGTGGCTCTCGTCGCCTTCATCGGGCCCGTGTCGGGATTGTTCGCGGGCATCGCGATCGCAGCCGCAAGCGCCGGCGGATCGTGGGCGGCGTTCAGGTACGGCCACATACTCGTCGATCCCAGCTTCCCAGTCCTGAGCGGCCTCGTCGCCCTCTTCGCTATGACGGCCTTCCGATTCCTGGTGACCGATCGCGAACGCCGCGCGATCCGGCGGGCTTTCTCGCAGTATCTCGCTCCGTCGCTTCTCGGCCGGGTCGAAGCGACACGGGGAGCGCTGAAGCTCGGCGGCGAGGAACGCCAGGTCACCCTCATGTTCGTCGACGTCAGGGAGTTCACGACCATCAGCGAGGGCCTGAACCCCACCGAGCTCGTCGACTTCCTGAACAAGCTCCTCAACGAGTTGAGCCGGCCGATCATGAGCCATGACGGCACGGTGGACAAATTCATCGGCGACTCCGTGATGGCTTTCTGGAACGCCCCCCTCGAGACACCCGACCACGAGGCGAAGGCCGCCAAGGCCGCGCTCGAGATGCGGGCCGCCCTCAGGAGCCTGAACGACCAGGATGGGCTGCGGCTCGGTTGGCGCATGGGCGAAGGCTTCAAGGTGCGCATCGGCGTCGGGATCAATAGCGGTCTTGCCTGCGTCGGCAACATGGGCGCCGAGACGCGCTTCAACTATTCGGCCGTAGGCGACGTCGTGAACGTGGCTTCGCGGGTGGAGAGCGCCGCGAAGCACGTGAGCTTCGACATCTTGGTGTCCGACTCGACGGCTTCGGCACTGCGCAGTATGGCCCTTCTCGATGCCGGTATGATCGAACTCAAAGGAAAGGCCGCCCGGCAGCGCCTGCACGCCCTCGTCGGCGACGAGACCGTCGCCGACGGCCAGGCCTTCAAGGAGCTGGTCCGGCTGCACGAAAGCCTGCTGCGCAGCCTCGCTTCCGGCGAGATGGCGGCAGCGAAGCGGGCACTGGGCCGTTGCCGCGAACGGATCGGCAAGGAGGGTTGGGTGCATCTCGAGCCATTCTACGAGCGCATCCTTGAGCGGCAGGCCGACTACGTTAACTAGGGTTCGGAGTTGTCATGGGTAGTTGGGGCCGTCTGGACCCGGACCAGGATCACTGTCGCGGTCAGGCGCGTTCCGCGGCGGTCCCTGCGGACCCGGATCGTTGACGGTGCCGCTGCTCGTCGACAGGCGAAGGCCGACGCCGCAGTTCTGCTTTGCCAGACGCATGGAGGGAAGCAGCCTGCTGTTGTTGAGCAGGAAGGGCACCGATGCCTTGCCGTACTGGCGGACGGATTGGGTCGAGATCTGCTGCGGGGCGCTGACGTTTCCAGAGCTTGCGACGATGAAGTCGCAGGGCCGGTCGACCTCGACGCAGTTCGAACCCTGGCAGAACGTCACGCCGCCTTTCAGCAGGACGAACATGACGACGCCGTTGCCGATATAGCCGTCGACCGCCGTGCCGCGCACGCCCAGGGTTCCAAACGGCGTCTCTATCCGATAGGCCGATGACGGGCTCTTGCCGCTGATCCAGCGGAACGCGCCCTTGACGGTGTTGAGGGCCATGGCGCGAAGCCGGTTGCCGTCGCCCAGGACGTATTCGTCGATCACGATCGAGGCGTTCGGTCCGAGCGCCAGCTTGCTGCCGTCATCGAACTGGAATTGGCCGAGCCCGGTGGCGTTCGTCCTGATCCGTTCGTTGCGGCTGACCGGATCGCGCGGCGCGATGTTGCCATTGGCGCCGACCACCGTGGTCCGGACCAACACGGCCTTGCCGACCGTTTCGGCATGGACCGGCAAATGAATAGCCATCGAAGCTGCGACGGACAGGACGCCCGCCAGCACAAATCGCCCAACCGACATGGAACGCATTGGATACACCCTCACCCACCGTCAGTATTCAACAAAGGGGGCGGTCAGATCAACCGTCGTCCGGCAAGATTGCGCATGAGCTGGCCGGCGCCGAAAACCCACGGCTCACAGGCATCGGAACTGCGCATGCGATTGACAAGCGTTCCCAGGCGCTCGGCGCCGACCTTAACGATATCTCCCGACTTATGGGTAAACCCCCGGCCCGCGACATCGCGGTCGGCGACCGGAGCGAACATCGTTCCCAGGAAAAGCACCACCCCGTCCGGATACTGGTGATAAGGACCCATCATCTGCGCCACCAGGTCGGTCGGGTCCCGGCTGATCCGGGAAATCGAGCTTCCGCCCTCCAGGCGGTAGCCGTCCTCGCCCTCCACCGACAGAACGACGTCCATGCGGCGAACATCGTCGAGGGCGAAGGCATCGTCGAAGAACCGGATGAAGGGGCCCAGCGTGCAGCTGGCGTTGTTGTCCTTCGCCTTGCCCAAAAGTAGAGCCGAGCGGCCTTCCACGTCGCGGAGGTTGACGTCGTTGCCGAGGCAAGCCCCGACGATCTCGCCCATCGAGCTGACCACGATCACGACTTCCGGCTCCGGATTGCTCCAGGTCGATACCGGGTGAAGACCGGCATCCATCCCGGTGCCGACGGCCGCCATCGGCTGGGCCTTGGTGAAGATCTCCGCGTCTGGGCCGATCCCGACCTCGAGATATTGCGACCAGGCTCCCTTGGCGAGGAGCGCCGATTTCAGGGCTTGCGCCTTCTCGGAGCCCGGCTTCAGCGCCGCCAGGTCCGATCCGACCAGGGATTCGATTTCGCTGCGAATGGCCGTCGCCATCGCCGGGTTGCCACGGGCACGCTCCTCGATGACGCGCTCAAGAAGCGAAACGGCAAACGTGACGCCGGCCGCCTTGATTGCCTGCAGGTCGATCGGCGCAAGGAGCCAGGGCCGTTTCGCGTCCCGCCCGCCGGGCGGCGTGTTGGCCAGAATCTCGGCAAGCGGCCCGACCGGCTCCCCTTCGGCCTCGGCAATCGTTGCGGCGGGCTCGGCGGCTTCGCACAGATCGCGCATGGTCGGAAACTGACGCGTGATGTCGACGACGTAGGCTGCCTCGTTTCGCCAAACGATTTTCACGACGGAGGGCCCGCCCGCATCCGGCCGCCAGATCCGCCCGGCCAGACAGGCAGACCGCGCGTCGAGCGGCAACGTCTCAGCCAGATCGAGTCGGAAAGGGACGCGCGCCATGACGCTCCGGTGGGATTTGACGAACGCATGTCGCGAACGCCTTCAGGCTGGAAGTCTATTCCGACCTCCCGCTGACCGACAAGAGCGGCCGATGCGGCCCAGGGAACCTCGACGCACCGGCGGCGTTGGTGGAGAAGCAAAACCCTTCATCGGGAGGCCATCCCATGCCTGCAACTTCCAAAGCCCAGCAGAAGGCGGCGGGAGCCGCTCTGGCCGCCAAGCGCGGCGAGGCGCCCAAATCGGCGCTCAAAGGTGCGTCGCGCGACATGTACGAGTCGATGTCGGAGAAGCAGCTCGAGGAATTCGCCTCGACCGACCGGCGCCGCCTTCCCGAACGCAAATCCTGACCGCCATGGCGCAGCGCATTCGATCATTCTGGAAAGGCCAGCTCCGGCTCGCACTCGTGAACATCCCGGTGCGGCTGATGACCGCCGTTTCCAAGGAAGGTTCGATCGGTTTCCATCTGGTCGACCGCGAATCCAAGCAGCGGATCCGCTATGAGAAGACGGCGCCGGGTGTCGGCTCGGTCGCCAATGAAGACATCGTCTATGGCTACGAGGTGGAGCCCGGGAACTACGTTCTGCTCGAGGACGAGGAGCTCGACGAACTCAAGCTTCCCACCAAGCATCGGATCGAGCTCACGCAATTCGTCGATACCTGCGAGATCGACCCCCTCTATTTCGAGAAGCCGTACTACGTTCTCCCTGACGGCGAGGAGGCGGAGGAGGCCTATTGCGTGGTTCGCGACGCGTTGCGGGAGGAAAAGAAGGTCGGCGTCGGCCAGCTGACCTTGCGCGGCAAGGAGAACCTCGTCGCCCTGTCGCCGAGCGGCAACGGATTGATGCTCGAAACGCTGCGCTACGACGACGAGATCAAGGATGCCGACAAGGTGTTCGAGGGAATCCGCAAGGGCCGCTCGCGTTCCGATCTCGTGTCGATGGCGAAAGACCTGATCGAACGGCGTGCCGAGCCCTTCGACCCCACTCAGTACAAGAACCACTACTCCGAAGCCCTGCGCGACTTGGTCCGCGCCAAGATCAAGGGCGGCGGCACGGTTCCCGTCGACGATACCGAAGAGGAGCAGGATCGCGGCAAGGTCGTCGACTTCATGGATGCCCTGAAGAAATCGCTCGGCAAGAAGGCGGCGCAACCGGCACGGGCGCGAACTGCAAGAAGTGGCAAGCCGCGCAGCTCGGGCCGTCGCCGAAAGGCCGGTTAGAATGCCGCAAGGACGTGGCGCGCTTTCGACCTACGAGGCAAAGCGCGACTTCAGCCGAACACCCGAGCCGAAGGCGGGCGGCAAGTCGACCGGCGATCTGTTCGTCGTCCAGCATCACTGGGCGACGCGCGAACACTACGATTTCCGCCTCGAGCTCGATGGCGTGCTGCTCAGCTGGGCCGTGACCCGCGGGCCGAGCTTCAACCCGAGCGACAAGCGGCTCGCGGTTCGGACCGAGGACCATCCGATCGCGTATGCCAAGTTCGAAGGAACGATCCCCAAGGGCGACTACGGCGGCGGCACCGTGCAGGTGTGGGATCGGGGGCGCTGGGAGCCGCAGCCCGGCATCGATCCGCATAAATCCCTGCAGAAAGGGAGCCTCAAGTTCGTACTGCATGGAAAGCGGATGCGAGGGCGCTGGGTTCTGGTCCGCATGAAGAGCGAGGGGCGGCGCGAGAATTGGCTGCTGATCAAGGAGCGAGACGAATTCGCCAAGGACAACGGCTCGATCGATCGCTTCACGACCAGCGTCAAGACGGGTCGCACGAAGACGCAGATCGAACGCTCAGCGTCCGGACCGCGAAAATCGAAACCCCATACGGCGGCGAAGAAAGCATCCAAGCGAGGTTCGGCCCCCGCCTTCCTGCCGCCGATGCTGTGCGAGCTCCATGACCAGCCGCCCTCGGGCAGCGGCTGGATTCACGAAACCAAGTACGACGGCTATCGGCTGCAGGCGGCGGTCAGCGGCAAGACCGTCGCTCTCTACACGCGGGAAGGACTCGACTGGACGGATCGATTTCCCGGCGTGGCTCAGCACCTGGCGACGCTCGGCCTGAAGAAGATGCTCTTCGACGGCGAGGCGGTGGTTCTCGATCGGCGTGGCCTCAGCAGCTTCACCGCATTGGTCGATGCCCTCAAGGCGAAGCGGGATGACATCTCTTACGTGGCCTTCGATCTTATCGTGGCCAACGGCAGGGATATCCGCCGACGGCCGCTCGAGGAGCGCAAGGAAGCTCTCGCCGCCGCCCTGCGCCGGGCAGACGAGCGTCGCGTCATCATCGCTCCCTACATTGAAGCCGAGGGATCGGTTGTCTTCGGCAAGGCCGTGGAAGCCGGAGCGGAGGGCATCGTCTCCAAGCGGGCGTCCTCGACCTACGAGTCGCGTCGCTCGCCCAGCTGGATCAAGGCGAAGGCCGACAGCCGCGACGACGTCATCATCGTCGGGTACGTGCCGTCGGAACGGCGGCAGTTCTCGTCCCTCCTCGCAGCACGCGAGGATGACGGCCAGCTCCGCTTCTCGGGAGGCGTCGGCACAGGGTTCGACCAGGCCGAGCTTGCCGATGCGCTCAACAAGCTGCAAGCCATCCGTCGGACGGGCCCGCCGGAGGGGCTTGCAGGTGCCGAGCGGGCACCCCGCAAGTCAATTTGGGTGGAGCCCCACCTCAGGGCGGAGATCGAATATCATGGCTGGACGGCGGACCGCCAGCTGCGCCACGCTCGCTTTCTCGGCTGGCGGGAGGATCGGCCTGAGGAAACGGTGAAAGTCGAGTCGAACATGAGGAAAAGATCGAGCGTCACGAAAATCGATCCGCGGCTCGAGCGGGTCACGCATCCCGAGCGCGTCGTGTTCGCCAAGGCCGGCATCACGAAAGGCGACGTTGCCGCCTACTACGTTGCCGTCGCCGACCGGATCCTGCCCTATCTCTTGAAGCGGCCGATCAGCTTCGTTCGGGCCCCGGAAGGTCTCGGCGGCGAGATTTTCTTCCAGCGCCATCTCCTGAAGGGGATGTCGAAGGGAATCCTGCAGATCCCCGATCCCGACAAGGAACACGCCGACTGGGTCTCCGTCATCGACGAAGATGGTCTCATTACCTGCGCGCAGTTCGGAATCATCGAGCTGCACGGCTGGGGCTCCACGATGCCCAAGCTCGCATCGCCAGACCGTGTCGTGTTCGACCTCGATCCCGATCCGGCGGTGAAATTTTCCGACGTTCGGACCGCTGCCCTCGAGCTACGCCGCCTGCTCGAGGGAATCGAGCTCAAGTGCTTTCCGCTCCTCAGCGGTGGCAAGGGCATTCACGTCGTGGTGCCGCTCGACCGAACGCAGGACTGGGAAACGATCGGAAATTTCGCATCGGGCCTGGCGCACGGCCTCGCCGAAACCGACCCGAAACGATATGTCGCAGTGGCGAGCAAGGCGAAGCGACGCGGGAAGATCTACATCGACTGGCTGCGCAACAAGATGACGGCGAGCGCCATCGTGCCCTGGTCGCTCCGGGCGCGCCAGGAGGCGAGCGTCGCGATGCCCGTCACCTGGCGCGAAATGCAGTCGGCGCGCTCGGGCGCCGACTTCATGCTGAGAGACGCCCTGCGGCGACGCGATCCATGGAAGGACTATTTCGCCACCAAACAGCGCATCCCCAGGCAGGTGTCTGCATTTCTCGGCGCCAAGACGAAGGGGCGATGATGGCCGGGCGATCTAGTTGCGCAGTCGCACGCGCAACCCCGTAACGTTCAGGAAAGTGGACTTTCTAGCCGAAGTCGGAGTCTGAACCGACTGGCCGAGCACCCGCCTCTCATAAGCGCGGGCCGCGGCGCTCTTGCGCTTGGCCCAAAGTCCCTGGTTGTGCTTCCAAACGCCGCCGCCGCGAATGGCAAGGGCAAGGTGCTTCATTCCCCATTCGAGACCGGCACCGCAGGTCCGCAGCGCCGCAAAGCTGCCGCGATAACCGATCAGCCGTGCCGTCGCCGGCTTGATTTGAAGCGGACCGAGCTCGCCGGCGGCGCCACGGGCGCCGCAGTTGAAACCGCTTTCCGTCTTGGCGACCGCGAGCGCGAGCTTGACGGGTACGCCGTGCTTGCGTGCCGATGCAGCAATCAATGAATGCGAACTCATCGCATCGGCAGCCGTGCAGAAAACGCTCAGCCCCAGTGCAAACGTCAGGATGTACTTCATGGCCTCTCCCTTGAAAAACAGCCGGAGGCGGAGGAGCATTCAAAACGTGCTCTCAGTATGACGAGTTTGCGGCGGCAGGCCATGGAACAGCCATAGTGTTGCCGCACGCGATAGAGGAGGAATGGAATCATGATCACGATCGACGGCGGTTGCCATTGCGGAGAGTTGAGCTACGAGGCGGAGATCGACCCTGCGCTCGTCGAAATCTGTCATTGCGAAGACTGCCAGGTGCTTTCGGGATCTGCGTTTCGAGTCGTCGTGCCGGTTCCGGAATCCGCATTCAAGCTGACCAGCGGCAAGCCGAAGACCTATATCAAGACGGCGGAGAGCGGCGCGAAGCGTATTCAGGCTTTCTGCTCGCACTGCGGTTCGCAGATCTACTCGACATCGGCAACGCCCGGAAACCGAACGATCGGAATCCGCGTCGGGACCATTCGCCAGCGGCGCAGCCTGGCACCTTCGGCGCAGTACTGGTGCAGATCCGCCCTGCCCTGGATCGACGCGCTTCCAAACCTGCCGAAGACGATGCAGGAATAGCAAACGTAAGAGATGCATGACCGCGCATTCGTTTACCACCACGGTCGATCGACACGATTGTTCGGAACTTCTCGGCTCGCAGACGTTTGATTTAGGCCCCGAAATACTCCAATGTGCCCGCGGCACTCTGGAGGCCGGTGTCCAATTGTCCGTACATAAAGGAGAGTTCGATGAAATATGTTGCCGCCCTAACCGCTCTTGGTCTCATGACTGCGCCAGCGATGGCCGCATGTGAAACGCCGGCCTATCAGGACCACGGTGGTGGCCGCCTCGCATCCGCGACAATGGCTCCCATGAGTGCGCTGCTGGCCGTCGTGTCGCTGCCGGCGGCAGGAATCGGCGTCCTCGCACATGCGACGGGTCATCACAATGCCGGCGACAACCTCATCGGCGGCACGGCAGACACGCTGTGTCACACGGGCGGTTTCGCCTCGCATGCCATCGTGGGTCGGCGCAACTAGCAGCGCCCCGCGAGAGCACGGTACAGAGCGGCCTCAGGGCCGCTCTTTTCGTTTCGGCGCTCGTCGGCAGGCGGACAGGAACCTTCGCATCCTCTCCACGGTTGGCTATAGTCGGGTGATTCGCACATCCTCAAACAAGGAGAAGGCCATGCGGAAAATGATCATGGCGGCAGCCGCAATGATCGTGGTGAGCGTCGTTCCCCTCACCGCCCAGGCGGCGAGCGAGCGTGTGTACACGGGCGTGGCGATCGGCGCCGGAGCGGGAGCCATCCTGGCCGGTCCTCCCGGCGCCATCATTGGCGGAGTCATCGGTGCCGCGGTCAAGGGACCCCGCATCCACCGCCACAAGGAGTGCTGGATCGGCAAGAGCGGCAAGCGTCACTGCCGCTGGACCAACTGACCTGGCGATAGCGGCGTCAGAGCATCGTCTGTTGCCGTGACGCTGGCGGAGCGAAGCGTCGGCGCAGGCAGGCGCATCGGAATCGTTCTCAATGCCCAGGCCGGCTCGGCGAGCGAGAGCCTGACCCAGCGGCTGCAAGAGGCATTTCGCAGCCACGGTGTCGAGCCTCGCATCCTCGTCCCGAACACGGCCGAGGCGCTCGGCACGACCATTCGCGAGGCGCTCGAGGACGGGTCCGACACCCTCGTAGCCGGTGGCGGCGACGGGACGGTCAACGCCGTCGCCGCAGCGATCATCGGCACGAAGACGCGGCTCGGGGTGCTGCCGCTCGGCACCTTGAATCATTTCGCCCGCGACCTCGGCATCCCACTGGATCTCGATGCGGCCGTGGCGACCGTCGTCTCCGGAACCGTCACGGCCGTCGATGCCGGCGAGGTCAATGGAAAGATCTTCGTCAACAATTCGAGCCTAGGTCTCTACCCGGCGGTGGTCCGCCTGCGGGACAACCTTCAAAGCACCGCCGGCTACGGCAAATGGCGCGCCTTCGTGCGGGCGAGCATCGGAATACTGCTGCGTTTCCCCCGCCTCCGCCTCGAAATGACACCGGAGGGAAGATCGACGATCCGCTGCAAGACGCCGCTTCTGTTCGTCGGCAACAACAGCTACGAGACCGGCCTCCTCACGCTCGGCACCCGCAAGCGCCTCGATGGCGGCGCGCTGTGGATCGTGCTTCCGGCGGCCGCAACGCGATGGCGGATGTTCATGCTGCTCCTGGCGATGATGCGCGGCACCGCAGAACGTGCGGAAGAACTTACGACACTGACCTCGCCGCACCTTCTCGTCCGGAGTAAGAAACGGCGCCTGCGAGTGGCAACCGACGGCGAAGTCGTAACGCTGAAGCCTCCCTTGCACTATCTTATCCACCGGCAGGCCCTGCTCGTCCTGACGCCGCAGATGGCAGGCGACGCAGAACCCGGCGATGTTTGACGCTAGCCGCAAGGCCTTCATCACGGCGGTGGCGGCCACGCTCGTCGCGCTCACGGTTCTCGTGGAGCTCGAGGCGAGCTCCGGCGTCGACAACATGCTGCGCGAGCTTGCGCTCGGCAGCGGACTCGGGACATTCCCGTTCTGGCGGAATGTCTCGTTTCTGGGATCGACGGCGCTTCTCACCAGCGCGTCGGTCGTCATGATCGCCGCACTCGTCGTCGCGCACCGAAACCGATCTGCGCTGCAGCTCGCCGCCCTGATGATCGGCGCGCTCCTGCTCAATACCGGGCTCAAGAGGCTGTTGGGGCGAGAGCGGCCGCCAGAACTCTATCCCGACACGATGCCGGCGAGCTTCAGTTTCCCGAGCGGCCACGCACTCATGTCCCTGGTGTTCTATTTCACCATTTCCTTCGTCGCCTCGCGCATGGTCGCACAGCGGGGACTCAAGATCGCCATCTGGACGGTCGGGAGCGTAACGGTCGGAGCCATCGGATTATCGCGCGTGTATCTAGGCGTGCATTACCCGTCCGATGTCGTCGCCGGATACCTGGTCGGTGCGCTGTGGCTCGCCATCGCCTTCGGCATCATCAGCGGCATGCAGGATCGGCGAAGCTAGAGGGAAAGGCTGGCGCGCAGGCGCTCCTGGAAATAATGCACGCCCGCTTCATGGCGCGGAGACAGCGGGCCCGGCGAGTAGGAACGCGTCTCGTAGTTCTTGTGGGTCTCGATGCAGATCTCGAAGTCCTCGCGGACCACCGCCAGGTTGCGAGCGATAGTGTCGTCGCGGGCGGCTGACGTCGCATCGGACACGTCGGCGAAGTAGAAGTTGTAGATCAGCTCGGTCGTGTGATGATCGATCGGATTGATGCGCGACGTATTCATCCCGCCGGCGAACAGCGACAAGGTCCAGTTGGGCCACATCCACAGCCACTTGCCACGGTAGAACAGGCCCTCGCGCGGCGGCGCGGTCATGCGAATGAATCCTTGGTGGGCGGTCGTCTTGAACTGCTCGAAGTCGATCGCAGCAAAGAAGCCGGGGTGGATACCGGGAATGTGGTATCCCTCGACGAAGTTGTCGGTGTAGACCTTCCAGTTCGCCTGGAACACGAGACGTTCCTCGCGCACCGGGAGATAGGTTTCGATGGGTTCCTCCGCGAGCTCGGCGATGAGCTCCCCGAGCTGATCCTCGAGGTCGGCCTCGGGCTCCACTGATGCAAAGAGCAGGCCGCGCCACTCGCGGACCGAGACGGGGATGAGCGGCCAGTCTTCTTTGCGAAATCCGGGCTCGTCGCCAAACCAGGGAGCATTCAGCAGCTCGCCGCGGTCGTTGAAGGCCCAGTTGTGATAGGGGCAGCGCAGAGGTCCGCAGCGTCCCGTCCCTTCCTCGAGGATGCGTGCACCGCGATGTCTGCAGACATTCCGAAATCCGCGCAGGATCCCGTCGCGGCCGCGCAGGGCGAATAGCTTAAGGCCGGCGACTTCGGTCGCGACGTAGGTGCCGGGCTCCGACACTCTCGAAACGGGGCCGACCAGCTGCCAGCTCGTTCGGAAGATCCTGTCGCGCTCGGCTTCGAACATCGCAGGCGCGGCATAGACGGCGGGTTCGAGGTTGAGCATCATGGCGGGCTACCCACAGGGGGAAATGAACTGCTGCAAAGACCGTAGGAGGAGCGATTTTTCCACAGGTCCGGGAAAGCATACACTTTGTCCTGCAAAGGGCTTAGATTCGACCTGCGATGGCAAAGTCGCCCCATAGGGCTTACTCCTGGTGTCAGGAAACGGCCTCAAATGGGTGGTAACCCGCGTCTTCTGGCCACAATTGATCGGAATCACTTCCAAATGTAGGGCTCAGTTACCGTTTATAACTGCGAGCAGAAGGAGCATTCAATGGCTACAACAAACGAACAATCCCGTAGCACCGTTATGTGGATTGTCGGCATCGTAATCGTTCTCCTGATTATCGGCTGGGCAACGAACTGGTTCGGATTGGCCACCCAAGAGGCCGCGACGACGCCTCCGGCGGCGACGACCACCGAGCCGCCGGCCACGACGGGTGATACGACGACGCAGCCGTCGACGGGGACCGGAACGGATACGGGCACTGGAACGGGCACTGGAACCGGCACCGGCTCGGGGACCACGACCACTCCGTAAGCATTGCGCAGTCGGGGGCCGCCGGAACGACCGGCGGCCCTTCGTTTCCTTCCGGCGCTCTCCCTAGACGGCGCGCAGATGCCGCATGGTTCGGCCAGGGCTGACGGCCATCGCGGCGCGAACGATGCTCGCCGCATCGATCCCGTGGTGGCGATAGAGATCCTGGATGGAGCCTGACTGGCCGAAGTGCTCGACTCCGAGCGGCTTCAAGCGATGGCCATAGATGCCGCCGAGCCAGGCGAGCGTCGCAGGATGGCCATCGACGACAGTCACGAAGCCGCAATCGCGGGACAATGACCCAAAGAGCCGTTCGATGTGGCTGCGAGCCCCGGCGGCTCCCCGTTGCCTGGCGCGCTCGGCAGCGTGCCAGCCGGCATTGAGGCGGTCCGAAGAGGTGATGGCCAGCAACCCCACGTCGCGGCGATCCTCACCCAAAAGACCAACAGCCTCGATCGCCTCGGGTGCAACGGCACCCGTATATGCGACCACCAGCTCGCAATTGGGGCCGGGCGGCCGCAGCCAGTAAGCTCCGTTGACGATGCCGGCCGCGAGCTCGTCCGTCATCTGCCGTTTCGGCTGGTCGATGGTCCGAGTGGTCAGGCGCAGGTAGACCGAACCGCCGGTCTGGTCGCGGAGCCACGTCGTTTCGTCCGGATCCCCCTCGCCGTCGCGCTGGATGTAGTCGAACGCGAATCGGAGGATGACCGCCAGCTCGTCCACGAAAGCAGGTTCGAAGGCGGCGAGGCCGTCTTGCGCCATTCCGATGAGCGGCGTCGAGACGGATTGGTGCGCGCCGCCTTCCGGCGCCAGGGTAATGCCCGAGGGCGTTGCAACCAGGATGAAGCGGGCATCCTGGTAGCAAGCATAGTTCAGCGCATCGAGGCCGCGCTGGATGAACGGATCGTAGAGCGTTCCGATCGGCAATAGGCGTTCGCCATGCAGCGAGTGCGCAAGGCCGAGCGCCGAGAGCAGGATGAAGAGATTCATCTCGGCGATGCCGAGCTCGATGTGTTGACCGCGCGGCGAGAACTCCCAGGAGAAGGTGGATGGAATCTTCTCGCGCTTGAACGTATCGGCGACGCTCTCACGGGCGAAGAGACGGCGCCGGTTCACCCACGATCCGAGGTTTGTCGACACGGTCACGTCGGGTGAGGCAGTGACGATGCGGTCAGCCATGGGTTGATCGGAGCGCGCCAGCTCGTTGAGGACCAATCCGAACCCTTGCTGGGTAGACATGGAGGGTGAGGACGGCCAGGCCAGGGTGGCGGGAACAGGCAGCTTCGCGGCGGACAGCCGCCGGGTGCCGCGACAGCGGAACGGCACGGAGGCGATGAAGTCGTCGATCTCCCGCCGGTCAACGGCGAGGCCTTCGTGCGGATCCCATTCGTGGCCGGGGCGAATGTTCATATGCGCGCGCAACGTCTCCGTCTGCGCCGTCGTCATGAGGCCGGCGTGATTGTCCTTGTGGCCCTGCAGGGGCAGGCCGTACCCCTTGATCGTATAGGCGATGAAACAGGTGCGGCGATCGTCGCGGACGTTCTCGAACGCGGCGCACAGCGTGTCGAGATCATGGCCGCCGAGGTTGGTCATCAGAGCCGCGAGCTCGTCGTTCGAACGGCGATCGATGAGCCGTCGCAGGTCCGGATCCGATCCGAGGTCATCGAGCAGCCTCTTTCGCCAGGCATCCCCTCCCTGGAAACAAAGAGCCGAATAGAGCGGGTTCGGGCATTCGTCGATCCATGCGCGAAGCGTCGGGCCGCCGGATTCGTCGAATGCCTGTTGCAGGAGCCGTCCGTACTTGAGAATGACGACATCCCAGCCGAAATTGCGGAAGACGGCATCGAACCGCTCCCACAGCCCCTCGCGGATGACAGCATCGAGGCTCTGGCGGTTGTAGTCGACGATCCACCAGGCGTTGCGGATGTCCTGCTTCCAGCTTTCGAGCAGCGCCTCGAAAATATTTCCTTCGTCCATTTCGGCATCGCCCACCAGCGCCACCATCCGCCCGGGCGGCCAGGACTGCATCCAGCCCTTGGCCAGCAGGTAGTCCTGCACCAGCGCCGAAAACAGCGTCTGCGCCGCACCGAGCCCGACGGAGCCGGTCGAGAAATCGACATCGTCGCTGTCCTTGGTGCGCGAGGGGTAGGACTGGGCACCCCTATAGCCGCGAAAGCTCTCGAGCTTGTCGCGCGTCTGATTGCCGAGCAGATACTGGATCGCGTGGAACACCGGGCTGGCATGCGGCTTCACCGCGACTCTGTCCTGCGGCTGAAGGGCGCGGAAATAGAGCGCGGTCATGATGGTCGCGACCGATGCCGACGAGGCCTGGTGGCCTCCGACTTTCAGGTCGTCCGCAGCAGGGCGAAGCTGATTGGCGTTGTGGATCATCCATGTGGAGAGCCACAGGACCTTATCCTCCAAGGCCTTCAGTATTCTCAGATCGCTGTCGATCATTCTCTCCCGCCTAGCCGCCAATTCGGACGGACATCAGTGCGCCGTAGAGTTCACGGTACTTCGGGTAGATCCGACTGTCGTAGATCGCACTCGTTCGCTCATCCGGATGGATGACCGACTTTCGGTGGACCATCGCTTTCGTTCCCTCCTCGATCGTGGCGAACCTCCCAACTCCATGAGCGGCGAGGACTGCGCAACCGAGGGCCGGTGCATCGGGCACCTCGGTCAGCTCGATCGGAGCCTTGATCGTGTCGGCGTGGATCTGCAGCCAGAGCGGCGAGTTGGTGGCACCCCCGGCCAGCACGATCCGCTTCACGTCGAAGGCATCACCGAAGTTGTCGATGATCAGGCGGGTGCCGAGACAGATCGAACTCAATGATGCCGCGGAACAGGTGAGCCGGCGTGTGCTTGAGCGTGAGGCCGGTGATGGCGCCGCGCGAATGCGCATCCGTATAGGGCGTGCGGTTGCCCTGGAAATGGTCGAGGACGAGAAGCCCCTCGGATCCCGGCGGGAGTTTGGCCGCCTGCTCATTCAGCTCCTGGAAGCTCGTGTTCGGTGCGAAGTGGCGCTTGAACCACGCGACGACGGAGCCCGTCGACGTCTGGCCACCCTCGATGATGCGCTTGCCCGGATAGATGTTGTCGCGATAGGTGCCCCAGACGCCCGGCTTGTGAACCGCCCTGCCCGACACGCCGATATGGAGGTGAGACGAGCCGGTGATCAGCGCCATCTCGCCGGGCTCCGTCACCCCGAGGCCGATGACGCCCATGAACGCATCGGATCCGCCCTGGACGACCGGCATGCCCGGCCGCAGCCCGAGATGCTCGGCGGCGTTCACGGTCAGCGGGGCGATGACCTGACCAGGCGCCAGCATCCTGCCCGGCCATTTCGCCGCGAGGTCCGACATGTCCAGCGACTTCAGGAGCGACGTCGGAACGCCGCCATGTTCGGTCTGGTAGTGCCAGCGGATGGTCGAATTGCCGAGCGAGCCGACCCATTCCCCCGTGAGGCGCAGGTTGATGTAGTCCTGATACTCGCCGATCATGGCGGCGCGGGCGTAGAGGTCCGGCTGATGCCTCCTGACCCACAATGCCTTGGGAATCATCCACTCGGCGGAGACCGGGCCGGCCCCGCCGCCGTTGACGCGGAGAGCGGGATCACCGGTCGAGGCGACGTCCGCTGCCTCGTCCGCCGAGCGCACGTCCATCCAGATCATGCAGGGGCGCAAGGGCGCGCCGCGTTCATCGAGCACGACGACCGAACAGCAGGTCGTGTCGACGCTCAACGCCAGGATCTCGGAGGCCGACACGCGAGCCGCGGCGACAGCGCCGTGGACCGCGACCCCCATGGCCTGCCACCAGTCGTCGGGATCCTGTTCGGCCCAGGAGGGTTCCGGAAACCGCGTGTCGTACTGAGCGGCGTGTGACCCTTTCGGCCTGCCATCCAGGTCGAAGACGAACGCACGGATGCTTTCCGTTCCACCATCGACGCCGATTACATACGACATGCCTGTCCTTTCCTGCGGTTCCCGGGATTGACCTGAACCCGCGGCCTCATGATGATGGGGAGCGGGAGATCAATCAAGAAGGTGGCGGATGCCGTTCGAATTCTTCGGTGCAAAGAGGAAAGCCGTCATTGCCATGGCCCATATCGGCGCCCTTCCCGGCGCGCCGCTCTACGATGCCGGCGGCGGGATCCAGAAACTCATCGACGAAGTCGCAAATGACATCGAGAATCTGCAGGCCGGCGGAGTCGATGCGGTCATGTTCGGCAACGAGAACGACCGGCCTTACGTTCTGCGCGCACCGACGGAAGGTATCGCCGGGTTCACGGCCATCGTGCAGGCGCTCAAGCCGATCCTCAAAGTGCCGTTCGGCGTGAACTATCTATGGGATCCGGAAGCGTCCGTGGCGATCGGAGCGGTCACGGGTGCCGCCTTCGTACGGGAAATCTTCACCGGTCTCTTCGCCTCCGACATGGGCCTCTGGCAGCCGGACTGCGCCTCGGCGGTGCGGCTGCGCGCGCATCTCGGCCGTCCGGACATGAAGCTCCTGTTCAACATCAACGCAGAGTTCGCTCACTCGCTCGACCAGCGGCCGATCGAGCTGCGCGCCAAAAGCGCCGTCTTCTCGTCGCTCGCCGACGCTGTGCTGGTGTCGGGGCCGCTCACTGGCCAACCGGTCGACCGATCGGACCTGCGCAAGGTCGCCGATGCAGTGAAGGGCGTGCCGGTTTTCGCGAACACGGGCGTCAACATCGACAATGTCAAAGACATCCTGTCCATAGCCGACGGCGTGATCATCGGCACGCACCTCAAGGTGGACGGGGATACCTGGAAGAACGTCGATCGCGGTCGCGTCGAACGCTTCATGGCGGCGGTGGGGAAACTGCGCTGATGGCCTATCGGTCGCCGACCGCATCGACGTCGTGCGGTCCGATCGTGGCTGCTGCCGCGAAGACGACGATGATCGCATTGTCCCTGGAGCGGAGAGACGGCGAGCTCAGCCAGCATCGGGCGGAAGCACGCCCTTCTTGAAGATGAAGCAGCCGTAGAAACGCCGCTCGCCCGTCTGAACGACGCAGTAGGCCTTCTTGGCGAGCTCGTAGAAGGCAAAGCGCTCGACCGAGCCCATGGGCCAGGAACGTCCCTCCGCCGCGTCGATCTCCTTCTGGACTTCGAGCTGGACCGCCGGAATCTCGTTGGGCTTACCCACCACCTCCATCCGCGACGCCGGCTTGTCGACAAACACGTCGAGCGGCATGAGCGACAGGATGCCTCGCGCGGCGCGCGGCGCGGTGACGTTGTCGATGCGCAACAGTTTGCCGAGGATCGTCTGCCGCGCCACCGAGTCGGCGGGGAAGTTGGTGTCGCAAATCACCAGATCGTCGCCATGCCCCATGGATCTGAGGGCATGGAGCAGGTCGGCGTTGAGGACCGGATCGATGGATTTCAGCATGCTTGCGTCGTTCCCCGCTCAGTTGAGCCGCCGGCCGTCGGCGGCGTCGAAGAGGTGCACGGCATCCGGGTTTGGAGCGATCGGCAACCGATCGCCGGGGCGGGCCTGAATGCGTTCCCGAAAGACGCCGACGATCTTCTGCTGGCCGAGCCTGGCGAAGACCTGGGTCTCGGGCCCAGTCGGCTCGATCACCGAGACCTCGGCCTCGATCGACGTGCCGCCGAGCGACAGGTGTTCCGGCCGGATGCCGTAAATCGCGGGCCGGCCGTCGGTGCCGGCCGGCGCCCCGTTGAGAGGAAGGACGATCCCGCCGTCCGCCAGGAATGACGGCGCACCGTTGACGCGCACCGTTCCCTTGATGAGATTCATGGCCGGCGATCCGATGAAGCCGGCGACGAAGATGTTGGCGGGTCGATCATAAAGTTCGAGCGGCGAGCCCGCCTGCTCCACCACGCCGTCGTGGAGGACGATGATGCGATCGGCCATCGTCATGGCCTCCACCTGATCGTGAGTGACGTAGACTGTCGTCGTCTCCAGGCGCTGCTGCAGCTCCTTTATCTCGGCGCGCATCTGCACGCGCAGCTTGGCATCGAGATTGGACAAAGGCTCGTCGAAGAGGAACACCTTGGGGTCGCGGACGATGGCCCTTCCCATCGCCACTCGCTGACGCTGGCCGCCGGACAGTTCGCGCGGATAGCGGCCGAGATAGGGAAGGAGATCGAGGATTTCGGCGGCGCGCCTGACGCGCGACTCGATCTCGGCCTTTGGCGCGTGACGCAGCCGCAAGGAGAAGCCCATGTTCTCGGTGACCGTCTTGTGCGGATAGAGCGCGTAGTTCTGGAAAACCATCGCGATGTCGCGATCCTTCGGCGGCAAGTCGTTCACGACGCGGTCGCCGATGCGGATCGTACCGGAGGTGATGGGCTCTAGGCCGGCGATCATGCGGAGAAGGGTCGACTTTCCGCAGCCCGACGGACCCACGAGAATGACGAACTCGCCATCCGGGATGGCAATCGATACGCCGTGAATGACCTCCTGCGCACCGTAAGCCTTACGCACGTCCTCAATGTCGACCGATGCCATACCGTCCTGATCCGGGGGAAACGACGAAATGTGGGCAGCGCAAAGATTATTGCATCATCACACCTAGGTCGAGAGCCGCCAACATCGCGCCGCATTCTTTGCACCTTTCAGAAGTACGCTTGATTCGCATGAACGACGACTACATCGGGCGCGATCGCTTCTACCGGATCGCCTTTCTTCTGGGGGTCGCCGCGCTCGCCATGGTATTCGGCTCGGCTGCGTGGATCCTGGGCCGTTCGATGAACATGGCCTCGGCGTCCTACGCGCCGGCGTCCTTGGCGAGCCTTGCCGACGATCAACCCACGCGAATCCTGTCTGCCAATAAAGACGATCGGCGGATTTCCGCCATTTCTCGCCCGGCGGCCACCTCGGAAAGCCCCCGAGAAGAAGAGAACGATGGCGGAACGAGCCTTCCGATCGCCGGCCCGCTCGTCGAAGCCCTGCCGGCCGTCACCGACAAGGTTCTCGGCACGCCGCAGCAGCTGGCACCGTGGCTCGAGGAAACGACCGGTCGAACGACGGCAACCGTGCCTCGCACCGTGTCCACCGTGACCCGCACCACCTCGAACCTGACCAACTCCGCCGCAATTCGAGATGCGGGAGCAGGCCTTGCCCAAACCACCTCCAACGTCTCCGGCGGCGTCGCCAAGACGGCCGGCGGGCTCGCGAAGACCACCGGCAACATCGCCACAGGTGCGGCCGGCGCAGTCCGGGGCCTCGGGAGTCGGCTGGGGCTTTGACCCTACATCAGCATGGCCTCACGACAGGCTGGCGAAAGCGGGTGCATATTCAATCTTTCCCGTCCGGACCGAGGATGCAGGCGTACCTAGCGGAAGCATCATGAGGTACGGCCCGGCGTAGGGGGATTCGAATCCGCTTGCCGCTTGGGGATCGAATCCGAAGCGCCGGTAGTATGCAGGATCGCCCACCACGAAGATGGCGTCCCACCCTTCCCCCGCAGCGTCCGTGATTGCGCGCCGAATGAGGGCAGTCCCGATGCCGGCACGCTGGCGCGCCGGACGGACGCCGACCGGACCGAGACCGAGGGCCCTGAACGGTGCCTCCATCCGCGAGAACATCACGTGACCGAGGATGCCATCGTCATCTTCGGCCACCAGCGCGAGGATCGCGCTCCCCTCCGCACGCAAGGCTTCCACCAGCAGAGATTCCTGACGGCCTCCGAAGGCTTGGTCGTGAACATCCCCTATGCCCTGATGGTCGGCGGGCCTTTCGGGGCGAAGTCTCAGCATCCGATGCTCCGAGGAACGGGGAGCACACAGTCGCGTTCTCTTCCTTGAAAGGCAACGACAATGTCCCTCGCCATTCCACCGTCGTCGACAGCCGCGCCGAACCGGCCCGTGCCTCCCGGGCCGGGCCCTGACGTACCCGTGCCGCCTGGTCCGCCGCGACCGGGCGTTCCCATCAAGGAACCGCCGGCGGAACCCGAACCGGCTCCGCCGCCGATCGTGCCGCCGGCGAAGTTCGAGGCGGGCTAAGCGCTAAATCAGGCGCGCTGCTTCGTCCTGGGTGGGCACCCGTCCGTCCGGCGTATACGCGTCGACGGCCTGCGGAAGGGCATCGGAAAGACGCGAAAGGAGATCTTCGCGTGAAAGGCCCGTCTTCTGAACCAGCGTGTCGATTACGTCGGCACCCAGCGCCTGCTCCAGCTGGCCCGTCGAGACCGGCTTGTTGGGACCCCGGCTGACCCAGGAATCGGCGGCGTCGCTCTGGCCGGTCTGCTTGAACCGCTCTACCAGGTCGCCAATGCCACCGCTCAGGACGCTACCGGCACTCGTCCCGCCCAAAAGACCGCCTAGGGATCCGAGAAGGCCGCCGCCGTCTCGGTCGTCGCCGGCGCCGGCATTCTTGTTGAGGCGGCCAAGCGCATCGGCGAGCTTGTCTCGATTCTGATAGCCGGCCAGGGCGAGAAGCCCAAGAAGCGCAACCATAGACGGCATACCGCGGGCCATTTCAACTCTCCTTTTTAAGGTGAATCACTGACATGAGAATCCGCGAACCGCCACAATGGTTCCCTAAGAGGTGAGGTTACGGGAAACCGAGGGAACACTACACCAGTTACGGCAGTTACCTCGCGTCCACCCGTTCATGGACTGCAAAGCAAGGGGAACATCATGGGCATCATCTGGACGATCATCATCGGTTTCGTCGCCGGCGTGATCGCAAAGTTCATCATGCCGGGCGAGAACGAGCCGCGAGGCTTCATCCTGACGACCATTCTCGGCATCGTCGGCGCATTCGTCGCCAGCTACCTCGGCCAGGCGCTGGGATGGTACTCGCCGGGCGAAGGCGCGGGCCTGATCGGGGCGATCGTGGGCGCGATCGTCGTGCTCTTCGTCTGGGGCGTCATGTCCCGCCGCTCGACGGCCTAGCGGCATCTAGAACCTTAACTTGCGAAGCCGGTGCCAAGTAGCACCGGCTTCGTCTTGCTTTGCGCTGCGGATCGCATACAAGGCATGAGCGTCCGGCCTTCCCGTCGTCCTGTCTCATCCTCGCGTCGACCATGCCCATCCAAACGATCTCGCCCGTACTCGACACACCGCCGCCGAGGCTGAAAATCACGGGCATCGACTGCCACGTGCTGCTCGCACCCGACTACGACGTAAGCTTTACTTCGTCCGCGCAGGACAGCCTCGTGGTGGTCATCCACACCGACGGAGGCGTCTCGGGCGTGGGCGAGTGCGATGCCAATCCGTGGATGGCGAAAGCGTGCATCGAAGCTCCGGGCACGCACACCATGGGGCTGTCGATCCGCGACCAGCTGATCGGCGCCAATCCGTTCGAGATCGGCGATCTGTGGCGCCGCATCTACCTCGGAACCGCAATGAACGGCCGGCGCGGGATGGTCGTGCACGCCATGAGCGCCATCGACATGGCCTTGTGGGACCTGTGCGGCAAGGCCCTCGGCAAGCCCGTGCACGCCTTGCTCGGCGGCGCAACGCGCCAGCACATCGTGCCCTACGCCTCGCTGCAGCCGGCGGGCAAGTCCTTCGAGGCCTACCGGGACGCCCTTTGCCAATCGGCGGACCGCGCCAAGAGCCTCGGCTTCCGCGCGATGAAGACCGAAATCACCATGAACGGTCCCTACGCCCATGGCGGCATGCGCGAAAGCTACGACCGTCACACCGAGGTGCTCGCCGCGGTACGCCGGACCATCGGTCCCGACATCACTCTCATGGTCGACGTGCAGTATCTGTGGGAGGACGCGGAGACGTGCCTGTCCGTCGTCCGCGACTGGGCGGAGTTCAATCCCTATTTTCTCGAGACGCCGATCTGGTCCGACAACGTCCTGGAGATGGCGAAGCTCGCAGCCTCCGCCCCGATGCCGATCGCCTGCGGCGAGTGGCTTGCGACGCGCTTCGAGTTCGAAGAGCTGATGGACGTCGGCAAGGTCCAGGTCGCCCAGCCGGACGTGGGTCGCGTCGGCGGGATCGGCGAAGCCAAGATCGTTTGCGACATGGCCAAGGCGCGCGGGCGGACGATCGTTCCGCATTGCTGGAAGACGGGCATCTCCATCTCCGGAACGGCGCATCTCGCATTCGTCACCGACCACTGCGCCTTCATCGAGTACCTGCCGCCGCAGCTGTGCCACGAACGGCTGCGCCGGGAATTGGCGCAGGAGGAACTCGAACTGCGTCCCGACGGCACCATACCCCTGCCGGTCAAGCCGGGCCTCGGCGTGGAGGTCGACTGGAAGGTGGTCGAGCGCTACAAGGTCGCGTGAGGCGGCCAAGCGGATTTGCACCCGACCAGCGCTGAAGTCATCGAGGAGGACCGGCATGACGAGCAACCGCGACAGGCGACTCATGGATCGCGTCGCCGTGGTGACCGGCGGCGCCCAGGGCATCGGTTTGGGCATCGCCAGCCGGCTCGCGGCGGAAGGTGCGTCGGTCGTTCTCGCCGACGTCAAGCTCGATACCGCGAAGGCGGCCGCGGACCGGATCGTCGCCGAAGGAGGCCGGGCCACGGTCCTGGAGGTGGACATCCGGGACGATGCCTCCACTGCGAAGCTCGCCGCCCGGGTCAACGAGCTCCATGGCCGCTGCGAAATTCTCGTCAACAATGCCGCGATCAAGGACTCGAGCGGGATCGCCGCGATGACCATGAAGCGCTTCCAGGAGGTCATCGACATCAACCAGAACGGCGCTGTGCGGGTGACGCTCGCCATGCTGCCGCTGCTGCGGCAGGGAGGCCAGGGACGACGGATCCTCAACATCGCATCGATTCTGGGCCTGCGCGGCTGGCCGGGAACCGTCCCCTACGCAACGTCGAAGGGAGCCATCGTGAACTTCACGCGGGCGCTCGCCTGCGATCTCGCCCCGGAAGGCATCCTGGTGAATGCCCTCGCCCCCGGCTTCGTAGACACCGCGATGTCGATCCAGGCGGACGGCTCTCACGAATACGACTCGGCCTGGTTCCGCGACATCTACGTGAAGTACGGACGAATTCCGCTGCGCCGCTTCGCGACGCCGGAAGACATGGCCGGACCCGCCTACTTCCTGTGCTCAGACGACTCGCAATACGTCACCGGGCAGATCCTGCTCGTCGATGGGGGCGCTTCCGCCACCTTCTAGCCCGGCGACGGCAGGGAGGGTTTGCCTGCCTTTCGGGCCCGCGAAAAGGCATTGCGGAGATTACTGCTTGTCACACCCTGGGGCGTTTGGTAGAGACACGCCCGCCGGGCTCGATGCCCGGCCCTGCATTTATGGCAGGGCGCATAGCTCAGTTGGTAGAGCAGCTGACTCTTAATCAGCGGGTCCAAGGTTCGAATCCTTGTGCGCCCACCAAGCAGATCAATCACTTAGACGAAGGCAACGCAGACCTCCTCCACATGGGGTTCCAGTGGGGTTCCAGCGATGCAGGACATGCCGAGCAGTATTGTGTGCCTCGCGACTCGCAGAAAAGGCCGGGAGCCGCTGGACAGTCCCGGCGCGAAAGTCGACGAGGAAGCTTCGTGAGCTCGAATGAAGAGCACTCCCAACGGTTCCCGGGCGAGTGGGAGTTGTTGCCCGGCCGGCTATAGAGGATACTTGGCAGCCCTAGAACGATCTGACCCGAGGCATGAAAGTGAATACTTCCAGGAAGGCCTCCCTTCACAGCACCCTCCTCGTGACTCTCTTTGCATTTCTAGTGGGTAATTCGCTCGCCTCGGCGAGTGAGCTCCTTAATGCCGTTCAAGCCGGTGATACCCCGCGCGTTCAATCGCTCCTTTCTGGCGGCGCCGATGCAAACGAATTGGACTTGAATGGAACCCCTCTGCATGCTGCTGTTGGGATTGACTCTATTGAGGTCGCGAAGGCTCTGATTGCGGCCGGAGCAAATTTGGAAGCAGAAGGCGAGCCGGGCCGCTCACGCCCCCTTCACCTAGCCGTGCAGTACAAACTCGTCTCTATGGCTGTATTGTTGCTGCAGAGCGGAGCCCAAGCCGAAGCGCGGGACGCCGAGGGCAGAACTCCCCTCATTATCGCATCTCGCAGTGGAAACCTCGATGTTGCAAAAGCGCTACTTGATCACGGAGTAAGCCCGAACACTCCCGATGGTGTCTATGGCGAGACGCCCCTACATTTCGCAGCACGCTCCGACAATGTTGATTTGGCTAAATTGCTAATTTCATCCGGAGCGGATGTGAATGCCAAAGGCTCACATAACGGTCAGACACCACTGTTTTATGCAGCGCACAGTGGGGACCTCGAAATGGTCAAGTTCCTTGCTTCCAAAGGTGCCGACCTTCACGCCAAGGATAAAAAAGGAACGTCGGCCATGACTTGGGCGACCGAGCCCGCGAAGGATTTGCTGCGCAGCCTCGGTTTAAGAGAGTGACCCCCGAGCACTTCTTCGCTTCAGCGCTAGTGTTACTTGCATTCACCGACCGAACCCTCGGCGCATGTTCTGCCATCAGTCCATATCGCTCTGCTCAGGGCCGATTTGGTCAGGTTAGCGCCGCTCAGGTTAGCGCCCCTTAGATTTGCTTCCCATAAGTCTGCGATAGTTAGGTTCGTGCCGCTCAGGTTAGCGCCTTGCAGGTTGGCGCCACTCAGTCTCGCTCCGTTCAGGTTCACGCCGCTCAAGTTCGCCCCACTGAGGTCCGCCAAGTCCTCGTCCCCGCTGATATTCGCTGAGTACAGATCCGCGCCGCTCAGGTCCGCGTTGCCCAATTTTGCACCGCGCAAATTCGCGTGCTTCAGGTTTGCGCCACTCAGGTTCGCCTTGGCCAGATTCGCGTGGCTCAGATTTGCGCTCCAAAGATTCGCATTAACAAGGTTAGCATTGGTCAAATCACAACCCGCACACTCTTTCGTAGCGAGCAGTTGCTGAAGTTGCGCCTCATCATAGGCCATTGCAGGCGGGGCACACGCGCCCATGAGCGCAATCGCAGAAATCGCTAGCGCAAAACGGAAAGGCATTTCTGAAACCTCCCATATTTCAGCGCGAAAATAACTCAATATTGGGGAGTCTGCCCGACTTAGCAATGCGTCCATTCTGCCGAATAGGTTGGAACTGCTCGTCGTGAGAGACGGCGAAGTGCATCCTGCTAGAGTCCTATGGAAGTCTCAAACGGAATGCGGCTTGGCTTTTACGGGTGCGCCGCGAATCGTAGTGCCCACACAGCCCGCCGCCCTCACAAACTGATTCGGGATTGAGCTTAGTCTTTACCCAAAAAACTAGTTCAATGACCGAAGCGAGCGAGACATCCGGGTGACAATTTTGTCGAACGCCTTTTTCTGCTCCCGCGGATATGTAATCTCGAATATGCAGGCTGACTGGCGATCCGTTGAAACCGCAACCTTTGTGTAGAAAATACTTTGTCCCCTGTAACCCGAGAGAACAACAAAGTCTGACTTTGTCCTGTCGTAGGTGACATCACCCGGCATATCCGCGGACAGATACTTTTCCCTGATCGCCTGGGGCGACCAACCGCTGGCGTTTTCCACGCCCTTTATTCTGAAATAAACATCAGTATCCGGACTGGAGAAGCGTCGCGGCTCATCGGGATTGGGCACCTCTGCATGGAATAGCCCCGCCGGATAGTCGAGGACGCAACCAAATTGATCATCTTCATAGACCGTCCACTTTAGGCTGCCTGCCAAGCTCTCGGTTACGAGAAGGCTCAATAAAACCGCAACTGCCAGAATATATGGGCGCATGGTGGTATCTTAACGTCGTGTGCAACGCTCGGTTCCGTTCCCAGCTTGGGCTAGGCTGTTAAGCACGGGAACCTTGGGTCTGGAGCTGCGCTTGTATTGGGACTCAGCGAGCTCACTCAGATGCGGAATGGCTCAGCGATATTGACGCTCCTTGGGGTGATGTTTGGTCACTCTCTCAGCGCATTGGCCCAAACTGATCCCCCCCGTACTATGTTCGACCTGTTCGAACAGCCGGGGCATCGTGAAGTCGTTGTTGAACCCCAGGCGACGGGCAGGACCTCGAAAGCGGAGCGAGCGCCGAGCAAGGGGAACTCTATGTTCGATCTTTTGCAAGCACCGCGGCGAACTTCAACAGATGCGGTGAACGACAACCAGTCTGCCTCCTCAACACACCCTTCAAAAAAAACGACGGTGTTGCTCGTCAAGCCGCCCCTCCCGCGCCAAAGACCAAGATCATCCACTTCTGAAACAGCCGCCCTGGCGACAGAGAGAGAGCGGCTTCGAAGCGTCGCTACCCGTCTGCAACAGCAGCAGCAGGTTCAAAAAGCAGAAGCTCGGCGCCTTGACGAAGTTTCAAGCCAACTGAAACAGGATCGGGACATTCTTTTAAAGCAAAAGCGCGAACTTGAGCTGCTCCGACAATCACTAAATTCAAATCAATTGAACGGACCACTCAATCCATCAGCGCCTCAAGATCAAGATCGCAAGCTCGCCTCAAAGGAGATAGGGCCCTCTACTGTTGCTTCCCAGAAATCCACCTTCAACGGGCCAGAGGAACGAAACGCGACGCGCGTTGCCCGGATTGACCCTCTGTCACATTCCAGTAAAGGGAATGCAGACCTTAGTAGCCCCAAATGCAAAAAGGCAAAGGCCTTAATCGAAGGCTACGCGTTTTCAAACGTTGAGGCCAGGATGTGCGCGGGCAATAGTTACCTATTTTCAGCTACCAGAGACAAGAGCGCCTTCTCGATCAGAGTAAACCCAAAAACGTGGGAGCTCATAGAAGTGGCGAAGGCTGCACCTGGTCCTCGTCGCTAGTATCTGGGGGCGTTACCTCGTGGCCTTCAGCTCCTCGCATTCGGCCGGCGTTAAAGGGATGGAAGCCGCGCAGATGTTCTCAAGCATGTGTGGCATATGGGTCGTCCCGAGAATGGGGAACGCAGCCCGGTTAGCGCTTGTCGCGCTGTTTCTTTTGGCAGGGCCCCTCCAGATCAGTTACGCCTCCGACATCGTGGGGGCCGCTTCGAGGATCGTCGATGGCGACACCCTCTATCTCTGGGATCAGAGTGTTTGCCAGAAAATCCGGCTTTGTAGGATCGATGCATCTGGCTCCCGGAACTTTTGAGGCGATATCTAGTTTAGTTTCGAAAGTTATGTCGCTTCCCTCAATGCCAGACCAAACGCACCAAAGAAACTTCATGATAGACTTGGTCCAAAAACTTGGTCCCATGAAAGAAACAGTGTGTCGTGCTTATGTCCATGCTGAGTTGAAGGGTGAGATTGCCCGCACAAAGACTCGCTCAAGCCAGTCGCCCGAAGGCTATGCCGAAACGCTGTGGAATGAGGGAATAAAAAAGGGGTGGCTGCCGGCGGAAATCGCCATAGTCAAAAAGGACCTATGAACTAGGCCGTGTACTCATAAATCAGGAAGCTCGGTAGCGGCGCATCCGATGTCCGCTTGTCCCCCAACAGCGGCGCGAAAGCGGACGTTGTCGGACTTCCGCGAAGGGCCACAAGGAGACTTGGCGTTCATGATTCTTCCTTCGAGAAGTGCTTGATCTTGAATTGCTTGCTGAGCACGTTCATGCGACATTTTTGTCGAAGTCGAAAGCTGGCTCTGCATCACCATAGGAGCGTGTCATGGCTGAGGCGCATCAGGCTATCGAGCGTAATTATGACCGTCCCGATCTTGGCGCAACGATATTGGCCGCACTCAAACAGGCCGGCAAAGATGTCGAGCGCTTGACGCCGGATGATCTCGCGGCCGTGGACGAGTTTCATACGGGCCAGCGTGGCGCGACCATCAGGCTCGCTGAGCTCTTGCATCTGAGAGGGTCCGAGCGAGTTGTCGATGTGGGCTGCGGTATTGGTGGACCCTCTCGGTTTCTGGCAAAGCAGTACGGTTGCCGCGTCAGTGGCCTCGATCTTACCTCCGGGTTCGTCCGTGTCGCCGATATGCTGGCGCATCTCACCGGGTTGAGCGCGCTGGTGGACTATCGTCAAGGGGATGCGCTCAACATGCCCTTTGCGGACCAAATATTCGACATCGTCTGGTGCCAGAATGTTTCGATGAACGTAGCTAACCGCCCTGCGCTGTATGCGGAAATGTTCCGTGTGCTGAAGCCGGACGGCCAATTGGCAATTCAGGATGTTGTTGCGGGAAGCGGTGGCCCTCCGTTCTATCCGCTCTCGTGGGCACGTGAACCGAACATCAGCTTCTTGATTACCGCCGAGGAGACTCGCGACAAGCTGGAGCGCGCAGGTTTTCGGACCACGACATGGATGGACACGACGAAAACTTCGCTTGAGGAGGTGCAAGCGCGCGCGAAAGTCGGGAAGACTGGCTCTCCTTCACCTCTCGGACTGCATCTGCTTCTTGGCAGCGACTTCGCCACGATAAGCCGCAATATGTTACGCAATCTCGAAGAAGGAAGGATCGGTCTTTTGAACGCGGTCTTGAGGCGTACCCATTGAAGACCGCTTCGGGTCACGAACGACAAAACTCACCCTGAGCATAATAGGTCCGCTTTTGGGAGTGTAGCGACCGGTTGAGCCTTAGCGCCGAACCATGATTCATGCCCTCCGCCAGGAGCTCGAATCATGCGCTACGAACTCACCGACTACGAATGGACCGCCATCAAGCCAATGCTACCCAACAAGCCGCGGGGCGTCCCTCGGGTAAATGACCGTCGCGTACTCAACGGCATCTTCTGGGTTCTGCGCTCCGGCGCGCCTTGGCGCGATCTACCGGGTGCCTTTGGCCCCTACACCACCTGCTACAATCGTTTCGTCCGTTGGCGCCGGGCGGGCGTCTGGAGCCGGATCATCGACGCGCTCGCCGCTACCCACGATGCGGCCGTCCAGATGATCGACACTTCGATCGTCCGCGTGCATCAGCATGGAGCATGCATCAAACGGAACCAACGGCAGTTGATGGGGCGATCACGAGGCGGATTGACCAGCAAGATTCATGCGGTTGTAGACGCTAATGGCTTGCCGGTCCGCCTTGCGCTAACCCGCGGCGAGACACACGACAATCGGCTTGCAGGAAAACTCCTGTCTCGCTTGAAGTCCGGATCGATGTTGCTTGCCGACCGCGGCTATGACGCCGATTGGATCAGAGGGCTCGCCATGCGGCGAGGCGCATGGGCCAATATCCCGCCAAAGCGCAATCGCAGTAATCCGATCAACTTCAGTCCCTATCTCTACCGTGACCGCAACCGGATCGAGTGCTTCTTCAACAGGATCAAGCAATGCCGTCGCGTTGCAACACGCTACGACAAGCTGGCTTCCAACTACCTTGCCTTCGTACAGCTTGCCTCGATCAGGCTATGGCTTCGCGCTTATGAGTCCACGCCCTAATAGCCTTCAATATTTTGCGTACGACACTAGAGCCCCTACTTCAGTCTTTCGGCGATTTGTGAAATGAGCAGTAGTTACGCACCTATTATTCTTATGATACTTTCATTTGTAAATGTTGCGAACTCCCCCCATTAAGTAAAAGCCAACTCCTACGCAAGCTTGGAGAATTGCGTAGAAGTTGGCCGCCCTCCAGCTATGGGCACTACTGCGTCTCTTCAGTCGGCGCTTCGCCGCACTTCTAGATGAGCCTAATTCCTGTCCCCATCGCTCCGAGAAAAAGCAATCCCAAGGAAATGCTTACTCCCAGGGCTCCGGCCACCCAGTCAACCCTTCTGATTGGTTTGACGCGCATGGGTTCCTAGTCAGTCGAGCTACTGTTTCCTGAACTGGGCGCTGGAGCGGGATCAGTTACTGTTGGCGTTTCGACGACTATGTTCGTTTGACGGCTCCAAGGCGTGAAGCCCATCGCCCAAGCGCCGAAACCGACGACGACAAGAACGAGAAGTATCCCGAGAACGAAGCCTGAGCCGCTGTTGTCCGGTGTGTTGATGTTGGTTGCCATGATGTCTCCTGTCTGCCGCGCTGAAGCAAATGCAGAGCAGATCATTTTTGTTCCCGTTCAGTTAGTTAACTCTCTCCACCAGGTAATTTATTTAGAAGGCTTATTCGCAATGTCGATGGAGAAAAATAGGAACCCGTACTACTGATGGCTTGTTACAATTGTTGCCATTTTCAGACTCACCGCGAGTCACTAAGAGAACCACCAAGGGGCGGTTCAGAACCTGCTTCAATGCAATCCCGTTCTTACGAACTGTGATCGGCCACTACATGCGCAAAGTAATTATCGCCCTTGGGATTGCCGCTCTTTTCCTTGGGGAGATTCGTCCCGCACGTGCCTTGGATCCTGCCTCAGTCAATGGTGCTCGATATCTTGAAGAGTCTCCTCCCCGTGAGAACAGTGCAACAGACCACGACCCGATAGTCGTTAAGTTGCAAATTCTGCTCGACCGGGCAAATTTCTCACCTGGTTTGATTGACGGCCGTCTGGGGAACAATACGATTTACGCCCTCCGCGAGTTCGAAAAGCACTCGGGCCAGACTGTGGATGGAAGATTGGATTCTAAGGTTTGGCAAGTGTTAGACGGGGATCTGGCCGAAGTCCTGGTACCCTACATCCTGACTGATAAGGATACAAAGGGACCCTTTGTAGAAAGCGTTCCCGAAGACTATTCAGCCATGGCTGACATGGATCGACTTTCATATACAAGCGTCGAGGAGATGCTAAGTGAGAAGTTCCATGTCGATATCGAGCTTCTCAAAGACCTCAATCCGCACGCTCAATTTGACCGTCCAGGCGAGAAAATTCTCGTACCAAACGTTGATGACATCGGCCTCTTAAGGGAGATTGAACGTATCAAGATCGATAAGGGGCAAGGCGTGCTTCGCGGATATGACGGTGCAGGCAATCTTGTTGTCGTTTACCCCGCAACTATTGGAAGCGACGATAATCCCAGTCCAAGCGGAACTATGACGGTGAAGGGAGTTGCAAGAAACCCAAAGTACGAATACCGACCTGCCAAGAATTTTCAGCAAGGAGGAAATGAGGAACCACTTACCCTGCCCTCCGGCCCCAACGGTCCAGTGGGCTCAATTTGGATCGAATTGAGCAGAGATACGTATGGAATACATGGCACGGCAGAGCCGGGGCTTGTGGGCAAGTCGGTTTCCCATGGTTGTGTCCGCTTGACAAATTGGGATGCTCAGGAACTTGGTCGCTTAGTGAAATATGGAACTAAGGTATCGTTCGTACACTAGAATGAAATTGAATGCGTACCCCTTTGAACTCGGCCGCGAGGCAAGCGCAATCAAATTACACCACCTGATCGATTTCGCTACTCTGGTTCCTTCCAGCATCGGAGCACTGTGGCAATTCAACTCATTTCGGCAGATTGGATTTGTGACCTCCGGTCGCCAATGGATCAATCCGATGCCGACCGGCTCCCAGCCCGAATTCGTCACTGAGGTCCGTGAACACGAACGCATGGCTGAGGGCGTTTGCCTTAGCCCGAGGCACCCTGCCAACCGTATGAGCCGCTCATTGAGGGCAACTTCTCCAGCATCGTCTCATAGGCCTGTGCGAGCTCATCCAGCCGGTTGGGGGCTTGGGAGGGAAGGCATAATCGGCGTACTCCCGACGAAACTGGGCCGGCCCGCGCCTGTTCACCCGCCTGCCGATCTGCTCGGCGCGATGCTTGAGCCGCCAAGGCGGCGAGAGGCGTTGAGATTGATAGGGGAGCCTAGGGCAGCGATGCCCTTTGCACAGCTCCAAATATCACCCTCTTTGGGAGATCGGCCATGTCCGGTAGCACACTTTTTTGCAAGGCGCCGCACACTCGGACATGGGTTGTGAACAACACCATTCAGGCGTACGCTTTGTCAGCCAATTTGGGAAGCCGATTGGCTTCTCCTAGCGAGCACCAGCCGGTTCCGAAATGGCGTGTGTGGTACCATCCGGGAGGACTCCAATGGAAAACGTGGATCGAAGATTGGTGTTAGGTGTCGGCTTGGCAGCCTCTACACTTGTCCTGCCGACGGCCTCAGTGGCCCAGACTTACGGCCCCGATGAGGGCAAGGAACTCGCACCCGGTGTGAGACAGGTAGACCTTGGCGAGGGGGGATCAATCTTACCAGCTTATAAAATGCTCAAGCTCCGCGATATTGTAATCCAGCCTGGGGCCAAGACCGCAGACAACATGATGAAAAACGATATGCTTTGCCACATGACAGAGGGCGAACTTGCAGTTGTTCAGAATGGCAAGGAGTTCACAGTTAAGAAGGGCGGTGTTTGGGCCTGCGCGAATGGCATTACGACAGAAGGCACTCAGAACAAAAGTAGTGCGGTCGCCATCATGCGGGTCATCGATTTAATGACATCGTAAATCGGATGCGAGACTTAATCACCTAGCGCACGAGGTTCTCGTCGCGCGGCGCGTTTAAGTGGGCGGTCGGCAAGATCGACCGCCCCATTCAATTCGGCTTCTGTCGCCGATCTTCCGAAGCAAGCACACAATAGACCGACCACTCGCTTCCAAACTCGGCCCGGACCTTCTTCTCCAGCCCAGCCAGCCTTGCGCTGGGGTTGTCGGCGTCCTCAACCGTGCATATTAAGCGGCTGACATTGCCCATCAGCAGATAGACATTCCAGAAGCTTAGGGGGCTTACCGTTGGAACTTTTCTTGGCCGCCATGGATTAACCTAATAGGCTCCGAAAATTCCCTCACGAGGAGCGTCCCTCGGTGATTGCCGAGCATCGAATGAATAAATGTGAGGTGGCACCCGGCCGGTGCACGTCGTCTCCACTTTGGCCTGGCCGGGTTGCCTGTCCCAAGTGACTTCACCCCTCCTTAGACATCCGCGCAATCGCCATGGCCATTTCCAGCGCCTCCCCAGGCGGGAGGTATTCAGTGCCTGGCCTGTCGCAGTTGGAATAGACGAAAGCCGTCGAGAGGGTGGAATGCTTTGAAGGATAGCTTGGAAAGGCGGGTACGGGGAACAGCGGAGTTATCTGAGGATCCAACCGATGTGGACGCAGATACCAGTAGGCAAACTTACCATCATTGCTGGCAATTAACGCATCGAACAGAACCGGCCCCAGCAGCGCATATGCGCGCGCAGCACGTGGCGGGTTCTGATCTGTCCGGTCCTCGAACATCCACGTGCTGGCATAGGCAAAGAAATCGGTTATCAGGCCGGTCGGGCTTTGCCAATAGAACGCCTTGTAGTTGGTGGCAAATGTTCGCTCGAACTTCCGCACTCGCCCACCTCGGCCTTGACGGCTTCTGATTGACAGTCGGGTGGTGCCGGCGGCCGAAACTCATTGGCACTCGCCAATAGGTTCGGCTTCCAACCAGACATGGTTACGTTGCCGGGTTTAGTCCCGGTCCACTTGCACGGACCGCTCGGCACCGAGCCCGTCCACGCCACGTCGGATCCGTCAGCCTTGGCCATTGCGATCACCTGCTTCGCTACTTTTCGCCCGAGCTTCAGTCCGGCGCTGGTACGTTTGGAAAGCCGGCTGGACCAGGAACGGATAATAATCCGCGCGGCCAAGGTGCACGTGTTCTGAGGCAAGGAGCACCCGACCCTTCAACTCTACTTCCCCAGCCGTTCGAGACCGTCGTTTCTAAGCGACACCGCTGCACTTAGGGGCGCCAAGGTCGGGTGCCCACACAAGCAATGGGAACAAGGACGACTTGGCCTCGTTGCATTTTGGGAGATTGGGAAGGGAACTTCAATGAAAGCACTCACATGGCATGGTAAGAGCGATATCCGTTATGAAAGCGTGCCGGATCCCGAAATCCAGCATCCTCAGGACATCATCATCAAGGTCACCGCTTGCGCTATCTGCGGGTCGGATCTTCATATCTATAACGGCGTCATCCCCGAAATGCACAGTGGCGACGTTGTGGGTCATGAGACGATGGGAGAGGTGGTGGAAGTCGGCAAAGACATCGCCTCGCTCAAGGTCGGCGACCGGGTAGTCATTCCTTTTACCATCGCCTGCGGGCAGTGCTTTTTCTGCAAGCGGGGCGAGTTCTCCGGTTGCGAGCGCTCCAACCCTGACCGAGAGAAGGCCGAGAAATTGTGGGGGCATTCGCCAGCCGGTCTGTTTGGATACTCGCATCTCCTGGGAGGATATGCAGGGGGTCAGGCGGAGTTTCTGCGCGTCCCTTTCGCGGATGTCGGTCCCCACAAGGTTCCACCAGGGCTTTCAGATGAACAGGTCCTTTTCCTCTCGGATATTTTCCCGACGGGATACATGGCGGCCGACTTTTGCAACATCCAAGGCGGCGAGACGATCGCCATCTGGGGATGCGGGCCGGTCGGTCAATTCGCGATCAAAAGCGCCTTTTTGCTCGGAGCAGAACGCGTCATTGCCATCGATACTGTTCCTGAGCGCCTTGCCCTCGCAAAGTCAAGCGGGGCCGAGGTGGTCAACTTTCATGACGTCGACGTCTACGAAACGATCCAAGACTTCACCCACGGCCGCGGCGCTGATGCCTGCATTGACGCCGTCGGGACCGAACCCGACACAACTGGTAGCTGGGACTCAGTGGTCGATCGCGTGAAGGTGGCCACATATCTCGGCACCGATCGCCCACATGTACTGCGCCAGGCAGTTCACTGCTGTCGCAATTTCGGCACCGTTTCGATCGTCGGCGTGTATGGCGGATTCCTCGACAAAATTCCGTTTGGATCGGCAATCAATCGCGGACTTACCTTCCGTATGGCTCAAACGCCTGTGCAACGGTATCTGCCGATGCTCCTGAAACGAATCGAAGAGGGAGAAATCGACCCCTCATTCGTGATCACCCACCGAGCATCTCTGCAAGAAGGACCAGATCTCTACAAGACATTCCGTGACAGAAAAGACGGGTGCATCAAGGTTGTCCTCAAACCCTAGAAAAGGTATCGGCCATGGCCTCCCAGCGACCCCTTGCGGTAGTAACCGGAGCTTCAACCGGGATTGGATATGAACTTGCCCTTCTGTGTGCAAAGGACAAATTCGATCTCGTCGTCGTTGCCGACGAGCCGGAGATCGAGCAGGCTGCAGAGGATTTCAGAAAGGCAGGAACAACTGTCACTTCTCTCGAAGTAGACCTGGCCACTACCGAAGGCGTCGATGAACTCGTCAAAGCGATTGGAAATCGATCAGTGGATATCCTCCTAGCAAATGCCGGCCGCGGACTAGGTAAGGCTTTTCTCGATCAGGACTTCGACGGTATCAGGCACGTGATCGACACCAACATCACGGGGACGATCTACTTGGTCCACCAACTCGTCCCCCAAATGCGCAAGCGACGCAAAGGACGCATTCTCTTTACCGGCTCGATCGCCGGGTTCATGCCGGGGACTTTTCAAGCCGTTTACAACGGGACCAAGTCGTTCATCAACTCCTTCTCGTTTGCCCTCCGTGCCGAGCTCAAGGACACGGGTGTCACCGTAACCTGCCTCATGCCGGGAGCCACCGAGACAGAATTTTTCGAAAGAGCCGACATGCTCGATACCAAAGTCGGGCAATCCGAAAAGGATGATCCGGCTGATGTCGCAAAGACCGGATTCGACGCCATGATGAAAGGGGAAGGTGATGTCGTTTCAGGATGGAAAAACAAGGTCCAGTCGGCGATAGCCAATGTCACACCGGCCGGGATGCTGGCTGAAAAACATCGAAAGATGGCAGAGCCGGGTTCACGGAGAAAGGCAAAGTGAGAGCAGCGGTCACAGTCCGTCGCATCTCAAACCCGTTCGCAACCCGCGAGCTCAAAGTCTTGAAAATAATATGCCGGCTTTAACCCAACAGTATCTGCAACGCGAGGAAGAGAGCCAACTGGCGAAGCATTAAAATTCGTTTTTGGCTGCATCAACAGAAATGTCAAAAGATGACCTTCCTCACGGACCACTTGGGCCGAACCGCCTTCATGTGTGTGTTGACATGCAGCTCCTCTTTGCTGAGACCACCGATTGGCACTTGCCCTGGCTATCGAAGGTGCTTCCTAACATCGTCGAGATTAGTTCCAAAAAACCCGACCGGACACTGTTCACTCGCTTTATTCCTGCTCGTGAAGCAGGTCATGGCGTTGGGATGTGGCATTCTTACTTCGAACGCTGGAGCTCGATGACGATTGAGCAACTTGGCTCGGAACGAATTGAACTCGTTCCGGAGCTATCCAAGCTTGTTCCCCCAGCAAGAATGTTGACAAGTATGTCTACTCACCTTGGATCGGCATTCCGATAGTAGAACTTGAGCACCAGTCACGCGGTTTATGTCGAATTCGTCTCCACCGACCCTCCTACAAACGCACGAGACAAGGGCGAAGCATTATCGTCGCCGATCTTTGTTCTCATCGGCATCGTGCGAAACCGGCATGGGAGGTGTGCCTATATGAGCGTCGACAGGATAGGCATCCGATGAATGTCTATGCTTTCGAGCCGAAGGTTTGCGGGTGGGCGATGTGGACCCCTCCTCGGTGGGGCCGTTTGTATCCTTGCTCATGCGGGTTTCCTTCTTGTGCAGCCACGATGGGAAGTGTCGGGTAGCCGGGATGGCGCGTAGTGGGATCGTCGC